>NZ_JAOZEV010000014.1 GCF_025847275.1 Flavobacterium frigoritolerans
CTTATTTCCTTCAAGATTAATGTGAATAAGATTTTCGTTGTCAATGGAATCAATTTTTAAACCATTTTGTTTCAGTTGGTTTTTAAGTATTTCAAAAACAATATCCTTTTTTTTATTATTGAATTCAAAAAGTTCAGACATAAATATCAGTGTTTATTATAATTTTAAATTGCCTTCTAATACAAGCTATAATTGAGGTTTTGCAAAGTCTGGTTTAGGCATACTTTGCGCCACAAATAAGCTTTTAATAGGCTAATATAGCACTATTTTTAGTACAAATAATGCATGAAATTATGATAATCCTGAAGAAAATATTTTTAAGAGTAAGAGTTGAGTCTAGTATCCTAAAGATCTAGGAATGCGAATGCAATATCTGATCGACTGACAAAAAATAAAAATAAATAGGAAGAGAATAAAGACAAGAAACGTTTTTAGAAATAAAAAGAAGGGGATCAGGAAGGGGATATAATTTAAATGCAACTTAACTTTACTTAAATTAAGCTGCATTTTTTTTACTACAAGTTTCATTAATGTGAAACCGATTTTAATCCGATGATTGAACCAACCAATGTTGCAATAAAGAACAATCTCCAGAAGTTTGTTGGATCTTTAAACACAAAAATGCCGACCAAAACTGTTCCAACAGCACCAATTCCAGTCCATACAGCATAAGCAGTACCAATAGGTAATGTTTGTGTACTCTTGATAAGAAGCAACATACTTATAATAAGCGAAACCAGGAATCCTCCATACCATAAATAAACATCATTTCCTGTTGCCTCTTTAGCTTTTCCTAAACACGAAGCAAATGCCACCTCAAATAATCCTGCAATAACCAATAGAATCCAATTCATATTTTAAATTTTAATACGACAAAGATCCTCTAGCCGATTCAATTAAAATTTAACAAATGATAAAAAATGAATTTATTTTATTTCGGCTCGTATTCGGCTTAAACTTACTTGAGTAATCCCGAGATAGGAGGCAATATGCCCCAATTGAACTCTCTTAATTAAATCGGGGTTATTGGTTATTAGTTCTTTATATCTTTCAGATGCTGTTTTAAACTGCCTAGAGATTAACCGCTCTTCTGTTTTTATGAGTTCACTTTCTGCAAATTTTCTTCCCCAATTTGCAATATGTATATCTTCTTCAAATAATCGTTGCAGATTTACTGTTTTTAATTCATATAAATCACACTCCTCAAGAAGTTCGATATCTTCATATCCTTTTTGGTTTTCGACATAACTTCTCATAGAAAGAATGGTTTCTCCTTCTTTGCCAAACCAAAAAGTAACATCGCTATCATTTTGATTGACATAGGCTCTAACAATTCCCTTTTTTATGAAATAGATATTCGATTCGATTTTTCCTGCTTTTAATAAAATATGTCCTTTGGGGTAATGTACCAATGTAATGTTTTCCTCCAATGTTTTTCTGGAGTTTTCTGGTAGTTTAAATATTTTGTCAAAAATAATGTTACTGTTCATTTAGGGATATTGTTCTGGATAAATTGAATACAGTTTTAATTTTTATTTAGCCCGTTGGGTATAATTCACAAAAATCTCATTTAACACATAGAAACATAGATTTTAAAATAAAAGCCAAAAGAGTTTTCTAGAAAACCATGATTTTTTCGCATAGCACTATGAGATTTATTTTAAGCGAAACATCTTTTTTTACACTTTTTAGGCTATGATTCTATGTGTTAAAATATATTTACATTTTTTTTAGTTAATTACTAAGCGTAGAAATAAGGTGTTCCCACTTTAATTGTTTTGCAATATCTAATGCTGTTTTTCCTTGATTCGTTTTCATATCTTTATTTGCTCCAGACTCTAGTAAAACAGCCACAGAAGTCACATTTCCAGCAATTGTTTCTCTATGTAACAAAGAAAATCCATCTTCATCCTGAAAGGTAATTTCATCTGGATTTTGCTCTAAGAACTCCTGAAGTTTTTCTTTCATGTTTTTGCTCATAGGATGTTCTACAAGGTTTTCAGGCTTTTCTTTTTGTTCATTAACGAGAAGCACTTCGTTAAAATCCCCAAAATCCAATCCCCAGGCTTTATCATGATCTTTTCTTTCTTGATTCGTCATTTCTGAACGTATTGCCTGTATTGTAAATCCTCCATAAGCTCTTGGCTGAGACGAAGAAAATAGTTTAGAAAGCCCTTTTGGTGAACTGCCCTGAATGGCAAATAACCAATCACTAATTTGATTTAAAGGAACTGCAACATCGTCTCCATTTTGAATATTTGTTAATTCATCAGGATCGTTTATTAAAACACCTCTTACTTGTTCACCATCAAAATCAATATCATTAATCCACATATGTTCAATAGTAGGATTTTCACTTCCATTTATATTTTGTGAAAAGGCAACCTTTACGCACGCTACAGTTAATGCAGGAACAATTCGTCTAGATTCCCATGATAATTCTCTCCAAAAATATTTAAAAGTTTCTTGTGCATTTTTAAAAGCTTCAATCATTTTTGGGCTATCTCCTTTAGCGAAGAATATTTCTTGATTTGCCATTGGTTTTAAATTTTATACTATTATTTAATCTTATTAGGTGTTTTACAGTTCGGTTACAGAAATTTCAGGTCTAATTTGAAATTAAAACCGCTTATATATAGCTAATATAGGACTATTTTATTATTAATAATGGAATGCGTTTTTATAAATACGATCCTTTTCAGTAATAAACCTTAAGATATTTGCTCTTAATTTCGCATAAAAAAGTATGAATAGAATAGCATTTTAATCATAAAAAAACTCCTTAATTTCTTAAGGAGCTAGGCTTTATAATTTCAATCAGGAAGAATTTGTATTTTATATCCTTCAGATTAATAGTAGGGTAGGAGCCCTTTTTTTAGTTTAGTGCTGGTATTTATTATTTTGAAAATAAAAATTCTTTTCCACCTTGTTTTAAAAGCATTTGTTTTTTTTCGGTATTAAATTCAAGAATAATTCCTGCTTGTTCAAATTTAAAAATAGTAGTTTCTGTAGCTTCTAATGGAAATGCTGGCTGCCCAGTTCCTTGTGCAAATAATTTATCATCCTTTATGGTAACATCAATTTTTATTGGAATTTCCGTACTTGCATATTGTCCTGTATATAAATTTAATACTTCTGGTTTTAACTTTAAAGCTTTAAAAGTAGGCATAGCAAATGGAGTATTGAAATAACTACTCAAAGCACATGACAATATACTATTATTAGGATAAATCATTCCATTTGAAGTAATTGCGACAGCGAGTTTTTCATTTGGAAAGTAAGTTAAAACAGATCTAAAATCATCTACGCCGCCTGTGTGTCCATACCCTTTATGTTCAAAATAAGGAGTTTCAAACATGCCCATACCAAAATTTTGGTTTAACGTTTTCATTAGCGATAAAGACTTTTCAGAAACTATTTTGCCATTAAAAAGTCCTTCTATGAATAGTGTCAAGTCAGTTGGATTTGATACGATTGCCCCAGCTCCCATTGGAATTGATGGGTCTGTATCTGTTGCCTTCAGCCACTTATTATCAAAATGATAAGAATACGTTTCATTGTTTTGGATTTGAGTTTTACTTCCAAAATAGGTATTCTTTAAACCTAATGGTTTTGCAATTTTAGTTTCTAAAATGATCGAATATGGTTTTTTGTAAACTTTTTCGAGAATATAACTCAAAAGAACATAGTTAGAATTACTGTATTCAGCTTTGCTATTAGGCTCAAAATCACTTTTTAGTTTAGTTATCACTTCAACCATTTCTTGCTCAGATTTCGGTGTTGTAATAAACTCATCAGATCTACAATATTCCTCGTTAGTAAAATTATGAATACCGCTTCGATGATTTAGTAAGTTACCTATCGTTATTTTTTTTGAATTTTCTATTTGCGGAAAATAGGAGTCAAGAGTTTGATTCAATTTTAATTTATTCTCTTCAATTGCTTTTAAAACTAATGTGGCTGTAAACATTTTAGAAATAGAACCAATCTTATATTTAGTTTCAACATCAGCTTTTTTAGAATTTTCCAGATTCGAATAACCTATGGTTTTGGCATATAATAATTTTCCATCTTGAGAAATGGCTATGCTTCCCATAAATTTATTATTTTTTTCTAGAACCATAAACAAACTATCCATTCTTTGATTATTGAATGTTTGTGAGAAACTCATTGTGGTGCTTAAGATAAGCAGACCGGTAATTAGAATTTTTTTCATAGTGATTGATTTATTATTGATTGATTTCTTGAATTTTAATAATAATGTAATTAAGATGTAAAAGAGTAGTATAGAAGCTATCATTGCTGGTATGAATGCATTGCCTAATATTTCAGTCATTCCGGTTTGGTTTGCCTTATTACTTAATCCTAAATAAAAAGAGGAACTATCTTTATACCAGAATCCAACTTCAGCTGGATTTATTATTTTGGCAATTATTACAAATACAAAACCAAATAAGAAAAGATATAGCAGGAAGAATATTATATACGAAAAGCCATTGGTAATATTTAATAGCAATGCTTTAAAAACATGAATAGGATTAAATGTTTTGGTAGCCTGCTCCAGCTTTTTATCTGCAATAAGCGGTTTTAAAACTTCTTCCGGAATACCTAGTTTTTCAATAACATCCAATAACACATCAATTTCATTAGCTCCGTTTTTATGTTGAAGTGCCTCAAAGATATGACTGTTAAATTCCATATAAATATCTTGTTTGTCATCTTTCGATAAGGAATCTGTAACTTTTAAAATGCGCTTCATATAATCGTTATAAACTCTTTTTGAAGCTTCTTGACTGAATTTTATTTCTCCTGTTTTCATTTGATTATTTTTTGAATAGCACTTTCTAAATTTTTCCAATATTCATTCATATGAACAAGCGTTTTAATTCCTGTAGGGGTTAGAGCGTAATATTTTCTGGGAATTCCGGTTTCTTGCTCAACCCATTTAGAGTCTACTAAATTCTCAGTTTTGAGCCTATTCATCAATGGATATAAAGTACCCTCAGCAATTTCTATTTCAGTATGTTGCTTTATTTGTTCAATAAGTTCATAACCATAATACTCATTCTCTTTGAGTACATTGAGGATAATAAAAGTAAGTGTACCCTTTTTTACCTGTGATTTCCAGTTTGTTACAAAAGTTTCATTCATGACAAAGTTTTATTGGTTAAAACAAATATATAGCAAAATACATAGCTATACAATGTATCTAGGTGAAAAAATGAACATATTTTATAATATGCTCATTTTTAAAAACATAGAAATATTAAAATCAGCAGAACCAAATAGTTTAATGGCAAATTTTACAATAAAATTGTTCGTTCTACGTTTATTTGTTCCAAAAAGTGTTCATCGTGTGATATAACAATTAAGGTTCCTTTAAATTCATTAATTGCTGCAGTTAGTATTTCGATGTTTTGTATATCAAGGTTATTGGTCGGTTCGTCAAGAATAATACTATCTGGCGACTGATTCCCTATTGTTATACAACAAAGCATCAATCGCATTTTTTCTCCTCCACTTAACACACTGCAAGGTTTATCCCAATCTTCACTGGTAAATAAGAAACGGTTAAGCCTCATTTTGATGTCATGTTCTTGTAATCCAGCGGTATTAAACTGTTGTGCTTGGTCGTACACTTTAAGCTCATTGTTTATAAGGGAATAATCTTGATCGATATAAACAGATTTATTCTCAGCGCGGGATAGTGTACCTACTTTAGGTTCTAATTTTCCTAATATTAATTTTATCAAAGTGGTTTTTCCAGAACCATTTGCGCCTTTTAAAGCAATACGTTCGCCGCTTATAATTTGAATATTTAGGTTTTGTTTCCAAAGAAACTCATCATCATAACAGAAATTGATATTTTTGGCATTAAATAGTATTTTGCCTTTGTGCAATAACGAATTATCAAAACCAAATTTCATTTTGTCAATGTCTGGCAAAACCGATCGTAATTCTTGTAGTTCTTGCGAGATACCATCAATTTTTTCGGTGTGCATGCCTTTTATTTTTGATGTACTATTTTCGGCATTATTCCTTAGAGTATTTATCATTATTCGGGCAACACCCGCTTTTTCCTGTTTCTTTTTTCCGCGAGCGTCTAGTTTTTGTTGACGTTCTAGAGTTTCACGTTCTTTTTCTTTAGCTTTTCGCAACGCTTTTTCTTTACTGTGCAGATCCTGATTTAATGCGTTTTGTTCTATTTGCTTTTGCTCAGCATAAAAATCATAATTGCCACCATAGACATTAATCCCTCGTTTACTTAATTCAAAAACAATGCTAATAATATTTAGTAATTTTATGTCGTGACTTACTATAATCAAAGTGCATGATGTCGATTGGATAAAATCATACAATAATTGCCTCGCTGCATTATCAAGATGGTTACTGGGTTCGTCTAAAAGAACCAACTCAGGCTGATGAATAGCAATACCAGCAAGGAAAACCTTAGTCTTTTGTCCACCGCTTAAAGTTTCCATTTTTTGTGATAAATCTAAGTCTATTAATTGCCAATGTTTTAGAGCATTATTACAACGTTCCTCAATAGCCCAATCATCATTTAGTACATTAAGATTGTTTTCGGATACATTACCCTCTAGTATTTCTTTTAGTGCAGTTAGTTTCTCATCAATTTGTAATGCTTGGGCAATTGTAAAATGATTGTACTGACCAAATACTTGTGGTATGTAATAAGGTTCGGAGTTGCATCTAACTTGCCCATTTGAAGGCTGTAATTCACCTGCAATGATTTTGAGTAAAGTCGATTTTCCTGTACCATTGTTGCCTATTAAGGCTATTTTTTCGTTATTATTGACAGTAAAACTAATGTTGTCAAATAATAATTCCTTGTTCGGATGTGTATATGAGATGTTTTGTAGAATAAGCATAATTTCTTTCTTGTGAGATGAATAAATAGAGCAGACCACATTTGTAGTCTACCTTCTTGATTGTCTGAAAGAAATTGTTTTTCACATAAATTGTTACGCTTGTTTAGAGTTAGCAAAGATACAATTTTTCTTAATTAGTGTTTCTTTTCTCGTTAAACGAAAAAAAGCTCCTTAATTTCTTAAAGAGCTTGATTGTATATTTTTTTAATCAGAACAGAATAAATAGTCTAAAATAGGAGGTAGGAGCTTTATTATCGACTGCATATTTGCTGATAAAAAGAAGCTTTAAACGATCTATTTTCTATTAGAAATTACTGTTTTAAGGGACTCACCTAAATTTTTGAATTTATTAAAAGTACCATTAGAAATCATATCCTTTTCTATGCTTATTTTTAATTGATCATTAGTAACTACAAAAGAAAATACTGGTTGACCATTTTCTTCTTTAATCCATTTAAAAGTTTTACCGGAAACACTTCTATATTCTTCATCGATATTATCAGATAATAATTTTATAATTTCTTCTTTTTTATCCAAAGGAAATTTAGCTCTCAAACTATAAAAAGTATCCGAATCATTAACAGATATTGAACTGTGTTGTCTTTCAACTCCATCAATTTTAGTTATTGATGACGATGAACTGCTACTTGTTGTTTTAGATTGTGCATTTATTAAAAAAGAACAAAGCATAAACACTAACAAAGAAATTATTTTTATCATTTTACTAATTATTTGATTTAACATTAAACTCAAGACCAATTCCGCGAATACTCAAAATAGAAATAGATGTATCTTCTTTAAAATACTTCCTTAAACGGCTGATAAATACATCCATACTTCTGCCCAAAAAGAAATCATCATTACCCCATATTTCTTTTAGTATATCTTCTCTTTTTAAAAGCTTATTTCTGTTATTGTATAAATATTGAATTAAATGTGCCTCACGTTCAGTAATACGGTGAGTTACTTTATTATGAGTCAGCATAAAATTTTCAATATCAAACATATAGTCTCCGATAACCATTTGTTTGGCTGATGCTTTAAATACAGGAGCCTTATTAATACGTTTTAGAATATTAGTAATTCGCAAAATAAGTTCGTCTACTTCAAATGGCTTCACTACATAATCATCTGCACCGAGCTTAAGGCCTCTTATTTTATCTTCTTTAAGTCCTTTTGCAGTAAGAAAAACAATCGGTATCTCAGGATGAGATTCAATTATCTTTTCTGCTAAGGTAAATCCATCCATATTTGGCATCATAACATCAAGCACACATATATCTGGTTTTATTGTAGAAAAAAGAGCGTATGCTTCAACTCCGTCTTTAGCCCAACTGATCTTAAAACCAGATATTTCCAAAAATTGCTTTAAGATAAAAGCATAATCTAAATCATCTTCGGCCAATAAAATATGTACCATTACAATGGGATTGAAATTAATAATAAAGTCCCTTTTTTTTCTATGCTTTTTACACTTATAGTTCCTTTATAAGTCTCTACAATTTGCTTTACATAAAACAATCCTAAGCCAAGTCCTTTTGTATTGTGAATATTATCTTTTTCTATTCGATAGAACTTTTCAAAAATATTTTTTTGTTCATTTTCAGGAATTCCTCTACCATTATCTTCTATCGAAAGCGTTGTAAATACTTCAGATTGCTCACAAGTCAACTTTATATCATCTGCTCCGTATTTGACTGCATTATCCAATAAATTAATCAATATCGTATTCAGATGGAATTGTTTCATAGAGATTTGTGTAGCAGTATCAATGGAGTAACTGATCGTAATATTAGGATACGATAATCTAAAATCGGCTATTATTTCCTCTATTTCCTTTCTGCTGGCTATATTATTATCAATGGCTATTTCTTGTGAACTAAGTGAGGCTCCTGCGACCTGACTGAATATCGATTGTAAACGTTGATTTTGTCTTTTTATAATAGCAATCGTATTTTTATGTTGCTCTTCGGTGATAGTATCCAATTCAAACGTTTTTACGGCTATATCCATTGCCGCAAGTGGTGTATTGAATTCATGAGTAATATTGTTTATAAAATCTGTTTTAATATCGGCTATCTTTTTCTGAGTAATTAAATTCCGAATAGATAAGTAAAATAGAATGATAACAAATGTTATGAGTAGAACTGAAAACACTAATAATCCTATCATTTCTTGTAAGATTATTTTCTGCAGGCTGTCAAAACTATAATTGCGTTCTGAACGTATTTCGATATTATAAACATCTCGATCTTCTTCACTGCTAGAACTAATTTTTGTTTGCCATATTCCAGTAGCAAGAGAGAACTCCTCTTGACTTTTTATATTATTACTCAACACCAATAGTTTTCCTATATAAACGGTATCTTTTTTTATTCCTTCATTATCAAATATTGCAGTTATAGCTATTGAATAGCCTATTTTATGTTTAAAATTTACTTTTTTATCCATAATAGATGAAAGCGCAGCCGAAAGAGAATCCCTATTTTTCTTAATATAATTGAAATAATCCTCTTTAGAAAACTTTTTACCTTTATGTGTTTTTACAAAATCCCTCGATTTTTCCATGCAGGCATCTTCAATAGCTATAAATTCAGGATCATCTTCAAATGCTAATAATTGCTTTCTTATCACATCTTTAACTTCCTTCTTTTTCAGTTCATAGGTATTACAAATGAAATAACCTTGAATACAAGTCAATGCAACAACCGTAAGAATACATCCTGTGATTAGTAGTATTATTTTTCTTTTCATAGAAACAAAGCTAAAATATTATACTGTTTAAAAATAGATAAGTGTGCCTATTAACCCTTCATTAACCAAACTTTATAAATATACTGCATCGCCTCTTGATTGAACACCTTTTTTCAGATAAGAATATAGTTAACCCAAAATAACATTAACCCATCGTTAACCAAGCATTAACCGAGACAACAAGGTACTTTGCTGAAATTTGTCCGAAACAAAAAACGTTATGAAAAAAGTTATTTTCTTATGGTGTCTTATTCCCTTTATCAGTGTCGCGCAAAATATAAAAGTTTCAGGAATTGTAAAAGATTCCGACAAGCAACCCATTCCATTTGCAGATGTGAAAATATTAAATTCATTGGATTCTTTAGTTTATCGAAATACAGCTACTGATAAAATTGGTTTATTCAAATTAGAAAATATTGCAAAGGGCAAATACATCTTAAAGATAAGTCTCTCTGGTTATGCAGATTATTATACAGATTTTACACTTAATAAAGATAAAGAATTTGCAGAAATAGCAATGATGAAAAATGCCGAAGCGCTTGATGATGTAGTAATTACACATAAGAAGCCTGTTATAAAACGAAAGATTGATCGGATGGAATTTAATGTAGAAAATTCTGTACTATCTAATACAAATGCATGGGAAATATTAAAAAGTACTCCGGGAGTTACAGCTTCAAATAATGGGACAATTGCAGTAAGAGGTAGCACCGGAATATTGGTTACTATCAATGATAAAAAAGTATATTTAAGTGGAGAAGAGCTAAAACAATTGCTTGAAAATACAAATGGAGATACTGTAAAATCTGTAGAAGTTATAACAAATCCTCCTGCTAAATATGATGCTCAGGGAAGTACTGTTCTAAATATAAAAATCAAACAAAATAACCAAAATGGATATAAAGGAACTCTTAGTACGGCTTATGTACAAACGGCATATCCTAAAGGCGTCATGTCAACAAGTCAATATTACAAGACTAAAAAACTGGCGTTATCAGGAAACTACAGTTTGGGAGCTGGAATATATTACAGAGAAGGTGCAGATGTAGTTTATTATAAAGACAATCAGGATCAGGTAACCTCAATTTGGGAAAGCATATTAAACCGTAAGAATAAATCATTATCGCAAAATACCTATCGCATAACTGCCGAATATGAAATAGATAGTCTTAATACCTTAACTCTAGGCACCAATGGATTTATTAGTCTTAAAAGTCATGGAGAATACAATGTTCCTACATATATTTATGATGCTAACAGACAAATTGATTCACTTTATACAACACAAAACAAAAGGAAAAACCCAACAAGGACAAATGCTTACAATGCCTCTTTTGAACATAAGTTTTCAGAAAAACAATCAATAGTTATTTCATCAGATTATACACGGTATTTCAAAAATGAAAATCAAGATATATATTCCGTTTTTTCATTACCTCAAAGCGCACCCTATCGCGACACTCGCTTTGTAAGTGATAATACACAAAAAATTGGATTATTTTCTATACAAGCAGATTATAACAACGAAATAGCAGAAACTAAGATTGAAGCAGGAATTAAATTTGGAAATGTAAATGCCAATAGTAATCTGGATTATCGAGACGACATAGCAGGAGAATTACAACTAAATCCAAACAGAAGTAGTCAGTTTTTATATGATGAAAATATTTATGCTGGTTACTTAAGCCTTGGTAAAGAAATTGGTAAATGGAGTTTAAAAGCAGGATTACGATCTGAATATACAGAACTGGAAGGAAACTTATTAACTGGAAATGAAGTAAATACACAGCATTATTTTAAACTATTTCCAACATTATATGCTTTATATAAGCTTACAGAAAACCATGAAATTGGAATATCTTATGGAAAACGAATCAACAGACCTCAATACAGTTCTTTAAATCCATTTCGTTCCTATTATAATTCTTATTCATATTATACAGGTGATCCTAAATTGCAACCCGAAATTGTTCATAACGTTAGTTTACAATACACACTTAAAAGCAAATATAATTTTGACTTATATTATCGTAATTCTATAAATCCATCAATGGAAATTTCCTATCAGGATTATGAAACAAACACTGTAATATATCGACATACTAATATTGAAAGAAAAATAGGTTATGGATTGGATTTTAGTGCAAATCAAGAGATATTTCCTTGGTGGCAATTTATATTTTCAAATGGAATAAGTTATTCAAAGGATACTTTTCAGGGTGGTGATGGTACTTTGTATCACAACAATATCTGGTCATATAACAATAATATCAACAACCGATTTACCTTAAATAAAAAGAAAGAACTAAGCATGGAATTAAATTGGTCGTATGATTCTCCTTCAGTACAAGGAACTTTTACTGTAACAGGATCTTCAAGTCTTTCCATGGGTATTTACAAGAAAGTTTTTAATAATAACGGACAAGTATCCATTTTATTCTCAGATATATACAAAGGGCAGAAAGTACGTGTTACTACAAATTATGCGAATCAATACAATTATTTTGATGATTATGGCGATACACAAAGTGTACGTATATCTTTTAAATATAATCTAGGCAATCAAAAATTAAAGAACAGCAATAACAAAGAAAAAACAGAAGAACAACAAAGGCTGTAATTTAAAAAACAAAGTTGTCCTTTTTGGGACAACTTTGTTTAAACTCTTTAATTTTTATCGAGAGTGAGCGTCATATCCTCTCCATCTAATACCAGTTGTTCTTTATCTATAGTACTTGTAAAAGGGTAGGGAGTACCTACTTCATCTTTAATAATTAAATTTTTACCGCCTTTATTTAGAGCATAAGTTCCATTTAATTCAACATCAAGAAATCCTGTAACCTTTCCATCTTTAGAAAATTTGAGATTTCCTTTAGATAGAATTACGTTTTTAATAGAATCAGAAAGTGTTTTTTTGGCTTCAACATTAGTAACTTTCCAAGAATTAACAAGCTTATTTCTTTCCTTTTGACAAGAAATCATTAGCAATGATAAAAAGACAAACCCAAAGATAAATAGTGTAGATTTTTTCATAGTTATTTCAATTTAAGGTTAAAGATGGAAGTTACAAAAAAAATACATTCAAACAAATAGTAAAACGAAAGCATATAGAGCTAAACTATTTGTATACTAGAGTATTATGTTTACTGAGGTTAAGGCAAATTTAATTCTGAATCATGCATGCATCATGATTTCATAATAGCATCGATAGTATGACTACAAGATTAATTATTGCTTTTAATTAGAAGAATTTTAGCGCTTAAAAAATTATCTAAGGGTAAGTGCACCTAGAATTTCTTCGGACATAAATGGTCCTCCAGGATATTTTGCTGTATAGTCAAGGTTTAACCATACTTGTCCACGCTCATCAATATGATAATGTAAAGTTTTACCATAGCTTTCTTTTACAAATAGGACATTTTTAACCAAGTAGTTTACTTTTTCTAAATCTAGTAAAGATCCGATCAAAATTTCTGGGTAAATGTGTCCTTTAGTATGAATAAGTCTTGGTGTACCGCCAATAGAACGTATTGCAGCAGCCATTAAAATAGAATGATCATCGCAATCACCTGAGAAATACATTAATGATTCACTTGCAGTAGCAATATAATCACCTTCTTTAGGATCATTTACATAATTCCATCGACTATTAATTTCTTTAAAAACAGCAAAACATTGTATTATGGTTCTGTAGTCAGAATATCCTTTAATGTTTTTAAAATGCTTAGTTGTTGCCATTATAGCAAAATTCCTCACTTTAGGATTTTGATATTCAATTGCATTAATAATTTTGGATTTATTAGGAAACGGAAGCAATTTAGCAACAATAATATCTTGTGGGTAGGGATTATCAGACATGGTGTAGATTATAGCGTTATAGTCTTCAGCAACTTCACCAAAACCATAATTACCCAAAGCGGTTCCGTAAAATAAAACCAGGAGATATAAAACGATACAAATAATAATGATCGTTTTTAATTTCATTAAAAGGAAATATAATCCAACAAGAACAAAAATAAAAAGTAAAACCCTATCAAAATTAAAAGGCCAATTAAAATCTATTAAATTTTGGTGCATTATGATAAAAGTAGGAAGCGTGATTAAAAAACTCAATAGCATAATAATAACCTCGTTCCAAGGTGATTTTACCTGAAGGTTACTTTTAAGTTTATTTAAGTCAATTTTTCTATTTTTTATCATAATGCCCAAAAAGCAAATTTTAAAGAAATTTTACTGTTTCTACAAAAGTACTTTTTTTATCAATAATACCCAGTTCAAATAACTGATTTTGGATTTTATTAAATGTTTTTTCATTCAACGGTTTTTGTGACCATTGAGTCAATTTTAGCCACTCCTGTATATCCTCAACCTTTTGTTCAAATAACTCAGATAAAGTCCTGTCAATACTTGGAATAGCTTTAAAATCTTCGGTGGTTACATTGATAATTTCAAGAATTGAAGCAATTATTTGCGGATCATTTTTTAATACTTCGTCACGCACAGCAATTACAAACGATGGCCATGGAGTAGGGCAGTCAGTTATACGTCTGAAAATTCCTTTGTCAACTAATGGTTTTGTCATAAAACGTTCCCACATAAAGTAATCAGCCGTTTTATTAGTCAAAGCTTCGACAGCACCATCGATAGTGTTTACAATTTCAAATTCTAAATTATCAGTTTTCCAACCCTGATTGTTCGCATTTACATAGGCCATTAATTGAGAACCTGAACCCAGACGCGAAATAGCCACTTTTTTATTTTCTAAATCACCTATGGTTTTATAATCGGATTTTGCAGCAACATGAATTCCCCAAATTAAAGGTGATTGCACATATACCTGCACAATTTTACTTGGATTTCCTGCAACAATATCTTTTACAATCCCTTCAGTTAATATTACAGCAATATCGGTTTCACCATCTCGAAGCATTTGGCACATTTTGCCAGTACCTTCAGGAACATCAGTCCATTGCAAATCGATTCCTTCGGCTTCAAATTCTCTATTTTCAATGCATAAATGCCATGGTAAATTAAAATGCTCCGGAACACCAGCTATTTTTATAGTTTTCATTCTTAGATTTTTAGATTAGTTAGACTGCTTAGATTTTAGAAAATTTATTTAGCTTTTAATGACGAAATAATAATACGAAAACCATCTGGATCAAGAAACATTTTTCCGTTTTCATTCCAATATGGATTTTTTGCCTTTATAAATAACATATCATTATTTAAAACATTAATCACTAATCTGTTATATTCTAAAATTGTTTCTGGATATAGCACTAAAGCATCATCTTCATCTGAAGTATGATTGGCTTTATCGTTCGACTTTGTAAATTCAAAATGCCAGTCTAAATTAGGTTTACCAATAAAAGCTCCGTCATAATTATTATGATTTTCAAAACCTCCTAGTCTTTCAAATCCCAAAATATCGATATAGAAATTTATTAGTTTTTTCAAATCATTCGTATGGCGTGCTACTCTTAGTGTCATGCTATTTTTTTATTTGATTAATATGATGTTCTAAATGATCAACATAATCTTTCATCAAGAAATCCAGATTAATGATAGAACCATCGCTTAATCGGATTTCATAATCTAATGCTTTTTCATCAACAGATTTAAATAGTCTAATAATTTGCTTATTTATCGAGTACCAAAGCTGTATTAACTCATCCGTATCCATAGTTTGATATTGGTTAATGGTAACCAAATCATTCTGGTTATATGGCCTGTGATTATACGGCTTTGGCAGATAATTTATCTCTGTAAAACGAACTAAATTATGTATAGATGAATCTACAAGATGTCCTAAAATTTCTTTTTTTGACCATTTTTCAGGAAGTTTCTTTTCTAAAGTTTCTTTGTCTAAAGATTTTAAATATTCTGAATTTTCATGAAGCAATTTTTCAAACTTGTAGATTGCATTTTGCATATTAATTTGCGATTAACTTGTTCAGAGTATATTTAATCAATTCATCAACAGCTTTATACGGATCTTCACTAAAAGTACCTGTAGCACGATTAGCAATAATAGCATTCAATGATAATGCGTGATGTCCTAATAATGCTGAAAGACCATAAATAGCAGCAGTTTCCATTTCTAGGTTTGTAATACGGCTGTCATTAAATGTAAAATTGTCCATTTTAGAGTTTAATTCTTCATCTTGAATGTTTAAACGTAAAACGCGCCCTTGTGGGCCATAAAAACCACCAGCAGTTGCAGTAATCCCTTTATGCATTTTATCACTTTCAATAAGCTTTTCTAATTTCTCAGAGCATGCAATTACATAAGGCTTTCCTTTACGAATATCCCAATTGGTATGGTTTATAAAAGCTTCTTCGATAGCATCATTGGAAACCTCGTCAATTAAATAAGAACGAAGCATATTGTCAAGTCCTAACCCAAAAGTCGACATTACAAAACTATCAACTGGAATATCTGCTTGTAATGAACCCGAAGTTCCAATTCTGATAATGTTCAGAGAAGTTAGGTTTTCTTTTGGTTTACGAGTTTCTAAATCAATATTTACCAAAGCATCTAGTTCATTGACAACAATATCTATATTGTCTGGACCGATTCCTGTTGACATTACCGTAATTCTTTTTCCTTTATAGACTCCAGTTTGAGTTTTAAATTCTCTTTTTTGAGTAGAAAACTCGATACTGTCAAAAAACTGTGTTATTTTTTCAACGCGATTTTGATCGCCTACAAAAATAATGTCATTTGCAATATGTTCTGGGCGAAGATTTAAATGATAGACACTTCCGTCTGGATTTAGTATTAATTCTGATGATTGTATCATTGTTTTATTTTTTTTAAGGTTCAAAGAGACAAAGGTTCTGAGGTTCTAAGGTTTATTATAGAAGCGCATAATTAGATGTCTTTATTTTTTAAGGTTCAAAGAGACAAAGGTTCTGAGGTTCTAAGGTTTAACATAAAAGCGCATAATGGATGTCTTTATTTTTTAAGGTTCAAAGAGACAAAGGTTCTGAGGTTCTAAGATTTAACATAGAAGCGCATAATGGATGTCTTTATTTTTTAAGGTTCAAAGAGACAAAGGTTCTGAGGTTCTAAGGTTTAACATAGAAGCGCATAATGGATGTCTTTATTTTTTTGTGATTTAACCGCAAAGGGCGCAAAGGTTTCATACTAAACTTTTACAAACGCAAGGGTTCGCAAATGAAATTTTAAACTACAAAGTATGTAACTGAAAACCGAAACTGATTACTGACACTAAGCACTAGCCACCTACGCGTTTTACTTTAAATCCTTTTGCTTTTAGTATTTCCATTATTTTATCACGGTAATCCCCTTGTATAATAATAGAATCATCTTTAAAAGTCCCGCCAACACTTAATTTAGTTTTAATTTCTTTGGCTAGGATTTTAAAATCTTCATCAGTTCCTTCGTAACCTTCAATAATTGTGGTGGCTTTCCCTTTTCGTTTTTCGTATTTACAAATCATAGGTTCTTTTTGGATAAAAAGAGTATGATCTTCTGGAACCACTATTTCATCGGGAGATACTTCGTGATCTGGGAAAAGATTTTTCAGTTGGTCTTGTAAGTCCATTTGTAATTTATTTTAAAATTAAAAAGACATTAAGTATAAACTCAATGTCTTTTTATAATTAGGTAAATTTAAAGATTATTTTTTGATTAAACCCAAATCTACCAAACGTTCGTATAAATATTCTCCAGCAGTAATATCCTCGAATTTTTTAGGATTCTCAGCATCAATACAATTTTCTAAACAATCCAAACGCATATCGCTTACTGGGTGCATAAAAAACGGAACAGAGAAACGAGATGTTCCCCATAATTCTCTTGGAGGGTTAACTACTTGGTGAATAGTCGATTTTAGTCTGTTGTTGGTATGACGTGAAAGCATGTCTCCAACATTAATTACCAATTGATCATCTTCGGCAATGGCATCAATCCATTCTCCATCATGATTCTGAACTTGTAAACCTTTACCTTGCGCTCCCATTAATAAGGTAATAAGATTAATATCACCATGAGCAGCAGCACGAATAGCATCTTTTGGTTCAGATGTAATTGGTGGGTAATGAATAGGTCGTAGGATAGAATTTCCGTCTTTGGCATATTTGTCAAAGTAGAATTCATCTAATCCAAGGTGTAATGCTAAAGCTCTTAAAACGTAAACTCCAGTTTTTTCAAGCATTTGGTACGCTTCTTTACCAACTGCATTAAATTTAGGGAGTTCTGTAACTTCAACATTTTCTGGATATTCCGAAGCATACTTAGAGTTTTCACTCACATACTGACCAAAATGCCAGAATTCTTTTAAGTCGCCTTCTTTTCTTCCTTTGGCGTGTTCTGTACCAAAAGAAACATAACCTCTCTGACCTCCAATACCTGGGATTTCATAATTATGTTTAGATTCTATTGGCAATGCGAAAAATTTTCTAATTTCGCCATAAAGTTCGTCAACTAACTGATCATCTAAAAAATGACCTTTTAGGGCAACGAAGCCAATGTTTTCAAATGCATTTCCGATTTCATTTACAAATTTTTGTTTACGTTCCGGGTTGTCCGAAAGGAAATCACGTAAGTCTACACTAGGAATGTTTTGCATACTTTACATATTTATTGATAACTTGATACGGCTATAAACCATATCTTAGAGCAAATGTAAAACTAATTTGTTATTTTTATTTCAACAAATGCTAATAATTAATAATTATATAACAAAATATAACCAAGTTGTTATAATTTTACAACATTCATTGACTAAATAATAAA
This sequence comes from Flavobacterium frigoritolerans, assembly GCF_025847275.1. Lineage (GTDB taxonomy): Bacteria > Bacteroidota > Bacteroidia > Flavobacteriales > Flavobacteriaceae > Flavobacterium > Flavobacterium frigoritolerans. The sequence goes on from NZ_JAOZEV010000014.1 coordinate 18,412, forward strand.
CCAAAAAATGATTTTTGACAGAAAAAAATTGACCAACGAGCAGCTATTAGATTTATACAAGAGATTATTAAAACCAAGATTGATAGAAGAGAAAATGCTCATCTTAATCCGCCAGGGAAAAGTATCTAAATGGTTTTCAGGAATAGGACAAGAAGCAATATCTGTAGGAGTTACAGCCGTTTTGGACTCCGATGAGTACATCTTACCAATGCACCGAAATCTGGGTGTTTTTACAGGAAGAGATATCCCATTATACCGTCTTTTTTCGCAATGGCAAGGAAAAGCCAATGGTTTTACCAAAGGTCGTGACAGAAGTTTTCACTTTGGAACACAAGAATATAAGATTATTGGAATGATTTCGCACTTAGGACCTCAATTAGGTGTAGCCGACGGAATTGCCTTAGCCAATAAATTAAAAAAGAACAATAAAGTAACTGCTGTTTTCACAGGAGAAGGTGCAACTAGCGAAGGTGATTTTCATGAAGCATTAAATATTGCTGCTGTTTGGGAATTGCCTGTAATGTTTGTCATCGAGAATAATGGTTATGGACTTTCGACTCCCACAAACGAGCAATATCGTTGTGAAAACCTAGCAGACAAAGGAGTTGGTTATGGTATAGAAAGTCATATAATCGACGGAAATAACATACTTGAAGTTTATAATCTTTTATCTGAATTAAAACTTTCGATGATAGAAAAACCACGACCTGTTTTATTAGAATTCAAAACATTCAGAATGCGTGGACATGAAGAGGCGAGTGGTACAAAATATGTTCCGCAAGACTTAATGGATATGTGGGCAATAAAAGATCCTGTAAACAATTACAAGAACTATTTGACTGAAATAGGAGTATTAACTACAGAATATGATGAAGAATTACATGCTGAAATTAAGAAAGATATCGACGACAGCCTTGTTTTAGCTAATGAAGAGCCAGAAATAGAAGCTTCATATGAAGAAGAGTTAAATGATGTGTATAAACCTTATAGCTATAAAGAAATTACACCTGACTTGGAGACAAAAAACATTCGCTTTATAGATGCCATTTCGTCCAGTTTAAATTTATCAATGCAGCTTCATACCAATTTGGTTATTATGGGGCAAGACATTGCTGAATATGGTGGTGCATTTAAAATAACAGATGGTTTTGTAGAAATATTTGGTAAAGATCGTGTACGGAATACGCCAATTTGTGAGAGCGCTGTAGTTTCAACAGGAATGGGACTTTCTATAAATGGTTATAAAGCAATTGTCGAGATGCAATTTGCAGATTTTGTTTCAACAGGATTTAATCCGATTGTGAATTTATTAGCGAAATCACATTATCGATGGTTAGAAAAAGCTGATGTTGTAGTTCGAATGCCTTGTGGCGGAGGTACTCAGGCAGGACCATTTCATTCGCAAACCAATGAAGCTTGGTTTACAAAAACACCAGGTTTAAAAGTAGTTTACCCAGCTTTCCCTTATGATGCTAAAGGTTTATTAAATGAATCTATCAATGATCCAAATCCTGTTTTATTCTTTGAACACAAGCAATTATATCGAAGCGTTTATCAAGATGTACCTACAGATTATTATACAATACCATTAGGAAGAGCTGCATTGTTAAAAAAAGGAGATGATGTTACAATTATTGCTTTTGGAGCACCTGTACATTGGGCTTTAGATACACTTGCCAAGAATCCAGAAATTTCAGCAGATCTATTAGATTTAAGAACTTTGCAACCTTTGGATACCGAAGCAATTTATGAATCGGTTAAGAAAACAGGGCGTGTAATAATTTATCAGGAAGATTCACTTTTTGGTGGTATTGCCAGTGATATTTCGGCATTAATAATGGAAAATTGCTTCCGTTATCTCGATGCTCCAGTTAAACGTGTTGCAAGTTTAGACTCTCCAATTCCTTTTACAAAAGCACTAGAAGATCAATATTTGCCAAAAGCGCGATTTGAAAAAGAATTGATTGATTTGTTAGCTTACTAATTTACATTAAGGCTCTAAGTGGCAAAGATTCAAAGGCTTTCCTAGCTTTGCATAAAGTTTTGCGAACTTTGCAGTTAAATTTTAATCCATTATAATAGCTCGCCATAAAGATCATTTTTTATCTTTAGCGGTTAAATACATTATATATATGAAAAAACTTTTTATTCCTATTGTTATTGTTGCTTTACTTGTTTCCTGCAATAAAAATGCTAAATCAGGTAACGATAAGGTTGCAAATGAAAAATTTGAAAAATACAAGGACGGCTTTATTACCGACTTATGGAAACTAAATCCTGATTGGGCAGCAAGCCAAGGATATCATAAATTTGATAGTGTTTTGGTTATTCCAAATGCTGAAAATCAAAAGAAACAAATAGCTTTTGCTAATTCTCAATTAGATTCATTAAAACAATATCCATTAGAAAACCTTTCTGATAATAACAAAACTGATTTTTATATGATTAAAAATCAGCTTGAAGGCACACTATTTGGTATAAAAGAGCTTAAATCATCTGAGTGGAACCCATCATCTTACAACGTTTGTGGTGCTTTTGCAGAAATATTAAATGGTAAATATGATTCTCTAGATGTGAGATTACGTAATTTCAATTTAAAAATGAACGGGATTCCTGCTTATTATGAAGCAGCAAAGTCAAATATTAAAAACCCAACCAAAGAACATACTGCACTTGCAATAGATCAAAATCTAGGTGGAACTTCTGTTTTTAAAGAAGATTTAGTAGCTGCTTTAAGCAAAAGTAAATTATCTCCAGAAGAAAAAAAGAGCATCATCGATAAAGCAAATGTATCAGTAAAAGCAATTACAGATTATGCAAACTGGTTAAAAAATCTAGATAATAAAACCCCTCGTTCTTTTAGATTAGGTTCTGAATTATATGCTAAAAAATTCAACTTTGATATTGAGTCTGGATATACTGCTGATGAAATTTATAAAATTGCAGTAAATCATAAAAATGACTTACATGAAAAAATGTTTGTTCTCGCTAATAAATTATGGACAAAGTATAATGGAACAGCTGCAAAACCAACTGATAAACTCGAACTAATTAAGCAAGTAATTGATAAAATATCATTACAACATACAACTCCTGAAAAATTTCAATCAGAAATTGAAAAACAAATACCAGAGCTTGTAGCTTATGTTAAAGCCAAAGATTTACTTTACATAGACCCATCTAAACCACTTGTAGTCAGAAAAGAACCTGCATACATGGCAGGTGTTGCAGGAGCTTCAATATCTGCACCAGGGCCTTATGATAAAAATGCAAATACCTATTATAATGTTGGAAGTATGACGGGTTGGACAGCCGAAAATGCTGAAAGCTATTTAAGAGAATATAACGATTACATCTTGCAAATTCTGAATATTCACGAAGCAATTCCAGGACATTACACACAATTGGTTTACAGCAATCAATCGCCAAGCATCATAAAATCTATTTTAGGAAATGGAGCAATGATCGAAGGTTGGGCAGTTTATACTGAAAGAATGATGCTAGAAAGTGGATACAAAAACTCAGATGAAATGTGGTTAATGTATTATAAATGGAATCTTAGAACAACTTGCAACACAATATTAGATTATAGTGTTCATACTAAAGACATGTCAAAAGAAGCAGCTATAAACTTGTTAACCAAAGAAGCTTTCCAACAGCAAGCGGAGGCAGATGGAAAATGGAAACGCGCAACGCTGTCACAAGTACAATTATGTTCTTATTTTACAGGATATACCGAGATTTATGATTTTAGAGAATCATTAAAAAAAGAACAAGGAGCGAAATTTAACCTAAAACAATTTCATGAAAAGTTCTTAAGCTACGGTAGTGCTCCAGTAAAATACATAAAAGAGCTAATGACTAGTAAAGAACAATAAAATAAAAAAATTTTAGATTATCCTAAAAAGCCCCCAAATAGTTTAAAACACTATTTGGGGCTTTTTGTGAAAATAAAATCCAAATTTTAGAATATATTTACTCTTTGTGAAAAATTAGATTAAAATGAAGAAAAATCGCTTATCATTATTATTTATACTAGCTAATCTATCGATAGTTTTAGCTCAAACAACCCAACAGGAAATGTTTGATACACCAGAAAAAACGGCTGGTGTTTACTACGCATATCCTGCCAAAGATATTATAGCCTATACGGCTGCACCAAAAGGATATGAAGCATTTTATATAAGTCATTTTGGACGTCACGGTTCTCGTTATCTGATAAGTGATAATGACTATAAAGAAGTATTAGATTTATTTGAAAATGCTAACAAAAATGCCGCACTTACCGATCTGGGCAAAGATGTATTAAAACGTTTGCAACAACTTTGGGGCGAAGCTGAATTTAGAGGTGGAGATCTTTCACTTATAGGGGTACAAGAACAAAGAGGTATTGCAGAACGCATGTATAATCTTTATCCAAAGGTATTTACAAAAGAAGCACAAGTAGATGCCAGCGCAACAACAGTAGTACGTGTTGCATTAAGTATGGATGCTTTTTGTGAGCGCATTAAAGAGTTTAATCCAAGCTTACAAATTACTAGAAATTCAGGTATAAAATGGCAGCGTTATCTCAACTATCACACACCAGAAGCAATAGCTTTTAGATCAGCAAAAGATACATGGCGAGAAGAATACCAAAAATTTGAAGCAAAACATCTAAATCCAGATCGTTTGATAAATTCTTTATTTTCTGATGAAGATTATATTATCAAAAAAGTGAATCCAGAAACGGTCATGAAAAAGTTATTTGCTATAGCAGGAGGGATGCAAAATGTAGAAACAAAACTGAGTTTTTATGATTTATTCGAAAAACAAGAGCTTTTTGATTTATGGCAATGTACAAACTATCGCTTGTATGTAAATGATGCTAATTCAGCTATCAATAACGGACTCATGTTTGAAAATCAAAAACCAACTTTAAAAAATATTCTAGAGAATGCTAATAAAATGATAGCATCAAAAGGAAAAGGAGCAACGCTTCGTTTTGCACATGATGGCAATATAATTCCGTTGGCAATGCTACTGCACTTAGAAGGAACCTATAATAGTATTTCTGATACTAATAAATTTTATGAAGCATGGAGCGATTTTAAAGTAGCACCTATGGCAGGTAACATTCAAATTGTATTTTTCCGCAAACCAAAATCGGAAGATGTACTTGTAAAATTCCTTCTTCATGAAAAGGAAATTCTTGTTCCAACTATAAAAACAAATACTGCTCCTTATTATAACTGGAAAGATGTAGAGAGCTATTACAAAAGCTTACTCGCTAGTTAAAACAAAATCTCAACTCTTTATAAATCAAAAAAAAATCCGCTAAAGAATATTTAAATTCTCTAGCGGATTTTTATATAGAATACTTTTTACTTAACGTAAGCTAGCACCAAGTTCATTTTCAAAACTTTGTTGTAATTTACCCATGATTTTATCAATTTGAGCATCAGTGAGTGTTTTTGTGTTATCCTGAATGGTAAAACTTAATGCATAAGATTTTTTGCCTTCAGGAAGATTTTTACCCTCATATACATCAAATAAATTCACATCTTTTAACAACGATTTTTCTGTTTGTTTAGCAAGGGTATAAATACTATCGTAGGTAACATTTTTATCAATCAATAACGCTAAATCTCTACGTACTTCAGGGTATTTAGGAATTTCAGTATATTTTATTTTACCAGTAATTATTTTCAAAATAAGATCCCAGTTAAAATCTGCATAAAAAACCTCTTGTTTAATTCCGAAGTGTTTTAAGATTGATTTTTTAACAACACCCATTTCAACTAAAGTATCATGACCATATCCAATTGCAGCACCTTCAGAAAAAACATCTGATTGTGATGGGATATTATTAATTTTATCAATTCCCAATCGAGAAAGAACACCGTTTACATATCCTTTTAATAAAAAGAAATCTGTAGATTGCTGTCCATTAGTCCAAGTTTCTTTATTTCTGTTTCCAGTAATAAACAAGGTTAAATGTTTATGTTCTTCATAACCATTAAGAAATTTATGGTATGATTTTCCAAATTCAAATAATTTTAAATCCGAATTTTTTCTGTTGATATTATATGAAATAGCTTCTAATCCAGAAAACAATAATGATTGACGCATTACTGATAAATCACTACTTAACGGATTTAATATTGTAACATTATGTTCTTCTTTTAATAAACTAGAAAGATTAACATAAGCAGCTGTTGTCAATGAATTGGCCATCATTTCATGATAACCTTGTGAGTTTAATTGTGCTGCAATACTATTTTGTACTTTATAATCTTCTGTTCTTGGCGAGATAGAAACTGTCGCATTGAATTTTTTAGAAAAATTAATGTTGTTATATCCGTAAACCCTAAGGATTTCTTCGATAACGTCAATTTCGCGTTGTACATCTACACGGTATGCAGGAATTGTTAATCCCAATCCAGCTTCAGACACACTGTTTACTTTAATATCAAGAGATACTAATATTTTTTTGATAGTATCTTTTGGAATCTCCTGTCCAATAATTTTTGAAACATGGCTAAAGTTTAAGAAAACAGAGAAATCTTCTATTTTCTTTTGATAGATTTCAACAATATCAGAAGTAATCTCTCCACCAGCAATTTCTTTTATCAATAAAGCTGCACGTTTTAATGCGTATGCAGTAATCGAAGGATCAATACCTCTTTCAAATCTAAAAGAAGCATCAGTGTTTAATTGGTGTCTTTTAGCCGATTTACGAACAGTAACTGGATTAAAATAGGCACTTTCTAAGAATATAGAAGTAGTACTTTCTGTTACACCAGATTTTTTCCCTCCAAAAACACCTGCAATACATAACGGACCTTTCTCATCACAGATCATTAAATCTTCTTGGTGCAATGTTCTTTCAACATCATCAAGAGTAACAAATTTAGTACCTGCAGGAAGCGTTTTTACAATTATTTTTCCGTTAATTTTACTTGCATCAAAGGCATGTAAAGGCTGTCCTAATTCATGAAGAACATAGTTTGTAATATCAACAATATTATTTTTAGGAGTAATTCCAATTGCTTTTAATCTGTTTTGTAACCAACTTGGAGATTCGCTTATTGTAATTCCTGAAATGGTAACACCACAATATCTTGGTGCCAAAGATGGTTCTTCGACATTTACATCAATTTTTAAAGTTCTCATGTCAACTCTAAAATTACTTACAGATGGTGTAATTAACTCTACGTTTTGACCTCTTTGTAATAATCCTGCACGTAAATCACGAGCTGTACCAAGATGACTCATCGCATCAGCACGGTTTGGAGTTAATCCTATTTCGAAAACTTCATCATTTTCAATATTAAAAACTTCAGACGCCGGAGTTCCTGGAACCAAAGCTTCATCCAGAACCATAATACCATCATGACCTGTTCCTAAACCTAGTTCATCCTCAGCACAAATCATTCCGTGGCTTTCTTGTCCGCGTATTTTCCCTTTTTTAATAATAAAAGATTCACCACTTTTATCATATAAAACAGTACCAATAGTAGCAACAGGAACTTTTTGCCCTGCAGCAACATTAGCTGCTCCACATACAATTTGTATAGGATGTTCTAATCCTAAATCAACAGTTGTAATTTTTAATCGATCAGCATCAGGGTGCTGTACACAGGTTAATACATGCCCTACAACAATACCTTCTAATCCGCCTTTTATTGATTGGTATTTTTCAACTACTTCTACTTCAAGCCCTAAGTCAGTAAGTAAAGCAGATGTTTCATCGGATTTCCAGTCTATTTTAATGAATTGTTTTAACCAGTTGTAAGATATTTTCATTTGAGTAATATTATTCTTGAATAAGTTTACAAATATAGGCATTGCACATTGTAGTAGGAAACAATTTATTTGGTTTTTTACAGCTCTTTATTAATTGAGCTCAAATAAAACCATTTTATATATTATCTATTTTTTGTCATAATATTTTACTAATAGAGTATTAAAATTTAGTTATAAAAGAGAATCTGTTTTTTTTGTGCTATTACATGAATGAATTGTGCTATTCTTTATAAAAGAATGAAAGTAAATTTGAAATGAATCCAAAAAAAATATTTTATGAGTACTCTAGCAAAAAGACCTGAATTTAAGGCAAAATACGATAATTACATTGGCGGAAAATTTGTAGCACCACTAAAAGGAGAATATTTTGATGTACTTTCTCCAATAGATGGAAAAGTCTTTACAAAAGCAGCACACTCTGGTAAAGAAGATATTGATTTAGCAGTTGATACAGCTTATGAAGCATTCAAAACATGGGGAAAAACCTCCGTTACAGAACGTAGTATTTTATTAAATAAGATAGCACAAAAAATAGAGGATAACTTAGAATATATTGCTACTGTAGAAACGATAGATAACGGAAAACCAATACGAGAAACCTTAGCAGCTGATATTCCGCTCGCAATAGATCATTTTAGATATTTTGCAGGAGTAATACGTGCCGAAGAGAGCTCAATTGCTGAATTAGACTCGCAAACAGTTTCAATTGCATTAAGCGAACCATTAGGAGTCGTAGCACAAATTATTCCTTGGAATTTCCCAATATTAATGGCTGTCTGGAAAATAGCTCCAGCACTAGCAGCAGGAAACACAATTGTTTTAAAACCTGCAGAAAGCACACCAATTTCTATATTGGTATTAATGGAACTTATTGGCGACATACTTCCTCCGGGAGTGTTAAATATTGTAAATGGTTTTGGTGCGGAACTTGGACGCCCATTAGTTACTAATAAAAAAGTTTCTAAAGCAGCATTTACAGGCTCTACAACTACAGGAAGATTGGTAATGCAATATGCTACCGAAAATATAATACCAGTTACATTAGAACTCGGAGGTAAATCACCAAATATATTCTTTCCATCTGTAGCTGATCATGATGATGATTTCTTTGATAAAGCCATAGAAGGAGCTGTTTTATTTGCTTTAAATCAAGGAGAAATCTGTACATGTCCTTCCAGATTATTAGTTCATGAAGATATCTATGATAAATTTATTAAAAGAGTAATAGAAAGAACAGAAGCTATTATTGCAGGAAATCCACTGGATAAAACGACAATGATAGGAGCACAGACATCAATTGTACAAAAAGAAAAAATCCTTTCTTATATAAAATTAGGAAAAGAAGAAGGAGCAGAATTGCTTACTGGTGGCGCAGAGAATAATTTAGGAGGCGAGCTAGAAGGTGGTTATTATATCAAACCTACATTGTTTAGAGGAAATAATAAAATGAGAATTTTTCAGGAAGAAATTTTCGGGCCAGTACTAGCTGTTACTACTTTTAAAACAACCGAAGAAGCTATTGCTATTGCAAATGATACCATGTACGGTTTAGGGGCTGGTGTTTGGACACGTGATGCACACGAAATTTACCAAGTCCCAAGAGCAATTCAAGCTGGTAGAGTTTGGATAAATCAATACCATTCTTACCCTGCAGGCGCACCGTTTGGAGGATACAAACAATCAGGAATTGGTCGTGAAAACCACAAAATGATGTTAGGACAATACCGTCAAACTAAAAACATGCTGATTTCTTATGATAAAAAGAAATTAGGTTTCTTTTAAAGAATTATATCAACCAAAGACTGGTATATAAATGTGCTGGTCTTATAAATCAATACCATTATGTTGCCAAAAACAATGAAAGCCGCAGTTGTAAGAGAATTTGGTTCTCTGTTAAAAATTGAAGAAGTAGAAGTAAAACGACCAGGTAAAAATGAAATACTTGTAAAAGTTATCACCAGCGGAGTTTGTCATACCGATTTACATGCTATAGAAGGGGATTGGCCCGTAAAACCTAAAATGCCACTAATTCCAGGACACGAAGCTGTAGGTTATGTTGTAGCTGTAGGTCAGGATGTTAAAAATGTAAAAGAAGGTGACGCTGTAGGTGTGCCGTGGCTATATAGCGCTTGTGGAGGCTGTGATCAATGTATTACAGGCTGGGAAACCTTATGCGATACCCAACAAAATGGTGGTTATAGCGTAGATGGCGGGTTTGCCGAATATGTAATTGCCGATGCAAGATACGTTGGAATCCTGCCATCAAATGTAAATTTTATGGAAATGGCACCAATACTATGCGCTGGAGTAACAGTTTACAAAGGACTAAAAGAAACCGAGGTAAAACCAGGAGAATGGGTTGCTATTTCAGGAATTGGAGGTTTAGGTCACGTTGCTGTACAATATGCCAAAGCAATGGGAATGCATGTTGCAGCAATAGATATCGCCGATGATAAACTTGATTTAGCCAAAAAACTTGGAGCAGATTTGGTAGTAAACGCAAAAAATCAAAATCCTGGAGAATTTTTAAAAAAGGAAGTTGGTGGAATGCATGGGGCATTAATTACGGCCGTTTCTCCAATAGCTTTCAAGCAAGGTCTTGAAACTTTAAGACGTAAAGGTACGATGGCACTTAACGGACTTCCTCCAGGAAACTTTGATTTATCAATTTTTGATACTGTTTTAAACAGAATTACAATTCGTGGTTCAATTGTAGGCACACGTAAAGACATGAGAGAGGCAATAGAATTTGCTACAGAAGGAAAAGTAAAAGCTACAATCACTCCTGCAAAATTAGAAGATGTCAATGATGTTTTTGACAAAATGAAAAAAGGACAAATTGAAGGAAGGGTTGTGCTCGAAATTGCTAAACCTTAATTGAATTAAATCATGAAAGCAACAAACTCTCAATAACTACAAGAGTTTGTTGCTTTTTTTAAACCTAAAATCATGATAAAAAGAATTGATGCTTCAGAAAAAGCCATTGAATTAATAAAAATATTAAAAGAAAAACATGGCGAATTAATGTTTTATCAAGCGGGCGGATGTTGCGAAGGAACACAGCCGCAATGTTTTGAGAAAGGTGGTTTTTACCAGCGAACAGGAGACATATGCATTGGAACAATAGAAGATACCGAATTTTGGGTTGATAAAGATTTATTCGAATATTGGAAACATGCACATTTTACACTCAATGTAATTGATGCATTTGGAGTTGGCGGTTTTTCATTGGAAACACCATTAAAAAAAACATTTCAAATCGAATATCGAATTTTCACCGAAGAAGAAGAGAAGGAATTAGAGCCAGTTAAGATTATTTTTTAAGGTGCAAAGGTTTTTTGGTAAAAGGTACAAAGGTGCAAAGGTTCTGAGGGACTAAGGTTTTTAGCGAAACGTGAATCAATCTATCTTGTTATAAAGAAATTTTAGCGCGAGATAACCACAATTTTGTCGCCCTGACGAAGGAAGATTTTCTACTAGTAACTCGGTAATTATTGTGCAAAAAAAAAAGACGCACTGCGGTGCGCCTCTACAGGAAATCTTTGAACCTTTTTTTTAGAACCTTTGTGCCTTTTACCAAAAAACCTTTGAACCTTTGAACCTTAAAAAAGAACCTCTAATTAATAAACAACAACTGATATTGCTTTGGAGTAATTCCTTCGTGCTTTTTAAATAATCGGATGAAATAATTAGCATCTTCAAAACCTGATAAATAACACACCTCATTAATTTGTATCGAAGGATTTTTTAGTAATTTCTTCGCACATTTAATTTTTTCATTCAATACATATTCTATTGGACTCATTCCTAGTTCTCTCTTAAAAAAACGATAGAAAGAGGCTGTACTCATACATGCTTTATCACTCAGACTTTTTAAATTTATATTTTCCTTCAAATTCTGCTTGATAAATTCTGTAACTTCTTTTATTGGATTATTTGCCTGAATTACTATTCCTTCATCAATAGATTTTAAAGTTTGCGTTTGTATAATACGAATCAATAATTCTTTCAGAGTTAGATCAGCTAAAATATCTTTAGAAATAGATGAACTCATGCATTCCTTAATGAGCTTATTGATAGTAGCTGCCATATCAACACTATTGTAAAAAAAATAATTTTGATAATGCAATTGCCAAAGCACATCATTTTCTTTCGGATATTTCTCGTTTAAGAAATTTAATGTTTCTGTAATCTTATATTGTTCAATGGCTAAAGCCAGACATTGTGTAGGGTTATTTCTTGTTGCGTCTGGAAAATCAATCTTCATTTCTACGTTTGCAGGAACAACAACAGTTTGTCCCGGTAAATATTCGAATTCAGGATCATCAAAAAGATGCATTATCTTTTTTCCTCTCAACATACTTGTAACTACCAAATCATCAAACTTTAAAGGAACTAAAGTAGAAGATTCGTATGTTTCGAAGATATTTAACTCGCAATGATTCAAGTTATAAATCGTTCTATTTTCAACAAGAGTTTTTAAGGATTTCTCTTTTGATAATTGAAGTGGATTTATTAAAAAATGTTGATTATTCATTGCTCTAAATTTTAAGTCGAAAGCTTAAATTTAAACATAATAATCATAAGAAAAGAAGATTTAACATTAAATCAATTCTTCAACATGTTTTTTAATATTTTCGGCTATTTTTTTAGTAGGTAAATCATTTTCATCTTCACCAAATGGATCTTCAATTTCTTCAGCAATAAGTTCTAAACTCGCTAGTACATAAAAAACAAAAACAACTACAGGAGCAACATAATAACCTAAACTTATAGAGTAACCAAAAGGCAAAGTCATGATATAAAAGAATATGAATTTTTTGATAAATGCACTGTAAGAGTAGGGAATAGGTGTGTTTTTTATTCTCTCGCAAGCACCACAAACATCTGTAAAAGCTTTGAACTCGTCGTTTATAATAATAAGTTGATTGCCCGATATTTTTTTAGCATCATACAAATCATTTATTTTGTGATACATAATTCTCTTTACCTGATTTGGCTTGTGTTTATGATGATCTATTTCTAAATCAACATCTTCAAAAAGTTGCTTTCCAGTTTCTGAATCATGTAAATGCTTGTGTAAAATATCAGCATACACAGGAATGAATTTTCTAAAGAACTTCCTGTCATTTTCATCTTTTAAGATTACCGAAAGCTTGATTGCCAGATTACGACTATTATTTACAAGAATCCCCCATTGTTTTCGACCTTCCCACCAACGATCGTAGGCAGTATTTGTTCGAAACACTAATAGTAGCGAAATTACAAAACCTAACATTCCGTGCATGATCGGAATATTCTGTACATAATCGTTTTTACCTATCTTAAAATAATAAACTTCAAGATAACCAACTAGACTAGAGTAAATTGCTATAGCAATCATGATAGGAAATAATTTCCTAACTGTATCTGATTTATGGAAATGAAAAATAAAAGTAAACCAGTCTTTAGTATTATATGATATCATTTGATAAAATTTTAAAACAAATTTAGACTAAAAACTAATATTTCCTGCTAATTCTTTTAAAGCAATTTCGGATAATTTAGCTTCAAATTGAGCGTTACTATAACGTACTTTTGCATTCACGTAATTAAGTTGTGCTGTTCTAAACTCAAGAGTTGTAATCGTCCCGATGCGAAATTTATCTAGAGTAATCTCTAAATTTTGTTTAGCAATAGCTTCATTGTTTTCTTCTAAATTTATCAACTCTAGATTCGTTAGATACGTTTGATAAGAAGTAGCTAATTGTGTACTCAAAATTTGATTTTGTTGCTCTAAAGCGTATTTAGTATTTTCAATTGTTAGTTTAGAAGTTTTTTCATTTCTATGTTGAGCAAAACCATCAAATAAATTTAAAGAAGCACTAAAGCCATAATTTAATCCTCTGGCAGTTGATTCACTTGTAAATCCTAAACTAGAATGACTTTCTGCAAAATTATATCCAGTATTTAATTTAACTGTAGGATAGCGATTTGCTTTTACTTGTTTTAATTGTAATTCGGCGATTCTAATATTTATAATCTGCGACTCTAATTGTGGATTTTGTTTTTTAGCTAATTCAAGTAAATTATCTAAAATCAATGCATTATCTACTTTTACTTCATTTATTACTTTAAAATTAATTTTAGAATCTCTTGCCAAAATTTGATTCAATAAAATCTTTGCATTTGCATACAATTCTTTTTGTCTCAATAACGAAACCTGGTCTGTATTTAAATCTACTTGCGCATTTAAAACCTCTAACTTAGAAGCTTTTCCAATAGCAAATCTATTTTGTGCCAAAGTCAATCTTTGTTTGGAAATTACAATAGTTGTATCCAAAGCTGCCAATTGCTGTTGCTGTTGAACCAAATCATAGTAAGTAGAATTTACCTGTCCAACTTTTACTAAAATAGTACGTCGCAATTCAGCATCACCTAATTTTTGAAGTTCTTTAAGCTGGTCTAATTGGGCAAACATTCGCATACCATCAAATATGGTCCAATCTAATCCAACACCATAGTTTAAACTATTATTTTTTGCATTACTCAAAGAAGTCGAAGTTCCATCCTGACGAATTTGCGAGGTATTTTGTATGCTATTATTATCTACAACACTAGCTGTTACTTTTGGCAACATACCAGCATTTCCTATTGTTGCATTAGTTTCATTAATTTTTAAATTATTTGAAGCTATTTTTATTTCAAAATTATTATCTAATGCTATTTTAACTGCATTTTCTATAGTAAGAACTTCTTGCGCATTGCTTTTTGCAACACAAAAAAGCAACAAAACCAAGCATTTAAATAGAGTTTTAGTGTACATCATTTTTTATATTTATTACCACGAATCTGCAAATCAAATTTTATTTAAAAGCGATTCGTGGTTACTATTTTATTTAAAGTATGCGTTTGCAGCTTATTTACTGCTTTCTTTTTCATATTCTTCGATATGATCAAACTCAGGATAGTGCTTACGGGCTTTAGACCACATTAAATACATTGCTGGAATTACAAATAAGGTAAGAATTAATGAAAAGATAGTTCCTCCCACAATTACAACTCCCATTCCTATACGGCTTGTAGAAGCTGCTCCAAGCGACATTGCAATTGGCAAAGCACCAAGTGCAATTGCCAAACTCGTCATTAAAATTGGTCTTAATCGCGCTTCTGAAGCTTCTAAAATAGCTTCTAATTTTGGTTTGCCTTGTTCTCGCAATTGATTGGCAAATTCTACAATTAAAATACCATTCTTGGTAACCAAACCAATCAACATTACGGTTCCGATTTGGCTAAAGATATTCCATGTTTGGTTAAACAACCATAATGAAAACAGTGCTCCAGCAACGGCCATCGGTACAGTTAAAATAATAATAAATGGATCAATAAAACTTTCAAATTGAGCCGATAATATCAAAAATATTAATAATAAAGCCAATCCAAATGCAAATGAAGTATTCGAACTACTCTCCACAAAATCCCGAGATTCACCACCTAAATCAGTAGTAAAACTATCATCAAGAACTTTGGCCTTTATTTCGTTCATAGCATCAATACCATCGCTAATACTTTTTCCTGGAGCTAAACCAGCAGATACGGTAGCCGACATATACCTATTGTTATGATACAATTGTGGCGGATTACTTTGTTCTTCAATCGTAACTACGTTATCCATTTGTATTAATTGCCCTTTTTTGTTTTTTACAAACATCGAAGTTAAATCCAATGGTTTCGAACGGTCTTTTTGGTCAAATTGTCCAATTACCTGATATTGTTTTCCGTTTTTAATAAAATAACCAAAACGTTGTCCGCTTAACGAAAGCTGTAATGTTTGTGCAATATCAATAATCGAAATACCTAAGCTTTCGGCCTTTTCACGATCGATACTTACATTAATTTCAGGCTTATTAAATTTTAAATTTACATCAGTTACAGAAAAAGTATCATTCTTATTGGCTTCCTCCATAAATAAAGGAATTTTTTCTTCTAATTTCTGAAAGTTAGGCGCTTGGATAATATACTGAATTGGTAATCCTCCACGGCGATTTACTGCAATAGTAGGCTGTTCGGTTACTGAAGTTTTTGCTTCAGAATATCTTTTAGTCCATTTTGTTAGTTTTTCGGCAATTTCTTTCTGAGAACGAGTTCTTTCGTTAGCTTCTTTAAGCGCGATTCTAACTCTACCACTGTTTACAGATGAAGATCCAAATCCTGGCGAAGTAATTACTAAGCTTACTTTTTTCTCTGGTATCGAATCATCTATTAACTTTCCTAGTTCTTGCATAAAACGATCTGTATATTCGTATGAAGATCCTTCAGGAGTTGTTACGCTTAAAACAAGCGCACTTCTGTCATCATAAGGAGCCGTTTCTTTTGGCAAAATGCTAAAAAACAGATAAATTAATCCAAAACAAATTGCGATAATAGGAAAGCTCAACCATTTTTTCTTCATAAAACGAGCTAATGCATCAGCATATCCGCTATTTAATTTCTCGAAGTATGGTTCTGTTTTAATATAGAAATTTGATTTTTTTTGTTCGCCACCTTTCATTAAATAAGCATTTAACATAGGGGTTAGGGTCAAGGAAACAAATGCAGAAATTAATACTGCTGCACCAATAACAACTCCAAACTCTCGAAATAGCCGCCCTACGAATCCTTCTAAAAAGATTACTGGTAAAAATACCGCTGCAAGCGTTACTGAGATAGATATTACAGCAAAGAAAATTTCATTAGATCCTTTAATTGCGGCTTCTATTGGCGACATTCCTTCTTCAACTTTCTTAAAAATATTCTCTGTTACCACAATACCATCATCAACCACAAGTCCTGTTGCCAAAACAATTGCTAATAATGTTAATACATTAATCGAGAATCCAAAAAGCCACATAATAAAAAATGTTGCTATTAAGGAAACTGGAATATCAATTAATGGTCTAAATGCGATTGCCCAATCTCTAAAAAACAAAAAGATAATCAAGATAACCAGAACAATAGATATCATTAATGTTTCTGCAACTTCCAGAACCGATTTCTTAACAAAAAGGGTACTATCAATTGCAATATCAAGTTTGATATCTTTAGGAAGATCCTTTTTTAAAGCATCGTATTTTTTATAAAATTCTTTTGAAATATCCAGATAATTTGCTCCTGGCATAGGCACAATAGCAAGTCCTATCATAGGAAGCCCTGATTGGCTTAATTTTGTTTCCGTATTTTCTGGACCTAATTCGGCATTTCCAACATCGCTTAAACGAACTATTTTTTCACCATCAGAACGAATAATAATATTATTAAATTCTTCTGGTTTTGATAAATTTCCAACTGTTTTTACAGTCAACTCTGTATTATTTCCTGTAAGTTTTCCTGAAGGTAACTCAACATTCTGAGCATTTAAGGCAGCACGAACTTCTGATACTGTGCATCCGTATGCAGCTAGCTTTATAGGATCAATCCATAAACGCATTGCATATCGTTTTTGCCCCCAAATTTGAACACCACTTACTCCCGGAATAGTTTCTAGTCGTTGCGAAATAACATTCTCGGCATAATCACTTAATTCAAGAGCACTTCGTGTATCACTTTGAACTGTCATAGAGATTATAGATTCACCATTGGCATCTGCCTTAGAAACAACTGGAGGAGCATCTATATCCTGAGGTAAACTTCGAACAGCTTGTGATACTTTATCACGGACATCATTTGCTGCTTCTTCAAGATTTTTGTCAAGATTAAACTCAATAGTAATATTACTGCTTCCTTGTACACTTGATGAAGTAATGTTTCTAATTCCATCAATGGCATTAATTGCTTTCTCAAGCGGTTCGGTAATTTGAGATTCTATAATATCCGAATTTGCTCCTGTATAATTAGTACGAACAGAAACTTGTGCTGGATCGATAGATGGAAATTCTCTTACACCTAAAAAACTATATCCTATAAGACCAAATAATACAATTGCTAGATTTAAAACAATTGTTAATACGGGCCTCCTTATACTTGTAGTTGATAAACTCATTTTTTTGAATTATAAATGGGGAAATGAATTATGTTTTTTAATTATTTAAGATTTAGCAAAAGTGCTAAGCCTTATAATTTCAAATTCATAACTTATAATTTAACTTTTACTTTAATTGGATTGTCATTCTTTAATGACATTACACCACTTGTTATAACGGTATCTCCCTTTTTTAAACCTGAAAGAATCAAAATAGATGCATCAGTTCGTGTAGCTGTTTCTACCATAACTTCTTTGGCTTTACCAAAATTTGAGATAAAAACTTTTTTACCATTTTGTACTGGTATAATTGCTTCGGTAGGTACTACAATAGCGTCTTTTATGATATCTAATGGTAGTTTTACATCAGCAAACGTTCCTGGAAATAATTTACCATCTTTATTTTCAGCAATAGCTCTAATTTGAAGCGTTCTTGTTTCTACAGCAACTTCTGGCTCTATAGCATAAATTTTTGCTGTATATAATGTATTTGATCCTGAAACACTAAAGGTTATAATTGAATTATCTCTTACCTGACTTGCGTATTTCTCTGGAATCGAGAATGTAATTTTTAGTTTACTTGTATTAACCAATTTGGCTACCAAAACTGTTGGGGTAATATAAGTACCTGGAGAAATAGAACGCAATCCTATTTTTCCAGAAAATGGAGCTTTTACAGCAGTTTTTGCAATTTGTGCACGTATCAATTGGCTTTGTGCTTGTGCAGAAGCATAATCAGCTTTTGCAACATCGTATTCTTCCTGACTAATAGCTTCTTTTTGTAAAAGTAATTTAGCTCTTCTTGCATTTTCTGCAGCCAGACTTTCTTTGGTAGTAGCCTGTTTTAACTGAGCTTTTAATTCTAAATCATTTACTTTAAAAAGTACCTGACCTTTAGTTACATTACTCCCTTCATTGAAATAAATACCTTCGACTATTCCCGAAACTTCACTTCTAATTTCTACTTGCTCATTAGCTTCAATAGATCCAGATAAGGATAGATTATTATCAAAAGTCTGCGTATCTACTACAATACCTGAAACTGTAATTGGATTGTTTTTACTGTTTTGACCTTTTGATTCGTCATTCTTATTTTTATTGGATACAATTCGGTAGGCAATAAATCCTCCTATTCCGATTATTAGCAAGGCATAAACTAGGTTCTTTATTTTCATAAGATTTTTGGTAAAACTAGAATTAATAGATTTTGGTTTTTAAGTGAATTCACAAATTTAGTTTTTTGCATCCAAAACTAAATGCCTTATCTTTATATTTAACAGTTGTATGTACAAATATTAATATTTTAATTAAAGAAAGACAAAAAGAGGCAGAATTACAATTGTACTAAGACTTAGTTCTCGAAGAAAGGTTTAACAGGATAATCAAAAAAAAAAAAATCTTTTTAGGCTAAAAGTTGCAAAGGCACTGAACCACTAAGATTTAAAAGAAGAAAATAGTGGCTTTTTTTGATTGTATCTCTTGATATATAGCAATAGAGTATATACACAACCCGTTGATTGCATTTACTTCGTCTTCTCGCTTAGCTCGGCTTGCAAAATTTCATTTAAAACATAGGTTTTATTTGTGAAAAAGAAAACAAAAAGAAATACATTTCTTTCACAAAGCTAGTTATGTGCATTTAAAACAAGTATAACGCCTTTTTGAGTGTGCAAAACCTATGTTTCTTTGTATTAAAATTAATTGCACCCAACGGGTTATACTCAATTTGTTTTATCTTAATCTAAACTTAACCGCAAAGAATACAATCCCGATTGCTATCGGAACTAAGAGCCTTTAAACCTTAGCGCCTCAGAACCTTAGTCACTTAAAAAACTAGCTAATATAATTCCAGATATTCTTTTTCTTAGTTAACTCTATAAATACAGCTTTTAAGATAGCGTTTTCAGGTTTTTGTAATGGTGCATCTTCTTTAAGAATCATTAAAGCATAATTTCTAGCCAGTGACAAAATATCACGATCTCGAACAATATCGGCTATTTGAAGATTTAAAACCCCACTTTGTTGCGTTCCCATTAAATCACCAGGTCCGCGAAGTTTTAAATCAACCTCGGCAATTTGAAAACCATCATTGGTTTGTACCATCGTTTCCATTCTTGTTTTACTGTCAGAGCTTAATTTATGGGAAGTCATTAATATACAATAACTCTGTTCGGCACCACGACCAACACGGCCTCGTAATTGATGTAATTGCGAAAGTCCAAAACGTTCTGCACTTTCTATAATCATTACACTCGCATTTGGTACGTTTACTCCAACCTCGATAACAGTTGTAGCAACCATTATATTTGTTTTACCTTCAGAAAAGCGTTTCATTTCCGAATCTTTATCTGCAGGTTTCATTTTTCCATGAAGAATAGAAATCGAATAATCGGGTAGGGGAAAATCACGAGAAATACTCTCATAACCATCCATTAAATCCTTGAAATCCATTTTTTCTGATTCTTGAATCAATGGATATACGATATAAATTTGTCTGCCTAAAGCAATTTCATCGCGCAGGAATTTCCAGACTTTCAATCGGTTACTATCATAACGATGAACAGTTTGAATTGGTTTACGTCCCGGTGGCAACTCGTCAATTACTGAAATATCTAAATCACCATATAAACTCATTGCCAAAGTTCTAGGAATAGGAGTAGCAGTCATAACCAAGACATGTGGCGGAATTTCGTTCTTTTTCCATAATTTAGAACGTTGCTCTACTCCAAAACGATGTTGCTCATCGATTACAGCTAATCCTAAATTTTTAAACTTAACCTTATCTTCCAATAAAGCGTGCGTGCCTATTAAAATATGTAAACTACCATTTTCTAATTCTTCATAAATCACTCTTCTCGCAGCGATTTTAGTAGATCCTGTTAGTATTTTTATATTGATATTTAATGTTGCTGCTAATTCTGACAATCCTATAAAATGCTGATTGGCTAAGATTTCTGTTGGAGCCATCAGACAAGCCTGAAAACCGTTATCAAGTGCCAATAACATACTCATAAAAGCAACGATTGTTTTTCCAGAACCTACATCTCCCTGCAATAATCGATTCATTTGGGCATTACTTCCCATGTCAATGCGAATTTCCTTAACCACCCTTTTTTGAGCATTCGTAAGTTCAAAAGGCAAGTGGTTCTGATAAAATACATTAAAATATTCACCTACTTTTGTAAACGGATGCCCTTTGATTTTATGCTTTCTAATCAGATTCTTAGTTATCAGCTGTAGCTGAATATAAAATAATTCCTCAAATTTTAACCGGTATTGGGCTTTCGCCAAAGTATCTGTGCTTTTTGGGAAATGTATATTAAATAAAGCGGCTCTTTTAGGAATCAGTTTTAATTCGTTTGTTAAATAATCAGGTAATGTTTCTGTAAACAAAGCTTGTGTTTCCAGAAATAGCTGCTGCATGAGCTTGTTAATTACACGATTTGAAATACCTCTGTTTGTCAAGGTTTCTGTTGATGGATAAACGGGTTGCATTGCTGAACGCAGACTTTGCTCATGCTCAGCCATTAATTCAATCTCTGGATGCGCCATACTAAACTGACTGCCATACAAACTGCACTTTCCAAAAATCACACAAACTTCGTTGAGTTTTAAACTTTCACGAATCCATTTGTGTCCTTGAAACCAGTTTAGGTCTAACTGTCCGGTATCATCAACAAAAGTTGCAACTAATCGCTTTTTGTTCTTTGCAAATTCAACCGTTTTTATATTGATGATTTTACCAATAATCTGAACTTCTGAACCTGTATTTTGTAATTCGTTAATCTTATAATATCGAGTCCTGTCTATATATCTATTCGGGAAAAAGTTAACCAAATCTATATATTTATGAATCCCCAATTCCTTACGAAGCAATTCGCCCCGATTAGGACCAACACCTTTTAAATATTCGATAGGAGTTTGAAGAAGATTATAAGACATTCTTAATTATTAGTTTATTCAGATTTAAGAATTGTTAGATTATCCAGTTTTGTTAATCTAACAATTCTTAAATCATTAAAATATTTATAAAAAGCGAAGATAGATTTTAATTAGGAAAATAGAAAATACAATTGTTTTGAAAAAGTTAAATGCTATCATTTAGAGTAAGAAAGAATCATTTATCTATCTCACAAAAGAAACAGACAACTCTACAAACCCCATATTTTAAGAATAAATTTCTTAAAAAAGTTTCTTTTAGTAAGTTTTTTATACGAAAGAAAATACTTATTTTTGAAAAACTCTAGAGGAAGAGCTAATTAATTCAATAATAAATTCTTCTCTCAACATTATTTGAGATGAAGAATTATAATATAAAATTACTGCTGAAATAAAAATTATGCAAAGGCTTCCTTACCACATTTACCTAAATAAAAAAACAATTATAATCCGTTTTATTTTATTTCTATCGCTCTTATTAATTGCAGTTTGGATGTTATGGCATAATACAAAACAGTTTTATGACGGTCAAAGTTTTCATCCAGAGGTACTGTTTTTATCTCCTTTTATGATTATTGGAATGCTCTTTTATACAATAAGAGAAGTGCGCTTATTTGATAATAATGAAATACAAATAACGCTTAATCATAAAGGAATTATTTTTTACGGAAAATACTTCATTGAAATTGGAGTAGTAAATTGGGAAGACATAACAAGATGTGTTGAAACAAAGGAACAATACGACACTATATTAAATATAATTGTTCATCAACCAGATATTTATATAAATAAAATTCAAAATAAAAAGTACCGCAAAAAAGTAGAAACTTACTGCAACGAAAATGGTAATGTCTTATTATGGATAAATGCAAGGCTTTTGAATTGTGATCTTACGGAATTAAAAAGAAACATTTTTCAAATGATAGATTAAGACAAAGAATACAAATAACTAAGATTAAGCAATTATTTGCTATTTAATAACCCCCTAAACTAATTAACAAAATGATTTACGTTTACGAAATTGTAACAAAGCCTTTAACTTCAAAAATTATTTCTGAAGAAATCTGTCCAGTATGTAATAAAAATGAATGTATCGAATTAACATTGTATATGCGTTATACCACTTTGGTTATCCCTTTCTTTGGAATGGGAAGGAAAACAGGAGTAGTTTGTACCAATTGCGGTGAAGTTTTAAAAAACCCTGATGTATCTGTATTTGCAAAGAAAAAATACTCAGCCAATATAGAAGCTGAGATTAAGCAGATTAGAAATAATTACAAAAGAACCTTATGGCAGTTATTATACCCATGGTCATTTTGTATTGTATTGCCATTAATCGTTTTAATTGCATTAGGATATAATAAGATTAATAACAAATCAATTGAGAAAAAGTCTGAGGAGTATGCTGCATTAATTACTAATCCGCAATCTGGAGATATTTACAAATCAACATGGTCTCAAGAAAATAGCCAGTTGCAAGGTGCATTGGTGAAACTAATACGAATTGATGCTGATACGATGTATGTTATTCGTAGTAAAGAAATGATTCCTATGAGTTTTTCTAAAGCAGAATGGGATAAACTTTCTTCTAATGCCGATGCATTCGATTCTAAAGAGTACAAAGTAAAGAAATTTACAGATTTAAATGGAGACAATTTTGGGCAGTTTTTCATGTACAATAAAGATGATAATGGTAAAATAACTCCAAAATATTTGGGAGCAATACTTAATAATAATGCTGCAATGGATTTAAATTTTGAAACGATTGAACGAGCAAAATAAAAAACATAATATCAGTAGCTTTTAGGATTCTAAATAGTTTTAGAAAAGCTACTGATATCTTGATAAAATAAGAATCTATCATTTACTGAGGCAAAAGAAAAACTTCAACAAAAATTCGTTCAATTTTTATTGAAATTTATTATCGAAACTTATTAGTAATTGGCAACTATTTTTAAATCACTCTAGGTTTTAATTATAATTGAATCTTTATCTTTGAACAATAAATTAAAACAAATGACAACTCATCTCGCATTACTTCGTGGTATCAATGTTTCTGGACACAACATGATAAAAATGGAAGCTTTAAAAACTACTTTAGAAAATATAGGTTTTCAAAATGTACAAACTTACATTCAGTCAGGAAATGTTTTTGTCGATACTGATGAAGACAATGCATCAAAAGTTGGTTTTTTAATCAAACAGGAAATATTTAAAGTTTTTGGACACGAAGTACCAATTGTTGTTATTAGCAAAGAAGATTTAGAAGCTTCTTTTAAAAACAATCCCTATTTAAAAGAAAAAGACGCAGACATTAAAAAATTATATGTGGCTTTTGTATCGATAGCATTGCGAAGCGAAAGTATCAATGATTTAAAAATTAGTCAATTTAAGCCTGACGAAGCTAGTATTGATGGCAATAGAATATTCATTAAATATGCTGTTGGGGCTGGAAAAACTAGATTTGATCAAAAGTATATCGAGAAAAAATTAAATGTAACAGCAACTATCAGAAACTGGAATACTGTAACGCAATTATTAAAAATATACGAAGAAAGGCAAGAGGCATGAAAATAATTCTAAGATCATCTTTTGTAATTTTACTATTACTTGCTGTAAGTTGTAAAAAAGAAATAGCGCCTCAAAATAGCATTATTTTAAAAGACGAAACAGAAAGCATTCTTACAAACGATGAAAAAGAACCTGAAGACGCAAGTGATAAAACCAACCAAGAAGACTTCAATCATTTCTTTAGGTTATTTAATCATGATGCTGTATTTCAAATAAGTAGAGTTAATTTTCCATTGAAAGTAAAAATCAATAATGATGACTTAGAACTAGTTGATTACATAATTCCTAAAGAGAAATACACATCTATTGACTTGGATAAAAAACCTGAAGAAAGAGGATATAAACAACAACTAATTCTAAAAAAAGACAAAGCAGTTATTCAACAACGCGGAATCGATAATGGAATTTTTATAGATTATTTTTTTGAGAAAAAAGATGGGAAATGGCAACTTGTAACTTGGGTTGATATTTCAACTTAATACATCAATTAAGAACTGGAATTGCTGTTTTCTTCAAATAAATAGTATCCGCATTATGAACAGCGCCTTTTCTCATTCCGCCACCAAAAGGATTATGTAAATCAATAGATTTCTTTTCGTAACCATCTTTATAAATAACTTCATTAACATGTAGTGGAGGAGCTTCATATCCCACAAAAGTAAATTGAGAATACCTCATTTCTTTTAAATTAAAGTAACCCATTGCATTAGTTAAACTTTCTCCTACCTTACAATTTACAATAGGTGTATTAGTACTTTCATCATAAATATAGCCCATAATTTGTGGTCTTTTACATCTGCTTACCAAGCAACTTTGAAATAAAAATGCAATAACAATTAAGGTAACTAGTATTCCATATTTTCTTAAATTAGACATATTCACTTATGTTTACTTTTCAACACCACAATGGTGTAATTAATTTTAACATATAGCAACATAGATTTTTGTACTTTTAAAAAAGGTGTTTCACTTAATTTAAATGTACATAGCTAACTATATGAAAGAAATATTTTCTTTTTATCTTCTTTTGAGTTCTATTTTACACATAAAATCTATGTTCTTATGTGTTTAGATGAAATTTTATGCATTACGCACCCAGCAGTTTTTAAATAATTAAATCAGCCTTTATTGCTCTAGATTTTTAATCATTTCATCTGCCATTGGTGTATTCATTCGGCGTAATTCACTAATTACAAGCTGTTTTTGCTCATCACTCATCACAGGAATTGGTTTTACAAATTGTTCTTGAGGAGCTTCTTTATAAAACATAGCATCAGTCCATTCGTTTCTAACACCGTCGATAACAAGATGAATACGATCTTGTGTTCCTCTATTGGCAACCGAATGTGTAAAATTAGCATCTATATACCAACATTCACCTTCATTCATAATCAAGCGAGTACCATCCAGAATAAATTCAACATCGCTATTTGTAATTATCGGAATATGCAATCGAAAAGAATCATCTTCATATCCCAAACAATTATCACTATGCGGCTTAACTTCAGCACCTACAGCCAACTGTAACAATCGCACAGCTGTTTTCTCAAATAAAAAACCATCTAATATTTCTTTAAAATAGGTACAGGAATTTAAAATTTCGGTAGCAACTAGTTTTTCATTATTAGTAGGTGAAGCATAAATAGCATCCGATTTACCGTTTTGAGACATTAAAGCAATCGAATTCCATTTTCCTGAGTAACAATCTGTATTGTAATGATCAATCCAATTTTCGTTTATAATCTTTTTTAGATCATTTTGTAGTTTTTCTGAATCAAATACAATTGGAAACTTTATAGAGCGTACTAATTTATCCATAATTTATTCTCT
Organism: Flavobacterium frigoritolerans; assembly: GCF_025847275.1. Taxonomy (GTDB): domain Bacteria; phylum Bacteroidota; class Bacteroidia; order Flavobacteriales; family Flavobacteriaceae; genus Flavobacterium; species Flavobacterium frigoritolerans. Next base: position 44,516 of record NZ_JAOZEV010000014.1, read on the forward strand.
TATCCATTTTATCATTTTAGGAAATGCTTCTTTTCCTTCTTTTGCTGCTCGTTCTTCCCCTAAAGCCAATCCAGCCCATTCAAGAAAAGGTAAACCAATATAAACTTTATCATTAAAATTGGATATTAGCCACTCTGAATCATTTTTATATCCATTAGAATGAAATACAAGCTCTAAAGGCAATTCTAAGTGTTTTGCTGCTGCAAAAGACCAAAGGATTGCTGCAATTTCTTCGCCTTCAGTTGGCCAATCAGTAGCTATTTCATCAGTTTCTATTAATTTTCTATTAGCAGTAGGAGTAACCGCCAAATGTCCCGCTTCATGTAGAATATCCCCTGGATATAACATTTTTTTATAGTCAATATAAACACAACTTGCTCCTAAAGATAATCCCGGCAAGAAAGTTTCATCTAATTCTTTTTCAATAACTTTAATTCCTATTTCATCCAAGAAAAATATAATCTTTTCTACTTCTAAGCTTTTTTCTTTTACATGCATAGGAATAAGTTTTAAAATTAAATTTACAAATTATGTTTTTAGTTTAAATCAAATCGCAATACCAAAATCCATAATCAAAAGCATCATCTCCATTCGAATCGCAGGCTGTGTTAGTGGATTCTGTTTTTGGTTTTTCATATTTTCGATGTACAATTTCTCCTATTTCAAATTTAACTGGTTCAGAAAAAATAGGTCCATCAAAAGTAAAAGTATGAAATTCACCGTTTTCTCCACAAACATCTACATTATCTGGTAAATCATTTATAAAATCCTGATCAATTACACGACCAACAAAGCTCTTATCAAGAAAACGCTCATTTACACAAACTACAATCGTTTTGAACCCCAAAGAAATAAATTCCTGAATTAGATCTTTAGTTGGAATTTTCCATAATGGAAATACTGCCTCAAAACCTATATCAACTAATTTGTCCTCACGATATTTACGCAAATCTTCTAGGAAAATATCTCCAAAAATAGAATATTTAACGCCTTGTCCTTTCAGCTTAGCTAATGTTTTAGTCATTACTTCTTCATACACTTCCATGGTTGGCATTTCTGGAATTTGCATGATTTCTAAAGGCAATCCTATACTTTTTGCTTGTTGTTCTAATAACTCTACACGAACACCATGCATCGAAATGCGCTGAAATTGTTGATTTACACTTGTAAGCAAACAACTGATTTCGAATTCTTTTGCTTGTTGTATTTTATATAATGCTAATGCAGAATCTTTGCCACTGCTCCAATTAAATAAGGCGATCTTTTTCAATAGAATTGTTTAAGTATTTTCAAAAAGTAAACTTACAAATTTACTTCGATTAGTTCATTAAACCTTTGTAACTTTGGAATCAACAGAAGTTAATTTATGTTGTTATTTAAAAATAAATACAAAATACAGTCAAATAGATTACAAAATTGGGACTATTCCAGTTAAGGGATCTATTTTATTACATTAGCTACTTATAATAGAGAAAATATTTTTGATTCAATAGATTCTGATTTGATGATTCTAAACGATAATGGAAAAATTATTGAATCTATTAAAATCAGGGATAACTGGATTTTTCATAATTGGATTATAATGCCAAATCATATTCATTTATTAATTGAAATTCAAAACAATGATATCCAAACCGCAGATATACAATCTACTGACACGCAATATGTAAATGCGCAAACTGTAGAGACGTACCGCAGTGCGTCTACATTCAGCACATCAAACAACACAGAGACAAACATTGCGAAGACGCACTGCGCCACACAAAAAACGCTCGTCTCTAGAACATCAATTCGGCAATCAAATTATCACGATCACATTGTTCGTAATTACAATTCATTCGAAAAAAACAGATTCTTATATAACCAATAATCCTAAAAATTGGAATTCAGATTCTATCAATATCTCCAATACAAATACATCAATATGAAATACATTCTTTTTTTCTTTACCTTTTTCAGTTTTGCACAACAAACTCAATATGTTGATTTTAAAACCGTTTTAGGAGAAATTAACATCAATACAACAAATAAAACAGTATCTGGAAATGTGAAATATGATTTTGAGGTTCTTCAACCCACTGATACCATTAAAATTGATGCGCAAAACATGACGTTTACTGATGTGAAAATAAATGGTAATGAAATAATTTATACAAATACAAATAAACAATTACAATTAATTTTTCCATTTCAAAAAGGAAAAAACATACTTACTTTTAGCTATACAGTTCAGCCTAAACAAGCTTTGTATTTTATAAATGCAGAAAATAAAGAGGATACTGAAATCTGGACACAGGGTCAAGGAAGATATACCAGCAACTGGTTTCCAAGCTTTGATGATGTTAATGAAAAAGTAATTTTTAATATGGATATTACCTTCGACAAAAACTTTAAAGTTATTTCAAATGGTATCCTGAAGAACAAACTAGAGAATGGAAATTCTTTTGTTTGGCAATACCGCATGCAAAATCCTATGAGCTCCTATTTATTAGTACTTGCTATAGGAAAATATGAAGAAAAGACATTGAAATCAAAATCCCGAATCCCTTTAGAATATTATATCGAAAATAATGACGTTTCTCGTTTTGAACCAACCTATCGTTACTCTAAAGAAATTTTTGATTTTCTGGAAAAAGAAATAGGAGTAAAGTATCCTTGGGAAACATACAGACAAGCTCCAGCCCGCGACTTTCTATATGCCGGCATGGAAAACACAACTGCTACTTTATTCTCTACCAGATATGTTGTCGATTCTACAGGCTTTGAAGATAGAAAATACACTAATATTAATGCACACGAACTAGCGCACCACTGGTTTGGAAACCTAATTACTGCCGAAAGCAGTACTCATCATTGGCTACAAGAAGGTTTTGCAACCTATTATGCTTTACTTGCCGAAAAAGAAATTTATGGTGAAGACTATTTTTATTCCAAATTATACGAAACAGCACAGCAACTAAAATTTGCATCCAGAACCGATACAATACCGGTTTTAAATGCTAAAGCAAGTTCACTTACTTTTTATGAAAAAGGAGCTTGGGCTTTATTTGTTTTACACGATGCATTAGGTGATAAAACTTTTAAAAAAGTAATTAAAAACTACTTGAAGAAGTATGCTTATAAAACAGTAAATACAGATGATTTTTTTGAAGAAATAAGAAAACTATCTAATTATAACTTAAAAGAATTTTCTAAAGTATGGCTTGAAACAACTAATTTTAATACTCAGCAAGCCAACGAATTACTAAATAAAAACAAAGCCATACAAATACGTTTAGAGGTTGACAAATTCAATAAAAAAACAATTGCAGACAAAGAAGAGTTTTTATCGAAAGTTTTACAATCAGATGTTTATTTTACAGTTAAAAAAGCAATTGTAAACCAACTAAAAAATGAGAAATATGATGCTAAAAAGCAATTGCTTACATTGGCTTTAAACACAAATAATTTACAAGTCCGTCAAGAAGTAGCTGCTACTCTATATAAAATCCCTGAAGACTTTAGAACTCAATATGAAACATTGCTGGATGACAAATCCTATCAAACACAAGAAATAGCATTATTTTATTTATGGAATAATTTTCCGTCTCATCGCAATGAATATCTAGATAAATCAAAAAACTGGATTGGCTTTAACGATTATAATCTAAGAACATTATGGCTTTCATTGGCATTATCAACCGCAAATTACACTTCAGAACCAGAAATACTAGTAAATGAATTAATAGAATATTCATCCCCTAAATATGAGGCTACCACACGTCAAAACGCTTTAGAAAAATTAATCAATTTTCGATTAACAAATGATGTAGTATTAACAAATCTGGTTAATGCAACGACCCATCATATGTGGCAATTTTCTAAATTTGGAAGAGAAAATATTCGAGTACTCTTAAAAAATAGTGAAATGCGTAGTTCATTTGAAAGAATTTTGCCTAATTTGTCATCGAATGAACAGTTTCAATTAGAACGTTTGTTAAAAGAGTAAGTAGAGAATTGATTTAATAGAGTCAAGAAGTAAGAGAATAGCATTAAGATGATAGAATTTAGAGAATAAAGTTAAGATAACAGAAGAATAGAGAATAGATTTAGTCTGTTTTTTGCTTCTAGCTTCTTTTTATCTATTTCCTTTCAGATAAAAAAACTACAATACATTTATGAGAGCATTGGTTATTTCAGGAGGAGGAAGCAAAGGAGCTTTTGCTGGAGGAGTTGCACAATATTTATTAGAAATAAAAAAATGTCAATATGATTTATTTCTAGGCACTTCAACCGGAAGCTTACTAATCCCGCATTTGGCTCTTGGAAACATTCATAAAATTCATGGTATTTATACCAATGTAAACATGGGGAAAATATTTAATATTAGTCCATTTGTAGTAAAAGAAAAGGGCGGAATTGATATTGTTACCATAAATCACTTTAATGTAATCCGTCAATTTTTTAAAGGAAAAAGAACATTTGGAGAAAGCAAAGGATTGCAAAAATACATCAAAGACCATTTTTCTATATCTGAGTTTAATCAGTTAAAAAAACTTAAAACCGATGTTGTTGTAACGGTCACAAATTTATCAAGAAATGAAGCAGAATACAAATCAATAAAAGATTGTAGCTATGACGAGTTTTGCGATTGGATTTGGATATCTAGTAATTACATTCCGTTTATGAGTTTAGTTACCAAAAATAACTCCGAATATGGCGATGGAGGATTCTCTAGCTTGGTTCCAATTCGTGAAGCTATACAACGTGGAGCAACCGAAATAGATGTCGTCATCCTTGAAACAGAAGTAAATATAACCAAAAATGCTATTGGCAAAAATCCATTTTCATTAATGATAGATTTATTCCGAATAGCATTAGATCAGGTTGAGAAACATGATATCGCAATTGGAAAACTAATAGCAAAAAATAAAAATGTAAAACTAAACTTGTTTTATACCCCAACAAAACTAACCAACAACGCATTAATTTTTAATAAAGAAGAAATGAAAAAATGGTGGGAAGAAGGATATGAGTATGCTCAGAATAAGTCTGAGATTATGAGTGATAACAGGTAATTTTTAATTTCGATATAATTATACAGATGTAATTTAAAAGATCAAAAAACAATTGATTTTTTTGATCTTTTAAATCAAATTACTAAGAAAGTCCGAGTTGTGGCATTAACAAACTCTTATGTTTATTTTTATTAAGCAAACGCAAATAAAAATAGCCTGTTCCTGCAATACCCATCATAAGTCCAGGAGTATACTGTCCTGTGCTTAATCCGGTTGACCACTGAATATTATTATCCTGATATTTGCTAATACCTGCATCACCCACAGCCTCTGCAAGTTTCTGGTATTCAATTCCCCCACAATCAAGAATAATATCTGCATTTCCAGCTATACCGTGGCAAATTGAATAATTAGTATTACTCAGATTTTCCATCAAACTATGATAAATAGAATTGGTAGTAGTTGTAAGAGCAATATTCATCTCGTTTATAAAAACTGTATTCGGATGTAATTGATTTGCTTTTAATCTTGATATTGTAATACCCGGTGCGCCATGGCACCATGCTAAACCACATACATTTACAGTTGAATTTGAAACATCATCTCTAAAATCTGGCCAGTTTTGTTGCGATACATCAAAAGACTGACGTTCATAATTAAAACCACCTTCTGCACCTTCTAAAAATACAGAATTCCCTGTCGCCTGATACAATTGTAACAAAGCCAAAGCTATTCCAGATGAACCATGTGAAAAGCCTGTCAGATTTTTTTGCGATGGAACTGTTGCCCAAGACCAAACGTTATTATTTTTAATTGCTGTATTGCATAATAAATAACCTAAAGCAACTGCTTTATCAAGAAACTCAGGCTTTTTAAAGTTTAGATGAACATCTAATAAAACTGGAATTGTTCCGGCCGCTCCACTTATAATATCAATTTCATAAGACTGAAGTGAATTAGAAGGAATACTATCAAGTAAATCGATTCCATCCTTTATCCAGTCTTCTCTATTTAGTACTTTTCCAATTCTTATTAATGCCGTAGCTATACCGGGTTTTCCTGCATAAAAGCCATGATTAATTGCATCATACATAGTAGTTCTAACTTGCTCAATGCTACCTTCTATCGTTTTTAATAAAATAGGATCTTTTCTCTCTGTATATAAAGCAGTTAAAAATAAAGCAATCCCAGAAGTACCGGAGTAAACATCTGGACCAAAGGTTTTGATAACAGGCTGATAAGTACCATCTAAGGGCTCAAATGAATACCCTTGCCATGTACAGGATTTATCATGCCATATACTGGTTTTCATTAAATCACTTCCAATATTCCATGCGGTTTCAAGGAAATTATTTTTATTTATCTGATTCATAATTATCACTTTTAATTGAATAGTATTTTTGATCCTTTATTAAGAAAAGTTTTTTTAGGATCTATTCCTCTTTTCATAAAAGAGGTAGCAATTTCATTAACAACAATATTCGCAGCGAGTTTCTTTTGTGAAGTACGAAATAAGGTTTCAGCTATTATTGTTACTCTGTTCATTCCAAAACTTTCATGTGCATTTGGGCTTTCGGCTATACCAATACCTTTAGCATATCGATAAGTAAAAAGAGGAACATCTTCCTGTAAATAATCTTTCATTTCATCATTTATGCTAGGTAATAACATTTTTATTATCGGCATTATAGAGTCTTCAATATAAAGCACAGCTGCATCTCTACGAGAGTAGAAATCAGGATGATTAAGGCATTTAAAAATAAAAGAGATATTGTAATAATTTAATTTTTCAGTAAGGATATTAATAAGTATAGGCGCTCCCTCACTGATGCAGTTCCAATAAATTCTGGTAAAATTTTGAGAAGCATTTATTGGCTGGTTACTAAAAACATAATAAAATGTAGGCTGTCTTTGTTTGTCTTCTTTTGGAAATAATACAGCAACAGTTTGCCCCAACTCTATTGCAGATGGTGACGAAATACCTATTAATGAAGAAACAGAAACTACTCGTATTTCGGTTTGTTTTATAACTTCAGCATATCCATTCGGGGCAATATATTTAACAACCCAGCCTTGCTCAATTCTGTCTTTACTATTGTTATTTTGCGATAGCTTTTCTATAAAAACAGTATCATTATTAATATCATTTCCAATAAATTTATTTTCTCTGTTGTCCTGACCTGACTGATAGGATTCTTTTAAAGCATAACATTCAGAATATAATATACCAATAAGATATGACATTGCATTGTCTTGAGTAATTGCATATTGTTTTTCTCTGAAAGTTATTTGCAAGTCAGAGATATGCAACTGACTTACAAGTCGAGTAAGTTCTTTAATAATAGTTTTATCCTCAAACATATTCATATACTTTAATATTAAACAATTCATATAATAGAGACTCAGGATCCTTCATAATATTAAAAGCAAGCTGGATACAACGCATATTATTAGCTTCTATTTTAGTATTATATGTTATACCTTCTACACTTGTCTGGATAATTCTAGCCGCTGTAAATTGCATAATTCTAATTAAAAAGGAGCTGTAATATGACTCTGGATATCCCTGTAACTCCATATATTTATAAAGAAATGTCCGTGCAGATGATTGAGTGTTTTTAATATCATAGGGCTGCATATAATCAGGTAACTTATAATTTTTAGGATCATTATTATCAAAACCCAAAAGCCATACTGTAATATAAGATTGCATCAAACCAGCCACGTCCCACATTGGATCTCCAATATCTGCTAATTCCCAATCGATAAGTTTTTGTTTTATTCCATCGCAGTCTTCTGTAGTTAAAAAATTAATCCATTTAATATCTCCATGAATAAAATGGGTATATTGCCAGGATACCGCCAAATTAATTAATGCATTCTGCAAGACTTGATTTTGTTTGATAAGATCAATAATGTTTGCACTGGCTTCATTATTAACAAAAAATTCATTGGCTTTGAATTTATCCAATTGCAATACCCAAGGTAATGTTTTAGGAAAAGCAGAAGTATCTGTTTTTGTATCTGGAACAATATGACATGTCGATAATATTGTGGCTTGCTCGCGAGCAAGATTTAAGTCAAAGTTTTTTGTGAGCATATAATACTCATGTAAGTTTTTGGCATTATATAAAAGCTCCGTAACCATTATGTTATTTTCATCATCATGATCTAACAGTTTTGGAACAATAGCAGCTATTGATGCAAATTCGATGTTGTTTTTAAAGAAATTATATGCGCTAATTTCTCTTTGAAATAAACTATTAGCAACCTTATCATTGCCCATTTGCTTCACAAACAGAGAATTTTCCGGCTGAACTAAAATTTTCATGATATTATTCCTGGTTTTTACAGGATGCACCATAAAATGACCTTTAACAACAGCATCTTCATTAATAAGCTGTCGCTTATGTAGATATTGGTATACAGATTCGGGCGCTAATTGCATAAGTTATGATTTAAAATTAAAAAAATAACCGCAGAACATAAATGCTCTGCGGTAAAAAAAATGATATTAACAAATAGGAGGTATTCCTGTACAAGATACAGTTGGAATACACTGGCTTATAGGTAATGTAGGTATAGCCGCTGCTGTATCAACTTTTTGCTGTTGTGCAAGACAAATAGGAGTTATTCCTGTACAAGAAACAGTTGGCACACACTGACTAATAGGCAATGTAGGAAATGCTGCTGCATTATGACCAACTTGCTGTTGTGCTAGGCAAATAGGAGTTATTCCAGTACATGAAACAGTTGGTACACACTGACTAATAGGCAATGTAGGAAATGCTGCTGCATTATGACCAACTTGCTGTTGTGCAAGACAAATAGGAGTTATTCCAGTACATGAAACAGTTGGCACACACTGACTAATAGGCAATGTAGGAAATGCTGCTACATTATGACCAACTTGCTGTTGTGCAAGACAAATAGGAGTTATTCCAGTACAAGAAGCAGTTGGAATACATTGGCTTATAGGCAATGTAGGTATTGCTGCTGCATTATGACCAACTTGTTGTTGTGCTAGGCAAATAGGCGTAATTCCTGTACAAGACGCAGTAGGTATACATTGACTTATTGGCAATGTAGGTATTGCTGGTGCGTTAGCAGTATGACAAAAAGGTGTTGACGTTGGACTACAGAATAATGTATAAGATGTTTGACTTGAGCCGCCCTGTTGAGTAGCGCAAATAACTGGTATCCCTGTACAAGATACAGTTGGAATACACTGACTTATAGGCAAAGTAGGTATAGCTGCCTGATTATTCAGGTAATTATTATAGATATCACCTTTAAGTGCTGAAGAACCCGAATGGTCATCACACTGACATGGTGCATTTAAAGAACCTGTAGCATGTAATGCTAATATACTTGAAAATTGGCTATCATCAATTTCGTTCTCAATACCATGTAATAGTAATGGCACAGAGAATGTATGATTGTAGTTAAAACATTTCCATCCAAGGAATGGAACGTCAATGCAAGGATTTAAACCTAAATCAAAACTAAAAACACCGCTTGCTTCATTGAAGTTAGCGATGCTCACTGTAATTTTGAATTTACTAAAAGGCTGCCAAGTAAAACTTGTATTTGTATTAAAGCTAAAGCTTTTGTTCACATTACCAAAAGGAGTTTTTAATCCTAATGTAATTGTAACCTGACCCTTTACAGCACTAGCAGAGACGCACATGCTGCAACCTAAGAATGATGGCGTACACCACTCTGAGGCAGCAAGGCTATCGTACCCTTCGTACACAGCCCCGTTTTCTACGTTTAAAATTTTAGACATAACTTAAATGGTTGATTTGGTACCTACTTTTTTTTAGGGTTTTCGGCTTTCTTCCCTGTTTTTTGGTTGGATGAACTTATTGTATAAAATAAATCGTGACTATAACTTTTTTAAGTATCATGTAAACACATGTAGGTTTTTATTGTCGTAAATTCTTTTATTAATAAGAGGAGAAACAAATGTTGCTAGCTTTTCGTTTGTTATTCTGAAATAAAATTACAAGGATCATTAACTAGTTTAAGGAGAAATGACATGAATAGGATAATTTCTGTCATGGAAGAAGAAAAAAAAGAGCATAAAAAAACTCTTCCAAATTATAAAAGAGAATAAAATAAGAAATACACACGCAAAATCGTAACTATTTAAAAATAAACAATTTAATAAATAATTATAGAGGATTTAAGTTCAGAAAACGAACATAATATTTTTTGTAACAAGACGGAAACTACATAATCTTAATCGTGATGATCTATAAGATCTGAAATAGTTATAAAAAATAAATCATTACTATAGTGTAATAATGTGTTGAAAAGTTACAGCGTAGTAACTAAGAATAGGAGGAGAATAAAAGGAATATATCTTAGAATAAATATATACTGAATTTAGAAAGGTCAAAAGCTTTTCAACCTTTCTAAATTATTTTTTACCACATTTCGCTCACTTCATTTTTAATATAAGATAAAGCAGCGCTACTAGGTGATTGTTTATCAAATAAATCATTTAAGATAACCTCACGTAGTTTATCAGCACTATCAACACGGTCACTCATGCTAGCTTTACGAATCATTTGGATAGTAGCATTTTTAGCAGTCGTAACAATAGTCCAACATTCGTCAGACATATATATTTGCTGCGTTAGATTATGTTCAAATTCTTGTTCAATTTGTGCAATAACAAGATTTTCATACTCATTTTTATCATTAGATGTTGGCGTAACACGTATTAACAACTTAGTTAAACTAATACGTTCAAGATACAATGTAATACGCTCATACGCTTGTAAACGCAATGGTAAAGCTTGTTTCTGAGCATCTTTTTGCAATAACCACCTTCTGGTGCTTTGTTTGTCAGTAAGATAAGATTTGAAAAAATAATAAGCTACACTACCAGTTACAACAGAAGGTAAAGTATAAGCAATAATTTCTATAATTTTATTTGAATCCATTTTTTAAATTTGAGAAAACAAAAATATACTTTTTGAACGTAATTCAGCATCATTTTAATTGTAATATTTACTTAAGAAGGTTAATTTTACCAACTTTCAAATTTTAATAAAATACTACACATAATTGGAAGACTACATCATAATTTTACTTTGTTTAGCTGCCTTTGCAGCAGGATTTATTGATGCCATTGTGGGCGGTGGTGGATTGATCCAAACGCCAATGGGATTGATTTTATTACCCAATTTACCTGTATCTACAGTTATTGGAACATTAAAATTGCCAGCCTTTAGCGGAACCGCTTTTGCAGCTTATCAGTATTTAAAAAAAGTGGTCATTCAATGGAAGTTACTGATCATTATGATGCTTTTAGCAGTACCATCTGCATTTCTAGGATCTACTTTATTAACTTATGTAAGTAATGACTTTATGAAACCACTGTTATTAGTTGTTTTATCTCTATTACTTATTTATACCTATGCAAAAAAGAATTTTGGACAGCAAGTAGTCAAAGACCATTCAGCAAAAACACAAATTATATACGCTGTTCTAATTAGTGTAATCGTAGGTTTTTACGATGGGTTTATTGGTCCAGGAACAGGCAGTTTTTTTGTAGTAGCTTTTATTGCTTTAATGGGGTTTGATTTTTTACACGCTTCGGCAAATGCAAAAATGGTCAACTTAGCAACAAATTTCGGATCAATTTGCTTATTCATTATAAAAGGAAAAATCATTTGGTCAATAGCATTACCAATGGCAGCAAGTAATGCTTTAGGAGGTTGGCTAGGAGCCAAATTAGCTATAAATAAAGGAAATGGATTTATTAGGGTTTTCTTTTTGATTGTAGTAATCGGTACTTTAATCCGTTTTGCTTATGATGTGTTTTATAAATAAGAGGCATTGAGAAGCTGAGTTACTAGGGTTCTCCGTTTTTTAGCTAATTGTCAGGCTTGCTTTCAAGAATCGGGTCCTTTTTGTTCAATAGTATAATATAATTTTTCATAAGATGGAAAAACTACTTGATGTAAGATGCCGAGACGCTAAGAATTTAAGTTGCTGAGTTTTTTTGACACTTAGAACCTCAGAACCTTTGCAACTCAGAAGCTTGTTTAGCTGTATAATTTAAATAAAATCTTAGTCGCTTAGATCCTTAGTATCTTAGTAGCTATTTCAATCAATAATTCTTATTTTTGCATCAATTATGGAGAAAAATTTCATGCAAAAATACATTGACCAGCTCAATGAAGCACAGAGACAGCCTGTTTTAAAGAAAGACGGGCCAATGATTATTATTGCTGGGGCAGGTTCAGGTAAAACTCGTGTTTTAACAATTAGAATAGCTTATTTGATGGCTCAGGGTGTTGATGCATTCAATATCTTGTCGCTTACTTTTACAAATAAAGCGGCCCGTGAGATGAAACACAGGATATCTGATATTGTGGGAGCATCGGAGGCAAAAAACCTTTGGATGGGAACTTTTCACTCAATTTTTGCGCGAATTCTTCGTGCAGAGTCAGATCATTTGGGATATCCATCTAATTTTACTATTTACGATTCTCAGGATTCTGCTAGATTGATTTCTTCAATCATAAAAGAAATGCAACTGGATCGTGATGTTTATAAACCAAAGCAAGTTTTAGGCCGTATTTCCAATTACAAAAACAGTTTGATTACGGTAAAAGCATATTTTAATAATCCTGAATTGGTAGAGGCTGACGCCATGGCAAAAAGACCAAGATTAGGAGAAATTTATCAGCAGTATGTAGACCGTTGTTTTAAAGCCGGTGCTATGGATTTTGATGACTTATTATTAAAAACTAATGAATTATTAACTCGTTATCCAGAAGTTTTAGCGAAATATCAAAATCGTTTTCGCTATATTTTGGTTGATGAGTACCAGGATACAAACCATTCTCAGTATTTGATTGTTAGAGCATTATCAGATAAGTTTCAGAATATATGTGTGGTAGGTGATGATGCGCAGAGTATTTATGCTTTCCGTGGAGCGAATATTAATAATATTTTGAATTTCCAGAAAGATTACGAAGGTGTAATCATGTATCGTTTAGAGCAAAATTATCGTTCAACGAAAAATATTGTTGAAGCGGCAAATACCGTGATGGAACATAATAAAACAAAACTGGATAAAATAGTTTGGACTGCGAATGATTTTGGTGCAAAAATTAAAGTGCACAGAAGTTTAACAGATGCTGAAGAAGGACGTTTTGTAGCAAGCACAATTTTTGAACAAAAAATGCAAAACCAATTGCATAATGGTTCGTTTGCCATTTTGTATCGTACCAATGCACAATCGCGTGCAATGGAAGATGCCTTGAGAAAACGTGATATTCCGTATCGTATTTATGGTGGATTATCATTCTACCAACGTAAGGAAATTAAAGACGTTCTGTGCTATTTAAGATTAGTAATTAATCCTAAGGATGAGGAAGCATTGGTTCGTGTTATTAATTATCCGGCTCGTGGAATTGGTGATACTACTGTTGAAAAATTGACAATTGCAGCCAATCATTATAAGCGTTCGATTTGGGAAGTGATGGTCAATATTGATAAAATTGACTTGAAACTGAATGCAGGGACAAAGAAAAAAATCAATGATTTTGTAACGATGATACAGAGTTTTCAAGTCATTGATCAAAACCAAGATGCTTTTTATATTACCGATCATGTTGCTAAAAAAACAGGATTAGTACAAGAACTTAAAAAAGATGCTACACCTGAGGGTATGGCAAAAGTTCAAAATATTGAAGAATTACTAAATGGTATAAAAGATTTTACCGAAGGTCAGAAAGAAATTGATGGAGCAAGAGGTGCATTATCCGAATTCATGGAAGATGTAGCACTTGCAACCGATTTAGATAAAGATACTAGTGATGAGGACAGAGTTGCCTTAATGACGATTCACCTTGCAAAAGGGCTAGAATTTCCTCATGTTTTTGTTGTCGGAATGGAAGAAGATTTGTTTCCTAGCGCAATGAGTATGAGCACAAGAAGTGAATTAGAAGAAGAACGTCGTTTATTTTACGTAGCTTTAACACGTGCAGAGCATCAAGCTTATTTAACATATGCACAGTCACGATACCGATGGGGAAAATTAACAGATAGTGAACCATCCCGTTTTATAGAAGAAATTGATGCTCAATATTTAGAATATCTAACACCCGCTGAAAGTAATTACCGCTATAAACCAATGATTGATAGCGATATTTTTGGTGACGTTGATAAATCTAAATTGCGATTAGCAAAGCCTATTGGAACCACACCTCCTAAAACAGCTAATAATAATGAACCAAAAACGGATTTAAATATCCGTAAATTAAAACCAGTATCTAGTAATCCAAATAATGCAAGTGCGCCAAATTTATTCGATAGTAAATTTACAATTGGAAATATTGTAATGCATGAACGATTTGGAAAAGGTGAAGTTGTAAATCTAGAAGGAGTAGGAGCAGACAAAAAAGCAGAAATAAAATTTGAAGTAGGCGGAATTAAAAAATTATTGTTACGATTTGCTAAATTAGATGTAATAGGATAACCAATGTTTCAGGTTTCATGATTCAAGTTGCTGTCGGCTAACTTGAATCATGAAACAAATTAAACTTTAAACAAAATAAAAATGGCAGAATTTATAAAAATATATACTGATAAACCAAATGAAGCTGCTATTGCAAAAGTAGTAAAGGTTCTAAAAAATGGAGGTTTAGTAATTTATCCAACAGATACTGTTTATGGTTTAGGTTGCGATATCACCAATTCACGCGCATTAGAACGAATTGCAAAAATAAAGGGAGTTAAATTAGAAAAGGCAAACTTTTCATTTATATGTCATGATTTAAGTAATATTTCCGATTATGTACGCCAGATTGATACATCGACTTTTAAAATATTAAAAAGAGCATTACCTGGACCTTATACTTTTATTCTGCCAGGAAACAACAGTTTACCAAAAGAGTTTAAAAAGAAAACAACAGTCGGAATCCGTGTACCAGACAATTCAATAGCACTAGAAATTGTACGTCAGTTAGGAAACCCTATTGTTTCTACATCTATACGTGATGAAGATGATGTTATCGAATACACAACCGATCCAGAGCTAATTTTTGAAAAATGGCAAAATTTAGTAGACATGGTTATTGATGGGGGTTATGGAGATAACGTTGCATCAACTATAATTGATTTATCCGAAAATGAACCAATTATAATCAGAGAAGGAAAAGGAAGTTTAGATATTCTGTAAAAATACTTGGCTTCGGCAAGATATTTGAAGTTAATTACCTAAATTAGAGCTATATTAATAAATTATCATATACAATATACACGATAATGTTATTCTTAATTAGTATTTAATTGGTTATTAAAAAAGATTAAGGATACATAAAAGCAGGTCAATCGACCTGCTTTTTCTGTTTTTATAAATAAACATATAAGACATAAAAAAAACCAGTGAAATGATTTCACTGGTTTTAATTTATTCTAGAATCTTAATCCTAAAGGAGGATTCTAATATGAAATCATCAGATTATTTACCTGATTGTTTTTTCATTTCTTTTTCAATCATATCATAGAATTGATCAATTTTTGGCATTACAACAATACGAGTTCTTCTGTTACGCGCTTTGTTGTCAGGTGTATCATTTGCAACTAATGGAATATAAGAACTTCTACCAGCAGCAATTAATTTTGCAGGATTAACACCAAGATCATTTGTTAATACACGAACGATAGATGTAGAACGTTTAACACTTAAATCCCAGTTGTCTAATATTATACCATTACTCTTGTATGGAACATTGTCTGTATGACCTTCAACCATACATTCAAAATCTGGTTTGTCATTAACTACTTTTGCAACTTTAGCCAAAACTGTTTTAGCTTTGTCAGTTACTTCATAGCTACCGCTTTTAAATAATAATTTATCAGCAATAGAAATAAACACAACTCCTTTTTCAACATTAATTTCGATATCTGGATCACTAATACCAACAGCTCCTTTTAAACTAGTAACCAAAGCAAGAGTAACACTGTCTTTCTTAGTTAAAGCATCTTGAAGTCTAGATATCTTTAAATCTTTTTCTTTTAAACTTTCTAAAGATTTTTCTAAATTTTCAGCTCCTTTAGAAGTAAGCATTGTTAAGTCTTTAGAACTGTTAATCAAATTCTGATTGTGATCTTTTAATGAAGCAACTGTAGCAGTTAATCCAGCTTTTTCTTCTAAACAAGAATTTAATTTTACAGTACAAGAATTTAATAAATCTTGAGTTTCTTTGTTTTTAGCTTCTAAATCAGCATATTTCTTTTTAGAAACACACGAAGATAGTACCATTAGTGCAGTTAGAGCGATGAATATTTTTCTCATAAAAAATAAAATTTAATTAGACTTATGTCTACAAAGTTAAGGGTTATTAATTTGATTATTGTTAAAGATATCTTTAAATACGCGGATTCTCTTCACATAGTACAAGAAAACGATACTTTTAACTATATAGTATTCTTGTGTTTGAAAATTAATTCTTGTTTTATAGTATTTATAAAAAAGGCTATAAAAAGAAAAATGAGCTTTTACAATTGCCCAAGTGTGTTTAAACTTTCCTTGTGTTAAAAATTGTACCCCAGCGATACCATCAAGTACTAATCTAGCAA
Organism: Flavobacterium frigoritolerans; assembly: GCF_025847275.1. Lineage (GTDB taxonomy): Bacteria > Bacteroidota > Bacteroidia > Flavobacteriales > Flavobacteriaceae > Flavobacterium > Flavobacterium frigoritolerans. The sequence goes on from NZ_JAOZEV010000014.1 coordinate 61,123, forward strand.
AAAGAATGCCATAAAAACCTTCTTTAGGCAAGTTTTTAGTAAGCATCAATAGAGAATTTCTAAAATTTAAAAAGGTCTTTCTTGGGTTTCCTTGTTGCAAAGTTGCACCACCTACATGATACACAACTGCTTGTGAATTATATTTAATAGTATGACCTAGATTAATTGCTCTCCAGCACAAATCAATTTCTTCCTGATGAGCAAAAAAACCTTCATCAAAACCTTTTAATTCTTTATAAACTGTACTTCTAATAAAGAAACACGCCCCAGAAGCCCAAAACAATTCACAATTATCATCGTACTGATTATTATCTTTTTCGATAGTATCAAAAATGCGTCCTCTACAAAACGGATATCCATATTTATCAATAAATCCACCTGCAGCGCCAGCATATTCAAAGTAAGCCTTACTTTTGAAATCTAAAATTTTTGGTTGAATAATAGCTGTCTTTGGTTCTTTTACGAAAGTGTCCAAAATAGGTTGTAACCAGTTTTCAGTAACTTCAATATCAGAGTTAACCAAGGCATATATATCGGCATCAATATATTGCAATGCATCATTGTAGCCCTGAGCATATCCATAATTACCATCATTCACTACAATTCTCACAGTAGGAAAATGCTCTTTTACATAGGCAATAGAACTATCAGTCGAGGCATTGTCGGCTACATATATAATTGCTTCGGGTGAAAACTGCACTACCGAAGGCAAAAATTGCTCTAATAATTTTACTCCATTCCAATTTAAAATGACAACTGCTATTTTATTCAAGTGTATTGCGTTTTATTAATTTACAGAATTATAGTTGGGTAATTCCCTTAGGAATTCATATTTTTCATTTTCAAAATCCATTTGACAGAAATAATGATGTAATCCGTTAGTAACAGTCAAAAACTGCGCATTCATAGTCATATTATATCGGGCAATCTGGTCAAATGTCGCTTGCGAAATCTTTACTTCAGGCGCTTTGCATTCTACTAATATGTATATAGTACCATCGGGATTATACACTACAATATCATATCGTTTTCGCAACCCATTGACTTTCAAAACCTTCTCTACATTAATCAATGATTTAGGGTATTTCTTCTCTACCATCAAAAACTGGACTACGTGCTGACGAACCCATTCTTCAGGAGTGAGAATGATAAATTTTTTCCTGATTTCATCAAAAATAGACACTTTATTTTCGCTATTTTTGAATCGAAATATATAAGAGGGAAAATTTAGTTTTTGCATGAAGCAAAAATATAAAATAGTTTTAGGTTTCGGGTTTAAAGTTTCAAGATATTGAAACAACAGCCTTAAACATTAAACTTGAAATAATAAAGAAATGGATGAAGTTATAAAAATTGTTAATGATATTAAAGCGGGAAACATCAAGCCTATCTACTTCCTTATGGGAGAAGAACCTTATTACATTGATAAATTAGCCGAATATATAGAAAAAAACATCCTATCTGAAGAAGAAAAAGGATTCAATCAAACTGTTTTGTACGGTCGTGATGTATCTGTAGATGATGTTGTTTCAGCTGCAAAACGTTATCCAATGATGGCAGACCGACAGGTTATTATTGTAAAAGAAGCACAGGATTTATCGAGAACAATAGATAAACTAGAGACTTACGCAAGTAATCCAATGGAAACAACGGTTTTGGTATTTTGTTACAAATATAAAACGCTTGATAAACGTAAAAAAGTAACCAAATTATTAGGTCAGAAAGGACTAGTTTACGAAAGTAAAAAGCTATATGAAAATCAGGTTGGTGACTGGATCAAGAGAGTTTTATCTGGTAAAGGGTATTCAATCGAACCCAAAGCCAATGCAATGTTGGTAGAATTTTTAGGAACTGATTTAAGTAAAATTAATAACGAACTTGAAAAACTGCAAATAATTTTACCAAAAGGTACCGCAATCACACCAACACATATTGAGGAAAACATTGGTTTTAGTAAAGATTACAATGTGTTTGAACTACGTAAAGCAATCGGAGAACGCAATCAAATTAAAGCATATAAAATTGCCGAAAACTTTGCACATAACCCCAAAGATTATCCGTTAGTTATGACAACAGGATTAGTTTTTGGTTTTTTCATACAATTATTAAAATACCATGGATTGAAGGATAAAAATCCAAAAAATGTAGCAACAGCTATAGGTGTAAATCCCTATTTCTTAAAAGAATACGATTTGGCCATAAAAAATTATCCCATGAGAAAAGTAAGTCAAGTAGTATCTGCATTACGTGATATTGATGTTAAAAGTAAAGGAGTGGGAGCCAATGCATTACCACAATCTGATTTATTAAAAGAAATGCTCTACAAAATATTTAATTAAGCCACTAAAATTACCGATATTTGTAAGCTTATATAATATAAAAAAAATACCGCGATTATGGGGATGAATAAAAACACAATCTTAGGATGGGCGACTTTTATAATGTTTATAATGGGATTTCTCCTAATTGGACTTGGAATTTTTAGATATAGAGATGTTTCAGGTTGGGGATTTGCTGCAACAGGAGTAGGATTTTTAGCCAATGCATGGGTTTTCAATGCATTAAAAGGAAGAGTTTAAATAAAAAAGTAATAAAATTTTAAAATAAATTTATAATGTCAGACGATAAGAAAGTAATTTTCTCCATGTCAAAACTGAGTAAAACATACTCAAGTAGCGACAAGCAAGTGCTAAAAAATATCTATCTAAGCTTTTTTTACGGAGCTAAAATTGGTATTTTAGGTTTAAATGGTTCAGGAAAATCTTCACTTTTGAAGATTATTGCTGGTGTTGATAAAAATTACCAAGGTGATGTAGTTTTTGCTCCAGGCTATACAGTAGGATACCTAGAACAAGAGCCGCAATTAGATGATGAAAAAACAGTTATTGAAATTGTTCGTGAAGGAGTTGCTGAGACAATGGCAGTTCTTGAAGAATACAATAAAATCAACGACTTATTTGGTCTTCCTGAAAACTACGAAGACGCAGATAAAATGGATAAGTTGATGGATCGTCAAGCTGCTTTGCAAGATAAAATTGATGCTTTGGGAGCTTGGGAAATCGATACCAAACTAGAAATTGCAATGGATGCGTTACGTACTCCAGACGGAGATACACCAATCAAAAACCTTTCAGGAGGAGAGCGTCGTCGTGTTGCATTATGTCGTTTATTGTTACAACAGCCTGATGTATTGTTACTTGATGAGCCTACCAACCACTTAGATGCTGAGTCGGTACTATGGTTAGAACAACACTTAGCTCAATATGCTGGAACTGTAATTGCTGTAACGCACGATAGATATTTCCTTGATAATGTTGCAGGTTGGATTTTAGAGTTAGATAGAGGAGAAGGTATTCCTTGGAAAGGAAATTATTCTTCTTGGTTAGATCAAAAATCAAGCAGAATGGCACTTGAAGAAAAAGTAGCTTCAAAACGTCGTAAAAACTTAGAGCGTGAACTTGACTGGGTTCGTCAGGGAGCAAAAGGGCGTCAGACAAAACAAAAAGCACGTTTACAGAATTACGACAAATTATTAAACGAAGATCAAAAACAACTAGATGAAAATCTAGAAATCTATATCCCGAACGGTCCACGTTTAGGAACAAATGTTATCGAAGCTAAAAACGTAGCTAAAGCTTTTGGAGATAAATTATTGTATGATAATTTAAATTTCACTTTGCCACAAGCTGGAATTGTTGGAGTTATCGGACCAAACGGTGCTGGTAAATCGACTATTTTCAGAATGATTATGGGCGAGGAAAAGCCAGATAGCGGTGAATTTGCTATAGGTGAAACTGTGAAAATTGCTTATGTCGATCAAGCGCACTCTAATATTGATCCAAACAAATCAATCTGGGAGAATTTTTGCGATGGTCAAGAATTAATCATGATGGGCGGACGTCAGGTAAACTCTCGTGCTTACTTAAGCCGTTTCAACTTTGGCGGAAGCGATCAAAACAAAAAAGTTTCGACATTATCTGGTGGTGAGCGTAACCGTTTGCACCTTGCAATGACATTGAAAGAAGAAGGAAACGTACTTTTATTAGATGAGCCTACCAATGATTTGGATGTAAATACACTTCGTGCACTTGAAGAAGGTTTGGATAATTTTGCTGGTTGTGCAGTAGTTATTTCTCACGACAGATGGTTCTTAGACAGAATTTGTACGCACATATTGGCTTTCGAAGGAAACTCAGAAGTATATTATTTCGAAGGAGGTTTCTCTGAATACGAAGAAAACAAAAAGAAACGTTTAGGTGGAGATTTGACTCCAAAACGTCTGAAATACAGAAAATTGATAAGAAACTAATATTCTTATCAATCACAAAAAGCCTCAAATTTAATTATTTGAGGCTTTTTTTTATATAGTAAACGTAGTATTTTTTGGAGCTATCCCGATAAATATCGAGACTTGTTGTATTTTTTTATTTTTAAAGAAAAATTCGAAATAATGAGATTGAATTAAAATTTAGTATAAAATAAAATCTGCCAAATCTGTAAAATCTGCGTTCAAAAAAACTTTTTTAGCAGAACCAATTTCTAAAATCTCTTTTTCATTTTAAATGACAGGATTGCGTGCAACCAAATTTAGTATAAAATAAAATCTGCGTGCAAAAATAAATTCTTATAAAAACTTAGCTTTTAATTCAGGTGTAGGAATCATACAACTTTCCTTTTTGCCATACCATTTATATCTATTCTTGGCAATATAATTATATAGCGGATCTCGCAAAAAAACAGGAATTACTTTAAAAACAGAAAACCAACTCCATAAAACACCAAGATTTTCGGCAATTGCAATTGCGGCTCCGGATTTATAATAATAAGCTATTCCTGGTTCATAAAATATAATACTATCAACCTTGGATGTATCAACTCCTATATGTTTGCAAATTTCTTTTCCGATTTCAGATTCTAAAGCTGCAAATCGAAAAACATCTTTTTTATCATTCTTAATAATAAATTGTACCGCCGAATCACATAAATTACAAACTCCATCAAAGAGAATTATTTTTTTGTTCTCAGCATTCTTTGCAAGAAACGAGGCAATTCCATCTTGTGAATTCATTTTTTTTATTAAAATTTAAAAAGCTATATATAGTTATTCGTTAAAAATGTCCCTTTTATGTAGTCATTAGTTTAATCTATCGAAATTTATATTTATATAAGTTTTACAAATCAAAAACAACCTCTATAAATAACATATAAGCTGTTTTTAAAAACGTTTTAATCTATTAGTCGTTTTTCAATAAATACGTACTTAAATCGCTTTATTTAATTTTTTATCTAAATTTCACGTTTATAAAGATTGAAAACTGCGACCAAGAACTAAAAACTTACTTTTTCCCAGCTTCTACAAATTCTAATTCATCTAAATTTACTTTTGAAGTAAAAATACCATAATTTACTGTAGCCTTATTTTTTTCGATAGCATCAATACTTCCAACAGATCTTCCGTCAATCATTCGCACTCGATCTCCAACTTTTAAAGTTACTTTTGGTTTTTCGACAACAGCTTTTAATTTCTTTTCTTTTTTCTCTTTTCGAATTTCTTCTACCTGAACTGTTACTTCAGCAATAACTTCTTTTTTCTTTTCAACTATTGCTTTTGCTTCTTTTGGAGTTGCTTTTTTACGTTTTGAGTTTTCAATTTCAATAATCTTCAAAAATTCTCCTATCAGTTCTTTTTTATTTTTATTATTGAAATACTTCTCCGAAATATCTTCAATTTTTTGCCCAATATAAATTGTCTTCTGATTACTATCATATAATTCCTGATAGCTTTCTAGTTTTTGTTTTATCTTGACATTTATATTTTCCATTTTATTACTTTCGGCACGCGCTCTAGTTTCTTCCTCTTTTAAGTTCAAAGAAGTTTTTTCTAATTTAGAACGCTCTTTTTGTAAAGTGGCAATAGTTTTATCAAAACGAACTTTTCCAATTTCGATTTTCTTTTTTGCACGATTAATTAAACCATATGGAATTCCATTTTTTAATGCGACTTCAAATGTAAACGAACTTCCCGCTTGTCCAAGAACCAACTTATACATAGGCTCTAATGATTTTTCATCAAAAAGCATATTTGCGTTTGTTGCATAAGGCAGTTCATTTGCCAAAATCTTAAGGTTAGAATAATGCGTAGTTATAATCCCGAATGCTTCACGATGGTAAAATTCTTCTAAGAAAATTTCAGCTAAAGCTCCCCCTAATTCAGGATCTGAACCAGTTCCAAATTCATCAATCAAAAACATAGTTTTACGATTGCATTTTTTAAGGAAATAATTCATGTTTTTTAATCTATAGCTATAGGTACTCAGATGATTCTCAATAGATTGATTATCTCCAATATCTGTTAAAATTCTATCAAACAAAAAAGTTTCACTACGTTCATGCACAGGAATTAACATTCCAGATTGTAACATCAATTGCAATAGCCCAACCGTTTTAAGAGAGATCGTTTTTCCTCCCGCATTTGGTCCAGATATAACAATAATCCTATTATCTTGCTTTAATTCAATTGTTTGTGGATGCGTAACTTCATTCTTTTGTTTGTTATTTAAATACAAAATCGGATGAAAAGCATCTCTAAAATACAAGCGACGTTCTTCAGTAATTGTTGGTAAAATACCATTTATCTTATTAGCATATTTTGCTTTGGCCGCAACAACATCTATATCACTTAAAAAAGCCTGATATTCAATCAATAAAGATAAATAAGGACGAATTGCATTCGACAATTGTTTTAAAATACGAGTAATTTCTTCTTTTTCCTCATATTCTAAATTACTCAATTCTCTAGAGTATTGTAAAGTTGTCTCTGGTTCAATATAAGCGATACTCCCTGTTTTAGAACTTCCTAAAATAGAGCCTTTTACCTTACGACGGTACATTGCCAAAACTGCCAAAACTCTACGGTTTTGTACAAAACTCTCCTTAATATCATCCAGATAGCCTAAGCTATTATATTGTGTTAAGGCTACACCAAAACTTTGATTTACTTTTCCTCGGACCAAATTCATATCGCGACGAATGTTAGATAATTCAGGAGATGCATTGTCTTTTATCTCACCATACTTATCAACAACTACGTCTATCTGCGAAATAATTTCTTTGGTAAACTCAACTTGAGAAGCTCTCGCATTTAGGTTAGGATAATAGTCATCGAATTTTTTTAAGAAATTCAATAAAAAATTTACTGTAGATGATAACGTTGCAATTTTTCTAAAACTTCCAACTTCAAGAAAACTATCTTCAATTGCCAAAAATTTTATTTCATAACTAATTGCATCAAAACCGTGATTTGGAATTGCATTATTATTTTGGAAAGACGAAACGTACTCTGAGGTTTGCATTAATGCCTGCATCAAAGTTTCTTTATCTCTAAATGGTATTATTTCTAAAGCTTTTTGCTTGCCTATATCAGTATTACAAATATCCGAAATAGTTTCGAGTACTGTAGGGAATTGTAAATCTTGTAATGTTTTATCAGTAATAGATATCATATTATAACATAAGTTGTAAAGTTTCAAAGTTACAAAGTTTTGAAACTAAATAGTAGTATTAATTGGTACTTTGCAAAAAACTTTACTTAATTTGTAGTAAAATTTATTGAAATGAAAATTAACCTCAATCCAGATTGGCAAACCATATTATCAGAAGAAATAGCAAAGCTTTACTTTAATGATTTAATAACAAATGTAGAAGAAGAATATAAAAATAATGTTTGCTTCCCGCCAATTGATTTAATTTTCTCAGCATTTAACCATTGCACATTTCAAGATATAAAAGTGGTCATCATCGGACAAGATCCATATCATGGAGTAGGTGAAGCAAATGGTTTAAGCTTTTCTGTAAATGACAATATAAAAATACCTCCTTCGCTACGAAATATTTACAGAGAATTAAACACTGATTTTGATTCTGTATTTATGCCAACTTCTGGTAATTTAGAATCTTGGGCAAAACAAGGCGTCTTACTTTTAAATGCTTCATTAACCGTTCGAAAAGACACACCAAATAGTCATAAACATTTAAAATGGAATTTATTTACAGATGCAGTGATTCAAGCCATATCAGATAAAAAAGAAAATGTGGTTTTCTTATTATGGGGAGCGTTTGCACAAAAAAAAGGGCGAAAAATAGATACTACAAAACATTTAGTTCTTGAGTCTGGACATCCATCACCTATGAGTGCCAATCAAGGGAAGTGGTTTGGAAACAAACATTTTAGTAAAACAAATGTTTTTCTGAAATCAAAAGAAATTCCCGAAATCAAATGGCTCTAATCAGCTTGTTTTTTTTCTATAGATTCTAAAACAGCTTTTCCAGGATAATTAATTACTTTAAGTAGTACTTTTTGGTTCTTTAAAGTTTTACCTTCAATAACATATAATTTTCCTTTTTTATATTCTGTGTTGCTTTTATCAAAATCGATATCACCAAATTGTAATGTATTTTTAATATCTGAAGTATCGATCCATTTTTCTGCTAGAACTTTAGAAGCTTCATCTGAATAGTGGAATGGTTTGTTTCTTAAATCATTTAAAACTCTTGCATTTGGAAAATAATTACAACGTGTGTCTTTTCCACTAAATACAAGGCCTACAAAGAAACATCCAATAACCAAACCAACTAAATAATAAGCAAAACGATGTGTAAATTTCATGAATTCTATTTTTGGCAAAGGTACGCTAAAGATGCCTTAGAAAACAAGTAAATTAATATCATTATCAGGCAAATCAAACCATTCACCTATAGCTTTGTTGGTTAAAATTCCATGATATATATAAACACCATTTTTTAAACCTTTATCACGTCTTATCGCACTTTCAATTCCACCATCTTCTGCAATTTGCAATAAATAAGGTGTAATAATGTTACTTATTGAAAGTGAAGCTGTTTTAGAATATCTTGAAGGAATATTAGGTACACAATAATGTAAAACATTGCTCTTTATAAACGTTGGTTTTTCATGTGTCGTCACTTCCGAAGTTTCAAAACAACCACCTGTATCAATACTCACATCTACAATTACTGCGCCTTTTTTCATATGTTCCACCATAGTTTCAGTTACAATAATTGGGCAACGTTCTTTTCCACGCATAGCACCAATTGCCACATCACAACGTCTTAAAGCTTTCAACAAGGCCTTTGGTTGTATGGTTGATGTAAAAACACGCTGATTTAGATTGTTTTGTAATCGACGTAGTTTAGTAATTGAATTGTCAAAAACTTTGACGGTCGCTCCAAGTCCAATAGCAGTTTTTGCAGCAAATTCACCAACAGTTCCCGCTCCTAAAATTACAACATCAGTAGGAGGGACCCCAGTTATATTACCAAACAATAGTCCTTTTCCAATCTCATCAGTAATCATTAATTCAGCTGCGATTAGTATTGATGCTGTTCCTGCAATTTCACTTAATGATTTCACAGCAGGATAGGAGCCATCTTCATCTTTTATATATTCGAATGCTAATGCTGTTATTTTTTTCTGAGCTAAAGCTTCAAAATAAGATTTTTTCTTAGTTTTTAATTGAATCGCAGATATCAAAATTGTTTCTGGATTAATTAATTTAATTTCTGCTATCGTTGGCGGTTCAACCTTTAACAACATCGGACAGCCAAAAACTCGTTTAGTATCCTTTGTTACTTCTGCACCCGCGTCACTATATTCTTTGTCAGTATAACTTGAACTTTCACCAGCACCAGATTCGATCATTACTCTATGTCCCTGATAAGTGAGTGAATTCACTGCATCTGGCGTTAAACAAATACGACGTTCCTGATAACTTGTTTCCTTAGGAATCCCAATAAAAAGTTCTCTCTTGTATTTGCCAATCTCAAGTTTTTCTTCTTGAGGCAACAATTCTTGTTTCGTAAATGGAGTTATCGTTATTGACATTGTTTATGCAAAATTAAGAGTACAAATTACGTAAAAAGTTTTTAATAAAACAGTATTCCCAAGGCTAATACGCTTTACTTCAAGAAGTATAAATTCAGTTTAGAAAAATCAAACTAATTTTAATAAACGCTTCCCGTCAGGTAATAATTCAATTGTAATAACAGAATGTTCATTTGGAATTAAACTTGGAATTTTCTCAGACCATTCTATAAAACACCAATTTCCTGAATATAGATAATCATCAACTCCCATATCCAAAGCCTCAGTTTCATGATTTAATCTATAAAAATCAAAATGATAAACCGTCTGATTGTCATTTGTTTGATATTCATTAACTAAAGAAAAAGTAGGGCTGCTTGTAGCATCCTCAATCCCTAGACTTTTACATAACTGCTTAATTAGCGTTGTTTTACCAGCACCCATTTCTCCATTAAAAAGAAGAATTTTATTTGGATTTTGAGCTAAAATTTGTTCTGCAACTTCCTGAATTTGATCTAACGAAAAAGTAACTTCCATTTTTTATTTATATTTTTTTTAAGCTAATTTCTATTACTGAGACTGATACTCAAAACTAAAAACTTTCTTTACTTAGGATTAAATATCAAGAATGGGATAATCATTTCTTCTAATGAAATTCCACCATGCTGATAGGTGTTTTTATAATAACTCACATAATGATTGTAATTATTTACGTAAGCCAAAAACAAATCATTTTTTGCAAAAATAAACGAACTGCTCATATTTATGGCAGGTAATCCTATTTTTTTTGGTTCTTTTACAACATACACATCTTTATGCTCATAGGTTAAACTGCGCCCTGTTTTGTATCGAAGATTTAAACTTGTATTTTTATCTCCTACTACTTTTGATGGGTTTTTTACATTAATTGTACCATGATCTGTAGTAAGAATTAATTTAAATCCTAAGTGCTGAGCCTGTTGTATAATTTCTAACAGTGGAGAATTTTTGAACCAACTCAATGTCAGCGATCGGTACGCTTTATCATCTGAAGCTAATTCTTTTACAACATCCAGTTCTGTTTTGGCATGTGACAACATATCAACAAAATTATAAACTACCGTAACAAGATCATTGTTTTTTAGTGCCTTAAAATTTTCAGCCAGTTTTTTTCCACTTGCCAAATTGGTAATTTTGAAATAATCTTCTTTAATATTTAATCCCAAGCGTTTTAATTGTGCACTTAAAAATTCAGCCTCAAATAAATTTTTCCCACCATCTTCTACATCATTTTTCCAATATTCCGGAAATTGTTTTTCCATTTCTATAGGTAGCAAACCTGAGAATATTGCATTTCGGGCATATTGAGTTGCTGTTGGAAGTATTGAGAAATAAGGAACTTCTTTTTCTAACTTATAATAGTTTCCTACTACAGTTTCAAATGATTTCCATTGATCATAACGCAAATTATCTATTACCACAAACAAAATTGGTTTGTCTTTCTTCTTAATTTCCGGAACCACCAATTCTTTAAACAAGGTATGCGATTGAATTGGTTTATCTGCTTTTGGCTCAAACCAGTCTTCGTAATTACGCTCTATGTATTTACCAAATTGCGAGTTAGCTTCAACTTTTTGAGATTCTAAAATCTGAATCATTCCTTGATCATTAATATTCTCAAGTTCTAACTCCCAAAAAACTAGTTTTTTATACAGTTCAATCCAATCTTCGTAAGAATTTACCATTGCCATTTCCATAGCTATTTTTCGGAATTCCTTTTGATAATCTAATGTCGTTTTTTCAGAAATTAATCTGGAGTGATCCAGATTTTTCTTTAAACTCAATAAAATCTGATTTGGATTCACAGGTTTTATCAGATAATCAGCTATTTTAGAACCGATAGCCTCTTCCATAATATACTCTTCTTCACTTTTGGTAATCATAATCATCGGAATGGTTGATTTTTTTTCTTTCATTTCAGAAAGTGTTTCTAATCCGCTCATTCCAGGCATATTTTCATCAAGAAAAACTATATCAAAATTGTCTTCTTCAAAAATTGTAATTGCATCAAGACCATTATTACAAGTCGTTACTGCATAATTTTTTTTCTCCAAAAATAGTATGTGTGGCTTTAATAAGTCGATTTCATCATCAACCCAAAGTATTTTTATCTTGTCCATAATTATATAGCTTGTTCAAAATTGTTAAATCTAAGTGGCAATTTACTTCTTTTTAAAACGGCTATTTATTAATATTATGATAATTTTTAGTATAAAAAAACAAAACCACTGAATATAAAAATACTCAGTGGTTTAAATATAAAAATTAATAAGTAACCTAACTATGAAATCTTACTGCCATCCACCACCAAGGGCTCTATATAATTGAATAATGGCATTATATTGTGAAAATTTATTATCAATTAAAGTTAATTCTACATTTAACGCATTGTCTTTTGCAGTAAGAACTTCTAAATAATTTACTAAACCATATTTAAGCAATTCATCTGAATAATCTGTAGCTACTTTTAATGCATCTACTTGTTTCTGACGAATTACAATTTTTTTGGTTTCGTTGTTATACTGTGCTAATGCATCTGAAACTTCTTTTCCCGCATTTAGCAATGATTGCTCAAATTGTATGTATGCTTTTTCTTGATTTGCTTTAGCTATTTCTAAATTTGTTTTATTCAAACGTTGATTAAAAATTGGCTGTGTTAATCCTGTTACAATATTAGCAAAAAATGAATTTGAACTAAACCATTCTTTAAGATCTATACTTTGTAATCCTCCAGTTGCAGTAATCTTAAATGTTGGGTAAAAGTTACCTCTTGCAACATTTGTTCTTTCAAAATTTGAAATCAAATTATACTCTGCTGCAATTACATCTGGTCTGTTTCTTAATAAAGTTGCAGGCACTCCAAGAGTGATATCTGGTTGCATTTTTTGAACTTCAAAACTGCTTCTTTCTACTTTGGTAGGTGCTACTCCTAAAAGAATACTCATTTTGTTTTCAAAAAGTATCGTGCTTACTTTTAAGTCAGCGATGATAATTTCTGTAGCATATTTTTGAGCTTCTGTTTGTTTAACTCCAACTTCGGTTACATTTCCTGCATCTTTTAAAGCAATAATCGTTTCAACACTTTCGATTCTGTTAATCAAAGTCTCTTCTGATAATTTAATTTGCTCATCTATTGCAATCAACTGATAATAAGTTGCAGCAATATCTGCAATTAACTGTGTTTTTACAGCTTGATTTGCAGCAGTAGTTTGTAAATAAGCTGCATTTGTTGCACGTTTATTACTTCTTATTTTTCCCCAAATATCAGCTTCCCAACCTAATGTTCCAGCTACTTGATATTGATCGGTACTACGATTTTGAAGTAAAGCACCAAATTGGCTGTTTTTTGATAACTGTTGATGCGTCCAGTCTGTACCAACCGAAAGAGTAGGGAAGTACCCTGCTTTTCCTTGTTTCATTGATGCTTCGGCCGCTGCAATGTTTTGCATTGCAATTCGAATATCTAAGTTATTTTCCAATCCTTTTCTGATATAACCTTGCAAAATAGGATCTGTAAAAATTTTATCCCAAGAAAGATTTGCCATTGAAGTACTATCTTTTGCGACTACTTCAGTTCTATATAAATTCTCAGTTTTAATATCCTTAGGTCTTTCGTAATCTTTTGCAACGAAGCAGGATTGCATAACTGTTGCCGTGAAGGCAACAGTTACTATTTTATATACATTATTTTTCATTTTCTTCGTCTAAAAGTGTAACATCTGATTGTTGCTCTGTAAATGGTTTTCCAGAGATTCTTTCTTGTAAGCTTTGGAAAATAATAAACAATATCGGAATTACAAATACTCCAAAAATTGTTCCTATCAACATTCCACCTACAGCTCCCATACCGATTGAACGGTTACCTACTGCACCTACTCCTGAAGAAAAAGCCAAAGGCATTAAACCAAAGATAAAGGCAAGAGAGGTCATTAAAATAGGACGTAAACGTGCTTTTGCACCTTCTATCGCAGCCTCTGTCAAGTCCATTCCGTGTCGTCGTCTTTGTATAGCAAACTCAACTATCAGAATGGCATTTTTGGCCAGTAGTCCTATAAGCATTATCAGGGCTACCTGGAAATAAATGTTATTTTCTAATCCAGCTAGTTTCACAAAACCAATAGCTCCAGCAATACCTACAGGTAATGAAAGCAATACTGATAATGGTACTAAATAACTTTCGTATTGTGCACTTAATAAGAAATATACAAATATCAAACTCAACAAGAATACACCCGCAGCCTGACTACCTGCAAGAATCTCTTCACGTGTCATTCCAGAGAATTCATAAGTATAGGTTTTAGGCAAATGCTGCGCTGCTACTTCCTGAACTGCTTTAATTGCATCTCCAGAGCTATATCCTGGTTTTGCTTTACCATTTACGTTTACAGCTTTTAATAAGTTGAAACGGGCAACAGCTTCTGGTCCATAAATTCTTTTAAAATCAACAAACTGATTTATAGCTACTTGTTTTCCTGCGGCATTCTTAACATAAATAGTATTAATTGATTCAAGAGTTGCTCTTTCAGAAGGTTTTGCTTGAATCATCACACGATATTGTTTACCAAATTTATTAAAATCTGTAGTATACAATCCTCCATAATACCCTTGCATAGTATTAAAGATTTCTGAAACTGAAACTCCTGCATTTTTAGCTCTTTCTACATTAATATCCATTTGATATTGTGGAAAGTTAGGGTTGAAGTTTGTAATAGCATATTGAATTTCAGGTCTTTTCATTAATTCACCTAAGAACTCATTACTTACTTTACTTACTGTTGCCCAATCATCATCACCTTTATCTTGAATTTTTAACTCAAATCCGTCTGCAGATCCAAAACCTTGTACACTCGGAGGTGTAAAAAATAATGCTTTGGCATCTTTAAAATGTGCTGTTCTTCCAAATAGCTCACCAACTACAGCATCTACCGATTGATTGGCTTCCTTACGGTGTTCCCAGTCTTTTAATTTAATTACAGAAAAGGCATAAGACCCACCATTTACACTATTTAACAAACTAAAACCAACAACACTCATTCGTGATTCAACAATGTCCATTGAGGCCAAAATAGAATCCAATTCATTAACTGCCTTTTGAGTTTTCTCGATTGTTGTTCCTGGAGGAAGTGTTAAATCGGCAAAGATAATTCCTCTATCCTCATTAGGAATAAATCCTGATGGTGTAGTTTGGAACAAAATGATAGTAATAGCACAAAACGCTATCAATCCTGATATTGCAACCCATTTCTTTCTTGCTAAGAACCCTAAAGACTTAACATATTTATTATTCATCCTATCAAAACTAGTATTGAAAGCAATGAAGAATCTATCTTTAAAATTTTTATCATGATGCTCTGATGCTTCGTGAGGTTTCAAGAATAGTGCACATAAGGCCGGACTTAAAGTCAATGCATTAATAGCCGAAATCAAAATCGCAATTGCCAATGTAATAGCAAACTGTTGATAGAAAACCCCTGAAGGTCCACTTAAGAATGATACTGGTATAAATACCGCTGACATTACTAATGTGATAGAAATAATAGCTCCTGTAATTTCGCTCATTGCAGAAATAGTAGCTTCTTTTGCAGATTTCACTCCTTCATCTAACTTGGCATGTACAGCCTCGACGACGACAATCGCATCATCGACCACAATACCAATAGCCAAAATCATTGCAAACAATGTTAACATATTGATAGAGAATCCAAATACCTGCAGGAAGAAAAATGTACCAACAATTGCTACAGGAACTGCTATTGCAGGAATTAACGTAGAACGGAAATCCTGTAAGAATAAAAACACTACTATAAATACTAATATAAAAGCTTCAATCAATGTTGAGATTACTTTTTCTATCGATGCATCAAGGAACGTTTTTGTATTATATGGAATTACGTAATCTACACCCTTTGGAAAATCTGGTTTAGTGTCCTCCAAAATGGTCATAACTTCGGTAATAATATCTTGTGCATTCGAACCAGAAGTTTGGAATATACCAACAGCAACACCTTGTTTACCCATTGCTATGTTCTTGTTTCCATAATTAAAAGCTCCCAACTCTACAGTTGCAACATCTTTTAAATGAACGAAATTCCCATTACCTGTAGCTTTAATTACAATATCTTCGTAGTCTTTAATTTCAGAAAGACGTCCTTTATATTTAATTACATATTCGTAAATACCATCAGCATTTTCTCCAAATTTACCTGGAGCAGCTTCTACGTTTTGCTCTTGCAATGCTGCCTGAATATCTTTTGGCGATATTTCGTAAGCAGCCATTTTTTCTGGATTAATCCAGATTCTCATAGAGTAATCTTTGGCTCCAAAAACATTTACTTGTCCTACACCTTTAACACGCTGTAATTTAGGTACAAGGTTAATTTTAGCATAATTCTGAATATAAGTTTCATCAAAATCTTTGTTGTTCGAATACAAAGCAAAGAACATCAAAGCACTCGTCTGACTTTTCAGTGTCGTAACCCCAGTTTGTACAACTGCTTGTGGCAATTTACTGGTAGCTCGAGAAACTCTATTTTGAACGTTTACCGCAGCAATATCTGGGTCAACTCCAAGTTCAAAATAAACAGATATTTTTGCAGAACCATCATTCGCTGCTGAAGATGTCATGTATGTCATTCCTTCTACACCATTTATTTCTTCTTCTAGAGGAATTACAACACTATTTAATACTGTTTCAGCATTAGCACCTGTATATGTTGCAGTTACTTGAACTGTTGGAGGGGCAATTTCGGGGTATTGCTCTATGGGTAATGACATCAATCCTAAAACACCCAGTATGGTGATTAAGATAGATATTACCGTCGAGAGAACTGGTCTTTCTATAAACGTCTTTAACATCTTGTATATTATTTTTTAGCTGTAGTATTTTTTGTTTCTGCTGTTTCAACAGCTGGATCTTTAACAGGCTGTGGTGTAATTTCCATATCATCTTTTAATTTAGATGCACCTTCTACAACTACAACGTCTCCATCTTTTAGTCCACTTGTAACAATAAAGTCTAAACCTGAAGTTCCGTTTGTTTCAACAATTGTAGATTTTACTTTGTTTCCTTTTTCAACAATATAAAGTGTTTGTTTTCCCTGCACTTCGAAAATTGCATTTTGGGGAACCAACATTACATTTTTTTGTTCGATAGGCAAACGAATAATTCCAGTACTACCACTTCTTAGGATACCTTGAGGATTATTAAAATCTGCTCTAAATTGTGTATTTCCTGTTGCAGGATCTACTAAACCATTCATTGTAGCGATTTTTCCTTTTTGGTCGTATTCTGTGTTATCAACTAAAATCAATGAAACTGGTGGTGCAGCTTTCAATTTTTCTGCTGTAGTTGCACCTTTAAATGTTTTATTAAAGAATAACAATTGTTTTTCATTCATTGAGAAATAAGCACGTACGATTTTTGTATCAGATACAGTTGTCAAAGGCACTTCACTAGTTGCACTAACCAAGCTTCCTTCTCTAAAAGGTAAACCTCCAATTACTCCACTTACAGGAGAAACAATTGTTCCGTACCCAATATTTGCAGCAATACTACCGTAAGTACTTTTTGCTTGTGCTAATTTAGCTTTAGCAGTTTCTAATTGAACAACACTAATGATCTTTCTGTCAACTAGTGGTTTTAATCTATCAACTTCTACTTGTGCAGCCTGAACAGAAGCTTTGGCAGCAGATGCATCTTGATTTAAAGTTTGAGTTTCAAGTTTAAAAAGTAATTGTCCTTTTTTAACAACTTGACCTTCATCAACATATATTTTTTGAATATACCCATTCACTTTTGGGCGGATTTCGACATTATGCTGTCCTTCGAGGTTTGCACTATACTCTTGATATACTACAGCATCTTGTACTGAAATTGTTCTAACTGGGAACGGAGCTGGACCTTGTGGTGGAGCTTGTTCTTCCTTTTTTTTACATGACGCAAAAACCAGCATGATAGCTATTAGGGAGAATGAAATATTCTTCATTTGTATTAAAATTTGATTTATGATTTATTATTAACTTTTTCTATTTCTATAATCTCAGTAATTGTTTCTTTAACTAATTCTTCAACTTTTATGATGTGGCTTTTATATGCTTTTGCATGCTCCATATTCATTCTTTCCTCAGGGCTACTCATTGTTTTCTCTCTGTAAAAAATCATTTTATCAATTATTTTATTCTCAAACTCAAGAATTTTTAAATAATTAGTAAATCGTTCACTAAACGGAGGAGGTCTGAAATATTTTTTTCGATCACCATGTAAAGTGTAATAATCTATCTTTCCTATTTTTAAAAGGAAATTTAAATTTGTAGACACTGAACTTTTACTAGCGCCCATTTTTTCTACTATTTGTTCAAAAGTGAGCCCATCTTTATAAGCTTCAACAATTAATAATCCCAGAATTCTTGAACAAAGTGGAGCCATGTTATACACTGATTCGAAATGAATGCCGAATAACTCTATAAGCTCTTCTCTTTCTTTTTCTGTATTAGTATTCATGGTTTTTTTGGCAAAGATAAAATTGGTTCGTAATTTACCGAACTAAACGAACTTAAATTTGTGTTAATTGTTTGTTACCTAAAAAAAAGCGTAATATTGTCTTTTCGTTGTACTAATTTAAAGAATTATGATAACATTTCGTCATAAAAATTTATTTGTTTGCTTTTTTACCGAAAATGTAAAACAGAATAAGTCTTTAATTAGTTATATTTGTTGACCTAAAAAAGAACCCAATAGTGAATATTATTAATAAGCTGAAAATTTTCAATGATCCCATTTATGGCTTCATTTCCATTCCAAATGCTTTAATATATGATTTAATAGAGCATTCCTATTTTCAGCGTTTACGCCGAATTTCACAAATGGGACTGTCATATTTAGTATACCCAGGAGCAAATCATACTCGTTTTCATCATGCCTTAGGTTGTATGCATTTAATGCAAAAAGCAATTGAAACATTACGTTTCAAAGATGTTACAATTTCTGCAGAAGAAGAAAACGCATTATATGTAGCTATTTTACTACATGACATAGGGCACGGACCATTTTCTCATGCTATGGAGAGAAGTATTGTTGAGGATGTAAATCACGAAGCGATTTCGCTATTATTTATGAATCAATTAAATATAGAATTTAACGGAAAACTAAGCTTAGCTATTCAGATATTCAAAGGAGATTACCATAGAAAATTTATGTTACAATTAATATCTAGTCAACTAGATATGGATCGTATGGACTACCTTAAACGCGATAGTTTTTATAGTGGCGTAGCTGAAGGGAATGTTAATTCAGAACGCTTAATTCAGATGATGAATGTTGTAGATGATGTTCTGGTTATCGAAGAAAAAGGAATTTACTCTGTTGAAAAGTTTTTACTTTCTCGCAGATTAATGTATTGGCAGGCTTATTTGCATAAAACAAGTTTAGTTGCTGAACTTATTTTGACGAAAGTCTTAAAAAGAGCCAAAGAATTAACTTTAAAAGGAATTCACCTTCCTTGTAGCGAACCTTTGTTATTTTTTATGCAAAATAAAATTAACTTAGAAACATTTACTCCTGAAACATTAGATTTATTTTCTCAATTGGATGATTTCGATATAATAGGAGCTTTAAAATCTTGGCAAAAACACGATGATTTTATACTTTCTACCTTAAGTAAAATGATAGTAAACAGAGATTTATTAAAAATTAAACTAACTAGCGAAAAAGTATCACTAGAAGAATTACAAAGTTTAAAAGAACGATTTGCCGCTCAGAACAATATCTCAGCAATTGACGCAAGTTATTTTATATATAGAGGAAAAATAAAAAATCAAGCTTACAGTAAAGAAGCTGAACCTATACGAATATTAAAAAAAGATAAGACAATTGAGGACGTTGTTGAAGCCTCAGATCAGCTGAATTTGAAATCGTTATCTAAATTGGTAACTAAGTATTACATCTGCTTTCCAAAACAACTGATCTAAAATTAACATTTAAAACCTATTTTTTTATATTTTTGTCGCAATGAAATTTACAGCAGAACAAATAGCAGAAATTTTAGGAGGTGAGGTAGTTGGTAATCCCAATGCAGAAGTTTCTCGCTTATCTAAAATAGAAGAAGGTACAGAAGGATCTCTTACTTTCTTAGCTAACCCTAAATATATCAATCATATATATTCGACAAAAGCATCAGTAACAATAGTTAACGATACTTTTGTACCCGAAACAGAAATTAGCACAACATTAATTAAAGTTGATGATGCTTATGCGTCGTTTTCTAAATTATTAGAGTTTTATAATCAAGTAAAATTGAATAAAAACGGAATTGAGCCACAATCTTTCTTATCTGAAAGTGTAAAATATGGAGACAATCTATATTTAGGTAGCTTTAGTTATGTAGGTCAAAATGTAGTTTTAGGTAACAATGTCAAAATTTATCCTAACTCTTTTATCGGAGATAATGTTGTTATTGGCAATAATGTACATATTTTTGCAGGCGCTAAAATTTATTCCGAAACAATAATTGGAAACAATTGTACAATTCATTCGGGAACAATTATTGGTGCTGACGGATTTGGTTTTGTGCCAAATGAAGAAGGCATTTATAGTAAAGTCCCGCAAATTGGTAATGTAATTATCGAAGACAATGTTGATATTGGAGCAAATACAACTATAGACAGAGCCACTTTAGGATCAACAATTATCCGAAAAGGAGTGAAGTTAGACAATCAAATACAGATTGCCCATAATGTAGAAATTGGTGAAAACACCGTAATTGCAGCACAATCTGGCGTTGCTGGTTCTACAAAAATCGGTAAAAATGTTATGATTGGAGGACAAGTAGGTATTGCAGGACATTTAACTATTGGAAACAATGTTAGATTGCAAGCCCAATCTGGAGTTGCCAGAAATATTAAAGATGACGAAATTTTACAAGGAACACCTTCACTTGGATATACTGATTTTAACAAATCGTATGTTCACTTTAAGAATTTACCTAAAATCGTTGCTGAACTAGAAGAATTAAAAAAACAAATATTAAACCAAAAAAATGGAAATAATGGTTAAACAGAAGACCATCAAGAAGGAAATTTCACTAACAGGAGTTGGACTACACACTGGGAAAGAAGTAACAATGACTTTTAAGCCTGCTCCAATAAATAATGGATTTACTTTTGTGAGAGTTGATTTGCAAGGTCACCCAATTATTGAGGCTGATGCTAATTATGTAGTAAATACTCAAAGAGGGACAAATTTAGAAAAATTAGGTGTTAAGATTCAAACACCAGAGCACGTTTTAGCTGCATTGGTTGGTTGTGATTTAGACAATGTTATAATCGAATTAAACGCATCAGAACTTCCAATTATGGATGGTTCATCAAAATATTTTGTTGAAGCAATTGAAAAAGCCGAAATAGAAGAACAAGAAGCACAACGTAATGTATATGTTGTTAAAGAAGTTATCTCTTTTACAGACGAAGCAACAGGAAGTGAAATCCTTGTTATGCCAAGCGATGATTACCAAGTTACAACTATGGTTGATTTTGGTACTAAAGTTTTAGGTACACAAAATGCAACCTTAAAAAGTATTGCCGATTTTAAATCAGAAATTTCTAATTCAAGAACATTTAGTTTTTTACATGAATTAGAATCTCTATTAGAACACGGATTAATTAAAGGTGGAGATTTAAACAATGCAATTGTCTATGTAGATAAAGAAATATCTGACTCTACAATGGAAAATTTAAAGAAAGCTTTTGGAAAAGATAAAATAACGGTTAAACCAAACGGTATTTTAGACAATCTTACTTTACATTATCCTAACGAAGCAGCAAGACATAAATTACTTGATGTTATTGGAGATTTAGCCTTAATTGGAGTAAGAATTCAAGGTAAAATCATTGCTAACAAACCAGGGCATTTTGTAAATACTCAGTTTGCTAAAAAATTAGCAAAAATTATAAAAATTGAGCAAAGAAACCATGTGCCAGTTTATGATTTAAATCAAGAACCATTGATGGACATTCATAAAATCATGTCGGTTTTACCTCATAGACCTCCATTTTTATTGATTGATAGAATTATTGAGATGTCTTCTAATCATGTTGTAGGATTGAAAAATGTTACCATGAACGAAAACTTCTTTGTTGGTCACTTCCCTGAAGCTCCGGTTATGCCGGGTGTTTTAATAGTAGAAGCAATGGCACAAACAGGAGGAATCTTAGTATTAAGTACAGTTCCGGATCCAGAAAATTACTTGACTTATTTTATGAAAATAGATAATGTTAAGTTCAAACACAAAGTGTTACCTGGAGATACATTAATATTTAAATGTGAATTAATTTCTCCAATAAGAAGAGGAATTTGTCACATGCAAGCTAATGCTTATGCAAATGGTAAATTAGTTACCGAAGCAGAGTTAATGGCACAAATTGCAAAAAAACAATAAATAAAATAGTTAGTTATTTAGATTTATTGTTTCAAAAAAAGACAATTTTAATTTAAAATATAAAAAATACAGATGAATCAACCTTTAGCTTATGTTCATCCTGGCGCCAAAATCGCTAAAAACGTTGTAATAGAGCCATTTACAACAATTCACAATAATGTAGTTATTGGTGATGGTACTTGGATTGGTTCAAATGTAACCATAATGGAAGGCGCGCGAATAGGGAAAAATTGTAATATTTTCCCAGGCGCAGTTATTTCTGCAGTACCTCAAGATTTAAAGTTTGGAGGAGAGGATTCTTTAGCAATAATAGGAGATAATTGTACCATTAGAGAATGTGTTACAATTAATCGTGGTACAGTTGCATCAGGACAAACAATTCTTGGTAACAATTGTTTAATTATGGCTTATGCTCATATTGCTCACGATTGTGAGATTGGTAATAATGCTATTATTGTAAACGGTGTTGCATTGGCAGGACACGTTGTAGTAGGAAATCATGCTGTAATTGGTGGTTTGGCTGCAATTCATCAATTTATTCATATTGGAGATCATGCAATGATATCAGGAGGTTCTTTGGTAAGAAAAGATGTTCCTCCATATACCAAAGCTGCAAAAGAGCCATTATCATACGTAGGAATTAATTCAGTAGGTTTGAGAAGAAGAGGTTTTAGCACAGATAAAATCAGAGAAATTCAAGAAATTTATAGAATTTTATACCAAAAAAATTATAATACAACTCAAGCACTTAGCATAATCGAAGGTGAAATGGAAGCAACTCCAGAAAGAGATGAAATCTTAGATTTTATTCGAAACTCATCACGTGGAATTATGAAAGGATATTCAGGAAATTACTAGAAAAAGTTCTATCGTGGATTTGTTTCATCGTTTAATCGAAAGCAAATAAACGGTTAAACGATGAAACAAAATAATAAATAAAACAAAATCATAATGGCATCAACATCAGACATAAGAAACGGACTTTGTATCAAATACAATCACGACATTTATAAAATCATTGAATTTCTTCACGTAAAACCAGGTAAAGGCCCTGCTTTTGTTAGAACAAAATTAAGAAGTTTAACAACTGGAAAAGTATTAGATAATACATTTTCTGCAGGACATAAAATCGAGGATGTTCGTGTTGAAACACAAACATACCAATTTTTATATGCTGAAGGTGATGATTTTCACTTTATGAATAATGAGACATTTGAGCAAATTTCTTTAAATAAATCAATTTTGGATGCTCCAGGATTATTAAAAGAAGGAACTAACGTAATGGTTCAAATTAATACTGAAACAGATTTACCTCTTTCAGTAGATATGCCAGCTTCTGTAATCCTAGAAGTTACTTATGCTGAGCCAGGAATTAAAGGAAACACAGCGACAAATGCAACAAAATCTGCAACTGTTGAAACTGGAGCTACAGTAAACGTTCCTTTATTTATTAATGAAGGCGACAGAATTAAAATCGATACTGCTTCAGGTTCTTACATGGAGCGTGTAAAAGAGTAGTTTATTAATTAAGATAATTTGTCAATGAGTCAATTAGAAAATTGATGGACTAGTAGCAATTCAAACTAAAAGTTCTTATTTTTCTAATTGACACATTTTTTTAATTGACACATTCTCTAATTGACAAATTTTCTAATTATAAAATATGAAATTTCAAAAAGTTTACTCTTTAGAAGAAATTGCAAATTTGCTTAATTGCGAATTTGTTGGTGATAAAAACTTCCAAGTCTCAGGTATGAATGAAATTCATGTTGTCGAGCCTGGAGATATTGTTTTTGTAGACCATCCAAAATATTATGACAAAGCTTTAAATTCAGCAGCAACTATTGTTTTAATCAACAAAGTTGTAGATTGCCCTGAAGGCAAAGCACTATTAATCTCTGATGATCCTTTTAGAGATTTTAATAAACTTACAAAACATTTTAAACCTTTTCGATTTGCTAATGTTGCCATATCGGATTCTGCGATAATAGGAGAAGGTTCATTAATACAGCCTAATTGTTTTATTGGAAATCATGTTACAATTGGTAAAAACTGCTTGATACACTCTAATGTATCAATATATGATCATACTGTAATTGGTGACAATGTTATCATACATGCTGGAACAATATTAGGAGCAGATGCTTTTTATTACAAAAAACGCCCTGATGGTTTCGACCAATTAATCTCAGGAGGAAGAGTTGTAATAAAAGACAATGTTGGAATTGGAGCGCTTTGTACTATCGACAAAGGTGTTACAGGCGACACAACTATTGGAGAAGGAACCAAACTTGATAATCAAGTTCACGTAGGGCACGATACTGTTATTGGAAAAAAATGCTTAATCGCTTCACAAACTGGTATTGCTGGTTGTGTAATTATAGAAGACGAAGTAACCATTTGGGGTCAAGTAGGCACAACAAGCGGTATTACGATAGGAGAGAAGGCTGTGATAATGGGACAAACAGGAGTTACTAAATCGGTAGAAGGAGGGAAATCTTATTTTGGTACGCCAATTGAAGAATCAAGAGAAAAGCTAAAACAATTAGCTAATATCAAGAAAATTCCTGAAATTCTAAATAAATTAAAATAACTATGACTGCTAAAGAATTTATTCAGAAATTTTATAAGTCGGATGCTTTAATTGATAGCGAAACCTTCAAATTATATTTACATCCAGAAGTAATCGTAGATTGGCATAGTACAAAAGGACCTATCCAATTAGATTACAATGGAGTATTAGACTTATCTAACGAATTAAGTAGAGCCTATGTACGTTCTAAAGTTCGAATTAGTCATATAATCGAAGAGGATGATTTAGTTTCAGTACGTTATTCACATTATGTAAAAACTATCGAAAACCCAAGAGAAGAAATGTTATTAGCCCATTTTATGGCTATTTGGCAAATAAAAGATAATAAATTATACCGAGGTTATCAAATGAGTCAATTATTATAAGATATTTTGATAATAAAAAGGTTCAAAATAATTTACAAAACCTTACTTTTGCATCACAATTTTAAAAACTACATAAAATATATATCATGAGTGTTTTAGTTAATAAAGATTCCAAAATAATTGTTCAAGGATTTACAGGAAGCGAAGGAACTTTCCATGCTTCTCAAATGATTGAGTACGGTACTAATGTTGTTGGTGGTGTTACTCCAGGAAAAGGGGGAACTACACATTTAGATCGTCCAGTTTTTAACACAGTAAAAGATGCTGTAGAACAAGCTGGAGCTGATACAACAATTATTTTTGTACCACCTGCATTTGCTGCTGATGCAATTATGGAAGCAGCTGACGCTGGAATTAAAGTTATCATTGCTATTACTGAAGGAATTCCTGTAGCAGATATGATTAAAGCCAACAGTTATGTAAAAGAAAGAAATGCTAGATTAATTGGTCCAAACTGTCCAGGTATTATTACTCCAGGTGAAGCAAAAGTTGGAATTATGCCAGGTTTCGTTTTCAAAAAAGGAACTGTAGGAATCGTTTCTAAATCAGGAACTTTAACTTACGAAGCTGCTGACCAAGTTGTTAAACAAGGATTAGGAATAACTACAGCAATTGGTATTGGTGGAGATCCAATTATTGGAACTACTACAAAAGAAGCTGTTGAGTTGTTAATGAACGACCCAGAAACAGAATGTATCGTAATGATTGGTGAAATTGGTGGACAATTAGAAGCTGATGCTGCTAAATGGATTAAAGCTGATGGTAACCGTAAGCCAGTTGTAGGTTTCATCGCAGGAGTAACTGCTCCAGCAGGACGTACAATGGGTCATGCAGGTGCAATTGTTGGTGGTACTGATGATACAGCTGAAGCTAAAAAGCAAATTATGAGAGACAACGGAATTCACGTAGTTGATTCTCCAGCTGAAATTGGTAAAAAAGTAAAAGAAGTATTAGGATAATCTCCAATATTTAAAATAATAAATTCCAAAAAAAAGTCTCAATATCTGTTGAGACTTTTTTTACATTAATAGAATGTATGGAATATAACAAACACTTAGTAACTAAGTTTCTTTAGAATCTTAGAACCTTCGTGAAAAATCTGAAGAAATATGTACAAAGAATTAGAAAATTTTACAGTAAAAGGAAATTTTACTTACACACTAAACGATAGTCTAGAAGAAGTATGCAATGCATCTGAATCTGGAAGTGGAGTTTTTGTTGTTTACGCTGTTGATGGTGAAAACAAAGAATTAATCATGGTAGGTTCTACTGGAACTGTTCAAAATGATGGAACTCTAAAAAGTAAAAATGGTGGATTACACGATAAAATCGTAAACGGTCACCAATTTGCAAAAACAGGAAGAAAATATTCTTGGCCAGCACAAATGAAAATTGAAGGAATCGAAAGATTAGAAGTTTCTTGGTATGAGACTTTTAATGCAGATGTAAAAATAATCCCAACTTACATTGAAGGGAAAATTCTACAAGATTTCTTAGATGAAAACGGTAGATTACCAAGATGGAATGTAGCTTTCTAGTTATTCTCCTGATAACAATATAAAAAAGCTTCACCTTGGTGAGGCTTTTTTGTATTACAAATTTTATAAAACGCCTAAATAATCTATATTTGTATTTAGAAAATAAAAAACGAATACCATAATATGAAATTACTAGAAGGAAAAGTAGCCATTATAACTGGCGCAAGCCGCGGAATAGGAAAAGGAATTGCTGAAGTTTTTGCAAAACATGGTGCAAATGTGGCTTTTACATACAGTTCATCTGTAGAATCAGCTTTGGCTTTAGAAAAAGAATTGAACGCTCTAGGTATTAAAGCGAAAGGATATCAATCAAATGCAGCTGATTTTACAGAAGCTCAAACTTTTGTTGAAGCTGTTTTAGCTGATTTTGGAACTGTAGATATTTTGATAAATAATGCTGGTATTACAAAAGATAATCTTTTAATGCGTATGTCTGAAGCTGATTTTGATCAAGTTATTGATGTTAACTTAAAATCAGTTTTTAATATGACTAAAGCAATTCAAAAAACATTCTTAAAACAACGCTCTGGATCGATCATCAACATGAGTAGTGTTGTTGGAGTAAAAGGAAACGCAGGTCAAACTAATTATGCAGCTTCAAAAGCTGGTGTTAACGGATTTACAAAATCAGTAGCACTAGAATTAGGTTCTCGTAACATTCGTTGTAATGCAATTGCACCAGGATTTATTGAAACTGAAATGACTGCAAAATTAAGCGAAGATGTAGTAAAAGGTTGGAGAGAAGGAATTCCGTTGAAACGTGGAGGAACTACTGAAGATGTTGCAAACGCTTGTCTTTTCTTAGCTTCAGATATGAGTGCTTACGTTACAGGACAAGTTCTTAATGTTTGTGGAGGAATGCTTACTTAGAAAGCTACTGAGGTTCTGAGTAACAAAGATTCAAAGGTTTACTATTAAAATCTTTAAAACATAATTTTTTTTAATAAAAAACATGACTACAAACACGATTCTATTATTGGTACTTTCATTAGTAGTTGCAGGAGGTTTGTCATTTTTTCAATATTATTATAAAGTCAAAAGCAAATCAAAACTGAATTTGTTTTTGGCTTTTTTACGTTTTCTATCCATTTTTGGGATATTAGTTTTATTGATTAATCCAATCATTACCAAAAATTCATTAGAGATCATTAAAACTCCATTACCAATTGTAGTGGATAATTCCAGTTCAATAGCTGCTCTGAATTCGAAAGAGAAAGTTATCGAATTGTATAAAAAACTGACTTCGAATAAAGAGTTACAAGATAAGTACGAAATTCAATCGTATCAATTTGATGCTGACTTTAAGCAATCGGAAGAATTCGATTTTAAAGGAACTCAAACTAATCTAGACGAAATTGCAAAGAATCTAAAAAGCATCAATAAGAATGTAGTTTTCCCATCTGTAATTATTACTGATGGAAATCAAACTACAGGAAATGACTATGTATATCGTTTTGACCCAAACAATAAAGTTTATCCTATTATTGTGGGAGACACAACCACTTTTTTAGATTTAAAAATAAATCAGCTCAATGTAAACAAATACGCCTTTTATAAAAATAAATTTCCAGTTGAAGTATTCCTTCAATATTCGGGAACAAAAAATATAAATTCTGATTTATCGATTTCTCAGGGAGGTACAGTTTTAATAAAAGAAAAGATTTCTTTTTCTCCATCAAAAAAAACAGCTACTTTAAATATACTATTGCCTGCAGATAAAGTAGGAGTCCAAATTTTTAAAGCTACTATTTCGTCAAGCGAAAAGGAAAAAAACTCTTATAACAATACAAAGAATTTTGCTGTTGAAGTTATAGACCAGAAAACTACGGTAGCCATTGTTTCGGCAATAAACCATCCAGATATTGCAGCTTTAAAACGTTCAATCGAAACTAACGCGCAACGCAAAGTTGTTCTAGTTAAGCCAAACGAAATTAAGTCATTACAAGATTATAATATTTTAATTTTATACCAACCATCGGGTGCTTTCAAACCAATTTTTGATTCAAACAAAGCGGCTGGAATTAATACCTTTATTATAACTGGAAATAATACAGACTTCAATTTCCTAAATCAACAACAAACTGCTTTCTCATTTAGAATGAGCAATCAGAAAGAAGATTATTTGTCCGAATTTAATTCGCAATTCAATCTTTTTGCAGCTGAAGAAATTGGATTTGGAAATTTTCCTCCTTTGCAAAATTCATTTGGAACAATTACTACAAATGAAAATGTTTCCGTTTTACTTTCGTCAAAAATTAGAAATGTTGCAACCAATGCTCCTTTATTAGCTTTTACAGAAAATCAAGGAAAAAGAGGCGCCTATCTTTTTGGTGAAAACACATGGAAATGGCGCATGCAAAGTCATATCGACAATCAATCATTTACCAAATATGATATTTTTATCGATAAAATCATTCAATATTTAGCTTCAAATAATACTAAAAAATCTTTGGTAGTAAACCACGAAAGCTTTTATAATTCAGGAGATGCTCTGGAAATTAATGCACAATATTTTAATAAAAACTATGAGTTTGATGAGAAAGCAAATCTCTCCATTTCAGTAACCAATACAGAAACCAAACAAACCAAAAATTACGATTTATTAAAAGGAAACAATTCTTACTCCGTAAACCTAGATGGACTTCCTGCTGGGAAATATTCTTTCTCTGTTAAAGAATTAAATTCAAAAACTACTTATTCAAGTCGTTTTGAAGTATTAGATTTTGATATCGAAAAACAATTTGTAAATCCAGATGTTCAAAAATTACAGCAATTGGCATTACAAACTAATGGAAAAGCATTTTTTCAAGATCAATCGGATGCTTTGATAAAAATACTTTTGGAGAATCCTGAATATAAGGCAATTCAAAAAAACGTGAGTACCAAAACTCCTTTAATTGATTGGGTTTGGCTTTTAGTTTTAATTGCTTTCGCTTTAGCAACTGAATGGTTTGTTAGAAAATACAATGGGTTACTTTAATAGTTATAAAGGTTCAAAGTCGCAAAGAATCAAAGTTTTCTTAACTTAAAATAATATGTAATCTCTAGAAGCTATATTTTTTTGAATATCATGTCGATAATATGTTATCAATATAATATGCATCTATAATAAGATTTCATTTTTAAATATTAAATTCGTGATAATTCGTGAAATTTGCATTTCACTTTCAATAAATAAATTATGGATTTCAGGCTAAAAGTATTTTCTGCTGTTGCAAATAGGTTGAGTTTTACCAAAGCTGCAGCTGAATTGTATATTACACAGCCAGCAGTTTCTAAGCATATTCAGGAATTAGAAGAAACCTATAAGACCAAGCTTTTTGAACGAAATGGTTCTAAAATTACTTTGACCAAAGCTGGAGAAATTCTTTTAAAACACACCAAAGACATATTCGAAATTTATAGAGAAATCGATTTTGATATGAGTACGTTTATCAACGAACGTCAGGGATTATTGCGATTGGGAGCAAGTACAACCATTTCTCAATACATTATTCCGCCTTTATTAGCACGCTTTCATCAGAAATTGCAGGACATAAAAGTCAATTTACTAAACGGAAATACAGAGCAAATCGAGAGTGCTTTAATCAACAAAGAGATAGAAATTGGTATTGTCGAAGGGCAATCTAAAAACCAATCAATCAAATATACTGAGTTTTTAAAGGATGAATTGGTCTTGGTTTGCAGTAGTAAAAATCCATTAGTCAATAAAAACGAAATTTTATTAGAGGATCTACAGAATTTACGCTTTATTACACGTGAAAGAGGTTCTGGAACACTTGAAGTTATTGAATACGCTCTAAAACAATTCAATATCAAGCTATTAGAACTACAAATCGAAATGCAGCTAGGAAGTACCGAAAGTATTAAATCCTATTTATTAAATTCTGATTGTGTCGCCTTCATGTCTATCCATGCCGTTGATAAAGAACTAAAAAATAATGAACTAATTGTTCTTGATGTAGAAAAATTAACAATCGAGAGATACTTTTATATCATAACGCTACACGGAAAATCGGATGCTCTTACCGAATTGTTTATAAAAAATATGGCGAATTACTATAACTTGAAGTTATAGCCTATTGCGATTTACAATTGGCAATTGTTGCAATAACTACAGATCTTTGTACTGTAATTATTAAATACTATTACCTTGAAAACAAATCAACATACAACAAGTCATTTATTTGAGATTAATACAATCTCGAAACAAATTATTTTTGCCCTCTTATTACTACTTTGCTTAACTTCAATTATATCACCTCCAGTAGCTTTATTATTAGGCTTATTGGTAGCCAATTTGTCTGGAAACCCATTTTTACATTTCAATCATAAAGCAATTACTATTTTATTACAATTTTCTGTGGTAGGATTAGGATTCGGAATGAATGCTACAAGCGCATTAACTGCTGGAAAAGAAGGATTGGTTCTTACTATTGCTTCGATATTTAGCACTATAATATTAGGATATTTTTTAGGAAAATGGTTTAAAATCGATAAGAAAACATCTCACTTAATCTCTTGTGGAACTGCTATTTGTGGAGGAAGTGCCATTGCAGCAATTGCTCCAGTAATAAAATCAGACGAGAAACAAACATCTGTAGCATTAGGAGTAATTTTTATATTAAACTCAATTGCCTTATTTTTATTCCCTTATATAGGACATCAATTAGACTTATCCCAAAGAGAATTTGGCTTATGGTGTGCTATAGCAATTCACGATACAAGTTCGGTAGTTGGTGCAGCTAATAAATTTGGAGCTGAAGCTTTGCAAATCGCTACTACTGTAAAACTAGCGCGTGCCTTATGGATTATTCCTATTGCGCTTCTTACAACTGTACTTTTTAAAAACAAACAAACAAAAATTAAAATCCCTTACTTCATCGGATTGTTTATTTTGGCGATGTTGTTAAATACTTATGTGCCACAAACTGCAATCATTGCACCAACATTAGTTCTCTTGGCTAAAATCGGGTTAACAGTAACTTTATTCTTAATTGGAGCAGGATTAAACCTAAGTGTTTTAAAAACTGTAGGAGTGAAGCCTTTAGTACAAGGAGTGCTGCTTTGGATTGTTATTGCTAGTTTAAGTTTGATTTCAATTTTATACTTCAATTAAATAAGTTTAAAACTTGAAATTATTTTATATTTGATAATTTTACAATTGGTTCACCTACGACGAAATACCACTTCCCATTAAAGGAAAGACGCTTTTCGATTATAAAATTAAATTGTTTTTTTGTCTTTGCAATTTCACTAATTTCCTTTGGCATATCTACTTCATAATCTTCTTCAGTTCCTTTAGCTTTGTGATAAAATCCAGTTGTTGTAATTAAAAAATCCTTGAAAAACTTTTTCTTGCCATCATTAATCACTTTATAAACGCTTGACCACTGTGTATTTTCCGGACCATTATTTGTGAGGTTATAATAACCTAAGTCCATTATAGGTTGGTATTTTCCACCGAAACCAGCAATAAGATAGAGGTAACCTGAATATGGAGCACCTGCACCTCCGTTTGCCTGAATTAATGTAAATGCATATTGGTCTTCTCCTATTTCTACCAACTTAGGTGAAGGAGCTCTAGAAAATGCTCCAAAGGCAGCAATTGCAGGCTGAAAGGATCTCATTTGCCAAATATTATCATTTTTTGCAAACTTGGCAATTCCTATCAAACCACCAGAGAATCTGCCAGTTTGAGCCCCATCAGTATCATAATCAGAATGATTGAACAACAGCAACTTAAATTGATTACCTTTTGAATCTACGTAATCAATATTATCAAGAACCCTTGTGGCAACCCCTTCTTTATATGGGAATAATTGATCTCCTTCAATTTCATTAGCATCAGCATAAGGTAAAGGTTTACAGCTATTACATTTCCAACTTACAAAAACATTGTCACCAGAAAGTTTATATAATTTACCAGGAAACAATTTTTGCATTGTTTTTACAGGATTAAACGGATCTGACACATTTAATGCTCTTTTCGAATTTAAGATTGTATCACTAACATTTTTTAATTGTATAATATCTTCTTGTGCTGAACTAATTAAAGAAAACAAGAATAAAAGAATGCTGAAGTAGTTGGAACGCATATGCCTAATTTTAGAGTAAAAATAAGGCAAAATTTTAAATGACATCTACTGATATTGAAAATAAACGAATATAAATTAACATAATCTTAATTGATATTCTTTTAAATCATATTTAATAAATTACATTTGCACCCCTAATAAATATACAAATGAAAAATTTCAGAATGAAACCTAAATTTATTGCAATCATAGCGATTGGAATTGGTTTTTTAACATTATCGTGGGGGATTGTTGGTCATGAGCGCATCAATAAAGCAGCAGTTATGGCTCTTCCACGTCAATTACAAGTGTTTTTTTATAATCACATCGATTTTATTACACAAGAAGCTTCAGTACCAGATATTCGTAAATATGCCTTGAATTATAAAGATGAAAATCCTAGACATTACTTTGACATGGAAAATTTTGGTTCTGCAGATAGCATACCAAAAACCTTAGAAGAAGCAAAGAAAAAATACGATGATAAATTCTTGCAAGTAAATGGAATTTTACCTTGGTACATCGAAGATATGATGGTTAAATTAACCAAAGCATTTAAAGATAAAAATCGTGCAGAAATTTTATTTCTTGCTGCCGATTTAGGTCATTATATTGGTGATGCACACATGCCTTTGCATACTTCTGCTAATCATGATGGACAATTAACAGATCAAAAAGGAATTCATTCGCTTTGGGAAAGTAGACTTCCTGAATTATTTGCTAAAAATTACAAGTTAAATGTTCCTCAGGCACAGTATTATGAAGATGTTCATAAAGCAACTTGGGATATGATTAATGATACACATAGTTTAGTTCAGCCATTATTAGAGGTTGATAAAAAACTAAGAACTGCAACTCCTGAAAATCAAGTTTTTAAAATCGATGCTGATGGAAAAGTAGTAAAGAGCAAATACAATTCGGCTGTTTTCTCTGATGAATATGCTAAGAAACTGCATAAAGAATTAAACGGAATGGTTGAAAGTCAGATGAAAAAAGCTATTACAGCAACTGCAAGTTTTTGGTACACTGCATGGGTAAATGCAGGAAAACCTGATTTAAGCGATTTAGATGCTCCAGCGGTTACACAAAGAAACAATCAAGCTTTAAAAGATGATTTAAAATTATTTCAAAGCGGAGATTTATTCGGAATAAAGAATCAAAATGACTAAGGAGAAGGTTCAAAGGGACTGAGGTTCTGAGGTTCTGAGGTTCTGAGGTTCTGAGGTTCTGAGGTTCTGAGGTTCTGAGGTTCTGAGGTTCTGAGGTTCTGAGGTTCTGAGGTTCTGAGGTTCTGAGGTTCTGAGGTTCTGAGGTTCTGAGAAAGACAAAAAGGCTCAAATTCTATTGAATTTGAGCCTTTTTTATTACTTTCACTTTGCGAACTTAGCGGTTAAATCCTTTGAGCCTTTGTACCTTTGAGCCTTTGAGCCTTTGAGCCTTTGAACCTTTGTACCTTTGTACCTTTGTACCTTTGAGCCTTTGAGCCTTTGAGCCTTTGAGCCTTTGAGCCTTTGAAACCTTTGAACCTTAATATCTTAGAACCTCAGAAACTTTAATTCTTCTCATATTTCTTATGCTTCAACATATCCGAAGCTGTTTGATAATATGAAATTGTTTCGTTTACCAAATCCGTTCTTTCTTTGGTTAATGGAATTTCATCATAAAAAATTTGATATTCGGGTGCAATACCCTCTTTTGGGATCAGATTTAATTGAAACTGTTTTACCTTTTGCTTTGGCGAAAGTATCGTTAATACATTATCCTTTATCAATCCCATATCCTGATATGTTGCGATAAAAGCTCTTGGTTTATAATCTGATTTTAAAACATCTTCTCCATAAAACTTACTTTCGTAACTAAAGTTCAGTAAACCAAATAAAGTGGGCATGATATCAATTTGTGACATTAGCATGTTGTACTTCTGTGCTGGAACAAACCCCGGACTGTAAATAAAAGCAGGAATTCTATATTTATCAAGCGGAAGTTCTGTTTTTCCTGCACTCGATGCACAATGATCGGCAACAATTACAAAAACGGTGTTTTTGAACCAAGGTTGTTTACTTGCCATTGCAAAAAATCTTTTCAGTGCATAATCTGTATATTTAACACCTCCATCACGAGATTTGACATCTCCCGGAATATCAATCTTACCATTTGGATACGTAAACGGACGGTGATTACTCACTGTCATGATATGATTAAAGAAAGGTTTATTTGTTTTAGCTTCAGCATTCATAACCTTTATTGCTTTATTAGACATGTCTTCATCACAAACTCCCCAAACATTTGAAAATGTAACTTCGTCGCGGGTGAAACTCGATTTATCTACAATATCATAATTATTACCCGCAAAAAAATCTTTCATATTATCAAAATAAGCATCACCTCCATAAAGATATTTTGTAGTATATCCTTTTTTCATAAAAACAGAACCTGTTGAGAATTTATTCTTGTTGTCCTGTCTTTTAACCACACTTTCTCCTGCAGTAGGAGGAATACACAAAGTTACTGCCTCCAAACCACGAACAGTTCTATTTCCAACAGCATATAAATTGGTAAATTCTAAACTTTTATCAGCCAAACTATCCAGAAAAGGAGTGATATTCTGATCATTACCATATCGCTTCATGAACTCAGCACTATAACTCTCAATCGTAATTAAAACTACATTTTTACGTTTTTCGGCAGAATCACTTTCTATTTTTCGTAAAGTACTTTCACCAGAAATCGTTGGCAGTTGCTGTTTCAATATTTCATATGCTTGAGCATTAGGAATTGTTTTGTAAAATTTAAAATAATCTAAACTACTATTTTTATAAGCTAAATAAAATTTATACAAACCATTTGATTGTAACTCATTAGAAAATGTGTTTTCAGAATTTTCACTTAGTGCCAAGCGAGGAATCACAAATAAAGAAAAAGCAAAAAGTGTAATGTATAATGCTGAAATTTTTATCTTCTCTATAAATGTGGGGATATTGTCGATATAAATTCTCGTTCTTTTTACAATAAAATAAGTTACCGTTCCTGCAGTTAAAAATAAAGCTGAGAACAACGGAATAACAGGGTAAGACTGCATTATATTACCAATTACTTCATTGGTATAAACCAAATAATTCACTGCAATGAAGTTATATTTTACTCCAAATTCATTCCAGAAAAAATATTCACTAATTCCATTTTGTAAAATTAGCAACACATATAAAAAGATTACAAATGCAAATAACCAAAATCTAATTTTATCGCGATAATTAGGAAGGAAAAGTAATAAGCCGAATAAAAATGTTTTTATACCAATGAATATAAGCACAATTTTTGGCAAAGCTCCTCCATACTCATTAAGAATACTTTTGCCACTTGCTATATAAAGAAATAAAGCTAGAAACACACCAAAAATAATATAACCGGTAGGTTTTAAATATTTAGAATTGGATATAAAAATAAGATACAACCATAAAAAAATACTAGCAATAACAGAAACAAATACATCTGAAACCAATCCAAGTCCAAATATTTTTATCGTATCAGTAAAACTAAAGGATGTTTCGGTTATCGGATGAAAAAATAAAACTAGTCTTAATACGAAACTTACTAGCAAGTAAAAAAAAGTGAGATAATAAAACGGGGCGAGCTTTTTATATAATACCATATTAAAAAATTTGTTGCAAATTTAACTGTTTCTCCTTGTTAGCTATTAGCCTAATCTTTTGTGTAACTTAGCATTACCTTAAGATTACCTTAAGATAATAGATTTTTTCTGTTTTAACAAATATTAAAGTCGTTATTTTTAAGAATACTATTCTTGTTAAAATATATTTTTCAATCAGAAATACCAAGTCATTGCTAACAGAGTCCAAAAACATTTATCTTTGAAAGGAGTAAACTGGCTTATTAATAAATTTTATTACAGACAGTACAAACAAATTTAAAATACAAATAAGTTAAAAATGCATATTTTAATAGTCGAAGATGAAGCAGGTATTGTGCAATTTCTTAAACAAGGTTTAGAAGAGGAAGGGTATGAAATAACCACTACTTCTGATGGTTTGGCCGGCTTTGAATTAACACAAAAGCAAAAATTTGATCTAATTTTACTCGATTGGATGCTTCCTAAAATCAATGGATTAGATTTATGCAAAGCCATTAGAATTAAAGACACAACAACACCAATACTCTTTTTGACTGCAAAAGACACTGTCCTTGAAACCATAGAAGGATTAAAAGCAGGTGCAAATGATTATATAAAAAAACCATTTAGTTTTGAAGAATTGATTGAACGAATTAAAATCCATTTCAGAAACCAAAATACTCCCGAAATACTTACACTTGGAACTATCAAAATTAATTTGGCACAACATACTGTTTGCACAAATGGCATTGAGGTTTCGCTTACACAAAGAGAATTTGATTTATTAACTTATTTGGTTAAGAATAAAGGAAATGTATGCACTCGAAATCAAATATTACAAGCCGTTTGGCAAATTAATTTTGAATATGACACCAGCGTTATTGACGTTTTTATGAATGCAATTAGAAAAAAATTGAATTTAAAAATCGAAGAAGATTATATAAAAACAATTCGAGGTATTGGTTACATCGCAAACGACTAATTTTAGATGCTACAGTTTTCATTTAAGGACCGAATCGCATTTAATTATATTGCGATCACTGCATTGTTAATTTTTGTAGTGTTTTTTACTATCTATACAATTGTAAAACAAAATGTTTATAGTCATATCGATAATGATATCATAGTAGAAATTAAAAATCATTTAGACGAGATAAATGTTAAAAATGGTACTCTAACTTTGATTGATGTAGAGGAGTGGAATGAAAGAGAACACAATACTGTTGACGTAAACCCAGTCTTTGTTCAGTTTTTAGATTTAAACGGGAAAATTATAGAGAAATCCCCCAATTTAAAATCCGAAACCTTAGTTTTTCATAGTCAAAAGGAGAATTTTGAATTCTTTAATGCTAAGTTATTAAAGAATATTATCAGACAGATACAGGTGCCTATTTATGTAGAAAATAAAAAAATAGGCTCCTTAATAATCGCCATGTCTTTAACCGATTCTACGATGGTGCTCGACAACCTATTTTATATATTAGTTGTTGCTTTTCCACTTATTTTGATATTATTATTTTTTATCGCACGATTTTTCGCAGGGAGAAGTATTAAGCCTATTAATACTATTATCGAAACATCAAATAGTATTACTAAAGACAATTTAAAAACTAGAATTCCACTACCAGGAAATCGAGACGAATTATATATATTATCGAAAACAATAAACAGCTTATTAGACCGAATTGAGAATACTCTTGAAAAAGAAAAACAATTTACATCTGACGCTTCACATGAGTTAAGAACACCACTTACTATTATAAAAGGTACACTTGAAGTTTTAATACGTAAACCCCGTGGAAATAAAGAATATGAAGAAAAAATAAACTCCTGTATTTCTGAAGTTGACCGACTAAATACATTGGTTGATCAATTGTTATTATTGGCTAGATTTGAAAATAAAGATCCTGATTTAAAAAAAGAAAAAGTATATCTAAATGCTTTAATTTTAGATACAATTTCACGACATTCAAATACAATACAATCTAAGAAGATTCATCTTTCAACAAAATTCCAAAAAGATTATTGCTTAGATACTGATCCGTATTTGCTGACTATAATCCTTAACAACTTAATTTCTAATGCCCTAAAGTATTCTAAACAAGATGGCAAATTAGATATTATTGTTACAGATGTTTTAAATGAAATCGAATGTCAGATTATCGATTACGGAATAGGAATTCCATCTGAAGATATACAAAAAGTATTCAATCAGTTTTTCCGTTCACATGCAGAATTACATCCCGAAATAAAAGGAATTGGCTTAGGATTATCTATTGTAAAAAAAATAAGTCTATTACTAAATATTCCTATTTCAGTTTCAAGTAAGTTAAATGAAGGAACAACTGTAAAATTAGTTTTTTATAAAAATCCAGCCAATTAAAACTTAATAAAACAAGTGTGTTTTCTTTAAATAAATAGCAATGATTACTGGCTACATCCCAGCAGAATTATTAAATTTAACAATAAAATCATTTTAAGTTAAATTAAAAATTGTTTTATAATTAATTTATCCTGTATATTTGCAAACGAAACAAAGAAAAAATAAACTTTAGTTATGTCATTAATTCAATTACATCATCATCATTTTCATTATTGCTCTCAAGCGATGTGTTAATGGTATGCATGTAAATCATCATATTTTAAAACCCGTTTGAGTACTCAAACGGGTTTTTTTGTACCCAATTCTTTGTACTCAAACTATTAATTTAAACTAAAAAACTAAAATGAGTACGTTAAAAATTGCAATTCAAAAATCAGGTCGTTTAAACGAAGAAAGCATTCAAATCTTAAAAGATTGCGGAATTTCGATAGACAATGGTAACGACCAATTAAAAGCAGAAGCCACTAATTTTCCTTTAGAAGTTTTATTCCTAAGAAATTCTGATATCCCACAATATTTAATCGATGGCGTTGTAGATGCTGCCATTGTTGGAGATAACCTATTAGTCGAAAAAGGAAAAGGAATTCAAATTGCACAAAAATTAGGCTTTTCAAAATGTAAAGTTTCAGTTGCAGTACCTAAAGCATTCGAATACAATTCAATAAAAGACCTTGACGGATTACGCATTGCAACTTCATATCCCAATACTGTTACTGATTACTTTAATTCATTCGGACTGTCTGTAGACATACACCAAATCTCAGGATCGGTAGAAATTGCACCAAATATTGGTCTTGCAGATGCTATTGTAGATATTGTATCAAGCGGAAGTACATTGTTTAAAAACAACCTGAAAGAAGTAGAAGTGATTTTGAAAAGTGAAGCTGTTCTTGCAGTTTCTCCAAAAATAAATCCTGAAAACCAAAGACTAATTGATACTCTTAAATTTAGAATAGAATCTGTTTTAAGAGCCCGAAAATCAAGATATATCTTAATGAATATCCCGAATGATAAAATCGAAGACGTTGGAAAAATACTTCCTGTTCTACGAAGTCTTACCGTATTGCCTCTAGCGCAAGAAGGATGGAGTAGTGTACACTCAGTAATAGATAAAGACACATTTTGGGATGTAATAGACCAATTAAAAGATGTTGGTGCTGAAGGAATTTTGGTATGCCCAATTGAAAAAATGGTGCTTTAATAAAAAGCTTTGCTTTTAGCTTTAGCCAATAGGCTTTAAGCTTTGCAAAAAAAACAAGATATACTTCAATGCTTAAAAGCTTTAAGATTAAAGTATAATACAAATAAAAAAATAGATTCTAATTGCTTACAGCTTAAAGCCTAAAGCATAATGCAAAAAATAATGAACAAGATATATAATCCAACAGCCGAGACTTGGTCAGAAATATTAAAAAGACCAACCAAAACAATCGATGATATCGAAGTTACAGTTAAAGAAATCTTTAAAGAAGTACAGAAAAAAGGAGATGAAGCAGTTTCAAAATACACTTCTATCTTTGATGGTATTGCTTTAGACAACAATGAAGTATCCCAAGATGAGATAAATGAAGCAATAGCCTCAATATCAGAAGAACTTAAAGAAGCAATACAGTTAGCAAAAAACAATATTTACAAATTCCACTCAGCACAAAAAACCGAAAGAATAACGATTGAAACCACTGAAGGAGTTAATTGCTGGCAAGAAAAAAGACCAATTCAAAAAATTGGTTTATATATCCCTGGAGGAACAGCTCCTTTATTCTCGACAGTTTTAATGCTTGCAGTCCCTGCGGCAATAGCAGGTTGCAATGAAATCGTTTTGTGCTCACCACCAGATAAAAATGGAAAAATAAATCCCGCCATATTATATGCAGCAAATTTATGCGGTGTAACCAAAATCATAAAAGTAGGAGGAATCCAAGCCATTGCAGGAATGACCTTTGGTACTGAAACCATTCCTAAAGTATATAAGATATTTGGTCCAGGAAATCAGTTTGTAACCGTAGCAAAACAATTAGCAACACAGTTTGGCGTAGCAATAGATATGCCAGCAGGTCCATCAGAATTATTGGTAGTTGCCGATGATACAGCAGTTCCTGCCTTTGTAGCTTCCGATTTATTGTCACAAGCAGAACACGGAACCGATAGTCAGGTAATTCTAGTTTCTACATCTAAAACTCTGATTGATGCTGTAGAAAACGAAATTCAAACGCAAATTGCCCTTTTACCAAGAAAAGCAATCGCCGAAAAAGCAATCGCAAATTCAAAATTGATTTATGTTGAAAACAATACAGTTGCTCTAGAGCTAATTAATGAATATGGCCCGGAACACTTTATTATTTGTACCGAAGATGATGATTTTTATTCGGATGGAATCTATAACGCTGGATCTGTTTTTATTGGTAATTATACACCCGAAAGTGCAGGCGATTATGCATCTGGAACCAATCATACTTTGCCAACAAACGGTTATGCCAAGAACTATAGCGGAGTAAATCTGGATAGCTTTATGAAATCAATGACTTTTCAGAAAATAACCGAAAAAGGAATTCAGAATATCGGTAAAGCAATAGAAGTCATGGCCGAGGCCGAAGGATTACAAGCTCATAAAAATGCAGTAACATTACGATTGGCACAGATAGAGTTAAGAAAATAGAAGCAAGAGAATAGGTTTGAGAAAAAGAAGCAAGAGACAAGATTATTGAAGGTAAAGATTAATGGATAATAGATTTAAGAACATAGAGCAAATACTCTACGTTATAAATTAAAATAGAGTATAAACTACAAGCAGAATAAAGAGAATCAATATAATATTTTAGAACAATAGTAATGTCTATTACCTATCATCTTGACTTTATTCTCCTGACTCTTAACTCCGTAATCTTGACACTGCTAAAAAAACAATAACATGGAAAATTTTGATATAAATAACTTAGTACGCGCAAACGTAAAAACATTAAAACCCTATTCGTCTGCACGTGATGAATTTGAAGATTTTGACACTGCTAATATGGTCTTTTTGGATGCCAACGAAAATCCTTTTGAAAACGGCGTAAATCGTTATCCAGATCCACAACAAAATAATGTGAAACAGGTTTTAGCAAAGCAAAA
The DNA here is from genome assembly GCF_025847275.1 of Flavobacterium frigoritolerans. Classification (GTDB taxonomy): domain Bacteria; phylum Bacteroidota; class Bacteroidia; order Flavobacteriales; family Flavobacteriaceae; genus Flavobacterium; species Flavobacterium frigoritolerans. The sequence goes on from NZ_JAOZEV010000014.1 coordinate 103,168, forward strand.
AAATGTAAACCAAAATCAGATATTATTAGGAAACGGAAGCGATGAAGTACTAGATTTACTATTTCGTGCGTTTTGCGAACCAAAAAAAGACAATGTGATTTCATTACCACCAACATACGGAATGTATAATGTGTTGGCAAATATAAATGATGTAGAGAATAGAGAAGTTTTGCTTTCAGAAGATTTTCAGCCACAGATTGAGAAAATCTTAAGCGCTGTAGATGAGAATACTAAAATTATCTTTTTATGCTCACCAAATAACCCAACAGGAAACTCCTTTTCGGATGAAAGTGTGGTTACATTATTACAGAATTTTAAAGGCTTGATAGTTATTGATGAAGCTTACATCGATTTCTCTAAAAAAGAAAGCTGGATTAACGAATTGGATGCATATCCTAATTTAATAATTACCCAAACACTCTCAAAAGCATATGGCCTAGCGGGGATACGATTAGGAATTTGCTACGCCACTGAAGCGGTTATCGCTGTTTTAAACAAAATAAAACCACCATACAACGTAAACGAACTAACACAACAAAGAGCAGGTTTACGCTTAAAAGAAACAGCTAAAACAAATACAGAAATAGCTTCTATTATTGAACAAAGAGAACAATTACTTAAAGTATTACTTAATGTAGATTATATTGAAAAAATATATCCAACAGAAGCTAATTTTATATTAGTAAAAGTAGATAATGCCAACAAAAGATACGATGAATTAATTGCAAAAGGAATCGTTATAAGAAACAGAACAACTCAGCCATTATGCGAAAATTGCTTACGATTAACTATTGGAACTGAGGCAGAAAATAAAAAATTAATTAATGCATTAAAGCCATTAAGCTAAAATAAGATCATAGATTAAAAAAAAATCAATAATCATTTTATCCCGACAACTATCGGGAGTGGCAAAGGAAAAACAAACCATGAAAAAAGTACTTTTTATAGACCGTGACGGAACAATGGTTCTAGAACCAGCAGACTACCAATTGGATAGTTTTGAAAAATTAGAATTCTACCCAAAAGCATTTCAATATTTGGCTAAAATTGCCAATGAACTAGATTACGAATTAGTAATGGTTACGAATCAAGACGGATTAGGAACTGATTCTCATCCTGAAGAAACATTCTGGCCAACACATAACTTTATAATAAAGGCATTCGAAAATGAAGGAGTTGTATTTGATGCTGTTTTTATAGACAAAACCTTCCCACACGAGAACGCACCAACTCGCAAGCCAAGAACAGGAATGCTTACGCAATATTTAAATAATCCAGAATATGATCTAGAAAATTCATTTGTTTTAGGAGATCGCTTGACTGATGTAGAATTGGCTAAAAACCTAGGTTCGAAAGCTATTTTTATCAATACAGATGAAGGTTTGGGCAGTGCTGAAGTAGCATCAAAAAGAGAAGAATTAGATCCTGTCATTGCTTTACAAACTACCGATTGGAAAACTATTTATGAGTTCTTAAAATTAGAAGCGCGTTCGGCTACAATCACCCGCAAAACCAATGAAACAGATATTTATATTAACCTGAATCTTGATGGAACCGGAAAAAGCAAAATCGAAACCGGAATTGCATTTTTTGACCATATGCTTGACCAAATCGCGCGTCACGGACAAATGGATCTTGAAATCCTCGTAAAAGGGGATCTCGAAGTCGATGAGCACCACACAATCGAAGATACTGCAATTGCGCTTGGTGAAGTTTTTGCAAAAGCACTAGGAAACAAACTAGGTATTGAACGTTATGGTTTTTGCCTACCAATGGACGACTGTTTATCGCAAGTTGCCATAGATTTTGGAGGCAGAAACTGGTTAGTTTGGGAAACTGAATTTAAACGTGAAATGGTTGGAAAAATGCCAACGGAAATGTTTTATCATTTCTTTAAATCATTCTCCGATGGTGCCAAAGCAAATATTAATATCAAAGCCGAAGGTACAAACGAGCACCACAAGATAGAAGCTATTTTTAAAGCTTTTGCTAAATCAATAAAAGTAGCCGTAAAAAGAGATACCGAAAAAATGATTTTACCATCGACAAAAGGAATGTTGTAAAAAATGTTTCAAGTTTTAGGTTTCAGGTTCGATATGTAACTTGAAACTTGAAACTTTAAACCTGAAACAAAAATTAAATGAAAATAGTAATTATAAATTACGGTGCAGGAAATATCCAGAGCATTATGTTCGCAATCGAAAGATTAGGATTTAAAGCTACTTTAAGCAATAATCGTAACGAAATATTATCCGCAGACAAAGTAATTTTTCCAGGTGTTGGAGAAGCAAGCTCTGCAATGGAAAAATTAATAGAAAGTGGTTTATATACTTTGATTCCAAATCTAAAACAACCCGTTTTGGGAATTTGCTTAGGAATGCAATTAATGTGTAAATCAACTGAAGAAGGAAATACATCTGGATTAGGAATTTTTGATGTTGATGTAATAAAATTTGCACCTATTCTAAAAGTACCACAAATGGGGTGGAACACTATTTATAATTTGCAATCTCCTTTGTTTACAGAGATTAACGAAAACGAATATATGTATTTGGTTCATAGTTTTTATGCACCACTTTGCAAAGAAACAATTGCTACGACCAATTATGGAGTAGAATATGCATCGGCATTACAGAAAAATAATTTTTATGGAACACAATTTCACCCAGAAAAAAGTGGAGCTATTGGAGAACAAATATTAAGAAATTTTTTAAATATATAAATAAAATCTAGAGTCTTTAATGACTTTAGTCTTTCAAATTTTAAGACTTAAAACAATGAGAATAATACCAGCCATAGATATCATTGAAGGAAAATGTGTTCGTTTATCCAAGGGGGATTACAATACCAAGATTATTTATAATGAAAACCCGCTTGAAGTAGCCAAATCATTTGAAGCACACGGAATAGAAGACTTACATTTAGTCGATCTAGATGGAGCAAAATCTAGCCAAATTGTGAATTATAAAATTCTAGAACAAATTGCTACAAAAACAAGCTTAAAAATTGATTTTGGTGGCGGATTAAAATCCGATGCCGATTTAAAAATTGCTTTCGAGAGTGGTGCAAACCAAATTACTGGCGGAAGTATTGCGGTAAAAAACAGGGAAATATTCGAAAAATGGATTGCCGAATATGGCTCAGATAAAATAATCCTTGGAGCCGATGCCAATAACGAAAAAGTAGCAGTTTCAGGCTGGCTAGAAGATTCTAACGAAGATTTAATACCGTTTATTAAAGAGTATATAAAAAAAGGAATTGAATATGTGATTTGTACAGATATTGCCAAAGACGGAATGCTTGAAGGCCCAAGTTTTGATTTGTATAAAAAAATAGTAGATCAAGGAGCAGTAATTACAGATAATAAAGCGATCATAAGAAAAATAAAACTTATTGCCTCTGGTGGAATTTCAACATTTGATGAATTACCAAAACTAGCCGAATTAGGTTGTGAAGGAACCATTATCGGAAAAGCAATATACGAAGGACGAATTTCATTGAAACAATTAGAAAGCTTTATAATTAGATAATTAGACAATTGCTTCTATCGCGCTTAACATTATCTAACTATCACATTTTCTAATTTTCTCATTAAAACACATTAACAACTTGAAGAAATGTTAGCAAAAAGAATTATTCCTTGTCTTGATATAAAGAACGGAAGAACAGTAAAAGGCGTAAATTTTGTAGATTTACGCGATGCCGGAGATCCAGTAGAACTAGCTAAAATATACTCTGATGAAGGTGCAGATGAACTAGTTTTTTTGGATATTTCAGCAACAGAAGAAAGACGAAAAACCTTAGTAGATTTAGTTCGAAAAGTTGCTTCTACAATTAATATTCCGTTTACTGTAGGTGGTGGAATTTCATCTGTAGAAGATGTTGCTATTTTACTAAATAACGGAGCTGATAAAGTATCTATAAATTCCTCGGCAGTAAAAACCCCTCAGTTAATTAATGATTTAGCACAAAAATTCGGAAGCCAATGTGTGGTAGTTGCCATAGATGCCAAACAAATTAACGGGCAATGGATTGTACATTTAGTAGGCGGAAAAGTTCCAACGGAATTAAACTTATTTGATTGGGCAATAGAAGTTGCAGAACGTGGAGCAGGTGAGATTTTATTCACATCGATGGATAACGATGGAACAAAAAACGGGTTTGCAAATGAGGCCTTAGCTAAGCTTTCAGAATTAGTAAACATACCAATAATTGCGTCGGGTGGAGCAGGAAACATCCAGCATTTTGTAGATGCTTTTAAAGAAGGAAAAGCTGATGCTGCATTGGCCGCAAGCGTTTTTCACTTTAAAGAAATTGAAATCAAAGACTTGAAACAACAAATTAAAAATAACAATATAGAAATTCGAATCTAGTTTTTTCTTTAAGACTTTCGAATTTATAACTTTTGACTAAATATTATGAATATAGATTTCTCAAAAAATACTGACGGATTAATTCCTGCAATTATCCAAGATGCCGAAACCAAAAATGTGTTGATGCTTGGTTACATGAACGAAGAGGCGTATCAAAAAACCATAGAAACTCAAAAAGTTACATTCTATAGCCGCACTAAAAAACGATTATGGACAAAAGGCGAGGAGAGTGGCAACTTCTTACACCTAAAGAGTATCAAAAACGACTGTGATAACGATACCTTATTAATTCAAGTACAACCCGAAGGACCAACTTGTCATACAGGAACAGATACTTGCTGGCAAGAAGAGAACAAAGCAAATTACGGATTCATTTCAGATCTTGAAAAAACTATTCAATCAAGAAGAGATAATGCCGATTCAGAAAAAAGCTATGTCGCTTCACTATTCAAATTAGGGATTAACAAAATTGCCCAAAAAGTAGGAGAAGAAGCTATAGAAGTTGTGATAGAAGCCAAAGATGATAATGATGATTTATTCCTTAGCGAAAGCGCCGATTTACTTTTTCACTACCTGATACTGCTACAAGCCAAAGGTTTCCAAATAAATGATGTCATAGATGTATTAAAAAAACGTCAGAAATAATTTAAGAAGCCGACTTATAGATGCAAAATCATTATGATTTTTCTACAATTTCATTCTCAAAATTGTCTTTCTGAGTAACGAAGAATCTTCGCAAGAAACTAATAGTTTTCCAAAAATGGCGAGCTACTAACAGAGATTCTTTGTTACTCAGAAAGACAACAATGTGGTTACTTAGTCAAAAAAATCTGCAACCAAAATCTCAATGCAACCTTTGTCAAGTTTTTTTACTTTGAGCCTTTGCCTCACTAAACCTTAAAACTTAAACTTTTACTCCACAAATTCAAAAACTGCAAATTCCTGTGATTGATGAAATCCAAATTGTAAACTCTTGTAAGATTGTAAAGCTTGATATTCTGTAGTGTTACCATAATCGATTCTAAAAAAATTTCCTTTCCATTTTGCACCAACTATTGGAGTTGTAAAGCCCGCTTTTTTAATCGCATTCAAGCTAGAAAACGGAATTTTAATTTCGACATTATAACCATCTGCTGTAAATTTACTACTAGTTATCATTCCCAAAATATCCAATGACATATCCGTATTCCATCCACCACACAAGGGCGAAATACAGTTAATAATCATATCATAATTACTAGAAAAAGCATTGACACCAATCTCAAGATAATGCTTAGAATCTCCATCAGGATCAATGAACAATTCGACTAAATCATCGCTTTTAAATATTGGTGCATCATGTTTTTTTACTGATCCAATAATTTTAGAATCGATACATTTATACGCCAAATATAAATTTTCATTATCCCATGAAAGAGAAATATAAGTTTCCTGCATCGCTTTTACTCCAGAATCATGTATAACAAATGGTCCTAAAAAAGGCGTTTTCCATTCTGATAAATCACCATCTATAATTAAGGGATTGGAGATTTTATGAATAGGAAAAGTTTGCGAATAAGATAGAAAAGAAATACTAAAAACTACAAAATAAAATAAATAGGAAAGCCTCATAACTAAATTTATAGTTTATATCGCACTAAAATAAACAAGAAATTTTAGATAGCAATAACTAATTTCGATAATTTGAAAATTGAAATTACCATGAATTTAATCCGATTGGTTACATTTGTTGAAATAAAAATTATTACAAGAAAATTATCGATAATCCAAAACTACAATTCATGAAAAAATGTTTTAGCATTATTTTTTTCGCAGCGTTTGTTTTTAATCATGCAAGTGCACAAGGGCTTCTTAACAAGTCCGAAACTGCTTTTACAAGACAAGATACCTTACGGGGCAGCATTACCAAAGAAAGAGCTTGGTGGGATTTAAAATATTATCATCTAGATGTAAAGGTAAATCCAAAAGATAGTACGATTACGGGATCAAATACAATTCGATATACCGTTTTACAGGATTACAACAAAATGCAAATTGATTTGCAAAAACCAATGGATATCTATAAAGTAATCCAAGATGGAAAAGAATTAAAATTTGAAAGAGAGGGAAATGCATTTTTCATTCAATTAATTGCAAACCAAAAAGTTGGTGAAGTAAAAGAAATAAAAGTATTTTTTGGAGGAAAACCTAAGGTTGCTGTACGACCACCTTGGGATGGAGGTATTACTTGGAGAAAAGATAGCAATGGAAATGATTTCATCGCTTCATCATGCCAAGGATTAGGAGCCAGCGTTTGGTGGCCAAATAAAGACCATATGTACGACGAGGTCGAAAATATGCTTATTAGTGTAAATGTTCCGGGGCATTTAATGGATGTTTCTAATGGCCGTTTACAAAGTGTCAAAAAATTAAAAGACGGTACAAAAACCTTTAATTGGTACGTAGCAAATCCAATTAACAATTATGGTGTAAACATAAATATTGGAGATTACGTTAATTTTTCTGAAAAATATAAAGGTGAAAAAGGAGATCTGGATTGTAGCTATTATGTTTTAAGAGATAATTTAGCCAAAGCCAAAATACATTTTAAAGACGCACCAAGAATGCTTAAAGCATTTGAACATTGGTTTGGTCCTTATCCATTTTACGAAGACAGCTACAAGCTAGTTGAAGCACCTTATTTAGGGATGGAACATCAAAGCAGCGTCACTTATGGTAATGACTATAAAAATGGATATAAAGGACGTGATTTAAGCGGAACAGGCTGGGGGTTAAAATTTGACTTTATCATTATTCACGAATCAGGGCATGAATGGTTTGCCAACAATATCACATATAAAGATATTGCTGATATGTGGATTCATGAAAGTTTTACCAACTATTCTGAAAGCCTTTTTGTTGAATATTATTATGGTAAAGATGCAGGTGCAGAATATGTAATTGGATGCAGAAAAATTATCACCAATGATAAGCCTATTATTGGTAATTACGATGTAAATAATGAAGGTTCAGGCGATATGTATCCAAAAGGCGCTAATATGTTGCATACAATACGTCAGGTGATTAACGATGATGAAAAATGGAGAGGAATTTTAAGAGGTTTAAACAGTACTTTTTATCATCAAACGGTTACAGGCAAACAAATTCAGGATTATATTAATACGCAATCAGGAATCAATTTCAATAGGGTTTTTACACAGTATTTAACCACAACTCAAATTCCGGTTTTTGAATATATCTTTAAAAATGGATCTTTCGGATATCATTGGACTAACTGTGTAGCAAAATTTGATATGCCAGTTAAAGTAAATCTAAACGGCGAAGAAATATGGCTAAAACCAACTACAGAATGGAAGTCGGAAAAAATAACAAGTGATAAACGAACGGTTGAAGTAGATAAAAATTTCTATGTAACAAGTTCTAATATTGTAGAATAATTTAAATAGAAAATCCAATTACTAGAATTTCGGATTTTTTATTTATGAGGAATAAACATCTTCAGAATAAAAGCAGTGAAGGCTTCCCCAATAGCGGAAGCCTTTTTTATTTGCTATAATTAAACACAAAAATTTAAAAACAAAAACAAGTTATTCTTACAAATATTAAAAAAAGAGTAATTTATAAAAATATTTTTTTAATTTAGACAATGATAAATTAAGCGATAACCGTTTAATTATTAATAGATTAAAAAGCGTAATCCGAAAAGCTAAAGAGTAGGAAAAAATTAAATTATTACAATTATGAAAAATTTAAAAAACCTAAAAAACATTGAAATTGTTACTAATGAAGCTCAAAAACTTATTTTCGGAGGTACTAAACTTCCATATGTAAATCCAACAATCGGCTTATGCGACAGATTATGTGGAGAAGGAGGAGGAGTACTATCAAATACACCAGGAAAAGGAGATGTTTGCTTACAAGGAACATCAACATGTTGCTATTGCAGATAAAATAGGCTCAAAGGTTCTGAGGTTCTAAGTTGCAAAGGTTTAAAATTATTCTAATTTTCTTAGAATCTCAGAATCTCTGTACCTTTGAGCCTTTGTACCTCTGAACCTAGAAAAAAACTTATCTATTAATGAGTTTTGCTTTTTCTTTCATGATATCAGCAATTTTTCGATTCTCAATTTTGCTTTCAAGCCATGAAATAATATCCAAATATAAAAAAGCTCTTTTTTCGTAAGTGTTTTTTTCTAACTCAATAAAACGTTCACGCATCTTTATGAATTCCTTCTTAATATCGTTAGGGTAGAAGTTATTCAGGTTTTTCAAGAACTTAATAATTTCTTTTTGCACTTCGTGTAAGTCATTCATTTTTAATAAAAACTTATACGTATTTTTCAATTGATTCTCTAAGTAATAATCTTTACCTAATTCATAATGAACTATAAGACATAATATTCTAGAGAAACACATTAAATCTTCACGCATTGAAAGATTCTTATTATTTATAATTTTCTCTAGATAAAATATAGATTCATTATACTTCTCATTACCAAAATAAATACAAGCGATTTTATAGAAAAACAACATTTCATGATGTTCATCAAGATGTTCGCTATGGAGCTTTATTTTATCTAGAATTTCGGGAATTAAATACTCGCTTTCAGCAAAAGATGCATCGAGCATATGATAATTTAGTTTATTATTATATAAATACAAAAACGATAGTGAAGCTACATTATCATTAACTGGGAAACGTGGATCATTAATGGTTTCTTCTAATAAAGTCAAATATTTCTTAAAATTCGACTTGTATTTCAACATATAAAGAGACTCTAAGAAATAATTATTCCCTTTTAAAAAGAATACAGGATTCAGATAAATCATATTGGGATTATCATAAAACAATGTGACCCATTTATAAGAATACTTATAGCTTGCCAAAAAGTCCTGAACCAAGAAACTACGCCATAAATTGGCATTATAAAACCAATATTTCTCACGGAAACCAAACTTACTTTCGTCTAATTTAGCAATATGTTTGTTAAAATAATCATCAATATATTTATATTCTTCATCACTCTTTACATAACCTGTTTTCAGCATTATACCGTATAGCTGTAGAGATAGATTAGAAAGCTTACTAGAAATTGTATTCCGGTAATTTAACTCTTTAGCCTGAATTACTAATTCATCTGCACGTCCTTGAATACTTCGTGTAATATATTGAGACTCGATCAATTTCTCGAATTCAACAATTTCATACGCCATATATTTTTCGTCATTCTCCATTGCTTGTATTTTGGTTTTATCCAAAATTTTCAAACTCTGTTTGTACAAACCTTTATTATATAAAATAGCTGCAAAATCAATTTGTTCACGTAATTGATAACGAATGTTTTGGCTGGGAATATTCAAGCGGATACTAACTAAAATTTGCTTGTACAAATACGATTTAAGATTAGATAATTGCACTTTTTTAATAATACCACTTTTCAAAATGAGCTTCTCATCGTAGACTTCAGACTTGTCTAAAATATTAAAAAGTTCGATAAATTTTGTATTTGAGCTAGTCTCTAATCGACTGGCAAAAATCTTAAATTGTCTTTTTTCGGATTTGGAAAGGGATTTTATTAATACAAATAAAAAATCTTTTTGATGGTTAGCCATTGTAAAATATAATAATGTAATTTATTGATATTTAGATAGTTAATAACTTTTAAATTGTGTTATGAACAGTATATTTTCATTATAATGAATTTCATACTAAAGTAATACAATATATGTTTGTTATCAGGATGTGAAATTACATTAAATATATTAAAATGAATAGAGAGAAAGTTCAAATTTTTGACACCACCTTAAGAGATGGCGAACAAGTCCCAGGATGTAAGTTAGATACAAAACAAAAGTTAGTAATAGCAAAGCGCCTGGATGAAATGGGAGTTGATATTATTGAGGCAGGTTTTCCTGTGTCTAGTCCAGGAGATTTTTTATCAGTCTCTGAGATTTGCAAAATTGTAGAGAATGCTACTGTCTGTGGCCTTACAAGAGCTGTAAAAAATGACATTGATGTTGCAGCAGCAGCATTAAAACATGCAAAAAAACCAAGAATCCATACCGGAATCGGAACTTCTGAATCTCACATCCTCCATAAATTAAACACGACCAGAGAAGATATTATAGCAAGAGCAAAATTTGCCGTATCACACGCCAAATCATATGTAGAAGATGTAGAATTTTATGCTGAAGATGCAGGTAGAACTGAAAATGCTTTTCTTGCAAAAGTTTGTGAAGAAGTAATAAAATCAGGCGCAACGGTACTAAATATCCCAGATACAACAGGATATTGCTTGCCAGAAGAATATGGAGCAAAAATCAAATATTTAAAAGAAAATGTAAAAGGTATTGAAAATGTAATCCTTTCATGCCACTGTCATAATGATTTAGGAATGGCAACTGCAAACTCAATTGCAGGAGCTATAAATGGAGCAAGACAAATCGAATGTACTATTAACGGTATCGGAGAGCGAGCTGGAAATACAGCACTTGAAGAAGTAGTGATGATATTTAAGCAACATCCTAACCTAAACCTAGATACAAATATCAATACTCGTCAACTAAACGAAATGAGCCGTTTAGTTTCTGAAAGTATGGGAATGATTGTACAGCCAAATAAAGCGATAGTAGGAGCAAATGCTTTTGCACACAGTTCAGGAATTCACCAAGATGGTGTAATAAAAAACAGAGCAACTTACGAAATCATGGATCCACTAGATGTAGGAGTAAATGAATCTTCGATTATACTTACAGCAAGAAGTGGTAGAGCAGCATTAGCATATCGTGCTAAAAAAGTAGGTTATGAACTTACCAAAGTACAATTGGATATTGTATATCTAGAATTTTTAAGATTTGCAGATATTAAAAAAGAAGTGATAGATGAAGATATTCATCAAATAATAGAAGCTTGTAAAATAGAAAGTGAATTAGTTAGAAGCTAATTATAAAAAATAAATTAAGATTTAAATACATAAAGAACGAGGCATTATGAATTTGAAAATAGCAGTTTTATCGGGTGACGGAATCGGACCAGAGGTAATATTACAAGCCAAGAAAGCATTATATGCTATAGGCGAGGTGTACAATCATGAATTTGTTTTTGAAGATGCACTCATGGGAGCAATTGCAATCGACAAAACAGGAAATCCACTGCCAGAGCAAACTTTAAACCTTTGCCTGAATACTGATGCTGTATTATTTGGCGCAATCGGAGACCCTAAATATGATAACAATCCAAATGCAAAAGTTCGACCAGAGCAAGGATTATTAAAACTGCGCAAAGAACTTGGTTTATTTGCAAATATTCGTCCGATAAAGCCATACAAAGCATTATTAGATGCATCACCTTTAAAAAGAGAAATTATCGAAGGTGCTGATTTTACTATTTTCAGAGAATTAACAGGAGGAGCTTATTTTGGTGAGAAAAAACTAAACGAAGCAGGAACACAGGCGTCAGATTTATGTGAATATTCAGAAGAAGAAATTACAAGAATTACACATTTAGCATTTAAAGCAGCACAAAACCGTCGTAAAAAAGTAACAATGGTTGATAAAGCCAATGTACTGGAGACTTCAAGGTTGTGGAGAAAAGTTGTAAAAACGGTAAGTGAGAATTACCCAGATGTAGCTTTAGACTTTCTATTTGTAGATAATGCAGCAATGCAAATTATTCTTAATCCAAGACAGTTTGATGTTATTTTGACAGAAAACTTATTTGGAGATATCCTATCAGATGAAGCAAGTGTAATAACAGGTTCAATCGGATTGCTAGCATCTGCATCATTAGGAGGGAAAAATGCACTTTTTGAACCAATTCACGGATCCTATCCGCAAGCAAAAGGAAAAAATATTGCCAATCCTATAGCATCAATATTATCAGCTGCAATGTTATTAGAACATTTTGGACTTTTTAAAGAAGCAAATAAAGTGTACGAAGCAGTAGAGAAAGCAATAGAATATCAAGTAGTAACAACTGATTTAAAATCAGATTCAAAATTTGGAACAAACGAAGTAGGTGAATTCGTTTCAAATTTTATTTTAAGCAAAGATGACTTGCTTTATTTCAATAATGATAACGTACATATCGGACAATCTACGATTGTTTAATGTATTTTGTTAAAATCATGATATTAATCACAAGAAGGAGTTGAAATGTTGAGATTTTATTTTTTTAGTAGTATTAGTTTTTATATATTTGACACATCTAAAAAAATAAACATGAGAATTTCAATTATTATTATTTCTGTCATTAATGTCAATGTGGTAATCACATATACATAGGGGAATGGTATAAATATAATTGAAAAATAATATTATAAACCTTCCAAATACTGGGAGGTTTTTTTTTGAATAAAAATTAAAATACGAAAATACAAAAAACACATAATGGAATTAAATAAGTACAGCAAAGTCATTACTCAAGACCAAACACAACCAGCAGCACAAGCAATGTTATACGGAATTGGTTTAACTGAAGAAGATTTAAAAAAAGCACAAGTTGGGATTGTAAGCATGGGCTATGAGGGAAACACTTGTAACATGCATCTGAACGATTTGGCTAAAGATGTTAAAAAAGGAGTAGGAAATGCTGATTTAGTCGGATTGATTTTTAATACTGTTGGTGTAAGTGACGGAATCTCAAATGGTACTGACGGAATGCGTTTTTCATTGGTTTCACGTGATGTTATTGCCGATTCTATTGAAACTGTTATGGGAGCACAATGGTACGATAGCTTAATTGCTATTCCTGGTTGCGACAAGAATATGCCAGGAGCTTTAATTGCAATGGGAAGAGTAAATCGCCCAGCTCTTATGGTTTACGGAGGATCAATTCATTCAGGAAAATGGAAAGGAGAATCACTAAACATAGTTTCAGCATTTGAAGCATTAGGGAAAAAATTCCAAAATACGATTACAGATGAAGATTTTAAAGGAGTAGTTCAAAATGCTTGTCCAGGAGCTGGAGCTTGTGGCGGAATGTACACAGCCAACACAATGTCATCCGCAATCGAAGCACTAGGAATGAGTTTACCATTTAGTTCTTCATATCCAGCATTAAGTGATGAAAAAAAACAAGAGTGCCTTGAAGCAGGAAAAGCAATCAGAGTATTATTAGAAAAAGATATTAAGCCAAGAGACATTATGACTCATAAGGCTTTTGAAAATGCCATTACACTTGTAGCCGTTTTAGGAGGCTCTACAAATGCAGTAATGCACTTAATTGCAATGGCACATTCAGTTGATGTTGAAATTACATTGGCAGATTTTCAGAGAATCAGTGATAAAACACCAGTTCTTGCAGATTTGAAGCCAAGTGGAAAATACATGATGGAAGACTTACATGATGTAGGAGGAGTTCCAGCAGTAATGAAATATTTATTAAAAGAAGGATTCATACACGGAGATTGTTTAACCGTAACAGGAAAAACAGTAGCCGAAAATTTAGCTTCAGTACCAGATTTAAATGATGGACAAGAAGTAATTTTTGAAATTCAAAAAGCATTAAAACCAACTGGAAATATCCAGATATTATACGGAAATCTAGCTTCAGAAGGAGCAGTTGCTAAAATAAGTGGAAAAGAAGGGGAGTACTTTGAAGGAACAGCGGTAGTTTTTGAAAGTGAATTTGATGTTATTCCAGGTATTCAAGCCGGAAAAGTAAAACCAGGAGATGTAGTCGTCATCAGGTATTGTGGGCCAAAAGGTGGTCCGGGGATGCCTGAAATGCTAAAACCAACATCGGCTATTATAGGAGCTGGATTAGGAAGTAGTGTTGCTCTTATTACAGACGGTAGGTTCTCTGGAGGTTCACATGGATTTGTGGTAGGACACATAACACCAGAAGCTTATGATGGTGGTGGTATAGCCTTAGTGCAGGATGGAGATATAATTACTATCGATGCTATTAAAAATACAATCAACCTGAAAATCTCTGACGTAGAATTTGACGAAAGAAAAGCCAACTGGATTCAGCCAGCTTTAAAAGCATCAAAAGGAGTATTACTTAAATATGCAAGATCGGTTTCTAGCGCATCTACAGGTTGCGTTACCGATAAATAATTTATAAGAGCAATATCAAAAATCAATATCAATGACAATACAATAACAAAAAATTAAAAGCAATAAAACAGTAAAGATCAATTTATAGGTTATCATTGATATTGATTTTTGACATTGCGATTGAATTTTGAAATTGATTTTTAACATTGACATTGAAAAAACAACATACTATGAAAATATCAGGTGCAGAAGCTGTTATCAGATGCTTATTAGAAGAAGGAGTAGACTTGGTTTATGGATATCCGGGAGGAGCAATCATGCCTGTTTACGACGAATTATATAAATTTAAAGATCAATTACACCACGTTCTTGTACGTCATGAACAAGGAGCAACGCATGCGGCGCAAGGATATGCAAGAGCAACAGGAAAAGTCGGAATAGCAATTGCTACATCTGGCCCAGGAGCTACAAATTTGGTAACAGGAATTGCTGATGCTCAAATTGACTCTACGCCAATGGTTTGTATCACAGGACAGGTAGGTAAACACTTATTAGGATCAGATGCTTTTCAGGAAACAGATATCATCGGAATTTCAACTCCTGTAACAAAATGGAATTACCAAGTTACCGAAGCTTCAGAAATTCCTGAAATTATTGCCAAAGCATTTTATATTGCAAAATCAGGCCGCCCTGGTCCAGTTTTAATCGATATAACAAAAAATGCACAATTTGATGAATTCGAATTTAGCTATAAAAAATGCACTGGAATAAGAAGTTACACTCCAGTTCCTAAATTAAAACTTGATAAAGTTGCAGAAGCTGCCGAACTAATCAATAAAGCTAAAAAACCGTTTATCGTTTTTGGTCAAGGAATTATTCTTGGTCAAGCCGAAGAACAACTAAAAGCATTGATTGAAAAATCTGGAATTCCAGCAGGTTGGACAATACTAGGACTTTCAGCTTTACCAACAGACCATCCGTTAAACGTGGGAATGTTAGGAATGCATGGTAATTATGGACCAAACTTACTAACTAATGAATGCGATGTATTAATCGCATTAGGAATGCGTTTTGATGATCGTGTTACAGGAAATTTAGCAACCTATGCTAAACAAGCAAAAGTGATTCATTTTGACATTGATCCAGCCGAAATAGATAAAAATGTTAAGACAGAAGTAGCAGTTTTAGGAGATGTAAGAGAAGCTTTGGATGCATTACTTCCGTTAATCGAAGACAACAAACACGAAGCTTGGCACAATATCTTCAAAGAAAAATATCAAATCGAATTTGATTCGGTTATAAAAGAAGAATTAAATCCAACAAATAACAAAGGAGTTTCAATGGGTGAAGCCATGGAAATGATTAACAAACACTCTAAAGGAGATGCAATAATTGTTTCGGATGTTGGGCAGCACCAAATGTTTGCTTGTCGTTATGCTAAATTTAATACAACCAAAAGTAATGTTACTTCTGGAGGTTTAGGAACAATGGGATTTGCATTACCAGCTGCAATTGGAGCAAAAATGGGAAGACCCGATCGCGAAGTTGTAGCCATTATTGGAGACGGAGGATTTCAGATGACTATTCAGGAATTAGGAACCATCTTTCAGACCAAGGTACCAGTAAAAATTGTGGTACTTAATAATGAATTCTTAGGAATGGTACGTCAATGGCAAGAATTATTTTTTGACAACAGATATGCTTCAACAGAAATGATTAATCCAAACTTTGTTGCAATTGCCGAAGGGTACTATATCAAAGCAAAAAAAGTAACAAAACGAGAAGATTTAGATGCAGCTGTAGCCGAGATGATGGCCTCAAAAGATGCCTATTTCTTAGAAGTTATGGTTGAAAAAGAAAATAATGTATTCCCAATGATTCCAACAGGAGCATGTGTTTCTGACATCAGATTAAGCTAAAGAAAAAAGTTTAAGGTTTAAGGTTTCAAGTTGAACAACTTGAGATTTTAAACAAGAAAAACTTTAAACAAATAAATATGGAAAACAGAACATTTACCATTTCGGTATACTCAGAAAACAATGTGGGTTTGTTAAATAGAATATCAGGAATATTCTTAAAGCGTCACATTAACATATTAAGCCTAAACGTTTCAGAATCAGAAATAGACAATGTTTCAAGATTCATTATTGTTGTAGAAACAACAGAAAAATGGGTTAAGAATATTGTAGGGCAAATAGAAAAACAAATCGAGGTAATAAAAGCTTTTTATCACACAGATGAAGAAACTATTTATTTAGAAAATGCTTTATTCAAGATACAATCAAATTTGTTATTTGATGAAAAACAAATTCAGAATATAATCAAAGAAAGCCAATCTACCATAGTAACCGTTTCTCGTGACTTTTTTGTGATCTCAAAATCAGGAAGACGTTCAGAAATTGAAGAAGTACATGCTAAGCTGAAACCATACGGGATCATGCAATTTGTACGTTCAGGAAGAATCTCGGTTTCTAAAGAAAAAATGGAAGTATCTACATTACTAGAAGAACTAAAGCTGTAATCAGTTTCAGTTTGCAATATCAAATAACTTATACAATTATTAAATTACACATTCATTAAATATTTTTTAAAAAAAATGGCAAATTATTTCAACACATTACCACTAAGATTACAATTAGAACAATTAGGCGTTTGCGAATTTATGGAACAATCAGAATTCGCTGATGGAATCGCTGCTTTAAAAGGAAAAAAAGTAGTTATCGTAGGTTGTGGAGCTCAAGGTTTAAATCAAGGTTTAAACATGAGAGATTCAGGACTTGATATTTCTTATGCTTTACGTCCAGATGCAATTACAGAAAAAAGAGCTTCTTATAAAAATGCTTCCGAAAATGGTTTTAAAGTAGGTACTTATGAAGAATTAATTCCAACAGCAGATTTAGTATGTAATCTTACTCCAGACAAACAACATACAGCAGTAGTTACAGCAATTATGCCATTAATGAAAAATGGTTCAACATTAGCATATTCTCATGGTTTCAATATTGTAGAAGAAGGAATGCAAATCCGTAAAGACATTACTGTAATTATGTGTGCTCCTAAATGTCCTGGTTCTGAGGTTCGTGAAGAATACAAAAGAGGATTTGGTGTACCAACATTAATTGCTGTTCACCCAGAAAACGACCCTAATAATTTAGGTTTAGATCAAGCCAAAGCTTACGCTGTAGCAACTGGAGGTCATAAAGCAGGAGTTTTAAAATCTTCATTTGTTGCCGAAGTAAAATCGGATTTAATGGGAGAACAAACTATCCTTTGCGGTATGTTACAAACTGGATCTATCTTGTGTTTTGACAAAATGGTCGAAAAAGGAATTGAGCCAGGATATGCTTCAAAATTAATTCAATACGGATGGGAAACTATTACCGAAGCGTTGAAACATGGAGGAATTACCAATATGATGGATCGCCTTTCTAATCCTGCAAAAATAGAAGCTTACGAAATCGCAGACGAACTAAAAGATATCATGCGTCCGTTGTTCCAAAAACACCAAGACGATATTATGTCTGGAGAATTCTCTAAAAACATGATGATTGACTGGGCAAATGATGATGTTAATTTATTGACTTGGAGAGCTGCAACAGGAGAAACTAACTTCGAAAAAACAGCTCCAACAGAAACAGCTATTTCAGAGCAAGAATACTTTGACAATGGAGTATTAATGATTGCGATGGTTAAAGCAGGTGTAGAATTGGCTTTTGAAACAATGACAGAAGCTGGTATCATCGAAGAATCAGCATATTACGAATCATTACACGAATTACCTTTGATTGCAAATACTGTTGCAAGAAAAAAATTACATGAAATGAATAGAATTATATCGGATACTGCCGAATATGGTTGTTATTTATTTGATCATGCTTGCAAACCATTATTGACTGATTTCATGAAAACAGTTGATACAAATGTAATCGGAAAACCATTCTCAACTTCAAATGGAGTAGATAATGCAGTACTTATAGCAGTAAACAAAAGCATTCGCCAACATCCTATCGAAGAAGTAGGAACTTGGTTAAGAGAATCAATGACTGCAATGAAAAAAATTGGATAATTAAATTGGGGTTTCAACTTATGTTGAAGTTTGCGCTGTATCTCTGTTTTTATATAATATTTTGAATTAGTAAGCACTTATTAAGATAATATGGATATAGGCATATTACTTTCACTTAACTACAAACGAGGAGATAGTTAAGTGGAGTAATACCTGATAAAAGACCTAAATAAATTTGTCTTTTATTATCCAATTAAATTAATAATGTTGCTACTATTTTCAAAAAACAGAAAAGATAGCCTAAAGTAAAGAAGATAAAAATTATTGTCTTACTCATAAAAAATGATTGATCCCTATTTATTTAAATCAATATTTTAAGACACTAAAATTAATTGTTGTTAATCTTGTTAAGACTAAAGGCGTGATATTATTTATCATGCCTTTTTTAATGCAAAGTAATTTTACCCAGAATAACTAAATTTTAAATAAATGCAAATAAATTGCTGTTTTTTAAACACATACTGCATTTTTTTATCATAATTAATAAATTAAATAGTTTTAAGAATAGAAAGAGATTTAATACTTTTATAAAAAAATTGAGAAACAATGAGTTATTACAAAATTGAAAATTTAGAACAATATTTTAAGCACTACAATAAATCTGTTCGTGAGCCAAGAAAATTTTGGGGAAAAATAGCAGAAGAAAATTTCACATGGTACCAACAATGGGAAAAAGTTGTCGATTTTAATATGGCAGATGCAGAGGTAAAATGGTTTTCTGAAGCAAAAGTAAACATTACCAAAAACTGTATCGACAGACATTTAAGTAAAAGAGGAGAAAAAACAGCAATAATATTCGAACCAAACGATCCTTCAGAAAGTTCATTACATATAACTTATAATGAGCTGTACGAAAGAGTGTCAAAAATGGCGAATGTTTTACGCGAACAAGGAATAAAAAAGGGAGACAGAGTTTGTATTTATTTACCAATGATTCCTGAATTAGCAATTTCCGTTTTAGCATGTGCACGAATTGGAGCAATCCACTCAGTAGTATTTGCTGGGTTTTCGGCATCGGCTGTAACAGCAAGAATAAACGATAGCGAATGTAAAATGGTTATCACTTCTGATGGAGGATACAGAGGTAATAAAACAATTGATTTAAAAGCAATTGTAGATGAGGCTTTAGAAACATGCCCATGTGTTACCAAAGTTTTAGTTGCCAAAAGAACACAAACTGATGTAAATATGAAAGAAGGGCGTGACCAATGGTTACAACCACTTCTGGACGTTGCATTAGACTATAATGTTGCTGAAATTATGGATGCTGAAGATCCGTTATTTATCTTATACACATCGGGTTCAACAGGAAAACCTAAAGGAATGGTTCACACCACAGCGGGTTATATGGTTTACACGGCTTATACATTTAAAAACGTATTTAGTCATGAAGAAAATGATATTTTCTGGTGTACTGCTGATATTGGTTGGATAACTGGTCACTCATACATATTATACGGACCATTATTAAACGGAGGAACAACAGTAATTTTTGAAGGAGTTCCATCATACCCAGATTTCAGCCGTTTTTGGGAAATTATCGAAAAACACAAAGTAACTCAGTTCTACACAGCGCCAACAGCAATACGTTCATTAGCAAAAGAAAGCTTAGATTACATTCAAAAATACCCTTTAAAATCGCTTAAAGTAATCGGATCAGTAGGAGAACCTATCAATGAAGAAGCTTGGCACTGGTACAATGACCACGTAGGAGATAAAAGATGTCCAGTTGTAGATACTTGGTGGCAAACAGAAACAGGAGGAATCATGATTTCGCCAATTGCTTTTGTTACACCTACAAAACCAACTTACGCAACGTTGCCACTTCCCGGAATTCAACCTGTATTGATGGATGAAAAGAGAAATGAAATAGAAGGGAATCAAGTAGTTGGAAGTTTATGTATTAAATTTCCATGGCCTGGAATCGCCAGAACTATCTGGGGAGATCACCAACGCTACAAAGACACTTATTTCTCTGCTTTTCCAGGGAAATATTTCACAGGAGATGGTGCATTAAGAGATGAAGTAGGGTACTACCGAATTACAGGTAGAGTAGATGATGTTGTAATTGTTTCTGGGCACAACCTAGGTACAGCTCCAATCGAAGATGCTATTAATGAACACCCTGCAGTTGCAGAATCTGCAATTGTTGGATTCCCACATGATATAAAAGGAAATGCTCTTTATGGTTTCGTAATCTTAAAAGAAACAGGAGAATATAGAGACAGAGCCAATTTAAGTAAAGAAATCAACCAATACATTTCAGATCACATTGGGCCAATTGCTAAGCTTGACAAAATTCAGTTTGTATCTGGCTTACCAAAAACACGTTCTGGAAAAATCATGCGTAGAATACTACGTAAGATAGCTGAAGGTGATTACTCTAATTTTGGTGATATTTCAACATTATTAAATCCAGAAATTGTAGAAGAGATTATGAAAGAAAAAATCTAATGTCTTTTTCAAAAAACTAAATATCAAAGCTGTCTATAATGGACAGCTTTTTTTATATATACATTTTTTTCAACCAATGAACTATTCCTTAATTTTATATTAAATCTATAAGTTCACCTTCCGTTTCAACTAAAGTACTATGTGGTAGATTACCATTCTTATATTCCAACCACAATGAGTTTAGCCACCGATCATTATGTTTAATTTCTATTGATTGTATTATTAATCCATAGTCATCAGATATATATGAGGCTAAATCAGAATGATTTGTTATTGAATATACTAGTTTAAAAACTTTTTTTCTTATATCATCACTGATAATCTTATCTGTTTTACTTTCTTTAAATTCTTCTTCAATAGTATCAAATGTTTCCATCCATCTTTCAGAAAAAGCAACTTCGTCTCTTTGGTCTAAAATTCTATCAAAATCATCTTCATTATAATTTGATAAAATATGAAGTAAATTATTTTCAATAAAAAAATTCAATCTTTTTAAAACTTGTTTCATTTTGCTTTTTCCTATATTATTCCCATCTTCCTAAATTCAAATTATCATAAAAGATATCTAATTGAGTTTTACTGATTCTTTTATTCTCATACAAGTTAATAAAAATAGCTTCATACTTTTCACTATCCCTATTACTCAAGCTCGGTTGAATTCCTTATTTGATATAAAAGAACACTCAGAATAAAATTACTCTATTTCTTCTATTAATGATTTTATATTATTGTATTTCAAAAAATTAAGATAAAAATCCATTTCTTTCTTAATAAGCTTATGATTATTAATAATGATACTTTCATCAGGCTCTGCCGTATTCTGTATTATACTTAAAGCCTATAACCTTTAAACGCACAAGCTAGAAGTTTGTGCGTTTAAAGGTTAATCAATAAACTCAAAAGACTCCTCTTTTAATGAATTATCAATTCTATATTGAGATTCCCACTCCGTATAATCTGACGGCTCATCTGAACTGATTCCTCTTTGCCAATACCCATCTCCATAAGTAATCAGCATAGCCCAATGAAATTCAGTTTCATGACTATAAAAAACAACTTCTTCATAAGTTTCTGGAATTGCAATTTTTTTTGCTTCTATAAGTCTTTTTGCTTCTTGCTCATTTTTTTTAACATATTTTATTATAATTCCTTGTATCACGGAAATCCAAGTCTTAGAATTAAAAATTAATTGCTCTTTAGTTTCTCTATCAATAAATTTGATATTGTCTTTATATTCCATTTTTTTAATTACATACTTTATACTTATCAAATAACTTAGCTCCTTTGTCAGTAAAAAATGTAAATTGACTACCGATATAATAGTTAATGATAGAAAACTTCTCTTCGCCAATTATTTTTGCTGTTGGAACAAAAGAACCTTCTTCATACACCCAAGTAATTAAATTCTCAATTGGCTCTGGTTTATCGTAAACTAAATTATCTTCCTCAACAACAATTAAATTAGGTCTTTCTTTTAGATCGTATTTCCATTCATGAATAAGAACGTTTCCATATTTACACGAGGTAAATACAGTTTATACATACTTTTTTAAAATCACTTACTATCTTTAAAAGAACTTCTTCCAGCGTAATTTCAAAAATAAGCTATTTTTCTTTCAAAAAATAAAAAAAGTAGCCACGCCGAACGTAAGGTAGCAACGAATGGAACTAAGAGAACGAATGGAGTGAGACCGCTTTATTGCGCTACAATTGGTTTTTTCTTTTCAATCTCATTTCTTTTATAATCTTTATTAAAATAGAAAACCCACTAAATTTAGCGGGTTTTCTATTTATTTTAATCTCAAATATATTACCAATATTTCAAGGGATATAGCTCGTATAAATTGGATTGTATAGAATTTATTACATCCGTAAAATGAACCCTTTCTTTTTTCGTTATTTCTTCTTGTTCATCCAATGAATTTTCTAATTCTTGGTATAAAAATGCTATTTGTAAAAATTCAAGAAATGAAATATTTAAACTTACAAATTGTTCTATATTCGAGTATTCGCCCTGATTATGGTCATAAAATAAAAGACGACCATTTTCTCTACTTATAAACCATTCATCCCCTTGTCCTGTTCTGCCAATCATCCATAATTTATTAAAAATATTGGGGAAATTAGTTTCTAAATTACGATTTTCTTTTAAAGCCATTTCGTAGCCAAAAATATCAATATCGGGAGTTATTTCTATACTCTCATATTTTGATAAAAAAGATAAATAAAATTTATCTAATATTGGTAGTTTTTCCAAGTTCTTAATCTCTGATTTTCTCTTGGTTAATCTTTCTAATATTTCGGTTTCGTTTTCTTTTATAAACATAACAATCAATTTTTTAATCTAATGACAAGTTATACCTTTTACAGCTTGTGCATTATGTTTACTAATACATTCTTTTCGTGCAAGCTCTTTTAGTCTCGCTTCTAAAAAATCTTTTGATTCGCCTTTGGATAAGTTCATACTTTCTACTTTGTCCAATATTCCTCCCCATGACTTATTCCAATTTTTCCCTGTTCTTGAACTATTGGTATGAATTCTAGGTTTTTTCGTGTGTTTTTCTTTTGGCAGATTATAATAATATTTTAGGATTATTTACATCAATATCAGCTACATTTTTAAATCTATCAGCAAATTCCTCGGGAAAGCCGTGATGTATATCAGTGTTAGTGTGTTTAGAACCAACATAGTCTAACCATTTTTTTTGTAACGTTCTTGTTGGGGTTTTAGATAACCCAAAAACATCTACATAACCATTAGAATCATGGACAAATGAATAAAGCGCCATTCCGCCATTTATCCCAATCGGGTCCTGACTTAAATAAAGCCCAGTCTCAGGATTATAATATCTAAACCTGTTATAGTATAACACAAATTTAAAAGCGACAAAACCCGCTAAATTAGCGGGTTTTGTTATAAATTCTATTTTCTTCAATCACTTTGCGAGCATACAATACAATTCTGCGCTGTCTATGCGCATACATAAATGAGCGGGGCTATCGTTTTTTTTTAATCATGTTCTTCATAAGCATCTCCATATGAAACAAAACTTGGTTCTACCCAATACCATGATTTTCCTTCAGACTTATATAATCGTTCTAATAGTTCTGCAAAATTTTTTGCAATTATATTACTTTCTCCTGGAGTAGCATGAATATCTAAAAAACTATCGTAACAATATCCGTTATGAAACTCGCCTAAATCTATACTAATATATTGGCTTTGTTCTTCTGCTTCTGCAATCAAATACCAATGATTGCTAATATCATCTTCTAACTCTTCCCAAATAACATCACCTTCAGGATAAAGCCTTTGGCTTGTGGGTATGAAATTTTTAGGAGAAACAATCCTAATACCAAAGGATTCATCAGGAAACAATTCCAATGATTCGTAATTGTTATAAAAATATTCTAAATCTTTAGGAAGGTTTAAGCCACCTGTCATATCTGATACTTTTTTTATCAAATTACATCTGTGGTCAAGTTCAATTTGTTCTAATATTTCTTGTATCTTCATTTTATTTACATTTTGTATAAATATATTTATTAAATTTTCTATAAAATTCTTCTCTTGCTGATTTTGGAACTTTAGCCGCATCAAACATTACTTCAGACAATTCTTGCGCTTGACGAGCAGTTATTTTATCCCAATTCCCTCTAACCTTGCCAAAATTATCTTTCATCCATTTTCTTTCTGCAGCGTGTGCTGCATCATGCATCTCTTTTGTTAATTGTATTGTTGGTTGAGCAGATTGTCGACTTATATAACCAGGAATGTTATTTTTAGCCCAAGCATCCATAACATTATGGTGATTAAACAAATCTGTACTTTTATTTCCATAATTTACTATGTCGTATAAATTACCTTGTAATCCAAGAATATCAGTCCATGCATTTGAGTCATGCACATATGCATAAAATGCACTACCCCCCAAAAGCCCAATTGGGTCTTGACTCAAATACAACCCCATATCAGAAGAGTAATATCGATGTCTATTGTAATGTAAACCTGTCTCTACATCTTCATATTGTCCTAGCTGCCTAAAAGGAATAAAACTTCTATCTCCTTTTAAATCTTTTAATCCTCCGTAAATATCATAGTCACTCTCCCAAACGAGTTCACCAAGCTCACTGTAAACCTGTACAGGGCGACCAATATAATCATTGACTATAGAAAACTTCTCTTCATCAATAATCTTTGCGCTCGGAACAAAATTTCCTTCCTCATACACCCAAGTAATTAAATTCTCAATTGGCTCTGGTTTATCGTAAACTAAATTATCTTCCTCAACCACAATTAATTTGGGTCTTTCGTTTAATGGATATTTCCATTCATGAATAAGAATATTTCCATATTTACACGAGATAAATACAGTTTATACTATACTTTTTTAAAATCACTTACTATCTTTAAAAGAACTTCTTCCAGCGTAATTTCAAAAATAAGCTATTTTTCTTTCAAAAAATAAAAAAAGTAGCCACGTCGAACGTAAGGTAGCAACGAATGGAACTAAGAGAACGAATGGAGTGAGACCGCTTTATTGCGCTACAATTGGTTTTTTCTTTTCAATCTCATTTCTTTTATATCTTTATTAAAATACAAAACCCACTAAATTAGCGGGTTTTATTGTTTTAAAATTTAAGCGCACAAGCAACAAGCTTCAGCCAGCGTAGGAAATTCAAAGTATATGATTCCAAGCTCCTTTACTATATACTGTTATAGTTTTTTGTTCTTCTTTATCAACGTAACCAGAAAGTGCAATTCCTATCTGATTAAAAATTAAAAAACCATACTTATAAACTGAATCATATTTTTGTTTAAGTGTTTCATGAAAAGTATTTGTAAAAACTTCTAAATTTTCAAAAAACACTTGACTATTTTCTAATATTGAAAATTCACTTAATTTATCATCTACAAATTTCATTGATACAATTCCATCAATTATTTTTTTTCCTTTTTTATTTTCAATTATTTGAATATCATTGTCATTCAAAGATTTTTTGGTTTCTTCAAATGTCATACCTAATTTATAAAGTTCAGTTCCAATAAATGGAGTTATATTTATTCTATCCATATTATTTACATTTTATTTTTAGTTTTTTTGCTTTTGTTTTTGAAATTAATCCTTCAGATTCAGCATATTCTATCATTTCAGTCATGCTTTTATTGTATTTGTTTCCAAAATTATCTTGAATATCGTCAATATCCATTTATATAGCATCTCCAAATTTTCCTCTACTAATCAAATCCTCTTGCTGTGCTCTATATACTGCTCCATCGGAACCTTGCCATCCATGACTTGCTGTGATTTGATGATCTGCTGTTTCCATCCAAATACTAGGTCCTTTACTATGTGACATTCCGTTTATACTATTAGCGGGCATATGATGAACTTGTCCTCCCACATTGGTACTTCTCACTTGATAGTAAGAACCTCCCGCTACTAAACCATAAACATCAACTAAGCTATTACTATCTTGAACATAAGCGTATAGATTAGTTCTTCCACCTTTTAATTTTATCGGGTCTTGAGATAAGTACAGTCCAGTCTCAGGGTTATAATATCTGAAACGATTATAGTATAAACCTGTTTCTCTACATAAGCCAAAAACTTTCGATAGCGAGAAAAATTTCTAATCTTCTATTATTTCATGTTTTATTTCTATTAAATCAGATATAATTTTTAACACCTCTCTAATATGTCTAGCTTTTTCTTCTTTGTCTTTATTTTTCCCATTTGTGAAAGATGCTTTTATAAGAATTGGACAATTTTTATAATTCTCTTCTTGCCACCAATCATCATAATCAAGATAATTATCGATAACAGAAATAGTGTCAGCTATTTCTCCAAATCTATATCCAAAATTCCCTCCAGATGTGGGTAATAATTTTATATTTAGCTTTTCAGAAATAATAGTTGCTGTTTTTTCTTTATTATCACCTAGATAACCGAAAGTTATATCATAAGACATAACTTTTATTGTAAAATTTCTTCTATAGCTAATTTAACTATTTCATCTTCATTTACATTCTTAGGTAATTCTTCTATAAATTTAGTAAAGTCTTTTCTTCCTAAATACTTATCAATATTAAATAAAAATAAAGATAAATTAGAATGATACACAACATTGCTTTTTATTGGATATTTTAAATAAGTTTCATTTAAATATTCTAAAGCTATTTTTTTATTTAGTTTTAAAACTAGTGAAAATAAATATGGATAATCGGAACTATATTTTATTAATTTCTTGATCTCTTCATCAGAATAATCAAACGAATCATCCTTAATCGAATTAATATACATTTTAAAATCCTGTTTTTCCATTTCTAATAGTTCAACTCTATCTAAAATACTATTTATTGTAATTATTTTTTTATTAAACAATATACATTCTCCAACTTTTTTAGCTCCATCCATAAAATCAAATTTAAAACCATCTTTTAGTAATTCGTGAGGAGCTTCGTCTGCTAAAAATTTAACTTCATCAGCAATTGTCTTATAACCTTGATCTCTAGCTGAAGTTTTTAAATTAAAAACTACACTCCAACCTTCTTTCTTTTCACTAATATAAATTTGTGTATATAAAGTATTACTATCAGGCAAAAGTCTTTTTTCCCCATCAAAAATATTCTTATCCCAAGTTATTAATCCTTTCATTGAATATGCCCTACCTAATTGGGATTATATTTTAGTTCAATAAATTGCAAATCGTCAATATCATTTAATTCCAATACATTTTTAAAATTCTCTGATACAATAATATATAGCATATTTACAGGAAAGAAAATATCTACATCAATTTTATCCCGAAGTTCTAATTCGTTTAATGGAACAGTCACTTTGTTACTCATTTTATAGAGGCTGTATTTTTCAATTATATTTAGACTCCATAGTTGTGGGATTTTTTGTAACAAGGTAATATCATTTTTACCTTTAAAAATGTAATCTTCGGGTTCACCAGATTTCGGATAAAACTCTGGGTCTTTGTTCTTTTCCCATTTTTCCCAATCTATGTTTACAATTTTTTTTATTTTTATTTCTTTATAACCTATGATACCAGTAATAGCATTTTCTTTAAATATTTTTTTTACCTTTTCAGAAACTATAATATTTACACTATTTACAGTATATATATCAGGAACATAAGGTCCTGTTCTTTCTATAGTAGGGATTTCTAAATCATTATAATTATCATCCATTACATTTAAGAATCCCCTAAAAAGAGTATTTCCATAATCTCCCCAAGGCATTTCCTTATTTTTTATTATAAAATATTTCATCTTTATATTATTTACATTTAAACTTAGTTTTGGTTTTTCGCTTGTATTTTCGAGCAAAATCCCTTGATGATTTTGGAATATTAAAATCTTTCATCATTTTTTTTAGTTGATTTTGAATGTCTCTTTTTGAGAAGTTCCTATTTTGTGAATACCAATCATTAAAAGCGTCATTCCATAAACCACCACCAGCTCCTTTATGGATAGCTTTATGCAAACCTTCTTCTACAAATGCTCCCTGTCTATGAATATATATTTTTGCATTTCCTGTAATTTGATTTAGTTGTTTCATGAAATGAGGGTTTTTCATCATTTCTTGTGGTATTAAATGATGCCAAGGCATTGCTGCCAGACCAAATAAATCTATTTCTGAGTTAGAATCAAATACATACCCGTATAAATTAGGATTATTCCCCGCAAGCCCTATCGGATCCTGACTCAGATACAAACCCGCATCAGGATTATAATACCTAAACCTATTATAATACAAACCTGTCTCTACATCTTCATACTGCCCTAATTGTCTAAAAGGCATAAAACTTCTATCGCCTTTTAAATCTTTTAACCCTCCGTAAATATCATAATCTGTTTCCCAAACAAGTTCGCCTATTTCTGAGTAAACCTGTACAGGGCGACCAATATAATCATTGACTATAGAAAACTTCTCTTCTCCAATTATTTTAGCTGTTGGAACAAAAGAACCTTCTTCATACACCCAAGTAATTAAATTCTCAATTGGCTCTGGTTTATCGTAAACTAAATTATCTTCCTCAACAACAATTAAATTAGGTCTTTCTTTTAGATCGTATTTCCATTCATGAATAAGAACGTTTCCATATTTACACGAGATAAATACAGTTTATACATACTTTTTTAAAATCACTTACTATCTTTAAAAGAACTTCTTCCAGCGTAATTTCAAAAATAA
>NZ_JAOZEV010000015.1 GCF_025847275.1 Flavobacterium frigoritolerans
GATCGAAGCTTTTAAACGTATTGATTATTAAACAGCTATAACACAATTATAAATAAATCTCTCGCAAAGAAAATAAATTATAAAAGTAAAACTTTGTACCTTAGTATCTTCGCGAGAGAACTTTAACTTCACAAACTTACATCTGGGTTTCAAAACTTTCGTTTTCTAATATTGTTTTTAACTGAGGAGCAAAATTCATTCCCCACTTATCAAGCGCAACAATTAAAGGTAAAAGAGATACTCCAGTTTCTGTAAGGTAATATTCAACTCGCAAAGGAATTTCAGTATAAATTGTTTTTGCCAAAAGCCCATGTAATTCCAGTTCTCTTAATTGGTTTTGTAATACTCGCTTGCTAATGCCATTAATAGCTAAAACCAAATCTTTAGGGCGTTTTATTCCTTTATGAATTTCATCCAATAAACAAAATTTCCATTTAGAACCTACTACTTCCATTGCAACACTAAGACCACAATTATAATCTATCGGAATTTTTCGTTGATACATCGTTTTAGTTACTTTTATTAATCTACAAAAGTAAAAATAAATGAAGTAACTGCCTTAATTATCAATGGTGATTAATTTATCACTACATGATTAATTAACCCCTTATTGATTAATCCTTGAATGAGTTTGATATTTGCACCAGCAAAAATTTAAAATTCATAACATGAAAACTTTAGTAATTATCATACATCCCGATTTAAAAAATTCTATTATAAACAAACGATGGATTGAGGAATTAAAAAAACATCCCGAAAAGTATCTCTTACATGATTTACATAGCGCGTATCCAGATGGAAACATCGATATTGAGAAAGAAAAACAGCTTGTAGAAGCACATAATACAATAATATTCCAATTCCCTTTTTACTGGTTTAATTGCCCGCCATTATTCAAGAAATGGTTAGATGAAGTATTAACACATGGATGGGCATATGGCTCAAAAAGTGGATATAAACTAAGCAATAAGAAAATTGCATTAGGAATAGCTGCTGGAATTAATCAAGAAGACTACAGCGCAACAGGCAGATACAAATACACCTTAGAACAATTAACAGCTCCCTTCGAAGTTACTTTTAATTACATAAAAGCCGACTATAAACCGTTATTCGCTTTTTATGGTGCAGAACATAACGCTACTACTGAAAGAATAGAAAAAAGCGCACAAGATTATATTTCTTTTATAGCCAATTTATAAAATCGTAACGTATAAAAGTAAACACGAATTGCACAAATTATCACTTCTATTTAATGATTAACTTAGTTTGAGAAATCAAATTAATTTCAGAGACTAATTCGTGTTTTACTTTCTTCTTTTCTTTATAGTATCCCGTTTTTTTATACTATCTATGATTTACTCTCTTTTAATTGTAATGCTCTTTGCAGAAAACTCTGATTGGCAATTTTACTTTCGGCTTCATTTATGGCTTTTAGTAAATTATTCTCATTATCTGTGATTTCATTAAGAACTTCAGAGATAATACCCCAAACAGGTTTCATTTTTAAGATAAGATCTTGTCCTTTTGTGGTAAGTACAATTAAACGTTTACGCTCATCTTCCTTATCTTTTTTGGAACGGATAAGCTTTTGTTTTTCTAATTCTTTTAGCAAACTAATTGTAGATGGATGTGTATAACCAATCTCATTAGCAATTTCTACAATACTTAATACACCTTTATTATGAAGCGTATAAATTACTGGAAACCATTTGGGTTCAAACTCAATATCAAATGATTTGTAGAGCATCGCGCCATCTTTACGCAGCTGTTCACTAAGACGTTGCAGTCTTGTAGATAAAGCCAAAATACCCGATTCATCTATTATATTAACCATATCCTAATTTAATTTTAAATGACAAAATACATTATCAACATCTACTATAGGAAATGCATCTGGAAGTGTTCCTTTCTCAATTCGTACAAAATTATTTCTTTCATAAAAGCGCAAAGCTGCTTCTAATATCGAAACTGTTCCCAAATATAAATCAAGTAAACCATTTTGCTTGCTATAAGCAATTAATGTATCCAAAAGTTGTTGAGCAATATATAACTCTTTACCTCGATATTCTTTTTTTACAAACATCTTTCTGATCGCACCTTCCCTATCATCATATTTTACTAAGGCAATAGTACCAACTAATTCTCCATCAATAAAAGCTCCCCAAAAGCAACCTCCTTTTTTGTGGTAAAATTGATTTATTTCAAGAAGATCAGGTTGATCTTCCAGAGTTATCGGAACATTAAATTCTTTTTGCTGAATGTTTAATATTAAATCAACTACTGCTTCTGAATAATCATCTTTAATAGGAACAATTATTATATTCATAACTTAAAATATTTATAATTCAAAACTACGTAGTTAAATACCTAAAACAAAATTATTTTATTAAAATTTTAACAACCTACAACTAAATAGCTAAGTAATGACGCATCTTTTTCATTAAAAACAGCTTCTAAAAACATTACAATTCATTTAACTTATTGGCAAAAATTCTGAGTAAATTTTTTTGTACTTTTGCGCCCTCATAATTTGAACCCTTTCATGAAAAATAAATTAATAAATATACCACCACTTCCAGCAATACTTTTAGCAATTATAAGCGTACAATTTGGAGCGGCAATTGCCAAAAGTCTTTTCCCTGCTATCGGTGCAGCTGGAACAGCATCATTACGAATAGGTATTTCTGCAATAATATTATTATTGGCATACAGACCAAACTTGCGTGCGATCACACCCGAACAATGGAAACTTGTTATTCCTTATGGATTGTCATTAGGTTCAATGAACTTAATCTTTTACCTCGCAATAGAACGAATTCCTGTTGGTTTAGGAGTTACATTAGAGTTTATAGGTCCTTTGGTACTAGCCGTTTTTGGATCAAAACGTATGGTAGATTATTTTTGGGTATTACTTGCTGCGATAGGAATTGCCCTTATTGCACCATGGTCTGGCAATGGAATTGACCTTATTGGAGTATTTTTTGCATTATTAGCTGGTGTCTTCTGGGCAACTTATATTGTCTTGGGTGGAAAAGTTTCGAAAGTAATGAAAGATGGTGATGCAGTATCAACCGGAATGTTATTTGCATCGCTACTTATCGTTCCTTTTGGGATTATGGAAAACGGATTAAGCAACCTAACTCCAACTTATTTAGGAATGGGAATCGCACTTGCATTGCTATCAAGTGCAATACCATTTACCTTAGAAATGAAAGCACTTGGACAACTACCTCCACGTACTTTTAGTATTTTAATGAGTCTAGAACCTGCTGCAGCCTCAATTTGTGCCTTTTTCTTTTTACAAGAACATCTTGCTTCTAGCGAAATACTTGCCGTGTTTTTTGTAATAATAGCATCTGCTGGTTCTACAATGACTGCTAAGAAAGCAATTCAAATCAAAGATTAGGGAATCTTCATTACGAGTTTTAGAAGGATTTTTTCCTTAACTATTGAAGTAGAAAAGCTAGACTGAACATTTACTCATTGGTATTTTAGTCTTATCCTTTCCTAATTTATAATTATACCTACGCTCAGAGAACAATAGTATAATTGTCTTATGTGTAAAATAAGTAAACTTTACTTAGCACCTTTCTATAAAAGGATTGTGTAGAAAAGTTCAAAGGTTCAAAGATTGCTCAAGTTTATATATAAACCAGACAATCTTTGAACCTTTGTTATTTAGAACCTTAGCATCTCAGCGCCTTAGTACCTTTTTTCAGAACCTTTATTAAAATATTCCGATATAATATTGATCAGCACCTGAAGTAACTTTTGCACCTACAGTACCATCAGGACTTGTAGAGTTTACATCAAATATATAAATGTTACCCTCTACACCAACTGGAGTTAATGCAATATAGAATTTTCCATCTCTCACAACCGAATTTTGGTATTGTTGCAACCATAATCCTTTAGGTACGTTTAAATCTAAAACTGTGTTATTTTTAAAGTCGATTCTTGCCAATCCCCAAGGAGCTGAATACGATTTTTCTCCATTTGAATCAACACCAATCTGAATTTTATCTTGATCTAATTTCTCATAAGGAATATAACCAATTCCATTGCCAGCATAAAACCAACCATTACTAGAAGCTGGTTTACCTAACAATTCGCTTACACTAAGCTTATATGATTCATCATATTTCCCGTCTTTAATTTTTACGATATTTAAATCTTTACCATTGCTAACCATTTGCATGATTTCACCAGCTTCATTAAAGTGTTGCGTAGGTGTACGATATCCATTTGTTGCTCCTTTAACGTGTGAAGTACTAATTACAGTAGCATTAGTTAAGCTTGGATAATCAAGTACAAGAGTAAAAGTCTTATCTGTTTCTCCTCCTTTACCAGTTGCTGTATTAAACTTGCTTACAGATGCTCCATAATACAATTTATTTCCAGAAATAACTGGACAATCAATACGAGAAATATAATACCCTTCACTTGCTAAAGTTCCTGGAAGAACTAAGTCAATGTCTTTCTTGAAATTGTTTCCTATTGACATTGCCTCTAAATCAAGAAGACCAATAGTTACAGTCATTTTGTGCTTTAAATACTCTGTATTATTAGCTCCTGCATATAATGGAATAGCAGCAATACTGTGTACAGAACCCACTTTGTCATTCATTTTAGTAAAACGAACAGCCTTTACCCCCAATGGAATAGAAGCGTCTATAGTAGTTACCATTTTATAATTTTGTCCGCCATGATACGTTAACTTATCAATAGTACCCACTGTATAATTAAGACTGTAAACGATCGAACCATCTGTAGATGTAAATACTCTGGCTGTACGCGATGATGTCATCGAATACCCTTTTCCAGAAAATGATACCTCGCCTTTAGAAAGATCTGTAACCCCCTGAAGATAAGTACCAGAAATACTCCCAGAACCACTAGCAAATACCATCTGAAAATCTTTTGTTACGGGTAATGTTGGTGCAATATCCTCATTACTATCATTATTACTACATGAGCTTAGTAATGCTATTGCACAAGCCCCTGAGAATAATGTACTTTTTAAATTTCTAAATTTAATTTTCATTGCGATTAATTATTTTGAAGTTAATGAATATGTTAATTTGGCATAAAATGCACGACCTGGTTTTTGTAAACCAAAATTGTCAAATATTTGTTGGTCAAATATGTTTTTTGCATCCACACTAATTGTGAATTTATTAGATGGAAAAGTATAGGCAATCCCTATGCTATTAGAAAATTGTGTTGGAATATAGTCTAGATTTTTTCCTCCTACGTTTGCCCAATTTCTAAGAAATTCATCTACGTAGCTGATGTTATAATAAATAGAAGCCTTTGATTTTTTTGCAAATAAATCATCCTGATAATAAATTGCATTGATATTAAATTTAAACGAAGGCTCGTTTCTTATTTGCATACGATAAAATAAATATGGAGCACCATTGGCATCAAATCTGGTATTAAACAAAGACTCAAATTTTGATATATTAAAAGAGAGATTAAACTTCTTGGCATAGTCATAAATTATCTCAGCATCTATACCGCGAGACATTACATTCTCTAAGTTTTCAAATTGCGAATAGGTAAAGCTTCCTGCTCTTATCGATTCTCGAATCATTCCTTTTGTATCTCTGTAAAAAAGAGATGTATTTAACCTAATAGAATGATTATCAAATTTTAATCCAGCCCAATTTACTCCTATGTTTACATTATAACTCGTTTCAGGCTTTAGTTCTCCTGCCGGCGCAAGTAAATTATCATTAACATTACCAAATAATTCGTTGGCACTAGGCAAACGCATTGCTTTTTCTGCAGATCCCAATAAATACAAATTAGGATTTAGCTCATAAGATAAAGTAATACCATATCCGCTAAAATCAGATTTTTTAGTAAATTCTCTCTTTTCGTAATTAGGTACACCCGTAATAATATCATTCCTGTAGGGCTCATTTGAAGTAGCCTTTTGAAAATAATGTTTATAAAAAATATTAGTTCTTAGTTTTTGAGAAAAAGCAAGATTCTCATAAGTAAACGAAACGATGTTTTTTTGTAAATCTCTTGTATTCTCTAATAATTGCAGTCCTAAAGGTTGTAATTCATCTGATATGCCACGTATAAAATTATTATACATATAATTGGCGTATATCGTGTTATTATCATTAATAGTATATCCTAAGTTTGTACGAACAAACAAGGTCTTATCAGTATTAATTCCCAAAGTTTTAGCACTAGAAACCTCAGCTCCACTAGTATATTTTACATAAGTTCCATCAGGATACATCAATGGTTTTCCTCTCCAGTCATACATAACACCTACAGTATCTATTGCTTGTCTTTTTAGATAAGAATAACTAGCATCTGCTTTAAATGATAATCCTTTTGCCAAAAAATCGTTCTTACTATAAGTCAATGTAGCAATACTAGAATTACGTCTGGTATGACGGTCACCATATACATTATCCATTGTAATACCATGCTGAACTTCTTTATAATCCTTAGATAAAATCCCCCCAATCATAAATCTGTCGGCCCATTTTACATCTGTAAAACCAACTTCTACCTTGGTTCCGTATGATTTATAAGCATCATGAAAACGTTTTGCATGATGGTTACTTGTAGTTTTACCTGTATAATCCTTGAAAGTGATGCTTTTTCCCCAAACTTCATAATTGTTATCACTATAATTATAAAAAGCCGAAGCATCAACTGTAAGTCCATTCTCTTTTCGGTAATTGCTTGCAATATTCCATTGGTGCGTATTAAATGAACCTAGAGAATAAGATGTTACAAGAGAATTTCTAGTTTTTTTCTTTAAAATAATATTTATCGCTCCGCCCAAAGCATCCTCAGAAAGATTAGCAGGAACTACCCCTTTATAAACTTCAATACGATCAATTAAAGCAGGAGGAATACTATTTAAAGAATATGATGAACCAAAATTTGAAGCAGGAATACCGTCAATAAAAACCTTAACAGCATTACCTGATAAACCATTAATATTATAATCAATCTTAGATCCCAATCCACCATCTTGTCTAATACGAACTCCTGCTGAACGGTCTAGCAGTTCATTAGTTTGTATCGATTGCATAGCCATCTTTTGAGTTTCGATCACATTTACAGCAAACCCTTTTGTCTCTACCTCTTTTTTCTCAGTCTTAACATTTATTATGACTTCTTTTAAGCCTAAACTTTCCGAAGGTTCAACAATTAAAACTATCCTTTCGTTGCTCCCTTTAAAATGTACATTAATACTTTTTCGGGTAATTTCGATAGAGCTTACTTCAATTTCATACTTCCCATAAACCAAACCTCTAAACTCAAACTTACCCTCATCATCAGTAATCATCTGATGATTAGTGTTTTTAACAGCAACCGCTGCATAAGTAATCGGCGTTCCATTTTCTAATTTTAAAACCCCCGAAAGAGTTCCCTTTTGAGCTAATAAACCTGATGGTAAAAAAAATATAGAAATAAAAAATAGGCTGTATTTTAAAGATTTCAATAAAGAACTATTCTTTTTAAAAGTTAAACCATTTTCATTTTTCGAAAAAAAAGTCATTATATCCAACCTAAAAACAGAATCAGAACTATTTATTATACAAGCAGTTATTATATTCTTGATTGCTATAAGACAATCTATGTAGTTTTTGAAACCCATTACAAAGTAAAATTGGCATTATTAATTTACGTGCAAACTTACCTCTAGTCTCTCAGGATAAGGGTTTCAATTAAGGATTATAACATACACAAAAAGGATTGTTTTTATTTAGACTCAATACATATATGGAATATTAAGTGTATATTTGCATTATCTCAAAGTAAGAATTTCCATGCAACTTAAAACCACGATAAAAGATATTAACTATAAACTCTGTGACAAGGTGTTTTTTAGTGAAGATGCCCAAACTTGTGAGCTTATTGAAGAAATCAATACCTATAATGACCCAGAATATGGAACTATAAAGGATAGTCATACTTTAGCTGGAACCTTTTTTATAAATTATATTGAAGTAGATTTACTTAAGCCTATAAAACTTGAATATTATACGGACGAACCTGTCATACAAATGTTCTTTTTTATGAAAGGATGTTCTAATTTGATGCATCATCAAATACACTACTTGCCAGCAGGTACAAAACTGGCAAAACTTCCTGCTACCTCAACAGTCTTGGAATACCTGTCGATATTAATTCCTCAAGACAACTACACTAACCTTGTAGATTCATTAGATTTAGATTTCGAATTTATCACGACCTGTTCTAATGAAAATCCTGCAAAACAAATAAAATATAGCGAAATCATGTCACCAGAAATTCTGACTACCGTAAGAGATATTGTTTCTTGCGAAAGAACAGGACATTTCCGTAGAATGTACATGGAAACTAAAGTTACAGAATTATTGTTGCTACAAGTAGAACAGTTAACCCAAACACAAGACAATTCTATTAAGATTCCAAAAATTGATATAGAAAGAATGCACCATGCAAGAGAATTGGTTACACAAAATATTATTACCCCTTGTTCTCTAATTGATCTTGCCCGTAAGGTAGGAACCAACGAATTCAAGTTAAAGAAATACTTTAAAGAACTATTTGGCACAACCGTTTTTGGATATTTAAACGAACTAAAAATGAACGAAGCCAAACAAAAATTACTAAAAGACGAACTTAATATATATCAAGTAGCAGAATCTTTAGGATATAAAACTCCAAATCATTTTAGTACAGC
Organism: Flavobacterium frigoritolerans; assembly: GCF_025847275.1. Lineage (GTDB taxonomy): Bacteria > Bacteroidota > Bacteroidia > Flavobacteriales > Flavobacteriaceae > Flavobacterium > Flavobacterium frigoritolerans. Next base: position 8,711 of record NZ_JAOZEV010000015.1, read on the forward strand.
ATTCCGTAAATATTTTGGTTATCCACCTAGTCAAATTAAGAATCAGGCTAATCAAGTGGCTGCGAGTTTTACAAAAGCTAAAGAAATAGTAGTTAGTCTGCTTTGCCCTTTTATAACAGAAATATCAGTTTTGGATTTAATACTAATTTAAGCCCATTCGCTTAAGGTTTTATAGCAGCAACTTCACTCATGAAATAGCTATTTGTCATCCATTTAGTAATCCAAAATAGGAATTATAAACCTTTACTTCATAGAAGTTTAGTTCTTTAGTTTTTTTTCTTAGAAAATAAATTCTCAACCACCCAAGCTGGGCCAATCATTAAAAACTGAAGATCTTTTAAGAAAGAAGGTTTTTTGCCTTCAATATTGTGTCCGTAAAATTGCCCAACCCATGCAATAACAAAAACACCAATTGAAAAAATCCATAATGGAAAAACTTGTCCAATGTAATAATTCGCAATCAGACAAATAGCTGACAATATTGCAATCTTAAAAGCCATTGCAACCGATAATCGAATATAAAAAACAAGTACAAAAAGCAATACTACCACAGCCCAATTTTCGATTATTGGAGCATTCAATTTTAAAATATTGGCAATAAAACTACTCGGAATACTCATTAATAATCCCACAATCGAAAAATAAATAGCAGGCACACATATATAATGTATTGCTTTATTCATTGGGTTCTGATGACTTACTGCATATTCTTCAAACCATTGTTCTAACGTTCTCATATTACAGGATTTAGGTAAACGTAAATCTAATAAATTTTATGGAAGATGCAAAAGTTTTTTTTTCAGGAAAGGTGCTGAGGTGCTGAGGTTTTTTTGAAGAAAAGGTACAAAGGTACAAAGGTACAAAGGTACAAAGGTTTTGGGTTTGGATAAATATTAGGGGAATAAAGAATACTAGGATTGGTTTACGCTAAAAGAAATCAAATAGCCAAAAAAGACTAAGATCGTTTTATCCGCAAACTAAACAACCTTTGTACCTCAGAGCCTTTGTACCTTTGTCCCTTTTCTTCAAAAAACCTTTGAGCCTCAGAGCCTTTGAGCCTCAGAACCTTTGTACCTTTGAACCTCAGAACCTCAGAACCTCAGAACCTCAGAACCTTTGAACCTCAACTATTATAATCAAAAACCCCATCCCATAATTCATCAATTTTGATGAGTGCTTTATCAAGCGAAATCACTTCCCACTTTTCATTTATTTCTAAAGCAAGTCCGATACTTTTTAATTTTAACAGAGCATCATTTACATCAAAATCTAAATCGGTATCTAATTTTGTCAAAAACCATGATTCTATTTGATAATCTAATTCTTCTGCAGTTAAAGGCTCCATGCTTCTGCTTAAAAATGCATACGCCAAAATAGTTTCCTTAAGCACTTCTTCCTCTGAAGAATTCAACAAAGAATAAAATGCACCACTATTGTTTCCCAGATTCTTAAAGTAAAGACTATCTGAAAGCATTTTGGAATATTTAATCTTCTTATTTACAAAATTGCTGTATTGGCGAAATAAATACGCAGATAGTATTCCTAATGCAATTAAACCTTGATTAAGTGAAGTTTTACTATTTAATAAATCAATTGCCTCCCCCGATTGATAGGCTCCATACATACCAATTAACGCCGGAATTACTGTAGTACTCAATAAAGATACTCCTCCAAAAATTCCAGGAACCCAGAGCAATAATTTATCTGTATTCGACATCATGGGAATCGCATTTGGGAATATCGTTTCCAGATCATTTTTAGGAACACGCTTAAAAATTTTTAAAATTATAGATCCCGGATCAATAGGCATCTTCCCTAATTTTACTTTTTTTGAGTTAAGATAATCGGCATCGTTATAATTGAGATAAATCATAACACGATCATAGTATTCAATCTCTATTTCTTTCTTCCAAAAAACAAATTTCGTTACCGTTTCTTTAGCCTTATGACTTCCTCGAACATACAATTCATAATCTTTAAATGCATTAAAATCTATAGCAAGATTTAGCCCTATTAAATCAGAATCTTTAAAAGCATTATCCAAAGTTTCTTTATCAATACGTCTGTAATTACCATGCTCCAGAACTGTATGAAGTGTTTCTTTAAAAACTCCAAAATCACTTTTACCAATGAATCCTTCCCGCTCTTTTGCGGTTAAATCTGGGTCAAATAAAGCATAATTTTGTTTTAGATTTCGGTTAAGATTAAAAGCTTCATAATGATAATAATGTTCGATTATATCAAATAACTTTTTAAAATCATCAACCTTTTTTGGGTCTTCACAGATAGTTGCTATTTGTTGTTCGAGTAAGAATTCCTTATTAAAGGGAATATAATGTTCTCGTTTCATATGGGGTTTTAGGGCTTTTTTTTAAAGGGGCAAATGTACAAAGGTTTTAGGAAAGGTACTAAGGTTCAATGGCACTAAGTTTGCGTAGACAAAAACTCTCTAGCCTTATACTTTACTGCTAACTTTTCTTTCTAACTTAGAACCAATCCCTAAGGGTAAAATTAAGAAACTACTTATGGAGATTCTTAGACTGTTTCTTTTAGAAACAAATATAATAACCTAAAAAAATCACATTTTTTATTTTGTAAACTATGCAACTTTGCTTCTTAGTATCTCAGTACCTTTCCTAAAACCTTTGAACCTTTGCCACTCAGAACCATTGAGTCTTTTAAAATCTATTCACAAAAAAAAGCATAGTATAGCATGAGCCATTTCTATTAGCCTACCTTACACAAAAAAATGGCAATAGAACATAAAGTTCGGCTCGTTGAAGCATTGTTTGACCGCCTTGAGATTGAAATTACTGCTTTTAAATCTGAAACCCATTTGTTTTGCAACGCTGGTTGCGGCAAATGCTGTTCCAACCCAAGTATAGACGCTTCTCCTTTAGAATTCTTACCTTGGGCATTTCATTTGTTCTTGAATGGCAAAGCCGAAGAAACCTTAACACAACTAAATAATTCTTCTAGTAATTATTGCCACTTATACCATCCTCTCTCTGTTTTAGAACATCACAAAGGAAACTGTACCAATTATCGTTATCGTGGATTAATATGCCGCCTTTTTGGTTATGCTGCAAACACTGATAAATATGGAAAATTACGATTAGCAACCTGCAAAATTATAAAAGAAGAACAACAAGAAAACTTTCAAACAGCCGAAGAATTAATCAATAAAGGAAAAAACGTACCTATTTTTACCGATTATTATATGCGTCTAGCGCAAATTGATCTTAAAATGGGAATTAAATTACTCCCTATAAACGAAGCGCTAAAAATGGCTATCGAAGAAGTCTTGCATTATTATGCCTACAGACCATTTCCGGGTGGATTGGAAAATATTGCCTAATTCTGACTTCTATTTATTCTCATTATCTAAACATAAAAAATGCGCAAATTCAAAGACATTTGCGCATTAAAAAACATTTAACTCTTTATGAGTTAACTACTATTTTACTTCAGAAAATAATCGGCATCGATTAATTTATTTCCTGTATCATCATAAACCGCATAGTTAAAACCTCCTTGAATACAATAAGAACCATATTCCCCTGCTTTATTCAAGGCGATGAATCCTACCTGAATATCTTTTAAATCTTTGTTTCTGTTCTTGGTTAGTTTTACAATTCTTGCTACAGCTTCTTCACAGGCTTTTTGAGGTGATTTCCCTTGTCGCATTAACTCTACAACGAGATGGCAACCTGAAATTCGGATTACTTCTTCTCCATGTCCTGTAGCTGTTGCAGCTCCTATTTCGTTATCAACATATAAACCTGCTCCTATAATTGGAGAATCTCCAACGCGTCCATGCATTTTAAAAGCCATTCCGCTTGTGGTACACGCACCCGAAAGATTTCCGTTGGCATCCAAAGCAATCATTCCAATAGTATCGTGATTCTCGATATTGGCAATTGGTTTGTACTTGCTGTCTTTCAGCCATTCTTTCCATTCTTTTTCTGACTCTTCTGTTAGCAGGTTTTCTTTTTTGAAACCTTGTGTTAATGCAAATTGCAAAGCGCCATCACCAACTAACATTACATGAGTCGTTTTTTCCATTACGGCTCTTGCTACCGAAATGGGATGTTTTATATATTCTAAAGAAGCTACTGAACCAATATTGGCATTTTCATCCATGATACAAGCATCCAGCGTTACACGACCATCCCTGTCTGGACGTCCGCCATAACCAACGCTTCGTTCTTTGGGGTCGCCTTCTGGGATTTTTACTCCTGCTTCTACAGCATCCAGAGCGCTTCCTTTTCTTTTTAAAACTTCCCAAGCAGCTTCATTTGCAGGAATTCCAAACTTCCATGTAGAGAGCACAATTGGCTTTTTTACTTTCTTAGATATCAAAACTTTTTCTTCTTCTTTCGAATCTGAATTGAAAGATTGCAATGCTACGGCAACTGAAGCTATTGCTGCTGTTTTTATAAAATTTCGACGATTTGAGTTTGTCATATCTATATTTTTGTTAACCTACTAAATATGTTTGTTTTATTAGCCACAGATTAAAAGATTAAAAGGATTTTTTAATCTGCAGTAAAATTGTTTTACTCTCGCATTAAACACTAAAATAAATTTAAACCATATAAGTAATATCGGAATTCCCTTAAAAACTCCATCGGAGCGCAATATTTATAGCCAATATATACATTTTCTAGTTAAAGCTCCAGCGGAGCGACATCTACATTTTTATTTTAATTACTAAAATACCACCCCGATGGGGTTTCTGTTGGAATATTTTTTTTTCTATAAATATATCGTCCCGCTGGGACTTATTTTGTCTACAAGATTTCGGAAACCTTACAGCATAGAAATTCTTATCAATAAATCTTTTTTAATCCTTAAATCTGTGGCTAAAAAAATCATCTAATATAATCAAATCTAAGCTTTATAAAGCATACTTGTAGCACCTAATAAAGCTGCTTTTTCATTATCTGTAGAAATAGATACTGTAACATTACTTCCTGCTTCTTTTATTTTTTTGTTAAAAAACGGCAAGAAAAATTCACTGGCATTTGCAATCTTTCCTCCTATAATAAAACTATCGGCTGAGAAAGTCGCTAACCACGGAAGCACTATTACGGCTAAATCTTCCCCCATTTGTTCAAAAGCTTTTTTAGCCATTGTATCTCCAGCCGTAGCCAAATTAAAAAGTTCTAATCCATTGTTTATTTCTTTTCCGCTTAAAGCGAAATAACCAGCTATAAGTCCGCGTGCAGAAACGTAATCTTCGGCTATTCCTTCTTTATATCGAAGGTCGTATATTTCACCATCCTTTGGTACTAAATCGCCTGTACTAATTGACTCTCCTTTGTCTATAAAACAAGCACCAAGTCCTGTACCTAATGTAATTGCCATTACTTTTTTAGAAAGGTTCTCAGTATCTTTAAAAACTTCTCCTTTACCAAAACAAACCGCATCGTTCTCGAAAAAAATCGGAAAATCACTTGAAAGATTCAATTTATCTTTAAATAAATCTCTAACATTTAATCCGTAAAAATGTTCGTATTTTGATTGTCCTTTTATCCAGCAAACTCCATTCGTATAATCAAATGGGCCTGGCATACACACTGCTAATCCTGTGGTGTTCTCAACTTTGGAATTTTCGATTGAGGTACGAATTGCTTTTTCCCAAATAGTCATCACTTCTTCCACTGGCAAATTAGAGTCAAAAGACTCTTTATGCAATGAAAAATCAATCACTTTCATATCTGTTATATCTATAACCGCTGCAGTAATATGTGTGCCCCCAATGTCTAATCCAACGGCATATTCTTTATTCATTCTTTTGTATTTTGGAATTGAACCGTTAAGAGTTTAAAAATTTAGTTTGATTTTTATTTTTTACCATTAAGAAATTAAGTTTATTAAGTCCAACTGCTTCATTTTTCTTAATCTCTTAATGGTAAATATCTTCTCGATTCTAAAAAAACTCAATTTTTATTAATCTCTTAATGGCAAATATTTTTAGTTTTTTAAATGTTTTTGTCTTTTAAAATTTGTGGGTAATGAATGCTTGTGTGTACTATCATTTCTCCAAAAAGTGTATTTGCCCAAGCAAACCATTTTCGGGTAAACTTAGTAACATCGTCTTTATGAAATGACTCGTGCATAAATCCTGTATCAGCATTTGTTTTTATCAAATTGCTAATGCAATGTTTTATTTCATTTTCGTCGACACTAGTTATAGCTCTCAATACAATACTCATAGGCCAAATGGTATCTGTTCCTGTATGTGGACCTCCAACACCTTCTCCTGCTTTTCCTTTGTAGAAAAATGGATTGTTTTCTGAAAGTACTACTTTACGCGTATTCAAATATAGTGGACTGTCTGGCTCAATAGCTCCTAAATAGGGTAATGATAATAATGAAGGAACATTGGCATCATCCATCATATGAAAACTTCCGTATCCATTTACTTCAAAAGCAATAATTTTTCCAAATTTTGGATGATCGATGATTCCATTTTCTTCTAATCCTTTCTGAACTTGCCCTTGCAATTCTTTAGCTTTGGCTACTAAATCATTGTCTTTTAATGCTGGTAAAGAGAATATTTCCTGTAGATATCCTAATACTTCGATAGCAAACATATTACTCGGAATTAAATATCCGAATAAAGTACTATCGTCACTTGGTCTGAAAGTCGAAACAATTAATCCGCATGGTTTTACAGGATATCCGTAACCGCTTAATGGTACACCATCTGTAGCCCAAGCTGTTACTCTCTGGAAATTGTATGGCCCTTTATCAGTCCAGCGTTGTTGTTCCTTAAAAGTTTGTAGTACCAAAAGCATCGCTTCTTTCCACTTGCTATCAAACAAACTGATGTCTCCTGTTTCCTTCCAATATCCGTGTGCCAATCGTATCGGGTAACACAAACTATCAATCTCCCATTTTCGTTCGTGAATACCAGGTTGCATTTTGGTCATATCATTCTTCCATTCGCTTACCTGATTAAAATCTTTGTAAAAAGCATTTGCATAAGGATCTAATAAAATACATTTCGTTTGGCGGTTGATTACTCCTTTTACCAATTCGGCTAGTTTTTTATCTTCTTTTACAAACGGGATATATGGCCATATTTGTGCTGTGCTATCACGTAACCACATCGCATCAATATCTCCTGTAATTACATACGTATCTGGTTTACCATCGATGATTTCAAAATCGACAGTTGTGTCTAATGTATTAGGAAAACAGTTCTCGAACAACCAAGCTAGCTCTGGATTTGCAATTTGTTTTTTGATTCTTACAATAGCTGCTTCAATGGCTTTACTTGTGAATTTTCTTTCGGCTAATGGTGGTCTTTTGGTAATAAAATCTTTTAGTGCAAAATTAAAAGCATCCGATTGCATTCCGAAAACATCAGTTTGAAGTGCCAATAATCCTGCTGAAAAAATTCCTGTGTTTTTTATAAATTTTCTACGTGATTGCATAGTATTATTTTGAAGTTGAATAAGAATATGGGTAGGCACTTGCTGAAGTTCCTCTTTGTAAATTAGGTTTGCTGTTCATGTCAAAATTTAATTCACCACCTTTTAGTACGTCAAAATGATTAATATAATTTTTGGTATGAGTTGCATTATTCCATTTTAAATCCTGAACGTATTTGTTTGTTTCTGAATTATTTGGTGCGTTTATAATAAGTTGCTTTCCATTTTCTAATTGTAAAGTTACTTTCTTAAATAATGGTGCTCCTAGAACATATTCGTCTGTTCCGGGACAAACTGGATAAAATCCCATTGCAGAGAAAACATACCAAGCCGAAGTTTGTCCGTTATCCTCATCTCCACAATATCCATCTGGAGTTGGTTTGTACAAACGATCCATTACTTCTCTGGACCAATATTGCGTTTTCCAAGGTTCGCCTGCATAATTATACAAATAAATCATGTGTTGGATAGGCTGATTTCCGTGTGCATATTGTCCCATATTCATGATTTGCATTTCGCGTATTTCATGAATAACTGCTCCGTAATAACTATCATCAAAAACTGGAGGAGTTGTGAAAACAGCATCTAATTTGGCTGTGAATTTTTTCTCGCCACCCATTAAATCAATCAAACCATTTACGTCATGAAAAACACTCCAGCTGTAATGCCACGCATTCCCTTCAGTAAATGCATCTCCCCATTTAAACGGATTGAAATTTTTCGGAAAGCTTCCATCTTTATTTCTACCGCTCATCAATCCGATTTCTGGGTTATAAAGATTCTTATAGTTCATCATTCGTTTTTCGAATAAACTAATTTCTTTTTTCGGACGGTTTAAAGCTTTCGCCAATTTCCAAATCGTAAAATCATCATAAGCATATTCTAATGTTCTGGCTGCATTTTCATTAATCTTAACATCATAAGGAACATAGCCCAAAGTGTTGTAATACTCCACTCCTCTTCTTCCTACTGCATCCATTGGACCTTCATTATTGGCTCCATGCAACAAGGCTTCGTACAATTTGTTTATATCATATCCTCGCAATCCTTTTATGTAAGCATCTGAAACTACTGATGCCGAATTATTTCCAACCATTACATTTCTAAACCCTGGACTTGACCATTCTGGCAAGAATCCGCCTTCTTTGTAATCATTGATTAATCCTTCTTGCATTTCTTTATTTATCGAAGGATACATTAAATTAAGCAGAGGATATAAAGCTCTGAAAGTATCCCAAAATCCTGTCCCAGCATACATATAACCCGGTAACACTTTGCCATTATAAGGGCTGTAATGCATAATTTTACCATCAGCATCTATTTCGTACTGTTTCTGTGGAAAACAAACGGTACGGTATAAACAAGAGTAAAAAGTTTTTAACTGTTCTTCGCTACCTCCTTCTACTGTGAGTTTTCCTAAAATTTTGTTCCATTCTTGTTTTGATTCAGCTACAGTTTCATCAAAAGTTGCTTTTCCTAATTCGTTCTTCAAATTCAGCTCTGCTTGTTCTATGCTGATAAAAGATGATGCTACTTTTACGTTTACTTTCTCTCCTTTTTTAGTTTTAAAACCAACTATTGCGCCTACATGATTGTCTTTTAATTCTAGTTTATCCTTTTCTAAAACCTTATCGTGCCATGTATAATTTGTCGAAAATGGCTTATCGAATTCCAATACAAAATAGTTCTTAAAATTCTCTGAAACACCACCACTATTACGAGTTGTATATCCTATAATCTTATTCTCAGATGGAATGATTTTGATATAAGAACCTTTATCAAATGCGTCAATTACAATTGAAGATTGTTCGTTTTCTGGAAATGTAATCTGAAAATGTGCTGCTCTTTCTGTTGCTGTAATTTCTGTTGTAACATCATAATCGGCCAGATATACACTGTAATAATAAGGTTTGGTAACCTCAGCTTTATGGCTGAACCAGCTTCCTCTTTCGTCTTCTGCAAAACTCAGCTTTCCGGTTACTGGCATGATCGAAAACTGTCCGTAATCATTCATCCAAGGCGAAGGTTGATGTGTTTGTTTGAATCCTCTAATCTTTTCGGCAGTATAAACATACGCCCATCCGTCACCCATTTTTCCAGTTTGTGGTGTCCAGAAGTTCATTCCCCATGGTCTGCAAATTGCAGGATAGGTATTTCCGTTAGAAAGACTATGCAAAGACTGTGTTCCCATTAATGGATTTACATATTCTACTGGATCTAAAGTTTTAACTTGTGCATTTACAAAAATGCAGCATTGTAATATCCCTAAAAAAATTAAACTCTTTATTTTCATATTTTATTTTTTTGCTTTAGGCTTTAAGCTATAGGCTTTAGGCTAAAAACTGTGACTGTAAACTGCGACTAAAATCTTCTGACTTCTTAAATCTAAAATCTATATTCTAAAATTAAAGCGGTCTGTCTTCTTTCTTTACTCCAAAAGTTACCGATGGTTTGCTTCCCATATACAATTTTAGTTCTCCACCTTTTACAATCATATCGTGTGTGATGTATGATTTTGTGTATGGTTTTCCGTTGTACTCTGCTTTTTGGATATAGATATTTGTTTTGCTATTGTTTACTGCATTCAATGTAAATGAAATACCTTCTTTATGATGAATTGTAGCGGTATTTACTAACGGGCTTCCTAATACATAAATTCCATTTGCGGGATTAACTGAATAGAATCCCATTGATGAGAATACATACCAAGCCGACATTTGTCCTAAATCCTCGTTTCCACATAATCCATCTGGTTTTGTCGAGTAGAATTTCTCATCAATTTCACGAATTAGTTTAGCCGTTTTCCAAGGTTGTCCTGCATATGCATACAAATATGGAATATGATGATTTGGTTCGTTTCCTTGTGCATATTGCCCAATTAATCCACTGATATCTGGTGAAATTTCTTCGCCTTCTACTTTATCTGTTATCAGGAATAATGAATCTAACTTGGCAAGAAATTTATCTTCACTTCCAAATAATTCTATTAAACCGTAAGGATCTTGTGGTACTAACCATGTGTATTGCCACGCATTTCCTTCGACATAATCGTCTTTACGATGTGCTGATGAAAGCGGGTTAAATGGTGTTCTCCAATTTCCGTCGGTTAACTTTCCTCTCATGAATGTGGTTTCTTTATCGAAATAAAGCTTGTACAAATTGGCTCTTTTGGTGAAATAGTTATAATCATCTGTATTACCCAATGATTTTGCCATTAATGCTATACAATAATCATCAATAGCATATTCTAAAGCATTCCCAACTGATTCCAACAATTTATCCGCAGGAATATATTCTAGTTTTTGAACATAATCCATTCCCTCGCGCGTTTGCATAGCTGTTTTTTTGATGGCTTCATAAGCTAATGCCACATCATAATCTCTATATCCTTTCATGTAGGCATCTACAATAACTGCAATCGAGTGATTACCATTCATTGTATTGGTTTCATTCCCCATTAAGTGCCAAACTGGTAATCTGCCTTGTTGCTCGTAGATTGCCAAAAATGATTTAACAATATCATTGATTTTATCTGGATGCGTAATCGTGTATAAAGGATGCAATGCACGATACGTATCCCAAAGTGAAAAAGTAGTGTAATTGGTGAAATTTGCTTTTTCGTATACTTTTTTATCTGTTCCTCTATAATCTCCATTTACATCATTAAAGATTGATGGTGCAAACATCGTATGATACATGGCAGTATAAAAAACCTTCATGGTTTTATCATCTGCTTTTATCTGTATCTTATTGAGTTCTTTGTTCCATTTTGAAGTTGCTTCTTTTACTACTGCATTAAAATCCCAATTCGGAATCTCCGCTTTGATATTTGCAGCAGCATTTTCATAACTTACTGGAGATATTCCAACTTTTACTAAAACTTGTTTGTTTTTTAAAGCCTTGAAATCTAAAACTGCTTTCATTCGTACTGCTTCGCCTTCGTTACCTGCAACTGCTGTTGTGTTATCGTACAATGCCATATTAGCAATTGGGTCAGAGAATTCGATTGTAAAAAAGATACGTTGATCAGTAGCCCAACCTGCAGAATATCTATATCCTACAAGGGTAGTTTCGTTTATCTTTTTTATGAATGTTTTTACTGGTTTATCCCATCCTACGCCATCGGCAAGATCTAATAATACGTGATTATCTGTAGTGGTATTAAACGTGTATTTATGAAAACCTACTCTTTCACTAGCAGTTAGCTCTGCTTTTATTTTATATTTATCGAGTAAAACACTGTAATATCCTGCTTTGCTTACTTCGTTTTTATGAGAGAAATAAGATCCATAACCAGTAACCATATCTTCTTTTGTTCCTTTGGTAAGTGGCACTTTTCCTGATACTGGCAACAAAAGGATATCGTTTAAATCTCCAATTCCTGTTCCGCTTAAATGTGTGTGTGTGAATCCTAATATAGTATTACTGGCGTAGTTATACCCACTGCACCAATCCCAACCTTCAAAAATATTTACTGGTCCTAATTGTACTGCTCCAAAAGGAACATTAGCTCCCACAAATACGTGTCCGTGTCCTGCAGATCCTATAAACGGATCTACATATTTGGTATAATCTATACTAGTTTGTTTTGCTTTCTTTTCCTGTGAAATTGCAGGTAAATTAACCAGCATAATTATAGAGAAAACAATGTGTTTATATTTTGTAATCATTTTATTCGTTTTTTATTTAACTTGCGTAAATGCCCACAGATGAGACAGATTAAACTGATTTACACAGATATTTTTTTAATTTTTAACATAAAAATTTAACCGCAAAGGGCGCAAGGTTTTACGCAGAGGTCGCAAAGGTTTTTCGTTAATTTCTTTTGTTTTAAAGTAAAAATTAACCGCAGAGTTAGTAAATTAGATGCACCGCGGTGCGTCTCTACAGAAAACCTTTGTCGCTTTGTCGCTTTGTTCCTTTGAACCTCTGTCCCTAAAAAACCTCTATCCCTAAAACCCTTAGAACCTTTGTACCTCAGAGCCTTAGTACCTCTTTAAAACATCATACAGAGAATAAACTTTCACTTCTGGTTTTGTTATTTTTCCTTCAAACGTAATTGTTCTTTCTTCTCCAGCATTTAAGTCGATGTAATTATCGCTCCATTTTCCTGTATATCCTTTTATGGAAACATTTACATACTTAGCAAATTTTGAAGCTTTCAGAGTCAGTTTGTTCCCTTGTATTTTCCATGTAATTTTTGGGTCTTCCAGTTTTAAATCTATCGGACGTGTCAAATCAATTTCTGGTTTTATATCATCACGATACGCTTCTTTCATGGCATACCAAGCTGCTTTGGGTTGGCGATCATAATAATCGGTTACACTCCAACTTGCTACTGGCCAGCAATCGTTAAGTTGCCAAACCAATGTTCCCATATTATAAGGTGCTTTAGAACGGTGAATTCCGATAATATTTTTAAGCGAATAATATTGCAAGCATTGTGTGAGGTATGTATAATCTTCGACATTCATTTTCTTTATTTTGGTCGAATCTATAAAATAACGGTTTAGATAGGAATCTAATTTCATGAATCCTTTTCCTGCTTTTTGATGCGCTTGTAAAATATCAGAATATAAATATCGATCTTCTGGTAGAGTAAATTTTTCGATTGACGAATAATTTGGCATCGCTTGCATTCCGTACTCACTAACAAAACGTCCTGTTTTATTCTGTACCGCTTCTACATCTTCTAATCCCCACCAAGTTCCCCAATAATGGCTATCACCCTCGGTAATACTTTTTTCTTTCGACCAGTGAAACAATGGTGACGAACTAATGTATGGTCGTTTATTATCAACTTCTTTTACCCATTTTGGGATACTATCCTGAAACAAACGAACATAATCTTTCCATAAACGTGTTGAATCTTGTTTGGACATATTCATACTTTTCTGCCATCCCCAGTTTTTAAATGCTTCGTCGGCTTCGTTATTTCCGCACCACAAAACAATACTCGGATGATGACGCAAGCGTTTTACTTGATATTGAACTTCTTTTTTTACATTGTCGAAAAAAGCATCGTCTCCCGGTACCATTGTTCCTGCAAACATAAAATCCTGCCAAACATTAATTCCGTATTTATCGCATAAGTCATAAAAATAATCATCTTCATAAACTCCTCCGCCCCAAATACGCAGCATATTCATATTGGCATCTTTTGCCATACCAACTACTTTCTCATATTCCTTTTTAGTTACTCTAGAAAGAAATGCATCCGAAGGAATGTAATTGGCTCCTTTCATATACACAGGCTTTCCATCAATTTTAAAATAAAATGATTTTCCTAAGCTATCTGGTTGTTGTACTAACTCTATTTTACGGTTAAGTACATACGGTTTCTCTGGAGTTTTTTCGTCATAAGCTTCTAATCGTGGTGTTTTCCATATTCCGCAAGTGGTGAATTTTGGTCCCCAATCCCATCCAAAATGATACTGCGCTTTACGCACATACGCACGAGGATTATCTGGAATTACAAATGGCAAATCTTTCTTGGCAAGCGAATCGACTACATTTTGTGCTGATTTAAATACGATTACCAAATCATTATTTCCTGATTTGATTATTTTCTTTACATCAACTTTCCATTGGCGGAACATATTATCCGCTTTTAAAACCAATTGATTGTTCAGGTAAACTGTTGCATAAGTGTCTAGTCCGTCAAAAACTAGTTCTGCATTTTTTTTCTTAAACGTTGCTGGCGTAACCTGAAAGCTAGTTTTATACTCCCAATCTTTCTTTTCTATCCATTCTAGTTTTTTCTCATTGTCCCGATAAAAAGGGTCTGATATTAATTTGTTGTTTAACAAATCGGTATGTATCTCTCCAGGAACTGTTGCTGGATACCATTTTTCAGTTTTTGTTTCGCGGTATTCCCAACCTTTTTTTATATCAATATTTTGAGCACGAACTGCAAATGAAAAATTTGCAAGACAAATGCCGACAAACCAATAAAAGCTTTTTTTACATTCCATTTTTACTGTGTAATAAAATTATTATTTAGGTCTAATTTTTTTAAGTGTTTTTTTGTAAAGAATAGTAGTCATTAAGCGTTGGCAGAGGAGAAGGATAATTGCCCTCACAATTAATTCCTTCTCTTTTAAGTTTTATATCTTAGAATTAAAGTAACTAACAAAAATATCTAAACATATTTTCTTTTTTACAGCTGCCAAACTTAAACTTGTTTACGCATTCTCTACAGTATATTGCAAGAGCAGTTTTTAATGTTTTAAGAAATCTATTTATCCAATATAAAATCTATAACCAATGTCACCAGATTCTTAAGTTATATTAAAAGTAATTCCATTTTTTTCAGCGAAAGCAATTTTACTGTTTGCGAAAAAAAAGGTACTAAAAAAACAATATATTAACCTCTTTATAACAACTGTTTTTTTATATAATCAAAATAGAAATTTAAAAAATAAGCCGGGAGGTACCCTCCTACCCGACTTATTTTAACTAACCTAACCAATATTAATTATTTGTCCCACCAAATTCTGGTTGTCATTAAGTCTAACCCTTGGCGTTGTATTGCTTCCTTGTAGTTGGCTCCATTTGTTATTAACTCTGTTTGATCGTATATTAATCTCCTTGGGATAATACCATTAGTATCACCTAAAGGATCATTAACTGGTGCTAAAACTGGATATCCTGTTCTTCTCCACTCAGAAAAAGCTTCGAAACCATTAAATAATAAAACAATCCATTTTTGAGTTATAATCTGCTCTATTTTCTGAGCTTCTGTTCCTGTGGTTTTAAAAGGATAAGCTGCAATATAAGCGTCATACTCTGCTGTTGTAACTGCTGGCACTTTGTCTCCAAAAATGGTTAAACCTTGCATTGCTCCTTTTACTCCATCCTCATAATGTTGCTGTGCTGTTCCTGAAACATTCCATCCTTTTACTGCTGCTTCTGCCAATAAAAATTGTACTTCGGCATAAGACATAATTAAAGTTGGCGCATCTAAACGTAATACTGTAGAAGTATTTGGGTCTGAGAAAAGCTTTTTATCTCCACCTGGGAATTCTTTTGCATCATTAGCAAGCCCTTGTTGATTAGCAGGATTATTATCTCCTGAAGCTTCTAATTTAGCATAAATTCTTAAACGTGGATCATTTGTATTTTTTAATAAATCTATAAAAGTTTTACTGTATTTAATGTTAGCTTCACCTTTATTCAAGTCATTCATAACCCAAGAAGAAGTAATTGGATTTGTTTTAACTCCTTGTGGACTTGGATCGTGTTTTAGTACTGCACTATCAGTATTTGAATTAAAAACACCTTTCGCAACTGCTTTTTCTACAAATTCCTTTGATTTTGCTGGATCTACTTTAGACAAACGCATTGCCACTCTCAACATCAATGAATTCGCAAATTTTTTCCATTTTGCTACATCACTTTGGTAAAATAAATCAGCATTACCTACAAAAGATTTATTAGCGTCTAATGCACTGCCTGCCTCATCTAACTCTTTTAATAAATCATTGTAGATGGCTTGTTGTGTATCATATTTGGGAGCAAAAATGTTTCCATTATATCCTTTACCAGCTTCAAAATATGGAATTTCTCCATAAGTATCTGTCAATTTCTGGAACATGAATACTTTCATGATTCTACAAGCCTGAATCATATTTGAATTTTCTGGCGTATCTGGTAAAACTGATAACAACTGGAAAATTTGATTTAATCCCTTACCGTATGATTCTCCAAACAAAGAGCCCGAATACTCTGATACATAGATATATTTTGAACCTGGTCCTCCTAATGAAGCAAAGTGTTGCACTATTTGAGCTGCATATCCATTGTTTCCTCTTGTATTCGAATAATCTTGTCCATCGATATATATTTCGGCAAGCGTAAACATCGATTTTGGTGCGGGATCTGTTAAGGCATTTGGATTCTTATTTAATTCCTCGAATCCGTTATCACATGCTGTCAATGTCATTGCACTAACAATTGCGATACAAAATAGTTTTATATATTTATTTTTCATCTTACAATTTTTATTATTAGAATTTGACATTAAGAGTTAGTCCGTAGTTTCTAGTCAAAGGCATAGATGCTCTTTCAAGTCCTTGTGCATTACTATTAGAATAATTTGATTCTGGATCAATATTAGGTGTATTACTATAAATTGTCCACAAATTATGTGCAGAGAATGCTAAACTAATAGATTGAAATGGTGAATTTGCAAGATATGCTTTCGGAAAATTATAGCTTAAAGAAACAGCTCTTAGCTTAATAAAATCTGCATTATAAACAAAATTTGATGTTATATCGCTATAACTTCTCCAGTAATCATAAGCCGAAACTTGCTCATTAACAGCACCTCCAGCAGGATCCTTACCAGTTACTGCAATTCCTCCCTCACGTCCATCAAGTGTGTTATCTGATAATCCATATTCTGTTCCTTTTTGGTTTGTTGCTGAGTAAATATCTCCTCCAAATTTAGCATCAACAAAAACCGAAAGTGTCAAATTTTTATACGTAAAATCATTTGAAAGTCCCATTGAAGTTGGAGCAACTCCTTGTCCAGCTACAATTAAGTCTCCTCTCATGAATTTACCATCTGAACTTAATAGGATTTTTCCATTTTCATCTCTTAAATAATCGTATGCTTTAATTATTCCGAAAGGTTGTCCTTTTTCTAAAACTACAAAAGCGTTTGAATTTCTATCTCTTTCAAGTGTTTTTGTATTGATTTTATCAGATAGACTAAGTACTTCACTTTGATTATAAGCAAAATTATAACCTACATTCCAACTAAAATTTGGTGTTTTTATAGCTTTTACATTTACAGCAAACTCAACTCCTTGATTTTGTATTTCGCCCACATTAATTTTGGTCGTTCTATAACCCGAAGCTTGAGAAATATCGGCATCAGAGATATCATTAGTTGTTTTCTTACGGTAAAAAGTCAAATCTGTACTAACTCTATTATTGAAAAATGTATTTTCAAAACCAAATTCGATTGTACTTACATTATATGGTTTTAAGTATTTATTTGGAACGGTTTCTCCATTAACTCCTAAAATAGGTTGTCCCTGAGCATCTGTTTGTCCATCTGGTGCAGTATATGTTAAAGCTAAAGCATAAGCATCTGGTAATGCTCCTCCTACGTTACCCCAACCTGCTCTAATTTTACCGTAAGACATCCACTCAGGAAAATTAATAACTTCTGAATAAACAAAACTTGTACTCACAGACGGATAAAAAGTACTGTTGTCTTCTGGATTTAAAGTCGAGAACCAATCTTCGCGACCAGTTACATTTAAGTATAAGAAATTTTTATAACCTAAATCAGCAGAATAAAAAAGAGAGTTTACTTCACTTTCTGAATACAATTTCTCTGTTTTGTCTGGCATAGTGTTTCCATAAAAATATTTAAACGGTACAATAAAGTTATTTCCTTTCATTTTAATACCGCTAAATCTGTTATGCTGACGATTTGCTCCAACAAAAGCATCCAATGTAAGGTCTTTTGCTATATCGCCTTTATATCCTAAATAACCAGATGCATTAACCTCTGAACGGGTTTCAACTCTATTTTCATAAGATCCCCCTGGAAGATAGTTAATTCCAGTAGGCTCAATTTCGGTATATTCGTAATTAATATCATCTATACCGATCACCGCTTTAGCGTAAATTTTATCTGTAATATTATAATTTACTTTAGTAGAACCAATAAAACGTTTTCTAAGATCATTATTCAGATCTTCTTGCGTTGCAAAATAAGGATTGGTTTGATAGGTGTTAGCTCCAAAATAATCTGCTTCACCTCCATTTGCATCATATCCATTACTTAACCATCTAATATCTGTTGCTGGTGTTAAAAAAGTAATAGGGTAAGATGCGTTTCTTGGAGAATCATTCAAATAGGGTCTGTTGTGGCTTTTTTCAGAAATGTATTGTGCATTGGCCTCAATACTTATCTTTTCATTTACTCTTGAGTTCAAATTTAAAGCAACATTATTCCTTCTAAAGTTTGTTCCTGGCAAGATTGACTCATCTTTTGTATTTCCAAATGACAATCTGAAATTTGTATTTTCATTCCCTCCAGATACTGCTAAAGTATTGCTAAAAGAATATCCTGTTCTGTAAAAATTATCTGCGTTATCTTTACCATACGCCTGATATGGTCGAGTTTTTCCATCAAGAGAAAGCGAAGGCGTTCCATCATATTTATCTCCCCAAGCATTATAATATTTATCTCTAAGCTGTTGCAAATTATTATATCTGGTAGGAACACCATTTAAAGGTTCACCCGTACCATATTGATCTTGCCATTTTAAAAGATTTATTGGAGTATTAAATGTAGAATTCGTGCTAAAATCAACTCCTATTCCTTTACCAGCTTTACCTTTTTTAGTTGTAATCAAAATAACTCCATTTGATCCTCTATATCCATAAAGTGCCGATGCAGCACTCCCTTTTAATACAGACATAGATGCAATATCATCTGGGTTGAATGAAGACATACCATCTCCTTTATCTGCCCCACCCCACATATTAGCATTTCCTTGTTGGCTATTATCAATAGGAATACCATCTACAACATACAAAGGCTGATTAAGTCCCGAAGCCGAAGTTGCTCCTCTAATTACTACACGGCTTGAACCTGATGGTCCCGAAGTAGGTGCAGAAACATTTACCCCAGCTATTTTTCCTTGAAGTGCATTTCCTAGGTTAATTTCTTTAGTTTTTGTTAAATCATCTCCTTTGAGTTCTCCAACAGCATATCCTAAACTTTTCTTTTGTTTTTTTACTCCAAATGAGGTAATCACAACATCTTTTAACTCTTCTACACTTGAAGATAATATTACATTAATATTTTTTTCATTTTCGCCTACTTCTATTGATTGTGTGATAAATCCAATAGAAGATACTGTTAGACTAACCTTTCCTTCTGGAATAGTCATTGCAAAGCGCCCCTCAGAATCCGTTATAGAACTAATGGATTTTCCTTTTACCTTAATGGTGGCAGAAACAATTCCTTTGTTATCTGCATCTGCTACTACGCCAGTTATTGATCGATTTTGTGCCACAGCCCCTAAACTGCTTAACATTACCATCGCTAACACTGCTAAAATTTGTTTCATAAGCGTTTGTTTTTGGTTTCCTTGTTTTGATTTTTGTTTGTGTTTGACTTGTTTATTTTTGAAATATTAATAAAAAATGAGGACTCAATTTTAATACTGCACCCGTCGACCTCATCCTGAATGTTACCTATTTTCCGAAAAAAAATCCTTTTCAGATATTCTAAGAAATCGATATAGTCAACCATTTAAAAAAAACTAATTAACTATCCACTTCATCAACTAAAATTCACTAAAACGATTTAGCAAAAAGGTCAAAAAAATCAATAATCCTTTAATTTCTCATAACAATCCTACTAAAACGATTTAGTAAAAAGAATAAAAAAAAACTAACGTTTTCTTCATTTCTTTTTTTCAAAAAACGATATCTTATTATACCGATTCTCTTATAATTAAATCTCCTTTTTTACGTATCCCTTCAATAACAAAAGGTTTAATTCCTGTCATTTGATCCATCAATAATTTTATTGCATTTTCAGCTATTCCTTTAATTGGCTGTGCAATAACTGATATCGTTGGAGTATGTAATCGAAAACTATCATGATCATCAAAACTAATAATCGAAATATCCTCTGGAATCCTAAACTTCATACCTCTAAAAGCCTGAAGCCCTGCAAGCCCCATATAGTTAGCTAGGAATAAAACAGCATCAATTTTTGGATTCTTTTTCATAAAATCTAATATGGCAGCAATTTTACTTTCCTCGCTACTCTTGTAATCCATATGAAGCACAAGCGAATCATCATAAATCCCTTCTTCTTTTAAAGCATCTCTATATCCGTCTTCTCTAAGTCTCATCTGAATCATTCCTGAGTTAGTGTTAACAACAGCAATATTTTTTCGACCTTTCTCTAACAAAAATTTGGTTGCAGAATGTGAACCTTCGTAATTATCCATAACTACATGGCTCACTTTTTGACCAGGAAAATATCTATCTATTAATACAACTGGTTTTTGCAATTTTAAAAGAAGATCTATGCTTTTTTCAAGCTTTTCTGTTGGTGTAATTATAAAACCATCAACGTTTGCCTGCAAAAGACTATGTATCAACTCTTCAGAACGTTCATCATCTCCTCCTGTACTACAATAAAAAACTCTATAATCAATACTTTTAGCTTCATCTTCTATAACTCTGGCAAGATCTGCAAAGAACTGATTCGAAATATCTTCAACAATAAGTCCGATAGATCTAGTCTTTCCTGTTCTAAGACTTGTCGCAATCATACTTGGTCGATAATTAAGCTTATCGGCAACTTCTTGCACTTTTTTAATAACTGCAGGACTAATTCCCATTTTTTCGCCTTTATCATTAATGACAAAAGATACAGTAGATATAGACACTTGCGCCTCTGTGGCAATATCCTTAATAGTAATCTTTTTCATCTAGCGAGTTAATTTTTTATTAAGCTGTTATTAATTATATCACAAATATATATAAAAATAGTTACTAAAACGATTTTGTAATTATTTTTTTGAATAAACCATTATTTTATTGGCAATTATAAGTATTATCATCAGCAATTATAAGTCTTTACCGATTAATTAGTATTTAGTGTTTAGTGTTCAGTTTACAGTTGCAGTTTACAGTTTCAGTTTACAGTTTCAGTATTCAGTTTCAGTATTCAGTAACAGTAACAGTAACAGTAACAGTAACAGTAACAGTAACAGTAACAGTAACAGTAACAGTAACAGTAGCAGTAGCAGTAACAATATCAGTATCGGTATCAAAGCCTTTGAACCTTTGAACCTTTGTACCTCAAAACCTTTAAACCTCAGAACCTTTAAACCTCAGAACCTCAGAACCTTTGAACCTCAGAACCTTTGAACCTCAGAACCTTTGAACCTCAGAACCTTTGTACCTCAGAACCTCCTTTAAGAAATAGTGACTTCCAAAATTGATGCTTCTCCTTTTAACACATATGCATCTATAGCGGCAGGAATTAAAACTGTATCTCCTTTTTTGTATTGATAAATCGCATTTTCATATCCAATTTCAAAAACTCCTTCAATACACATATAGACTGTAAAAGTATCTCCTTTTTTATTTACTTTAACCTCACCGTTTAACGGAATAAAATTAGTTGTAAAATAAGGACAATCTACAACTACATTAGACTCATTTAAAATGTTTTGGTATTTTTTATGCGTATCAACTTTATTGTAATTGATAGCATCTAAAGCCAAATCAACATGCAATTCTCTTTTATTTCCTTGAGCATCTACTCTATCAAAATCATATAAACGATAGGTAATATCCGATGTTTGCTGAATCTCTGCTACAACCAATCCAGCTCCAATTGCGTGAACCGTTCCTGTTTCCAGAAAAAACACATCACCCGCTTTGACTTTAACATCATCTAGAATAGAAACCAACGTATTATTAGTTAGATTCTCCAGATATTCTTCTTTACTAGAATCTTCTTTAAAACCCACAATAATCCTTGCATCAGCATCTGCTTGCATCACATACCACATTTCGGTTTTACCAAATGAATTATGGCGCTCCTTTGCCAATTCATCATTAGGATGAACTTGTATCGATAAATCTTCTCGAGCATCTAGATATTTAAAAAGCAATGGGAATTGATTTCCGAAGCGTTTATAAACCCTTGTACCCAAAATTTCGTTTGGTAGTTTCTCTATTAATTCTGTTAAAGATTTCCCTTTATGCTCTCCATTTGCAACAACGCTTACATCGCCTTCTACAGTAGATAATTCCCAGCTCTCTCCCGTAATTTTAGAAACGATAGGTTTATTAAGAACTGTTTTTAGTTTTTCGCCTCCCCAGATTCTTTCTTTTAAGATTGGTTCAAATTGTAAAGGGTACATTTTTATGCTCATTTTTTTATTTTTTTAAATTATTGTTTTTTTTGAGATTGTCTAAAAAGGAACGCGGATGACGCGGATTCGCTATCGCGAAAACACGGATAAACACGGATTTTAAAACAATACTTTGTTTTGTCTCTAACTTAAATCTGCTTGATCTGCGAGAGAAAAGTTTAGCCACAGATTAAAATGATTTTATTTTCTCGCAGATTGAGCAGATTTTTTAATCAATTCTTAAAATAAAAAATCCGTTTTTATCAGCGTCTTTCCTTTAGGAAATCCGTATCATCCGCGTACCATACACAAACTGTGTTTATTTTATAGAAATTGCCACACCACCGCTTGCGGCTAATTTTTGCTTTAATTTAGTTTTACTATTTACTGTTACTTTACGAATAATATATGATTGCGGATTGGTTTTGTAATCTGCCGTTTTTCCGTCTTCGTAAATCGTTGCCGTATATGATTTTCCTGCAGGTAAGAAACTAAAATCAATCGTAGCTGTACGCGAATTTTCATCTGTGATTCCGCCCACAAACCATTCTTGTTTTCCTTTAGTTTTTCTGGCAATGGTAATATAATCACCAGGTTCTGCTTCGAGGATATACGTTTCATCCCAATCTAAGGCAACATCTTTTATAAACTGAAATGCATCTTTAAAACGCATATAATTTTCAGGTAAATCGGCTGCCATTTGCAACGGACTGTACATCGTAACATACAATGCCAATTGTTTTACTAATGTTGTGCTTAGCTTGTTCTTTTTAGATCCATAAACTGATAAATCTCCCTGAAAAATTCCAGGTGTATAATCCATTGGCCCTCCCATAAGACGTGTAAATGGTAAGATTGTAGTATGATCAGGATGAATTCCTTCCATAGCTTCAAACTCAGTTCCTCGTGCCGATTCTTGTGCAAACCAGTTAGGATAAGTTCTGTGTAATCCTGTAGGTCGAACTGCTTCATGTGAATTTACCATGATTTTGTGCTTCGCAGCTTCTTTAGCAACATACGTATAATGATTCACCATTTGTTGTCCGTCATGATGCTCTCCCCTCGGAATAATTGGACCAACATATCCTGTTTTAACCGCATTATAATTATTGTCGACCATAAAGTTTAATGCGTCATTTAATTGTCGTTCATATTCGGCAGTAGAAGAAGTCGTTTCATGATGCATAATAATTTTTACATTCTTCTTATTCGCATAGTCGCTTAAATCTTTTACATCAAAATCGGGATAGGCTTTGGTAAAACTATAAATACGTTCTTTCTTAAAGGCAGTATTGTCTTCCCAGCCTTCGTTCCAACCTTCGACCAAAACGGCATCGAAACCATTTATAGCAGCAAAATCGATATATTCTTTTACATGTTTGGTATTCGCTCCATGCGTAGTATTAGGTTTTAATTTAGAGAAATCGGTAGAGCCAATAACAACATCTTGATTATCCGAATATGCCCAAGTAGATCCTCCTCCTGTAAAATATTCCCACCAAACACCAATATATTTCACTGGTTTAATCCAAGAAGTATCTTCAAAATTACAAGGTTCATTCAGGTTCAATATCATTTTTGAAGCCAAAACATTTCTCGCATCATCACTTACAACAATTGTTCGCCAAGGCGTAAAACTTCCTGTTTGTATGTATCCTTTATTACCCACAGCGTCTGGTACAAGATGCGAACTTAACGAATAGGTTTTATCATCGACATTAAGGCACATTGCTGGATAATTTTTTAAAGCTGCTTCATGAATATTAATATAAAGTCCTGTTTGCGTCTTTATCATTAAAGGAGTTTGCGTCGCTAAATTTTTAATTGACGTTTGTGCTGCAAGTGGAACATGAACTGCATCATACACCAAAGATTGCATTTCTGATATTTTAGAAGTCGTATAACTATATTCGTTTGTATCGTAATCACCCGGAATCCAAAAAAGTTTATGATCTCCTGTCAAGTTAAACTCTGTTGTTTCTTCCTGAATAATAAAATGACGCAAATTATCTTGAACGGGAAATTCATATCTAAATCCTAAACCATCATTAAACAAACGGAAATAAATTGATATTTTTCGCTTGTTTTCCTCTTGAACAAGTTCAGCTTTCAATTCATTGTATTGATTTTGTATTTCTTTTTGTTCTCCTAAAACTGGTTTCCAAGTACTATTTTCTGACTGAAATTTGGTGCCTGCAATCTGAAAACCTTTGTTCAGCATAATATCCGACTTTATAATAAAGCCCAATTTACTTTCCTTGATCACTTCTTTTTTCTTGTAAGTCAAAGAATAAATTGGCGTTCCTTCAGGATTTAAATGAAACTCTAAAGTCAAATTCCCGTCGGGCGATTTAAGTTCCTGAGCATTTACAAATGCAGTTGAAACAAAAGTAAAAAAGCAGATAAAAAGTATATTTTTCATAATTTTAAGAAAGTTATATGAATTGCTAAATCGATTTAGCAAACATAATAAAAAATGCCATACTTGCACACTTAATGTGAATTTTATGATTATAAAATAATTAATCACATATTAATACACGAATATATCTTATTACTACTCAAAAACTTGCGAACAATCGCACACTTAAAACCAAATGCTAAAAAGTACCAAAAATCAATCAAACTAAAAGGTTTATAAAAATTTTAACAACTAAGACAATCAAGAAAAAGTATCTTTGCCCTTAACTATGACAAAAAAGTTCTACATATTGCTACTTGTTACACTTGGTTTCCTAATGGGACCAACGTTTACTTATGCGCATGGAACAAAAAAAGAAATGTCATGTTGTAAAAAAGAATCTACAGTAAAAGACTGTTGCAAGAAAAAAGATTCTAATAAAAAAGGGCACAATTGCGATAACAGTTGTTCAGGGAATTCATGTGGTTCTACAACTGGAAACTGTGGTTTTTCGCCAATGGCACTTTTTCAAACAGAAAACAATTCACTTTTTAGTTTTTCTGAAAGAAAACAAAATTACTATTATTCTGAAATCTTTATTTCTTCAGATTTCCGTTCTATCTGGCTTCCACCTAAAATAAGCTAGATTTATTTCCCGACAGCCATAAGTCTGTCTTTTTCAAAAGTCGTTTTAAGGCTTTAAATCAAAAACATTTTTTAATCCCAATTCTATTCACAGAAATAGCTGTATTTGCTATAGTTTCTGTTGTGTTTTAGGATTAATCCATCCAAAAAAAATTACATACAATGAACTCAATAAAAAAATTATTGATGGTAATGACGCTATTACTATCAGTTACTTACGCCAGCGCGCAAATAAAAAATAAAACTACTCAAACTGTAAAAATCAATGGTAATTGCAGCATGTGCAAAAAAACCATCGAAACTGCAGCAAACGTCAATAAAGAAGCTAAAGTAAACTGGAATGAAACTACCAAAGTAGCAACCATTACTTATGATAACAAGAAAACCAATGTTGATGCTATACTAAAACGTGTTGCTGATGCAGGATATGATAATGAAAAATTTACTGCTCCAAATTCAGTTTATGATGAATTACATGGATGTTGCCAATATGATAGAGAAGCAAGCCCTAAAAAAGCAGAGTAATCATAATCAAATAATTACCTGTTTATTGTAATTCGTTTTTTTTCACCACATAGAGACATAGATTTTATGTGTAAAAAAGATTCCAAAAAGAAAAACATTTCTTTCGCATAACCAGCTATGTGCATTTAAAATAAGTGAAACGCCTATTTTGAGAGTACAAAACCTATGTCTCTATGCGTTAAAATCAATTACACTCAACAAGTAAAGCATTAAAAAAAAAATATCATGTTCAAAATAAAAAATATAATCACATTAATTACCCTTGTAGCAACTGTTTCTATAGCAAGTGCACAAATAAAAACAGGAGATTCTTTTCCAGAAGTTCAGCTTCTAAACAACAAGAATGCTACCGTTAAACTAAATTCTTTTAAAGGAAAAACAGTTTTGGTAGACTTTTGGGCTTCATGGTGTGCTCCTTGTCGAATGGCCAATAAAAAATTGGTAAAACTATACGACCAATACAAAGGTCAGAACTTTGAAATAGTTGGAATATCAATAGATATTGACAAAGCTAAATGGTTAAAAGCCATCGAAAAAGACAAACTGAAGCACCAGCAATTAATCGACCCTAAAGGTTTTGATGCTAAAACGGCTGTAACTTTTGGAGTTGATGCTTTGCCATCGACCTATCTTTTTGATGCATCAGGAAAACTGATTGCTATAAATCCAACTGAAGCGCAAATAATTGCTCAAATCAAAAAAAACAAAAAATAAAATGAAAACCATAAATATAAAATTCATAGCCGTTACACTTGTACTATTGTTAACTGGTGTAAAATCATATTCTCAAATATCTAAAGCCGAAATCATAGCAACAGGATTAACTTGTTCTATGTGTTCTAATGCCATAAACAAGCAATTAAAATCATTTACAGAAGTAGATAGTATTGCCACTGACTTAAACACAAATACATTTACGGTTTACTTTAAAAAAGATAATTCATTAGAACCTAAAGTATTGAAAAAAGCTGTTGAAAAAGCTGGGTTCTTCGTAGGTTCATTGGTTTTAACAGCTAAGTTTCATACTGATAAAATCGAGGATAATACAACACTAAAAGTTGAAGATGCTACATACACTTTCATCGACATTAAAAACCCTGTAGCTCATGCTGAAGCAAAATACAGAGTGCTGGATAAAGGTTTTGTAACCCAAAAAGAGTACAAAAAACTAGTTAAATCATATTCTAAGTATCCTGGTTATGCTACAGAAAATGAGAATGATTATTACTTAAAAGCACTATAAAAATGAAATATCTATCAATAGTTTTCTTATTCCTTGTTTCATACAATATAGAGGCACAAGAGTTATTCGTAGTAACAGAACCGGCTAGTAACGCTCCTGCAGGTTCTATCGGGGTTCGCGTTGGACAATCACTTATGGATAACAAACACGAAAGTGGTTCTATGTACAATCTAACACCCGAAGTTACTTGGGGAATAAATAAAAATTTAATGGTTCGTACCTCTGCATTTCTGAGTAACCAAGAAAACGGATTAGGACTCAAAGGTGGTGGTTTTTATGCCAAATACCGATTCTTTTCTGTAGATGATTTACAGAGTCATTTTAGGATGGCTGCCTTTGGACGATACAGTTATAATAACTCCTTTTTTAATCAGGAAGCTATAGACTTAGCTAACGGGAATTCTGGTTACGAAGCAGGTTTAGTTGCAACTCAGTTAATTCATAAAGTTGCAATAAGTTCATCTGTTAGTTATGTGCGTGCACTTAACAACCCTGATTATAGTTTTCCAGATGCCTTGGGTAAAAATGCTGTAAACTATACTTTTTCGGTAGGTAAATTAATGCATCCGAAAAAATATACGAGTTATAAACAAACCAATATTAATGCAATGTTGGAGTTTACGGGACAAACAATTACCGAAAATGGAAAATCATATCTAGATGTAGTTCCTTCTATTCAGTTTATCATTAATAGTCAGGCGAGAATTGACCTTGCTTACAAGAAAGAATTGTATAGCTCAATGCAACGTGCTGCATCTGATGGTGTTTTCTTAAAACTAGAATACACTTTCTTTAACGTGACGAAATAGTTTTAAGCTGTAGGTAAATTTTATTTCACGCAGATTTATTTATGATCTAAATTAAATCTGCTTCAATCTGTAGACCCGAGCGAAAGCGAATAGGCGAAGCAATCTGCGTGAAACAAAAAAATTTGGCTAGAAAAAACGTTTATATAGAGATCTCTTTTTTAGTTGTGTAAAAGGTCGTTTTACTCAAAAAAATAAGGTCTCATTCCAAGCCTAACAGGTTTCTAAAACTTGTTAGGTTTATTTTAATAAAAGTCTAATTACCATCAGAACAAAACGTTCTGATTAAACGTATAACATTTACATCAAAATTAACACCCATCTGATAATTAAATTTTATTTTCGTGTTTCTTATGGCAAAAAAATTCTACATACTATTACTTATAACGTTTGGTTTCTTTATGGGACCTACGCTTAATTTTGCACGTGGAATTAAAATAGAAAAGATATGTTTTAAAAACAAAACATTCTTAAAAGCCGATTGTAAAAAAGCCGATTTAAAAACAAAAGAACACAGATGCGCTAAGGGTTGTATAGAAAGTTCTGCCGATTGCCCTGTAGTTTATTGTAGTTATTATTCACCAATGATTTCTTTTCAAATAGACAATCATTCTTTTTTTAATTTTTCCGAAAGAAAGCAAAACTATTATTATTCAGAAATCTTTATTTCTTCAGATTTCCGTTCCATTTGGCTTCCGCCAAAAATAAGCTAGATTCCTTTTGCGACAGCCATAAATGCGTTTAATCCAAAACCATTTTAAAGCTGTAAATCATTAAAAAATAATCCAATTCTTGAGTATATAGCATCATTTGCTATGTTTTCTGTTATGTCTTGGAATTAACTCTTTCAAAATTACAAAAACAATGAATTCAATAAAAAATATATTGATAGCAATAACCTTATTACTATCTATTACTTCCGTAAATGCACAAATTAAGAAAGGTGATGCTTTCCCTAATATTCAATTACAGAATGATAAGAACAAAACAATCAAACTAAATTCTTATACAGGAAAAACTGTTTTAGTAGATTTTTGGGCATCTTGGTGTCCGTATTGCCGAATAGCCAACAAAGATTTAGTGAAACTATATGATAAATACAAAGGTCAAAATTTTGAGATTGTTGGGATATCAGTAGATGTTGATAAAGCAAAATGGTTACAAGCCATTGTAAAAGACAAACTAAAAAACCCTCAATTAATTGACCCAAAAGGATTTGATGCTAAATCAGTAGCCATCTTTGGAGTAAGAGGAATACCTAGTACGTATCTTTTTAGTAAATCAGGAAAATTAATTGCTATTAATCCAACTGAAGCTCAAATAATAGCTCAAATAAAAAAACAATAATTATATCAAACCTTTGGGCGCAATTACTGCGTCTATTCGCTTCGAGCGAGTCGTGAAAAAATTATTTAACACAAAGAAACATAGATTTTATGTGTAAAAAAGAGATCATAAAGAAATATATTTCTTTCACATAGTTAGCTATGTGCATTTAAAACAAGTGAAACGCCTTTTTTGTATGTACAAAACCTATGTTTCTGTGTGTTAAAATTAATTGCACCCAACGGGTTAATTACATCAGTATAAAAACTAAATAAAAATCAAATTATCACCAGAACAATTCGTTCTGATTAAACTTATAAAATGAAGAAAATCTTATATTTATTAGTACTGGTTTTTGCTTTTACCAAAGTCCAGGCACAGATCATAAATCCAGTGAAATGGGAAGCTTCAATCGAGAAAAAATCCACTTCAGAATTCGTGCTTTCTTTTAAAGGAACTATCGAATCAGGCTGGCATGTATATTCTCAATTTACTCCCGAAGATGGGCCGCTGCCTGCCGAATTCCTTTTTCATGATAACAAAAACAATTATGAACTTGTTGGAAAACCTACCGAAAGTGAAACTAAACGAGCCTTTAATGAAATCTTTGGGGTTGATGAAATCTTCTTTTCAGACAAAGTAATTTTTACTCAATTAATCAAACAAACTAATTCTGAAAAAGAAACGATACAAGTCGAACTTTCGTACCAAGTTTGTAAAGAAAACTGCATTAGCGAAACAAAATATTTTGAATTTAATCTTAAAACGCTTGTAGCAAAAGAAATCCAAGCTGCTGATATTGTAAACGAAAAAACTACTAAAACCGATGCTGCCACTACAGTAGAAAAACAACCAGAATCGAAAGAATCTGATTCTAGTTTATATATGATTTTCTTTATTGCATTCTTATCTGGTTTTGCAGCACTACTTACTCCATGTGTATTCCCAATGATTCCAATGACGGTAAGTTTCTTTACGAAACAAAGTAAAACCAAAGCAAAAGGAATAAAAAATGCAATTATTTATGGCGTATCAATCATCTTGATTTATGTCTTTCTTGGAACAGTAATTACACTTATTTTTGGTGCCGATGCTCTAAATGCATTATCTACCAACGTTTGGTTTAATATTATTTTCTTTGTGTTACTAGTTGTATTTGCTTTATCATTTCTGGGTGCTTTCGAAATTATGCTTCCAAATTCATGGGCAAATAAAGTCGATCGTCAAGCCGATAAAGGAGGTATTTTAGGAATCGTATTCATGGCATTAGCTCTTGCAATTGTTTCTTTTTCTTGTACTGGACCAATTATAGGGACTTTACTGGTAGAAGCAGCTTCTAAAGGTGGTATTGCTCCAATTGTAGGAATGTTAGGTTTTTCATCTGCTTTAGCATTGCCATTTATGTTATTTGCTATGTTCCCAGGTTGGTTAAATACTTTACCAAAATCTGGCGGATGGTTAAATACGGTAAAAGTATTTTTAGGTTTCCTTGAACTGGCTTTAGCATTTAAATTTTTATCAAATGCCGATTTGGTATTGCAATTACATTGGTTTGAAAGAGAAATTTTCTTAGCCATTTGGATAGCAATATTCGGTACTTTGGCATTCTACTTATTCGGAAAAATAACCTTGCCGCATGATTCGCCTTCCACTTCAATTTCGGTAGGACGTCTATCTATGGGGTTAGTGGTATTGGTATTTACAATATATCTTATTCCTGGTTTATGGGGTGCTCCTTTAAAACTAATTAGCGGTTTCCCGCCACCAATGACTTATAGCGAATCTCCTTATGGTGTAGGAGGCTCAAACAAAGGTTCTGCCACTGCAATAGCATTACCAGACGGAGCTCATAAAGGTCCGCATGATATTATAGCTTTTACCGATTATGAAAAAGGATTAGCTTACGCCAAAAGTGTAAACAAACCTATCCTTTTAGACTTTACAGGTTTTGCTTGTGTTAATTGTCGAAAAATGGAAGATTATGTATGGTCAGATCCACGTATTTTATCCATTTTAAATAATGAAGTCGTTTTAATTTCTTTATATGTGGACGACAAAAGAGAATTACCTCTCGAGGAACAATATACCTCTAAAGAAACGGGAAAAAAGATAAAATCTATAGGGAATAAATGGAGTGACTTCCAGATTACTCGTTATAAAGCAAATGCGCAACCGTATTATATTATATTAGATACTAATGAGCAAAGCCTGAATAAACCTACTGGATACAACCCAGACATCACCGAATATGAGCAATGGTTAAAATCTGGAATACAAGGGTTTCAAAAATAGTTATGAAAAATTAACCGCAAAATTTTAAAATCTGTGACTAAAAATGGAACGCGGATGACGCGGATTTACAAAAGTAAAGACGAGGCTAAAAACGGATTTTTAAAAAGCAATAAGAGAAAATCCGTTTAATCTGTGTTTTCGCGATAGCGAATCTGCGTCATCCGAATTCCTTTATAGACAATTCTATTCAAAGTCCTAAACTTACTTTTAATTCAAGCATAAATAAAAAAGTTGTTCAAAGTAATTTGAGCAACTTTTTTTTGTAATTATTTCAGTCTTAAAATCACGATAGGTAAAAACCTTCTTATTTTCTGGATTTCAGGGGTAATCTACAAAATGAAATAGTAACTTTATCCCGATGAAAATTTTAATAATAGAAGACGACCAAAGAGTAGCCGAATTAATCAAAAGAGGACTAGATGAGCATGGCTTTACACCTACTCTCGCTTACGATGGAATCTCTGGAAAAAAATTAGCGCTTAATAATCAGTATGATTTGATTATTACCGACATTATTTTGCCTAAACTTGATGGTTTGGATTTATGCAGAGAAATACGTCAGGTAAAACCCGATATGCCAATCATAATGTTAACAGCATTGGGTACAACAGATGATAAAGTAGAGGGCTTTGATGCTGGTGCTGATGATTATCTGACAAAGCCATTTGAGATGAGAGAACTTTTGGTTCGCATAAGAGCTTTATTAAAACGAAGTAATGGGACAATAAACAATACAGGATTCATTTTAAAATATGACAATCTTGAAATGAATTTGCAAACAAAAAATGTAAAAAGAAATGATATCGAAATAAATCTTACTCCCAAAGAATTCAAACTCTTAGAGTATATGATCCAAAATTCAGAACGTGTTTTATCCCGAACAGAAATTGCCGAAAAAGTATGGGATACTCATTTTGATACTGGAACAAACTTTATCGATGTATATATTAATTACCTAAGGAAAAAAGTTGACAAAGATTTTGATAAAAAGCTTATTCATACCCGATCTGGAATGGGATTTATTTTAAAAGTAGAATGAAAATAAGAACTCGATTAACCCTATTATTTACATTTACAACAGCTACTGTTTTATTAGTATTTACCACTATCATCTTGATTTCTGCAAAGGAAAACAGAGAAAAAGAATTTTATGCATTACTAAAAAAGGAAGCAATAACTAAAGCCAATTTATTCTTTAATGCCAAGGTAGATAGTAAAACATTACAAAACATTTATAGAAACAATCGAACTACATTAAATGAAGTAGAGGTTGCTATATATACAACTTCTTTTCAATTGTTATATCACGACGCAGTTGATATAGATGTTGTTAAAGAAACAAAACCAATGATTGAAAAAATTGTTCAAAAAAATGAAATACAATTTTATCAAAATGATTGGCAAGTAATAGGAATGAAATACAAATTTCAGGGCAAAGAATACATTATTACAGCAGCTGCATACGATGAATTTGGATATTTAAAATTAGAAAACTTACTAGAAACCTGCATTATTGTTTTTATTGTATCTATTTTACTCCTTTATATTGTGGGGCGCTTTTTTTCTAAGAAAGCATTCGAACCTATTGTTGAAATGACAGATAAAGCAAAAACTATTTCTGCTACAAATCTCCATTTACGATTATATACTAACGAAAGTAAAGATGAAGTTTCTGAATTAGCAACTACTTTTAATAAAATGCTAAACCGTTTAGAAAACTCCTTTGATTCTCAAAAACAATTTGTTTCTAATATTTCTCATGAATTACGAACACCGCTTTCGGCTATTATTACTGAGTTAGAGCTCTCAACCAACAAGGAACGCAATAATGACGAATATAAAATTGTTATTCTTAATACGTTACAGGATGCTAAAAAATTAGCAAAACTATCTAATAGTTTACTCGATTTTGCCAAAGCCAATTATGACCCTTCTGAAATTGCTTTCAAACAAGTTCGTATTGATGAAATTTTATTAGACGCAAGACAACAGGTACAAAAATCAAATCCAAATTATAATGTTGCAATACATTTCGAAAATGATTTTGAAGATGATGACCAAATAACAGTTAATGGGAATGAATATTTATTAAAAGTCTCATTTGTAAACTTGCTCGAAAATGGCTGTAAGTTCTCAGAAAACAATCAAAGTAAAGTTATCATATCACTAAGAAAAGAAAAGATTATTTTACAATTTACGGATAACGGTATTGGCATTTTAGAAGAAGATTTAAAAAATATTTTCAAGCCATTCTATAGAGGATTAAACAAAATATATGCCGATGGAAATGGAATTGGATTGTCTTTAACTCAAAAAATTATTTCACTTCACAAAGGGACTATCTCTGTTATATCTGATAAAAAATCGGGTACAATATTTACTGTTGAACTTTATCATGGTATAACAAACAACCTTGATTAATTTATATTACTCTTTACAAATAAAGGTGTTACGAAAACTAAAATTTAACTCTTAGTAAAACGTAACACCTTAATATTTTTTAAGCATTCTTATTTAGAATAGTGAAACTAATATGACATTTCTTCTTCTAATTCAAGCTTTTTAGGAGCATTTACTGCCTTTGAAGCTACTTTAGGCTTAGCAGCTCCTTTTTTGCTAAACTTCTGTTTTCCCCACCAAATTAAAAATCCTGTAATAGGCAAGCTTGCAGAAATTAGACTCGCAAAAAAAGCTAAAATCTTTCCTGTAAGTCCTAATACTGCTCCTACGTGAATGTCATAATTCATTCGGCGAATTTTATCAGGAACACTTGCTTCTTCGTACTTTCCTGAAAATGGAGTTTTGATTGTAATGTCTTTGAGTGATTGTTGATCGAAACTATAACGGTCCATATTATAAAAAGTATTGCTTGCTTTATAAACAAAAGCTCCAATAGGATCTGCTGGTTTTTCGGGTATTGATATCAAAATTCCAGCTGCATGAGGGCTTTCTTTTGCTAATTTCAGCATCACTTTATCTACTGTAGAAACATAAAAGTCCTTAACATTTGTTGTATCTGACTTAGGTGATTCTCTATTTTCTACTAACGGTTTTCCGCCTGAAGTTACCCAATATAGTGACTTACTAAACCAGCCAAAACTCCAAACTAAACCTGTTAGCGAAATGAACAATAAAAAAATCGCGCTGTAAAATCCGAGTACATTATGCATATCATAATTTACACGTTTAAAACTAGCCGACCATTTAATTTTAAAACTCTTATCGCGGATAGATTTAATCCATTTTGTTGGCCACCATAAAACTATTCCTGTAATTAATATTACTACAAATATTAAAATAGCAACTCCTACAATAGGACGACCAATGTCATAAGGCAACCATAAAGCACGGTGTCCGTTAAGCATAAATCTAAAAAAATCGGGGTCTTCTCTAGAAATCGCTTTAACATTAAGAACTTGTCCTGTATAAGGATTCATATACACATTGAAGGTGGTGCCACTTCGTCTTTTTTTACGTTTTGACTCTTTATCTTTAGGCTTGTTATTTGAAGCTAGATTACTCGCGTTTGCTTGTTTTTTCTCTTTTTTGGCTTCTTCCTCCTTGCCTTTATTATCTTCTTTCTTTTCTTTTTTAGCTACAAAATACCCAACAATTGCTGCTTCATCTTTATCTCCAAAAGTAACACTTGTGGCTTTTTTGCCTTTCATTTCCTTATCGGCAATACGTATAAGTTGAGATGGCAACAAATACGCTTTTTCCTGAGGGGTAACAAAACGCCAATCCTCAATAAAATCTTTAATCTCATGCTCAAAAACATACATGCATCCAGTAAGACTCACAATAACGACAATGATGCCAGATCCTAATCCTAGCCACAAATGCAGCCATGCTGCAGCGCGTTTGAAAAACGATTTTTTACTTTTTTTCTTTTTTTGAGTAGAAGTAGACATGTTTTTAAAATCTATAAAAAATTAAGTAATTAGGAACCATACAGGCTTTAAAAGTAAGGGCAGCAAAAAATAATGTCCTAGAATGCAAATCTATAAATTTACTTTTACTTAATAAGACTAAATATAAATAAGTTTATTTTATACTAGAATTATCATCATAAATTTATTTTCTGCAAAAAAATACTCATGTCTGTCTTACTAAACTTTTATGCTCTTGTCTAGCTATAACTCTACTTAATTGAATTCTTATTACTATTTAGTTGATGCGTTTTATACTGCTTATCTAATTTTATATAAAAAGACCATTTCAAATTGAAATGGTCTTTTTAATCAATTTAATATTTTAATTTAGCAATAGCTGTAATTTCTCCACCTTCTACTTTCATACCTTTAGTAGCAACTCCTGTCGCCCCATTAATTGTATAAATCCAGTTCCCATCTGGTGTATTAATACCAAGTATTAGAGAGTTATTATCTTCTGTAGCAATATTATAATTTGTAGTAGTTGATTTAATTACTGCAGGGCCATTAGTAACCCATTTAAAGGTTTGAGCGTACACATCGGCTACTGCCAATTTAGCCACTCCGTTGTTTTTACCAGCATTACCATACATTTGTAACAACACTTTTCCTTTACCAATATAACTGCTTGAAGAAATTTTATGTCCACCAGATTTTTCTTCTATATTAAAGAAATATGACTGATCAAATTCGGTAGTTCCTTTTTTTATTTTCACTACCGCAGATGGTTTGGTAGACGTTATAACACTATTACTTGTTGCAACTGCGCTAGAAAAACCGTACGCATCTCCATTTTCATCCTGAATTAATCCATTTGTAAAATAATCTCCTAAATAACTTGTACGATTGTCTTTGATTACTTTTTCTAATTTTAATTCTGGGTAGTTATATACAGCAACCCATGTACTATCTGGATAATTAGTTCCAAAAGTATCAACTCCGTCTCCCTTAATACTCATGTAAGGCATATATACTTTATCTCCTACCTGTGTTGCCCACGTATAATGTGCTCTTTCTCCGTTTTTAGCCAGTTTTTTGATATCATGTTGTGCTCCACCTACAATAAGTGATGATGTTGCATCAATTCTATACATAGATGCAATAGCTGCCGCTCCACTTCTTGGTACTTTTATAGTTAAAATTTCTTTGTTTACTGCTGCAAAAACCTGTACAGTTTCGGCTTGAAAGTTAGATGTTTTAGCCAGTTTCCCTTCAGCTGTTAATGCATAAGTAGTAACTGCTCCGGGATTTCCCTGCCCATAAAGTAAGCTAAAAAATTTATTCTGGTTTGTAATATAAAAACGATATGAACCGTCTTGCTCTAATCCATTACCTTGAGTTGTAATCGATCCTTTAGTTACGTCATCAGTAGTTAGTAAATAGTCTGCCACTCCAGAAGCTCCTGTAGTAACGGTAACAATATATTTTGTTTTATCTGTCCCTACACTTGGTGTCCCTCCATCTGGTGAGTCAGAATCACTGCTACAAGAGAATGATGTAAAAGCTATTAGAGCTGCAAATATTGCTAATGTGCTACTTTTTTTCATGATAATTATTGTTTGATTTATTAAATTATTTATTTGATTTGGTAAAGAAATACCTGAATTTTATATTGAAAGATCGACTTGGCTTCTGCAATGAAAAGTTGTCATAAAGCTTATTATCTAATGCATTTTTACATTCTAAAGCAATATTATATTTCCCGTCAGCAAAAGTGTAAACTGCATTTAAATCATGATTAAACTGTGCCGGAATATCGAATTTACCCACTTTTCCACCACTACTCGGCCAGTACAAATAATAGTCGTGTACATATAATAAATTGTAACCAACAGATAGATTATTGCCCTTTTTTATGAAGTCATTAAAGAATACTGTAGCATCTGCATTCCCAAAAAGAAAAGGAATATTAGGAACTCTGTCTTTATAATTTAAAGAGACTATTTCCTTACCTGGCTCATATTTTATATTGTTACGAAGATTTTGATACGTCATGTTTACACCAGCAGTAAATCTATTCTTATAAGAATATCTTATCTCTGTATCAATTCCATAATTTGAAACTCCTTTTTGATTAACATTAGTTACCATTGTTTGATTTAAATTCAGCTCAGGTCGAATAAAATCGGCAGCTTCGCGATACATAAGATTTACATCAAATGTTATCGCATTTACTTTCTTAAAGCTAGTTTGATAACTAAGCCCTACATTAAAATTCTCACTCTGTTCTGGTTTTAAACCAATGTTTCCGTATAAATTATCATTTACGCTCCCAAAAACTTCCTCTGGAGCTGGTAGTCTATAACTTTTTTCAAAAGAGGCTTTTATTTGTAAATTATGTTTTAAATAATAGCTACTCGCAGCACCATATCCCCAATAACTTTTATTATCAACATGCCTTATATATGCAATATCACCCCAATTCCCCGACGGGTTATAACTCTCGGAATAGGTGTTTTTCAAAGAATAATTTTTAACAAATACCGAAGTGCTCCATTTTTCGTTATAATCGAATTTATAACCTGCTCCTAAAATATTTTTTTGAGATTTTTTAGGCTGTTGATATAGTAATGATTCTGGAACTAACTCATCACTTTCTTTACGATCAAAAGTATTAAACGTATTATTCAACATAAACGAATGTCTTTCGCCTAAACTATAAGTAAGATTAGCTGTAGCAATTCCATTATTATTTTTGAACTTACGTAATGTTCGGCTACGCTCTCCTCCTAAACCTTCTAATTCTATATAATCTCCAAACCAATTGTATCTTCTATAAACCGTATCAATATTTTGTTCTTCTCCAAAATTATAATTACCAGTTACACTAAAATCCAATCCTTTTGTAAAGAAATCTTTCACCTGATATTTTACTGTTGGCATCAAGATATTTCCTTTTCTATAAACCTGACCAAATACACTAACCATACGGGCTCCTGTCTGTATGTCCGCTTTATTTTCACCTGCTGTAAAACCAAATAATAATTTATCAGCATACTTTTTACCTGTCACACCAATATTAAAAATTACAGTTTCATTACGATATTTGTCATGAAATCTTCTTACACGCTGATTTGGATAATACTGTCCAGTTTTTAAATCTGCTACATCTACATTTACCCAATAGTTATTATCTGAGTAATTTTGGAAAGCATTAATTTCAGTAGTAAAACCACTCTTAGCAGTATAGCCTGCATTTATAGTGGAACGGTGTGTATTAAATGAACCAAAAGAATAGGATGCATCCAAGTAGGTGCGAGGTTTAGAATTTGTAACAATATTAATAGCCCCACCAAGTGCATCTCCTCCTAGCCATATAGGCACAACACCTTTGTAAACTTCGATTCTATCCGCAAGATTTACGGGAATATTATTCAATTGAAACGATGAACCAAAATTATCCATCGGTACTCCATCAATAAAGAGTTTTATCTGATTGCCTGAAAACCCATTAATAGAAAGCTCAGACTTAGAACCTACCCCACCCGATTCGCGAACACGAACACCAGAAACTCTATCTAACGCATGCGATAAATCAAGCGTTGAATTATGTAGTTTTTTAGCATCGATAGCAGTTACGCTATACGATTGCTTATTTACTTTCTCCGTTTGGGTACGCCCCATTACCGTTATATTCTCTAATTCGTTTAATTCGCTTTCTAAACGAACCGAGAAAATTATTTCGCTTGTACCCTTAACCTCAATATGTTTTTTTGAAGTTGTAAAACCAATTGCAGAAACTTTTAAAATGTAATTTCCTGCTTTAACATTCTTAAAATTATATTTTCCGTTTTCATCGGACATAATTATAAAATCTGTTTTTTCGAGACTTATTGTTGCGAACGGAATACTTTGTCCTGAACTCTCCGTAACCTGTCCTGATACTACTATCCCTTTATTTTGTTGAGCTGACAAAAAAAATGATATTAAAAAAAATATACTGAAAATTGAAACTTTATGATTTGACATATTTTTATTTAGACTAATTATAAATAACTTTGTCGCAAAAGTACCAACACTCACCCAAATAATTATAGGGAAAAACGGATTATTATTTTGTAAAAAAGGATTATTATTTTGAAAATCAAATCGAAACTTCTAAATCACGAACAATCAATCATTTCTATTGTGATTCGTGATGGCTATGACCCAAAAAGTCATTTAACACAAGAAAAAATATGTATAAAAAATGGACTCGTAGAAGAAATAAAAAGCTTTCATTTATTAACTGACGGACTTGTAATTCTTGATACGCAAATGTATTTCTCTGAACCGAAAACCCTTTTATTTGAGATTAGCTCCGAATCAATTATAATGAATTTTATATATTATAATAACGTCGAGACTCATATTGATCAGCTAGAAACTGAAAAATTTTCACGAGAAAACACACATAATATCTTCTATACATCAAACTATACAGCAACTTTTAAAATCCTGCCATTTGAACAAATAAATTACTTTTCAATAATTTTATCAAAAGATTTCTATTACAATATGATTAATGAAGATTGGAAACTTCATCAAAAATTCTCGAAAAACATTCTCTTAAAAAAATCCAGTTATTTAACTTCTAGTTACATTCCTTTTACTCAATCTATACTATGGGTAATTCATGAAATTAAAAGTTGTAATCGTGAGGGTACCTTAAAAAGAATGTATATTGAAACTAAAATTAAAGAACTTTTGATTTTACAACTGGAAACTCTTATTGACAAAGCAATACCAATAGATTTGGTAGGCGAAGATGATTATGACAAACTTCAACAAGCTAAATTAATTTTGGATAAAGATTATGTACATGCTCCTACTCTTCCCGAACTTTCAAGAATGATTTCTCTTAACGAATTCAAACTAAAAAAGGGTTTTAAAGCATGTTTTGGAACTACTGTAAAAAGTTATGTTATCGAACTTCGGATGAAACACGCTAAAGAATTATTTAAATCTAAATCTATAAGCGTAACCGAAGTAGCATATAAATGTGGTTATAAAGATGTGTCGCATTTCTCAGCAGCTTTTAAAGCTTTTTATGGTTTTTCTCCTCAAAAATTTAAAATCAATTGGAATAGCATTAATACCCTGTTAACAAACTTCTTACTCTTTAGTTAGCATAAATAAAAAAGGCTATCTGATGAGATAGCCTTATAAAATAGAGTCCTAAATTATTTACTTTGGATGATTATTCTTTTCGCACAATCAGAGGCACATAACAAGCCTCCTGCCATCATTATAATATCTTTAATAACTAATCGTCCTGCTCCAGATAAATACGGAAAACCATGCGTTGCACTTCCTAAATCTGGCACCCAGGTTTCTGGAGTAGTAATTAAAAAAGTAAGTGTTACTAATGCCATACAAGCAGTAAGAACTCCACCTATTATACCTATTTGGGCATTAAAAATTCCAAATAAGGTAAGTAATCCAATAATTATAATTACTCCACCTAATGCATAAGAAAAGAGATAAGTTCCATTCTCAATATGCCATTTAATATTTTCATCGACCACTTCGCCTTCTTTATTTTTATGGTCTTTATATTCACTTGGGTTATTATAAAAGAAACTCATTAAGGGGCTATTTGCAACAAATGGCACAATTCCATCTGCTTCATATTGAAAAGCTTTAAGTCCTCCAATCCAAACCATTACTATAAAAATGGCGATACGCATTAAATTAAAAAACTGACTTTGCAAT
This sequence comes from Flavobacterium frigoritolerans, assembly GCF_025847275.1. Taxonomy (GTDB): domain Bacteria; phylum Bacteroidota; class Bacteroidia; order Flavobacteriales; family Flavobacteriaceae; genus Flavobacterium; species Flavobacterium frigoritolerans. The sequence goes on from NZ_JAOZEV010000015.1 coordinate 49,935, forward strand.
TCTGATAAGATCGATACTATTTTCATGATTTTTATTCTTTAAGGTATTAAATATAAAAAAACAAAATTAGCCCCGTTACACTCTTCTCACAATGGACAGATAGGGATATTACCTAGACAAATCTGCTACGATAGATATGCCAACATTCTCTCGAAATGCAGTTGGTGTAATACCAGTATGCTTTTTGAAATAACGGCTGAAATAATTTTCGTCATCAAAATTAAGCTCTGCTGCGATTTGCTTCATGCTTTTATAACTAAGGTGAATGAGTTTTTTTGCCTCAAGAATCACTCTTTCGTGAATGAGCGTAGATGGTGTTTTTAAAAAATACTGTTTACATAATTTGGAAAAACTATTAGGCGAAATATTCATTTGAGCAGCATAAAAGGATGGTTGTCTTTCTTTATGAAAATTATTTTCTAATAAGTTTTTAAACTGAATTAACGGGTGATGTATGTTTCTTTCTTCATGAACAAGATTATCTTCTGATTTTATTTTGCTGCATAATGCTAATATCAATTGCAAATAAGAACGTACTACTGCAATACCATAGCTAGTAGTGTTTTCAAGCTCTATAATTAGTTTTCCTAAAATATAATCTAATTCGATATAATCTTTAGGCTCTAGATTTACATAAGGTTGCTGGTATATATTATTAAATAAAAGTCCATTACAAGCAACTTCTTTTTTATGATATTCTATACAATAAAAATCTCCGTGAAATTGTAATCTCCTAGTTTTAATTGACTGTTTCGTATCAAAATGAACAATTTGATAGGGCGTTGCAAATAATATAATTTTTCCATCAAAAGTATATTCTACCAAATCTACGCTTACTTTTCCGTTGCCTTCCAGAAAAAAAATACTATACAATGGTGAACTACCATACAGGTTAATATAATCTGTATCGCACTCCTGAACCATGCAATCTTTACGATCTATTTCATTTTCTTTCATTAATTTTCTTTATCAAACCAAGTAAATATATAAGAAAAATAGTAATATATTTGGAACTAAGCTTTTTTTTACAAAAGCCTAAATTACAAAAAAAAGAATAATTACCAATGCCACAAAATATGAATAGTAGTCTATTTAAAGAAAAAGAGGATTTAGATCTTTCGGAATACAACAATTTATTAGGATACCCTTTTTGGGGAATGCCTGGGAACTCGAAAGCAATTAAATTTTATCTTCAATTAAATGAAAAAGAAAAAGCCTTAATGTTAAAAGCCAATTATATAAAAATGATTGAAAAAGCTAGAGAAAGAAATTTTAACAAAGCGGCTGATTGTTTGCAATGGTGGCTAGATGGTACAGGTTTTACAAAAAACATAGATTTTCATTGGCTCAGAAAACAAAGAGAGGTTATTGCTGCTGAAAATGTAAATATTGAACGTTTTGAAGATAGAATAAATAATGTAAATTTTAATATAAAGTTAAATAAAGAAGGCGATTTTACAGATTACATTAATGAATTGCAATGTAAATTTACCGCAGGTATTTTCGGAGAATTATACTATATGTCTGGAACTAGTATAATAACATCAAAATCTAATTTTAAAATAACGAGAACAAAAAATAATTTCACTTTATCTGGAACAATAACTCATACTTGGTGGGATAAATACGACTGGCATGAAGGAGCTAATGCTTATATCCCTAGTTTTGGTTTTATTAACGATTCAGATGCTTTGTTGGTAGAGAAACATTGTGGAGCAAAACCCTTTAGAATGGAAAGTAAATGGCAACAAACTTTTAATAAAACATTTCAATCTAACTTTTCAGGAGGTTTAAATTTAAAATTGAAATTGAAAAAATAAATCACAAAGAGAAATGAATAGTATTAATGGAGAATATAAAAAGAGAGAAGAATTAGACAATAATATTGATGAGTTAGTAGTAATTATACTAAATTTAGTAAAGAAATGTTTTAGCTTTATTATTCTTGTCTTTTTTATTTCTTGCGGAAATCAAACAACTACAAATGAAATTTTGAATGTTGGAAAAGAATTAACTACGAATGATTTATCAAAAACAGATTCCACTGAAAATATTGTATTTATTGGAAAAGGATTAAAGGGAAAAATAAATGAATTAAAAAAGCAAAACTCTAAATTTAAATTAGAAGTTAAAAATGGGGACTTAAATTATCCTTTTGGAGATTCCAAAGCCAAGAATGTTTTAATATTAAATAATGGAACCCAAAAAATTAATGTGAGATTAAAATATAATTCAAATAAAAATAAATTTGATATTTTAGGTTATACTTCTGAATAAAAAAAACTACTGCTACTACAACGAATTAGGGTAATTGGCTTTATGGAAAGTCGATTATTTAATTGCAATTAGATGTTTTTTACTTTTTATAACAAAGTAAGTTGTTTGATGTTTTCAGCTTATTATTATTGGCAAAATAGATATGTGGAATTCAAACCTGTTATTCCAGTATGTGATATAAGCAAATAAATGATTATGAAACTATTTGGAATTATATAACTAAAACTAAAGATTCTGCTTGGTTTAATAAAAGAGCTTGGTGGAAGAGAAAAACAAATTGATTAAGAAACAGATACTAATTAGTTTTTTTAGCTTTTTAGAAAAACTAATACATTTCGGATTCAGATGCTTTATTAGTTGAAAAACATTGTGGAGCAAAACCCTTTAGAATGAAAAGTAAATGAATCCAATATTTTAATAAAAGCTTGTTGAATGAAATTACGAGCAACAGTTTAATAAAACTAAAAAACCGCTTCGAATTACGAAACGGCTTATTAAACTCAATATTTTAATTTAGCATCCAGTTACAGAACCATCTTCTAAAAGTGTTGGTAAACAAGGTCTTTCTTGAGGACCAATACATGGATAATTAGGGTAATCTGCAGGATTAACACCTGGACCTGAAGGCGCCCAATCATTCTTTTCACATCTAGGAACAGAAATTGGACCATTATAACCTTTACCAATAATGTTTTTTTGTTGATTTTTACTTAGTAATTCTACTCCATTTAAATTCAAAATTGTTTTTAACATAATAAATTAAATAATTAGATTTTTAAATTCATCAATCATTTTAAGTCCATTGATTTTTAGACTTTTAAACATTTAAATATAAGAAAATACTTTTAATACAGTCCTGATTATTTCACAAATATATCAACTATATGAATTAATAATGTCACCTAAAAATACTTTGATAAAGCATCAAGAATTGCAATTAGGATTAAGAAAAAAAGTATAGCATTTGGATTTTTTGTTACAATTAATAAAAGTACTATCCAATCTATAAAATCAAAAGGACTGTCTTTTTATAACAGCCCTTTTTGAAAATTATTTTTTATTTTAACTATTGAAAAGCATAAGTAGCTAATCTAAAACTACTTGAAGAAGAAGTAAAAGTATAAATTGCATTAGGTGCTCCTCCAAGCTTGAAACTTTCTCTCTTAATATATAACCCTTTTGGATTTGTTAATTCCTGATCTATTTTTTTCAACAATACAGGTTCAGCAACAAGTGCAGTTGCCGTTTGCCATGAAATATGCTTAAGGATAAGAGTTTTGTTTGCGGCATCTTCAATAACATCTACATTATGATATAGAGTCGCTTTTCCTCCCGTAAAACTATATGCTATATAACTATCTCCTCCATCATTAAAAGTAAACTCAATTCTATTAACCTTTTGTGCAGCAGGTAAACTAGCATTTATTTCATTCAATAATGTTTTACATAAAAGAGAGTTTCCACTTGTATTACCCAAATTCGATGCAATATATCCAAATCCAGTTATTGGTTGCCCTTTTAAAAGAATTTTATAATCGTCTGTTAAAACTAAAGGTTTATTACTATACTTAATAGTAGCCGATACTCCATTTGTTCCTGTTGCTGTAAAACTTCCATCAGCATCATTATAAACAAATTCAGATAAAGCTTGCTCTTTAATCACAATAGCAGGACTCACTACTATTCCTGTTGGAGAATACCCAATACCAATATTATAACTTTCAGAAAAACCTGTTGCAATAGGATCAGCGGTAGCAAAACGAGTAATGACATCAAAATTAAAATCAAATTGACGTACAGTGGTTCCATCACTAGTTTCTAAAAATCTAAAAAGTGGTCGTGTGTTTGCTCCAATTACATTTTGCTCCATTATAGTGTTTTGTGGCAAATTAGTCCAATCTGCAGCAGTAGCTTTTACAAAACGTAATTCCTGAAACTTACGATTAGTTCTAAAAACAATATCCCCTTTATCTTCTCCGTAAAATAAAAACTGAAAATCACCCAGATATCCTTGTCCTTTCAAATCGTCGATTGGATATGAGTCTGAATCTGATAAAAGATGAATTCTGTTGGCGGTAGTAAAAACTACACTTACAGTACTACCAAGTTGAATCTCATATTGGCTATCATACTTTTTTGCATCACTGTCAAAATCTGATGCCATTGTTACTTTTCCTCCAGGTGAGAATTTAAATAAATGAGTATATCCTCCCAATTGTGTATTATCGGTAAAATAAACTGCTTTCCATCCGTACTCTGATGAGAGCAATAAATCATCTAATTTTTTGGACTGAGCATTTGTTCTTGCAGTAGGTCCTTCCTCAAACTTTTCTTCTGTATCACTGTTGTTACTGCAAGCAACTAATTGAATTGCTACAAAAGCAACAATTAGCAACTTATATAAATATTTTATTTTCATAATGTTTTTTTAAGTTAATGTTTTCGAACTTAATAGTATAATTACTAATTGCCATTAATTACAATTGTAGTATTTTTTTCAGCCTCATCTCTTAATGCATAGAAATCCATATCAAAAGCATCTTTAAAGTACTTAACTACAATAGCTTCCTTCTTTTTAATATCTTCTCTTGCTTTTGTACTTTTTATAGCTGCTAAAATAGCTGCATATTCCGCTTTAGTACTAATTAAGATTATAGAAGCAGTTTCTGCAAAATCTTCAACAATATTAGATCTTGCATAACTAGTTATAAAGCCTAATTCTCTCGATGCAGGTTCTTTTTCTAAATGCCAGGTTGCTGTATATCCAGAAGGAGTTAATTTACCCCATGCTTGCTCATCAAATAGTTTATTTTGATTTAAAATATGAATGTACTCATGCTGAATAGTGTGAATAAATTCTGAAACAATTGCACGATTTTGTCTATTAATATAATCTACTTCAAAAAGGGTTATTCTTTGTCCTCCTTCTGCAATTCCTAATGTTCTGGTACCATTGTCATTTGAATTTACTCCACCTACCAAAACAATTTCTCTTGGTGCAATTTTCTTAACAAAATCTGCTCCACCGATGGTTGCATAACTTGCCAACCATATTTGTTTAACAATTTCTAAGGCTGGTTGCACTTTATCAATAGTTGGAGGAAATAAAAATCTACTATTATCAACCGTATTTTGATTCCATTTGTATCGTGCGTTAATATTGTATGGATCAAGATAATTGGTAGTAATCCATTTATCTAAATCTGTTTGAACAGGTTGATTAAAATCTAATTGACTTTCCTTAGGCTGATCCTCATGAGCACAACTAGAGAAAATCATAACTACTCCTGCGATTAATGCTATTTTTTTATATTGGTTTACTATTTTCATAATACTTTATATTAAATTTTTATCTAGGATTTATTTCAACGCCGTTACTAGATGCACTAAGTGGTATTTGTAATACTCTACGTTTATCATCTTTCACTAAAATGTTTGTTGGTTGATTGAAAATTTCATGTTTTACTTCAAGATTAAAACGTTTCACATCAAACCATCTCATTCCTTCATGAATAAACTCTCTTCTTTTAGCCTCTGCAATAGCTTTTACATAAGAAGTCTGTAATGGAGTCATATCATAAAAAGGCGTGTACTCATTAGCAATTACTGGATATTTAGCAACAACTTTAGCTTGTGTTAACTTATCTGTTGCAGCGTTATAAGACTTTGTTCTCATCCCTAAAAAGAATTCCAACTCTGTATTTGCTTCAGCAATTCTATTAGCCATTACAAGAGCTTCTATTCTATTTAAATAAAATTCATCATTAGATAAAAGCACAGTCCCTAAATATGGTTCTCCAATACCTGCTGTTAAGTTAGAATACTTAAAATATTCTTTGTACTTAGGTCGGAAATCTGTCTTACTATTATAAGAATATGTTGTATAATACCAAGCTTTGTTGAATATGTTTGTTGCATTGCCAAAAATACTAATCGCTTGATTTGATCCTAAATAAAATCTATTTGACTGAGTTGCTCTAGAATAAATAGAATAAGATGAAACTACTAATAAGTTTGTAGTATGCTCTGCTTTTGCATAATCAATAAACTGTATGTTTGGATCTAAACTTGTATAAGCTAAATAATCTCTGATTTTTCCAGCTGGTTTTGATCCTAGTCCTTCTGTAAGCTCTATTACTTTAGCCCAGTTTCCTTTTATTAAATAAAAACGGCTAGCAAATGCTTTTCCGGCTTCTTTATTAAAATGGAATTTTGGTTCTTTATACTCGTTTGTTACATATTTCAAACCTTCGTCTATGTCTTTTTGAATGTAATCATAAACTTCTGCAACAGTATTTCTAGTATATTTTTTAATCAATACCGTTTCTGGTTCTGTTACATATGGAATACCTAAATCAGTCGCAGCAGTTGCAGGATTATATTGTTTAGACCAGAATGTTACTAACATAAAATGTGAATAAGCTCTAGCCAACAATGCTTCTCCTCTTTGTGCATTCATATTAGTTGGAAACCCTTGTTCTTCAATAGCTTGTAATGCCTTGTTAGCATGCGCAATAGCTCTGTAACAAGCATCCCAATAGTTTGCCTGAGTATCTATATCAGTTTCATCTTGCATTTCCCAATTATAATTCTGCTCATTTCTAGGTAATGTCTCTGTTAATCTTCCATCAGTAACGTTATCAGACATTGTTTCAGCAAAATCCATATAAGTTCCACCTATTGGATATGCATTTACTAATAATTCTGATATTTTTTCTGGGGTATCTATCTGTGTTCTATTATCAGGTGTTTCCGAAAGAAACTCATCGCAACTACTAATACTTATAAGTAATAATAATGCTAGCGCTATTTTTATATTTTTCATAATTTAATGATATTATAATGAAATATTTAAAGTAAATGTATACTGAGAAGTTATAGGAAATGCAACTCCTCCTGTATTACGGAATTCAGGATCCTGACCGTTTAATCTTTTATCTGAATAAATTAACCAAGGATTAACTGCAGACCCTTTTAAAGTAAAAGTATTTAAACCTAACTTTCTCTTAAACTCTTTAGGAAATTCCCAGCTTATTGAAATGTTTTTCAATCGTACAAAATCACCATCAGCAATTCTAACATCTGAATAATTGTAAGTGTTATATGCTCTTGCAAGCGTACGTGCACCATCATAGTTAGCATTTAATCTCTTATCTGCAATAACTGGAACATTCGTTATGTTTTCGTCACCTGGATTAATCCATCTGTTGGTAAAATCTTTTGTGAAAACAGTTAAATCGTCATATTCACTATCATAAATAGGGTTTAAACGAACTTTATTTCCTGCTGATCCTACGAAAAACACATATAATGACCAGTTTTTATAAGTAAATGTATTAGCAAGACCAAATGATTTATTTGGCTCAATTGATCCTTCGTATTTTAAATAATCAGTTACATTTTTATTATCCTGAAAATTAGCTCCAGTAATTTTATTTGTCTCTCCATCTTGCATTACAAATGTTGGAAGTCCTTGATTATTTAAACCTGTAAATTGATATGAATAGATAGAATTTCTAGGACGTCCTACAGCATTTCCGCCATTTCCATCAATTAGATCAAAAGCTGTTGGTTGGTTTTCTAACTTTGTGATTTCTTGATTATACACAGAAAAATTAAATGTTGTTGACCATTTAAAATCTCTATTTACAATATTTTGTGTTGTTAAACCAATCTCCAAACCTTTGGTTTCCATGTTGGCGTTATTACCTTGTTTAATTTTTTGACCACCAATACCTGATGTTACTACATAGTCAACTAAATCAAAGGCTTTACGTCTGTAGATATCGGTTACTAATTGTACACGGTTATTAAACAAACCTAAATCTAAACCAATATTAGTTTCAAATTGTTTCTCCCAAGTTAAATCTCCGTTTTGTAGTTCATCAATTTCAATACCTGTTTCTCTATCATCTAAACTTAAACGATTAGCTACCATACTTTTATATATAGCCAAAGAGTTTGTTGCTGGACCAGCAGTTGCTGTAAGTCCATAAGAAGCTCTTAATGCTAAATTATTTACTGCTTTAAAATTTTGCATGAACTTTTCTTCAGAAGCATTCCATTTACCACTAAAAGTATAAGTTGGCAACCATCTCGAAGAACCACTATTTCCTTGTCTGTTAGAACCATCATAACGTCCTGTAACAGATGCCGTATAACGACGATCATAGGTATAACCTACTTTTCCGAAGAAACCAACAGTTCGCTCTCTTTCAGCATTAAATGCAAAATAAGAATTCCCTTCATTGATTACTTTTTCAATAATTCTAGGATCAGTAAAGGCTGTAAGACCTCTGTCATACTGAATACCTGCAGCTGTAAAATTATCGCTATTTCTATCTAAAGATCTTAACTCAGTACCAAAAAAGCCTTCTACTTCATGTTTATCATTAAAAGTATTTCTATAATTCACACTATTTCTGATATTATAAGAAGTCATATCATTTGTGAACTTTCTTAAAAATCCTCCATTAGGCAAAACAGATACCGCTGGTGTAGATAAATCATTTGGATCTTTGTATAAAAAGATATTTGCATCTCTTACAATTGTAGTTTCCATTGCGTTATAAGCCCCAACAACATTTGATCCTTCTAAGATTTTATGTTCTCTTGTTGTATTTGCATAACGAGCTGATCCTGTAAGGTTATAAGTAAGATGAGAATTAATTTTATAATCTAAATCTAACTGAAAACGGATATCTTTTACATTAATATCTAAATAGTTATTTTTTAGCTCATTAACGATATTCATAGGAGCCCAGTTATTACGATAATACTCTAAGTTTCCATTTTCATCGTAAGGTCTCAAAGTTCTACTTGTGTTTAAAACATAGCTAAAAGGATTAATATCGAAATCTCTCGTTACTTTTCCAAAAACCTCATCCTTTTGACTTTCGTATGTACCAGGTGCTTGCTGATCTCTTACCGAAGCCATCGTAGATAAAGTAATATTCAATTTGTCATTTATAAAAAATGTTCCTTTAATGTTTGATGACAATTGTTTAACATTATCAGCAATAGTCCATCCCGGATCTGTATAATAACCTAAAGACGCATAAAACGTATTATTTTTTCCTCCTCCAGAAAAACTCAAAGAGTGACTTTGTGTTATAGATGGTCTGAATAAAACTTTAAACCAATCTGTATTGGCTAACTCATATTTTTTCAAAAAATTATTACGGCTAACTAAATCGTTTTTAACTAAATAACCTCCTGTTTCAGGTACATAAGTATTAATAGCTTTTCCTAAAATATTATATACTCCACCGTATCTTCCTTGAACAGTTGAAGGTAAATCAAGATAACCTTTAGATTCCATTTCTTTAAAAACACTCATAGATTCTTGTGAGTTCAAGATATCATATTGGTTGTAATTTGGTACAGATCTAACGCTTTGTTCTAACGAGTAAGATACTTTTAAAGGAGAATCTCTACGACCTTGTTTAGTGGTTACAACCACAACTCCATTCAATGATCTTGATCCATAAATAGACGTAGCCGAAGCATCTTTTAATATTTCAATACTCTGGATATCATTAGAGTTTAAACCTGCAACTGATGAACTTAATAATGTTTCTGAGTTTCCAGAAGCTAAATCTGCAAATGAAATATTGATAATATCTTCTTGTACAACACCATCAATAACCCATAAAGGTTTTGTATCTCCAAAAATTGAAGATGATCCACGCACTGTAATTTTAGGAGCAGTACCAAATGTACCTGTAACGTTTTGAACTGTAACACCCGCCGCTTTTCCTTCAATCATTCTGCTGATATCTGCAACTCCATCAACTTTTAACTCTGCTCCAGAAATTTTACTAATCGCTCCTGTAAAAGTTCTTTTTGAAGTTTTTTCATAACCAGTTGTAATCACAACTTCTTTTAAATTCTGACCTACTTCACTTAAGCTAATTGTTAGTGGTGAATTTACAATATCAACTTCTTTAGTTTCCATACCTACGTAAGAAACTACTAGTTTGGTACTATTAGCAGGCATATCTATCACGAAATTACCATCAAAATCAGTAAGTACTGCAACCTTGCTCCCTTTTGCAAGTACAGTAGCTCCTGGTAAAGGGTCGCCTCTTTGATCAATTACTTTTCCTTTTACAACAGGAATAAATAAACTCTCAAATAATGAACTTGATACATTTATATCTTCAAAGCTACCTGCCTGAGAGCTATCCTTTTGTAATATAATTTGATTACTTACCTCTGAGTAAGTAATATTAAACGGTTTAAGCACTCGATTAAGAATACTCGATAAAGTTTCATCATTTGCTTCGATACTCACTTTTTGATTCAGTTGAGTCATTCTTGAGTTGTACGAAAACTTAACTTTTGCTGATTTTTCAAGTTTAGATAATGCGTTATCCAAACTTAAATTAACAACGTCAATAGTTACTTTCGTGTCCAACTTCCTTTGTCCTTTCACACTATTTGCCATAGTGACACTTGAAAAGACAAATGCCAAGACAAACTGAAATAATGTTATTTTCATGATTCGAAAGAGTAATCGTTGTTTAACAACAGGTTTTTTCATAATTTTGGTTTGTTTAATTAATACTATTTACTGGGTATTGAGGAACATCACAAATTACTCTTTACAGAGAGCAATTTGATTTTATCTAAGCGTCGAGAATGTTACAGCATCTTCGGCGCTTTTTTTATATATCATTTTTTACATAAGCGTTAGGTTTTATTCACATCCATTAGATGTTATGATAATCTGATTTCCATTCATCTCATAACTAGTATTGTTACCAAGGCTTTTACAAATAATTTTAAGTTTCTCTGGTAATGGCTGGTCACTTAATGAGGTTGTAAGATGGCAATCTTTAAGTTTTGAATGGGGAAAATCAATCTTTACCAAATACGCTTGTTCAATTGTTTTGAATATCTGCGTAACTGGAATATCAGTAAATTCGAAGCTTAATTGTTCAATATTACCTACAGAGTGCGCTAAAGACTCATCTAGTGTAATATCAGTAATTTTATTAAAAGTAAATCCCTGACGTACAAAACGTAAGGCTTGATTTGGTAATAAAACAACTTCTTTTCTTTTTGAACTCAAATTTGTAAGTAGTTCATTCGATCTTACAGTTACTTTTCCTGTACGAACAAGTACTTCAACATTAGGTTGGTCCGAATAAGCTTTGATCCTAAAGCTTGTTCCAACAACTCGTGTAACTATCTCATTGGCGAAGACGAAAAATGGTTTTTGTGGATTCTTACTAATTTCAAAAAAGCCTTCGCCAGATAGATAAACTTTTCTCTCGTTTCCTATAAATATTTTAGGATAACTTAGCTTACTGTTTGGTTTTAACAAAACAGAACTACCATCAGATAAAGTTATAATTTGTGATTTATTGGTATTATTGGTTTGCTCTACAAGGCCCTCATAATTTTCACTTACAAGTTCTTTATAGGTAACAACTATAGTATCTGTTTTTGTATTATTTGTAAAGTACCAGCTAGCTACAAGTCCAAAAAATAAAATAGCTGCAGCACCACTAAGCCAATAATTATTCCAAAGTTTAAGTACAAGGGAGTTTGCTCCTTTTTGAGCAATTTCTTTTCTTTCAATCTTATTCCAAGTAGATTCTAATGCTAATTGAATATCAGCTTGAGATAAAGTTGTCTCAGGAACATTCATTGCCAATAGCCACAAACGAGCTTCCTCTACTAATTTGGCACGTTTAGAATTCTCTAGAGTCCATTCTTCCCAGCGATCCAAATCTTCTTCAGTTTGGACCCATCTACGAAATGATTCATCAGCCAAAAAATCTTCTAATTCTGTATAATTGTTACGTTCTTGCATCTTAAAATAAGGGTTACAAAAACATAGAGGACAGTTTTTTATTTATATACTCACCAAATTATGATTTTTTTTACATTTAATTAAAAAAAACTAAAAAAGGCTTGATGATAAGAGTACTAAAAGAGAAATATTACCTTTCCATTCTTTACGAAGATTCAATAAAGCGCGATGCAATAAATTGTTTGCCGATTGATAATTAACATTAAGCATGTCTGCAATTTGTTCTACATTAAGTCCTTCGTTGTATCTTAGGTATAATGCCTCTTTTTGTCTTGCTGGCAAACTATTCAATAATTTATTAAGATGTGAAACTTTACCAAAAGTCTCTTCATCAACAATAAGTTGATGTTCTATAGAAAAATCAAACAAAAATTCAATCGAATCTATAGTAGTCGTTTTTCGAAAAATATGATCACGCTCATGAAGTCGAGCAATTCTCTTACGTACACTGGATAACATATATGCTTTTACAACAACTGAATCATCTAATGTTTCTCTATATACCCAAATATCAGTAAATACATCCTGTACACAATCCTGCACTTTTTCAGTAAAAGAAGAAAGCGAATTTCCATAACGAACCAAATGCGCATAATGCTTTTCAAAAAGTAATGAAAAAGCCTTTTCATCACCAGCCTTCAGATTATTCCAGAGTATAGAATCATCAAGGATATCTACCTTCGTTATTGTTTGGCTTTTCATAATTTGGTTTTGGTTAATTGGTAATTTTCAATGCAAACATACTGACGTACAAGACAGTCTGAATTATCATTAAATTTTTTTGGTTTAAGAATTTCAATGCTAACAAATAAAAACCTACATTTTATTTTTTTGATGAATTGATGTTCTACTGTATTTTTAGATTTATAAGTAGCAATCAATTTAACAAATGATTTTATTTTTATTAACATTTCAATGAATTTCAATCGTGATTGTATTGTGACAATTCGAATAAATACGCTTATTTACAAAACTTTACAACCCTTACTATCAGGAAACAGTTTAGTAATAGGTTTCTATTTATTAAACAAAACATCTAAAAAAGTAAAAGTTAAATTTAACCTTATATTTAATGTTTTATTAACAAACATAAACAATTATGAATAGAAAAATAATTTATAATCACAAATTTTTAAAGAAATATAACAATCAAAATGAAATTGCATTTTTTTATAGAAATTGACTTTTTTTAAGCATGTAAACTAAAAATTCGATAACTTTAGGTTTACTTATTTTTTCAAATAAAAAAACAAAAACATATAGACGATACCGTTTATCAACAAAGCAACAAACTATCTAACATTACATTTTTTGTACTTAAAACTCATTAAAAAACACAACATTCTTACAAACAACTAACTTGTATTACATTAAACAAGAAAAATAGGCTACTTTTATATAAAAATTTTCCTATAATATGTAACTTTATTATTTTCTAACAACTTTAAAATTTTAATTATGGCGTTTGAATATATAGAAATTGAAAGAGTAGAAAAACTTACCAAAAAAGAATTTATAGAAAACTATTATAAACCTCAAAAGCCAGTAGTTATAACTAATCAAATCGAAGATTGGCCTGCCTTTACAAAATGGAATTTTGACTTTTTAAGAGAAGTTGCAGGTGATAAAACGGTTCCTTTATACGATAATCGCAAAACGGATCATACCAAAAAAGTTAATGAGCCCGATTTTACAATGACTATGTCTGAATATGTCGACATACTCGAAAAAGGACCTACTCATTTACGCATATTTCTATATAATTTAATGAAAGATGTGCCATCAATGAAAAACGACATGCGATGGCCTAAACTGGGGCTTCGATTAATAAAAAGTTTACCATTGGTATTTTTTGGAGGTCAAAATGCCAAAGTTTTTATGCATTATGATATTGATTTCCCTAATATATTCCATATCCATTTTCAAGGAAAAAAACAATGTGTATTAGTAGATCCTAAAGAAACAAAATATATGTATCGCCTTCCCTACTCTTGGATTTGTAATGAAGACATCGATTTTGATAATCCCGATTACGAAAAGTTTCCTGCTCTTAAATTCGTAAATCCATATATTGCCAATTTACAGCATGGTGAAATGCTTTATATGCCCGAAGGCTGGTGGCATTATATGAAATATACTACTCCAGGATTCTCACTAAGCCTGCGTTCCTTGTCTGGCAGACCAACTAATATAATCAAAGCGCTACTTAATGTAGCAGTCATACGCTATTATGATAACTGGATGCGAAAACGTAAAGGACAAGCTTGGCTAGATTATAAAGACGAAGAATCTATTCGTAGAACAAATGCTTTATTGAAAGAGCAATAATTGTCTTTTAAATATTTTTCCTTTTATTTCTTTTTTTGCCTTTAATGGTATGTTGTGTATGGGCTTCATCAATAGAGTGCGATGATTTTATGCTTTCTTCTTTTTTAGCCAGTTCACTTAACTTGTGATAGTATTTTTGTATTACCAGCATTTCTTCTTCTGTCATACTCTCAATATCTATCAAACTATTACTGGAGAATTCATGAGAAGCAACAAGTTCATTTAACTTTAATTGAATAGCAAGCGAATCCTTGTTCTGAGATTTTTGAATCAAAAAAACCATTAAAAAAGTGATTATTGTGGTTCCTGTATTAATTACAAGTTGCCATGTTTCGGAATAATCAAAAAAAGGACCTGTAATAGCCCAAACTACCACCAGTAAAAAAGCACATAGAAAAGCAATTGAGCTACCTACAGCTTTGGATACCTGATTTGCTATTTTTTCAAAAACTTTGACTGCATTGTTATTATTTTTCATCTTGATTTAAATTAGAAGGTTATATTTATAACATAAAAAATATCATTATACCATAGTCTGGGTATTTATAGACTATTCTTTTATCTAGTTGCCTGTAATTAATTTTAACGCATAGAAACATAGGTTTTGTATTCTCAAAAAAAGGCGTTTCACTTATTTTAAATGCATATAGCTAGGCTATATGAAAGAAATGAATTTCTTTTTGTATTCTTTTTTACACCTAAAATCTATGTTTCTATGTGTTAAATGAATTTTTCATAACCCGAACGTAGCGAACAGACGCAGTAATCACAATCAAGTTATTCTTTTCATTAAAAACTTTATCTAATTTAAGACTAGTATATTAAATAATATTATACTATTTAGACTTAACTTTATAGGATTTAAACACCTGTAAACAAAACACATAACTACTAAAAACAAGTTTCATGAATATTACCCTCCAAATAATATGGCTTTTTATTCTTGCCATACCGATTGCATGTATTAGCTGGACAATTACTCATGAAGAAATATTTCGGGAACCAAGAGAATGGTGTACAAAGAATGCTATAAACGGACGTACCATCATAAAACGCAAATTCTTTTACCTATTTACGTGCGAGTATTGTTTTAGCCATTATGTAACGATTATTTTTTTACTCATTTGTGATTACAAGTTATTGCTTCCAGACTGGAGAGGCTACATCATTTCAGGATTTGCGTTGGTTTTTGTTGCCAACATTTATATGAGCCTTCTTGGTTTATTAAGACAAGCAATTAAAAAAGAAAAAGTAGAAATTGCCGAGATTGAAAAATCTTCCGACATTAAAATTTAACCATAAAAAAAAGGCTGCCCCATAAATGAAGCAGCCAACTCAAAAATAATAAAACCAAATAATGCTTTTATTTTTTATTGAGTTTTTCTTTTAGCCTTTTTGCATGTTCAAGATGCCCTGTTAATGCAGCTACTCTATCTGTAGCCCAAACTTTAATTTCTTCGTTGGTAGCATCTTTAGCAATTTTGGTCATTTTATCAACTGCTTTTTCATGTCCATCTACCATCATATCTGCAAACTTTTTATCGAAATCAACTCCAGATTTTTCGTTAAGTTTATTATACTCTTCTTTCCCCATATCTGTAATAGATGTAGGTAACGTAATGTTATTCTTATCGGCAATAGCTTTTAACTGGGTCGATGATTTGGTATGATCATCGACAAGCATTTTACCAAAATCTTTTACGTCTTTATTAGTACTTTTTTGTTGCGCTAGTTTACCAATTTCAATTTCTGCAATATCAATTTCTGCAACATCTACTAAATATTTAGAATCATCTTCTTTTGAATCTAGCGAGTCAAACTTTACATCATTTTGATCTTCTGCAACTTCTTTTGGGTCTTCCATTTTTGGTTCTTTTTTACAAGAACTCAAACTACATAAAATTAATCCTGCTCCTAAAACGGCCTTACTTAAAATGAATACACTTTTCATAATCTTTTGTTTTAAATGTTATATTCCAAATCTATTCACTTTATAAAGAAATATTTTATACATACTCCTCTTAATCTTATATTATTCAGATGTAGGTTAATAAAGTTGCTTAGGTTTGAGGTACTTAGGTTCTGAGTTTGACAAAGAGTTGTTGACTTAAATTACGTTGCGCATATGGGTACACGGATGATGCGGATTCGCTAAAGCGAAAACATTGCAAACATTTCCTTAATTTAATGACATTGGCCTACTGGATTGTCAAAAAACCGTTTTAATCCGCGTCTTTACTTTAGTAAATCCTTCTCATTCACGTTCCTTCCGCTTTGTACTGATTAAAAATCATAACTTCCTGTCTACTATCCTGAAAGTAAGATTAATTCTTGGCAAAATATCTTTTGTAGTTTTAGGAACCTGATGCTGCCAAAAACTTTGTGTTGTTCCGCCCATTAATAAATATGAACCATGATGCAATGGGATTTCTAATTGTGGGATTTCTTTTTTAAACTTATGTCTTAACTTAAACATTCGAGTCTCACCAAAACTTACTGAAGCAATAATAGCATCTTTCCCAAAATCCTGCTCACGGTCACTATGCCAACTCACTCCATCTTTCCCGCTTCGATATAGATTTAGTAAAACACTATTGAACTTTACTTGTGTCTCTATCTCTACTCGCTCTTTAATTTGTAGTAATTCGGGAGTCCAATCTGGGCAATCAAGAGCAACACCAATATTAGTTTTATCTTCATGCCAAGAAATCATTCTAGGCACTTTAAGTGATTTATTATAAATTTCCATTTCATATTCACGCCATGCTGTTGTGTTTAGTAACACATTATAATAATGATCTGATTCTTCTTTAGTAAAAAGAGTATCGCACAATATCAATTCTGTATCAGGCAGATCAAAAACCTTTTTTCCTCTATTACCACTTGTAAAAATTTCGGTATCATTAAAAAGTAACATGTTAATTGAATTAAGTGAAATGAATTAAAAACTTGTGTTTATTTTTATTTAAAACAAAATTAGTATATATCGTCACAAATTTCATATATTTAATGTGATAAATTATCCCATTAACATATGTCGCTATTTTCTGAAAATATTAAGCACCTTAGAGCCCGAAAGGAAATTTCACAACGTGAAGTAGCCGAAGGCTTAAACATTTCTCGTGATCGCTATGCCAAATATGAAGATGGAAAAAATTCACCTCCACCAGAAATATTAGTTGCCATATCCAGGTTTTTTCATATTAGTATTGACATACTGCTATCAGTAGAAATGAAAAAAATTCCTATGGGTGAATTATTGAAATTGGGAGATAACCGAATATTATTACCAATTACAGTAGATAAAAACGGAGATAATTTAATCGAAATTATTCCGCATAAAGCAAAAGCAGGATATCTTACTGGTTATGCCGATCCTGAGTTTATCGAAAACTTACAACATATCTCACTCCCATTCTTAGGTCACGGAAAACACAGAGCTTTTCCTGTTGAAGGAGATTCTATGCCTCCTCATGAAAGCGGTTCATTTATAGTTGGAAGGTATATAGAAAATTTAGGCGAAGTTCTAGACGGCAAAACGTACATACTTATTACAAAAACTGATGGTATAGTATATAAACGACTTAATAAAAACGGAAAGAATGATTTGATGGCCCATTCAGACAATACATTTTACCCTCCTTATCTTGTAAAAGCTTCAAATATTCTTGAAATTTGGGAATATGTATGTAATATCGGTAGAAATGATAAAGAGCAAAAAACATCTGAAATAGATACTATTAAGACCATGTTTTTAGAATTAAAAAATGAAATCAAAGCGCTAAAAAATAGATGATTTTTTAGAAAATATAAATCACCTAAATCCCATATTATCCTACCCTATTTCTCCCTTTAAAGTTGGGTATAACACATCTACAAACTCCTTAATAGCAATAGGTTTACTTAAAAAATCTGTTACATAACGATTCCTTTTAATTCGTTTTATTTCTTCTCTTACTAATGAAGACGAAAGAACGAATATTTGAGTTTCATGCCTTAAATCATCTGAAAGTTTATCATATTCTATAAGAAATTCAAAACCAGTCATTATTGGCATTTGAATATCAAGAAGAATAACTAGAGATTGAGTATACCTTTTACGATTATCTACAATCCATTCGATTCCCTCTTTACCATTATTAACAGCATTTACATGTGTTACCTCAAGTACCTTTTTAAGCAGTTGTTTTATAACTAGCTTATCGATATCGCTATCTTCTATCAGCAAAAAAACATATTTAGATTCCATGGTGTCGATACTATTTTTGGGGAATATGGTATTAACATTCTATTTTTATCTCTTAAATATTTAAATCAGATGCTTTATTATAATCTAGGTATTGTTACTACAAACTTACTTCCAATAGTAAATTCAGATTCTATTTCAATGTTTCCATTAAGGCTTTTTACTGCTTCTTTCAGTATATAAAGACCTAACCCCGAACCTTTATTACTATCAATAACATAGAACATTTCGAATATATGTTCCTTAAATTCTGGCTTAATCCCAATTCCGTTATCTATTACTTCTATTTTATAAAAATTTCCTTCGATATAAGTCTTAATTAAAATACGCATTTCTGGCTTACTTTCATCTGCATATTTTATAGCATTAGAGAGTAAATTATTTATGATAATTTTTAATCTAAGACCATCACTTTTAATTACATCAACCAAAATTTCAATATCTACAATAATACGATCTGCATTTTTTATGTGTGTATGCTGTATTATCGCTCCTTCAAACAAGCTTATTAAACTTATGGATTCTAAAACAACTCCTTTTCTTTTATTTTTAGAATAATCTATAATATCACTTATAAATTGATCTTGCTTAATTAAGCTTAGTTTCATCAAATTTAGGTACTCTCTTATTTGCTCTAAGTCATCCTCCATTTGTGTAATTTCTATCAACCCTTTGAGAGAAGTAATTGGAGACCTTAAATCATGTGAAGCGCTATAAACAAATCTATCTAATTCTTTATTTGCAAGAATTAAATTTTCATTTTTAACTTCAACTTCTTTTTTTGATATTATAATCTTTTTTACCATTATCGAAAAATAGATGCAAACGCTACTAACAATTATTAGAATAAAAATAATATTCGTAAATATCAATTGATCTTTAATTGCGCGTGTTCCTTCTCCTAGCGTATCCGAAAATTTGCGTTCATTTATTGTTAATTTATCACTTATTACACTAATTAAATTAAGAATATTTTGTTGATCGGCCTCATTTAAACTACCTGTTTTTATTTTTTCATCAATAGTTTTCCCAATCTCAGCTAATTGATTAACTAAGTTATCTGCCTGTTCCCACTCATTAATGGCTTTTGCTAAAAAAGAAACGGATTTAAAGTTCCTAAACAGCCAAATCATATCGTCTAAATCCTTTTCATGATTTCGACCGTCTCTTAATCCTTTTTTAATAATATTGATATCTCCATTACTTAAAAGCAAAATTCTGGCAATCCCATCACCTTGAGGAACTTTTAATTCTTCCAGATATAATTTCCACTGCTCTTCATCTTCTGTATACAAATATGTTATAAGATGTCTTACTGCATCTTTCTGCCCTTTTGAATAGTGTGACTCTCCATTAACATACGCTCTGTTTGCAGATAAAATCTTAATTGTAAAAAAATTAATAAAAATTAATAATGTACATGATAAAAATACTATTAGTAAAAGAATGTAAACATTTGGGAGCTTTAGGTTTTCTATAATTTTGGTTTTCGGCATATTGTAAATAATGATTATGGGGCGTATTTATACCAAGTCAATTAAAATTGATTTAAATTTAAGCATTTATTAGATAATTCTAACAAAAAAAATAAAAGCACACACATTATTTTAACAAGTTTAACTTTATTTATAATATTAATTTAATCTCTGGGGCAAAAAAATTACACACTGTAAATCAGCACATCAAGTAAAATTCACTTCAAAAATTAACATTTTATTGTTATTCTACTTAACCTATAGATTTTAATATAACCAAAATCTGAGTTACATTTGCACCATAATTTAGAGGGCAAAAATAAAAAGGTCCATTTAGTTACCCTTAATTCTATAAGAATTAGACATTTCCTTTATTTTATTAATGCATACAAATAGTTAGATATGATAGAATTAAAAAATATAACCAAGAAGTTTTACAAGACTGGAAGGGAAATTACAGCCCTTAAAAATGTCTCTCTTCATGTACCGCAAGGGAAAATTTTTGGGGTAATTGGTACTTCGGGAGCTGGAAAAAGTACCCTTATACGTTGTATTAACTTATTAGAAAAACCAACTTCGGGAGATGTAATCATTGGTAAAAAATCGTTGTTACAACTATCGAATGCTGAATTGGCTAAGGAAAGAAGACAAATCGGAATGATTTTTCAGCATTTTAATTTACTTTCATCTAGAACTGTTTTTGGTAATGTAGCTTTTCCGTTGGAGCTAGCTGGATTTTCTAAAGACGAAATTAAAACCAGAGTAAAAGAATTACTAGAGCTTGTAGGACTTGAAGAAAAAGTAAATGATTATCCTGCTAGCCTTTCTGGCGGCCAAAAACAACGTGTTGCTATTGCAAGAACTTTGGCTAATAATCCTAAAGTATTACTGTGTGATGAAGCAACAAGTGCTTTGGATCCAGGAACTACAAGGTCTATTTTGAATTTACTAAAAGACATAAACAAACGATTAAATATTACCATATTGCTTATTACTCATCAAATGGAAGTTGTAAAAGCCATTTGTGATGAAGTTGCTGTAATTAGTAATGGTGAATTAATCGAGCAAGGTACTATTGGTGAAATTTTTGCCAATCCGAAGCATCCTTTAACAAGCGAATTTATAGCTTCTTCGTTACATATTGAAATTCCTGAAATATATCAAGAACGCCTTTCTGTAGCTTATAAAAAAGGGCTAAATCCTTTATTGCGATTAGAGTTAAATGGTAAGTCTGTAAACGAGCCTATCCTCACCCAAGCAGCACGAAAATTTAATGTTAATGCTAACATTATAACCGCACAAACTGCATTTGCTGGCGATATAAATTTTGGAATTCTTATTGTAGAACTTTCTGGTGATGAAAGTGAACAAGATCAAGCAATTAACTTTTTTAAAGAAAAACACATAAAAACTGAAATATTAGGCTATGTCTGAATCTATTATAACATTATTATTAAAAGGTACATTAGAAACCATTACAATGACCTTACTTTCTGGTTTCTTCGGTTTTATCTTGGGACTACCAGCAGGGATATTTCTATTCCTAACCCGCAAGGGACAAATTATGGAGCATGTTTTATTTAACCGAATTTTATCGATTGTCGTTAACATATTCAGATCTATTCCTTTCATTATTTTAATTGTTTGGATGATTCCTTTCACAAGAGCATTAGTAGGTACTTCTATTGGAGTTAGTGCTGCATTGGTACCGCTTAGTATAGGAGCAGCACCTTTTATTGCACGATTGGTCGAAAATAGTCTTTTAGGATTGCCTTCGGGATTAATAGAAGCTGCGAGAGCACTGGGAGCAACTCCTTTTCAGATTGTTTATAAAGTATTATTGCCAGAAGCACTTCCTTCTATTATCAATGCTGCCTCAATTACATTAATCACACTTGTAGGTTATTCTGCAATGGGTGGTGCTGTAGGTGCTGGTGGTTTAGGGCAAATTGGATACCAATACGGATACATTGGTTACGATGTAACAATAATGAACACGGTATTGATTCTTCTTGTTGCTCTTGTATTTATTATACAATTTGCAGGAGATGCACTTTCAAAACATTTTGATCACAGATAAAAATAATTTTAATTTTAAAATAAGACCATGAACACAAAAAATAAATTTTCAATACTTACAGGAATACTACTACTTACATTAGTATTTGCTAACTGTGGAAAAGACAAAAAAAACGACCCTAACCATATTAAAGTTGGTGTTGCTGCCGGACCAGAATTTGTAGTAGCACAAGCTGCTCAAAAAGTAGCTAAAGAAAAATATGGACTTGATGTAGAGCTAATAACATTTAATGATTATGTAGTTCCTAACGAAGCATTAAACCAAGGGGACATCGACGTGAATGCATTTCAGCATAAACCATATCTTGATGAGCAATCTAAACAGAGAGGATACAAACTAGCTATTATCGGGAAAACCTTTGTTTATCCTATAGCTGGATATTCTAAAAAAATAAAATCTCTTAGCGAGTTACAACCAGAAAGTACTATTATTATTCCTAATGATCCAACTAATGGTGGTCGTTCTTTATTATTATTACAAAAAAATGGACTTATAAAACTTAAAGATGGTATTGGGCTTTTGCCAAAAGTAACTGATATAGCCGAAAATCCTAAGAACCTAAAAATTCTAGAATTAGAAGCTCCACAAATAGCAAGAGCATTAGATGATGCAAATGTAACTATTGCCATTATCAATAATACATTCTCATCACAAGCAGGCCTTGTACCGTCTAAAGATGCCTTATTTGTAGAAGACAAAGATTCTCCATACGTAAACTTAATTGTTTCTAGAGAAGATAATAAAAATGAAGAAAAGGTTAAAAACTTCCTTAAAGCATTCCAATCTGAAGAAGTAGCAAAAGCTGCTGAAAAAGAATTTAAAGGAGGCGCTGTTAAGGGCTGGTAGTTTTTTAGTATTCAGTTACAGTATTTAGTCCCTGTACTCAGTTACAGTTGACAGTTAAAATAAAAGGCAGCTATTTATAAAATAGCTGCCTTTTACTTTTTTTAATACTGCTAAATACTGAAACTTGAAGACTGTGACTAAAAAGAAGCATCTACTAGAACTGCCAATTGAATACAAGGTTCATTCGATCTGTTGCTCCATGCATGATTTGTTCCTCTTTGTATTACGATATCCCCTGCTTGCAAGAGAGTTTCTCCTTCATCCATAATAAGATATATTTCTCCAGAAAGTATAACGATATAATCTAATGTAGCAGTTTGATGCATTAATGGATGTGGTTGTCCAACTGTTGCGGCAATTCCTAAATCTTTATCAGGCGGAATCTGTACATATCGAAAATAAGTACCATTCTTGGGCGTGTGGGGAAATGCTGTATTTTCTATAATTTTCTCTTCAGAAAGGTGTACTGGCATACTATCAGTACTCCAAATATCAGATATAATAAGACCTGGAAAGTGTTCTGAAACATTACTTACTATTTCATCTTTTTCAATAATAGATTTCCCATTCTTAATTCCTGTTACAATTCTTCTTGGTATCGTTTTCATAGTGCTTATATCGTATTTACTTGCATAATTAATTTCTTTCCTTTTGTTTTATTCAAGCGAAGTCTTTCATGTGCTTTAATAACTGTTTCTGTATTTAATTGCCCCATAATTTCAATATTTGGTGGAGTTACTAATTCATTTTCTATTAATCGAACCAGCTCCAACAATCCATTTTTATAATAGCCATAATTTTTATCTGCCGAATAAGCATAATTGGAAATATTCATAATTACAGCGCCTTTATTAAATAAAATTTCTCTTAAATCCTTGGTATAAAGTGCTGTTACATCTAGAAAAGTTCCATTAGTTTTTAAAAGTCTTGCTGCAGTTTCTCCTATTTCATTCCCAACTAAATCAACGACAAAATCAAACTTCTGTTGGTTATTTTTTGCTAAAGCAAAAGTTTCTACATCATCCGTTTTGTAATTAACGATTTGGTTGTGTTTAACTCCTATTTCTATCAATGCCTGAATGCTTTCTTCATTTCCCGCTGTAACAATAAAGTTCGAAAATTTATTTGCTAAGAGAATTTTAATTAGCATTGCTCCAACTCCTCCCGCAGCGCCTGTAATTAAAACCGAATCTGTATTTTGCAATTTCATTCGGCTAAAAGATTGTAGTGCTGTTAATCCAACCGAAGGAATTCCGGCTGCTTGCTCAAAGGATAAAAAAGTAGGTTTATGCACTACAACGGCTTCTTGAACTGCAATATATTCGGCATAAGTGCCATTGGACCCCATGCTTCCTGAACTGGAGAATACAGCATCTCCAACTTTAAAATCTTTTACTTTTTCTCCAACCTCAACAACTATTCCTGAAAACTCTCTCCCTAAAATTGGGGAATGCATTAGCTTTCTTTCTAACTCATTCTCTAACATCTGATAATCGATTGGGTTAAATCCCGAAGCAACTATCTTTATCAATAATTCGTCTTGTTTTATTGCTGGTACGTTTACATTTTCTAAATGCAGTTTACCCTCTTTGTCTGCTATAATTGCTTTCATATTTATCAATTTAAAACACAAAATTATTCTGAATATAATTTATATTTACTATCCGTTAACTAAAGGTTACTAGTTACCTTAATGAAACTATTATGGCAAAAATTAAAAGGGATGGTGTTTTGCGTGAAGCAAATTGTACAGAAGAACTACTTGCAATGCGTGATAGTCTGGACGTTTTGGGAGGCAAATGGAAATTAATGATTTTGCGATTTCTTACTAACAGAACGCATCAAGTAATTCATTTCAAAAAAATGCAACGTGAAATTGAAGGGATTTCTGCAAAAATGCTAAGCAAGGAACTCAAAGACCTGGAGGTTAATTTACTTATTACAAGAAAAGTTCAGGATACCAAACCAATAACCGTTGCATATTCTGTGACAGAATATGGTAAATCGGTATTGCCTGTTACCGAAACTTTGGTACAATGGGGACTTAATCATCGCGAAAAGATAATTGAATCTATTTAATTTTATAAAACAGCTTTAATTAATTAAATCTAGTGCCGTAAACACAACAATAACCAGAATTCCTAGTAATGCCATTCCGAATAAATAATCAGCTATAGTTTCTAATTTTTTCTCTAAAGATTCTTTGATTGTTTTAATGGACAAAAACGAAAAAAAACAGGAAAAAATAAGAAATACAGATATAACAGATGTGAATTCATCCATATGAGTCGTTTCTGATTTATTTGTAATATGCAAAGAAGTCATAACTATAAGACAAAACCCCAAAAGATTTGCTGACGTATTTAATATATGTTGTGAAGTTTTATTTGCCATATCAAAAATCATTTTAATTATAAAAATATAAAGCTACATTTTTATAATGAAGTTTGTATGAAAAGAAGAGAATTGATAATTGTTAATTATTGGTGTAGGTTCTTGTCAATCTTTGTTCCTCTTTTCATTATGAATTGCCTCCAGCTAAAGCAAGAGGCAATTCAACTGAAACTGAACCATTCTAACGCAGAAAGACAAATTTGGTATTACTTTGTGTAAACCTATATTGCGTAGACTCACTGCGGTGCGTCTCTACAGAAAAACCTTTGAACCTTTGAACCTTTGAGCCTTTCTATGCCATCTCCCCAGCTATCATTTTTCCATTAAAAAACACGCCTTCTCTTTTTGGCAAACGAGCTACAGCTTCGGCTGAACAACTTGCTTTTACCAAAATAAAATTAGCATCATTTCCTATTGCTGGCCATACTCTGTTTCCTGCATCATTAAGTGGTAATATCTCATTTGTTGTAGCAATATGTAAGGCACGGCTTAAACTATACTCATCTGTCCAACCATAAAGTTGTGCACATAATTTTGCTTTTTCAAGCATATCACAAGTTCCAAAAGGCATCCAGTGATCTACGATACTATCTGTACCTGTCATTAATTTTACGCCGTATTTTTTTAAAGTCGGAATTGGCATTATCGTTTTACCAATAGGAATTGTCGAAACGACTCCTATACCAAGTGCCCCCATTTGTTCTGCAACTTTTTCTAAATCTTTAGGCTCCATTTTTGCCAAAGCAAAACCATGACTTATATATGTTTTTCCTTGTAGCTGTTTGTTTTCTTCCGTTCTTTTAATAATATATTCTATTGCTGCTTTACCTGATGGAAGTCCTTCATGCAAGTGGATATCTATCCCTTTATTGGTATCTAGTGCAATTTGAAACATGGCATCCAGTGATTTTTCCATATTTCCATCTACACTTGTTGGATCTAATCCGCCGATGAAATCTATTCCCATTGCAGCAGCTTCTCGTAGTAACGGTTCCGATTGTGAGTATAAAATTCCGTGTTGTGGAAATGCTACAATTTCCCATCCAAAACTATCTTTGTTATTATCTAATGCTACAAGCAAATGTTCCAAACTTTTTAGTCCGCTAACAGGATCAATGTTACATTGGCAACGAGCAAAATAACTTCCTTGGCTTTGCATGAGTTTTATTGCTTCTTCTGCTTTATGCTGCGAATCTGTGAGCAATTGCGGTATAATCTTTTGCTCCAGCGTTATCATATCTTTTACAGTATATCCTTTTCTTGGTGCAGCATTCCAGTTTCCTCCATAATAGGTTTTATCAATATGAATATGCATATCGCGTAACCCTGGAAGCATTAAAAACCCTTTGGCATCGACCGTTTTTAATTTTGTAACTGGCTTGTCTTTAGTAATACTTTTTATTTTACCATCTGCAATATGCAAATTGTACAAAGCTGTTTTTGTAGCAACAACTTCATTTTTTTCATTGTATTCAAAACCTTCTTCTAATCTTACATTACTTAAAATATATTCTTTTAAAGCGGTCTTTTTTTCATCCTCAGCTTGTCCATGTGCCATTGCTGTAGCGCCTATTCCCGAAAACAATGCAGCACCTGTTGCTGCTGCTCCCAATCCTAAAAATTTTTTTCGGCTTATTGTATTTTCTTCCATACGTTATATTTTATTTTCCTTTAGCTTCTTCTAATACTTGTATCATTTCTGTGTACCCTCTTTTTTTAGCATGCGCTAATGATGTTACACCGTTTTTATCTGCAATATTTACATTACAGCCACCTGCAATTAATGCTTTTACAATATTTACATGTACTTTACCTCCATCACTAAGTATGACTGCCTCTAATAATGCAGTCCATCCTAAATTATTAATATGATCTTTAGGGTAATTAGGTGTATTAACTAAAAGTTTTACCACATCTAGATGTCCTTTTTCAGCAGCCGGAATAAGTGCCGAACCTCCATAACGATTATATACGCCAAAATTTGCTCCATGATTTAAAGCCAATTTTACGATCTCAAGATTTCCTTCTGCTCCAGCATATAAAAACGGACTATTTAGCATTTTATCTTGTGCATTTACATTGGCACCCGCATTAATTAATACTGTTGCTATTGCATTATCCTGATTATAAACAGCCCTCATTAAAGGAGTTTCTCCATCATTATTTTTTGTTTCCAAGGAAGGATTTTCTTTTAAAACTGTAATTACACTACTAATGTCTCTAGCTTCAACTGCTTCTAAAAGTGTTTTATTTATCATCTTATCTGTTTTTAAATCTGTTTGTTGAGAAGAACATCCTATCACTATTAGAACATTTAAAATCAAACAATATCGCAGATTGCTCCTGTTTAAAAATTTTTCCATATCATTTTTAAAATTCATAATTGTTCCTGAAAACAATCATTATTTATTATTTACAAAAATCGGTTAGAATTTTAAACAGCAATGGTACTATTGATGAGAAGGATGGTAAAGATTATAACTTTCTTTAAAATCACCTGGCGTTTTTCCAGCATATTTTTTAAAAACCTTACTGAAGTAACCATTATCATTAAAGCCCAATTGGTAAGCTATTTCTTTTATAGATAAATCGGTGCTAGTAAGCAATCGTTTGGCTTCGAGAATTGTTCTTTCTTTTATCACGTCGCTTGCAGGCATCATTAAATACTTCTGAGAAAGTATATTTAGATAATTGGGCGTAATACTAAGCCCATCGGCATAAAAACGCACCGAAGATTCGGTTTGAAAATTAGCATCTATTAAATCATTAAACTTCTTTATTACTTTTTCTGGCTTACCCGAAAAATGATATTCAGGAAACTGCTCTAAGTAATCTTTTTGCAATAGTTTAAAAAGTAAATGCAATCGAAGTAAAATTATTTCTTTTGTGAGTAAATCATTTTGTGATAGTGCATTTTCTATCTCTTGCAGATGATTTTTAAATTCTTGAAATTCTTTTTGAGTTAAAGAAAGACATGATGGGACACTTTGTCCAAAATATGGAAGTTGTGATAAATTAGAAAAAATAGTAATTATCTCAGCTGAAACCATAAGCTGAAATCCTATCGTATTTGCATTAAGTAACCAATTGTGTACTTGCCCTGGCCGTATAAAATAAACCTGATTATCGGCTACTGTATGTTGTGTGAAATCTATATTGTGAAATCCTGTGCCTTTCTCTACAAAGAATAACATGTAAAAATCATGTTTATGAGGTTCCTCAAATGCATCTCGCCCCTTTACGCTATGTTGAAATAACGTAATACCCAAAGTTTCTTCACCAAGAATATTACCAACAGATAAAGTAGGAATGGAATAGTTGCTCAAGAGAATGGTACTATTAATTATACTCTTCCAAAAATATATAATTAATGTTATAAAGTTCCAATGCCTTTTACATTTTTTCTAGATTCGGCTATTTATATAGTAATCTATCCTATAAAAAACGATACTGTTTTAAGAAATTACACTAATCCTTTTGATTCTTCATTGTAAAATCATTTAAAATAAGGCTTTAAAATAAGAATATTGCAAAAAAATGCCATTTAAAAAATCAAATAAAAAATATTTTTTAATAAAAAAAACATTACATTTAACATCACAGATCACTGATAGACAAGTACTTAAAAAAAAGGAGTAAAAACTTCATAAGTACTATTCTAAAAAGAAATGCCCCTTCCAATTTTAGGAAAAAATCTAACCATTAAACAACTACAACTATGAAACAAACATTATTGAAAAATTTAGGACAAACAAGATCTAATGATGTTTTTCCTTCTCTAGAATTAAAGGAAGAAATTGTTAATGCTTTTTTTCCAGAAAACACCCCCTCTCTTGTCCAAAATTTATCTAATGTAACTGGTGCTTTCTACGGCTTGTTATTAAAAGATATTGGAGCGACTTATGGCAATGATAAAATGGACAACCATTCTAAAAAATTATTTTATGAATTAGGGAAGTTAAAAACAATTCAGGCATTTGGAGCATATCCAAAATTAGAGAAAGATACAAGAGCATTTGCAGCAGTAGTAATTTATGCACTATACAACTCCAGTCCCGAATATAACTTTAAAATAATAAAATACACCCCTAAAAACACTATAATTGAGCTAACGGGAGTTGATAGATATTTAAAAATATTGACTGAATTAGGAATCGTAAAATATATAACTATCCCAACATTATTGCCATTTGTGGAAGGCATCAAAGAGATTGTAAATATCGATTGTGAAATAGAATATACTTTTGAAGAAACTGATCAAAATTTTAACATTAAATCTGTGTATAACATCAAACAACTCTAATATTATGATAGTTAAGGCCCCAAAAAAAATAGCTAGTTTAATCGGAGAAACGTCTCCGTATCTGTTTGAAAATGCAGAAAAAATTGATTTTAACCAAAGTAGTACTGAAATTCCACTCTACAAATCATTTGAATCTTATGAAAAGGAAAACTTTAGTGATCTTCTTAAAATTCTTTCAACGCTAGGAAGCCTAAGCTTGGCTAATGAATTAAAAACTAATGATAAACGTTATTTTCTTGGCGAGAGACTGAGAATTAGAAAAATTTCCTATACCCAGCCTTCTGGTTTATTAAGTGTTAAAATAGCATCGCAATTAGAGAGTAGTCAAAAAGGAAGAGCTCTAATTGAAATTGTAGATGAAAATACTAAAATATTTCAAATGGAAATGGATTATTTTATCATAGATGAGCCTTCTTTTAATAAAATATTTGAATCTCATTATTCTGCCGAACAAAACAAAGCCTTTACATCTGTATTTCCTAGTAGTTCATTTGAATATTTGAATGAGGAAAAATTTAATATAACTATTGAAGAATTTACCCGAAATCATTGTTTAGGACATTTTGATAATTATGAGATTGTTCCTGCTGCATTTGTAGGCAAATGCATCCTGAAAAATATTTTTGAGTCCTCTACTGATCCTAATCTGGAAATTGAAAACATAGAAATATTTTTAAACAAAGCTATGCCAATAAATACTGTCTTTACGGTGAATGTAAAAATACTGCGCGTATCAAAAAATCTAAAAAAATATAAATGTACCGTAACTGATACTAAAACCGAATATGGGCATTATTTTATTACGATTAAAAATCAACCTACTTTTTAAGTTATATATTTTCAACAACTTACTTTTATATATTAATAGATAAACTCTTTTCAACCTACAATCTTTTGTCTATTATATTGCAATATATAAAAGTAAGTTTTTATAGAAAACACCTCTCTTATATGGATTTTTAGTTATGGTATTACCATTTACTGATCTTTTTCAACAACTTTAAGAAATCCTCCTTTTTTATCAAATACTAAATCAAGGAATTTCTTGTCTTTTATAATTCCTACTTCGTATGTGATGACATTGTTGCCATCGATAAGCTTAGCTGCTTCTCTGATAGTTTGATCTGGATAGTTTTTTTGTATATAATTTAAAGCCGCTTTGGGAAGTTCCTCTTTTGCAATTGCCAGTTCATAAGCTTTTAAAACACCATTGTTATCATAAACCGCTAATCCTACAGAGGAACCTGTACTAAATTTTGCCAAATACCGAATATGATCCATATCTTCTCCTTCATAATCCTTAGACCAAATAGGTATTTTACCCAAAAACTCTTTTTGAAAAGCTATAGTCACTGCTACAGGAGGAACAATTTCTTTATCTGATTTAACTTCTGTTTGACCAATCATGCTTGCACCATACAAAATGGTTAAAGCCAAGAATAGTTTTTTCATAATTTGTGATGTTTAAAAATTAATACTCGGTTTAATTTGAATTTAAAATTACAGTACTTAAATGAAAAACAGATTAACTTATAATAATTTAACGCGTATATTTATCATAATTAAATGATTTATTAGATTTTAAAAATTAATGCAATATATTCATACTAAGATACTTAATTAAAATAATATTGAAAACAGCATCAAAAATCAATAATTACATCCAAAAATTTAAAGAAAGAAGTATTCCGTTATTATCTAGAAATGGAAAAATAATAACTCAATTTATAGTAACACTTTTCTTTCTTGGAGTTGCTATTTGGTTTGTTAAACAAGAACAAACTGAATTGTCTCAGATTAAGAATAGTTTTACTAATGCAAAACTTCAATGGATAATTGCTGGATTTTTCACAACTATGCTCTACATTCTTCTCCAAGGATTAATGTACATAAACTCTTTTTCTGCAATTGGAGTTAGTATCAAACTTAAGCAAGCGCTCTCTTTATTTTTAAAACGAAATTTCATTAGCGTGTTTATTCCAGCTGGTGGTGTGACTTCACTCTATTTTTTTACAGAATCGATAATAGAAAAAGGTGTTGAAAAGGTACAAGTACATTTGGCATCGACTATTTATGGGTTTATTGGCATCTTATCAGTAGTAATTATTGGAATTCCGTTGTTTATTTATACGTTATTAAATGGCACAATTGCTTCTAGCGAATGGATTGGAATGTCTATAATCATTCTATTAATTCTTGTACTGTTTGCATTGTTTAATTCGATATTAAACAAAGGACTCGCAAACAAATTACTTTTAAGGTGGTTTCCAAAAACTGAAATTTTTATAACCGATTTACAAAATCATAATATCAATAGAAACAAATTTATTGGCACCGTTTTTATCTCTATTCTGATCGATATAATTGGGATTGTTCATTTGTATATTGCCATGATAGCACTACAATTTGAGCCTTCATTGGTTGCAGCATCTATGGGATATATAATAGCTGTTATCTTTCTTATCATATCTCCTTTTCTTCGTGGTCTTGGTCCTGTAGAAGTTTCAATGGGATTTATATTAATTCGCTATGGTTTTACCAATGCCGAAGCAATTTCTATTACGTTACTATATCGGGTATTTGAATTTTGGCTTCCGTTACTTGCTGGAATGCTGACTTTTTTATCTAAAATAAATAAACTTTTAATGAGAATTGTTCCTGCCTTATTATTATTTCTCCTTGGAATAATTAATATCATTTCGGTTCTAACTCCTGCAATTAGTGGCCGATTAATGCAATTAAAAGGTTTTCTACCTCTAGAAGCAATTCATTTATCAAATTATCTCGTTTTTACTTCGGGGCTGTTCTTATTAGTTACCTCATCATTTATGTTAAAAGGCTTAAAAATGGCTTGGTGGTTTGGCTTAGTATTGTCGATAATTTCTCTCATAGGGAATCTTACCAAAGCGATAGATTTTGAAGAATCGACTCTTGCCCTACTAGTATGTGTCAGTTTAATTGCAACCCGAAAAGAATATTATGTCAAAACCAATCCCAGACTTCGTTTATTGGGCTTGCAAACTGCAATTTTAAGTGTAATAGCGGTATTAATTTACGGTATTATCGGCTTTTATTTTTTAGATAAAAAGCATTTTAATATTGATTTTAGTATCGGTCAATCCATACGATATACTTTGCAAAATTACTTTTTGTTAGGAAGTTACGATTTAATCCCTTTAGATAATTTCTCAAAACACTTTCTGGCATCAATTAAAATTAGCGGTTTTATTTCTTTCGCCTTTTTAATTTATACATTCATAAAGCCTTATATATTAAAAAATTCTGTGACAACTGCCGAAAAAGAAATTGCAAATGAACTTCTGGAAAAATATGGCAGCTCGTCTTTAGATTATTTTAAAACGTACTTTGATAAACTTTTATTCATTTCTCAAAATAATGATGCTTTTCTTGCCTATCGAGTTTCTGGTAATTTTGCTGTAGTACTAGAAAATCCTGTCGCAAAAAATGAAGCTGAAATGAAACAATGTATAATTGAATTTGACATTTTTTGTTATGAAGCTGGGTTAAAAAGCATTTATTATCGCATTCCCGAAGAAAACCTAGAAGTATATAAATCACTTAGTAAAAAATATTTTTTTATTGGTCAAGAAGGAGTTGTTGACTTAACAACTTTTAATTTAGAAGGCGGCAGTAAAAAATCGTTACGTAATGGATTAAAGAAAATAAGTGACTTACAGTTAAAAACTACAATCAATTTACCTCCTATAAAAGATGGTTTATTGCAAAAAATACAATCGGTTAGTGACGAATGGCTAGAGGAGACTGGTCGCAAAGAAATTCTTTTTTCACAAGGTGTTTTTTTGTGGGATGAACTAAAAAAGCAAACTATAATTACGGTTGAAAATAGTGAGGAAAAAATCTTAGCATTTCTTAATATCATTCCAGATTATACTAAGAACGAGGGAACCTACGACCTAATTAGAAAATCTACTGATGCTCCAAATGGCATAATTGATTTTATTTTAATTGAACTTTTTAATCACTTAAAATCTCAAAATCTTACTGCTGTAAATATTGGCCTTGCACCAATGAGTGGTATTGAGAACCCAACTACCATTCAAGAAAAATCAATGAAATATGTGTATGAAAAAGTAAAATCATTTTCGCATTATAAAGGTCTAAGAGATTTTAAAGAAAAATTTTCACCTTCATGGCATAACCAATACATCGTTTTTACCGATGATTATGATTTAATACAAATACCACAAGTTTTATCAAAAGTGATAAAACCATAATATTTCTTTATTAGTTAAATTAAAAGTAATAAAAGTTCAAATCAATTTTGCTTAACTTCGTTTTGACCAAAATAATATTATAACCTTATATAAATAAAGCATATGAAAAATATTTTAAACCTAGCAGCAACTCTTGTAGTACTCTTAACAATTATGAGTTGCGAAAAAAAATCGGTATTGGAAGAATTAAACGGCTCATGGGAACTCCGACACATTGAAGGTATCCAAGTAGCTAACGTAGATCCTAACTTTAAACCCGGAAATGGTAATTTACTTAAATTTGAGGGACAAAAATATGAACGCTATTATGATGGCAAAAAAGAAGAAAGTGGCACCTTTACTATTACTCCAGAAGACACAACAATAAACAACCGTAAAGCCAATTACAGTATTACGTTTAATAACAATACAGAGAAAACTTACTTGTCTTTACTTAATAATAAACTGATTCTTTTTAATGGAGTAATAGCAGCAGATGGCACTGAATCTACCTATGAAAAACAATAATCATTTAGATTTTTAGTCTAGAAGATGTACAACTTCTTATAGATACAAGACTTAGAAATACAAGACTCAGAGATAATAAACAAAACGCCTGCAAAGAAAATCCTTACAGGCGTTTTTTATTAAAGAAAAATATTTATATAATATTCAAAATTAGTCTCTAAAAGCCTTTGCCTTTTTGAACCTTACCTACTAACCACATTTAGAAGAACCGCAATCATTACAAGTAAGACAACCTTCCTGATAAATGAGATTCTCCGAATTACAGTTACTACATTTTTGACCATGCGCTTCGGTACCATCTACGATATAGCGTTTAAGAGCACGAGCAACTCCATTTTTCCAGGTATTTATAGATTCTCCATCCAACTGAAGACTGCCTATTAATTCAACTGCTTTATCGATAGGCATACCATGTCGTAATGTGCTCGATATTAGTTTGGCATAATTCCAATATTCTGGATTAAATTTATGCGAAAGTCCCTCGATAGTTGTTTTATAACCTCGAGCATTTTTATACTGAAAGTCATAACGACTGCTTCCATCTTCATTTTTATTTTTAATAATAAATCCTTCTGATACCCAACGTGGAATCAAAATTCCATCTTCATCATCTACAAGACCAGTAAAAATTTCATATGGTTTACCATCTATCAATCCTATAAAGGCAATCCATTTGTCTTTACTGTTCTGAAAACGAACTACATCGGCTTCTAATATTTGAGGACGTTTAGTTGGAAAAATAGTTGATGCAGTCGGAACAGCTTCTTCTTTCTTTTCTGTATTAGCAATAAGTACTCCCGAACGTGAGCCATCACGATATACAGTCACTCCTTTACATCCTGCTTCCCATGCTTCCATATACAATTTATCTACCATTTCTTCGGGCGTTTCATTTGGTACATTGATGGTAACAGATATTGAATGGTCTACCCATTTTTGTATCTTACCTTGCATACGAACTTTACTTAGCCAGTCAATATCGTTACTTGTCGCTTTATAATAAGGTGATTTTTTTACCAACTCATCAATTTCATCTTGACTGTAATTTTTAGAAACATCAAATCCGTTTATGAGCATCCATTCTTTAAATCTATGATGAAACACTACATATTCTTCCCAACTGTCTCCAAGTTCATCGACAAAATCTACGCGGGCATCTTTGTCATTTGGGTTCACCTTTCTTCGACGTTTATAAACAGGCAAGAAAACAGGTTCGATACCCGATGTTGTTTGAGTCATTAAACTCGTTGTTCCTGTAGGGGCTATAGTTAGTAAAGCGATATTACGACGTCCATGTTCTTTCATTTGAAAGTACAATTCTTCATCAGCTTCTTTTAATCTAAGTAAGAATGGATTGTTTTTCTCTCTTTCTGAATCATATATAGCAAACATCCCACGTTCTTTGGCTAAATTCACTGAGCCACGATAAGCTTCAATAGCCAATGTTTTATGTATTTTTTCAGAAAACACAACTCCTTCATCACTTCCGTAGCGCAAACCAAGTGCTGCTAGCATATCTCCTTCGGCAGTAATACCAATTCCTGTACGACGACCTTCTTTGGCTTTATTTCGAATATTTAGCCATAAATTTTTCTCTACTAATTTTACCTCATCACTTTCTGGATCAGCATCTATTTTTGCCAATATTGCATCAATCTTTTCTAATTCAAGATCAATAATGTCATCCATTATCCTTTGTGCTGCAGCAACATGATTTTTAAAAAGAATAAAATCAAAAGAAGCTTCTTTAGTAAAAGGATTATTTACATAGGATAATAAATTTATTGCTAACAGACGACAAGAATCATAAGCACAAAGCGGAATCTCTCCACACGGATTTGTAGATAGTGTTTTGTATCCCAGATCGGCATAACAATCTGGTAAAGATTCATTAATTATAGTGTCCCAAAATAAAATTCCTGGTTCAGCCGATTTCCATGCATTATGAATAATTTTATTCCAAAGTTCTTTAGCTTTAACCTCTTTTGTGTACAATGGATTATCACTAAAAATTGGGTATTTCTGAACATATATGGCATCCTCCTTAACGGCTTTCATAAAAATATCATCTATACGAACTGAAACATTAGCACCTGTAACTTTACCCTGCTCCATTTTAGCATCGATAAAATCGGCTGCATCCGGATGATTAATAGATACTGAGAGCATCAATGCCCCACGACGGCCATCTTGAGCAACTTCACGAGTCGAATTAGAGTAACGCTCCATAAATGGTACTAATCCTGTAGAGGTCAATGCCGAATTTTTAACTGGAGAACCCTTAGGTCGAATGTGTGACAAGTCATGCCCCACTCCTCCACGCCTTTTCATAAGCTGAACTTGCTCTTGGTCGGTTTTCATAATTCCACCATACGAATCTGAATTATCGTTACCAATCACAAAACAATTAGATAATGAAGCCACCTGAAACGGATTCCCAATTCCTGTCATAGGACTACCTTGAGGTACCAAATATTTAAAATCTTTTATCAAATTAAAAATTTCATCTTCTGATAACGGATTATTATATTTTTTTTCAATTCTAGCTATTTCACCTGCAATACGATGATGCATATCATTAGGAGATAACTCAAAAATGTTTCCCTGTGAATCTTTAAGAGCATACTTACTTACCCAAACTGTTGCGGCAAGACTATCTCCCTTAAAATACGCTAAAGATGCTTGTATAACTTCATCTTGAGAATAGGTAATTGCTTTATTTTTTGTAGCTAATAATTCGTCCATGATATTGATAATTTTAATTATTTAATTCTGAAGTAAATTTAAAAACAATTAAACTATAAAAAAAATAAGAAGTAAAATGTTTACAAATAAAACAACTTAACAAACTAAATATCAATACAATAAAAATTTACCAACACAATAAAGTTAACAATTTATTATTTTTCATGTAATATCTGATTTATTATTACTTTACAAAAATCACATATTTTAGAAAACAAAATTAATCTGTTAAAAAGCGCATAATACACTCTAATACCTTTCCTTTTTTAACTAAATAGAACACTAATTAAGAATTTTATAAATCCTGTTTTTTAGAATATTTACTCATCTAAACATTTAAAATACCTACAAGTACTTTTTATTTGCAAACATATTTCTCAGTTCAATTGATTGATACCAATTTTCTTTAAAAACCAAGCCAATCTCATAAAAAAGGTGTTAACTACTGTCTATCAGACCCAAAAAAAACCCTATTGTGTTATTTTTAAAATTTTAAGTGATAATCAAAAAAAAATACTTGACGGAAATTTGCCCATTCAAAACAAACACTTTTGAATCAGCAAATTAAATTCCATTATGACAAAAAAAATCAGTCACATTATATTATTTATCACATTACCATTGACATTACTCTCATGCACTAATGATGTGTTAAATAAAAACATTTCATCAGGACCTATTCCTGAAGCAAATGTCGAGTACAATTACACTACTGAAGAATTAGAAGTAACAGATTTAATAAATGAATACAGAGCTAGTATTGGTTTGAATGCTTTAGAAAAAATAAACTATGTTTCTGTTAAATCCGAGGAACACAATAACTATATGATTAGTAACAATGTAGTTAATCATGATGATTTTGTAGCTCGCTCAGAAGATATTATCAAGACACTTGGCGTTATAAAAGTGAGCGAAAACATTGCTTACAACTATAAGACTCCTCAAGCTGCCTTTAATGCTTGGCTAGCTAGCCCGGAACACAAAAAAAACATCACGGGAGATTATACTAACTTTGGCATTTCGATAACTAAAAACCCTATTAATGGTAGAAACTATTATACAAATATCTTTGTAAAATATTAGCCCGTTAATTTTATTTAAAACATCACCTAAGCCCCTTTTAGCATTAATTCTTCTATTTTAGTCTCAGAAATTTCAGGATTTGCTCCAACTGACGCAGCTACCAAAGCCCCAACAGCACAAGCAAAATCAATTGCTCTTTGTGGGTTATTATTATTTGCAAGCAAAGAAGTAATCAAAGCT
The DNA here is from genome assembly GCF_025847275.1 of Flavobacterium frigoritolerans. GTDB lineage: Bacteria > Bacteroidota > Bacteroidia > Flavobacteriales > Flavobacteriaceae > Flavobacterium > Flavobacterium frigoritolerans. Next base: position 88,478 of record NZ_JAOZEV010000015.1, read on the forward strand.
CCAAGAAAAGAATCTCCTGCACCTACTGTATCTGCCACTTTTATTGGATAACCATCATTACGATACAGTTTACCTTCCCATAACAACAGTGCTCCATGTTTTCCCTTAGTTACACACAAAGCAGTAGAATTTGTTTTTTGGGCTATAAACTCCATGTTCTCTTCTAAGCTTGTATAAGGAGAATCCATAACAGTTGTAATTTCTAATAACTCTTCATCATTAAACTTTATAAAATTAGCAGATTGCATAAGCCTTTCGATTATCTCATACGAATAATGTGGCTTTCTTAAATTGACATCAAAAACCTTATAAACATTATTGTTAAGTAGCTCTTCTAACGCCAAACGAGATACTGAATCTCTACAGACCAAACTCCCATAAATAAGCACATCTGCTTCGGCAACCAATTTTCTGGCAGTGGTATTAAGAACGATCTTATCCCAAGCCGATGGATAATTAATTTCATAACTAGCAGAGCCTTTATCGTCTAAAGAAACCTGAACGATACCTGTTGGAAATTCTTCTGATTTAATAATTGCATTGGTTTCTAGTCCTAATTTTTTTACATGATCTATAATTGCAATTCCATCAGCATCATTACCCACGCAACTTATCATTGCAACATCACAACCTAGTGTTTTCATTCGCAAAGCAACATTGAGGGGTGCTCCGCCTATTTTCTTTTCATTCTCAAATATATCCCAAAGTACCTCACCATAAGATACAGCCTTAAGTTTTTTATTATTATTCATTCTAAAATATTTTATAGTATAATCATTAAAGTCAGTACCGCTAAAACAAAACCGAACTATTAGCTAACGCGTTGGTTGTAAATTACAAAAATTATATTCAAAAAAGATAAAATTAAAATTAAGAGTTAAGTATCTATTTTATAAAATCAATTCCAACGAGATATTCACAAACAAAAAAGACAAGTCTGTTCGACTTGCCTTTTAGTAAATTATGATTGCAATTAAGCTTTTTGCAATTGAAGAATATGTTTTTTTCTTTGTATAAATATAAAAGTAATAAGTATTCCCAAAGCAGACATTCCAACACCTATTAAATTAGGTGATGCATAACTATATCCTGCTATTAAGGGTAATCCGCCTAAAAAAGCTCCTAGCGCATTTCCTATATTAAAACTTGCCTGAATTGCTGCTGAAGCAATCATTTCGGCTCCTGTTGCTGTTTGAATCATTAACATCTGAATTGGAGCTACAATCGAAAACGAAACACAACCTGTTAAGAATGTTAAAAATAAAGAAGCATATTGATTAGAAGAAAAAGAATAAACCAAAAACAAATCGATTGCCATTACCAAAAGCAACATCATTACTGTTGTAGCTGGTGAAAATTTATCGGCTAATTTTCCTCCTATAAAATTTCCAATCACCATTCCTAACCCTGCTAAGATTAAAATATAAGGAACGTTCTCAGGAGAAAATCCTGAAACATTTGTTAGTAAGGGTGCGATATAACTAATCCAAGAAAACAATCCTCCAAAACCAATAGCTGTTATTGCAATAATCAGCCAAGCCTCAGCTTTCTTAAAAAACTGCAATTGACTTTTCATACTTTCACCTGTATTAGATTCTAAATTTGGCATCCATAAGTAAATAAAAAGAAATGTCAGTAATCCAATTACTGCAATGAGGACAAATGTATAACGCCATAAAAAATGATGCCCAATATAAGTTCCAATTGGAACACCAATTAAATTAGCCAATGTTAATCCAGCAAACATAATAGAAACTGCCTGCGCTTCTTTTCCTTTATCTGCAAGACGACTTGCTACAACTGCTCCCACTCCAAAAAAAGCTCCATGTGGTAATCCTGAGAGTAATCTTGATGCAAACAAAATTTCATAAGTAGGTGCAATAATCGAAAGCGCATTAAATACAGCCAACATCATTGCCAAAATTAAAAGCATTTTTTTTGGTGGATAATTTCTACCTATAATAACTAACAAAGGTGCACCAATTACAACACCTAAAGCATAAGCAGAAATTAAATATCCTGCCACTGGAATTGAAACCTTCATGTTAAGAGCAATATCTGGTAATAAACCCATCATCACAAACTCTGTGATCCCAATAGTTAAACCGCCCAATGAGAGCGCAATAAGACTTTTTTTCATTTAAATATACAAGAAAAGGAATAGATTTTCTATGGGGCAAATTTACTCCTTCCAAGCATAAAACAAATTGTATATTTATGACATAAACTTGTACATATCAAGCATACTAAAAATCTAATAAGTTCGAAAACTGCTTTTGTTTTTAACAAGAACCGAATCATTTTATCTGAATTACAATTCTTTAATTATTTTTTAGAAGCGTTCACAGGACTTTTAAAAATCGTATCCAATATATGTTGACATATAGAGGTACTTTCAATTTTTTCAGATGCAACTGTTTTACTTATAAATATTGGTTTATCTGCATCATTTTCTGGGGTACATCCATGCGAACCCTTAACCAATGTAGCATCAAGAGGTATGACATTCATAAGGGTACGGAATCCCAGTTTTTTCCGAATTAATTTAAAAATGATACGCGGTAGAATCAATTTTTTCTTGGGGTCTAAAAATAGTTCTACCGGATCATATCCCGTTTTTTTATGAATTTCTACTGTACGGGCAAAATCGGGTGCTTTATTATCATCTAGCCAATAATAATAAGTAAACCAACTATCTTGATTTGCAACAAGTACAAGATTACCTGCACGCTCATGATTGAGATGATGTGCTTTTTTTCCTGTATCATCCAAAACTTTTGCAACTCCTGGTATTTTTTCGAGCAATTTTTTAAGTTCAGGAATTTCTCTTTTGTCTTTAACATATATATGTGCTATCTGATGGTCCGCAAGTGCAAATGCCTTACATTCTCCTGTATCTAATAATTCCAATCCTCGTTCTTCTCTTATTTGCAAATAACCCTGAGTACGTAAAAATCTATTGATATGAATTGGTTCTGTAACCTTAGTAATTCCATATTCGGATAAAACAATAACTTGTACGCCATTGTTTTCATAAAACTCAATCAAATCTTTACATACTTTATCTATGTCCTTTACTTCTTTATCAATTTCAGGTGCTTTAGGAGCGTACTTTTGGCAGCAATAATCCAAATGTGGTAAATAAATTAAAGTAAGCGTAGGATTGTACCATTCATAAACCAATTTAGATGCTTTGGCAATCCACTCACTTGAACGTATTGTTGTTTTGGGTCCCCAAAAATCAAATAACGGAAATACCCCTAACTCGCTTTGTAAGCGATCTCGCAAGTTGGCAGGTTTTGAGTAAGAATCCGGTTTTTTTTGTCCGTCTGCCCAATACTGTGGACGAGGTGTTACTGTAAAATCAGCATCTGAATACATATTGTACCACCAAAACAAATTGGCACATGTAAAAGTTGGATCTATTTCCCTTGCCAGATCCCATATTCGTGGAGATTGTATTAGCTTGTTGGACTGTTTCCACATTTTTATTTCGGCATCACTCCTATCATACCATCCATTACCCACAATACCATGCTCTGAAGGCCATTTACCTGTTAAATAAGTAGTTTGAGCCGAACAGGTAAGTGCGGGAAGTACTGGTTCAACAATACTTAAATACCCATTTTTTTTAAGCCATTGATGCAAAAAAAGTTCTGAATCCTGAAGTATAGTAGTTGTAAGTCCCACTACATTAATAACGACTGTTTGTTGCATTTTCTTTGATATTAATAGGCCTTAATTCTTATTTTGTGATCCCCTTATTTTTTTTAAATAACACTTACTTCATCGGTTACTCTATTTATAACCCATTTTAATTCTCTCTCAATCGATTCGGTTAAATCTGCTTGTAAATGAACGGGGAGTACTTGCCATGTATAGGTTTCTATTTCTAAGTGCTGAGTAAATTCTTTTTTACGCCAGCTTTCCAAAATATCTGTAATATCATTTTGAGTAGATTGTAATAATTGGTAATCTTCTATAAATATTGGTACGTGAAAATGCGTGCGAAGCTCTTTAAAATCGGCACGTTTCATTGCTTCTATTCCCTTACTTAAATCATTAAACTTGAGCAATTCCCCACTTGTCGTTTTAATTACTGCCTGATGTAAATAAGTAGGTTCATCAAAACTGCGTAAACATTGCTGCATTTTATCAATGGGTACACTTGCTGATGCAGTACATTTGAGAGCAGCACTAATTTGTAATTTCCCAATCTTCAAACCATGGTTCTCCATTTTTTGAAGTACTTCTTCGCTTTTTTCAAAACCTATTGCAAAATGACAAACATCATAACAAAGCTGTATATGATTACGCATGTGTTCTTGTGCTTGCGATAAACTGCACACAAGAGTAGTAGCTAATAATGTTGCTCCTTCCTTGAGTAAATAATCTTCAAAAAAAGCGATGTATTCGTCACTATTTTCGATTATACCATCAGGTTCTGGTTCAATATCCAGATGCATCATTATATCTTTAAATTCATAAAACCCCGCCAATTGCGCAACTACAGCTACTAGATGTTTTGTTGCAATTTGCTTGGCTTCTATAAGGCTAGCTTCTGTTGTATGCCAATGCTTGTAAGAAAGCGGAGAGGTCGAAATTCCTCCTTCTATTCCTGGTGGTAAAAGTTGCCCCAGAATGGTAAAAAGCAACTGAGTATAATTTAATCTATCGTTGCTTGTCCAGTCTGGCAAATGAACTTTATCTTTTACAGGCTCATTATGAAAATTCCCATACGGAAATCCATTTAGAGTAAACACATACATTTCATTTCGTAACAACCATTTCTTAAAAATCTGGATATTGTTGTTCAGCATTAATTCCGTAGCTGCCTGATGCGAAAGACGTAAGCCGATACCAAAAGGTTTATCGGGAGATACTTCTTTCTTGAGAGGAATGCAATACCTTACAATACTTTCAAAAACAGCACACCATGATTCACCTGCATGAATATTGGTACAGTAACTTAGATGACCATTTTCACTAATTAACATACTTCTGTATTTAATAAACAAAACGAATAAAGATATTGAACCGACTCGGCAATTAATTCACTATTAAGCGAATGCACTTCCTCGCCTGTACCAATATCACTTAATAACATAATTGTAAGCTGTCCGCCAAGATGTTCTCTAAACTCATCTAATCCTTTTAAAACCTCATCAAGTTGATTTTCAAGAACTGGATGGGTTATCGCAAATCCTAACGCTAAGAAGCATTTTAAAATTCGTTCTAAACTAGGTTTGTCGATTTTTTTTAGTAAAAAAGAATAGGTAACATCTAGCGCAATACCAATTGCTACAGCTTCGCCATGAGTAATTTCATAATTGGTAAGTTGCTCCATTTTATGTGCTGCCCAATGTCCAAAATCTAAAGGACGCGAAGATCCCTTCTCAAAAGGATCTCCTTTTTTAGAAATATGATCCGTGTGTAAAGCTGCACAACGAATAATGAGCGTTTCCATAACTAAAACATCTCTATTGTTGAGGGCCTGCGTATTGTTTTCTATCCAATCAAAAAAAGATACATCTTTAATAAGAGCTACTTTTATAGCTTCGGATATTCCGGATCGCCAATTGCGTTCGTTTAAAGTAGTTAAAAAATCAGAATCATTAAGTACTGCATATGGTGGCGCAAATGTGCCGAGAAAGTTTTTTTTACCAAAATAATTCATGCTGTTCTTTACTCCTACACCCGAATCATTTTGAGACAAAACTGTTGTAGGTATTCGGATAAGGCGCACGCCACGATGTGCAATTGCCGCCGCATACCCTACAGCATCTAGTACAGCTCCTCCTCCTATTGCTATAAGAAAAGAATGTCTGTCTATTTTGTTATTATTTATTAATTCTAGTACGGCTTCTATGTATTCGGAGCTGTTCTTAACGTCCTCACCTCCTTGTATCACAAGTATATTAGCCTCGGTAATTGCAAATTGGTACTCATTAAAATAATGAATAACCTTTGTTATAAAGTGACTCATAGAATCGACAACTCCTTTATCAATTACAATTGTTATTTTAGGCTGCTGATATCCAGGTTCTTTTTTAATCACATCAATAAGCGATGGATTATTAACATCAAATAGTGAACGACTAAAAATGATGTCATAATTAAATGACACTTGAAAATTTTGCTGAAGTAGGTGTTGATATTTCATTTTTGGGGAGATATAATCAGGTGACTGCAAATTTTTTGGATAATAAAATAGATATTGGTAATAAAGCTAATACTAACAATGCAAAAAGCAATCCTGCTGAGCCTGCTACATAACTCGCATTGAGCGGAATTAATGAAAGTACTCCTGTTTTTACAGCTTTTTGTATTGTAGCTGGTTGGTTGTAAATGAAAGCTTTGTATTTTGCAAAAAAATTAATTCCATACCAAAAAAGAAGAAAGGGTAATAAAATCCAAAACCTAAATCCTAGTAATTGCCCTATGTAAACAAATAAAACTACTACTATTGCATCTAGCAGTAAAGCAACAAGAATAGCTGCTTTATTATTTCCTGAAGCTTCTTTTTTGGCAGTAAGCGTAATCGCAGCAATAAATAAAATGGGAATGATACCTATGTACCAATAATTAAAAACAGTATCATTACTAATACTCATTCCTAAAAGTAAATTACCTCCTCGACAAAGGCCCATATTTAAAGGTCCTACAACAGGATAATGTTTACTTATTTTATCATAACTAAGCGCTAAAAAACTAATGATAAGTGCTAAAATGCCACTAAGAACCGAAACTATAAAGGCAAGTCCAATTCCCATTAACAACATGAAGCATCCTAATAAAATTGCTTCATTTTTACTAACCAAACCACGGGGAAGTACTCTTTCTGGACGATTTATAGTATCTGATTCTAAATCGAAAATATCATTAAATACAATTCCGCCGCCATATAAACCAATGGTCGAAAGTACTAATAATATCAGGTCAACTATAAAATGGCTACTGTTAGTATCAAAAATTAAAACTCCCGAAATAGCAATACCCGCAAGAATATCTGTCACCGCAGTAACGATATTTGCGGGACGCAATAAGGTTAATAAATAAAATAATTTGCTGGACATTTAGTTTTCGATAATAATATTCGGATATACAATTTCCTTGGCTTCTTGACCTCTAAGAACACTACTTCCTTCAAAGAGTGAATCTTGTGTAACTGTCATTTCATTTTTCCAGTCTTCTTCCTGCATCTGACCGCTTTGAGAATAAGCCGTTAGTGCATTTTTATAACAAGTTAAATGAACATCTTCTTTGGCAATTCCTTTTTCAAGCATTAAAGCTGCTGTTTTAGGAACTGATAAAGGATCACTTACACCCCAATCGGCAGAACTATCTACAATAATACGCTCAGATCCGTATTGTTTTACAACTTCAACCATACGCTCATTACCCATTTTGGTATTTGGGTAAATCGTAAAAGCTGCCCAATATCCTCTATCCAAAACTTGCTTAGCAGTTTCTTCATTATTATGGTCGATAACTACCATATGAGGGGCAATGCCGTGTTCTTCCAGCACATCCATACTTCTGATAGTTCCATTTTTTTTATCCCTGTGTGGCGTATGAACCATAACTGGTAAATTGAATTTTAGTGCCAGCTCAATCTGTAACCTAAAATATTTATCCTCGGCTGGTGTTTGATCATCATAACCAATCTCGCCAATAGCTACAACACCTTCTTTTGCAGCAAATAGAGGTAATAAATCCATTACCTTTTCTGCAAGAGCTTCATTGTTTGCTTCTTTTGAGTTTAAACCAATCGTACAATAATGCTTAATTCCAAATTGAGAAGCTCTAAACCTTTCCCAACCTACCAAAGTGCTAAAGTAATCTTTGAATGAAGAAGCCTCTGTACGGGCTTGCCCTAACCAAAAAGCAGGTTCAATAACTGCCACAATACCTGCGGCACGCATAGCTTGGTAATCATCAGTTGTTCTGGATACCATGTGAATATGTGGATCTATATAATACATATGCTAAGAATTTAATTGTGAATAATATTTTGTTCCTATTTCGTTCCATGTAATAGTACTGTCAAGCAATACCTCATCTGGAATTTCACTTTCATTATAAAAAGAACTTTCTTTTAACGTTTTTATAGCTGCTTGTTTTGTTAGTGTATCTCCGGTATGTATAGCATTTACTAAATCGGTTGCTATTTCCTGATTTACATAACCGTCAACTAATCTCCATATTTCTGGTGACACTAATCTGCCTGCCGACCAGCGTTCGTGGATATAATCATGCACTATTAAGGCTAATTTCTCATTTTTACGTAAGTCTAAATCGATGATTTTATACAACGGACGTCCCATGAAAACTGCTTTTAAAACCAATTGATTCCAAGGATCAATTGGTAAATACTTTGCAGTAAAAGGATTTGTTAATGCGATTGCATCAAAAACGGCAACCATATTTGTTCTGATTCCTTCCTGAACCATCAAAACAAAATCCGAAGCATTCTTTAAAAAAAACAAGCCTTTGTACAGACAAACAAGCTCTTTTATAGCTGCCATCTCGGCTAAGTTTTTTATTACTTCAACATTTTGTTGTATCGGAAGATGAATCATTAATAAACAGCGACATAGTTGTTGTAAATCCCAATTACTTTGTGTAAAACCGGGATATAATTCTTCAAGTACATTTTTTTCCTGCGCAGTCCATTCTGGAATAATCGGAGCGATTTTTCTAGAGATTAACCCAAAATTCTGGAAAAACTGTACACTGTTCTCAAAGGCAATATTACTTTCAAACCATTCTAGTTCGGATCCCGAAAGTTTACTCTGGATTACTGCTTTTATTATTTCTCCAGAATCAGTTTTGATTGCTGTTTCTATCATTGCTCTTATGAATTTACTAATTACACTATCACAATCTTTTTACTTCAAAATATTCTCTCGAATCACCAAAGAATTATTATCCGGATCTCTAAAAAAGAAAAACTGGTCAACATATCCTTTGTTTGATATATTAGAAATGATTTCTGTACCATCTATTACATCAATTACTACATTTTGAGTTTTAAAATAATCCAGCGTTGTCTGGATATCATCAACAATAAAAGTGGGTACGGTTCCAGTTTCAGGCAATGGATAAAAAGGGGTATCAATATCTTTGTATAACCCAAGCATAAATCCATTCTCGTCTTTAGAATCTGAGTCTAATTGCATAAAAGATTCCGCACCAAAATTTCCATCAGAATTAAGTGTGTATTTGTCATCAATCTTAAATCCAAGAATTTCCTCATAGAATTTTTTGGATTTAAGAATATCGCTCACCGATAATTTAATGACTACTGTTTTTGACTTGAATTTCATTTTAGAATTTTTCTATTTTCATTCCATTATTTATTCTCCAACAACATATTCAAAACTAGGTCCTGCTACATATCCCGGATGATTAGGATCCGGAATAGCCAATAGTTTAATAGCATACAATCGTAAAGAATACATTACTCCCATTGCTGTATTAATTTTCTCTGGTTCTCCGTTAAACGTTTCATGTAAACTATTAAGTAATGAAGTATAGTTGTAATTAAAAAACTTACTATTAACATAAGCTTGAGAATCCTTAGGATAATCATTCATTTTGGGGTTAGGCCACATATTAGGTACTAGTTTCGGATTGAAAGGAATTTTAGGTTCCCCAAACATATAGCCACCTGCAGGATCTACTTGTATTGTTTTACCTCTATAAATTTCTTCAAAACGATAATAGTGAGCCAATTCTTGAACATTTCCATCATCAATTGGAGTAATAAATGGATCAGTTGTAGTCCCTTCTCCCTGATCAATTATGATGTCAATTCCTCTTTTTGCAGTTTCTTCATCAATAATTGGAAACAATAAAGTTGAGTCGAAAAATTTCTCATAGGTCATTTGATATTTTGGATTACCTACAAATATTGTTTTACCTTCTGCTTTTGCAGCGGCTTCAAGTTCACTTATTATTTCTTTTATTCTGGTATAAAACACACCTATAGTAATTACACCTGGGCTTACCGCAAGATTATTTATATGGATAGGGTTTTCAGGTTCTTCAATTGCCATAAAAACATCATGTATCAGTTTCAAAGAAAATTTCTCCAGCGGAACTACTAACCCTTCTGATACTGACCCTGGTAATGGCCCTGGATATGTTGGGATAAAACCTGGCTTGTTTAAAACTGGCTTTCCTCCTATCGCATTTAATATATTACAAGCAATAGATAAATGAAGCATTTCTTCACCAACTACTGAACCTATTAAATTTGATATCTGATCATTACCAGTATCAAAAAGCGTGAAATTTGCTGTTAAATAAGGCGGAATTGTTGAATGTTCCAACTCAATGGCAGTTTGTAATGCCTTTTTAAGATCTGCAAGAGTTTCTAATTTTATTGTTTTTAAGAATATCATAATCAATTTTTTATTTTTATGAGTACTATGCTTTATTTTCAGTTGCTGTATTATCAATAATACTTTGCAAGTAATTCAAGATAACAGTCTTTTTATATTTAGAAAGATCTCTCGTTGCAGGCATATAATTGGGATCTTCGGGATCTTTGCTAAAAACTAAATGTAATATTTGGGCGTTATTTTCAAACACCGCTCTATCAGCCAGATTAAAGATTCCTTTCGACATCAACGGATACAAATTGGCATATTGCTGCATGATAGGCTGGATAAAACTGTCCCAATCAAGCACTATTTCTGTGGCTGGAGCACCAGAGTAAATCAAAAGACTAATAAAATTAGATTGATTACAATCTTTAGCAAATTTTTGTGTACTTAAAGTATATGAAATTCCATACACTTGCCCATCAATATATACTCTTGGGTTTCCAGGATCAGGAGCTATAAACTCTAATCTAGCTTTTCCGTTTGCATCTGTCGTAATTTCAACTGGCTTTTTCCCAGAAAAATAAAGTATTGGCGGGACTCCTATTACTGGCACAACTGGTGGTGGTGGTGAAGCGAGTAATTTTTTCGTGTCATCTTGTAATTGAATAATTGCATTTGGAAGCGCTTTTCCAAGATGGGTTGCATGAAAATTAACCTTACAATTATCATCCGGATCTAATCGAAATACGAATTGATCAGCACATACATAGTCGACTGACTCCGCATAAATTGCAGTTGAAGTTCGGGTTGTTTCTAAAGTAAAAACATTCTTTGGAGAAGTTATAATCTGCGTAATAGCAAGTGGATACTTAGTTGCAAGATTCAGTTGTTCATCTGAGAGTGGAAAAGTAAAGATTCCAGATGTCCCCATATACCAATCCGGACTTGCGTAATCTATTTTCCCAATATCCACATAGCCTTCTGATTTACCACTATTTGTATCTATAACAAGGTGTAAATCTACAATTGATTTTACGACTCCACCAGTATTAAATTGTAAAGCATTTCCAAAGTCAAGTACGACTTGTTTCAATTTTTCATCTACTAAGGCTGTAGCATAATTGTAAGTCTTTCCTAAAGGAAATAATTGTCTTCCCAATACGAAATGTTTAGGTTCAATGCTACTTGAAGGTCCAATTGAACCTGCAATTCTTCCCAATGTAAATCCAGCAGAAGTATTATCTCCGTTATATCTATCCACAGTAAACTGTATTGATAATTGCTTAGCACTTACAGCTTTTAACTCATTAAGATATCTAGAATTCACTATTCCAAAATTCCAATCAATATTTTTTATAATCGACTGATACGAAGCTGCTGCTGCTCCATCGGCTGTTTTATCAACCGACCTTGAAAACCAAATATTAGTGAATGCAGCCACTTCATAATCTCCTTTCACAAGGGTATTTCCTTCATTACTTACAATTCGTACAATAAACCCCCAAAGCTCAGAAACCATTTGTTGTTGAGTATCCAAATCTACAATTTTGCCTGCGGTACGCGCATCAGTATCCATTACAGACATACCAATGATCGGATCTAATAGTGGATTATCAGTACTTGTTCCATCTTGATACGTAACACTTGTAATTTTGCAACCTATAAATCGCCAGTTTCCGGTACCATCAGGATTCCACCAACCGTTTTCCTGACCTTGGCCATAATTTTGATACTTAGTTTCAAATGTTTCATTATTAAAATGTGTAGGATCATTATTGACAGTCGAAGGATCGGCCTGGAACTGTCCTGAAAAGGTAAGACGAGGGACGTTTAAATATGACATATTACTATTTTAAGTTTATAATTAATTAGGTAGATTCTTAGTGGGGGCAATTATGCAAAAAATATAATTTCATGAAATTGTCAGATTTAATATTTGCATAATTCAAATTTAACAAGTTAAATAGCGCTAAAATCAGGTATAAATACCTGATTTTAAAAATAAAAGAACATTTCTTTTCATGACAATTTTATTTCAAATAATCCTTTAATCCTAAATATTAATAATTTAGCTTTCGCAGAAACAAAAAAACTAACACTAACCTAAAATAAACAGAATGAATATAGTCGAACTCAATTTCTCGATCGTAATCTTGATTTTTGGTTCACTTATTATGCTTTCATTTCTAAAAATTACAAATCCACTAAACGTATATCAAAGCACTTTGCATTGATTATTTTTATTCTAATGAAAATCAATAAACGAATTAGGAATTAATTATCTACGTACCGAAGTGGCAATTAGTGATGCTTTGAAATATTTTCAGTAAAAAAATAAAAAATAAAAGAACCTCAACTATAGTATTGTTAACTTTGTAAATCTCTAATTTCATAAGAAATAAAGTCTATAATGCTTAAACACTATTCGGTAGCAATATATCCTCCTGAACCAATCATTGCTATAATTAAAGCAATGAAAGAACAACTAGCTAAGGAAGTCGGATGGTTTAATAGCAAAAACTCGGTTGCGCATAATACCATTTGCGAATTCAAAGTTTCCGACAAAGAACTTGAACTTGTCAAATCTAAATTAAACCGATTGTGCGATAGTTTTGAACCATTTGAAATACAATTAGACCGTTTTAATTCATACACAAATGGTGCATTTGTTATAACTCCTAATGAAGTTTCTAAAAACAAATTAAAACCAATCATGAAACGGGTTCAACAATCGCTTCTTATCACTAATATGAAAAAAAGCGATAACCCACATCTATCAATTGCCCGAAGATTAAGCCCAGAGAACATCAAAATTGCAAACCAGATTTTTACCACAGTCGATATCAATTTTGTATGCGATAACATTGTATTGAGACAGTTTGACGATACCATAAAACAATTTATAGTAATTGATACTTTCAAATTTAATAGTAACCCGCAACCAGAGTTAATACAAGGAACTCTTTTTTAGAATAAAAGCGATTTAAATCCCCAATAAATTTATTTTGTATATTTGAATCTTACAAGTCCTTTATATGAAAACGACTTCAATCGACCAATTTTATAAAGAAATTACAAAAGGTTCAGATATTGAACCTAGCTCGCTATTACCCAATGATATAAAAAAAGAAATTGGACACTTTAATGTTTTTAATATAAAAGAGCTTTGGGAAAAATTTCAGGATAAACCCGTTATGGCTTATGATCGAAGAGCTTATTATAAAATAAGTTTGATCCGAGGAAAAAACAGAGCTGAATATGCAAACAAAGTAATTGACATTAAAAAAAATGCCATCTTGTTTGCAACTCCTAAAATACCTTACCATTATGTTCCTCTAAACACAGACCAATCAGGTCATTTTTGTGTTTTTACATCCGAATTTATAACCGGAAATAAAAACGGAATAGAACTAGATGAGCTTCCTATATTTAAATCCGATGGCTATCCTATTTTTGAGCTTAGCGATGACGAAACTACCGAAATCGAGCTAATTTTCAAAAAGATACACACAGAAATTAATTCTGATTATGCCTATAAATATGATTTAATTCGTAATTATGTGTCAGAATTAATCCATTTTGGACAAAAACTACAACCTATAACAGCTTTATATTCCAAACATAATTCGGCAGCAAGAGTTTCTTCTTTGTTTATAGAATTGCTTGAAAGACAATTTCCCATAGAGTCTCCACATCAAAAAATAGAATTAAAAACGGCCAAAGACTTTGCTGCTCGATTATCTATTCATGTAAACCACCTTAATAAAGTACTAAAAGAAAATACAGGTAAAACTACTACCGAATTAATAAGTAGCCGACTAACACAAGAAGCAAAAATTTTACTAAAAGAAACCAACTGGAATGTATCTGAAATTGCATACACACTTGGCTTTGAAGAGTTAGCTCATTTTTCTAATTTCTTCAAAAAACAAACCACACTTACTCCCTTATCATTCCGATTATAATTAATTGCATTTGAATTTTGCAAACATCTGATTGAAATTTACAATTAGCTAGTTAACCTTCACATTTACCTTTGTTCTTTCATTTATAAACAAATATAAAAATGGTAGCAAATACAAAAATAGCCTTAGTAACTGGAGGCAGCAGAGGATTAGGAAAAAATATGGCAATCAGTATTGCTAAAAAAGGAATCGACGTAATACTTACCTATAATAGTAATGAAGATGAAGCTAAAATCGTAGTATCTGAAATTGAAAAATTGGGGCAAAAAGCTGTCGCCTTACAACTTAATACTGGCGGAAATATAAAAAGTTTTGATGTTTTTTATACCCAAATTGCAACTGCATTGAGAGATACTTTTCACGCAGAACGTTTTGACTTCTTAATCAATAATGCAGGTATTGGAATTAATACTCCTTTTTCAGAAACTACCGAGGATCAATTTGATCAATTAATGAACATCAACTACAAAGGAGTCTATTTTTTGACCCAAAAAGCATTGCCTTTTTTAAAAGACGGAGGACGAATAATTAATATTTCAACAGGATTAGCACGATTTACCGGACCTGGTTATTCTGCATATGCATCTATGAAAGGGGCAATAGAAACACTTACAAAATATTTGGCAAAAGAGCTTGGTAGCCGCAAAATCACAGTCAATGTTGTAGCACCAGGAGCTATAGAAACTGATTTTGGAGGTGGAGCTGTTAGAGATATTCAACAATATAATGATTATGTGAAATCAGTAACAGCATTAGGTCGTGCCGGATTACCTGATGATATTGGCGGTGTTGTAGCTTTTTTATGTACCGAAGATGCCCGATGGATTAATGCACAACGCATTGAAGTTTCGGGAGGAATGAATCTGTAAAACTTCTTTGTCTTAAAAAAATTAAGCTCCGTGAAAATAGGAGCTTAATTAATCTTAAAACAATTACAATCAGTTATTCCTTTTTACAAAATTATTTTATTTTTTTATCAGACCATAATAACAATACAGTAAGAATGCACATTATAAGCGAATTATAGATGGCAGACTGGGGAGAAAAAAATTATAAAAACGACAATACAATGGTTCCGTAAAAAACAAAAAAGCATCCGCCTGAGGAGGATGCTTTAAATGTACTATACCCAATAAAACATTGAGAGTATTTACTCTTAAAAGCCTAAGCTAGTTCATAAACCTACTAAATGATTCCCAGTATTTATCTTTATAAATCTCATATTCAATATCAACCTGTGAACCAAATTGGTTTTTAATTTCTTCAAGCACTATTGAAGGCTTTCTGAAGTCTTTGCAGGCAAAATAAATCTCTCTTAAACTATCTGCTGTTTCCCGCCCTAAATTTAAATAACCTTCTGAATCTTTAAGTTTTACCATTAAAAAATCATCTTCAATTTCATTTAACAAATTAAACGTTTCGTTATCAGGAAATCCATTATTATCCTCTCCGTTATATCCTATTTTTATGGAAACAATCCAAGGATGCGAAGGTTTTGCATCCCATTCAAACAATGTCGAATTAATAACTGCCATTAAAGGCATCCCATTATTAAGTGTAGCTTCAAGGTTTGCATAACCATCATTTTCAGTATCATGTCTTATCCCTTCATATTTTTCTACAAATTCTTTTTGTCTCCAAATTAAGAAATCCTTCAGTTTTTCAATAGGCACTAACTCTTTAGTAGCATCAGCGGAACCAATCACATTAATACTATCAATATTTTCAGTAAAATGCAGTTCACCAAGATAATTATCCAAAAAGATAAATGTTCCATTCGTAATAGTCGATTCGATCTCTTTAGTACAATCTAAATGAACAATTGTAATATCTATTTTATCCGGAAATTCATTTTCATCATTTGAATAAAAAAACAAATTGTCTTTATCAAAAGTACAACCATTCATTTGTATTCCTAAATTATTAATCTCTACTGCTGGTTTTAATGCAGTAAATTTCCAATTCGGAAGATCAGGAGCAGCATTAACCAATTCTTCTACAAAAACAATATTTTTAATATTACCATCGGCAGTTAAAACTAATTCTGCAGTAGTATCATTTGTCATTCCTGCCAAAAAGAAGTAGCCTTCTTTTAACTCACCCAATTTAGGAGATAATTTATCAAAAAAATCTTTTTCAATATTTTCCCCTTTACTCATCACTGCTTTAAAAAAATCTTTTTCGTTTTTTTCAAACCAATTCCAAAAATCAGCGTACGATTTTATAGCTATGTCTTTTTTTCCTAAAATACTATTGATTAATCCCATTATCTATACTCTTGTTTTTCTATAAATTATTTTACAGTTCGTTATGTATTATTTTACTTTCAAATATAACAAAAGAGCAAGACATTTAAAAAATAAATTAACAAATTCAAGCTACTACTCTGACGTTTCAAGCTGAAGCACTACATTTTGATATTTTTCTCCCAAAGAAAAAACCTGTTCAGCCAAAAACATTAAAACAACTGGAATAATAAAGAATTCTACTTCATTCACAACATATAGAAAATAAGTCGTACAAATAAAAATACGGAAATATTCAAGGTAATAAATCCACTTTCGTTGTTCTAACAGCGCTCCGCAATTGATAAGAGTAATTATGATAAAAGACAAAACAAACATTCTATCAGATGGATCCAAAGAATCAAAATAATAAGTAAAAATAGTTAGCAAAAACGTACTTATACCAAGCTGTAAATAAAGGTAATTCTTGAATTTAAGTCGGTGACTTGGATTGTCTTTGTCTTGAAGAAAACGCTTTTCTAGTATTGGACGGATATCTTGATCCATATCGGCAGGACTTCCAAATATAGCATTCCAACGGGCTTTAAAACCTTTGGAACGTTTCCATAGTTCATAAATTTCAAAATAATAATGAAAATGCTGCCAAAGAAAACTATAACTTTTTAAAGGATGCGTTAATCCGTATTTAGGTTGTTCTTCCTCTTCCTGAAAAGTTCCAAAAATCCGATCCCAAAACGTAAACATGTCACCGTAGTTTTTATCCAAATATTTCTCATCAGAAGCGTGGTGAATGCCATGAACTGAAGGTGTGACAAAAACATATTCTAACCATTTTATTCTCTTTATAACCTGCGTGTGCGTAAAAAAAGAATAAGCACCATGCACAATTAGCATTGTAATAACCATCTTGGGATGAAAACCTATAAACGGCAATACGCACCAAAAACCAGTACGAATAATTGCCTGAAAAGTGGTTATTCTTGCTGCAGCTGTAAAATTAAATTCACTGCTGTGGTGATGTACAATATGTGCTGCCCAGAAAAAATTTACCTCATGTCCCAATCTGTGGTACCAATACCAAACAAAATCTGTAGCTAGAATTAGTCCAATCCAAACTAGAAAATTACTCGGAATGTCAAAAATTCTGTAATTATTATAAATGTAATAATACAATTGATAAAAACTAGCCGCAATAAAAAGATTAATCAATCGCTCAGCAATACCAATACTTATGTTCGAAACAGAGCTTTCATAATTGAATAATTCAGGCCTGTTACTTCGTTTTGCCAATCGAAATTCTATGTAAACAAAAAGAAAAAAAGCAGGCATGGCAAAAGCCAAAAAATTAATATGTTCCATCCTAAAAAAATAACCTGATAGTAATACGTTAAAAATACTGAGTAAAAGACATTTTCATTAACTATATACTTACACAACTAACCACTGCTGTATTTCAAAAAAAAAAATATCAAAAAAATACAATATGTAGCCAATGAAAATTATCTTAAACCAGTTTAAAGCCAATTCTAAAACTCAATTGCTTTTAATTCTGTTTGAATTTTTTTTCAATCAGTTTAATTTCTTTTACTTGCTGAACATCGGCTACTTTACGCAAAGCAATTACATAAGCTGCAATACGTGGTGTTATTTTATATTTTACAGAAGTAGCAAAAACTGTTTCGAAGCTTTTCTCTAAAATATCTTCCAAACGTTTATTAATCTGATTGATTCGCCAAGATTCTAAAAGACAATTCTGAAGCCATTCAAAATAAGATACTGTAACTCCACCTGCATTAGCCAAAATATCTGGAACTACTAAAACATTGTTCTCATGCAAAATTGTATCAGCATCTGAAGAAACAGGGCCATTAGCACCTTCAACTATAATTTTAGCACGAACAGATCCTGCATTTACTGCCGTAATCACATCTTCTTTGGCAGCAGGAATAAGAACATCTACATCTAACAATAATAAATCTTCATGTTTTATAGCAACAGCATTTGGATATCCGTTAACGCTTTTGTTATTTAAATTATAATACAAAATAAGCTCTGGAATATTAATCCCTTGTGGGTTATAAAAAGCTTCAGAAACATCACTAACAGCAACAATTTTTAATCCTTTTTCAAATAAAAATAAAGCAGAATGAAGTCCCACATTACCAAATCCCTGAATGGCTGCAGTAGATCTTGCTGGTCTCAATTTTAATTTTTGAAGCGCCAGAATACTTATAATACTTACTCCTCTTCCTGTAGCTTCTACCCGACCCAATGAACCACCTGAATGCAAATGTTTACCTGTTACAACAGAGTGAATCGTTTTACCATGAATCAAAGAAAACTCATCCATTAACCATCCCATTTCATCAGGACCTGTACCCATGTCTGGAGCAGGAACATCTTTATCAGGTCCAAAAATATCCGACAAAGCATTGGTATATTCCCTTGTGATTTTTTCTAATTCTGTTTTAGAGTGTAATCTTGGATCACAGATAATCCCACCTTTGGCTCCTCCAAAAGGAATTCCAGTTACTGCCGATTTCCAAGTCATCCATGCTGCGAGGGCTTTTACCTCATCTAGATTCACAGCTGTATCATAACGAATACCTCCTTTAGACGGTCCTAAAGCAGTATTATGAATTACACGATATCCTTCAAAATTTTGTTCAGTACCATTATCTAACGTGATAGAAAAATTAACTACTATTTGTTTCTCTGGTCTTTGTAATTTTTGCCTAACCGATTCATTCAATTTAAGAATATCGGCAGCTATATTAAAACGATCAATCATCGATTGAAAAGGGTTTTGTTTTACGATTTGTGAACTCATAATTTTATGGGGTGTTAAATTATATTTTTATTAAATAAGCATAGTAATTGAAATGCAAACAGCATAAAAAAACTCTTTCGAAACTGTTACGAAAGAGCATAAATATTATTTTAGAAACAATAGCAACTTCTGCAACAGGGAGGGATTTTCATGTGGCAGCTTTGCATCATAATGTTACTATTTATAGAATATAATCTCATATTTATTTTATTATTAACCTTGAATGTTTTTTTTACCATTAAGAAATTAAGTTCTATTAAGTTTAAAATACTTAACCGCTAAATTTTATTTTATCTCTAATTCTTCTAAATTATAGCTATTTAAAAATGACACAGATTTAAACCTATCTAACTATTAGTAAAAACAAGAGCAATACTTAATAAAACTTAACTTCTTAATAGTTTATATTATTTACTTTTTAAAAATCTTAATTTAAAAAGCTTTTTAAACTAAATAACCAAACCATAGAAAACCTCCTCATACAACAAATCATACATATAACACATTATCGTGTCACAGTCATAAGGGATTGTATTTTGGCTTTCGTTTCTCATTTCTTTTACAAATCTATAAATATATTTCTAATATTCTATAGAATTAGTAGAGTTATTTTTATAAAAATTTAGAACTTACTGAATAGCAAGCATTTAATCACTCTTTAACCAACCCGTAATACTCATTCTTGTATTTTGAGTAATCAATACTTCGTGAACCAGTTCATCGCTTTTAAAAAAAACAGTTTTACCTTGTGTAGGGCTAATTTTTTGATTGTTATCTAACTGATGAATAAGCAGTTCGCCTCCATCACTTTCTTGCCAATTGGCATTTAAATAACTAATCATTGAATATTTTCTGCTTGGATTATTTTTAAATTGATCTAAATGTTTTAGATAAAAATCACCCTTTTCATATAAAGAATAATGAAATTCATAACCCGTTATTCCAGCAAAACAACTACTATTTAAATAAGCAATAAACGCTTCTATTTGTACAAAGAATTCATTTTCGAATGCATTATTGTGCTTTTTGTCAAGCCAATAAATCGAATCACTACGAATAGCTCCATCATAAGTCACTTTGTCCAGATTTCCGACACCAGCATCGAGCAATAAACTTTTGGCATTTAAATCAAGAAGATTTTGTTTTAAATTATTTGCCAATTCTGTACTCAAAAAAAATTCAGATATACCTACTTTATTTTCAATATATGTAGTAATCAAAGCTTCAAAGCTATTTTCCATTTATGTTTTTTGATGGAATGCAAGTACAACCAACGGAGCAAGGTAGGCTAAATTAAATATGCAGTACTATAATCGAAGATAAATAATATAAGTTAAACCATATTACAGTCTCTCAAGGCTTTTACTTGTTTTTTTAGGTATGATAAATAATACAAAAAAAAAACTAATACTCTTAAAAAACTGTTGAAACAATAACGTACTATTCATATAATTCTTAAATCCTAATAGATTATAATAAAAAAGCTGTCTTTTGAGACAGCTTTTTTATTCTTTACAATTTACTAATATAACTACCGTAAATATCCTTAAACTCGTATCCTTCAGAAAAACGATCCTTACTTAATTTTTTATATTCAACCAATCCCCATAATATAAACTCTTTCATAAAATAGTGATCTGCTGCGGGTAATTCAGGTTGGTATTTTTTTAGTAAAACATCCAATGGCTTAATTCCATCAAGAATTTTCTTGTATTCAGCATCTGAACAATCATCTAATAATTCAAAACCACTTTCGGTAAAGAACCATTCGATTATATCTGTATATGGTGTTTTTTCGTTTGGTTTCTCCAATTTTTCAATTTTCGGAAAATACGTTGGGAAAAATGTTCTAATGGCATCACCTATTAAGTGCTGGGCAACAATAGCTGCTCCCTCCTGCTCTCCTTCATAAACCAACTCAACTTTTCCTGTAATAGCCGGAATAATTCCCATAAAATCTGATAAACGCAAACTAGTTTTATCAACACCTGCACGCAAAGCACGGCGCTCGGCAGTACTTAATAAATTTTCGTAAGCTGTAATACTCATTCTCGCACTTACGCCACTCTTATTATCAACAAACTCACTTTCGCGAGCTTCAAAACTAATTTGCTCTAATAAATCCTTGGCTAAACCTGGTACATATACCAACTCTTCTTGCTCAGCATCTAGTTTAGCTTCTTGCTCTGTAATTGTTCTGGCAATTGCCACTGTTTCTGGATAATGAGTCAGAATTTGAGATCCTATTCTATCTTTTAATGGTGTAACTATACTTCCACGATTAGTATAATCTTCAGGATTGGCAGTAAATACAAATTGCATATCAAGCGGCATTCGCAACTTAAAACCCCGAATCTGAATATCTCCTTCTTGCAAAATATTAAACAGCGCCACTTGTATTCTAGCTTGCAAATCGGGTAATTCATTAATAACAAAAATACAACGATTGGCACGCGGAATCATTCCAAAATGTATTACACGATCATCTGCATATGACAATTTTAAATTAGCTGCTTTTATAGGATCAACATCACCAATCAAATCAGCAACAGTAACATCTGGAGTTGCCAATTTTTCAAAAAAACGATCGTTTCTATGTAGCCAACTTATTGGAGTTGCATCTCCTTTTTCAGAAATTATATCTTTTGCAAAACGTGATATCGGATTCAACGGATCATCATTTATCTCCGAACCTGTTACAAATGGAATATATTCATCTAACAATTCGACCATCTTACGAGCCAATCTTGTTTTAGCCTGACCACGAAGCCCCAATAAATTAATATTATGACGTGATAAAATAGCACGTTCTAATTCAGGAATAACTGTATTTTCGAATCCATGTACTCCATCAAAAACTGGTTTTCCTGATTTTATCTTCTCACGAAGATTATTACGTAATTCATCTTTAATACTTTTGCTTTCGTATCCTGATTTTTTTAATTCGCCTAATGTGTTTATATTTTCTATTTTCATATCTATTTTGTTTAAAAATCGAAAGATTAAATGATTTAAAAACTCATAAAATCTTCAATTTTTATTTATTATTATTTATTCTGAGAGTTACACATTGTTTCTTTCCTGTGAGGAGATGCAATGCTAACCTTTGTAGCTTTGTACCTCTGAACCTTTAGACACATTTCGGTGCGTCTCTAAAGGAAACCTTTGAACCTCTGAGCCTTTACAATTTTGAATCAGCGCACTCGTTTTTTCCTATTAGCTTCATAATCTTCAAAAATCATTTCTCCCAGTCCTTTCAGCCCAGTATAAAATGCTTTTCCTTGATTTGCTTCGGTAAAATGATTGACAAAACGCTGCAAATAAGGATCATTTGCAATCATAAATGTAGTAATTGGAATATGTAATTTTCTGGCTTGTTGTGCCTGATTATAACACTTATCTACAATGTATTCATCTAAACCATTACTATTCATATAATAAGAACCATCACGTTCACGAACGCAACTTGGCTTACCATCGGTAATCATAAAGATTTGTTTATTGGTATTACGTTTTCGACGTAATAAATCCATTGCCAATTGTAAACCTGCTACTGTGTTAGTATGATAAGGTCCGACTTTTAAATAAGGTAAATCTTTAATCGCAATTGTCCAGGCATCGTTTCCAAAAACCAAAATATCGAGTGTATCTTTAGGATAGCGCGTAGTGATTAATTCAGCCAAAGCCATGGCGACTTTTTTGGCAGGAGTTATACGATCTTCTCCATACAAAATCATACTATGGCTAATATCTATCATTAAGACAGTGCTCATTTCTGATTTGTATTGTGTTTCTTCAACAACCAAATCATTTTCGGTGAGCATAAAACTATCTACACCATTATTAATTTGTGCATTACGCAAACTTTCTGTCAGCGAAATTCGTTCAAGACCATCGCCAAAATGAAACTCACGGAATTCACCCGTATGTTCATCACCATTTCCAGCGTATTTGGTTTTATGATTTCCGTTTCCAGAGCGTTTTAAATTCCCGAATATTTGATCAAGTGCTTGTTGTCGTATCGCACGTTCAGTTTTAGCAGTAATTCCTATTCCCGAAGAACCATCTTCTTTTACTTCGTCTTTTATATACCCTTTCTTTTTCAGATCTTCTATAAAGTCATCGATGGTGTAGTTTTCATCTGTAAGTTTATATTCTTTATCCAATTCTCGAAGCCAATCTATAGCTTCATCAAAATCACCCGAAGTATGGGTAATTAATTCCTTGAAAATGCCAAAAAGTTTTTCAAACGGAGACTGATTTGGCGCTTCGTACGTTTTAAAATAAAACCCCTTTTTATGTTCCTCTTTCATAATTCTAAAATTACACCATTTTAGAGTCTAACAAAAACAAACAGATATTAATTTTTAGTTAAAAGATTCTGCTAAAAGCGCCTCATAATCAGTATAAATCTACTGCTTATTCAAACTTCCCTTCGAGATAGTACCAAACATTATTTTCCTGTTTAAAAGTAGAAAACTCATAATGTGTTTGAGGTACTTTATGTTCATCTAAAAAATAGGCTTTAAACGCCACAGTAGTTTCTGTGGAACTAATAATCTCCAATCGAAGCCATTCATTGGCCGTAGCCCAATTCAAAATATCTTCTTTCGAATAATATTTCCTTTCAGAAGAATGGGTTGTAGCCAATAAATAATCTGCATCTTTAATAACGTAAGCCGAAAAACGAGAGCGCATTAAAGCTAAAGCTGTTGGTGCTTTTAGATTATTCTTGAGATACAAACCACAGCAATCATCAAAGTGCAAACCTGTATCACAATAACATTTGGAATTTTCCATGAAAGTAAAATCTAATATTATTCGGCAGTATTTATCTTTTGATGCAATTGATTCAGTAAGACCTGATATTTACTAATCTCGATTAAATCATCATCTTCTTCAGAAAAATCAAGTAATTCATCTAAGATATCACTTACTTCTACTAGTTTATTGTTCGCAGATTTATTTTGTTTTGCAGCAATTAAATCTATAATCTCCTGAACACTTTCTTTTAAACCGCTGAATTTATCGTTTTCCATTTATTTATATTTTATTTATCCGACGAAGTTTTATCTTCATTGAATTTCTTTACAATTTGTTTTAATTTTTCTTTACGCGCAATTTCAGCCTGTTTTACCTTATCCTGCGCTTTGTGCAACTTATCGTTGTGTTTCTTGATATTCCTTTCGTTATTTCTTCCCATTATTGTATCTCTTTTTTAATTTCTTCCAATGTTTTATTGGTAAAAATAAGTTCATTTATAATTGATTCTCTTAAAACAGCAATATCATCATAATCAAAATATTTTGCCCACGAAGTTAATTGCTGTAAATTTCTTATTTGTTTAATTCTTTTTGCTGTATCAAAACTTGTTCTGAGTATTGCTTTATTATTGTATTCAGGATTATTTTTGTGTTGATAATTGGCATTGTTCTTATTAAAATCAGCCTCAATATAATACAGCTTATCGGTTGCATTATCAGGGTAAAAAGAACTCCACGAAGCAAAACCTAATTTAAATTTAGACTCTGTTTCTGGTTCCAATGCGATTAAACGCCATTTACTATTGGCCAATCTTCCCCAATGATTAGAAAAACGATACATCCCTAAATCTGAATAATAATAGGCACTTCCTGCCTTACTTTCAAACTGAATTTTCAACCCCTCCACTTCATTCATTGTTACTTCCTGAAAAACACAAAATGTATTTTTGAACGAATTGGGATTTGGTCTAAAGTTTTTTTGCATGTGCAAATATACTCAGATTGTCACGAACTCCCTAAACCAAACAATATATTGATTAACTTTGCACCATCAATTTTTAAATAAAAATATCATGACAAAAGCTTCTCAAGAAAAAATGTTACAAAAAGGGGTTTATACAGGAATAATGGAGAAGGACGAAAATAACAATTATTTTTGTGGTATATACCTTTTGGATTACAAGATGGCACATGCTAATCACGTAGTTGGAGATTGGATTACTATAAAGTCTATAATCGAAAATCCAAGCGATATTAGTTATAACAAATATCCGAAAAAGTCAAAAAACTTTGACAAAGCAAATAACAAACCTGAGCAAAAATAAAACGATTATTTTGAAAGTTTTAAACTTTCATACACTATTTGCATAAACAGCATACTTTTCACACCTCAAAATCAATATTTTAGATATTTTTTGAATATTTTTTACTACGAAAGTAAAAAGTTAAAAAAAAGTGTACCTTTGCAAAAAATTTGTCTTTTTTGAATTAAACAAATATTAATTTCAATCTAATAGACAAGTAGTTATCTTATTTATGAAAAAAATAGTTGAATACCGCAAGTTACTTAATGTAGACAAAACTGCAGAATTAAAAGATTTAAAAACCATTTACCGTAATGCTATGAAAGAATGTCATCCTGACAAATTTCAAGGTAACGATGCTGGTTTAAAAGAAGCAGAAGAGAAAAGTAAATTAGTTATTGAAGCTTATCATTTTTTGGTAAGTATCAATCCTGAGACAATTAAACTAAACTTGCCAGAATATACAGAAACAATCGCTACTTCATCTATTACAGATTACAAATTTGTAGAAGGAAGATTAATTATTGATTTCTCAAATGGTAGTGTTTACGAATACATCAGCGTACCAAAGGCTACTTACGTAAAAATGGTAAATGCAGAGTCTCCTGGAAGATTTGCAAAAAGACATATTCTTAACTCTTTTACTTGGAGAAAGAAAACAAATCAAGACTAAATTTTATAGTTCTTATAGAAAAGCATCCACCACTGGCGGATGCTTTTTTTTTGCTGTAAAAACACATAAATTATTATTTTTTATTTTTAAATAAACACAAAACAGTAGCTCCTACTTACTAAAAACGACACAAACAAACTGATTACGAAGTTTTTACCCTACAAAAAACTATAACAAAATTTTAGGTTACAAAATTATTTATGTCTTATAATTTTAAATACTTTTGTTCCACAAATCAATTAACTAATTAATAATGAAAAAAATATTTTTTTTACTTGCTGCTTCTATAGCAATAATTTCATGCAACAAAGTTAAAGACGGAGAATACCTTATTACTGGAACTGCAAAAGGAATTGAAAACGGGAAAACTATAATCCTACAAACTCAAGATCCAACTACTGGAGCTCCAATCTCTGTTGACTCTGCAAAAGTGGAAAATGGAAAATTCGAAATTAAAGGTAAAGTTACTGAGCCTGCATTTCACATATTACAGTTACAAGGAGCTCAAGGTCCTATTCCTTTTATCCTTGAAACTGGAGAGATTACAGTTGTTGTAGATAAAGACAGCATCCATAAATCTAAAATCTCTGGAACATACAACAATGATGAGTATGTAAAATTCAATGATGAGCTTATGAAAGTTCAAAAGAAATTAGTTGATTTCCAGAAAAAAAACACTGCAACTATGAATACTGCTCAACAAGCTAAAGATACAGCAGTAATCAATGGTTTAATGAAAGAATTTATGAAAATCCAAGGTGATGTTCAAAACGAAACAAAAGCTAAGTATACTACTTACGCTGAGTCTCACCCAAAATCTTTCATTAGTGCATTAATCATCAAAGGGATGTTAAACGACCCTTCAACTGATTTGAAAAAAGCTGAAGCTCTTTATACTAGTTTAGATGAATCAGTAAAAAACACTAAACCTGGTAAAGAAATAAAAGAAAAAATCGGTCAAATGAAAATGCCTGCTGTTGGTGCTAGTGCTCCTCCAGTTGGTAGCGCAAACTGAAGGTCAGATTTTTCTGCTCCTAATCCAGAAGGAAAAATGGTATCGCTTAAAGAAAGTTTAGGCAAAGTTACTATTGTAGATTTTTGGGCTTCATGGTGTGGTCCATGTAGAAAGGAAAACCCGAATGTTGTAGCTATTTACAAAGAGCTACATTCAAAAGGACTTAATATAATTGGTGTTTCTTTAGACAAAGATGCTAAAGCTTGGAAAGAAGCTATTGCAAAAGATAATTTAACTTGGACACAAGTTTCTAACTTAAAATTTTGGGATGAGCCAATTGCTGCTCAATACGGTGTTCAATCGATTCCTGCAACATTTATATTAGATGCATCAGGAAAAGTAGTAGCACAGGATTTAAGAGGCGACGAACTTAGAGCAAAAATATTAGAGCTTTTAGCTAAATAATATCAATTTTAGAATAAAACAAAAAATCTCCCTAGTGGAGATTTTTTTGTTTTATTCAATACCGAACACAACTTTCCAACTTAAGCGTCTAAAACGGGTCAATAATGACTCAATACAGCTTATCAATTCCCTCATAACTTTTATACTTTTTGTATCTGAAAAAGCATCCGATCAAGATTTATGTGTAAACAAAATCATGACTCAACATTAAACTATTTAAAATAAAAAATCTCTGTAGTATTTTTTATTTTCTTTACTAACTGCTCATTTACTGTAAATACAGTTTATAATTAATCATTTTAAGAAGTTACAATAACCAAATAATATCTATCTTAAATATTTTTTCATAATATCTACAATCAATTCATCCAAAAAACCGTTTAAAATTCTTGAGAGGTAAACAGTTTAAAACAAAAATCAGAAAGTTTTCAACCTAATATTGCTAACGTTTAAGATAAAATAAAATATTTTTCACTAGTCACAGTTTTTTATTTTATTCAATACCAACGAATTAAAAAACCACTTAAAATAAACTCAAAATTAAGTGCGATTTTAGTTTGCAGAATTAAAAAGTGTTCCTATATTTGCAACCGCTTAGAACAACAAAGCGCATTAATACAAGCTTCGGGGAGATACTCAAGCGGCCAACGAGGGCAGACTGTAAATCTGCTGTGAAAACTTCGCAGGTTCGAATCCTGCTCTCCCCACAAAAGGAGAAAAGAAGTGAAAAAGGCAACTTTATCAATCTTTTCAAAAACCTAAATGTTTAAAACCTGCTAATCTATCGATTAGCAGGTTTTTTTTTAAAGCACTTTTCATTATTTTCAAAACCCTCAAAGTTAAAGGGGATCAATTTAATTTAAGAATAT
>NZ_JAOZEV010000016.1 GCF_025847275.1 Flavobacterium frigoritolerans
GTGATTCATGAAACTGGAGATTCTTCTTTGGGGCAGGAAGACAATATTGGGGTTATATTATAATATTTGTTTCGTATGTAAATTGAACCTTTACGACTTCGCGACTTTGAGAGAAATTATTTTAGCGTGACTCTGTCTAATCTTTATGGCTCTTAGCGAAATAGCTTAGTTAATTGTTAGTAAGCTAATTTTGCAGTTTAATGAAAATGAATCTGTGTGCAACTTCACGTAATATAATCTGGAAGAAATAGATTTATAAATGCTGCGAAACAAACTTTATGGTAATCTATTGTATTATTATTTTGAATGAAATACATATTATAGACTACAAACAATAATTTTCAATCTATTATATAAGTTATCATTTTGACTGTAATCATTAAAAATAAAGCCTTAAAATGGCAATAGGAATAACTGAAAAGAGTTTAGTTGAATAATGACTAAAGAATCTTATCTCTCATGTATAGGTATAAAAAAACCTGCTCGATTGAGCAGGTTTGTGGATTATGTGATTATTTAGATTAATCTTCAGTGTCTTGAGTTTCTTCTAGATCTTCTGATTTTCTTCCTATTTTTATTTTAGGATTGTCTTTAGTTCCTTTGATTATTAATGGAATTCCTAAAATTCCTAATGGAGGTAAGCCTAATCTCATTTTTATGTTTAGTTTTCCATCTAAACTGGTTGTTCCTTCTATTCTTGGTCTGAAACCTGCAAATTTGAATTTGAATCGCTCTAGGGTAATTATATTATTTTTGATGCTACTCTTAATGTCAACTTTAGTGATTTGCGGATTTTTAATAGCTTCATGGCTTGTTGTTTTGCTTACAGCATTAAACATTTTCATACCATATAACTTGATATCTTTCACAGATATAACTCCTTCACCTACTATTGAAGGATAAACAGGTTCCATGTTGGCATTAAGTCTCCCTTTTAATTTGTAATCTAGCGAAATAGTTCCTTGTGCTTTTTCTGCAGCACTAGCCATTTTTCTAAACATTTCAATTTCATTATAGGCCTTTTTAACGTCAAAATCTGTAGCTTTAATAGAGTAGCTAAACAAAGCTTTTTTCATCGTTAAGGATTGGTAAGTTGCATCCATGTTTACTTCGCAACCTATTAGATTAAAACCTGTATTTTGCATAGTTAAAATCCCTTTATTCATTTTAAGATTTCCTTTGGCATTATTTAAGGCTAGTTTATTGAAATTTACCTTTTGTGCATTTGCCTGAAATTGCAAATTAAAATTCTTCGGAATTATAATGACTCCTGTTTGAGTTACTTCTACTTTTGGCACTTCAGTACTTGTACTAGGGGCAGCTGTTGTATTACTTATCTCAGTAGTTGTACTCGACATAAATTCATCAGCATTGATGTAGTTTGAATTTATGACAAATGATCCTTTTAAGACACCAGTTTTGGTTGTCATAAAATTAAAGACATTTTGTAAATATCCGTTCATTTTAAAATCTGATTGACCATATGCTGACGTAAAGTTTTTGAAAAACATTTTGTCTTGGTTTATTTTAAAAATACCTTCTTTAATAATAAACTTCTTAGGCAGATATTCAGATACAATTCCGATATTTTTAATTTCAAGAGTCCCTTTATTATTAAGTTTGCTGTAGTTTCCTTTTTCGGCATCACTTTGTTTGCCTTTTAAAACTAAATCGGCTTTAATTGAACCATCTAAATCCAATCCTTTTTGAGAAAAAACTCGATATATTTTACTTATATCTAGTTCTCCTTTAGCTTTAATATCATAAGTAAGATCATTAAAATTGCTCAAGTCAGCATTAATAAAAAAGGGTTTTCCTTCAAAGGTTATTTGTGCTGGTGATAATTTAACTTTCAAATCATCAAAAGTTCCCTTATCATTATTAATTTTTGATACGATAGTTATATCAGTAATTGGATTTGGATAATATTTAGTTTTTATATATCCATTTTTTAAATTTATAGTACCTGAGGTTACTGGGAAAAGTTTGTTTTTTAAATCAAAAATACCTTTTGCTTTAATATCGCCAATAAGATTCCCTTTTAACTCTATATCTGGAATTCCAAATGCCTGAGTTAGTTTTTCTAAATCTATCTGACTGTTTAGGTCAACGTTTACTTCTGGAGTATTTACTCCTTTTACATAAAATTTAGATTTTAAATAATCTTTATTTATGTTTAAGGCTAAGTTTTTTGCATCAACTATTAAAAGGTCTGGATTTAATGAAGGTAATTTTGTATTTATATCTAGATTTAAATTTGAAACAGGAAATGAACTTTTATTATAGTTTACATAACCATCGTTTATTTTTAAATCGACGTTTAAATCTGGTGCAATGTTCTGTGAGGCGATATATTTACCTTTTAAGGTAAGTAATAGATTTGTATTTCCTTTTAAATCTGTTTTTGATAGCCAGGTAATGAATTTAGGAGGGAATGCTGTAAACACATCATGTAATTGACTATTATCTGACTTTATTACAAAATCGATATTATAACCGTCTTTCAAAAAGTCAAATTTCCCTTTAAAATCGACAATCAATTGATTTATTTTTAAATTGTTTTGTTCGAAAAAGAATGATAAAGAGTTTACATTTACTTTTGTAATTAAGTCAGCATCTACCTTTTTATTCATTAAGTAAGGCTCATTTTCATATAAGATGTTAAGCTTTTCGATTCTAGCTTTTGAATATAAATCGAAGATATCTTTACTTAAATCTCCCTTTCCAGAATAATTAAACCCAAAAACATCCAGATGTACATTGGTTGATTGATCATCATAGACTATTTTGCTATTGATGATTTCAATTTTTTCTAATTTTAAAGAGGTATCATCACTATTCTCATCTGCTTTTTCTGCTTCAGCTTCGGATGATTTATAAACATTATAATTTGCTTCTCCATTTTTATTAACTTTCACATTAATAAAAGAATTAGATAAATATATTTGATCTATGCTAACGGTTTCTCCAAAGAATAAACTACTTATGTTGATACCAAAAGAAACTTCCTTAGCAGTAACAAAGTTTTCTTTTTGAAATGGAGCTGATCCATTTAATTTTAAATCATTTAAAGTTAAAGTTAATGATGGAAAATGATGAAAAAAAGAAATGTTGGCATCCGAATAATTTAGCTCAGCATTAAGTTTCTTATTTGCTGTTTTTTTTATTTCTTCTTTTATCTTATCTGAAAAAACGTAAGGAGTTATAAAAAGTAATGCTAAAATAACGACAAGCGCTATTCCAATGTATTTTACTATTCTGTATAAAATGGGTTTTAGATTACTTTTTGCCATAATATGTATATTGAAAAAATTAGTTTTTATCCGTGAATAGTTTCTTGTTTGCCATAGTTTGTTATAATTGAGGTTTCAAATTCAATCCATTCAGCCCAACGTTTATCAACATCTATATTGTCTGTGTACTTTCTTGCAAATCCAAGAAAAGTAGTGTAATGTCCTGCTTCTGATATCATTAAATCACGGTAGAATTTTGCTAATTCCTGATCTTGAATATTTTCTGAAAGCACTTTAAAGCGTTCACAGCTTCTGGCTTCAATCATAGCAGAAAATAACAGACGATCAACTAATGCATCTTTTCGACTACCATCTTTTTTCATGAATTTAAATAATTCATTTACATAATGATCTTTGCGTTCACGGCCAAGAGTTAATCCTTTCCTTTTAATTAAATCATGTACCATTTGTAAATGCTCTAATTCTTCTCTTGCAATTATCAATAGCTCAGTTACTAATTCTTCTAATTCTGAATTGTAAGTTATTAGACTAATTGCATTTGAAGCAGCTTTTTGCTCACACCAAGCATGGTCGGTTAGAATCTCTTCGATATTTGATTCGACAATGTTTACCCAACGTGGGTCTGTAGCTAATTTTAATCCTAACATGATATTTAATTTATAACCTACAAAATTAGTGTTTTATTCCTGATTTTTGGATTTAATGATGATATTGCCACTTAAATAGTATTATTTTGTAGTTGAAATAAATTTAGGTATGAATAAGCTTAGAAAGCTTTTAATAATTGGTTTTGTATGGCCTGAGCCAAATTCATCGGCAGCAGGAGGAAGAATGATGCAATTAATTTCGATTTTTCAAGAGCAAGGATTTGATGTTACATTTGCTAGTCCAGCTTTGGATAGTGATTTTATGATTGATTTGACTGCGTTAGGAATTGAGAAAAAAACGATTGCTCTAAATTGTTCCAGTTTTGATAATTACATAAAAGAATTAAATCCATCGGTTGTTTTGTTTGATCGGTTTATGATTGAAGAACAATTTGGGTGGCGTGTATCTGAAAATTGTCCTGATGCATTGCGTATTTTGGATACAGAAGATTTGCATTGTTTGCGTCATGCCCGCCAAAAAGCATTCAAAGAAAATAGAAATTTTGTAGTTAAGGATTTATTTTCAGAAGAAATAGCCAAGAGAGAAATCGCTAGTATTTTACGTTGTGATTTGTCTTTGATAATTTCTGAGTTTGAAATGGAATTACTAGAGTCGGTATTTAAAATTGATACTGCTTTATTGTATTACTTACCTTTTTTGTTAGAGCCAATTTCAAAGCAAATGCTAGACGAATTACCTTCTTTTGATGAGAGGGCTGACTTTATTTTTATTGGTAATTTTTTGCATGAACCCAATTGGAATACTGTTCAATATCTAAAAGAGTCAATTTGGCCTTTGATAAAAAAACAATTACCAGATGCAGTTTTAAATATTTATGGCGCTTATCCTTCACAAAAAGTATTACAATTGCATCACCCTAAATCTGGTTTTTGTATTATGGGACGTGCAGATAATGCTCAGAAAGTAGTTCGAAAAGCTAGGATGGTTTTGGCTCCGATACGATTTGGTGCTGGTTTAAAGGGGAAGTTAGTTGAAGCTATGGAAGTTGGAACACCTAGTATAACAACAACAATAGGTGCAGAAGCGATGAATGGTAAGCTACCTTGGAATGGTTTTATTATTGATGATGCTGAAGATATTGCCAAAGCAGCTGTAGGATTATATCAAGATAAAAATAGTTGGAACGAAGCTCAACTAAAAGGAATTGAAATAATTAATACGCGCTATTTAAAAGATAATTTTGCGACAGATTTCGTGAAAATGATTTTCTATATACAATCTAATTTGCAATCGCATCGCAATAATAACTTTATAGGAAGTATGTTGCAATATCATACCATGAGAAGTACAAAATACATGTCTAAATGGATTGAGGCAAAAAATAAAAATTAAGCTTCCATTTTTCCAAAACCTACTGTTTCTCTATAAATTTGTGGTGATACATCGGCATTAGTTTTAAAAAATCGCCTAAAGTAATGTTCGTCTTCATAACCTAATTCATAAGCAATTTCTTTGACTGTTTTGTTGGTCATGTATAATTCTCTTTTGGCCTCGATTATTATTCTTTCTGCGATTAAATCGGTTAATGTTTTATTGAAATAAGTTTTAGATAACTTCGCTAGTGCTTTTGGAGAAATATTCAGTAATTCAGCATAATTTCCTGCTGAATGCTTGGTTTTAAAATTTAGTTCAATGGCATCTTTCAGGTTCTGAAGAATAAAAGGTTCTTTCGAATTAGGCACTGATTTCATTTCTTCTAATTGTTCATTTTTTAATCGGGAAGCTGTAATTAAGAATATTTTTAAGTACGAAATCAATAATTCATATTGCGCTAATTCTGCATTTTGAATTTCGGTTTTCATTTGTTCTAAAACCATTTTAAAAGTTGCTGCAGCTTGTTCAGTAATGATTGTAAAAGGAGGTTGATAAACATTGTTGAATAAAATACCATTACAAGAAACTTCTTTTTGATGCATGTGAATGCAATAAAAGTCGGGATGAAAGTGAATTGCAATTCCTTCAATCGGTTCGCTTACACAGAGCATAAAAGGTTGATAAGGGGAAAAGGCTAGGAGTGAGTTTTCTTCAAAATGATATTCAGCAAAATCAGCTTTTACTTTCCCTTTTCCTTTGGCTACCCATATTAATGAGAAATAATTATTGCGTTGCAAATGGTCAAAATGACTATTGTTGTCAAAAGGAAGCAGCTTAAAAACTAGATTACCATTTTGTGGATTAATTAAAGTGAAAGCATTCTGACTGCTCATGATTTTTTTTGTTTTTTAAAATATAAAGATAGTCATGAAAAGAATTCAGAACTATCTTTATAAAGCGTTTTTGCTTGAATTAGTTTTATTAATTTAAACTTGTCACTGCAGGAAAATCAATTTCTGTGTTGGCTGTATTGTTAAAATAGTTTGTTAAAATATTTAAAGCTACATGTCCAATTGTTTCAGCAATTTCAGCATCAGTGACTCCTGCATTTTTTGCTTTGTTTACATCTTCGTCATTTACTAAGCCATTTTTGCTGATTAGTGTTTTAGCAAATTGTAAAATAGTTTCAATTTTTATGTCGGTTGAGTTTCCAGTTCTTGCTGCTTGCAAAACAGCTGGATCTGCTTTTACTAATTTTTCTCCAATAAAGGTATGGGCTGCCAAGCAGTAATCGCATGAATTACTTTCAGAAACTGCTAAGGCGATTAATTCTCCTGTTTTGCTGCCTAATTTTCCATGGCTTAGAGCTCCGCTTAGGTTTAAATAACCTTCTAGTACTGCTGGAGAATTTCCCATTGTTCTCATCATGTTCGGAACAACTCCTAATTTTGCTTGTACAGCGTTGAATAAATCTTTAGTTTTTCCTGTTACTTCTTCTGGGTTTAATGCTGTTAATCGTGTCATCGTATTTAATTTTTGTGTTATTTATTTGTTGTTGTCTTTTGACATTACAAAGGTGCTACGATTACAGATTTTAGGACATGGAGAATTTACGCTATGTAATGGATAATTTTCCCTGTAGTTTTTTTTAGGAGCTAATCCCGCTATTCGTTATAATCTTTTGCTTTTTAAAGAAAAAAGCAAAAGGATTTCCACTTCTATCGGGGCTCGGGCAATTGTTTTCACAAGAATGTTTCTCGTTCCTCGAAATGACAAATAAGAATAAAAAAAATCCCCGATTACAAGGTGTAACTGGGGATTTTTTGCTTTGCAGTTTTCAGTCGCAGTCTTTGGTCAAATTGTAAGCTGAAAATTGAGACTGCGACTGTAAACTGAAACTGAATACTATTTTAAAACGCCTTCAACAGCTTGAACGGTTGTTGCGTGATAACCAGATTTAGCTTTGTCAAAAATTTGTTTTGCCCAAACTTTTCCTTCCGGTGTTTTTGCCATTTCTTTATAGAGCATCATTACCGATCCGGTTCTGCTGCTTGAAATCAGAAATTGTTCAATTGCAGGATTAGCAGCTGTGTATTTATAGCGAATCGATGGAATAAACCATTGACGTTTGATAACGAAATTACCGCCTTTTGTAAAGTTGAATTCACCATCAAGTGCTTCCATTTCTTTTGCAGTGATGTCTGTTGGTAGATTATCTATAAAATGCTGTTTTTCTGCAGTTGTTGTAATTTTTTGACTTAATCCTTTAACTCCGGTTTCTCTCCAGCTTTTTTGGATTTTATCAATTGCATCAAAATCAGCAGAGCTTACTGGAGTAATATTTGATGGAATTCCAGGTTTGTAAATCCAATCTTCGGCTTTTATTTTATCAGTAAGTGCTTTGTCTCCTTTTATAAGGTTTTCATTGTAGTATTTAATGAAATCATCTGTTGTAATAGATTTAAAAGCGTGTGCTTCAAAATAGTTTTTAATGAAAACGTCAAATTTTTCACGTCCAACCGCATTTTCAATAACTCTTAAAAAAGCATATCCTTTTACATAAGGAATCATGCTGATTCCATCATCAGGATTTCTTCCTGTAAGGCTTACTTTTAATCTTGTGTCGGGATTTGTGTCTCCATATTCAGCTACATTGTCAACTAATTCTTTGCGGATGATAACGTTTTGCATTTCAAATTCTTTTTCACCAAAGATTGCCTCACCAATTCTATGCTCTACATAAGTGGTGAACCCTTCGTTTAACCAAATATCATCCCATGTCGCATTGGTAACTAAGTTTCCGCTCCAGCTATGACCTAATTCATGCGCTAATAAACTAGTTAATGAACGGTCACCAGCGATAACACCAGGAGTTAGGAAAGTTAGGTTAGGATTTTCCATTCCGCCATAAGGAAAGCTAGGTGGTAAAACTAATACATCATAACGTCCCCAACGGTAAGGACCATAAAGTTTTTCGGCCGCAACTACCATTTTTCCAAGCTCAGCAAATTCCCAAGCTGATTTTTTTAGCATTGATGGTTCTGCATAAACACCTGTTCTATCATCGATTGATTGAAATTCTATGTCTCCAACTGCAATTGCCATTAAGTAAGATGGTATTGCTTTGTCTTGTTTAAAAGTATAAACCCCAGTATCATTTTTCTTTTGCGGGTTAACAGCGCTCATTACGGCCATTAAGTCTTTAGGAACTGTAACTTTTGCATTATAAGTAAAACGAATTGATGGAGAGTCCTGACATGGAATCCAGGTACGTGACCAAACGCTTTCTCCTTGCGAGAATAGGAAAGGTTTCTTTTTGTCTGCAGTCTGTTCAGGTTTTAGCCATTGTAACGCTACAGCGTCTTTGGTTGTGCTGTAGTAGATATTTACTTTGGTTGTATTTGGCTCAATTGTAATGTGAAGTGGTTTTCCGTGAAATTCGATTTCTTTTCCAAGTTCAAATTTGGTTTCTTTTTCATCATCTCCTAAAGTTACTTTGGTGATGTTAAGAGTGTTTTCATCAAAGATAATTTCGTTGCCTTTGCTAACGTTGTCGATTTCCCAAGATGCTTTTCCTGTGATAGATTGTGTTTCGAAATCAACTTTAATGTCAAGGTCTAAGTGTTTTACAACGGCTAGCTCTGGTTTTGAAAAAGAGTGTTCGTCTTTAACAGCTGTTGGTTTGTTTGTTTCGTCTTTTTTCTGACAGGCTAATGCCGTCAAGAAGATGGTTAGTAGATATATTTTTTTCATTTTTATAAAAAATTGATTTAAAAATGTAAATTAAATAAAAAAATCCCATTTTGAACTTTCAAAATGGGATTTTTAATATAAAATAGTAACGAATTATGCCAACATAGTAACTGGGCTTTCGATATATTGTTTCAATGTTTGTAAAAATTGAGCACCAGTTGCTCCATCAATTGTTCTGTGGTCACATGCTAATGATAACATCATTGTGTTTCCAACTACAATTTGACCGTTCTTAACTACTGGTTTCTCTACAATTGCACCTACAGAAAGGATAGCTGAGTTTGGTTGGTTTATGATAGAATTGAATTCTGTAATACCAAACATTCCAAGGTTAGATACTGTAAAAGTACTTCCTTCCATTTCTTGTGGTCCTAATTTTTTGTTTTTAGCTCTTCCGGCAAGATCTCTTACGCTAGCGCCAATTTGAGATAAACTCATAGCATCTGTAAATTTCAATACAGGAACTACTAATCCATCTTCAACAGCTACAGCAACACCAATATTTACATGGTGGTTGATGATGATAGCATCTTCTTTCCACTGTGAATTAATTTTTGGGTGTTTTTTCAATGCCAAAGCACAAGCTTTGATTACCATATCATTAAAAGATACTTTTGTATCTGGAACGCTATTTATTGTTGCTCTAGATGTCATTGCGTCATCCATGCTTACTTCTATCACTAAGTTGTAGTGAGGAGCTGTAAACAATGATTCTGCTAAACGCTTAGCAATAATTTTTCGCATTTGAGAATTTTTGATCTCTTCTGTGAAAACTTCACCAGCAGGAACAAAAACTTTTGGTGCAGCAGCAGTAACTTCAGGAGTTTTAGCAGCTGTTGCAGCTGGTTGAGCAGGAGCAGGAGTTGCAGGTGTAAAGTTTTCGATATCGCTTTTTACGATACGACCGTTTTCACCAGTTCCTTTTACTTGTGATAATTGAATTCCTTTATCTGAAGCAATTTTCTTTGCTAAAGGTGAAGCTAAAATTCTTTTTCCATCACTAACTACTTCAACAGTTTCTGCTGTTTCTTGAGTAGGAGTTGCTTTAGTCTCTTCTGTAGCTGTTGCTTTTGCAGGAGCGCCACCAGCGGTATAGTTCTCGGCAATGCCAGAAATATCTGTTCCAGCAGGTCCGATGATAGCTAATAAACTATCTACAGGTGCTGTGTTTCCTTCTTGAATACCAATGTATAGTAATGTTCCTTCATTGAAAGACTCAAATTCCATTGTTGCTTTGTCAGTTTCGATTTCAGCAAGAATATCACCTTCAGCAATTGCATCGCCAACTTTTTTAAGCCAAGTTGCAACTGTACCTTCAGTCATAGTATCACTTAATCGAGGCATAGTTACAACAACAACACCTTTTGGTAATTCTGTTGCAGCTTTTGCAGGAGCAGTTGCTTCTGTAGTTGCAGCAGGAGTAGCTTCAGCTTTTGGAGCTTCGGCAGCAGGAGCATCTCCTCCAGCGATCAATGCCGTAACATCTTCGCCTTCGTTTCCTATAATTGCTAATAATGAATCAACCGGAGCAGTTTCTCCAGCAGGTATTCCTATATATAAAAGAGTTCCTTCGTTGAAAGACTCAAATTCCATTGTTGCTTTGTCGGTTTCAATTTCAGCAAGGATATCACCTTCGCTAATTTTGTCTCCTACTTTTTTAAGCCAAGTTGCTACCGTTCCTTCCGTCATAGTATCGCTCAAACGAGGCATTGTTACTTTTATCGCCATGATTTATAGTTTATGAGGTGTAAATGGATAGTCTTCTTGTGCGTATACTACATCGTAAAGTTGTTGTAAATCAGGATATGGAGATTCTTCAGCAAATTTCACACATTCTTCAACTAAATCTTTTACTCTTTGGTCGATTTCTTCAATTTCTTCTTCAGTAGCAAATTTTTGATCTTTTATTACATCAAGTACTTGTGTAATTGGGTCAATTTTTTTGTATTCTTCTACTTCTTCTTTTGAACGATATAATTGTGCATCAGACATTGAGTGTCCTCTGTAACGGTATGTTTTCATTTCTAAGAATGTTGGACCATCACCACGACGTGCTCTTTCAACTGCTTCGTACATAGCTTCAGCAACTTTCACTGGATTCATTCCGTCAACTGGTCCACAAGGCATTTCGTATCCTAAACCAAGTTTCCAGATATCAGTATGGTTTGCAGTTCTTTCAACAGAAGTTCCCATTGCATATCCATTGTTTTCAACAATAAATACAACTGGAAGTTTCCATAACATAGCCATATTAAAAGCTTCATGTAAAGAACCTTGTCTTGCTGCACCATCACCAAAATAAGTCATAGTTACACCACCTGTTTCAAAATATTTATCTGCAAAAGCTAAACCAGCTCCTACAGGAATTTGTCCACCTACAATTCCGTGACCTCCGTAAAAACGGTGTTCTTTTGAGAAAATGTGCATAGAACCACCCATTCCTTTAGATGTTCCTGTTGCTTTTCCTAAAAGTTCAGCCATTACACGTCTTGGGTCAACACCCATACCAATTGGTTGTACGTGATTTCTGTAAGCAGTTATCATTTTATCTTTTGTCAAATCCATGACATGCAATGCACCAGCTAGTACAGCTTCTTGACCATTATATAGGTGAAGAAATCCTCTTACTTTCTGTTGGATGTACAATGCTGCTAGTTTGT
The DNA here is from genome assembly GCF_025847275.1 of Flavobacterium frigoritolerans. Taxonomy (GTDB): domain Bacteria; phylum Bacteroidota; class Bacteroidia; order Flavobacteriales; family Flavobacteriaceae; genus Flavobacterium; species Flavobacterium frigoritolerans. The sequence goes on from NZ_JAOZEV010000016.1 coordinate 11,651, forward strand.
CTTCAAACTTTCTCCAAAGTAGCATGTCTTCATACCACTTTAAATATACCTCTTTTGTAACTTCTTTCATCTGAATTCTTTCTTTTGCTAAAGTGTTTCTGTTATCAATTGTTGCCTATAACGCAAAATAGTTTCCTCCCACAAATTTGCGCCCGATGGGTCGGGATGCAAAAATAAGACATTCCTACTTAGAACTAAAATTTAAACGCTAATTTTTGGTTTTTTTTACAAGAACTTTTTATCAAACATAAAAGGAAGTAAATTTTTTAGGGATGCCGATTGATAAATGGCACCTATTTCGCCCATGAAATAAATTTCGATAGGGGTCTCTTGTTTTATTTCATATTCTGCAATTGATTGTCTACAAGATCCACATGGTGGGATAGGAGCTGTTGTCTGATTAGTGTCTGAAGCTGCTGAAATTGCAATTTTTAAAATTTTGGCTTCAGGGTAAATGGCTCCTGCGTGAAAAATAGCTACTCGTTCTGCACAAAGTCCTGATGGATAAGCTGCATTTTCTTGATTTGAGCCTAAAACAATTTTACCATTATCCAAAAGTAATGCTGCGCCAACTCTAAATTGAGAATATGGGGCATAGGCTTTTTTACGAATAGCGATTGCTTCGTTCATTAAGTCTTGGATGTCTTTTGAAAGTTCTTCGATAGATTCAAAAACTGAAAATTGTGTTGTAATAGATATTTCTTTCATTATGTATTTAGGAAAAAAAATCCAAATTTCATAGTATTGAAATTTGGATTGTTATAATTGTAATTCTTTTGTATTAATATATTTCGTATTTGTCCCCAAAGTTAAACGTTAGAGAGAAACGAAGTGTGTTTTCTAATGGATTTTTTACGTTTGAAGTAGAGAATAGGTATGAAACATCTACTTTAACAACATTGTATTTGAAACCTGCACCTAAAGAGAAGAATTTTCTAGCTCCTTTTTCTGGGCTTTCATGAAAGTATCCCATTCGGAATGCAAATGAGTCTTGATACATATATTCTGCACCAATACTGTAGGTGATTTCTTTTAATTCTTCGCTAAAGCCACCTGGAGCATCACCAAAAGATTTGAAAATTCCCGATGCCCAGCCTATTGATCGGTAATCTTCTCTATTTTGATTTCTTTCATCTGCGGTAACTGTACCGTCACCATTTAAATCTGGGTCTTGTGGTGTTGGTACCAATAATTTGCTAAATTCTACACCTAAACCAATTTTGTTGTATTCATCTAGGATAAAATCAAATCCTCCACCTACTTTTAAATTAGCTGGTAAGAAATTAGCATTGATTTCGTCATTGTCGTATTTTATTTTTGGACCTATGTTTTGAATGTTAAAACCACCTCTCCATCTTCCGTTAAAATCGCTATATGCAATTTCTTCTGATTGATAGAAACCGGCAACGTCTACCGCAAAAGAACTTGCTGGAGATGCATCTATATTTTCGGATGCAATTTTAAGATTGGAACGAATATATCTTCCCGCTACTGCCATCGAAAATTTTTCACTTAGCTTCAAGGAATAAGATCCATCAAGAGCAAATTCATTTGGAGATACAATTCTTTCTTGTTCTAGTGGATTATCTGTTTCTCGTAATGCAATATCACCAAAACCAAAATAACGAAAACTCGCTGCAAAGGCATTACGATCGTTTATTTTGTTGAAATAGGTGATTTGTCCTAATGAAACATCATTTACTAAATCAGTAAGATAGGGGGTGTAACTAACTGAAAATCCTTGTTTGTCTTCTGAGAAGACATATTTTGCGGGATTCCATTGTTGAGAAAAAGCGTCTACAGATGTGGCGACTCCTTGGTCGGCCATACCTGCTGCTCTGGCGTCGGCAGCTACTAGTAAAAAGGGTACTGCGGTTGTGATTGTTCTTTCTTGTGCCTTTGCTAGGGTAGCTATGAAAAGGCAGATTAAAATGAGGGTAGTTTTTTTCATCTAGGTTTTTAATAGTAAACAAATATAATATTTAATTAAAGTATGACAAGTTTTTCAATTTTTTCTGCTTTTTTATTTGTTGTGTTCGATTTGACGGTTAATTTATAAATATAAACTCCTTTACCAATTCGATCTCCAAAATCGTCTCTTCCGTTCCAAGTTATGTCCCGAGATAAAAAACCTTCGGTAGTAATAATTTGATTTTTAGTCCAAACAACTTTTCCAGTAATTGTCATTACTTGTATTTGAACTTCTAAGGGTTCATAAGGTCTGTTGTGTGAAAACCAAAATTCAGTATAGGTTGTGAACGGATTTGGGTAATTTAAAACATGCGTTAATGTAATTGTATCATCTCCTGATACTATAAATTGAATTTCGGCAGTTACGGGGTTGTTGTAAACATCCCAGGCTGTAACCGAAACTGTGTGCAAGCCTACTGCTAAATTACGAAATGGGAAACGTAATGTTCCATGCGTGTAATCATCTAACTTGGTTTGGTAGTAATCGTTTAATATATAAGGATTACTTACGTCCCCGTCTAAAATTGCAACTATGTCATGTCCAATTCCGCTTGCAGTATTTATCCCGTTTTCATCTTCAAGATTTGCAAGTAAAAAAGGAGATTCATTTGTAACCCCTCCTGATACAAATGTTTCATCATTCATATATAACTGCACTTTTGGACTATTATTGTCTTGAGGTGCATTTTCATTTATACCGCCTATTTTTATTGTAGTATCATAGCCTGTTTGGTTCTCAAGAAGCTGTTGTTTTTTTGCGTAGAAGCTAATTTTTCCATTGCCTAACGGAATTCGGATGTCTCTTGGAACTACAAAACTAAATTCGAATAATCCATTGGTGATTGAAGCGCTTCCTCTAAAAATAGTCTCTCCCAGAGTATTGAACTGCATTGGTGGGCTAAATCCGTTGTTGTTAAGTGTAGAAGCTGTAATTATTTTGTCGAATATTGCGGTTGTTAATTCTCCATTGTAGTTTGTTAGTAAATTATTGTTTTCATCTGTTATCTCTCCTGATAATTTGATTTTTGCTAGTGATTTAAAGTCGTCAATTGGTTGAGAAATAACAACATCGTTTACTTTTGTTAGTTTTATTTTTGGCTTTGGGATTGCTAGCATTAAGGCTGGATCACCAATATATACAATGACATTGCTAGAAGAGCTAGGATTGCTGTTTTTGGATATTCGCAATGATTCTGAAATTGTAGTGTATTGATTGGAACCATATGATAATAAGTTTTTGGATAAGATATCATTAAAATTTTCTGCGCTAAATTGCCCGATAGATCTTGTGGTTGTAAGCATGGCTATGGCACCTCCTTTTGGGTTCCAGAAAGTATATTCGCCAGCAGTTGGTCTTGTTGGGTCGTCAAATCTTGAGAATTCGCACGTAATGGTTATAAATAAAGGATATTTATATTGATTGTTTAGATTTTGTCCATCTGATTTTCCCCAAATTCGTTCACCTGCTAAGCCGTCTTCACCACCATGACCTAAGTAGTTAAAGACTAGAGCTCCTTTTTCGAAAGCATCAAATAGGTCTGTTCTTGCCTTAGGGTATCTTGCTCCTCCTGCTGAAGCTTCTTCTACATAAGAGTCTAAAAATATTTTGTCTACATTAAAGAAAGGTTTTTCAGTAGTGATAATATCAGCTAATTTGTTTTGTCGACTTTGTAGAGTAGCATCAGAAGCTTTGTCGGAGTCGTCGGCTATTAATACAAAATTATTTTTCCAATTCCCATATGATTTTATATCATGGTATTCGAGTACTTTATTAACCATTTCGCTTGCTTGTTTGGTGTCGTTAGCAAGCATTCTTCCTACAGCTATATCTATTCCTCCAAAGAAAGAAATTATATTTCCTTCGTTATTATCCATTAGTCCATAAAAGTCATCAGATGCAAATGAAGCTTCTCCTGAACTGTTGCTTCTTAATGAATGATATATAGGTACAATATTTCCGTTATTGGTGATTCTATTTTTATAATCGAAAGAAGCATCTCCAAAAAGATTGACATACTTAATTCTTTTTTCTGGAGTAGATGCATTATCGTAGACGTATTTGATACAATTTCGAATAGCTGCTATATCTTGTTTTCCAGATGAGAATTCTTGGTATATAGATTCTGTTGTGATTACTTTTACGTTTAAATTAGAATAAGATCTGTGAAAATTGGCTAGTTTTTCGGCTTGATTCAATAAAAAAGAAGGTGTGATGATGATATAGTCAACATCTTGAAAAGTACCCTGATTGTTCTTTAGAATTGTTCCTTTTAAGTTTTGATTAGGGATTTTGGTTTTGTTCTCTTTAAGTGGAGTGTAGTAATCAGAAGGGTCGAGAGCTACATATTTTCTTACTTCACCTAATTGTGCTTTAAAGTTGATTGTGCTTTGACTTGAATTTTCAATAGTACTTACGTTATATATGTCTGTAACATCCCAAATTTGGGTAATTCCAGCGGTGTTTGTTAAATTGTAATTTACTATTCCGATACTTGAATCTGCTAGATCATATTGAAAAGGAAATTGTTTTCCATAGCCTTGTAGTTTTCTTTTTGCAATTAGGTTGATTCGATCTAAATAACCCTTCGAACCTGGAACGCCTCCGTTGTTGTAGGAGAGTTTTATTTTTATGCTTTCTGTTCCAGTAAATGTTTTGTTTGAGGGCAAAGAGTCGGTGTAGAACTTAATCTCAGAATTTGGGGTTATTGAACTGAAATTAATGTTTCCTATGTCTTGTCCGTTTGCAGTAACTTTAAAAGTTGTATTCGTAAAGGAAGCAGATGCTGTTTTAACTTGTATTTTGACAGGGATTGAAGTGTCAATATTTGGGAAGCTAAAATCAAATTCTTGTTCGTTGTTAATGTCAAATGCTTCACCGTACCATTCTCGGCCTAAATGTATAATGTTTGTAAGGTCTTTTTCGTGATATTGATAGCTGTCAAATGTTGAGATATTTATGGTGCTGCTTCCTGTTGGGGATTGCATTTGCGAGATTCTTTTTCCGTCTCCTCCTTGAGCTGTTATATAGTAATATGATTTGTTGTCGTATAAATTGTTATTGGTTCTACTTTCGTTGCTCCAGGTGTCAACACCTTCTGCGTAAAATAAAATATAATCATCATTGTCAAAACTTCCGTCATTCTCGCCAATAATTTGAATAGCATTTTCTGTTAAGTCATTTGGGTAAAAGACTGCATTGGATAAAGGAAGCATTCTTCCTCCATTACCGTATATTTTTATCTTTTTGGGGTTGGTTTTCGTTAAGTCTGAGTTTAGGCTTTGTAAAAAGCTTTTGGATATTTTGTACACACCTGATTTTTCGATATAAAATCGGTACCAATCTCCTGATGATAATACAGAATTGGAGATGTTTGCACTTTTTCTAGTTAATGATGTTCTTGAAGAAGTGCTGCTTTGAGAATTAGTTATTATATTATAGGTAAAGGATTTTACTCTTTTGTATCCATTTCCATCATTAATTATTGGAGATAAAGTTAATAAAGCTTGATTTATTCCTCTTGCAGATGAAATTATTATCGATTCATTTGTGGTTTTTGGTATGTTTTTTAATGTTAAATCTCCAAGTTGATTTTCTGAAATTGTTTCGTAGACTATATTGGATAATTGGACGTTGCTATTTTCAGAATAATTAGATTGTGTAAGGTTTAAAGTATATAAAATTGACTTTGTGTCGGCATTTAAATGGTAGTTATTGCCCGAAAATAAAGGAGCATTTACTTTAAAGTCGCCAAAATACATGTCTTTTTTGTCAAGCCAATTTAAAATGATATCGTCTTTTGTTTGTGCAAAAGAGTTGATATATAATAAGATAAAAAAAAATAGTAGTGTCTTTTTCATTGTATGTTTTAACGAAAATGTCATTGTTATATTATGGCAAGTAAAAATATAGTATTTAGTGTTATAGTAAATAATAAAAAGTATATTTTTGCGTTCGAGTAATGTGAGATGATTTGACAAAAATCAGGTACATGAAATATTTATAATTGTTTTTATAATTGATGTTGCAAATTAATTTTAATTATTATATTGCAGCACCTAAATTATTACCTACTAAAGAGTATGAAAGTAAACAAAATTATGGCCTTACAGTTAATGTTATCTATGACATTGGTTCTGGGAATGGCTAGCTGTAGTAAAAAATCTAGTTCGAGTGCATCAAGAGCTACGGGTTGGGACGTTAATAGTATTAATGGAACAGCACAAAATGTTTCTAACAAAAAACAACAAGCAGGCCCAGGACTAGTTTTTGTAGAAGGAGGAACATTTACCATGGGTAAGGTTCAGGATGATGTTATGCATGATTGGAACAATACGCCAACACAACAACACGTGCAGTCTTTTTATATGGATGAGACTGAGGTGACTAATATGATGTACTTAGAATACCTTGAGTGGTTGAAAAAAGTATTTCCACCAACAGAAGAAAATTACAAACATATATACGAAGGAGCTTCACCAGATACTTTAGTTTGGAGAAACCGTTTAGGTTATAATGAAACAATGACTAATAACTACTTAAGACATCCTGCATACGCAAACTATCCTGTAGTTGGTGTAAACTGGATTCAAGCAGTTGAGTTTAGTAAATGGAGAACAAATCGTGTAAACGAAGCTATTCTTGAAAAAAATAGATATCTTAAAAAAGGTGCTAAAACAAATGATGTTAGTGCTGAAAGTAACTTTAATACAGAAACATATTTAATCGCGCCTACATCTACATTTGGAGGAAATGAGGAAATTGTTTTAAAAGAAGGTAAAAAAGTAAAAAGAGCTAAAAAAGGAGAAACTGCAGAAGAGCCTAAAAATGTTTATGCACAACGTTCTTCTGGAATTATCTTACCTGAATATAGATTACCAACTGAGGCAGAGTGGGAATATGCTGCTGCTGCAGATGTTGGACAAAGAGAATACAATATCTATAAAGGACAAAAGAAATATCCTTGGTCTGGAGATTATACTCGTTCTGCAAAAAGAGCAACAAGAGGAGATCAATTGGCTAACTTTAAACAAGGAAATGGTGATTACGGAGGTATAGCTGGATGGTCTGATGACGGTGCAGATATTACAAACGAAGTTAAAAAATATCCTGCAAATGATTTTGGATTGTATGATATGGCTGGAAACGTAGCCGAATGGGTTGCCGATGTTTACAGACCTCTTATTGATAATGAAGCAAATGACTTTAACTACTTTAGAGGAAATCTTTATGCTAAAAATAAAATTGGTAAAGATGGTAAAGTAGAAATCGTTACTAAAGAAACTATTAAATACGATACATTAAGTAATGGTAAAATTGTAGCAAGAAATTTCCCTGGAGATATTGCGCAAGTGCCAGTTGATGAGCAAGAAACTTATTTAAGACAAAACTTCTCTACAAGTGATAACATCAATTATAGAGATGGGGATAAACAATCGACTAAGTATTATGATTTTGGAGGATCTGGAGAGGAAACTGCTGCAGAGAAAGCAAAACAAGCTATGTATAATTCTCCTAAACATAATGTAACAACAGATAGTTTAGGTAACATGGTTAGAAAATATGATAAGTCAAGCAAAAGAACAACTTTGGTAAATGATAACGTAAGAGTTTACAAAGGTGGTTCTTGGAGAGATAGAGCATATTGGTTAGATCCAGCTCAAAGAAGATATTTCCCTCAAGATATGGCAACTGATTACATTGGTTTCAGATGTGCAATGTCAAGAGTAGGACCAAAATCTGAAAAAAGAAAATCACCTAGAAATTAAGAAATTTAATAATAGTAATAAAAGCCCTTTGATTAGGGCTTTTATTGTTTTAAATCTATTTTAAAATGGATATTGCTCACATTCATAATTTATTTTTACAATGTCAGTCAGTTTCGACTGACACCCGTAAAATAGAGTTAAATTCAATGTTTTTTGCTATAAAAGGAGAGAATTTTGATGCAAATACATTCGCAGAAGAGGCCTTGCAAAAAGGAGCCTTATTTGTAATTATCGATAATGCTTCTTACTTTATTGATCAAAGAACAATTTTGGTTGAGAATAGTTTGACCGCATTGCAGGAATTAGCAAAATTTCACCGAGCTTATTTGCAATTACCTATTATTGCCTTAACAGGAAGTAATGGTAAAACAACAACCAAAGAGTTAATAAATGTTGTGCTTTCTAAAAAGTACAAAACCAAAGCTACAATTGGAAATCTAAATAATCATATTGGTGTTCCCTTAACCTTGTTGTCGTTTACAAAAGACACTGAAATTGGTATTGTAGAAATGGGAGCGAACCATAAAAAAGAGATAGCTTTTTTATGTGAATTGGCTCAGCCTGATTTTGGATATGTGACTAATTTTGGTAAAGCTCACCTTGAAGGATTTGGAGGAATAGAAGGCGTTATTGAAGGAAAAAGCGAGTTGTATAAGTATCTTTCTATGTACAATAAAATTGCTTTTGTTAACCTTGAAGACCCAATTCAGGTAGAGAAAACCACTGCTATTAAGAATTTTACATTTGGATATAAAAAAACTGATGCCGATGTTGTTATAGATACTATTACAGCAAATCCTTTTGTTGTTTTAGGTTTTGGTGACCAAACTATTACTTCGCATTTAATAGGACTATATAATGCTAATAATATAAGTGCTGCGCTTGCAATTGGAAAATACTTTAAGATAGAAGACTTAGCTATAAAAGAAGCTTTAGAAAGTTATATTCCTGAAAACAATCGTTCTCAATTATTGATAAAAGGTACAAACGAAATTATTTTGGATGCATATAATGCAAATCCAAGTAGTATGGCTGTTGCTATCGAAAATTTTATTCAATTAGAGAAGCAAAATAAAGTTATGATTTTGGGAGATATGTTTGAGCTTGGTTCCGAAAGTGAACAGGAGCATAAAGCTATTGTAACGTCACTTTTAGATGAAAATAAGGCAATTTGCTATTTCATCGGGCCTTCTTTCTATAAGCATAAAATGGAAAAGCATAATTTACATTTTTTTGATTCATTTGATACTTTTGTAGCTTATTTAGGTACTCTAACTTTTAATGAGACAACTATGCTTATTAAAGGTTCCAGAGGAATGGCTCTGGAAAGAACATTGAATTTTATTTAAAATAACACTCTTAAATATCCCTAAAAAAGCTATCCGACGCGTCGGATGGCTTTTTTTGTTTAAAGTATTGATAATATCCATGACAACCAGCTTAAAGTTTTTTATTCTGTTCTTAATAAATAGAGACTAGAAGGTTGGACAATTGTTGATCTTGCAAAAGTTCTAACCGAAATGTTAGAAGAAGCATTGTTTGTTTTCTATTATAATGTTTTACCCAAGATGCGTTACTAATCAATTATTATATTTGTGAAAAATAGCTATATGATTGGCGCTGAAAATTGGAATATAATTGTTGTCCCGTACAATCCTAATTGGGTGAGTGAATTTAAAAGAATCGAAGGAGAATTACTTGTCGCTATAAAGGACGAGGTATTGTCAATTGAACATGTTGGTAGTACTTCGGTAGAGGGTTTACATGCAAAACCAATTATAGATATAGATATTGTAGTCGAAAATGATTTGTTTTCGATAGTTACGCAAAAGCTGAAAGAGATTGATTACGAGCATGTGGGTGATTTAGGTATCACGGGTCGAGAAGCCTTTAGTTATAAAAATAAGGAACATCTTATGGAGCATCATTTGTATGTATGTAATAAAGAATCCAAGGAATTAAAACGCCATGTTACTTTTCGGAATTATCTGCGTACACATGCAGATGAAAGGGATAGATATAGCCAGATAAAAATTGAAATGGCCAAAAAATTTCCAAACGATATAGATAATTATCTTTTAGGTAAAGAATCGGTAATATTAGATATTTATAAAAAATGCGGATTATTATAAATCATAACCTCTTGATAGTTTTAATTTTTTATTTTACTCAACAATAGTTCTAAAAGTCAAGTTTACTCTAGGCTTAGATGTTGTTTTTGTTGGTGGTAATCGGTGCAACCAATGGGTTTGAGTAGTGTCTTTCATGACCAATAAACTACCGTGTTCTAAAATTAAAGAAATTGTTTCTTTAGTATCTTTATGTTTGAAAGCAAATTTTCGTTCCGCACCAAAACTTACCGAAGCAATAGCACCATTCTTTTTCAAATCTTTTTCGGCATCACTGTGCCACGCCATTCCTTCGTCGCCGGAATGATATAAATTAAGCAAACAAGAATTAAAAGTTTCTCCAGTTTTTTCTTCAATAACAGTTTTTAATTGGAGTAATTCTTTTGTCCATGGAAGTGCTTTTTTTGTAGTGTTAGAATAAGTGTATTCAAAAGGAGAATCGCCATACCAAGCTACTTTACGTTTCGTAATTATTAATTTCCCAAAGATAATTGCTTCGTCATTTCTCCATTCGATAGTATTGAGCAATATATCTCGATAATGGTTCGAATCTTCTCTGGAAAATAATTTTCCGTAATAATTTACAGTTCCATCTTTAGGAAGCAGATTGGTTGTTTCGTTAGTTTGAGGATTAAATAAGTCCATTTTTCCAGTTTTGATATTCGGTTTTCATGCAATGTCCACAAGGTCTAAAACCATTTTGTTTAGCTTCATTTTCGGTTAAAAAGAAAGCTCGATTCTCACGTTTCATTCTTTTGCCAGAAGCACATTTTAATGTTCCGTAAATTTTTAGTTTTCGGTTTCCACCAAAGCAAATTTCCGCATTTTTAATCTTATTTCGGAGATCTGAATCTGAAATTTCAATGTGATAAATCATTGTTTTATTTGTATTGTAGAGATGAACCGCAGTGCGTCTCTATAGATATACTGTATATTGAAACCTCTGAGGGCTTTGTACCTTAATTTAACGCATCATGAAAGATAATCCCCAACGTATATCTTTCACCAGAATGAATTTCGCTAACACCATGTTTCATATTAACACGGTAATAACCTTTTGAACCTTTTACAGGTCTAAAATTGGTGGTAAAAACCAGGATGTCACCTTTTTTAGGTTTCAGGACAATGGCTTTTGATTGTGCTCTAGGTGTTTGTTGCGTTAATACAAATTCACCACCAGTAAAATCTTCGTCGGGTTCATTTAGAAAAAGTACAATCTGTATCGGAAAATAAACATCTCCATACAAATCCTGATGCAAGGTATTAAAACCGCTTTTACCGTATTTTAAAATTAAGACAGTTGCTTTTAATTGATTGTTTGCGTGACATTGTTCGAGTAATTTCTCATGAGTTTCAGGAAAAACAGTGTTTATATTCAACGCTTTCATCCATGCATTTGCAATTGGAACAAGTTTAGTATAAATAGTCGAACGAATCGTTTGGATTAAATCAGGCAACGGGTAATTAAAATATTTGTATTCGCCCAAACCAAAACGATAGCGTTCCATTACAACTGTTTTTCGATATAAATTAGGATTATCATAATCGAATTTCAAATCTTCACATTGTTCGTTATTAATCACATTGGGAATAATTGCGAATCCGCTTTCGTGCATAGATTCGGTGATGCTTTCCCAATTAAGAGAAGCAATTTTTGATTGTATGTTTTGCATAAATAAGTTTAGATGTAATTTAAAATTGATTCATCATAATATCTGCGTATTTTTTATTGTAGAGGTACTCCGCAGTGTATCTACGCAAAGATTGTCTACAAGATTCTTTACAGAAATACGATGTGTAATTTTATATTATTGGATTTACCTGTGAACCTTCCCAACCAATAATTGCTGTTTTTCGGGTATTTCCCCACATATAGCCGCCAAAGGTTCCTGATGATTGAATAACGCGGTGACACGGAATAAGGAAAGCTACTGGGTTACTACCAATGGCGGTTCCTACGGCACGAGAAGCATTTGGTTTTTCTATTTGTTGGGCAATCGAACCATATGTAGAAAGTTGGCCCATTGGAATCTTAAGTAATGTTTCCCACACTTTTAATTGAAAATCAGTACCTTTTAAGTGTAGTTTTATTTCGGATAATTTACTCCAGTCATTCTGAAAAATAAATAAAGCATTTTGTTGAGTTAAATCTAGTTTTCGAGTAAATGTTGCATTGGGGAATTTGTGTTTTAAGTCTTCAAATCCAGATTCTTCATCTTCGGCGAAAGCCATAAAGCAAATCCCTTTACTAGTCGAAGCAACAATAATATTCCCAAACGGACTTTCGGCAAAACTGAAATTAACCATTAATTTTTTGCCTCCATTTTTATATTCGGCAGGAGACATTCCTTCAATATTTACAAATAGATCATGCAAACGACTTGTACCTGAAAGTCCCGTATCAAAAGCGGCATCAAATAAAGTGGCATGATTGTTTTCTTTAAGGATTTTCTTGGCGTGTTCGACACTTATATATTGCAAGAATTTCTTCGGACTTGTTCCAGCCCATTCGGTAAACAAACGCTGGAAGTGAAACGGGCTTAAATGTACTTTTTCGGCAACCTCATCTAAGTTGGGTTGTTGCTTAAAGTTAGCTTTGATATAATCTATTGCATCGGCAATGCGATTATAATTAATGTTTTCCTGAGTCTTCATTTTTCATCCAATTTTATAAAGCAAATATCGGCAGGGTTTTGCGGGCATAAAATCCGAAACTTGCTGTTTTTTTACCGCAAAGAGCGCTAAGATTTACGCAAAGCACGCTATGTTTTTTGCTCGCAAAGCCGCAGAGACGCAAAGTTTTCTGCAATATTGTCATCCTGAGCGAAGTCGAAGGGCGTAAAGTACGTCGACAAAGATTGATTTAAAAATTTGCGTCTCTGCGACTTTGCGAGAGATTTACTCCGTTAGACTTTTAGTGTTATAATTGCTTCTCCATTTTGTAATTGATAAGTTCAACGCCTAATCTTATGTTTCGTTGTTCGGCTTTTACAATAAATCTTTTTTTCTCAAAGAATGGTTTGGCGGTTATACTTACATCAGATGATATGACTTTTGAATGCTGTTTTTTTGCTTCAAACTCTAATTCAGTTAAGAGTCTGTTGGCTATTCCTTGTCGCTGAAAATCTTTATGAATATAAAAAAAGTCAATATAATCTCCATTTTTCAAAGTTCCAAAACCTGTTATTTTATCTTGTATAATAGCTAGTAAAACAAATTGTGTATTGATTACGTCAATCCAGCGCTCCGTATTTTTAGCTCCTGAAATCCAAACATTAATTTGAAATGGCGTATAATCATCTTTACAAACATGTTTAATAGTTTCTATATATAATTCCTGCATTTCTTTTAGGTCAGAAATAGTAGCTTTTCTTAAGTTCATTGGAAGATGTTTAAGATGGATGCGATGCGGTTTTTCGAATAAAAAGGAATTTGTAAAACTAAAGCATCTTAAATTTTTATGCTTTTTGATAGTTTATTTTTTAATCTAATGTGATGCAGTTTTAGAAAAAACATTGATAACAATAACACCTATTATAATTAATGCCAATCCGATTATTGCGGGTAAATCGGGAATTTGTTTAAAAAATACAGCCCCAATAATGGTAATCAATACAATTCCAACTCCAGACCAAATAGCATATGCAACTCCAACAGGAATTGTTCTTATAGCAAAACTCAGGAAGTAAAATGCACCTGCATATCCGATAAATGTTATTATGCTTGGGAGAAGTTGAGTAAACTGTTCTGATTTTTTTAATGCCGAAGTTGCAATGATTTCAAATATAATGGCAATCCCTAAAAATAAAAAGTTTTTCATAATTCACGTTTTTACAAAGTTAGCTTTTGTATTTTAGTGAAAAGAAGAATTCGTTGAATATTGTTTTATTTTTTACCAGTTACAAACACATTAATATCTTCAATTGCATCTTCTATTCTTCCGTTAATAGCTTCATCGTCTTTTCTGCTTTCAAATGCTTTTAGAACTTTTTCTTTATCTATAACTCTATGTATTCTGGCAATATGTCCGAGACAGGTAACAGCCAAGCCACTTATATCAGGATTTTTATTTTCGAGTAATTCGATGCATAAATCCTGAACCCATTCCCAGTTTTGGTTATGGAAAGTTGTTTCTAGTAATGTATTTATAACTATAGTAGCATCTTTAGATTTTAATTTCTTTTCGATTTCATCGCTTTCATGTTGAATTCCGTTTTCATCAATTCGGCAGCACCATTTCGCAATTTCAAATAAATTAGAATGATTTCTCTCTACGATTCCACTTGCAATTAAATTGTCTTTAAAACCATTTGGTTGTTCATCATCCATATAAATAGCAATTTCCATTCCTTCTCTCAATTCAACTTCAACTCCTACGGAATTTAATTTTTTATCTTTTTGAGATAATAATACCAAATCAAAGTCAATCATTTCATTAAAGTCAACATAGATTCTCGATTTTTTGACAACCTCCTGATAGTTTTTTATTGTGGTCATATTTATTTTGTTTTAAGACCTAATTCTTTAATTTTATTTTCAAGTGTTCGTTTTGTCAATAAATAATCTTTTGGTGTAATGTTATTTCTGTTAGTATTCAACTCGTTAAGTTGTTTATGAAGTTCAATTACTTGTTTTTCATCTTCAGTAAGTTCTATTTTAGGATAAAGAATATCTAGTTCATCTTCAATATTAATTGTTTTGCTAAGTACTTCTTTTAATGTCTTTCCAATAATAATAGAACTTTCGTATTCCAAAACACCTGCACTTACAGCTACAAGATTAATGTTTGTCGGATTCCTAAAGTCGTAGGCATAAAATATTCCACCACCGTTAAAAGCAATAGGCATAAAGAGAGGTGTGTATTTATCAAATTGATATTCAATATAAAAGTCGCTTATTTCGTATAAAGAGAAATAACCAAATTCGCGGTCACCATTTATTATTCCGCCTCCATTAGAGTGCTGTAATAATTCTTGTAATTCAATTGGTAAGAAAAACTTATCAGGAAGTTCTTTATTCCAGATCTGTGCTGAGTTTGTTTCTGTAAATCCTTTTTGTTTATCGAAAAAAGTATAGTTGTCGTACCACATAGCTTTAAGATTTATTAATTTTATTTAAATCTACTTTTACAAGAAGTTCTCCTGAATCTTGGTCAATATAACGATAGGGAATATTAGGTCCCAAACCACGAAAAGGACCATCTTTGTGATTTAATAAAGCTGAAAATCTTCCGCAGCATTCTAATGTTATGTAACTAAAATTAGAATCACAACTACTAATTTGAACATTAATCCATTGCGGAACTTTATCATTTCGCCATAAATAATCAATTACTGTTAATTCTGTCGCGGGATTAATTGAACTTGACTCATTAATTTTATCATCAGGATAAATTTCTTCATCGTCTTCTAATTCATTTCCATCGTATGAGCAATTGGTTTTAATTATGAATTTATAAACATGCGGTAATTTGTTTGTTACCATTTCCTGCGTAAAATCAATAAGGCCATCAAGGGCTTTTTTTAAACTGATTTTAAAATCTTCTTTTGTCATAATTTGTTTTTTGAGAAGGATTCTAAAAATCCAATAATCTAAAAACTATTTAAGTTTTCCTTTACGTATCGAAACACTTATTAACTGATATCCATTTTCGGTTCTTAAAAAATCAAAATGATCTTGCGTGGAATCTTTTTTATCACGGTGAGTAATAATAATACTCTTTATTGGGTATTTCCAATCTTTAGATTCATTACAATTATTAAAGTACTGATCGTATTTGTCTGCTTCGTAGATAAATTGATTCAACCCATTGGTTGTAACAAAGTAATCACAAGTAGGATTATTAAGTTCCAGTAATTTATCTTTTATGAGTTTATAGTTTTTATTAATGAATGTAGTTTTTGGTTCATTTATCCAGCCAATTGGTTCTTTCCAATAAAAGATTTCTTCATAGGAATGTTTTAGTAAATTGTCTTTGGATAAATCGGATAGTAAACTGTTTTTTAACCATAATGTAAACTCTTTGTCATAATTTATAAACGAATAATATTGTCCATCCACACCAAGAAAACTATCTCTTGTTGGGTCTTTGCTAGGTTCTTTAGATTTTTCTACGGAATAAAAATTCAGCTCATCATTAGACACAAAGTTCTCAATCAGGATTTTATTATTGATGTCAATAAGATTGTCGTCTCCACCAGCCCAGCTAAAATGACCATCAGTTCCTGGTGCCATTGCTTTTTCTGCTCCTTTTAGCGCTATAATCATTCCGTTTATAGCTTTGGTTAAGTTGCTGTATTCGGCAGGAACTACAATTTTACCATCACGATTAAACATTCCCATTTTATCCGTTTTGTGATCTCTAAATCTGATAAAACCTTCATTCTCGCAATCAGGACCATTATCGAATATGTACAAACTATCTCGACCAACTATTTTGCCTGATTTTGTTAGGTAATAGCTTTTCCAGCTTTGATTTTCTTCTTCGGTTACAACAATGATATCATCAAATTTATTGGCAATTGTCATCCCCATAAATTTAGGTTCGATTTTAATCATACCGTTTTTATCTTTATATCCGGTATGTGTGGTGTCTTTATCCCAAAAGGCAGTCCATGTATCTTCTTTGCTTTGTGCAAATAACGTACAGTTTATAAAGAGAAATATATAAAGCAGAAAAATGCGTTTCATTGCTGTTAGTCTATTTAAAATCGTATTCGTAATTTATTTCTTTTAAATCTTCTTCTAGTAATTCCCAATCTTCAATTTCATCTACAATAGACAAAACCATTTCTTTGGTTAAGACCTTACCTTCATAGATTTCGGTTACGGTTTTTAACGGAATTCCTGTTTCTTCAAAATACTCGCTTGCCCAATCGATGTATGTTTGTGGATTTCCATCAAAAATAGCGAGTAAATCTTCTGAATTATCATTGAAATCTTTAACCTCTCCAACTTCCCAATTTTCGGTTTCATTTGTCCATAAACAAAATGTTGTGCCGTTTGTGACAACTGGTTCATCAAAAATAAATTGATTATAAATTTCAGGCAGATTCTTAGTCAAATCACTTTTTTGATTATATTGAAATTCGTGTGCAAAACCACTAATTACGCAATGATTTTCAAGAAAAAGAATATCCATTAAATCGCCAGATCCATCTCTCATGCCGAAGTACTCTTCATCTTCTGCCCATTTAGAGTTGTATAAGTAATAGCGATATTCCCATTCTTGACAAATAATAGCATCTAATACAGAAATTGCTTTGCAGATATGCTGTAATGATTTTTTATCGGGTAATAATTTAAAGTCTTTAGTAGAAATCATGTTTGTTTATATTTTATCAGTTTCGAACTGAATTTCTTTGGCTTCGTCATAACAATCGGAGCATAATATCTTAAAATCGGCTAGAGTTTCAAATGCTTCATTCCATTCTTCACCATTATCCAATAGCCATTGTTCGCATAATCCGCACCAAGCAATTTGAGGTAGGTCTTCTTCTGCTTCGGAATAAAAAAAGCCAACTTTTTCTTTTTTGTCTATTGCCATTGCAAGATGAATACAGGCAAAAGACATATCTTTTGATCCATGTTGCTCACATAAAACTTTTTCAATCATATTTTTAATCTAATCAGGTTTATTTACATTATAAGTGGTTGAGGTTTTAAAATATTCAAGTCCATTAAGTTGATATCGTCAACTAATTCCTGATTTGATTTTAAAGTATTTTTTTATTCTAATAATGTTTCATAGCTAATATATAAATATTATCTAGGAATTACTTCCTGGTTGTAAAAAGATAAACCCTCACATTTCAGCGAGGGTTTATTATGTTAAAAGATTTGGTTTAATTTTTAGAAGCTTTCTTTTGTTGTTCTTTTTCTGTTTGTTTCTTTTTTTTCTCTTCTTCTCTAGCCCTTTTTTCTTCTTCTTCTTTTTTGGCTAGTTCTTCTTTTTCTGACTTAGCAGTTTCTACTTGTTTTTTTAAGTCGTCTACTTTTTTAGAACTTGATTCTAGTTTCGTTCTGCTTTTGTTTCGTTTTTCTTCAGACTTTGTTATTTTCTTTTCAGATTTTTCGATGTCTTTTTGAAGCTCAGGATTATTATTGTTTTTAAGAGTAGCCAATTTATCTTGATTTGTTTTTAAATCAGCATTTAATTTCTCCGTTTTCTCTTCTAGCTTCTTTTTATTTTTTTCCTCTTTGGCTAATTTGCTTTCAGCAGTCTGAATTTTATTTGTCTGTGACATCATATTTCTCATTTGCCATTGCTGATCCGATGTTCTACGCTCAGTTGCCCATTTTTGATTCTGATTGTTCATTTGCTGGTGCATGGCTCTAGCTTGGTTGTTGAATTGCGCAGAAGCAAAAAATGGTAACATTAATAATAGCATTAAAATAAAGCGTGTTTTCATGATTTGGGTTTAGTTTAGTTTGTAGGATCCAAATGTAGATTTATATTTTAAAAATTATTCAAAAATATCTGATTAATTTTTACGTGCTATTATCATTTGCGTGAGGGATAGGAGCAAGCTACCGAAGTAGCGCGGATAGTCCGACACCATTAAAGAAAGAGCCAATGAACGTAATGCTCATCGGCTCTTTTTTTAATGGTGGTACGCCCAAATTTTAGATTAAAAAAAAGAAACCCCGATAAGTTTTTTAAACTTGTTGGGATTGAGATAATGTCTCGTAATTTTCTTGTCTATTAGATTTGGATTTTTCGTACAAAAAACTGTACTTTTCAAAAAAAAAACAAATGAATAGAATTGTATTGATTTTAATGGGCTTTAGTCTTTCTGTGTTTTCCCAAAATAAGGAACCTAGTAAAGAGGAAAAAGAGATGATTTATAAAATTACTTATGAAATAAGTAAAGCAACCTTTAAAGTTCCTGATTTTCCTTTTAAAAAAGTAAATAGAAGAATTGATGAAATTCAAAAGAAAATTATCCAATCTGAAGAGGTAATAAATTCTTCAGTAGATACTCTTATCTCACGAGGGGTTTTGAAATTGGAGAAATCTGAATATGGATATGACTTGTTGTTTAATTCTCGATTTCCATCTTATTATAAAGAGAATGAAGAGGTTTATATTGTAGATTTTCACCCTGTAACAAGCAAGTTGTTTAATTTGAAAAAAGAGTTGATTGAAATTAAGAATGTTGGCGGAACTTCTTTTGGAAGCGAGTTTATGGGTAAATACAAAAACGGAAAAGTCACTAATTTGAATTATACGACCCTGCGTAAGCAAGATCAGGTAAATAATGCAGTAAACTTTAAAAACAATAATGAGCTTTCTGAAATTCAAGGGAGTGTGATTTACAATATTAAATTCATTACTGATTATTCTCAGGTAAAGCTTTCTCAAAAGGATATAGGGAGTAAATTCAGATTAAATGATATTGAATATAAGTTAATTGATATTATTAATAATGTGGTTCTGATAGAAGTAGTCGATTCGAAAAATCTCGATAGAAACAATAAAATTCATTTGATAAATTATGATGAAATAGGTAATGTATTGGTCAATTACAGCGATAAGGAAGTGGCAGAATTAAAGAAGAAAAATAAAAAAATCAATGATAAAAGGGCAGGTTATAGTGATTTAAGCGGGAATGTAAATAAACGCGTTTTTGATGCTTTTAAAGCCAATCCAGCAATGACTTTTGAAGAATATCAAAAAACATTCACTATTGACGATATAGTAAATCAAGAAGGCAAGTATATTTTTATCGAAACTATCGCCCCAATTAAAAATGATTTTGTTCTTTATGAACCTATTTATGGCATAGAAAGGACTTTTGAGATGATTCCGAATTTGAAAGAGCCTGAGCCTAAAAAAATGATGGCAGCAGATTACAATGCACCACAATTATCTGCAGAATGGGATGAGAAATTATTCGGAAACATTAAAGAGTACACGGAGAATTTTTACTATGCAATCAAAAAGAACGGCAAGTATGTAAAAGGTAAAATGCAAAATTATACCACCTATAAAAAGAATTCAAATGGAGAGTTTGTGAAAGATGAAATGTTTCCTAAAAAATCTGATTATCCAGAGAACAAGTATAATAGTTTGAAACAAAAGATAGAATCGATAATGTATGATGACGAAGAAAATGTTCTTGGTAAAACAATCTATAGTTACGGGCCAGAAAATAAAGTATTAGAAGAGAAAAGTTATTCTTCGGATAATGATACTTTAAGAAATGTGGTAAAATATGAATATAATAAAAATCGCATTATAAAAACAAGCTTTTCTTATGATTATCAGGGAGGAGAAACGCAATTAACCGAGTCTCAAGATGAATTAGTTTATGATGAAAAAGGAAACCTTATAGAAGAACATTCGAAGAATAATAAAGAGGATTCTGTTTATTTGGATGAGATGGTAATTTATAGAAAATACAACTCTGAGAATAGAAGAATAGAAGAATCAAGTTCGGATTCCTTTTTTGGGGATGGAAAAATTAAGTTAACTACAAAACTGGAATATCTTAAAATTGATAATCAAAAAAACTGGACTGAAATGTTTTTTGAGGGATCGCTAAGTTCAGAAAAGTCAGAAGCTAGTTTTGTTGAGCGAATTTTTGTCTACGAATAAGGAGCAGTGCTAAAAACAAAACCCGACAGATTTTTAAAATCTGTCGGGTTTGAGATATTATTAATAATCTTCTTCTCTTTTAAATTTGGCTTCTTCCATTGCTATTTCAAGGTCTGTTACTTTTTTTGATCTTGACTCTATCAAAATTTTAATTTTGTTTAGTTCATTCTGAATTTTAGCTATTTGCTCCTTGGTTCTTTCAATATTTTTTTGGCGATCAGAATTATTAGTATTCTTCAAAGCATTTTTAAGATTTAGTAATTTTTCTTGTTTTGTTTTTAAATCATCTTTTTTTTCTTGTGCTTCATTTTCCAGTTTTTTCAGTTTTCGCTCTTCTCTTACTAATTTGGCTTCAGCATTTTCTATGCGATTTCGAGAAAGAGGCTTCAAAAGAAGTGTTTTCGGAAGCTCTATATAGGAATTTTGTTGTTGTAGTTTTTGTTCTGCTTGATTCTTTGCTTGATTTAGCATTTTATCTTTTTCTATATCTGTTATAAAATGATGGGTTTGTGCACTTACAAAAAGAGGTAATGTATTTATAATCAATGTAATGAAGAAGGTTCTCGTAATTTGGTTTTGGATTTCAAAAATATACTTAAATTTCAAAAAGAATGTCGAATATCTGATTAATTTTTACGTGCTATTATCATTTGCGTGAGGGATAGGAGCAAGCTACCGAAGTAGCGCGGATAGCCCGACAGCATTAAAGAAAGAGCCAATGAACGTAATGCTCATCGGCTCTTTTTTTAATGGTGGTACGCCCAAATTTTAGATTTATGAGTTTAGATTAAAAAAAAGAAACCCAATTTAGTTATGAGATTTTTTTAAGGATTGAGTGACAATCCGACACTAAAAAACAATCGTACTTTGTCGATATTATTTATCCAGGAAGTATCAAAATGAATAGGACCCAAAATTGACTGATAGGAAATAGAAGCTCCTCCGGATATTACAAGGCTAGGGTCAGAGATATCATCCCAATTTCCTTTGGGGCTAAATACCTTGTTAATGTATTTATCAAAAGATTCAAACCCAACAGTCGCGATATTAAAATGGGGAGTTAGATAAATTTTTCCCATAAGATTTATTTGAGAAGCAATTTTTAAGCCCATATATTGTGAAACATTGAGTTCGTCTTCATGTAAGCCAGGAAATGAAAAACGATTACTACCTGAGCTTGGTATGTTTCCTCCTAAGAAATATTTTGATGCATAACCAAAATCCGAAAATGAGATTTGATTGTCTTTAAGTTTATCCTCAAAAATAAAATAAGAATCAAACCCAATGATTCCTGTAATTTTCTTTTTTAAGAGTGTTCTCTTTTCAAAGCTGAAGCCAAATTTTGTATAACCATTGGTTGCACCAGATATGCTTGTTCGATCAGGGTCGTTAAAAGAGGTGTAGACATCTGATAATAATGATCGGGTTACATTTGCTTTTATAATTGTTCCATTTTCAGCAAAGAAAACTTTATCCATATCATTGTAGGAATAATGCATGTTTAATTCTATACTGTTTAAGGAGTAATTCGTAATATCGATTGAGTTAGGATTGTATTCTCTGTCGTATTTTGGTTTTAAATGGGCGTATTGATAGTGTAAACCGTAGCCAAAATAACTTTCTAGTGAATTTAAATTTCTGTTGATTTCATTATTAAATTCTAATGAATTATAAAGTACATTATCCGAAGCTTTACCGTTAAAATAAATCTCTTGCCTTAAAAAGGCTCCATAAAGTTCAGATGACCACCACCAATCTCTATTTTTTCCAAAATTTTTCTGAAAATTGATTCGTGCTTTTGGTTGCTCTGCAATATCGACTGTTAAAAGGAGACGAGATGCTCTGGCAAGAACATTTCTGGCGGTGTAATTAAAAATGATTCCAACGCCTCGGTAAGTGTCGTAATGTACCGATGTGTTCAGTTGGTTTTTGGCACGTTCATGACCAAATATTGTGACTCCTAGCTTGTTGTCATCTTTGATGAAATAGCTGTATGTAATCTCATCAAAAAGATTAGTACCCATTGCTCTGTTAATGCCTGCTATTAAATCTTTGTTGGTATATTTTACATTAGTTTTGAGATTTGTTCTTCCTAATACCAACGCAAGGTTTTCTGGACTGATTTTTTTGTAAACAATAGTGTCAAGAATAAATTCTGCAGGTATGTTTGGTAATTCGTGAGTTCGTTGTGTGTATCCTTTTAATTTTTCGGATAATGCAATTAGAGCTGGAAGGTTTTCTGCTGTTGCAATTTTACCATCTTTATAGATTTCTTCGCTATCAGAAAAATCTGCTGTAGAAAAACGTAAGTTTGGTAGGTGATCTACTAAGATATTACAGAGTTTTCGGTTTGCTGGGTTCTTAATATTACTCGGAAACATACTGGTTTGAGTCAATATAGTTATAAGATTGTTCAGTTTGTCTATTGGTTCCAATCCACCTCCAACATCACTACCAATAATAATGTCAGCCCCCATTTGTTGGGCGACATCTGTCGGAAAATTATTCAATACTCCTCCGTCGACTAATACTGTTTTTCCGTAAGTCATAGGCTTGAAAATACCTGGTAATGACATACTCGCTCTCATGGCATAAGCTAAATTGCCTTTGCTTAGAATAACCTCTTTTCCTTCGGCCAAATCGGTAGCCATGGCTCTAAACGGTATTGGCAGGCTGTCAAAATCTTTAATATTATATACCGGATAGGTTAATTCTGAAAGATATTCTCTTAAATTCTGATCATTTAAAAGTGAGCCAACGCTGTTTAGTTTTTTATCTTTAATTCCTATTCCAACTAAATATCTCTGGAATTCTCTTTTTTCCTCTACGCTTACAGATCTTAACGACTGGCCTCCGCCAAATAATTTATCCCAATTAATATCTTTGGTTAATTTTTCGATACTATCACCAGAATAGCCCATTGCATACAAACCTCCTATAATGCTTCCCATACTATTTCCGACAATAAGATCAGGAACGATGTGCAAAGAATCTAGTTTTTGTAAAAGTGGAATATGTGCAATTCCTTTTGCTCCACCACCACTTAAGACTAAAACGACTTTAGGTTTCTTTTCTTGAGAAAGAATAATTTGTGGGAGAGTAAGTAAAAATAAGAAGACGAATAAATAAGATGTTTTTTGCAAGATTACAACGTTTATGTATTTGAGAAATTGAGACTTATTCTATAAAGGTATAATTTTTTTAGAAGAAATGTTTTTGTGCATAAAAATAAACGATTTACTTATTTTGGAAAGAGGCTATAAAACGAAAAACCCTCACATTTCTGCAAGGGTTTTAATCTTAGTACTAAAAACGTAATACTAATATCTGTAATATTCTGGTTTGAATGGACCTTCAACTGGAACACCAATATAAGCAGCTTGATCGTCACGTAAAGTTTCCAATTCAACTCCTAATTTAGCTAAGTGCAAAGCAGCAACTTTTTCATCTAAATGTTTTGGTAACATATAAACGTCATTGTTGTAAGCAGCGCTATTTTTCCATAATTCGATTTGAGCTAGAGTTTGGTTTGTAAATGAGTTACTCATTACAAAACTTGGGTGACCTGTAGCACAACCAAGGTTTACTAAACGACCTTCAGCAAGAATGATGATGTCTTTTCCAGCGATAGTATATTTATCAACTTGTGGTTTGATTTCGATTTTAGATGCACCGTGGTTTTTGTTCAACCAAGCCATATCAATTTCGTTATCAAAGTGACCAATGTTACAAACAACAGTTTTGTCTTTCATTTGCTCGAAGTGCTCACCAAGAACGATATCTTTATTTCCAGTAGTTGTAATGATGATATCAGCATTAGCAATTACAGTGTTTAATTTTTTAACTTCATAACCGTCCATTGCAGCTTGTAAAGCACAAATAGGGTCAATTTCAGTAACAGTTACAATAGATCCAGCACCTCTAAAAGAAGCAGCAGTTCCTTTTCCAACATCACCGTATCCACAAACGATAACTCTTTTACCAGCTAACATTAAGTCAGTTGCACGACGTACAGCATCTACAGCAGATTCTTTACAACCGTATTTGTTATCAAATTTAGATTTAGTAACAGAGTCATTAATGTTGATTGCAGGCATTGGTAAAGTTCCAGCTTTTACTCTTTCGTAAAGTCTGTGAACTCCAGTTGTAGTTTCTTCAGACAATCCTTTGATTCCAGGAACCAATTCTGGGAAACGGTCAATAACCATGTTTGTTAAATCTCCACCATCATCAAGAATCATGTTCAATGGTTTTCTATCTTCACCAAAGAATAAAGTTTGCTCAATACACCAGTCAAATGACTGCTCATCAAGACCTTTCCAAGCATAAACTTGAATTCCAGCAGCAGCAATAGCAGCAGCAGCCTGATCCTGAGTAGAGAAAATGTTACAAGAAGACCAAGTAACCTCAGCTCCAAGAGCGATTAAAGTTTCGATTAAAACTGCAGTCTGGATAGTCATGTGTAAACATCCAGCAATACGAGCACCTTTAAGAGGTTGTTCGTCTTTATATTCAGCACGAAGAGCCATTAAACCTGGCATTTCCGCTTCAGCTAATTCAATTTCTTTTCTTCCCCAAGTCGCTAGAGAGATGTCTTTTACTTTGAAAGCCACAAAAGGCGTAGTTGTAGTACTCATTTATAGTATATTTGTATATTGTAAAATTTTTGCAAATTTACGGAATAGGTTTTTAATTTTGACTACTTTCTATAAGATTTGTGAAATGTTTAATTTCTTAATCTTTTGAACTTTAGCTAAATAATTTACTTGTTGTAAGAAGATATTGAAAGTGAGAAGCTATTTCCTGCTGTCCGCTATATCTTTTCCTGGCTAAAGAAGCCAGAAAAAGGATGCCGCTTCCATCAGGGCTAAAAAGACCAGAAATTAAATTAGAAATTCAGTTTTCAAATCAGGAAAATAATTCACAATTAAAAAAATGCCTTTACATCAAACAATACAATTTACCCCAACAACACAAATTTTAATTTGGAAGATAACTGAGTCTTTCGAAGAGTTGCTTGATAAAGTAGTTTTAAAAGAAAAAACACAACTTCGTTTAAACGGAATGAAATCTCAAATGCACCAGCGAGCCTTTTTAAGCGTACGTATGCTTATTCAGGAAATGGGCTTTACGGATCATGATTTGCATTATGACGAATTTGGAAAACCATATTTGAGCTGTCATAATTATATATCAATCACACATTCACATAATTTCGCAGCAATTATCATCAGTGAAGAAACTGTAGGGATCGATATGGAATTGCAACGTGAAAAAATTCTCCGAATCGCTGATAAATTTGTCGATAGAGAATTCGATTATTTAAACCCAGATGTATTAGAAGAATACATAAAAAAACTCACCGTAATTTGGGGAGCCAAAGAAGCTATTTTCAAAATCCGAAACGAAAAAGGAATCAGTTTTAAAGACCACATTCGAGTGAACTCCTTTTCGCTCGAAGAAAACAAAACATTGGCAAGTCTACATTTTGATGATTTAGTAAAAGACTTTGTAGTGTATTATGAAGAAATCGAAAACTTTACTTTGGTTTATGCACTGGAGAAGTAGTTTTTAGTATTCAGTCGCAGTTTACAGTTTCAGTTTCTAGCCCCAGTAATCAGTAAAGTTCAACATATAATCTGCTAAATCCACCAAATCTGCGTGCTAAAAACAGTCACGGTTTTCAGTTCCAGTAATCAGTTGCGACTTTATTTAGTATTCAGTTTCAGTAAAAAAACAGTTTCAGCTAATCAGTAAAGCCAACATATAATCTGCTAAATCCGCCAAATCTGCGTGCTAAAAACAGTCACGGTTTTCAGTTCCAGTAATCAGTTGCGACTTTATTTAGTAATCAGTTTCAGTAAAAAATAGTTTCAGCTAATCAGTAAAACCAACATATAATCTGCTAAATCCGCCAAATCTGCGTGCTAAAAACAGTCACGGTTTTCAGTTCCAGTAATCATACAACTTTAAAAACTTTTAGCGTCACTTCGTGTTTTCTTTGTGAAACTTAGCGTAATAATCTTAGAATAATAATTACCTATCCCTTCGGGCGATTTTCAAGCATACTTAAATAAAGAAATGTACTCATTTTTCGAGCTCTTCGTTTAAGAATATCTACATGTTCTCCTTCAAAAAGCTCGTCTAGAGTTTCAAACCATACATTTAGCCAAATCCCAAATTCATGTGATGAGATTTGATGGTTAAAATGACCATCAACTTTATTGTGAGCTTCAATAGGATTGCCTTTATATTTTTTGACAGCAAATAAATTGGTTTCCCAAAAATCAGTTAGTTTCTCTAAGTGTTCCTCCCAATCTTTAATCATATCATTAAAATAAAAGCCAATTTCAGTATTGGCTCTTATTTTTGTATAGAAAGTGTTTACCAGAAGTGAAATGTCGTCTCTGTTTTCTATTTGTTTTTTCATAACTAAATGTTATTTATAATAATAAACAAGGTGCTAAAAAATACGCTTGTTATAATTAGGTTAAAAACCGTTTTATGGCTCATTTGTGCCAGAATAGAAGTATTAGCAATGATATTAGCAAATACAATTATGGCAAGCTGAATCATTTGTGTTAGAGAAGTTCCATTAGCAAGGGTAAACATTGCAGCTGCTGCACCAAGACAGCTTTGCCCAATTATTGCCATGGTTGCAGAACCGATGTAACTTTTATTAAAATTTTCGAATGTTGAGTTATAAAGTGTCATGATATATAATTTTAGAATAACAAAGTTACATTCATGATACGCTTCGCATTTATGACTCAAATCATAAAGGAATAATTATCGATACACTTTCCTGTTTATGATTTTTAATTCGCCTTTTTTCTCTAGTGATTTTATAGCACGTATAACAGTTTCAACTCGAAGGCCAGATAAATCTCCAATTTGTTGTCTAGTAAAATTGATGAGGTAGCCGTTAGCATCTTTCTTAAAATTAAAATTGGCAATAGCATAATCGATCAATCGTAACACACGGTGTTCTGGTTCATGAGTAGATATTTCGGCGGCCATTACCGATTTATAATACAATCGCTGTGCTAAGTTTTCGATAATCTTAATACTTATAGCAGGGTTTTCATTTAGTAACTTCATGAAACTTTCCTTAGGAACACAAAGTATTTCAGCATCTTCTACAACAACTGCACTAGCTGGATATTTTTGGTTTAAGAATAAAGGAGGTTCGCCAAAAGATTGGTCTTTATAAAAGATTCCCTGAATAAATTCTCGACCATCATCATTATAATTGTTCATCTTTACTTCACCCGAAAGAATCTGAAAATAGTACTTAGGTAATTTTCCTTCTTCAAAAATAATAGTTGTTTTTGCAAATTTTTTCTGTATTACGCCATATTTTTCTAGTAACTCCGTAGCAATCATAAGCTTGTTTCTTTCGTTAGTTAAAGCGAATACACAAATATAATTGATTCAAAATAGTTCTCTAGCATAAAAAAACTTTTACTTTTACACTCGTTATGGAACAAAAAGTACAAGACATATACAAACAAATACGATTAGCCAAAGTCGAGGATCGAAAATTACTAGCGATTCTTTTGGATCCAGATAAAATAAATTGGCAAAATTTTGATAATTTGTTACTAAAAATAAACCAATCTCCAGCTACACATATTTTTGTGGGAGGGAGTTTAGTCGAAAGTACCATTTTAGAAGATTTAGTTTTTCAATTAAAATTAAAAACTAATTTTCCAATCATAATTTTCCCAGGTGATCCATCGCAAATTTCAGGACAAGCTGATGCAATTTTATTTTTGTCGTTGTTGTCAGGTCGAAATCCAGATTATTTAATAGAGTATCAGGTTCAGGCAGCGCCGATTTTAAAAAAAATGAATTTAGAAATTATTCCAACAGGCTACCTTTTAATTGAGAGCGGAAATGAAACGGCAGTTGCAAGAGTTAGTAAGACAAAGCCATTGGATAGAACAAATCTTGATTTGGCATTAGCAACCGCTCAGGCAGGCGAAATGTTAGGAAATAAATTAATCTATCTGGAAGCGGGAAGTGGGGCAAAACAAGCCGTCCCGTTAGAAATGATTCGACTAATCTCTCAAAATGTAAATATACCCATAATTGTTGGTGGTGGAATTGTAGCTTTGTCACAAATTCAAAAAGCTTACGAAATGGGGGCAGATTTAGTAGTTATAGGAACAGCTTTTGAAAACGATATTCATTTTTTTGAATCGTAAGTTCTTTTATGTAATAAAAACAAACAAGCTCAATGATTGATTTTTTTCTTAATGCGTATAAAAATGTTCCACTTTGGCATATAGGACTCGAGTTCCTTGTGTTTGTGTTTGGAATATTAAGTGTTTGGTTTGCTAAAAAAGAAAATATCTGGGTATATCCTACAGGATTAATTGCTACAATTATTTCTGTTTATTTACTTTATATTGCAGGTTACCTAGGAGACATGATGATTAATGGGTATTTCTCGATTATGAGTATTTATGGCTGGTATAACTGGTCAAAAGGAACTGGCCAGGAAGATAATTTGCCGATTACGCGTACCAACAATAAAGAAAAAATAATAGGCATTGCCTTGTTTTGTATTACAATTTTTGTAGTTTTCGGAATCTATAAATTTTTTGATTACGAGTTACATAAAGATAACTATGTCGATATTCTTGCCTCAGGCATATTCTTTACTGGAATGTGGTATATGGCAAAGAAAAAGATAGAAAATTGGACTCTTTGGATTATTGGCGACATTATTGTAGTGCCTTTATATGCATATCGTGGGTTAGGAATGTTATCGTTCCAATATTTAATTTTTACAATTTTGGCTATTTCAGCTTATTTAGAATGGAAGAAAATCTTAAACAACAAGATACAAGAATATTAAAATTTGCTTTGTTTGGCCCAGAGAGTACCGGTAAAACGACTTTAGCTCAGCAACTTGCTTCGTATTATGAAACAGAGTGGGTGCCTGAGTTTGCACGTGATTATCTTCAGGAAAAATGGGAAGAAAATCAGCATATTTGTGTAGAAGAAGATATGATGCCAATTGCTTACGGACAAACCAAATTAGAAAACGATAAATTAGTTTTAGCAAGTAAATTTTTATTTTGTGATACTAATCTTATGGTAACCAAGGTGTTCTCAGAGATGTATTATGATTATTGTAATCCATTGTTAAATGAAGCTGCATTAGAGCACGAATATGATTTGTTTTTTCTTACTGATATCGATGTTCCTTGGGAAAAAGACGATATACGAGATAGTCCAAAAGAACGAGAAAGTGTTTTTTCAGTTTTTAAAGAAACATTAATAGAGACTAAAAAACCGTATATAACCCTTTCGGGAAATAAAAAATCACGATTGGCCAAAGCAGTAGAAATCATTAATAATTTAGTACTTGCTAAAGAATTAGGGTTTTCTTCGGCAGATTTTGTACAAATCTATGAGCATGGTATTTCTTTTGAAAAGATAAAGAAACAATTGCAGATTTTTAAAAACGGAATTAATAAAAGCCATCTAATAAGTCCAGCAACAGTTTCAAATGGAATTTTGAGTCTATCAGAAGCAGATTTTGAAACAAAAGCTATTTTGTTTGATGCTAATAAAGCAACTTTAAAATTAAAAAAATTCGTTCCAGCATCAGGGGCGGCGAGTAGAATGTTTAAGTTTTTGAGTGCTTTCTTAAATGATTTTAATATTGAAAAAGAAAGCATTAATGCTTATATCAATAGAAAAAAAGAAAGTCAATTATCTCTTTTTATTATAGGGATGGATAAGTTTCCTTTCTTTGAAACTGTAGATAAAAAATTAAAAAAAGTATATCCTGATTTTGATTCTTTGGGTACAGATTATAAAAATTATTATTTTATAAAAATGTTATTGGCTTCAGATTATTTTGACTTTGCCAATAAACCAAAAGCTGTTTTGCCTTTTCATCAATATAAAACTCATATTGCAAATCCTATAGAGGAACATTTGCATGAATGTGCTTATTACGCCAGTTCAAATTCGGTTTCAAATTTACATTTTACGGTTTCAGAAATACATCAGAGTCAATTTGAAGAATGTGTAGCCATTGTTAAAACGAAATTTGAACAAGAGTCAGGAACAAAAATAGATATTAGTTATTCCTATCAAAATAAAAGTACGGACTCAATTACGGTTGATTTAGAGAATAAACCAGTTAGAACAGAAGAAGGGAAATTGGTTTTTAGACCAGGTGGACATGGTGCTTTGATTGACAATTTAAATAATCTGGACGCCGATGTTATTTTTATTAAGAACATTGATAATGTGATTCAAAACCATGTCGATAAAATTGCTTTATATAAAAAAGCCTTAGCAGGTATCTTAATAGAACTACAGAAGAAAGTTTTTGGTTACCTAATTGAAATCGAAAATCAAGAAATAACAGAAGAAAAAATTGTTGAGGTAGTTTTGTTTTTAAAGCAAAATTTAAATATAAAAATAGATTTTGAAAAGCTGACTTTTGAAAGTAAATTAGACATAATGAGAGAAGTGCTGAATAGACCAATCCGCGTATGTGGAATGGTGAAAAATGAAGGGGAGCCAGGAGGAGGCCCATTTTGGGTTCAGGATGAAAAAGGAGTGATTTCGCTTCAGATTGTAGAAGCTTCTCAGGTAGATTTAGCAGATAAAAATCAAGCAGCGATTTTAGCAAATGCAACTCATTTTAATCCAGTAGATTTGGTTTGCGGTATCAAAAATTATAAAAATGAAAAGTTTGATTTAACAAAATTTATAAATCATAACGCAGGTTTTATAGTCGAAAAAAGCGTTGGTAAAGATAGTGTGAAAGGATACGAATTACCAGGATTGTGGAATGGAGCAATGGCAAATTGGCTAACCGTTTTTGTGGCGGTACCAATAATTACTTTTAATCCTGTGAAAACAGTAAACGATTTATTAAAACCAGCACATCAGCCACAATAATGGAAATAGAAAAAATTGTTACAGAGCTAACTTATAAAGCTGTTCGCAGCAGTGGTGCAGGTGGACAGAATGTGAATAAAGTGTCCTCGAAGGTAGTTTTAACTTTTGATTTACGGAATTCACAATCTTTATCAGATGAAGAAAAAACACTTTTGGAAATAAAATTAACGACAAGACTAACATCAGAAGCTATTTTGATATTGAATTGCGATGAAGACAGAAGTCAATTAAAAAATAAAAGCATTGTAACAAAACGGTTTTTAGAATTGATTAAAAATGCTTTAATAATTCAGAAACCTCGAAAAGCAACGAAGATTCCAAAAGCTGTAATTCGTAAGCGAATTAAGGATAAAAAAAACATTTCGGAAATTAAGAAATCTAGGAAAAAACCAAATTTAGATTAGTGTTTTTTTGATTTTAGTTAATTTAAAAAATCAAATAGACAAACAGTCAAAATATCTAAAAATCTTTTCTACTTTTGCGACGTCTCAAAGGGGTGCTCTAAATAACGAGCTGAGATCATACCCAAAGAACCTGAGCAAGTAATGTTGCTAAGGGAAAAAATGACAATTGTTGGCGTACATGCTATATTTTGTCATGAAACAATCATTTATTAATTTAACAAAAGAATAATTCCCCCTTTTATTCGTAATCTTTTTACGGATGAATACTATTTTTATTAAAGGTACTTTTATAGGTACAAAGGTGCCAAGGTACAAAGGTACAAAGGCAAAAAACTTCAAGACTTTTTTCTTAATTTTATTTTCTTTCTTCTATTCTCTTTCTTCTACCTCTCAAGTACAAGATACTACCAAAGTAAATCAGCTTGATAATGTATTAGTTTCGGCGGTGCGTGTTACTACAAAAACACCAGTTAGTTTTAGTAATTTAAATAAAAAAGATATTAAATTCAGAAATTTAGGCCAGGATATTCCTGTACTTATGAATTATATGCCATCGGTCGTTACCACTTCAGATGCAGGGAACGGAATAGGTTATTCCGGAATCCGTGTACGAGGGAGCGATGCAACGAGGGTAAATGTTACTATAAACGGAATTCCGTATAATGATGCGGAAAGTCAGGGAACATTTTGGGTGAATATGCCAGATTTTGCTTCTTCTGTAGAGAGTTTGCAATTACAAAGAGGTGTTGGTACCTCAACAAATGGGTCAGGTGCTTTTGGAGCAAGTTTGAATTTATTGACCGATAGTTATGCTGCAAAGGCTACGGGTGAAATAGCTACATCATTTGGTTCATTCAATACATTGAAAAATACAGTAAAGTTTAGCACAGGATTATTAAATGACCATTTTGAAATAGCGGGACGTTTATCTACAATAAAATCAGATGGATATATAGATAGAGCAAGTACCGATTTAAAATCATATTTCTTGCAAGGAACTTATGTAGGTAAAACGACTTTAATCAAAGCATTGGTTTTTGGAGGAACCGAAAAGACATATCAATCTTGGAATGGTATCGACGCAGAAACTTTAATTACCGACAGAACATATAACTCTGCAGGAAAGTATAAAGATGCATTAGGGAATACTCGTTTTTATGATAATGAAACAGATAATTATAATCAAAATCATTATCAATTACATTGGAGCGAATTTATATCCGAGAAATGGAGTACGAATTTTGCGCTTCACTATACTAAAGGAAAAGGATACTACGAAAATTATAAGTATGATGAACCAGTTGAAGGTTATGGAGGGATTCAACCAACTAAACTAGTAGATGATGGTTTTGGAGTTTTGGTTCCGGGTACCGATTTAATTCGTCAAAAATTGTTGGATAATGATTTTTACGGAACAACATTCTCTTTAAAGTATAAAGATGAAAAACTAGATGTAATTTTAGGAGGAGGTTGGAATAGATATGAAGGGGATCATTTTGGTAAAGTAATTTGGGCGAGAAATGCTGCTCAAACAGAACTTGGAGATCATTATTACGACGATCATTCGGTTAAAACAGACGGAAATATTTTTGCTAAAGCAAATTATCAATTAACTGAAAAATTGAGTTTCTACGGAGATCTGCAATACCGAAATGTGCAGTATAAAGCCAATAGCGCCGAAACAGGTTTAGTCGATGATAGTTTTAATTTTTTTAATCCTAAAGCGGGTTTAAATTATGAAATCAATTTAAAAAACACGTTGTATTTCTCTTATGCAAGAGCCAATCGTGAGCCAAACAGAACGGATTATGAAGGAGGGAATGTTAAACCAGAGAAATTAAATGATTTCGAGTTGGGTTGGAGATATAATTCAGATAAAGTGCAATTGACTTCAAATGTATATTATATGGGATATAAAGATCAGTTAATTTTAACAGGAAGGTTAGATGATGTTGGAGCTCCAATTCGCGCTAATACCGAAAAAAGTTACCGCTTAGGATTAGAAGTTGATGCTACTATTACCTTATCGGAGAAATTTATAATAAGACCAAATTTTACGTTGAGTAGCAATAAAAATATTGATTTAGCTATAGAAGGTGAAAATTATGGAACTACAAGTATAGCTTATTCTCCAGAAGTAATAGTAGGAAACATCATTGTTTACAAACCAATTGAAGGATTGTATGTTTCGCTATTGCAAAAGTATGTAGGAGAACAATACATGAATAATATAGAATTGCCAGCAGCTAAGTTAGTTGATTATTTTACAAACGATTTGAACGTTTCTTATGAAATTAAGCCTAAATCAATATTTAAATCAATAACTATAACAGGATTGGTAAATAATATTCTGGATAAAAAATATGTTTCAAACGGAGCCATGTGGGATATCTATCCATCTTATTATCCACAAGCAGGAATTAATTTCTTAGCAGGATTAACACTTAAGTTTTAAGCCAACTTAGTTTTATATTTAAAAAGCCTGAAAATTTATTTTTCAGGCTTTTTTATTTTTAGTTATAGATGCGTAATATATTTCCAGCTGCATCGACACGATATTGCTTCATAGGATACTCAAGATCACCTAATCCTGTATATAGATTATAAGAGCTTTTGTCACAGGAGCAAACAGCCATTATACCATCAATAGTCATGGCTTTACAAGATGATATGGCCTGATTAGGACAAGCGGCATCAAAAGCATTATAAGTCCCTTCACCTGTTTTCATTATGATTAATCCTTTAGCACCATAGTTCGGAATGAATACAGGATTACTAATGAATTTTAGGTCGCTATACAAAGGTAAGTTTGTATCTACAGTAAGATTTACTGAATAATTTGGAATGTTAGGATTCTTACTTCTTTCGCGACTATCACTACAGGATATGAGTAAGATAATAAACAGGGGTAAAAGCCAGATTTTTTTCATTGATTGTAAAAAGAATTAGTGTAACAAAAATAATTTAATTAGATTTGAAATCTATATGATTAACATATAATTATGTACTATTAAAAATAATAGTATCTTTGTAATAAGAAATCCCGTCCCGATGGGATTTTTTCTATTTATATAAACCATGAAGTTATGAGTAAAGTATCTTATTATACAGCAGAAGGATTAAAAAAGTTAAAAGATGAATTGGAGCACTTAAAAAGTGTAATGCGTCCGAAGGCATCTCAAGATATAGCCGAAGCAAGAGATAAAGGTGATTTATCTGAAAACGCAGAATATGACGCAGCTAAAGAAGCTCAAGGCTTGCTTGAAATGCGAATTTCTAAATTGGAAGAAGTGTATTCGAGCGCTAGATTAATCGATGAGTCGCAATTAGATGTTTCTAAAGCATTAGTGCTTTCTAATGTGAAAATTAAAAATCAAAGCAATGGTATGGAAATGACCTATACTCTTGTTGCTGAAAGTGAAGCAGATTTAAAAACAGGAAAAATATCAGTAACTTCTCCAATAGGAAAAGGTTTACTTGGTAAGTCAGTTGGAGAAATTGCCGAAATCACTGTCCCTAATGGTGTTTTGAAATTTGAAATACTAGAAATCACAAGAGACTAAATTTTTTAGCTTAACTGTTTAATCATTAAATCGGTTAAACGATTAACCAAATAAAAGAACGAAACAATGTCAATATTTACCAAAATAGTAAACGGAGAAATTCCAAGTTATAAAATTACTGAAGATGCTAATTTCTTAGCATTTTTAGATGTAAATCCAAATGCCAAAGGACATACACTTTGTATTCCGAAGCAGGAAATCGATAAGATTTTTGATATGGATGATGAACTATATCTTGGGTTAATGCAGTTTTCTAAGAAAGTTGCTATTGCTTTAGAAAAGACAGTTCCATGTAAAAGAGTAGGAATGGCAGTAGTGGGACTTGAAGTTCCTCATGCACATGTGCATTTAATTCCGCTTAACGAAATGGATGAAATGCGTTTCCATAATAAAGTATCACTTACTAAAGAAGAATTTGAAGATTTAGCCAAAAGTATTCAGGCAAATTTATAGTCTTAATTAGCAAGTTTTAAATAAAATAAAACCACAAATTCAATAAAAGAGTTTGTGGTTTTTTATTTTTATGAAGGAGAATTTACTTTGTAATTCAGTTGAATGATAGTTCCTTTACCAACTTCTGATTGCAAGACTTTTATTTTTCCACTATGATATTCTTCAACAATCCTTTTTGTTAAAGAAAGTCCAAGACCCCAACCTCTTTTTTTGGTCGTAAATCCGGGTTCAAATATGGTTTTAAATTGGTTCTTAGGAATTCCGATTCCTGTATCAGAAACATTTATTTTTACTAAGTTTCCATCTTGTTCAATTTTCAATGTCAAATTCCCTTTTCCTTTCATTGCATCAATGGCATTCTTTACCAAATTTTCGATAGTCCAACTATGAAGGATTGGATTAATCATAACCATAATTGGAGTTTTGGGCATCTGACAAGAGAAATTTACCTGTTTAGAAAAACGGGATTGTAAATAATCATAAGTATTTAATGTTTCCTGAACAATATCTTTGTTTTCAAGTACAGGAGTAGAGCCTATTTTCGAAAAACGATCTGTGATAGTTTGTAGGCGTTCGATGTCTTTCTCAATCTCAGAAGTAATAGATTCATCAATGTTTTCGGTTTTTAAGAATTCAACCCAGCCGATTAATGACGATAGAGGAGTTCCTATTTGATGTGCCGTTTCTTTAGCCATTCCTGCCCAGAGTTTATTTTGAGTAGCCATTTTTGTGCTTCTGTAAAAATTGTATACCAAGCCTCCAAACAAGAAAATAATCAACAATAGAGCAATGGGATAATATTTGAGTTTATTCAATAGTTCGGAATTACCATAATAAAGTTCCTGATGCTTTCCTGGGGCATATTCGATTACAATTGCTTCATTTTCCCGTTTTAATTTTTTTAAAAAGGAGGTAGCTCTATGTTTATCTTTTATAATAGTTTCATCAATATTTATAGCACTTATGATGCTATCTTTTTCGGTTAAAATAATAGGAATTGAAGTGTTGTTACTGAATATTTGAAGAGGTAATTCAACATCGCTATTTTCATCAGCGTTAATCAATGTTTTTTGAGCATTTGCCCAAAGATTCATTTTTAGCCGCTCTTCGTTTTTAAAAATTTGAAAAAAGGTGTAAGTATTCCAAAGAATTAAGGAAATAATCAAAAAGGAAGCGCAAATAATGATCCATCGGGTTGTATTTCTTCTTTCTGAAAAAAACATAAATTAAATTTTGAGGTATAAATATAACGAAATAAACACAGTATATATTTTGTATGCATACAAAGATTTTTATTTTTAAAATCAATAGACCTCTTTCGAAACTTAAACGATTTATGTACTTTTGTTGTCTTCTAAAAATGATTAGAAAAATAAAAGTATGATTAGTATTGATCCAAAGGAAATTCCGACTGCAAAATTGCAAGGTTATTTACAAAGTGCGGTTGGACCAAGGCCTATTGCTTTTGCGAGTACTATAGATAAAGACGGAAATCCGAATTTATCACCATTTAGTTTCTTCAATGTTTTTAGTGCCAATCCGCCAATTTTGGTTTTTTCACCATCTCGAAGAGTACGTGATAATTCTATAAAACATACTTTAATAAATGCAGAAGCAACACGGGAAGTCGTTATTAATGTAGTTAATTATGATATCGTGCAACAAACATCGTTGGCAAGTACAGAATATGCTGATGGAGTAAATGAATTTATAAAGTCGGGATTAACACAAATTCCGTCAGATATTGTAAAGCCATACAGAGTAAAAGAATCACCTGTACAGTTTGAATGCAAAGTAACTCAGATTATCCCTTTGGGTACTGAAGGTGGGGCAGGAAATCTTATTCTTTGTGAAGTAGTTAAAATACATATTCATGAAGCAATTTTAGATGAAAATGGAGCAATAGATCAATATAAAATAGACTTGGTTTCTCGTTTAGGCAGTAATTGGTATTCAAGATCAAATCAAGGGCTTTTTGAAGTTGAAAAACCACTTACAACTTTAGGAATAGGAGTAGATGCCGTACCAGATTTTGTAAAAGCAAGTTCTGTTTTTGATGGGAACGATTTAGGTAAATTAGGCAATATTGAAGCCTTGCCTACAACAGAAGAAGTTAGTATATTTGTGAAAGAAAACTTTTCTGTAAAAGGAGTATTGAGCTCAGATGATGAGGTAAAAGTACACCAAGAAGCTAAAAAGTATCTTAATGAAAACGATGTAATATCGGCCTGGAAAGTGCTTTTAGCTAAAAAAATAAAAAAATAAATAACAATTAAATAAAAACGGAGATGGAAGTTACAGGAAAAGTAAAAGTTGTTAATCCAGAACAACAAGTTAGTGCATCATTCAAGAAAAGAGAACTTGTAGTTACTACAGAAGAGCAATATCCTCAACATATCATGATCGAATTTACTCAAGATAAATGCGATTTGTTGAGTAGTTATAAAACAGGAGATCCAGTAAAAGTTTCAATTAACTTAAGAGGAAGAGAATGGGTTAATCCACAAGGAGAAACGAGATATTTTAATAGTATTCAAGGATGGAGAATTGAAAGATTAGATGCTACTCCAGCTCAAACACCTCCAATGCCAGCTGCAGAAGCTTTTGCTCCAGCAACAAACTTAAACGAAGACGAACCAGATGATTTACCATTTTAATCAATAGGTTTTGATTTTATAATAAACAAACCCGGCAATTTTTTAAATTTGTCGGGTTTTATATTTTACTTAAAGATGTATCATTTATCTGAAGTTTTATTTTTTCCACCAGTTTCAGAAGCTAATTATGATGGGGTTTTGGCAATTGGAGGTGATTTATCTACTGAGCGCCTACAATTAGCTTACCGTAGCGGAATTTTTCCTTGGTTTAATGAAGGAGAACCTATAATTTGGTGGTCGCCTAATCCTAGAATGGTTTTGTTTTTGGATGAATTAATTGTATCCAAAAGTATGCGCAATATTCTTAATCGAAATAGTTTCAAAGTTACTTTCAATCAGAATTTTAGAGATGTAATTTCGAATTGCCAGAAGATAAAACGAGATGGTCAAAACGGAACCTGGATTTCTAATAACATGATAGAATCCTATTGTAAACTTCATGAGAAGGGTTTTGTAAAATCGGTTGAGGTATGGGAAAATGATGAATTGGTAGGCGGTTTATATGGTGTAGATTTGGGACATGTTTTTTGTGGAGAAAGTATGTTTTCTAAGGTGTCTAATGCATCTAAAGTTGCTTTTATAGCTTTAGTAACTCAATTAAAAAAAGAGAATTATAAACTATTAGATTGTCAGGTTTATAATCCACATTTGGAAAGTTTAGGGTGCCGAGAAATCGATCGTGAAGAATTTATGTCTATTTTAGAAAAGAAGAAGTAATGAGCGCAATTTATGTTGTAAAAGAAATTTATATTTATCCGATAAAAAGTTTAGCAGGAATTAGTTACCAAAATGCTTTTGCAGAAGAAATGGGATTCGAACATGATCGAAGATGGATGTTAGTTGATGGGGATAATAAATTTATAACACAAAGAGAACATCGAATTTTAAGTCAGTTTTATCCACAAATTTCAGATGGGAAAATCAACATTACTTTTCAGGATTATAAGCATGAATTTTCTATTGAAGAACATTTAGATAATCCGATAGGAGTAAATGTCTGGGATGATAAAAGCGAAGTTGTTGAGGTAAATAAGTTGACTTCAAATTGGTTTAGTGAACAATTAGGTTTTGAATGTAAACTGGTTAAAATCATAAAATCGGGAGATCGTAAACATGAAAGTTCCCAACTAAAAGAAACCTTCAATGTTAGCCTTGCCGATGGTTATCCGTACTTAATGATAGGAAGCGAAAGTTTAGATTTTCTAAATGAAAAATTAGCAGATAAAATCACCATTTTAAGATTTCGCCCAAATATTGTAATAAGCACTCAGACTCCTCATGAAGAAGATGATTTTACGACTTTTAAAATTGGAGAAGTACAATTTAAAAACGTAAAACCATGTGGAAGGTGCATTATGGTTAATAATGATCCTGAAAATGGTAAATTAAAAAAAGAACCTCTAAAAACCTTAAGTAAATATAGGGTTGTTAATAATTCCGTTTTATTCGGAACCAATATTGTTAGTTTAAATTCAGGAGTTATTAGCGTTGGTAATACTATAGTTTTCTAGAAATTCAGTTTGGTGAAATTCCAGTTTATCGTATCAAAAAGTACTAATTCATTATTTAATGCAGGTAAATCCAGAATTAGCTTTAATGTTTCGTGCGCCATCATAGTACCAATTATTCCGGGTAATGTTCCTAGAACGCCATTGAGGTTACAATTAGGTACATCTTTTGGATCGGGCATTTCAGGGAATAAATCACGTAAATTTTTACTGCCATTACGGTTAAATACTGCTACTTGTCCTTCAAAATTCAGAATACTTCCGTAAACCAATGTTTTGTTTAAATTCACGCAAGTATCATTAACTAAATATCTGGTTTTAAAATTATCAGAACCATCTACAACAAAATCAAAATTCTGGATAATTTTAGATGCATTTTTGGGAGTTAATTTTTCATCAAAAGGAATAACGGTAATTAGTGGATTTAGTTTTTCGACTACAGTTTGGGCAGTTGGAGTTTTGGCTTGACCAACAGAATCTTTAGTATATAAAATTTGGCGATGCAGGTTGTGAATTTCTATTATATCAAAATCTACAATGCCAATTGTACCTACTCCGGCGGTTGCTAGATATTGCAAAATTGGACAGCCTAAACCTCCAGCACCGATAACCAACACTTTTGCTTGTTTTATTTTTTCTTGACCGATATCACCAATTTCTGGCAACATCATTTGGCGGTTATAACGTAAAAAATCTTGTATAATACTCATTGAATTTTGGTTTTAAAGTCGGAAAGCCATAATGTCAAAAGTTAAAAGCAAACTATGAGGTAAAGTTTAAGGCTTTAAGACTTTCGACTTTAAGACATTTGACTATATGTTCGATCCCAATCTTTCCAAACAGGTTCGTAGCCGCAATCAGTAATAATCTTTGCTATTTCTTGGGCGGAGCGTTCATCGCTAATCTCAAATTGTTCCAATGATTGTGGGTCAACGACATATCCACCAGGGTTTGTTTTCGAGCCTGCACTCATGCTTGTTGTTCCAATTGGAATGATATTATTTCTAAATTTTTCATTTTCACGGGTGGATATCGAGATCTCTAAATCTTCATTCCATAATCGGTACGCACAAATAAGTTGTGTTAAGTCTTTATCATCCATAATAAAATTAGGTTCGATGATTCCTTCGGCGGGACGCAATCGGGGAAAAGAAACCGAATATTTAGTTTGCCAATATTTTTTTTGAAGATAATCGATATGCAAAGCATTAAAAAAGCTATCAGTGCGCCAATCTTCTAAGCCTAACAAAACACCCAATCCGATTTTATGAATACCCGCAGTTCCAATTCTGTCAGGAGTTTCTAATCTAAAATCAAAATTTGATTTTTTGCCTTTAGTATGGTACTTTTTATACACTTCCTGATGATAGGTTTCCTGATATACTAAAACAGAATATACGCCAGCTTCATGTAAGCGTTCGTATTCTTCAGTAGAAAGAGGCTGAACTTCAACAGAAATAATCGAAAAATGTTCTCTTATTTGAGCAATCGCATTCAGGAAATAATTAATGTTGACGGTATAATTAGCTTCGCCAGTTACTAATAAAACATGGTCAAATCCAACTTTTTTTAGAGCTTCAACTTCCAGTTTAATCTCTGGGTCAGAAAGTGTTTTTCGTTTTAGCTTGTTATCTAAGCTAAAGCCACAATACGTACAAATATTTTGGCATTCGTTACTTAGATAAAGCGGTGCATACATTTGGATTGTTTTTCCAAAACGTTTCTTGGTTAATTCATGGCATTCTTGTGCCATTTGCTCTAAATAAGGCAAAGCTGCTGGCGAAATTAAAGCCAGGAAATCATCGAGATTACGTTTGTTTTTAGTCAAGGCACGTTCTACATCCTGAGGGGAGGTTTGGTATATTTTGGATTGGATGGCATTCCAGTCGTATTGATTAAAAACAGATTTGAATGTGTTCATTTGGAGTGATTTTTACAGCAAAGAGTTTTTTTAACCGCAAAGGGCGCAAAGTTTTACGCAAAGGCCACAAAGTTTCACAGCCTTGCGACTAAGAGACAAAGCTTAGCTAACTTTGCGTAAAACTTTGCGCCCTTTGCGGTTAAGGTGATTAATCATATAAAAAAGAAGTCAATGGACTCGAAGCTACTGCTTGATGATATTGTTTTCCTAGTTTAGCCTCATAAGCCTTTCGACCAGCAATTACAGCTTCTCTAAAAGCCTCAGCCATTAATTCTGGATTTCCTGCTACAGCGATTGCGGTATTAACCAAAACGGCATCAGCACCTAGTTCCATTGCTTTTGCCGCGTCTGATGGGGCTCCGATTCCGGCATCGATAATAACAGGAACATTGCTTTGTTCTATTATAATGGCTAAGAAATCTATTGTTTTTAATCCTTTATTACTACCAATAGGAGAGCCCAGAGGCATTACGGCTGCTGTTCCGACATCTTCAAGGCGTTTGCATAAAACAGGATCAGCGTGAATATAGGGTAGGATAATAAAGCCTAGTTTGGCTAATTCTTCAGTGGCTTTTAAAGTTTCGATAGCATCTGGCATTAAATATTTTGGATCAGGATGAATTTCGAGTTTTAGCCAATTGGTTTCTAATGCTTCACGTGCTAATTGCGCTGCAAATATGGCTTCTTTTGCATTTCTGGCACCCGATGTATTTGGTAACAAATTAATCCTCGGATGTTTTAAGTGGGATAAAATAGCATCCGTTTCAGTTTCTAAATCAATACGCTTTAAGGCAACCGTAACCAATTCACTTCTCGAAGCCAAAATGGCTTTTTCCATTTCCAGATTTGAGCCAAATTTCCCTGTTCCCAAAAACAAACGGGATTCAAGTAATTTATCGCCTATTTTAAATAATGACGTTTGCATATAATTTTTCGTTAAGTTGAGTAATGAGTTTTCCTTTTTCGGGACTTTTGGTAATTATTCCAGAAACAGCAATACCGTGAATTCCAGTTTCTATTAATTGGTCAACGTTTTCTAATGTGATTCCGCCAATAGCATAAATAGGAATTTCGAGATTGTGGTTTTTTATTTTTTGCATAATCTCATGATATCCTTCTAAACCTAAAATCGGACTTAATTTCTCTTTGGTTGTTGTAAACTGAAACGGGCCAAGACCAATATAATCGCAACCATTTTTTATATGAGTTGTAATATCTTCGAATGTATTAGCAGTTGCTCCAATGATTTTAGTATTTCCTAATATAGCTCGAGCGTCATCTATTTTTGTGTCTGAAAGCCCCAAATGAACTCCATCGGCAGCAATTTGCTGTGCTAGATATACATTATCATTGATGATAAAATTAGCGAGATATTCTTCGCATAAAAACTTTACAGCTTCTGCTAAAGCGAAAGAATTCTTCGATGTTTGGTTTTTAAAACGCATTTGTACCCAATCACAACCATTATCTAATGCTTGATGAATATTGTACAATTGTGCCTCGATTGAGTTTCCTTGAGAGATGTATTGTAGTTTATTGTACATAATGATATCCGATTAAGGTTGAAGATGAATTCAAGTATTTTTCGATATAATTTTTGGCATTTATACAGGCTGATTTTAAATCTTGACCCAAAGCCAAATTAGCAGTAATAGCTGATGATAATACGCAACCCGAGCCATGTTTTGCATAACATTTGGTAGTATTTGGCGGAAGCATGAAAATTTCATTTTGGCTATATAAATGATCAGTTCCGATGGCTTTGGTATTATGTCCGCCTTTTAATAAAATAGCCGTTTGGATTTGTTTGTTTAATAGGCTTTGGTTAAAATCGAAGTCAGGAAATAGTTTTTTTATTTCATTATAATTTGGTGTAATCAAATCAATTTTAGATAGTATCTCGCTTAAATCGGATTTGTTTTCGACTGTAATAAAATCAAATTCGGTGCTAGATTTTAAAACCGTATCCCAGACTATTTGAGTTTTAGAAGAAAGTTCTTTTATATTAAAAATAATTTCCTTTAAATAAAGTAGAGAAGGAACAATACCGATTTTCACCACCTTTATATCATAATTTCCGAATAGTGTTTTTATAGATTGTAATACAAAATCAAGTGATGTCCATTCTATCTCAAAAAAATCTTTTTCTGTCTGAATAGTGTTTCCGGTATTTATGGCAAGTCCATACACTTGATGTTGCTCAAAAGTTTTGCAATCTGCCAAAACACCAGCCCCACCAGAAGGATCAAAACCAGCTATTGTAAGTACGAAAGGACGATTTCTT
The DNA here is from genome assembly GCF_025847275.1 of Flavobacterium frigoritolerans. Classification (GTDB taxonomy): domain Bacteria; phylum Bacteroidota; class Bacteroidia; order Flavobacteriales; family Flavobacteriaceae; genus Flavobacterium; species Flavobacterium frigoritolerans. The sequence goes on from NZ_JAOZEV010000016.1 coordinate 55,842, forward strand.
GACATGATTTAAAATTTTTAATTGTGTTTTCGGTATTCCAAATAGTTCCTAGCAAAGCAATATTGTCAAAGCCAGCTGTCAGCGTTTTTTCTATATTTTCAGCATTAATTCCTCCCAAAGCAATTAGTTTGGTAGCTGTATTAGTTCTGTTCTTTATCGCTTCTAATAAATCTGTTTCTGGGAAATAGTTTTCTTTAGAAATACTTGGATAAACTGGACTCAAAAAAGCATATTCAAATTCAGGAGCTAATGCATTAAAATCGGTAATTGAATGTGTTGACGTTGATAAGTGAATATCTCTGTTTTTATATTTTTCTAAATTGTATTTTTTTCTTTTTTCTTCGGTAAAATGAATTCGGTTGATTTTGAAATTTTCTATCAATTCATGATGACTATGTAATACTAATTGTTGTCGGAATTCAGGATTTATTTGGGCTATAAACGAAATCATTTCTTTAATTGAATAATCAGGTTTCCGTACATGAAACAATTGTAATCCTTCCTCAAAAAGAGAATGGATTACATTGATTTCATTTGCTATTATTGTCGGATTTGATAGTACTATCATAATCTTTCTTCGATGCTCTATTTCTTATTTTTTTCTTTTGCTTTTTTCTTCTGAAATTAAATATAAATCTCTTTTCCTTGCTCAATAAACTCTTCTGATTTCTCTTGCATTCCTTTTTCGGCTGCAGCCACGTCGCGTATTTCCTGAGATATTTTCATAGAACAGAATTTTGGTCCACACATAGAGCAGAAATGAGCAATTTTTGCACCCTCGGCAGGAAGGGTTTCATCGTGAAATTCTCTTGCGGTGTCTGGATCTAATGATAAATTAAATTGATCTTCCCAGCGGAATTCAAAACGGGCTTTGCTTAATGCATTGTCACGATATTGTGCTCCCGGATGGCCTTTGGCTAAATCGGCAGCATGCGCTGAGATTTTATAAGTGATAACACCATCTTTTACATCTTTTTTGTTTGGTAAACCAAGATGTTCTTTCGGTGTAACATAGCATAACATTGCGCAACCATACCAACCAATCATTGCAGCTCCAATGGCCGAAGTAATGTGGTCGTAACCTGGTGCGATATCTGTAGTTAATGGTCCTAGAGTGTAAAAAGGAGCTTCGTTACAATGTTCTAATTGTTTATCCATGTTTTCTTTAATCATGTGCATTGGTACGTGACCTGGACCTTCTATAAATACCTGAACATCATGTTTCCAAGCAATTTTAGCTAATTCGCCCAACGTTTCTAATTCGGCAAATTGTGCTGCATCATTGGCATCGGCTATAGAACCTGGACGAAGGCCATCTCCTAAAGAAAATGCTACATCATACTGTTTCATGATTTCGCAAATTTCTTCGAAATGGGTATATAAGAAGTTTTCTTTATGATGAAATAAACACCACTTTGCCATTATAGATCCACCTCGAGATACAATTCCTGTAACACGTTCGGCGGTAAGATGAATGTAACGTAATAAAACACCTGCGTGAATAGTAAAATAAGAAACTCCCTGCTCGGCTTGTTCAATAAGTGTATCACGGAAAACTTCCCAAGTTAAATCTTCGGCGATTCCTTTTACTTTCTCTAAAGCTTGATAAATGGGAACTGTTCCAATAGGTACAGGCGAATTACGAATAATCCATTCTCTAGTTTCGTGAATGTTTTTTCCTGTCGATAAGTCCATTATAGTATCGGCTCCCCAGCGACAAGCCCAAACAGCTTTTTCAACTTCTTCTTCAATGGTCGATGTTACGGCACTGTTGCCAATATTAGCATTTATTTTCACCAAGAAATTACGTCCTACAATCATAGGTTCGCTTTCGGGATGGTTTATATTGTTTGGAATAATGGCACGACCAATGGCTACTTCGCTTCGTACAAATTCAGGAGTTATTTTGCTTTTTGGAGTATTGGCACCAAAACTATGTCCAGCGTGTTGGCATTGCATGGCTTTGGTTTGTTCATTTAGTAACTCAATACGTTGGTTTTCGCGAATGGCAATATATTCCATTTCGGGAGTAATTATTCCCTGTTTAGCGTAATAAAGCTGTGTTACGTTTGTGCCTTTTTTAGCGCGTTTTGGTTGATGTAAATATTCGAAACGTAAGTGATTTAAGTTCTCATCGTTTAATCTCATTTGTCCGTAATCGGAACTAATTTCGTCTAAAATTTCTACATCATTTCGACCCAAAATCCATTCTTCTCTTAAGCGAGGTAATCCTTTACGGATGTCAATTTCAATATTTGGATCGGTGTAAGGCCCCGATGTGTCGTAAATAGTTACAGAAGGATTTTTTTCGATACCGCCATTAGAAAGTCTGGTGGCGCTGAGTGTTACCTCGCGCATAGCTACTTTTATTGGATGTATTTCTCCGTTTATGTATATTTTATTGGAGTTTGGAAAAGGAGTTCTGGATATTTTTTCTTCGTTAGTCATTGGAAAAAGTTTAAAGTTTCAGGTTTCAAGTTTTGACTTTGATTGTGAAATGTTAGATGTATGTTGTGAGATATGAAATGGGTTTGTAGAAGCGCACTGCAGTGCGTTTTCAGTTCATTGGTAGACACAATTTATCCTCCCTGAGTAGCAGAAATAATTAGGATTTCGTCGGTTTCGTTTAGGATATGAGTATTCCAGATGGGTTTTGGAATAACGGTGTTGTTTATGGCAACAGCAATGCCATTTTGTTTGTTGGGAATTTCGAGGTCGAGCAATGCCTGAACGCTAAGAGATTCAGCATTGAATTGTTTAGTTTGTTGGTTGATTTTTAGTTCCATTCCTTCAGAATTTAGTATATAGTTATACTTTAGGAATGGCTACAATTACGCATAAAAATGCGCACGGAAGTCATCTTACTTTTCCCTACGCTAGTATTAACTAGATCAGGTTCAGAGGGTAAAATCTCAGCCTACTTTATTGTAGACACCCCTAAAGTGTGAAGCAAATATATGTATTTTTTGTTTGGAAGTTTAAAAAAGTTTCAAGTTTCAGGTTTCAAGATGTGAAAAGAATTAAAAACTATGATTAAATTCAGGCTAAAAACAGAGACTGTGACTGCAAACTATTTTTTTCTCGTCCAGCAATCTTCGATATGATCATTGACCATTCCTGTGGCTTGCATTTGGGCGTAAATAACGGTTGAGCCCACAAATTTAAAACCTCTTTTTTTTAAATCTTTACTAATAATATCCGAAAGCGGAGTAGTAGCAGGAACGTCTTTTAGAGTTTTCGGGTTATTGATGATGGGTTTTCCATCAGTAAATTTCCAGATATAATCGGAAAAACTTCCAAACTCTTCTTGAATTTTTATAAATGCCTGAGCATTGGTAACTGCCGAACGTATTTTTAATTTGTTGCGTATTATTCCTGTATCCTGTAATAATGATTCTATTTTATCTTCAGGATATTGTGCTATTTTTTTGTAATCGAAATTGTCAAAAGCTGCTCTAAAATTTTCTCTTTTGTTTAATATCGTTATCCAACTTAATCCTGCCTGAAAGGTTTCGAGAGTTAAAAACTCGAATAATGAGGCATCATCATAAACAGGAACGCCCCATTCTTCGTCATGGTATTTTTTATATAAATCACTTGCTGAACACCAGCCACATCGTATAGGTTCTTGTGTTGTCATTATTTTCCAATTTTCCAATGGTAGCCTTTTACTGAAGGAATATAGGCCGAGGTTCCAATGATGATTAAGTCGTTATAAATTCTTTTATTGTATTTTATTCCAATAGCTTTTCCAGAAGTGTACATTTTGTTTGCTTCAAATTTAATCTTCACTCGAGCATCAGCAAATTTAGCATCCGAAATTTTCTCGACAAACCAAGTAGAATTCCATTTGATATCAATTTCATCTTCAGCAGTTTTTGTAATGCTTTTTATTAATTTAACTCCTTCTTTCGGGATGTTGTGGTCTTCGATTAATTCTTTTTGGGTTAGTGTTTCCCCTGTTTTACATACAGATAGTAATTTTTTAAAATAGGTAAAGCCTTTAAGTTTTTCGTTTTCTAGGTTTTCTATTCTAATGCTGTCTTTTGATACAGTTGTTTCTTCTGTAACTATTTTGTTGTTTTTTATTGTGCTTGGAGTGAATATTGTTTTTGTAATAGAATCTTTAGCCGAAGTTATGGTTTCTATTGTGCTTTTCGAAATGTCTTTTATTTTTTCGGTAACAGTTGTTGTTGACTCTAATAATTGATCTCTATCATTTTTGTTACAACTTATCAAGGAGCATAAAATTAAAATCAATAAAATGGTTTTGTAATTTTTCATGCGGTATGATTGTCTTTTTTTTCTTTGGGATTATCTTCTTCCAAATATTTTTTAATTAAATGATGTCCAACATAAATTAACGGAGTTAATACTATTGCCAAAGAAAGCTTGAATGTATAACCAGTTAAAGCGGATGAGATAAAGGTATCGAAATCTATTTTACCCGGTAGCCAAAAAGCAATTCCTAAAACAATGAAAGAATCAAATAATTGAGAAATTACAGTAGAACCAGTTGTTCTAAGCCAAATTTTCTTTTCTCCTGTTCTTTTTTTGAAAAACCAAAAAATCCAAACGTCTATTAACTGAGATACCATAAATGCAATAAGGCTACCTATAATAATCCACATACTTTGCCCGAAAACAGCTTGAAACTGTTCGTCGTTTACTGGACTTATACCTTTTGCAGCAGGTATTACGATTGCCATAAATAATATAAGAAAGGCATAAGCTATCAAACAGGCGGTTATAAAAGAAAGTTTTTTAACTCCTTTCTCTCCAAAATATTCATTAATCAAATCGGTTGTTAAAAAAACAATTGGCCAAGGAAGAATTCCGATGCTCATTACAAATGGACCAATTTGGATTAATTTCCCTCCAATTAACTCTGCCACAACAGCATTGGTAATAAAAATTCCGGCAAGGACAACAAAAACAATTTCTTTCTTGGTTTTAAACATAGACAAATTTTAATATGCCAAATTTAATATATTATTTGGAGTATTTATTTTTATAAAAAACATTGTGAAGATGTATTTAAGAAGTGGCTTTTTTTCAGTGTATTCTGTTCTAATTAATGGCTATATTTGGGAATTGCATTTATTTTATAAAATATTAAATAACGTACATGAAAAAAATTGTCACTATTCTAATTATGGCTACTTCTTTAACTACTCTTCAAGCGCAAACAAATTCACAAAATCCATTATTGCAAAAATGGACTGGTCCGTATGGAGGTGTACCAGCTTTTACGGAATATAAAATTGCCGATTTTAAGCCAGCTTTTGATGTTGCTATCAAACAAAAAAGCGATGAGATTGATGCTATTTCAAATAATCCAAAGCCTGCAACTTTTGATAATACAATCGCCGAATTAGAACGTTCGGGTAAAAAGTTGTCGAGAATTATGACGGTTTATGGAATTTATTCGTCGAATATTAGTACTCCAGAATTTGCATTGATAGAAAAAGATATTGAGCCTTTGCTTGCTGCACAATCTACCAAGTTCTATCAAAACAGAAATTTGTTTGTTAGAATCGAAAAGCTATATAATTCTCCAGATAAAAAGAAATTAACTAGTGAGCAACAAAGACTTATTTGGGTTTATTATACGGAGTTTAATAAGCAAGGAGCTAATTTAAGCGATGCTGATAAAGCAAAAGTTGGTGAAATTAATAAACAATTATCAATGTTGTTTTCTAAGTTTAGTCAAAATTTATTGGCGGAAGAAAATGACCAATATGTGGTATTAACAACTGAAGCTGATTTTGATGGTTTGCCTGATGGAATAAAAAAAGCCGCTATGGCTCAAGCCAAAGAAAGAAAGCTTTCGGCTATAGGTTGTATTGCTAATACGCGATCTTTTGTAGAGCCATTTTTAACTTTTTCGACTAATAGAGAGTTAAGAGAGAAAGTTTGGAGAATGTTTGTAAACAGAGGAGATAACGGAGACGAACATGACAACAAATCAACTTTGGTCGAAATACTAAAGCTTCGTGCTGCAAAAGCAAAACTATTGGGTTATCCTACTTTTGCACATTGGAATTTAACTAACAGAATGGCTAAAACTCCAGAAAGAGCGATGGCTTTAATGGAAGCTGTTTGGGAGCCTGCAGTAAACCAAGTTCACAAAGATGTTGCAGATATGCAGAAGATTGTTGTTGTCGAAGGAGGGAAGTTTCAGATTGAACCTTGGGATTATCGTTATTATGCTGAAAAAGTTAGAAAAGCAAAATACGATTTAGATCAAAATGTGGTCAAAGAATATCTTCAGCTTGAAAAATTACGTGAAGGAATGTTTTGGGTTGCTGGTGAATTATTTGATTTAAAATTTAAACAAATAACAGATGTTCCTGTATATCATCCAGATGTTAGAGTTTGGGAAGTGTCTAATATAAAGACTGGAAAAGTGGTAGGTTTATGGTATTTTGATCCATATGCACGTAAAGGAAAACGTTCTGGAGCTTGGATGAATGCGTATAGAAAACAACAAAAACTAGATGGTGATGTTCTTACGATAGTTTCTAATAACAGTAATTTTATCAAAGGAAATGATAATGAACCAATTTTAATATCATGGACAGATGCAACTACCTTGTTTCATGAATTTGGACATGCATTACATGGTTTATGTTCAGATGTTACCTATCCTACATTATCAGGAACTGCTGTTGCAAGAGATTATGTTGAGTTCCCATCACAAATCTTAGAGCGTTGGTTAGAAACTCCTGAGGTGTTGAATAAATTTGCTTTAAATTATAAAACAGGAAAACCTATTCCTAAAGATTTGGTTGAGCGTATTGCAAAAGCAGCAACATTTAATGAAGGATTTTCTACTGTTGAGACAATTTCAAGTTCTCTTATCGATATGAAATTACATTTAGCAGGAGATTCGGTTATAGATCCTACAGTTTTTGAAAAAGAAACATTGGCTAAGCTTAATATGCCTAAAGAAATTGTGATGCGTCATCGTATTCCTCAATTTGGACATATTTTTTCTAGTGATGGTTATGCGAGCGGATATTACAGTTATTTATGGGCAGATGTAATCAGTGCCGATGCTTATGAAGCATTTACTGAAGCAAAAGGGCCTTATGATAAAGAGGTTGGCAAAAGACTGCACGATAAGATATTTAGTGTTGGTAATACAACAGATCAGGAAGAAGCTTATAAATCTTTTAGAGGACACAACCCAGAGATTAATGCTTTAATGAAAGCGAGAGGTTTTGAGGTTCCAGTAATAAAATCAAAGAAATAGTTGTTATAAAAATGGCACTTATATAGTCGGAAGATTTTTCTTCCGACTATTTTTATTTATCAAGTTGGGTCTTACTTGGTAATAGTATACAGATATAAAATTAAAGCAGCTCTATTATGGAGCTGCTTTTGTATATTCTAGATTAAGATCTTAATTTACTTAGTGTCCCCAAGGTCTTTCAGGCACTGGAATTTCTTTGCTTAAATCAAAACTAACTTGAAAATGATTTGGAGAATTAGCTTTCCTCAAATTGTAAGTATATTGATTTCCATCTACTGTTACCCACCAAACATTAGCTGAAGCTGCTGGAATTAAATCTGTAGTTTCCTGATCGGCAGGGAAAAATTGAATTTGTGATGCTCCTGTATTTGTTGTAGTCCCTCCGTATTGTGTGATTTTATCTTCAGATCCGTCTTTTAAACGATGATCGTGTTTTAATTGAATTCCTACTTTTGTTTTGGTAAATACCCAAGTTCGGGAATGGTCATCTCCTACATAAAAAGGAATCTTGATTTCTGAATCGGAACAACTCATTACATACATTGATAGTTTTTTATCAGCAAAATCTTTAGGTGCTGGTTCCGTATTTAGCTTGCCTGAGTAAGCTTTGCCACAATGTGCTTGTAATTGCTTCCAAAATTCATCTTGAGCATTTTTATTTTGTGCAAAAACAGAACCCATTGCAAAAAACAGAACGAGTAAAAAATAATTGATTCTTATCATTTTATTTTATAAATGTTATTTTCAAATATACCTTTTTTATCTAAAGTAATTTCCTTTATAGCAACATTTAGGCTGTTTAATCTATGTAGTGAATAAGGTTCGGTAATAGCTTTGTAAATAAAATTTAGAGTTTTATTTTAAAGAATTTATCTGAGAATAAATTTATTTTTGTAGAAGTATATTAGGTTTAAAACAAAAAAATGATGGAGTTTGAAGTTCCATCATTTTAATTCATGCTTTATTGTGATATGTTTTAAACTAAAAAAGGTCGGAATTTCTTCCAACCTTTTTTATATGTAATTTAGAATATAGATTATCCTAAAGCAACTCTTTTGAAACCTGTAATTTCAACGTTGAATCCTTTAACATAATCACCAACTTTTTTACTATCATCTTTGATGAAGTTTTGATCTAATAAAGCTTTCTCTTGATCTAAAGTAGTGTTGTCAGAGATGAAACGTTGAACTTTTCCTGGGATAATTTTGTCCCAAATTTGCTCTGGTTTACCTTCAGCTTTTAATTCAGCTTTAGCATCTTCTTCAGCTTGTTTTAAAACTTCTTCCGTTAATTGAGAGAAAGAAATATATTTAGGAACATTTTTTAAAGTTTTTCCTAAACGTTTTGCCTCTTCATTTTCTTTTTCGATTACTGCAATACGAGCAGCAAGTTCAGAAGCAACGAAAGATGGGTCAAAATCTTTGTAAGATAATGTATCAGCTCCCATAGAAGCAACTTGCATAGAGATGTCTTTAGTTAAAACGTCACCATTAGCAATTGGTGCAGAAATTGCAGTTAATGCAGCAATTTTGTTAACGTGAACATAAGATCCAACAAAAGCACCTTCTAAAATTTCAAAACCACCGATTTCGATTTTTTCACCAATAACACCAGTTTGCTCGATTAATTTTTCAGCAACAGTCATTCCGTTGAAATCTGAAGCTAAGAATTCTTCTTTAGAAGAGAAATTGATAGCTTTTTCTACTAATTCTTTAGCCAAAGTTACGAAAGCCTCATTTTTACCTACGAAATCTGTTTCGCAGTTTAAAGTGATGATAACTCCTCTAGTTTTGTCAGCATTAATAAAAGAAACAGCAGCTCCTTCAGAAGACTCACGGTCAGAACGATTAGCAGCAACTTTTTGTCCTTTTTCTCTAAGGTTTTGTATAGCTTTATCGAAATCTCCTTCAGCTTCAACTAAAGCTTTTTTACAGTCCATCATTCCGGCACCTGTAACTTGTCTTAATTTATTTACGTCTGCAGCAGTAATTGTTGCCATATTGTATATTTTTTTATGAGTTAAAAGTAAAAATTCCAATCTTTAAATCTCAAATTCCAGTTTTATCAAATTATCAACGTAACGTTTCTAATTTTTTATGGGATTTGGAATTTAAAAATTGGAATTTAAAAGTTTATTTATTCTTTTGTTTCAGCAGCAGGAGCCTCAACAACAGCTTCAGCAGCAGGAGCCGCTTCTTCTGTAGCAGGTAACAACGCTTCAGTCTCTTTATCAGAACCTCTGTCAGAAAGACCTTCAACGATTGCAGCTGTAACTAAAGATAAAATTTTATCAATTGACTTAGAAGCATCATCATTTGATGGGATAACATACTCTACTTCTCTAGGATCAGAGTTAGTATCCACCATTGCGAAAACTGGAATGTTTAATTTTTGTGCTTCTTTTATTGCGATATGTTCAGCTTTGATATCTACTACGAACAATGCTGCAGGTAGTCTAGACATGTCTGCGATTGAACCTAAGTTTTTCTCTAGTTTAGCACGAAGACGATCTACTTGTAAACGCTCTTTCTTAGAAAGTGTCATGAAAGTACCGTCTTTCTTCATTTTATCAATAGTAGCCATTTTTTTAACAGCTTTACGGATAGTCACGAAGTTAGTTAGCATTCCACCAGGCCATCTTTCAGTTATATAAGGCATGTTTGCAGCTTTTGCTTTATCAGCAACGATGTCTTTAGCTTGTTTTTTGGTAGCAACGAATAATATTTTTCTACCTGATGCAGCGATTTTTTTCAAAGCTTCATTAGCCTCTTCAATTTTTGCTGCAGTTTTATATAGATTGATAATGTGAATACCATTACGCTCCATATAAATGTAAGGAGCCATGTTTGGATCCCATTTTCTAGTCATGTGTCCAAAGTGAACACCTGCTTCTAGTAATTCTTTTACGTCTATTTTGTTTGCCATTTTTGTACTAGTTTACGTTCTGTTGATTAGCAATGCATAAATGGCGGTTTCCCAGGCTTTATACATTTAGATGCTAAACTATTTCCTACCTCGATAGGAGAGCAACAACAACTGTGTTTTTTAAATTCAATAATAATTGAGATGCCTTGTCCTAAATGAACAAGACAGGTAATATTAACGTTTAGAGAATTGGAATCTCTTACGAGCTTTCTTCTGACCGAATTTCTTACGTTCAACCATTCTTGGATCTCTTGTTAATAAACCTTCTGGTTTTAAGATAGCTCTGTTTTCAGCATTTACTTCACACATAACACGTGCTAATGCCATTCTTACAGCTTCTGCTTGACCAGTTGAACCACCTCCGTAAACGTTTACTTTTACATCAAAGTTGTTTACATTTTCTGTCATAGACATTGGTTGTAAAACTTTGTATTGCAAAGTTGCAGTTGGGAAATAGGTTGCGAATTCTTTTTTGTTTACAGTGATTTTTCCTGTTCCTTCTGAAACATAAACACGTGCAACAGCGGTTTTTCTTCTACCGATTTTGTGAATAACTCCCATTACTTAAGATCGTTTAGGTTAACAGTTCTAGGTTTTTGAGCTCCTTGTTTGTGCTCAGATCCTACAACAACATTTAAATTTCTGAAAAGTTCAGCTCCTAATTTGTTCTTAGGTAACATTCCTTTTACTGCTTTTTCTACTAATAATGCAGGGTTTTTTGCTTGCAATACTTTAGCAGTTAAAGTTCTTTGTCCTCCTGGGTAACCTGTATGACGCATGTAAATTTTGTCATCCATTTTTGTACCTGTAAGGTTAATTTTTTCTGAGTTGATAACAATTACGTTATCTCCACAGTCAACGTGCGGTGTGTAACTAGGCTTGTACTTACCTCTTAAGATCATTGCAACCTTTGAAGCAAGACGTCCTAAGTTATGACCTTCAGCGTCAACAACAATCCACTCTTTAGTTACAGTGGCTTTGCTAGTTGAAACTGTTTTGTAGCTTAATGCGTCCATAATATTATTTTAATTAAACATTCCATCCCCAATAAAGGGGTTGCAAAAGTACAATTAATTATTTTAAATACAAATACCTTAAAAGATTATTTTAACTGCTGAAAATCAGGAGATATCTTTTTATTTAAAAGAATAAAAAAACCAGCTTTACAATTAAGTAAGCTGGTTCGGATATTTTGGAGTAAATTTTGTTACACAATAAACAAATTTGCTATGTCTACAACCTGTTGCGTAGTAAGTGGTTCATCATAGGCTTCTGAACCTGCCGAGGCTCCAAATAAGGTAGCAGTATTATATCCTGCTTGTACAGTTAATTCTTCTCCATTATATACAGCTTGAGTTTCCACAGGCATTCCTGTACCTCTTTCATTACCATTTATCCATCCTTTAAGGCCACGTAATCGTCGTACTTCTGATGCATGACGTGCTTCTACCGAATGTATTTGTAATGCGGCTGTTAATAAATCAGGTGTAGAAATTAAATTTCCTGCCTGACCTTTATAGGCTCTTACTCCCGTATCTTCAAATGCTTGTGCTAATGCTAGAAATGTTGGATAATCATTAAATGGATCAAAAGTTCCACCAACAGTAAAGTCAAAAGTAGGTTTAGGAACAAAGTTTGCGCTTGCTGGTCCGCCTAATCCTGCAATCAAAAATTTAACATGACTTGATTCATGGGCTGCAATTTGTTGAAAAACTTTTAAATCGCGTCCACCATTTTCAGACGCAGGAATAACTCCGTGGTCTAATGCCATGGCGTAAAATTCATTTTCCAGATATTCTAATGTTAATGCAAACTGTAATGCTCCGATTGGAGTTGCTGGAGTTGCAGTTATATCTTTGGCTAGAGCTTTATTGGCTAATGAAGATAATCCGAATGGAATTGAAGCTATTGCTAAAGTCTTTCCTATATTTCCAAATTGTGTAAAACTGTCTCTTCTTGAACCAGTGCTTCTCATCGCGCTTTCGTCAGCAAAAGTTTCTATAAATTTTAGTATGTTCATAATTTCTAGATTTTATGAGTTGTGGTTATGGTAAATATTTTGCTGTAAATGGAGTAGTTATAAATCCTCCTGCAACAGCTAAGATTTTAGATGGATCTTTTGCTACATCTAAACCAGTTGTGGCATTTACCACATCATCGCCCGCAAAATCTTTAGAGTTTGGGTTAATCAAACTTCTAATAGCCGAAGCGTGTCTTGCCTCTACAGAAACAATTTTGCCTGCTAATACTAAATAATCTGCACTTTTAATTAGTTTTCCTGCACCATTATATGCGGCAACTCCTGTGTCTTCAAGAGCTTTGGCAGTTGCAAGTACTTCAGTACGACTGTTAAAATTCATAGCTCCGTAATTAAAAGCCAAGCTAGGAAGTAATTGAGTGCTTGGTTTAGGGAGCGCTCCGCTTAAAGCAGCTTTAAAAAAATCTCTGTGAATTACTTCATGATGATACAAGTCGGTAAGTACTTGTTTTTCAATATCGTTAAAAACAGAGTTAAAACTCGATGCATTTACAACTTTAGTATAAAAATCTGCCTCTAATTGTTCTAAGGCATATGCATATGTTAATACACCGAAATCTCCAGAGCCTAAATCGAAGACTCCATTTCTAATTCCGGGTAGTGAAGTGTCATCTATGGGCATGTCTTCATTATCATCGTGACTGCATCCTGCCAAAAGTAAGCCAGTGCTAACAAGCGTTAGTCCACTGATCTTAAGAAAACTCCTTCTGTCGCTGAGTAAGGGGTTAACTTCGTGAATTTTAACTTCGTTTTTCATAATTCAATTTCTTTAAAGTGGTTATTAATAGTAATTATAATCATGCGTAAATAGTTATAAACGAAATTTTTAGGAGGGCGGTTTTAAATTTTGGCTTTTTTTTAATTTTTTGTTTAAACTATTTTAAGAAGGAGATGTAATTACTTGAAATTTTAATGTAGGTTTTGTCTGTTTTTTGGTTTAATTTCTTTAATTCTACTATATTTGTATTAATTCAATAAAATTATCTTAAATGAAAGCTAAAGCAACTCTAAAACAAATCGCAAAAGAACTTAATGTTTCTGTGTCTACAGTTTCTAAGGCACTTAATGATAGTCCTGAAATTAGTGAGCAAACTAAAATTAAAATTAAAGAGTATGCCAAACTAAAAAATTACAAACCGAATGTTATTGGTTTGAATTTAAAAAACCGTAAAACAAAAACGATAGGAGTTATTATACCTAACATATTAAACTCATTTTTCGCTAAGGTTTTTAGTGGTATCGAAAAAGTAGCTGATAAAAAAGGATATAATGTGATTACCTGTATTTCGAATGAGTCTTTGGAGAAAGAGATTCATACGCTTGAAATGTTGAGCAACGGAACGATTGATGGTTTCATATTGTCGGTTTCTGAAGAAGCTCAAAAATTACAAGAATACAATCACTTTAAAGAAATTATAAACGACGGAACGCCAATTGTAATGTTTGATAGGATTGCAGAAGGAGTAGAGTGTGATAAAGTGGTAGTTGATGATTTTGATTCAGCTTTAAATTCAACACAGCATTTAATTAATTTAGGATGCAAGAATATCGCCTTAATTTCTTCAGTAGATAATTTAAGTGTTGGGAAATTGAGAGCTGATGGATATCTAAAAGCTTTAGAGGATAATAATATTCCTGTAAATGAAAATATCATTCTTCGTACCGATTCAGAAGAAGATATGAAAAGTAAAATTGATGCTATTTTTGACCATAAAATTGATGCTATTTTTGCTTTAGACGAAAATGATTCAGTTGCAGCTTTAAGGGTTAGTTTGAAAAAAGGATATAGAGTTCCAGAAGACATATCAATAATAGGTTTTGCCGACGGAATTTTGGCTTCGAGACGATTATCACCAAGTTTGACTACAATAAGCCAACACGGAATAGAAATTGGCGAAGTTGCTGCCAAACGATTAATCTCAAGATTAGAAGAAAAAGAAGATGAGAGCAGCGATTACGAAACCATAGTAATCAAAACCAAACTGAAAGAAAGAGAGTCAACAAGAAAATCTAAATAAAACAAAAAATCCATTAGCTCGGCTAATGGATTTTTTGTTTTATATAAGGTTGTGTAATTAATGCGCCTCTAGCCAATCTCTTCCCATACCTAATTCTACTTCTAATGGAACTGCCATTATAAATGCGTTTTCCATTTCGTGTTTAATCATGGGTTGAATTTTTTCTAGTTCGTCATTGTGTACATCAAACACAAGTTCATCATGTACTTGAAGTAACATTTTAGATTTCCAGTTTTCAGATGTTAGTTTCTTATGAATATTAATCATCGCAATTTTAATAACATCGGCAGCACTTCCTTGAATTGGTGCGTTTACAGCATTTCTTTCGGCTCCGCCACGTACGATTGCGTTTTGTGAATTAATATCTTTTAAATAACGACGACGACCTAGAATAGTTTGTACATAACCATTTTCTCTAGCGAAATCTATCTGTTCTTGGATGTATGATTTTAATCTTGGATATGTTTTGTAATATGCTTCGATTAATGTTGCGCTTTCGCTTCTTGATAATGAGGTTTGATTACTTAAACCAAAAGCCGAAACACCATAGATAATACCAAAGTTTACCGTTTTGGCATGGCTACGTTGTTCACGAGTCACTTCTTCTAAAGCTACATTGAATACTTTAGAAGCGGTAGATTTATGAATGTCTTCATGATTCTGGAATGCTTTAATCATATTTTCTTCACCACTTAAAGCAGCGATGATGCGCAATTCTATCTGAGAGTAATCGGCAGAGATTAACGTATAATTTTCATCGCGAGCAATAAAAGCTTTACGTATTTGTCGTCCTCTTTCGGTACGAATTGGGATATTCTGTAAGTTAGGATTGTTGGAGCTTAAACGACCTGTTGCGGCTACAGTTTGCATATAATCGGTATGAACTCTTTTAGAAACTGGATCTACTTGTAATGGTAAAGCTTCTACATAGGTGTTTTGTAATTTTACAAGAGAACGCCAATCTAGAATTGCAGCTACAATCTCATTGTCTTTGGCTAAATAGCTTAAGATTTCCTCACCAGTTGCGTATTGACCTGTTTTAGTTTTCTTTTGCTTAGCTCCACCAATTTTTAATTTATCAAATAAGATATCACCCAATTGTTTTGGTGAGGCAAGGTTGAATTGTTCTCCTGCTATTTCGTAGATTTTGGCTTCTAATGTTTTAATATCATTGCCTAATTCTTCTGATAATGATTTTAAGAAATCTACATCAAGACGAATTCCTTCAGTTTCCATAGCAGCCAAAACACTAACCAATGGAATCTCGATTTCGTCGAATAATTTTTTAGTTTCGGTTTTGTCTAATTCAGTTGTGAATATTTCTTTAAGTTGCAAAGTTACATCGGCATCCTCAACAGCGTATTCTTTTATGTCTTCGAGTGCAACATCGCGCATCGATTTTTGATTCTTTCCTTTTTTACCAATTAAATCTTCAATAGATTTTGGAGCATATTTTAAATAGGTTTCTGATAAAATATCCATATTATGACGCATATCAGGATTAATCAGGTAATGCGCAATCATAGTATCGAATAATTTTCCTTTTACAGAAATGCCATAATTCAATAATATTTTTAAATCGTATTTTAAATTCTGTCCAATTTTTTCGATTGCTTCATTTTCAAAAAACGGAATAAATTTTTCGATTAATGCTTTTGCTTCCTCTTGATTTTCTGGAAACGGAACATAAAAACCTTTTCCTTTTTCATAAGAAAATGAAATTCCAACCAATTCGGCGTGTAAAGCATTTAATCCAGTAGTTTCGGTATCAAAACAAACAGCCGTTTGCTTCTGTAAATTTTGCAAAAGCAGTTTTAAGCCTAAATCACCTTGTACGATTTGGTATGAGTGCGGTGTGTTTTCTAAATTGCTATAAAAAGAAGTTCTTTGCGCTTCTGGATTTTCTTCATTAATAGTAGCACTTCCAAAAAGATCAAATTGATCATCGTTTTTCGGTTGTGGTTTTTTATATAATTTAGCATCAGGAGCTGCTGCAGTAGTTGCTAATCCGCTTCCATCCGCTTTAAAAAGGTTGTCAAATTGCTCCGCCATTCTTCTAAATTCCAATTCTTGAAAAATAGCATCGGTTTTTTCGATATCAGGACGTGTTAACTCGTAATCAGTTTCGTTAAAAGTTACAGGGCAATCTAATAAAATAGTTGCCAATGTTTTAGATAATAATCCTTTCTCGGCATTAGCCTCGATGTTTTCTTTCATTTTTCCTTTTAGCTTGTCGGTATTTGCCAAAAGGTTTTCCATAGAGCCGTATTCTTTCAATAGTTTTTTGGCAGTAACTTCTCCAACACCAGGAAGTCCAGGAATATTGTCGGCAGCATCACCCATCATTCCAAGAAAATCGATTACTTGTTCCGGACGTTCGATTTCAAATTTAGCCAATACTTCAGGAACACCCCAAATTTCTATTCCATTACCCATTCGGGCAGGTTTGTACATAAATATATTTTCAGATACCAATTGTGCAAAATCCTTATCTGGCGTTACCATAAAAACTTTATAGTTTTCTTTTTCGGCTTGTTTTGCAATAGTTCCAATTAAATCATCGGCTTCATAACCCGCAACTTCTATAATTGGGATGTGCATTGCTTTTAATAATTCATGTATATAAGGTACAGCAATTTTTATAGCTTCGGGAGTTACATCGCGATTGGCTTTGTACTCAGGGAATATCTCATTACGTAAAGCACTTCCTCCTTTGTCAAAAGCTACTGCTAAATGATCTGGTTTTTCTCTTTTTATAACATCCAAAAGAGAGTTCATAAACCCCATGATTGCAGAGGTATCCATTCCTTTGGAATTGATTCGTGGGTTTTTTATAAAGGCGTAATAACCACGAAATATTAAAGCGTAAGCATCAAGAAGAAAAAGACGTTTTTGAGTTGACATAAAAAAAATATTAGTCTGTAAAAATAAACAATTGGGTTTTAAAAACGATTCGGTTCTTGAAAATTTAATCGGGATAAACTTAAATTAGAATTGAAATGTTTTATTGGCAATGCTTTTCATCATCCGTAGAGGCGCACCGCAGTGCGTCTTTGCTAATACGATCATATTGTTTTGTCTATAAATATTGTGTAGAATTAGTGTTTTATGCGAAAATCGTTAATATCAAGTTAAAATTTTAATATCACTTATTTCTTCATTTTGTCTTCATTTTGCAGATGTAAATTTGGTGTATAAAATAAGAGATAATTAATTTTTAAATATTAGAAATCATGAGAAATTTAGTAATGTTATTAGTAGCAGTTTTAGGAACAAGTGCAATGGTTAGCGCAGCTACAACTCCGGTTAAAGCAACTCCAGTAAAAGAAGTTAAAGCGACCAAACACCCAAAAGCAAAAGCAGATAAAAAAACAAAAACAGCAAAAACAACAGCGCCTAAAGTTGAACCTATGAAAGCGAAAAAATAGATATCTTTTTTGTTTTGCTTTAAATGAGGGTTGATAGCGGTAGGTAAAACAAAAAGGATAATTATTGATAAGGCTGATAAAGAAATTTATCAGCTTTTTTTATTGAAACAGGCGTTAATTTTTTAATAATTAAAAAATTACGTTTTCATTATTTGCTTACTTTTAATTAATAAAACACAGTTTATGAATATTCTTATTGTCGAAGATAATAAAGAGCTGGCTATCGAGGTTCGTGATTTTTTGAGCGATGGTGGTTATGTATGTAAAATTGCAAATACCTGTAATGAGGCATTAGATGAAATAGGAGGAAATGATTATGATGCTATGTTACTTGATTTAGGTTTGCCAGATGGAGATGGTTTTGATGTTCTGAAGGCAGTACGAAAAACAAAATCTAAAATTGCAGTAATCGTTATTACAGCACGAGGAGGGCTAGATGACAGGATTGATGGTTTGCATCTTGGTGCCGACGATTATCTTACCAAGCCATTTGCATTAACAGAATTAAGTGCACGTTTATTTGCGGTTATTCGTAGAATGCATGGTTATACCTTAAATGATTTGGTAGTACATGGGTTTTCATTGCAATTGCAAGATTACAAAGTAAGTTATGAAGGAATGCCGATTAATTTAACCAAGAAAGAATTCGATATTTTTCAATATTTAGTATTGAATAAAAACCGTGTAATTACAAGATTGCAATTAACAGAACATATTTGGGGAGATATTCTGGAGATCAATTCCGATTCAAATTTTATAGATGTACATGTTCGAAACCTTCGAAAAAAACTAGACAAACACACAACTATAGATTGGTTTGAAACAGTCAGAAATGTAGGATATCGTATTAATACCTAACTAAATTAAACGTGAAAATAAAACATCAATTAGCCATTTTTAATGCACTAACACGGTTGTTGGTGATTTTAGTACTATGGTTAATGCTGCCTATTTTGGTTGAAAATGTAGTTTATAGACATATTAATAACGGACTTGTAGAGAAGAAAAAGAAGTTCATAGAGCATTTAAACCAAAATGAGATAGATGATTTTATCGTAAATGCAGATGATTCAACCGAAACCTATTCACAGTTTTCGAGCTTACATAGTGAATTTTTGGTGCTTTCGAGGTTGCAAAAACTACCAAATCAGGAAAAAACCACTTTTGTTAATGAAAACAGGATTATAGAAGGAGAAGAAAATGAATACAGAATATTACAATATCATTTTACTTACGAGAATATAGGATATGAGCTAGAGATAGGAAGCAGTTTGGCAGAAGTAAAAGATCTTACGTTTATAATTAAGCTCTTTATAATTATAGTTTTGGTTGTGATAGTTTTGATAACATTCTTGGCAGATACTTTTTATATAGAGTATTTACTCAAGCCTTTTTATAAAATTATTGATACAAAAATACGTCGGGTAAATGAGCCAGAAGCTTTTGATCATACTCCCATAAAAGCACATTCAGCAGATTTTAGAGAATTAGACTCTGTTTTAAACCAAATGATGGATAGGATAGGGGAGCTATTTAAAAAAGAAAAGCAATTTATATCCAATGTATCTCATGAACTATTAACTCCGATAGCATTATTGAAAAATAAATTTGAGAACTTATTACAAAATGAATCGTTGAATGATAATGCAGTAGATAAAATTGTCAGTTCGCTCAAGACACTGGATATGTTGAAGAAAATAATCAATAATTTATTGCTAATTTCCCGAATAGAAAATAATCAGTATGCAGCCAATGAAGTTATCAATTTTCATGAAATCGTAAGTGGTTTGTATGAAGATCTTCAGGACAGAATTGATGATAAAGAAATAGCGTTTTCTAATAAAATGGAGCATGATTTTAATTTCGTAGGTAATAAAACATTAATACATATCTTATTGTACAATTTGGTGACAAATGCAATAAAGTATAATAAAGAGAAAGGAAGTATTGTTGTAAGTGATGGTTTTTTAAATCAACAATATTACTTGTCTATTTCCGATTCGGGAATTGGAATGAATGAAACCCAAATCGAAAATATATTTAATCGATTTACTCGCATTAATTCCGATCAGGAAGGGCAAGGTTTAGGCTTGGCTATTGCCGATAGTATCGCATCATTTCATCATATAGATATAAAGGTAACTTCGAAACCAAATGAAGGAACCACGTTTTTATTATTATTCCCAAATAGCATTAAAGCTTAACCTGTTGGGTATAATTATTTCTACACATAGAAACATAGTTTTTTTAGCTAAAAATAAGGCGTTTCACTTATTTAAAGCGCACATAGCTAGCTATGCGAAAGAAATGTATTTCTTATTGTATTCTTTTTTGGACATAAAATCTATGTTTCTATGTGTTTAATTGAGTTTTTATGATCCGAGCAAGGCAAATAGGCGAAGTAATTACGCCCAACGAGTTAAAACTTAATTAAAAGTTAAAGTTTTTAGGTAGGGTAAAACTTCATTTAATCTTCATTTAGTGAAGATATCTTTGACCTATAAATAATGAGTTAATAATCATAAAAACCACAATCATGAAAAAAGTATTAATGCTAGCTATAGCAGTTTTAGGAACAACAGCAATGGTAAGTGCACAAACAACTCCAGCACAAACAACTCCAACAAAAGAAGTTAAAGCGACTAAACATGCTAAAAAGAAAGCAGATAAAAAAGCCGAAGCGGTGAAAACAGAAGTAGCTAAGCCAGAAGCTGCAAAAGCAAAAAAATAAGGGTTTGATAGGTATTTTACTTACTGTAAATTAGGGCTAATAATTTATATAAGGGGGTAAGTAAAATAATAGTTTTAGTAGGTGAAAGGCTGGTGAATTTATTCATCAGCTTTTTTGTTATTGCTTGCGTTAAAATTTTGATAATTAAAAGTTGTTGCATTTTCATTCTTTGTTACTTTGCCTAAAAAAAAATACCAATGGTCATTCGTTTTATAATTATTTGCGCTCTTTTTTTATTTATAGAGTTGTATTCTTTTCAGGCTATCCGAACTTTAATTAAATTAAGATGGCTTTTGATTAGTTACCAAATAATAAGTTTACTGCTTTTTGTATTTATAATATATTCTTTTACGCAATTTGATCGTTCAGTAGGGCAAACTAAGCAAACCATGTTTACAATGGGATTAATGCTATTGGTTTATGTGCCAAAAATTGTAATAACATTAGTGCTTTTAGGTGAAGATGTTTTTCGTGCAGGAGTTGGGATTGTTAATTATTTTATCGAAAATCCAAATACAACAACAAATAGTGTAATTCCGAGCCGAAGAAAATTTGTAAGCCAATTGGCAGTAGGTTTGGCTGCGGTTCCTTTTTTATCACTGATTTATGGAATTTTTGAAGGGAGGTATAATTTTAAAGTATTTAAACAAACGGTATTTTTTCCAGATTTGCCAGATGCTTTTGATGGGTTTAGAATTACACAAATATCAGATGTACACTCAGGAAGCTTCGATAATCCAGAGAAAATAAGTTATGCCATCGATTTGGTAAATGAACAAAATTCGGATATGATTTTGTTTACAGGAGATATCGTTAATACGCATGCTACCGAAATGCATCCTTGGTTAGAGACATTCAATAAAATTAAAGACCCTAAGTATGGTAAATATTCAGTTTTAGGGAATCATGATTATGGTGAATATGTTACTTGGCCATCAGAGGAAAAGAAAGAGGAAAATTTTGAAGCTATAAAAAAATTATATGAGCAAATAGGATTTCAATTGTTGTTGAATGAACATACTTATATCCAAAAAGGAGAAGATAAAATAGCTTTGGTAGGTGTAGAAAATTGGGGGCATAATTTTAAAAAAGCAGGCGATTTAAATAAGGCTTCGCAAAATGTTCAACAAGAAGATTTTAAAGTTTTAATGAGCCATGATCCAAGTCATTGGGAGTATGAAATAAAAAATCATCCTAAGAATTTTCACCTTACTTTGTCAGGACATACGCATGGGATGCAATTTGGAATTGAAATTCCAGGATATTTTAAATGGAGTTTGGCACAATATGTGTACAAACAATGGGCTGGTTTGTATGAAAATGCAGGCCGCTATGTATATGTAAATCGTGGTTTTGGTTTTCATGCTTATCCAGGACGTGTAGGGATAATGCCCGAAATAACCGTGATTGAACTAAAAAAAGGGAAGAATGTGGCATAATTCGTTAAAAATGCTACATTTGTATATAATAAATTCTTTTTAGTAGATTTAAAAAGATTAAATTTTTGGTTTTATGTCAAAATTCGGAGAACTTATAAATGCTCAAGTTCCAGTGTTAATAGATTTTTACACCGATTGGAACGAATCATCAGTGTCAATGCATCCTGTAATTAAGGATGTTGCAGCTGCGCTAGGCGATAAAGCTAAGGTGATTAAAATAGATGTGGATAAAAATCAGGAATTAGCCGATGCTCTTAGAATTAAAGGGCTACCTACTTTGATGATATATAAAGAAGGTCAGATGATTTGGAGGCAATCTGGTGAATTAGATGCAAATACTATTATTGGAATTGTGCAAGAGCAATTCTAATCTCTTCTACATACTGCAAACTTGTGGTATTTTATACTTTATTGGATGTTCTGTGTTTAATAAATAACATCAAATATAAAATTGTTTTCCTTTAAATAATCTAATGTTTTTGGTAATGCAAATTTAAGGTTTTGCGATGCTTTTATGCTATCGTGAAAAACAATGATGCTCCCTGATTTCACATTTTTGATTACATTCTGCAAGCATTTTTCGGGAGTTATACTTCGATCAAAATCTGCGCTTAAAACATCCCACATTATTATTTTATATCCTAGTTGGCGTAACTGTGCCGATTGTGATTTTGTTATTTTCCCATAAGGAGGGCGAAAAATCTTTGACGGAATGATTTTAGTAGAAGATTTTTTAATTTGTTTGTCACATAAAAGGCTATCGTTTAAGTAAGCTGCAGTAGTGGTTTTCCATCCTTTTAAGTGGTCGTAAGTGTGGTTTCCTATACTATGTCCATCATCGATTATTTTTTTGAAAATCTCAGGATGTTTTTCGATGTTATTTCCAATACAGAAGAAAGAGGCTTTAGCATTTCGTTTTTTGAGTTCAGATAAAACCCATTCAGTGATTTCGGGAGTAGGGCCGTCATCAAAAGTCAAATAAACTTTATTCTCCTTATTAGGTATGTCCCAATAGTAGTTAGAAAAAAGATGTTTAATTAGCTTGTTTGTTTTGATCCAATAAAAACTCATTTTCAGAAATTTTAGATTATGTAAAAATAAAAAATGTAGCGGTATTTTTCAATAGCGCTACATTTTTTAATTATTATATTTTGAATATTATTTATTCCTTTTCACGACCAAATCGCTCAAAAACATTTACATAAGTATTAAAGATGGCTTTTTGTTTATTGTAAAAAGGTAAATCTTTACTGTCTTTCATTACTTGTAATAAGCTTCTGTATCTTTCGATATCGGTAATGATATCGATAGCTAGGCTTGATTGCTCAGAAGGAGTTAAATGACTGTAATAGTCAAGGTTTTCTTTGTATTTGTTTATTAGTTTTTCTAGTAAATCATGTGCTTTAGCTTTTTCGCCAACATCATAATATCCTTTAGCAAAGGGCTCAACTAATGAGTAATAACCAAATTTATCCAATGGCATTTTAGTCATTGCTAAATTGATGATGTTTTTGGCTTTGTCAATTTTACCTTCAGCGATTAATCGTTTCATCAGTCTAGAAAGGTTCGTACGATATGTGATACTGTTTCGTCTGGTTTCAGGATCGTGATAAATTTTATCACTATCGCTGTTGCCCCAGTCCCATTTCATTACGATATCATACATTTTATCAGTGTCAATTTGTCCCATATCCATTGGGCCGCCTTCTTTAGAAGGAACGTTTTTGATAGGCACAAGTTTATATACCATACCATCAAGTTGAAGGTAGTTTTTTAGCCATAGATAATCTTCATCATCAAAAGCACCTCCACTAAAATAAATAGGTCTTTTCCAGTCGTTGTTTGCTAATATATCAAGCATCATCAAACGATTTTTATATATGGCGTTCCCTTTAATATCGATGTCGATATAAGGAACTATAGAGTCATAATACTTTGGAGCAACTACTTTATTCTTAATAATATTGTCTTTGTTTATAGTAAGACGAATTTTATTAGTTGGGTAAAAGTGAATTGTTTGTCCGTTTTGCATTTCAACAGTTGACTTTGGATTTTTTATAAAATTTATAAAATCTTTAATATCCCATCGGCTGTCTATTTTTGGAATGTGAGCTACGTAATCTCGTTTATCTCCCACATATTGATCATGTGTAAAAGAAATTGGCAACGGATCTGATTCGTAAGCTTTCATTTTCATCTGATCAATATACCAATCAGTCATGAATAAACTTGTGTTTACGATTTTCACATCAGTTCTGATGTGCTCAATTTCTTGAGCGTACCATAATGGGAAGGTATCATTATCACCAATGGTATATAAAATAGCATTTGGATCACATGAGTTTAAATACGCTTTAGCCATTGATAAAGCAGTGTATTTGTTTGATCTGTCATGATCGTCCCAGTTTTGAGAAGCCATAAGTACCGGTGCCGCAAGTAAGCTACCGACAATAACTATAGGTCCAGCAATTTTTGGAGCAATATATTTCTGTAAACTTTCATAGAGGGCATATACACCAAATCCAATCCAGATGGCAAATACATAAAAGGATCCTACTAGTGCATAATCTCTCTCTCGAGGTTCAAAAGGTCTTTCGTTTAGGTATATTTTTAGTGCGAAACCAGTAAATAAGAATAAAGCGAGTAGAACATAGAAGCTCTTTAAATCTTTATTAGCATGATACATTAATCCAATTAAGCCAAGGATGAATGGTAAGAAGAAATAAACATTTCTTCCTTTGTTATTTAATACATCTGATGGTAAGTTGTCTTGAGAACCCAAGTGGATTGAATCTAATAATTTGATTCCGCTAATCCAGTTTCCGTCTAAATTGTCGTATTTTCCTTGAACATCACTTTGACGGCCAACAAAATTCCACATTAAATACCTCCAGTACATATATCCAAATTGATATTCGAACATAAAGCCGAAGTTATCTGTCATTGTTGGTTTCTCAATAATTAAGTAATCTCCGTAGCTTTTTAAGAATTTAATATAACCATCGTTGTCAATTTGTTTTTGAGTATAGGCTTTTTTGAATTCCATGATTGTTTTTTCAACCTCATGTCTCAGTTGGGCAGTTGCTTTATTGTATTCTTCTTCAGATAATTGACTTGGGTCAATGCCGTATTTTTGTAAATCATCTTCGTAAGGATAGTTTGGATTTATCTTAAATGCAGGAGGGTTGGTAAAGTTTACGTAATTCTCTGCATGATCGGTGCTCCACATTCTTGGTAAAAATGCTTTTTGTGCATCATCAGAATTTTGCACAGCATTTTTATAATTGTTTGTGATTATATATTTACCAGTCTTATAATCTCTTTCGTAATTTGGTTTTTTGTCAAGATAAGGAGTGTTTTTGTCTAATCCTGCAAACATTTCTGTGTATTGAGGTCCGTAAAACAAAGGGTTAGCGCCATATTGTTCACGATTATAATAAGCAAGTACCTCGGTTGCATCCGAAGGCTTATTCTCGTTAATTACTGTATTGGCATTGGCTCTAATAGGTAGCATTAACCAAGTAGAGAATCCAATTAAAATGAATAAGATACAAAGTATTATTGTATTGTAAAAAACAAGGCCTTTTTGTTTAGTGTAACGTAATCCGAAATAAAAGAAAGCGATAAAAACCAAGGCTACAAAAATAGTTCCTGAATTAAAAGGCATTCCCATTTCGTTAACCATGAAGATCTCGGTTTTACCAAAGAAAGCCATTGTTAACGGAAGTAATAATATAAAAATGAATAGTAAGACTGCTACTACCACGATATTGGCGATAATAAAGTTTTTAATGGTGACTTTTTCGTAGTTTTTAAAGAAGTAAAGGAATCCAATTGCAGGAACAGTAAGTAATGCCATGAAATGCACCCCAAATGAAAGACCAACTACTAATGATATGATCAGCAACCATTTATTTCCTCTTGGAGTATGCATGTCTTGTTCCCAACGTAATCCCAACCAAAAAAGTAAAGCAATTAATAAGGATGCCATAGCGTAAACTTCTGCTTCAACAGCATTAAACCAGAAACTATCAGAGAATGTATAAGCTAAAGCTCCAACAAAAGAGCTTCCTAGAATTACAATGGCATTGTTCTTGTTGATTTCAGAAAAACGTGCTATCATTTTTTTAAGAATAATAGAAGAAGACCAGAACATGAATAGTATTGTAAATGCACTAGAGAATACAGACATCATATTTACCATTAAGGCTATATGTTGATCGTCTATTGCAAACATTGCAAAGAAAGCACCCATCATTTGGTATAAAGGTGCTCCGGGTGGGTGACCTACTTCAAGCTTTGCAGCTGTAGCGATGTATTCACCACAATCCCAAAAACTCATTGTAGGTTCAACAGTAAGGGTGTAGGTTATTAAAGCGATTGTAAAAGTTAACCAACCAATAATTGTATTCCATTTATTAAAGTTGAATTGTGCCATATTTAGGTGTTAAAAATTTGTCCTTATTTAATCTTACAAAGAAAATGTTTTTTTGTGTAATCAAACGAGCATTAACAAATTTTTCTATAAAAGTAATTGGCTGGGGTAATTTGTTGTGTATGAATTGGTTTCGTGTTATTGTTGAGATTGTTTGGAAAAAAAAGCATTTTTTTTTAAAATTTTTACTCAAAACGCTTGTGCAAACTAAAAAAAGCTTTAAATTTGCACTCGCTTAACAGCACTGCTGGTCTATGGTGTAATGGTAACACAACTGTTTTTGGTGCAGTCTTTCAAGGTTCGAGTCCTTGTAGACCAACATAAAAAGCCTCTCAATCGAGAGGCTTTTTTTATGCAATAAAGTTTTTGTAAAAAGTTTGCATAAGTCAAAAAAAGCTTTAAATTTGCACTCGCTTAACAGCACTGCTGGTCTATGGTGTAATGGTAACACAACTGTTTTTGGTGCAGTCTTTCAAGGTTCGAGTCCTTGTAGACCAACATAAAAAGCCTCTCAATTGAGAGGCTTTTTTTATGCAATAAATTTAAAAAATTTTGTAGCTCTTCTTGCGGTGTGATTTTTATTGTTGCTTGCTTATATTTTAAACGTTATTATTGGTTGTATAGCGTGATTTACTATGTCTTCGCTAATACTGCCGTTGAAAAAATGTGAAAATCCAGTTCTTCCGTGAGTACACATACCTATTAAATCAGCATCAATACTATTTGAGAAGTTAATAATTCCATTTTC
Source organism: Flavobacterium frigoritolerans (assembly GCF_025847275.1). Taxonomy (GTDB): domain Bacteria; phylum Bacteroidota; class Bacteroidia; order Flavobacteriales; family Flavobacteriaceae; genus Flavobacterium; species Flavobacterium frigoritolerans. The sequence goes on from NZ_JAOZEV010000016.1 coordinate 82,862, forward strand.
GATATTAGTGTCGTTATAAATATGAGTTGAATAATTGTCGAGATTAAATGGAGTGATGAAATCATTCATTATTTTTTTTGCAACATGGGTCGGTTTGAAACTATTTGGGGTGCAAATCATGACTAAATGTAATTTAGAATCAAAAATTTTTGCAAATTCTATCAATTTTTTAAAAGGTTTTTCAATTTCTTTTGAAAAATCTGAAGCGAAAACAAAATTTGTTGTTTTAAATTCGTTCATATGTTTTTTTATTACTAAAACTGGAATTTCAGAATGGCGAACTACTTTTTCTGTGTTTGATCCTATGACTAATTCTTCAAGTCCAGAAGTGCCATTTGAGCCCATTATAATTAAGTCAATTTCATGCTCATTAGCTACTTTTTCAATTCCTTCTGCTGGTCTGTCGAGTTTTGTCATCTCGATTATTGTAAGTCCATCTAGGTAGGCTCTCTCGGCGATTTTGGAAAGCATTTCGTTTGCTTTTTTCATAAAAAGCATAGTCTCAGGGATGCTAATTCCGCCAGTAATGGCATCGTTCATTTGGCTGGGTAATTCTAACGTGTGTAGTATGATTATTTCAGCATTATTCTTTTTTGCGATTTGCGCTGCGACTTTTAAAGCGTCTTCTGCATGTTCGGAAAAATCGGTGGGAACTAGTATGCGTTTCATAACTTTTTGATGTTAAATTACATGAAAAATCGTTTATTTTGGTGCTTATATAAAGATAAGAAATATTTTTAGAGCAATCAATTTATTTTGATTTATAAAAAAACACTATATTTGCACCGTTATTTATTAAAATCTAAATAATGAGGGGACTAAATGTCCCCTCTTTTTATAAAAGTATGACATTTAAAGAAAAAGTAAACGTATTAATAGCTGAGGGTCTCTTAGAAAAACCATCAATTTTTTTAATAGACTTAACCATTACCGATGCTTTCAAGATAATTGTATCTTTGGATGGAGATAATGGTGTGCTCTTGCAAGACTGTATTGATGTTAGTCGCGCTATCGAGAATAATTTGGACAGAGAGGAACAAGATTTTTCTTTGGAAGTTGCTTCGGTAGGAGTTGGATCTCCATTAAAAATGGTTAGACAATACAAGAAAAACATTGGTAGAACATTGATAGTAAATACTAATGGTGAAAAAATTGAGGCTGAATTGGTTGATGCTAATGAAGATTTCATAATTTTGTCTTGGGAAGCAAGGGAACCTAAGAAATTAGGAAAAGGAAAAGAAACAGTTCAAAAAGAGCAGCAAATACCTTATACAGAAATTAAAGAGGCAATTGTTACAGTAACATTTTAATTAAAGAATTCGCATGGAAAATTTAGCATTAATCGATTCATTCTCAGAGTTTAAAGATGATAAACTTATTGATCGTGTAACGCTTATGGCAATCTTAGAAGATGTATTTAGAAATGCATTGAAGAAAAAATACGGTTCAGATGATAACTTTGATATTATCATAAATCCTGATAAGGGAGATATGGAAATTTGGAGAAGGAGAGTAATCGTTGCTGACGAAGATCTTGATTTTGAAAATGAGGAGATTACTTTGACAGAAGCAAGAAGAATTGAAGCGGATTTTGAAATTGGAGAAGAGGTTTCTGAAGAAGTAAAATTAATTGATTTAGGTAGAAGAGCTATTTTAGCTTTACGCCAAAATTTGATTTCTAAAATACATGAACACGATAATACAAATCTTTATAAGCAATTTAAAGATATTATTGGAGATATTTATACTGCCGAAGTGCACCATGTTCGCCCAAGAGTTGTAATTTTGGTGGATGATGAAGGAAATGAGATAGTATTGCCAAAAGAAAAACAAATTCCATCTGACTTTTTCCGTAAAGGAGATAATGTTCGTGGAATTATTGAAAGTGTTGAATTAAAAGGGAATAAACCACAAATTATTATGTCTAGAACTTCAGAGAAGTTTTTAGAAAAATTATTTGAACAAGAAATACCAGAAGTATTCGACGGATTAATTACAGTTAAAAATGTAGTTAGAATACCAGGAGAGAAAGCAAAAGTAGCGGTAGATTCTTATGATGATAGAATTGATCCTGTTGGAGCTTGTGTAGGTATGAAAGGTTCTCGTATTCACGGAATTGTACGTGAATTAGGAAATGAAAATATAGATGTTATTAATTATACTAGTAACATTCAATTATATATTACAAGGGCTTTAAGTCCAGCAAAAGTATCTTCAATAAAGATTAATGAAGAAACTAAAAGAGCCGAAGTTTTCTTGAAATTAGAGGAAGTTTCTAAAGCTATCGGTAGAGGTGGTCATAACATTAAACTAGCGGGCCAATTAACAGGCTATGAGCTTGATGTTATTAGAGAAGGAGATGTAGCAAGCGGTGAAGACGATGATGTCGAATTAACAGAGTTCTCTGATGAAATCGAAGGATGGGTTATCGAAGAGTTTGCTAAAATAGGATTGGATACTGCAAAGAGTATTTTAAAACAAGAAGTAGAAGATTTAGTAAGACGTACAGACTTAGAAGAGGAAACAATTCTAGATGTAATGCGTATACTAAAAGAAGAGTTTGATAGTTAAGCTATCTTTCTCACAACACAACGAATAGGTAATAATAAAAAGGTTTTATGTCTGAAGAGAGAGTAATAAGAATAAACAAGGTTTTAAGGGAATTAAATATTTCATTAGAAAGAGCTGTGGATTATCTAAAAGATAAGGGAATTGCTATTGATGCAAATCCAAACGCAAAAATTTCTAATCAGGAATTTAATATCCTACAAAGCCAATTTGCGGGCGATAAGGGAAATAAGGAGGCTTCTAAAGAAGTTGGTGAGGAAAAGAGAAAAGAGAAAGAAGCATTGCGTGTAGAACGTGAAAAAGAAATTGAAGACAAACGCAAACAAGACGAAGAGCGCCAAAAACAACAAGAGGTTATAAAAGCGAGAGCTGTTGTAACAGCTCCTGTTCAAGTTGGTAAAATTAATCTAAATCCAAAAAAACCTGCAATTATTCCAAACACTCCTTCAGTAGCAGAGCCAGAAAAAGTTGAAACACCTAAGGAAGTTGTAAAAGAAGAAAAACCTGTTATAAAAGAGGTAGTTCAACCTGTACAACCACCAGTTGCTGTTACTGAGAAAAAAGAAGAAAAACCTGTTGTAGAGAAAAAAGAAGTTAAGCCAGTAGTAGTGGTTCCTGCAGAAAAAGCGCCTGTTGTAAAAACAGAACCTGCTGTAGTAACACCTCCTGTTGAAGAATCTATAACAACACAATATCAAAAATTATCTGGAACTACACTTACAGGTCAAACAATTGATTTATCTCAATTTAATAAGCCTAAAAAGAAAAAAGAAGATCCAAAGATAACTCCTAATAAACCAGGAGCTCCAGGAGCAGCTGCAAATAACGCTAACAAAAATAAGCGTAAAAGAATTGCTCCTAAACCAGGTGCGCCTAGACCGGCTGTGCCGCCAGGAACACCAAATCCTAATAAAATTACTCCGAATACAGGAGGAGCTGGAGGAGGATTTAATGCAAACAGAAGTTCAAGACCAGGTTTTGTAAAAGGAAACCGTCCTGCAATTGTAGCTAAGGTTGAGCCTACTGAAGAGGAAGTAAAAAACCAAATTAGAGAGACACTTGAAAAACTACAAGGTAAAGGTGGTAAATCAAAAGCTGCTAAATACCGTAGAGATAAAAGAGATACGCACCGTCAGAAATCTGATGATGAGCAAAGAGCTTTAGATGAAGGAAGTAAAACTATTAAAGTTACTGAGTTTGTTACTGTAGGTGAAATTGCTATCATGATGGATGTGCCAATTACTAAAGTTATTGGTACTTGTATGTCACTTGGAATCATGGTTACCATGAACCAGCGTCTTGATGCAGAAACATTAACAATTGTAGCCGATGAGTTTGGTTATGAAGTTGAGTTTATTACTGTAGATATCGAAGAAGCTATTGAGGTAGTTGAAGACAGAGAAGAAGACTTAGTGGTTAGAGCGCCAATTGTAACAGTAATGGGTCACGTCGATCACGGTAAAACATCTTTACTGGATTATATCCGTAAAGAGAATGTTATTGCTGGAGAGTCTGGAGGTATTACACAACACATTGGAGCATACGGAGTAACATTAGATAATGGTCAAAAAATTGCATTTTTAGACACACCAGGTCACGAGGCGTTTACAGCGATGCGTGCACGTGGAGCTCAAGTTACCGATGTTGCAATTATTGTAATTGCGGCGGATGATGATATCATGCCACAAACAAAAGAGGCTATTTCTCACGCACAAGCTGCAGGAGTGCCAATTATATTTGCTATCAATAAAGTTGATAAGCCAAATGCTAATCCAGAGAAAATAAAAGAAAGATTAGCAAGTATGAATTTACTTGTTGAGGATTGGGGAGGAAAAATCCAATCACATGATATTTCTGCAAAAACTGGATTAGGTGTTAAAGAATTATTAGAAAAAGTATTGCTAGAGGCAGAGATTTTAGATTTAAAATCAAACCCAAATAAAGCAGCTCAAGGAACTGTTGTTGAGGCTTTCTTAGATAAAGGAAAAGGGTATGTTTCGACTATCTTAGTTCAACACGGAACGCTTAAAATTGGAGATTATATGTTGGCTGGTAAACATCATGGTAAAATTAAAGCCATGCATGATGAAAGAGGGCATACAGTTTTAGAAGCAGGTCCGTCGACTCCAGTGTCTGTTTTAGGACTGGATGGTGCAGCAACTGCAGGTGATAAGTTTAATGTATTTGAAGATGAAAAAGAAGCGAAACAAATTGCTTCAAAACGTTCTCAATTAATGCGTGAACAATCTGTACGTACACAAAGACATATTACGTTAGATGAAATCGGACGTCGTATTGCACTTGGTCAATTTAAAGAATTAAATGTAATCCTTAAAGGAGATGTGGATGGTTCTGTAGAAGCATTATCTGATTCGTTCTCTAAATTGTCTACTGAAGAAATTCAAATTAATATTATCCATAAAGGAGTTGGAGCGATTACTGAAACTGACGTTATGTTGGCTTCTGCATCAGATGCTATTATTATTGGATTTAATGTTCGTCCAGCAGGTAATGCAAGACAATTAGCAGATAAAGAAGAAATCGATATCCGTTACTACTCTATTATCTATGCAGCTATCGATGACTTGAAAGATGCAATGGAAGGAATGTTAGCTCCAGAGATGAAAGAAGAAATTCTTGGTACTGCAGAAATTAGAGAGATATTCAAAATTTCTAAAGTTGGATCTATTGCAGGATGTATGGTAATGGATGGTAAAATAGCAAGAAACTCTAAAATTAGAGTGATCAGAGATGGTGTTGTTGTATTTACTGGAGAGTTATTAGCATTAAAACGTTTCAAAGATGACGTTAAAGAAGTTAGTAAAGGATACGATTGTGGTATTCAAATCAAAAACTTTAATGATATCGAAGAGCGTGATGTAATAGAAGCTTACCATGAGGTTGCAATCAAAAAGAAATTGAAATAATATTTTATAGTTTTCAAATTAAAAATCCCGACTTGTCGGGATTTTTTTTGTTTAATATTGAAAGTTTTTTTAGAATGAAGAATAAATCAGTTGAGATAATTTGTTTGTGTTTTTTTTGAAGTTTACAATGTGCTGTAAAATGTGGTGTAAAATGTGGTCAACTTTGAGATGGTTTTGCGGTCTTATCGTAAGTGTTAATTTTTGAGTGACGATATTTTATTAGGGAGTTGATTTTAGTTTATAAGTACAGCTGTTGTTATTAAAAATGGATTTTGTGAAGTGTAGTTGTGTGTTTTTGTTAGGTGATGAAAATGATATTATTGTAATTATGATGAATGTCGATTTTGAAAATGTTAGTATTAAAGCAGATTCTTGATGATGTATTGAATATATGTTTTAAATGAGGGTTTGGTTTGTGTTTTTAGTTTGTTAGCTCGATGATCTGTAATTGTGTGAAAGGAGCATTTATTTGTATCGAATAAGGTGTCAATGTCTCAATTGATAGGGTAGATGTGATTTTTGAATTTGATGCTTTTATGATTGATTCTTTGTAAGTCTAAATCGTAAAATTAACTTTAGAAGTTGGCTTAATTTGCTGTTTGTGTTTGTAGAATTTGGCAGAGTGGAGAATGAGTACATTCTAGTATAAAACTGTATTGGTATAAGTGGTCTTTGATTTTATGTTTTTTCTTTTGTGGTTCAGGTAATTTTATTTTACTAAGGATGATTTTTTGAATGTGAATTTCTGGTCAGTTACTTTGTTGTAAAATATAAATATTAATAAAGTAGTTGGTAACCGAGATTGAAAGTTGATATAATTTATTTGTCTTTAGTTGGTAGGGTTACTTTTTGGCTTTGGGTTAATAGTTTTAGAAGTGAATTGTATTAATGAAGTGTTATGGTTTACTAAAGGTGTATTTGATAATAGCGTATCATTATATGTGTCATATCGGCATGAAGTCTAGTTGTTGGTTTTCTATTTTTTAAGGTTGATGTGGTTACTTCAAATCGGATTCATATTAATGAGATAAGCAAGAAGATGCTTGGCTTGTTAAGACGGGTTTTATTATTGATTAAATATTGTTACTGCTATTTCTCTCTATGGAGCTTTTTTTGTTTTGTATATTATTTTGAAATATGTAAAAGCGGTACAATTGTATCTTTTTTTTTTTGTAAATGTTACGAGTTACATATTTTTAATTTTTGTAGGTTATGGTATCTTTGGTATTGATGTTATTGTGAAATAATGGTTAAGTTTTGTTGGTTTGAGTTTGATGATTCTCTCCTTTTTATGCTTTTTCTTGATTGAATTTTGTGAGTTTTTTTTAAATTTTAGATGTGTGCGAATAGATGTTCTTTTTACTATTTTGAATTTGTTGTGGATGAAATGATATTTTACTCAGGATTTAAGATGTATTATGCGGTTCTTGATATTGTAATGATTAGTTTTTGATGTGTTTTTAGATGATCTTATCACTGGAATATAGTTAATTGTTTTGTTGTTTTAATAGAAGTATTAGGATAAGGAATCTTGTATACGGAGTGATAAGTTGTTATTAGATGAAAATAATTAATTGTGAATTTAAGATGTTGTTAGGGTGTTTTTTTAAATTAAATATTGTTTTTCCTGTGTTTGTTAATTGGCTATTTTGTTCTTGTAATAAGTATGAAAATTTGACTGTCAGATCTGTTGGAATTTGGAATTGAAATGAGTTTTAATTGTTTTTTCGAGACGTTTACTTTTAGTTTTTTTATAAAACACGCTTAGATTTCGGTTTTAATTTAGAAATAAAACGAAGTGATTAAGTTGTTTTAAGAATTTTGTGATAAAACAAAAAAAGCCATTCATTTGAATGGCTTTTTTTGTTTGTAATTGTATGTTTTTTTAAATTGGTGTTTTTTATTTGCTTGGTTTGATGAGGAATACATTTTTATATCTTCTTTTTATCTCAACTAAGTTTTTTTCGGCTTCAATTCTGCTTTTAAAATTACCAACCATCACTTTGTAATTTGGTGTGTTGAAAATTATGGTACCATCTATGTTTTTGAACTCTTGTTTAAAGTCGATAAGTGTTTTTTTTGCTTCGTCACTCTTGCCACTAAAAATTTGGATTTTGTAACTGTCATTAACGCTAATTGACGCGTTAATTTTACGTTTTTCGTTTAATAATTGTTCGAATTTAGGGTCTTGATTTACTGTAATGTTTTGATCTTGCGCATTAATGTTACATGCTGAAATTAGTAGTAATAATGTGTAAAGTGCTTTTTTTCTAGGAGTTAAAATTCTCATAATGTGATGGTTTTTATGCAAAAATAGTATTTAATATATAAATGGATATTAGAAAAATTATTTAGAATTGATATAAATTGGTATTTAAGGCTGTTTTAAGGTTTTGAGAATAGTTCTTAAATTGTATTTTTGTGCAAGTTTTAAAAGAAGGTATTCTATTTCGTGTAATTTATATACAGAAAAAACCGTACCAAATTTTAGTAGATAATCATTATACAATATGGAAAAGGTGGGTAACCATAATTCGATCTCAAGGAAATTATTTTTAAGCTTAGGGCTAACGTTAATTTTCTCGCTAACTTCATTTGCACAAGATGCTGCTGCTCCAGCAGCGCCTGAAGCTGCTCCAGTAGCAACTCAGGGAGGTGATCCGGTAAAGGGTAAAGAACTTTTTAATGCAAATTGTGCTGCATGTCATAAACTAGATGGGAAATCGACAGGTCCCGAATTAAGAGGCGTGTCGGAAAAACATGATAAAGCTTGGCTTTACAAGTGGATTCACAATAGTTCTGACTTAATCAAGTCAGGTGATCCTGTTGCTGTAAAACTTTTTGCAGATCACAACAAGGCGGTCATGACTTCATTTCCTCAATTATCAACAGGAGATATAGATAATATTATCGCATATACTTCTGAACCTAAAGCTACGGCTCCGGCTCCAACAGCTACTGCTGCTGTACCAGGAACAGGAGGAGAAAGCGGGGCTATCTCTAATAACATTATCTTAGGAGCTCTTGCTCTTGTGATGGGTATGTTAGTAGTGATGTTATACTTGGTAAATAACGTATTGAGAAAAGTTGCGAAAGCAAATGGAATCGACGTTACTCCAAAAGAGCCTAGAGTTTCTTTATGGAAAGCATTTGCTAGAAATCAATTCTTGGTTTTAGTTGCTTCTATATTCTTGCTATTGGCAAGTGGTTATTTTGTGTATGCTTATTTAATGCAAGTAGGTGTAGATCAGAATTATGAGCCAATTCAGCCAATACATTATTCTCATAAAATCCACGCAGGAGATAACGAAATCAATTGTAAATATTGTCACTCTGCTTCTCGTGTAAGTAAAACTGCTGGTATTCCATCTTTGAATGTTTGTATGAACTGTCATAAAAATATTTCTGAGGTTGCTGAGACTACTGCTACTCCAGAGTACAGTAAAGCATTCTACGATGAACAAATACAAAAATTATACAATGCTGTTGGATGGGATAAAACAACTCAAACGTATACAGGGAAAACGCAACCAGTAAAATGGGTTCGTATTCATAATTTACCTGATTTTGTGTATTTTAATCACTCACAACACGTTACTGTTGCTGGAATCGAATGCCAAACTTGTCACGGTCCAGTACAAGAGTATGAAATCATGAAGCAATATTCTAAATTAACAATGGGATGGTGTATTGATTGCCATAGAAAAACTGATGTTAAGATGGAAGGAAATGAGTATTATACTAAAATACATGAAGAGCTTTCTAAGAAATACGGTGTAGAGAAATTGACTGCAGCGCAAATGGGAGGTTTAGAGTGTGGTAAATGCCACTATTAATCAAATTATTAAGATTTTAATATTTATATACAATGTCATCAAACAAAAAATACTGGAAAAGTGTTGAAGAGCTAGACGAAAATAGTTCTATTGTTGAGGCGCTTAGAAATAACGAATTTGTTGAAGAAATTCCTACTGATGAATTCTTAGGAAATGCAGGAGCATTAGCTTCGTCTTCTACATCACGTCGTGACTTTTTAAAGTACGTTGGGTTTAGTACTGCGGCAGTTACACTTGCAGCTTGCGAAGGCCCTGTTCACAAATCGATACCTTATGTACTGCAACCAGAACAAATCATACCGGGAGTAGCAGATTATTATGCAACTACTGTTTTTGATGGTTTCGATTTTGCTAATCTTTTAGTAAAAACACGTGAAGGGCGTCCTATTAAAATTGACAATAACACAATTTCAGGAGCGAAATTTTCAGCCAATGCTAGAATTCATGCGTCTATATTATCATTATATGATAGTATGCGTTTGAAAGAACCTAAGTTGGAAGGAAAAAATGCAACTTGGTCTGCTGTTGATTTAAAAATTAAATCTAGTATTGCTGAGGCAAATGCTAAAGGTGGTCAAATCGTATTATTAACAAATACTTTAGCAAGTCCATCGACTGAAAAATTAATAGCTGAGTTTATAGCTAAAAACCCTAATGCAAAACATGTTGTTTATGATGCGGTATCGTCATCATCTGCTTTAGATGCATTTGAAACGGTTTATGGTGAAAGAGCTTTAGTTAATTACGATTTCTCGAAAGCATCACTTATCGTTTCGGTAGGAGCTGACTTTTTAGGAGATTGGCAAGGAGGAGGGTATGACTCTGCTTATGCACAAGGACGTATTCCTAGAAATGGGAAAATGTCTCGTCACTTCCAATTAGAAGCAAACATGACTTTGTCTGGTGCTGCTGCTGATAAGCGTTTACCTATGTCAACTGCAAATCAAAAACAAGCATTAGTACACATATATAATATTGTAACTGGTTCTTCTGTAGCTGTTAATTTAGACAGCCAGTTTAAAGCTGAAGTTACTAAAGCGGCTCAACAATTAAAAGCTGCTGGTTCAAAAGGGGTGTTGGTATCTGGAATCCAAGATAAAAATGCTCAGTTATTAGTTTTAGCTATCAACCAAGTGTTGGCAAGTGAAGCTTTTACTACTTCTGAAACAAGACAAATAAGAAAAGGATCTGACGCTAAAGTTGCTCAATTAATTAATGATATGAAAGCAGGAAGCGTTCATACTTTACTTATGAGTGGTGTTAATCCAGTTTATACATTGGCAGACAGCGAATCTTTTGTTGCTGGATTGAAAAAAGTTCAAACATCAGTCGCTTTTTCTTTAAAAGAAGATGAAACTGCTTTACTTTCTACAGTTGCTGCTCCAGTTCCTCATTATTTAGAGGCTTGGAATGATGTATCTATTACAAAAGGGACTTATGGTCTTACTCAGCCGACTATCCGTCCTATATTTGACACAAAACAATTTCAAGATGTTTTATTATCTCTAACGGGAGCTTCTGGAACTTTTTATGATTATATCAAAGCAAACGCTTCTGGAATAATCGCAGGTTCTAGCTGGAATAAAGTATTACATGATGGTATTTTTGTAGGAAGTTCTACGGCACTATCTGCAGGTTCTGTTGATTATAGTGCTGCTGCAAATGCGGTATCACAATCAAAAGCTTTAGGTGATTTCGAATTAGTATTGTATACTAAAACAGGAATGGGAGATGGACAACAAGCAAACAACCCTTGGTTGCAAGAGTTTCCAGATCCAATCACAAGAGTTTCTTGGGATAACTATTTGACAGTTTCTAATGCGGATGCTAAGTCATTGAACATGACTAATGAGATTGTTGCTAATGGTGGTTTAAACGGAAGTTATGCTACTATTACTACAGCTGATGGAGTTAAGCTTGAAAATGTACCAGTAATTGTTCAACCAGGACAGGCAGTAGGTACTATCGGATTGGCTTTAGGTTACGGGCGTAAGGCAGCTCTAAAAGAAGAAATGATTGTAGGTTTAAATGCTTACTCTTTATATAAAGGTTTTAATGACATTCAATCTGTTAAACTTGCAAAAGCTAGTGGAGAACATGAGTTTGCTTGTGTACAAGGTCAAAAAACATTAATGGGAAGAGGAGATATTATTAAAGAAACCTCTCTTGAAATATTTAATACTAAAGATGCTGAATTTTGGAACGAACAACCAAAAGTATCTTTGGATCACAATGAAGTAGCAGCTACATCTGTCGATTTGTGGGATTCATTTGATCGTTCAACAGGACATCACTTTAATCTTTCTATTGATTTAAATGCTTGTACAGGATGTGGGGCTTGTGTTATAGCTTGTCACGCTGAAAACAATGTGCCAGTAGTAGGTAAGGATGAAGTAAGAAGAAGCCGTGATATGCACTGGTTACGTATTGATAGATACTATTCTTCTGAAAGTACTTTTGCTGGAGATAACGAAAGAAAAGAAAATATTGCGGGATTGTCAAGTTCATTGTCTACATTTAACGAAATGGAAAAAGCTGGAGATAATCCACAAGTTTCTTTCCAGCCGGTAATGTGTCAGCACTGTAATCATGCGCCTTGTGAAACTGTTTGTCCAGTTGCGGCAACTTCACATGGACGTCAAGGACAAAACCAAATGGCTTATAACAGATGTGTTGGTACTCGTTACTGTGCTAATAACTGTCCGTATAAAGTACGTCGTTTTAACTGGTTCTTGTACAACAAAAACAGTGAATTCGATTATCACATGAATGATGATTTAGGTCGTATGGTTTTAAACCCAGACGTTAATGTTCGTTCTCGTGGAGTTATGGAGAAATGTTCTATGTGTATTCAAATGACACAAGCTACAATATTAAAAGCTAAGAATGAAGGTAGATCAGTAGTTGATGGAGAATTCCAAACAGCTTGTTCTAATGCTTGTTCTTCTGGAGCGATGATATTTGGAGATGTAAATGATAAAGAAAGCCAAGTGACTAAATTAGCCGCTGATGACAGAATGTATCATTTATTGGAGCATGTTGGAACAAAACCTAATGTGATTTATCACGTTAAAGTTAGAAATACTTAGTACAAAAAATTATTAATTAAGAAACAATATAAAGGATTATGTCGTCTCACTACGAAGCACCCATTAGAAAACCTTTAGTTATAGGTGATAAATCTTATCACGATGTAACTGTAGATGTAGCTGCACCTGTTGAAGGTAAAGCAAATAAACATTGGTGGATTGTATTTTCAATCGCATTAACAGCATTCCTTTGGGGATTAGGCTGTATAATTTACACCGTATCTACAGGTATCGGAACATGGGGATTAAATAAAACAGTTGGTTGGGCTTGGGATATCACAAACTTTGTTTGGTGGGTAGGTATTGGTCACGCCGGAACTTTGATTTCAGCAGTATTATTACTTTTCCGTCAACGATGGAGAATGGCGATTAACCGTTCTGCCGAAGCAATGACAATTTTCTCTGTTGTACAAGCAGGTTTATTTCCAATTATTCACATGGGACGTCCATGGTTAGCATACTGGGTATTACCTATACCAAACCAATTTGGTTCATTATGGGTAAACTTTAACTCTCCATTACTTTGGGACGTTTTTGCAATCTCTACGTATCTTTCAGTATCATTAGTTTTCTGGTGGACTGGTTTATTACCTGATTTTGCTATGCTACGTGATAGAGCAATAACGCCTTTTAATAAAAGAGTTTATTCTATCTTGAGTTTTGGATGGAGTGGTAGAGCAAAAGACTGGCAGCGTTTTGAAGAAGTATCTTTAGTACTTGCAGGTTTAGCTACTCCACTTGTACTTTCTGTACATACAATTGTATCTATGGACTTTGCTACATCTGTAATTCCAGGATGGCATACAACAATTTTCCCTCCTTACTTCGTTGCAGGAGCGGTTTTCTCAGGATTTGCAATGGTAAATACCTTGTTGATCATCATGAGAAAAGTTTCTAACCTTGAGGCTTATATTACAATCCAACATATCGAATTAATGAACATCGTAATCATGATTACAGGTTCTATCGTAGGGGTTGCTTATATTACTGAGTTATTTGTAGCTTGGTACTCTGGAGTAGAATATGAACAATATGCATTCTTAAATAGAGCTACTGGACCTTACTGGTGGGCATATTGGTCAATGATGACATGTAACGTTTTTTCTCCACAATTCATGTGGTTCAAAAAACTAAGAACAAGTATCATGTTCTCATTTATAATTTCGATTGTTGTAAACATCGGAATGTGGTTTGAAAGATTCGTAATTATTGTTACTTCTTTACATAGAGATTATCTTCCATCTTCTTGGACAATGTTCTCACCAACATTTGTTGATATTGGAATTTTCATCGGAACAATTGGATTCTTCTTCGTATTGTTTTTACTTTACTCTAGAACATTCCCAGTTATTGCTCAGGCAGAGGTGAAAACTATTTTGAAAGGGACAGGAGATAATTACATAAGAGAAAGAGCAAATAAAGATTCACATCATGAGTAATAAAGTAATATACGCCATTTATAATGACGATGATATTTTGATGGATGCTGTAAAGAAAACTAGAGCTGCACATCATCATATTGAAGAGGTATTTACTCCATTTCCGGTACACGGATTGGATAAAGCAATGGGCTTAGCGCCAACAAGATTAGCAATATGTTCTTTCTTATACGGATGTGTTGGTATAACTGTAGCGACTACGATGATGAGTTATATTATGATTCATGACTGGCCTCAGGATATTGGTGGAAAACCAAGTTTCAGTTTCATTCAAAACATGCCAGCATTCGTGCCAATTATGTTTGAAATGACTGTGTTTTTCGCAGCTCACTTAATGGTAATTACTTTTTATATGAGAAGTAGATTATGGCCATTTAAAGAAGCAGAAAACCCGGATGTAAGAACAACAGATGACCATTTCTTAATGGAGGTTGCTGTTAACAATAACGAAGAAGAATTAGTTTCTTTTTTCCAAAACACGGGAGCTGTAGAAGTTAAAGTAATAGAAAAGAATTAATTGTAGCTATGAAAGGTATATATAAAATAACACTTTTAGTTGGTATAACTATTTTAGTTTCATCATGCCACAATATTTCGGCACCAAACTATCAGTACTTCCCTAATATGTATGAGTCTTTAGCGTATGAACCATATGCAGAAGCTAGTGTATTTAAAGGAGGAAAGGAAGCTCAACTTCCTGCAAACGGAACTATAAATAGAGGTTTTGAACCTTATGAATATGAGAATTCTACAGCTGGTTATGAATTGGCAAAAGCTAATTTAAAATCGCCTTTAGATTCTTTAGATAGAAATTCTGAAAAAGGAAAAGAACTTTTTGAGATCTATTGTATGAGTTGTCATGGTGCAACTGGAAATGGAAAAGGTAAATTGGTAGAAAGAGAAAAATTTCTTGGAGTTCCTAGCTATAAAGATAGAGAAATCACTGAAGGAAGTATTTTTCATGTTGAGACTTACGGATTAAATGCAATGGGTTCTCATGCAAATCAATTAAGTACTCACGAACGTTGGTTAGTTGCTGACTATGTTCTAAAACTAAAAAGCCAATTATAATAATTGTTGAACAAACTGATCGTATTAGATATGTATACATTTTCAAGTAAATTAAAAACTTTTTCTTTCATCTTAATGGCTTTAGGTCTTTTGGGTATTGGGTATGGTTTTTTAAATGCACCTAAAGATATTCAAGAAGTTGAAAAAATACTAGCTGCTGAGTCTCATGGAGGTCACGGTGAGGCTACTCATGCTACTGCTGAGTCTGGTCATGGTGCAAAAGCTGAAGCTACTCATGATGCTGCTGAACCAGCTCATGATGCACATGCTGAAGGAAAAAAAGAACACGCTCAAGTTGGTGCTGCAGATGAGCATACAAAACATTTAAATCATGTTTTACACCAATTGCAAAATAAACCATGGTCAGCATTATATGTTGCTTGTATTTTCTTTTTGCTGCTTTCTATGGGAGTTCTTGCGTTTTACGCTATTCAGCAAGTTGCACAAGCAGGATGGTCTCCTGTATTGTTTAGAGTTATGCAGGGTATAACTGCTTACTTGCCTGTAGGTTCTGTAATATTTTTTATTATTCTAGTGCTTTGTGGATTGCACTTTAATCATATGTTTGTTTGGCTAGGAGACGGAGTAACAGATCCTAAAAGCCCAAATTATGATGCAATCATTGCTAATAAAGCAGGATATTTAAATTTCCCTTTTTGGATTATTAGAGCTGCTATATTTTTGATTGGGTGGAATTTATATAACTACTATACAAGACAAAGATGTTTAGCTCAAGACGAAGCTAAAGATGATTTGAACTACAAAAAGAATTTCAAAATGACAGCTGGGTTCTTAGTATTCTTTATCGTTTCTGAGTCTATTATGTCTTGGGATTGGATTATGTCTATTGATCCACACTGGTATAGTACATTGTTTGGATGGTATGTGTTTGCTAGTTTCTTTGTAAGTGGTATCACTACAATAGCATTAGTAACAGTATACTTGAAATCTAAAGGATATTTAGAGCATGTAAATACAAGTCATATTCATGACCTTGCTAAATTTATGTTTGGTATTAGCGTTTTTTGGACTTATTTATGGTTCTCACAATTCATGTTAATTTGGTATGCTAATATACCTGAAGAGGTTACTTATTTTGTAACAAGAATACAACTTTATAATCTTCCTTTCTTTGGAGCGGTTGTTATGAATTTCCTTTTCCCATTATTGATTTTAATCAATACAGATTTCAAGAGAATCAGCTGGGTTATTGTTATGGCTGGAATTGTAATTTTATTAGGACATTATCTTGATTTCTTTAATATGATTATGCCTGGTACAGTAGGTGATAGATGGTTTATTGGTGTTTCAGAAATTGCATCAGTACTTTTCTTCTTAGGATTGTTTATTTTTGTAGTTTTCACTGCATTGACTAAAGCTCCTTTGTTACCAAAAAGAAATCCATTTATAGAAGAAAGTAAACATTTTCATTATTAATATTTAAAGAAATAAACAGATGACAAGTTTGTTGGTAATTATAGTTTTAGTTTTATTAGCTGTAGCATTATGGCAATTGACCAAAATATTTGATCTTACTCAGGTAGGAGCAAATTCGGACGATTCTCAGGTTGCATCTGATAACGATAATAATATTCAAGGATATTTAATGTTCGGTTTTTTAGCTTTCATTTATATATTTACTATATATGGATTGTTAAAATGGGGACCATTAGTATTACATACACCAGCTTCAGAGCATGGTAGTTTGGTAGATAGTCTTATGAATATTACTTGGGTTTTAATTTTCGTAGTTCAATTTATTACTCAAGGTTTACTTTATTATTTTTCTTTTAAATATAAAGGAGATAAGGATAAAAAAGCTTTATATTTTGCAGATAATAATAGATTAGAGGCACTTTGGAGTGTTATCCCAGCAGTAGTGTTGGCAGGATTGATTCTTTATGGATTATATGCTTGGAATAATATTATGTTTGTTGATGAAGATGAAGATACAATCGTTATCGAATTATATGCTCAACAGTTTAAATGGACAGCTAGATATGCTGGACCAGATAATGTTTTAGGAAAAGCTAACGTAAGATTAATTGAAGGTATAAACACTTTAGGGGTTGATATGTCTGATCCATATTCACAAGATGATATTGTGGTTTCAGAATTACACATACCAAAAGGTAAAAAAGTGCATTTCAAAATGCGTTCTCAAGATGTTTTGCACTCAGCTTATATGCCTCACTTTAGAGCGCAAATGAACTGTGTTCCTGGAATGGTTACTGAATTTGCTTTTACGCCAGTTTATACTACTTCTGAATACAGAGAGTTACCTTATATGGTAGAGAAAGTTGCTCATATTAATTCAATACGTTCTAAGAAAAGTGTTGACTTAGTTGCAAAAGGTGAAACAGCTTTAGATCCTTATACTTTTGATTATTTGTTACTTTGTAATAAAATTTGTGGTACATCACACTATAACATGCAAATGAAAATTGTAGTTGATACTCCAGAAGATTATAAAAAATGGTTAAGCGAGAAAGCAACATTAGCTCAGGATATTAAGGCAGCAGTAGCTCCAGCTCCAACAGAAGGTGCAGCAGGAAGTACTGATACTACTAAAGTAGATACTACTGCTAAAGTAGAAGCTCCTAAAGTAGCTATGAAATAATATTTATTAAGAAATTTAAAGTATACATATATGTCAGCAGAAGGTCACGATCACGGACAAGATCACGAACACGAACACCACCATAAAGACACATTCATTACTAAATATATCTTTAGTATTGATCACAAAATGATTGCCAAACAATACCTTATTACAGGTATTATTATGGGGGTAATAGGTATTGCAATGTCCTTGCTTTTTAGAATGCAATTAGCATGGCCTGAAGAGTCTTTTAAAATTTTTAATGTTTTATTAGGAGATAAATTTGCACCAGATGGTGTTATGACTAATGATGTTTATCTTGCATTGGTAACCATTCACGGTACAATCATGGTATTCTTCGTTTTAACAGCCGGTTTAAGTGGTACGTTTAGTAACTTACTGATTCCACTTCAAATTGGAGCTAGAGATATGGCTTCTGGATTCATGAATATGGTATCTTATTGGTTATTTTTCTTATCAGCAGTAATAATGTTAAGTTCTTTATTTGTTGAAGCTGGACCTGCTTCATCAGGATGGACGATTTATCCTCCATTAAGTGCTTTACCTCAAGCGATTCCTGGTTCAGGAACTGGTATGACACTATGGTTGGTTTCTATGGCAATCTTTATTGCATCATCTTTAATGGGATCTTTAAATTATATCGTTACTGTTATTAATTTAAGAACAAAAGGGATGTCTATGACTAGATTACCTTTAACTATATGGACTTTCTTTGTAACAGCTGTTATTGGAGTTATTTCATTCCCAGTATTATTATCAGCAGCATTATTGTTGATTTTTGACAGAAGTTTTGGTACTTCATTTTTCTTGTCAGATATCTATATTGCTGGAGAAGTTTTACATTACCAAGGTGGTTCACCAGTTTTATTCGAACACTTATTTTGGTTCTTAGGACACCCTGAGGTATATATTGTAATCTTACCTGCGATGGGATTAGTTTCTGAAATTATGGCTACGAATTCACGTAAACCAATTTTTGGATACAGAGCGATGATTATGTCTGTTTTAGCAATTGCTTTCCTTTCAACAATCGTTTGGGGTCACCATATGTTCGTTTCAGGAATGAATCCATTTTTAGGATCTGTATTTACATTTACAACATTATTGATTGCAATTCCTTCTGCTGTAAAAGCATTTAACTGGATTACAACTTTATGGAAAGGTAATTTACAATTTAATCCTGCAATGTTGTTTTCTATTGGAATGGTTTCTACTTTCATTACAGGAGGTTTAACAGGAATCATATTAGGAGATAGTACTTTAGATATTAATGTTCACGATACATATTTTGTAATTGCTCACTTTCACTTAGTAATGGGTATCTCTGCACTTTACGGAATGTTTGCTGGTATTTACCACTGGTTCCCTAAAATGTATGGTAGAATGTTAAATAAAAATTTAGGATATATTCACTTTTGGGTAACTGCAGTTTGTGCTTACGGAGTATTTTTCCCAATGCACTTTATAGGATTAGCTGGTTTACCAAGACGTTACTATACTAATACAAGTTTCCCTTTATTTGATGATTTACAAAACGTAAACGTTCTAATTACAGTATTTGCTTTAGTTGGTGGAGCTTTCCAATTAGTGTTCTTGTATAATTTCTTTAGTAGTATTTTCTATGGTAAGAAAGCAGTACAAAATCCATGGAGATCTACAACTTTAGAGTGGACTACACCAGTTGAGCATATTCACGGTAACTGGCCAGGAGAAATTCCTCATGTTTACCGTTGGCCATACGACTATAGTAATCCAAACTATGACGTTGATTTTGTACCTCAAAACGTACCAATGAAAGAAGGAGAAGAAGTTCTTCATCACTAAAAATATTTAAAACCTCTACTTCTTAGTAGAGGTTTTTTTTTGTCTTCCTTTTTCTTTATCTATCTTTGCTCTATGAATGAAAATTTAGATCCAACTACGAACAGCTATAATCCAGAAGAATTTGATCTTGAGAAAAGATTAAGACCACTTTCATTTGATGATTTTGCAGGTCAGGACCAGGTTTTAGAAAATCTGAAAGTCTTTGTAGCAGCAGCCAATCAACGTAATGAAGCATTAGATCATACGCTTTTTCATGGACCTCCGGGGCTAGGAAAAACCACTTTGGCTAATATACTTGCGAATGAGTTAGAGGTTGGAATTAAGATTACTTCAGGACCAGTTTTAGACAAGCCTGGAGATTTGGCAGGATTACTGACTAATCTTGATGAAAGAGATGTTTTGTTCATAGATGAAATCCACCGATTAAGCCCAATCGTTGAAGAGTATTTGTACTCAGCAATGGAAGATTTTAAGATTGATATCATGATAGAATCTGGACCAAATGCGAGAACAGTACAAATTAACTTAAATCCATTTACTTTAATTGGAGCTACTACGCGTTCGGGTTTGCTTACGGCTCCAATGCGAGCTCGTTTTGGTATTTCGTCACGATTACAATATTATACAACTGAACTCTTGACTACTATTGTAGAACGGAGTGCTTCGATATTAAAAATGCCAATTTCTTTAGATGCTGCAATTGAAATTGCAGGACGTAGCCGTGGAACACCTCGTATTGCAAATGCATTATTGCGCCGTGTTCGTGACTTTGCACAGATTAAAGGAAATGGAACTATCGATTTGGCGATTGCACAATATGCATTGAAAGCATTAAACGTTGATGCACATGGTTTGGATGAAATGGATAATAAAATTCTTCTTACCATTATTAGTAAGTTTAAAGGAGGGCCTGTTGGTTTGTCTACCCTTGCAACTGCTGTTTCTGAAAGTAGCGAAACTATCGAAGAAGTATATGAGCCTTTCCTGATTCAAGAAGGGTTTATTATGAGAACTCCACGAGGGCGCGAAGTTACCGATAAAGCATATAAACATTTAGGTAGAATAAACACCAATATTCAAGGCGGATTATTTTAATTTTCAGGAGTTGTCTTTATGAGGTTTTGAAGTAATCTCCTATTCTACTATATTTTTTTCTGATAAATAAAACAGAAAAAGGATATCATTCGTCCCAATAATTATCGGGATAGGGATAAAACTGTTCTATAGATAATTTACATTGATAAAATCAAAAACTACATATTCACAATTTATTAAATCCGAAGCCAAAAGACTTGGGTTCTTGTCTTGTGGAATTTCTAAAGCGGGTTTCTTAGAACAAGAAGCACCTAGATTAGAAAATTGGCTTAATAAAAACCATAATGGCCAAATGGCTTATATGGAAAACCATTTCGACAAGCGGTTAGATCCGACTTTGTTAGTAGATGATGCTAAGAGTGTAGTTTCACTTTTGCTTAACTATTATCCTTCAGAAACTCAAAAAGATGATAGTTTTAAAATATCCAAATATGCATATGGACAAGATTATCATTTTGTTATTAAAGAAAAGCTCAAAGAATTACTTTTTTCTATTCAAGAGCATATAGGTGATGTTTCTGGACGAGTATTTGTAGATTCAGCACCAGTTTTAGATAAAGCTTGGGCTGCTAAAAGCGGTTTAGGCTGGATAGGAAAAAACAGTAATTTGATAACACAAAAAGTAGGCTCTTTTTACTTTATAGCCGAACTTATTTTAGACTTAGATTTAGAATACGATTTCGCTACAACAGATCATTGTGGCTCATGTACTGCGTGTATCGATGCATGCCCAACAGAGGCAATTGTTGCTCCGTATATTGTTGATGGAAGCAAATGTATTTCTTACTTTACGATCGAACTCAAAGAGAATATTCCACAAGAAATGAAAGGAAAGTTTGATGATTGGGCATTCGGTTGTGATACTTGCCAAGATGTTTGTCCTTGGAATCGATTCTCTAAAGCACATTCTGAGCCACTATTTAATCCTAATCCAGATGTAATGGCTATGTCTAAAAAAGAATGGCTAGATATTACCGAAGAAACCTTTCGTGCAGTGTTTAAAAATTCACCTATAAAAAGAACAAAATTTGATGGGCTTAAAAGGAATATTGATTTCTTGAAATAGCTTTTTTCTTGTAGTTTTTTTGTTAATTTTTGTCGATTATGGAATCATAGTTGTTAATAAAATTAATTTTTAAAGAAAAACATCACTAAAAACAAGGTAATTTACTGTTAAAAAAAAATAGGCGCAATTTATATTGCGTCTTTTTTTATTTTATTATTATTTGAAATTTAATTAGTTATGAATTTTTCTATCAGAATTCATTCAATAAAAAGACTTATGTTGTTATAATAAAAATTTATTGTTGCTAAAAAGTTAATTTTTTTATCTATTAAAAATGATTTTGTTCGACAAAAGGAGTATTTCAACGACAAAATAGGTAGTTTGACGAATAATGTAGTTATTATTTTACTGTTTATATACTTTCGCCCCACCAAACTACCTATTCTATAAACTTTAAGACTAATTTGAGTCGAACCGAATCTATATTATGGCGCTTATTTTATTTTATTTTTATAAAATTTCAGAAAATCTTATCCTAAGATTTTCGATTCAACTACCCCTTTTATTTAATTTAAATTTTTCGAATTCTTTTAGTAGGTTTTCGAACTCCTATAGTATTACCCCAAACAGAACTGTCTATGTATAATTGTACTCTTAAAATGCTTAATTTTTTTAAGCACTCATTTTTTATTGTATTTTTTTTATTTTCAACTAGCTTATTTTCACAAATTTGTGGTACGCCTGGGGGCGATGGACCTATTACAGTGTCAAGCTCAGTAAATACGTATTATCCTGTTGATGGCAATATTACGCTGAACGCAGGAGGGCAATCTATAAAGCTGGCAGCAGTACCAAAAATGGATGCTCATAAGAATGATTTTGGCACAACTCCAATTTCTGTTGGGGATTTAATCTTGATCATTCAAATGCAGGATGCTACAATAGATTTCAGAAATAATAATAATTATGGTTCAGGTACTTCAAATAGTGGTCTGGATCTTTTAGGAGGTACTGGATTTACAGCTATTGGAAATACAGGTGTTTTTGAATATGTTATTGCAACAAATAACGTTCTGCTTTCTGGTGGGAATTTGACTTTTAAAGGTACTGGTGTTAATGGTGGTACTTCTAATAGTTATTTTAATGCGGATGCAGAAGGATCAAGAGGTAAGAAGACATTTCAAATAGTTAGGGTGCCTCAATACTCTAATTTAACCTTAACAAAAGATATAACTACACCACCATTTAATGGGATTGCAGGTGGAGTTATTGCTTTTAATGTTTCTGGAAATTTCAATTTTAGTAACTTTAGTATAAACGGAACTGCAAGAGGTTTTAGAGGAGGGTATAGTCCTAAAGCTGATTCAGGTAAAAATAATTCAACTACTTATGTAGGTGATGCTTCAGATCAAACTATTTCTGGTAAAGGAGAAGGAATAGCAGGAACTCCTAGATTTATGTGGGATGGATATAATGAGGTAAATAATGGAGTTGAAGGAATGCCAGGAGGATCTGCCGGAAGAGGAGCTCCTGCTAATGCTGGAGGAGGTGGTAATGATCACAACTCTGGTGGAGGTGGAGGTGGTAACGGTGGTTTAGGTGGTTTAGGTGGTTATGGATGGCAAGGTGCCGGAGGTGTACAATGGTCAACTGGAAATCCGCTTACTGGAGCAGGAAGACCAGGTTTTAAATCTTACCGTACAACCAATCCAGAGCTAACAAGACTTATTATGGGTGGCGGTGGTGGTGCCGGAGATGCTAATAATGCTACAAATGGAGTAAAAGGTGGTGTTGGTGGTGCCATAGTACTTATTAATGCAGGTGCCGTTATAGGGCCGGGTAAGATCGAAGTAAATGGTGGTCCTGGAGCAGCTGGTGCTTTCCAAAGTTCGTCGGATGGCGCAGGAGGTGCAGGTGCAGGAGGAACAGTACTTTTGAATATTTCGGGTGCTACAACAGGAGGGAAAATTACAATTAATGCGAATGGAGGTAATGGAGGACATACTGATAATGATACTAAAAATGAGCACGGACCTGGTGGTGGTGGTGGTGGTGGAATTATTAGACACAACATTGCACCAGCTAATGTTGTTGCTTCTGTAATAGGAGGACTTGCAGGTTTAACAAATGGGACTGGTAGTAATAATCATGGTTCTATGCCAGGAACTTTGGGGTATGTGGCAACTTTTGCCAATAATGAAATGCCTCCAAACTTACAAGTTAATTCAAAATGTTTTCCGATTCTCGATACCAAAGTAATAGCTTTACCTACAGCGTCGGCATGTAATTCGATTGATGAAAAGGTTTCTTATGAGATTCAAATAAAAAATACTGGAGTTGGAAATGCTGCAGGAGTAGTTTTAGACTTCCGTTTTCCAGCAAATATTGGATTTGATTCAGCTACGGCTATATATTCGATTGACGCGTCAGGACCTTCTGGACCTTTAGCTAATACTGCTACGGCAAATAAACCAATATTTGGAGGCTTTAATATAGCTCAAAATGGAGTGGTTACAATAACCTTAATAGGGAAAGTAACAGGATCTATTGTAGCAGGGGCATATAGTTCTAATGCACAAGCTTTATACCTTGATCCAACTCGTACAACGGGTAATGATACTAGAAAAATAACAGCATTTATGGATAACTCTGGCGGAGTCGGAGTCTTTACAAGTTATCAAGGAGCAAATCAGGAAAATGTTCCAGGTTCAAATTTTAATGGAGATAATACAACTGTTGATGATATAAAAATATTAGCGTTACCAGCAGTGCCATCAACTTCTGTTTCATTAGCAACTTGTCAGACACCAACAGGGGCGATAAGAGTTACTAGCCCTGCTAATGGTTCAGGTATAACTTATACATTAAGAGGAACGAATCCAGTAACGGCACCAGAAAGTAATGATACAGGTGTGTTCACAGGATTGGCACCAAATACTTATGTGGTTACTACAACAAATAATGAAGGATGTACTTCACTTCCTACAGCTAATATAGATATTAATGCAGTTTCAGGGGCTCCAATAACTACAGGAGCTTCTGTTTGTCAGGGAGATGCAGCAGGTGCTTCATTGACGGTTACTTCTTCTTCATGTTCACGTAATAATATAGGATGGTATCTTGATGCTATTGGAGGGGTAGCAATATTTACTGGTGCTTCATTCAATCCGTTTACAACTCTTGGTTCAGGTTTAACATCGGCTAGTGGAGCACAAACTAAAACGTATTATGCGGCTTGCCCTGGTGCTTCTAGTTGTCGAACAGCTACTAATTTTGTTATTAATGCAAAGCCAACTATCACAGGAATAACTCCAGGGTCAAGATGTGATGCAGGAACAGTAATTTTGGAGGCAACTGCATCAGCAGGAACAATTAATTGGTATGACGTTGCATCAGGTGGATCATCATTAAAAACAGGAACAAGTTTTACTACGCCAAGTCTGTCTGTATCTAAAGACTATTATGTTGGAGTAACTGATAATGGTTGTCCTTCAGATAGGACATTAGTTAGAGCAACAGTAAATACTTCGCCAACAATTATTTCTACGACTCAAGCTTCTAGATGTGGTGCAGGAGAGGTAATATTAAAGGCTACAGCATCAGCAGGAGCAACTATTAATTGGTATGCAAGTCCAATAAGTGAATCAGTATTAGAAACGGGATCGGAATTTAGAATACCAAATTTATCTACAACAACAACTTATTATGTAGGTGCTACTACGGCTCAAGGATGTAGTACAACATCAAGGATTGCAGTTGCAGCTGTTATAAATACAGCATCTTCTATTGTATTTACCAGTGGTACACAAAATCCTGCAGTTTGCACAGCAACAGCAATTCCAACTACTGTTTATACTTTTGGTGGTAGTGCTACGAATGCTATAGTGACAGACTTACCGGCAGGACTAAGATGGGATGTAGATCCAAATGCAAAAACTGTAACTATTTCAGGAACTCCAACAACAAGTGGTACTTATACAATAACTACTATTGGGCATACAACACCTTGTGTAGAAGCTATCATAAGTGGAACTGTTACGATAAATAAATCGATTCCATTACCAACAGTAAGTGCAGTAACACAGCCAACTTGTTCAACAGCAAAGGGAAGTTTTACAATTGATAATTATAACTCATCATATATCTATACAATATCTCCATCAGCAGGAGCTGTTCAAACTGGTAATACAGTAACAGCACCAGCAGGAAGCTATAAAGTAACAGCTAAATCTGGGACTTGTACTTCAGGAGAATCAGCTATCGCAGTAATCAACGCACAACCAGCAACTCCATTGGCGCCAGAAGCTACAAAGCAAGATTTTTGCTTTGCAAATACTAAAAAAGTAAATGACTTATTGCCTTCTGGGACAAATATAAAATGGTACAATACTTTAACAGGTGGGACTTCATATGTAGGAACAGAATTATTAGTAACGCAAGATTATTACGTTAGCCAAACTACAGGAGGATGTGAGAGTTCAAGAACAAAAGTAGCTGTAATTGTA
>NZ_JAOZEV010000017.1 GCF_025847275.1 Flavobacterium frigoritolerans
GGTTTCTGTATCGATTTCCATTTTTGGTTTATTTGAGTTGGTTATTTATTAGCACGCAGGTTTAAACAGATCTTACTTTTATCTATTTTATGGTATTGCGTTAAGAAGTTAGTTTAAGTTAAATTTCTTATTGATAATTCTTTTAAAGATGCAAAAAACACAGAGTTAATTTTCAGGGGAAACTTTTTTATGACTCTGTGTTTTTGCTTATGATTTTAGAAATGAAGAATAAAGAATATCTTAGGGTTATGGTTTAAATAGTATTAAAATTTAATGTTTCTATCATTGATAAATCAGCATTGAATTTGACAAAACTTGCAGGATATCCAGTTTTTATTTTACCTAGTTTGTTTTCCATACCAATGGCACTTGCTACATGGCTAGTAGCCATTTTTATGGCTTCATCTGCAGATACGTTTAAATGGTTGTAGGCATTTTGTACAGCTTCCTGCATTGAGATTGTTGCGCCAGCGAGATTGCCATCATTGTTTCTATAAAAACCATTTTCTAGATGTGCATCAAAATTATCCCATTTAAAATTGGAAACTTTTCGTCCTAAAAATGTAGCATCACTAATTAAGAAAAATTTATTTTGTTTTAGTTTGTAAGCCAATTTTGCTGCAGCATAATCACAATGTGCACCATCCAAGATTACTGGAGCATATACATTTTCGTTTTCAAGAGTTGCTCCAACTAAACCAGGTTCGCGGTGACCAAATTGTGTCATAGCGTTGAACAAATGAGTTACAAGTTTTATGCCTTTCGAAAAATAAACTTGCGCTTCTTTGTGAGTAATTGTTGAATGTCCTATCGAAATCACAATGCCACTTTCTAACAGCATATTTAGTTGTTCATCGGTAAAACATTCTGGGGCAATCGTGATTACTTTTATAATATCTTTTCCAAGGCGTATAATTTCTTCAAGCTCTGTATTAGTTGGTTTTCGGACTTGGTCAATACTATGAGCACCACGTTTTAAAGGATTTAAAAATGGTCCTTCAAGATGCATTCCGATTACACCATTATTATGTTTTTGTTTGTAATTACGAACAGCTTCGATCCCTTGTAGAATGGTTTCATTAGATGAAGATATCAAACAAGGGAGCACATGAGTTGTTCCATATTTTAGACTTGAATCGTATATATCCTGTATTGTTTCTTCGGTAGGGGTTTGACTAAAATAATGTTTTTCTCCTCCATTTATTTGAATATCGATAAATCCTGCTGCAATGTGGTTTCCTTGTAAATCAATCGTTTCAATATCATTTGGAATTTCTTTTTGAACCGAAATTATAGTTCCATTTTCGATAATAATAACACCGTTATTAATTATTTCTTCACCAGTATGTACAGTGGTATTGATAATGGCTTGTTTCATTTTTATAATTTTATTTCTTTATAATTTTACTACTAATAGATGAATTAGCATCATTTGCTTTTAAAATATAAATCCCTTGTGCTTGATTTCCAAATGAAAATGTAATTTCTGTATTGTTGGGTTTTATAGTTTCAGTATGTATAATTTTACCCGATAAATCGAATATTTTAACACTTACTGTTCCCTTCGCATTGTTACTTTTAATTTTTACTAAATCATCTATTGGATTTGGCTCTAAAGTAATACTAAATTTTTGGTCTTTAGCTGGAGTTTTTCCTGTTTCTATACCCAGCGAAGGATTATCTGCAGGAAGATATGTATCTGCTCCGTTTGTTAACCAGTTAAGACTGAAACGTACAAAGTACATTTGGTATGTTGAGTTTTCTCCGTTTTCATAATAAATACCAATTGTACCGTCTTGCAATATGGTTAAACTTGAATATGCTGAGGCTCCTGAAAAAATAGTTTTAGGTGCTCCCCAAGTCGTTCCTTCATCGGTACTTAGTTGTACACTAACATTTTTGCGGCTTCCTGCAAAAGGAATAGAATGCAATAAACGATTTTTATCATACCCATCTAAGGTAGAAGTATAGCGTATAAAATCGCCATCGCAATTAGGATCTGTTATACTCGTTTGGTTGTATGCTGTTCCCCAAGTTGCGCCTTTGTTTGTAGAAATGTTAAATCGGCGTGTTCCCGAATTACGAATACTTATCATGATATTACCATTGTTTAATTCTACGACTTTGGCTTCATCTCCATCTAGTTCGGCTCTTCCTGTAGATGCTGACCATGTAACTCCGTGATCAGCACTAGTAATCATATAATTATTAATACGTTCAATTCCTGACACATCTTCTCTTACAGCAATTGCAGCAACAATTTTTCCGTCACGCAATTGGTGTGCTCTTCCAGAGGCAACAAATAATCCTTTCCAGTTAGGATTTGGACCATAAATTTGATTGGTAATATCTACAGGTGCTCCCCAAGTTATTCCGTTATCAGTACTGTGAATTACTAAAACTTTTGCTGGTGTTGCATTTGTTGATGCAAAAAAGCCTTTTTCGGCGGAAACGATACATATTAATTCGCCAGTAGTTTTATCCAAAACTAATGCTGCATCCCCCGCTCCGGTTGGGGCTCCAAAATTGGCTATAGTTAATGGTGCCGACCAAGTTTTTCCGTTATCAGTACTACGACGTACGACTGGGTCAATTTTGGCAGCCAAATCTCCTGCGTGATTCCATCTTTTATCTGTAACGGTTACAAGTGAACCATCGGCAGCAGTTACAATTGCTGGAATACGATAGTTAGATGAACCGGCATCTCCGGGTGTAAATAAAAGTGTATTAGCTAATAAGATCACGCGATTACCTGCAATTGTATTAGTCACAGTAGTGTAAGTAATGTTATTAGCAATGATAGATTCGCAAGTAGCATCTAATATGTTTCCTTCGGTTGCATTGGCTGCAACATCGTATGCTATCCAGAAATAATTATCGCCAGATAGTAATGCCTGCGATCCATTAACAACCAGATTGCCATTTGCAGGAGCAATAGTTCCAAATAATGTAGCTGTTGCAGGGTTAAAAAGTGCGTTTGCTCCACTAGTATAAATCTTGATATTGGTAACATCGGCAGTATTGGTTGTTCCCGCCATTGTAAATTTTAGAGTATTTACTGTAAGCGGATTAAGTGCGCCAGTGGCAGATACCTTTACTGCAATGATTCGTTGGTTAACATCTCCTAAACCTGTTGGTAATTCGGTTTGCACTAAGGATACTGAATTGATATGCATTTCGTTTGTTTGAGCAATTACCGCAGCTCCATTATTTAATGTACCAGGATGGTTATGACCTGAAATATCGGGAACTGTTACTCCATTTATATTTTCAAAATCCCATGCAGCAATTAAGTTAGTCTCTGTTCCTGTTATAATAGTTGTTTTATCAGTAAGAACTTCTGTGGCTGTCATTGCCTTGTTCCAAAAGCGAATATCATCTAATTGTGCATTCATATACGATGCAAAATTACTGACAGTCCCGAATAATAAATCTCCTGTATTAGTTACTGTGCTTGTACCTCCTATATTTGCTGTTATTTTGGTTTGTTGTAAAACACCATCTACATAAATTTTACAACTTGTTGTAGCAACATCAATAACCATTGCTAAATGATGCCAAACATTATCGGATATATTTGATGTACCATAAGGAGGCCCTGCAGCTCCTGTACTTGTGGTTAAATTAACTCCAAATTGTCCGCCACTTGCAGATGAGTTATTGATAAATTCATATCCTATTCCGGCGCCATTAGGTCGTTTACTCATAATTCGCTTAGCAGAATCTCCTGTTTTTATCTTGCACGTTACAGTCAAACTTTGCCCTGCTATGATATTAAAATCACTATGATTAGCTACCGACATATAATCGTTTATTCCATCTAATGTAAGCACCATCGGAAAAGCGTTGGAAGTTGTTGGAGATCCAAAAAGAGTTCCTGTATGGTTGTTTCCAGAAACATCGGGAACAGAGTTGCCAGTTATGTTTTCAAAATTCCACGCTGCAAGAAGATCAGTTGTAGGTGTATTAATAATTGCAGACATATCTGTTTGTAGTTCTGTAGCTGTCATAGCTTTATTCCAAACACGAATGTTATCTATTTGCCCAGCCCATTTGTAGCTATTTCCAGTATCAGATGTAGCACCTACAACAAAGTTTAAGACGTTAGAAAAATCGGAAGTAACAGAGGTGAATGTTTTGGCTGTATTTGCTAAAACACCATCTATATAACCATAAACGGTTCTATTGCTTGAAGCATCTATTACCATAGCGATATGATGCCAAGTACCATCGGCAATAGAGTTTGGTGAATATCCAGCGGTGCTAATATTAGCAGGCGTTCCTGTGCCGCTTATATTCATTGCAAACTTACCAGCATTTGCACCATTCCCTGTCCATAGTTCATAGCCGTTGCCAGTTGACCCATTTCTTTTGGCAAAAATGCGGGGTGTTCCTGTTGTCATTGTTGTTTTTATCCAACAGGTAATTGTTTTATTTTGACCTGAGCCAAAGTCTAAATCAGCATGATCTGCTACCGTCATATAAGTAGAAATTCCATCGAGGTTTAAAACCTTACCATTTTGTGCTTTTATACTTATGCAGTATAAACATATAAAACACGAACAAAAAAAGAGTAATAAATTTTTCATAGTTTTTAATATTTGGTTAAAATTGGTTAGTTAAGCGTAAGGTTTTAATCTCGAATAACTTGATGGAGTACTGCTCATTTGAGAAGTCAGGTTAATCTGACGGGGTGAAAAAATAGTAAACACATAGGAACATAGATTTAAAGTCGAAGTTTTAGTTATTTTTTTTTTGAAATCATGACTTTTTGTATAGTTCAACGTGGTTTATTTTGAGTGGAACGTCTTTTTTTTATTCTAAAAACTATGTTCCTATGTGTTAAAATTGTTTAGCCCTAATGAGTTCAGTTAGTTTTTTTCTAAGTATTCGTTGAGTATTTGTGTACAATACCATTCTTGGCGCGGTAAATGAAAAGGTCCTTTAAAAAGGTTTCCTTTAGCAGTCTGAGCAATGCTTCCGTCTCTGTGTAAGTACCCAAACCATTCTCCGTTTTCTTTATCATGGAATTTACTGTAGGCATATTCATGAATCATTTTATGCCATTTAGCATATTTTTCATCACCGGTCATTGTATAAGCTAGAAGGGTAGCTATGATAACTTCATTATGAGGCCACCAGAATTTCATGTCTTGCCAATATTCTTGAACGGGTTGACCATATACATCACAGAAATATAAAATTCCTCCATGTTCTTTATCCCAACCACGTTCCCACATATAATCAAGCATTTTACAACCTAATGCTATTAAATGCGGATCATTATTTCGGTATTTTGCTTCGTGTAGTATGAACCAAGCCCCTTCAATAGCATGTCCAGGATTTAAGGTACGGCCATCGATATGGTCTATTATAGATCCGTCTGGAGCCACTTGTTCCATGACGCATTTTATATCGTCTTTTACAAAATCACGCTCGATTTCGGCAATCCATTTGCTAATCCATTCGTCACAACGAGGGTCTCCAATGGTTTCTCTTAGTTGTTGTGCTGTATTAATCATAATCATTGGTGAACCAATTCCTTTTGATGGGCGAACGGAAGTATATTTAGGTTCTAATAAACCAGGAGTGGTCGAATATTTTATACATTCTCCAAATAAGGAGCGTGCCATCTCAGCAATTGCTTCGTCTTTGCTAGCTTTTGCATAAGCGCTCATGGCAATTACAGCAAATGTTTCTGAAAAATAATAACGACGTTTTCTAATCGGATTTCCATCTCTGGTTACATGAAAGAACATTCTTCCATCGGTATCGAAGCAATATTTGTTTAAGAAATCAATACCCGATTTAGCTCCTTCCAGCCATTCTTGTTTTGGTTCAACCGTATTGTAAAGGGTAGCAAGCAGCCAGGCAGTCCGCCCTTGAAACCATACTGATTTATCATCATCGATTAAATCGCCGTTTTTATCACGCATTAATAAATACCCTCCGTATTTGGTGTCTATCGAATGAGGGAACCAAAATGGTATCGTATCATTTAGTAATTGGTTCTGATAGAAATCTTTTAAGTTTATTAAATCAGTTTTTGAATAGCTCATTTTATATATGTTTTATACTTCGTGATTTTATGTTCACTCAGTGTTGATTTCGTATTAATTTTTATTTTATTGATGTTTTTGTGCGTATTTAATTTTTGTTTTTAACACATAGAAACATAGCTTTTTGTCAATAGTTAAGTAGGCATTTCACTTAGAATAAAATCTCAAGACTATGTGAAAAAATTAGGGTTTTCTAAAATTTTCTTCAATCTGTAATTTTTAAATCTATGTTTCTATGTGGTTATTTTTTTAGCACGCAGATGACCTAGATTTAAACAGATTTCAATTCGTGTTTTATTTTTCTAGTTTTAATTTAAAAGTAGAACACGGTAAGTTGGCTTCGTTTACCAAATTGGCTGTCGTATATGGTTTCCATGCATATAAAATTGTTTTTATCTTTTCGTTTTTTGGAATATCAATTAAGATTTGATTTTCACTAATTGTTGCTTTACTCTCGATGCGAATTCCTTTTTCGGTTACTAATTCAAAACCTAGTACTTCATTTTTATTTGCTGTAGCTAGTTGTTTTGTATTTGTAAAAGAAATTGCGATTACATTTCCTTTTTGAATTGCTTTTAAAGGTGATGGTCCATTTGCAGTTACAGGTTTTTCGTAGGTATTACGTAAGGCTAAAAGTGCCAAACGATCTGCAATTTGTTTTTTCTTGATAGGATGAACATTGGTAGAATCTCCATAATCCATGCTAATTGCCATACCGCTATTTGGGATTTCTTTTTGTATTTTGTTTTGCATATCTCTAAACGATGGCCATGTTGGACGATCGATACTCGATAATTGCACGTAATAAAAGGGTAGGGCAGTTCCCCATGCTTTGCGCAAACTATGTACTAATGTTGGCAGTAAATGTTGGTATAATTCAACATTGTGGGCGTTGCTTTCTCCTTGATACCAAAGAATTCCTTTTATCGGGAATTGGGTAAATTGAGTTACGCCTGCTTCATAATTATAAGAAGGATCGTAAGGGTGTCGTTGTTTCGGGTTTGTGGCATTTTTTAAGTTTACATCGGCACGAGATCTAACCCACGGCATGATAAAATCAGATTTGCGCCAATTGGTCAATACATCGACTACTTTATCATCATGTTCTAAGGTATATCGGTCTATCCAGGATTCTATAGGAGATCCGCCTACTGCAACTTGTATTAATCCTATTGGTATGTTTTCTTCGCGAATGATATGTTGCCCAAAATAATAGGCTATTGCCGAAAAATCTTTGGCACTAATAGAATCACTTATTGCCCATTTTCCTGAGAAGTATTTTAATTGATTGGTCTTTGCCAAAGTGGTAGAATCCCAAGCAATATCATCGGTTTCCTGAATCACTTTGAAGTTGAGTAAACGAAGGCTTGTATTGCTGATGGCGTTTTTAACTTCGGCAGTTCCATTTTCAGATTTTTGCAGCGGGAATGCCATATTTGATTGTCCAGAGCAAAACCAAACATCGCCAATTAGTATATTTTTTAGAACTAAATATTTCCCATTAGAAGAGACATTTATTTGATGTGTTCCTCCAGATTTCATAGCAGGAAAAGAAGCTTTCCATTTTCCGTATAGGTTGGTTGTAACAACTTCTTTATGATTGTTTAAAGTTATTTCTACTTTGTCGCCACCATTGGCATTGCCATAAATTGCTATCGGCTGGTTGCGTTGCAATACCATATTATCTGTAAAAATGGGTGCCAATTGTAATCCTCCAAAATCTTGAGTTATATTTCCATAAACGGTTTGTGCCAGAATCGTCGCTCCTTCTGTTGTGGGATGTAAAGCATCTGGGAATAGGTCGGGACGATTGTATAAATTTTCGTGAAGGTCGATTAGGTTTACTTTATTAGCAATGGCAATTTCTTCAATATGTTCCTGTATTTGCCAAAACCAATCTCTGGTTCCCGATTTAAAACGTTTATGCTCATTAAATATCGGAGTCATCCGACAGATGTATAATTTTACATTTGGATTTTGTTTTTTTAAAGTATCTAATAGCCAAGAATAATCGGCATCAAAATCTTCTTTATAATTAGGCCAATTTCTAGGATCGGTATCATTTAATCCCAAATGAATAATTGCAATATCTGGGCTATATGCTATTGCCTGAGCACATGCTGCCGTTTTATAATAAGGTGTACTTCCTTTCTTTAAAAGGGTTGCTCCGCTATGCCCAAAGTTTTTTACCTCATATTTATTTCCCATCAAAACCTGAAGTTGCGACGGATAGGACTCGGTTGTAGCATTGGTTAAGAGATAACCTGCCGTTACTGAATCGCCAATACATGCAATTTTTTTTATTGCTTGTTGTGCAACAATTTCAAGATTTGAAAGCATTGAAATTAAAAGCAGGTATAAAAATAAATATCGTTTTTTTGTACTCATTTTTTCTTAGATATTTTTTAAAATAATGCTTAGTATAAGCTGGGCAGAACGCAAGGCTCCGCCCTAGCTTATAAAAAACAAAAGCCAACTAATTATTTTAAACTTAAAAAAGGGGTGAACTAATTAATGCTATGCATCCATAAAATCATTGACTTTGGGACGAAGAAAACTTATTTGGACTATTAGTGCTACCAAAACAACTCCTGCCATTAGTGCAAAACCAAAACCTAAAGTTCCTGTATCAGCAGATTTTCCTAATAATGATGTTACTAATGCTCCGCAACCAACTCCAGTCATATTAAGTACTCCGTAGGCAGTTGCTCTATATTTGGATGATACAAACTGACAAATGATAGGCATATTATTGGCATCAAACATTCCGTAACCTATCCCAAAACACAATACTGCACTTACTACATGAAATAGTGAATCGCCGAAACCAATTAACATCAATGCAGGGATGGTTAAACTCAAACCTATTGCACTGGTGTAAACCCTGCCTTTGATATTTTTTTGTACCCATTTGTCTGATAAAATACCACCAAAGATTACTCCTAATAAGGATGAGAATGAGATTGTAATTGTTGCCAAGGGACCTGCCTGATCCATTGAAATTCCTAAATTATCTGAGAATAGGGTAGGCAGCCAGTTTTTGGTAGCCCAACCTGGTAAGCTGATTATGGCAAAATAAAATAAAATTACCCAAAAGGAGATATTAGTAAACAATAATGCTAAACCTTTAAATAATGGATAGCCTTCCTCTTTTATAATTACACTTTTTACTTCCGAAACTTTTTTCTCACTTAATAAGAAAACCAAAACCACTGAATAAATTATACCTACAATACCGAAATGATGGAAGGTAGAATGCCAAGAATATTTTGCAGCGATTGTTGCTCCAAAACCACCTAAAGCTGATCCTACATAAAGCCCTGTCATGTGAATACCTATGGCTAGTGATCTGGTTTTTTGCTGATGATAGTCGGCAATTAATGATAATCCTGCAGGAATATATAAAGCTTCGCTAACTCCCATAAGTGCTCTTAACCAATAAATTTGATTGTAGGTTGTTGCATATCCCATGGCGTAGGTTACTGCCGACCAAACAAATAAGCTTCCGATAATTAACCATTTTCGGTTTAGTTTGTCGGCTATAATACCTGATATTGGGCTCATTAAAGCATAGATCCAAAGAAATATAGCCATTAAGCGTCCGAAGTTTTCGCCCGAAACCAATTCAGGAATGTCAGCTTCCATAGAGGGTCTCATGGTAGCCAGCATTTGCCTATCCATATAGTTTAGTAATGCTACAATCCATAGCAACGCTACTATTACCCAAGGATAATATTTAGAGTTTTTCATATTTTGATATGCTTTAAAATCTTTAGTTTTTTAGTTTTTTTGATAATACATAGAAACATAGTTTTTTTTCACTGGTGGTTAATCAGGTGTTTTACTTAAAAATAAAACGAAAAGCACTATGTTTTAAATTGTTTAAGCCAAAGCTATTTCACTGTTCCCAACATTACATCTGGTGTACGTACCCCAGGCTTTATCTCTCCATTAGATAAAACAATTTTATCATCCCATATTGTTGCCGTTGTGGTAACATGAGCAAGAAAAGGCAATTCGCCAATTTTTAACCATTTATCGGTTAGTGTATTGTACAGCAGAACGTCGTTATAAAAACCTTTATGTGTCGTATTTAATAGGTTCTTTTCGGCGATAAGTTTTGATTTTTCTTCTTCAGATTTGGCTTGTGCAATCTGGGATAAATACGTTTCGATTTTATGAAATGTAGTTCCGTTATCTCCACCAAGAATTAAAATATATTCATTTCCTATAGCTACTCCTGCGCCAGCCGAAAAGTTAGTTGTGTTTTCTCCATTAGATATAGTGGCGCGACTTTTCCAAGTTTGTTTTTTTAAGTTAAAAGCAAAAGTAGTATTGTGTAGATCACTTATACCAGATGCCGTTTTAGTTCTTCCGCCTA
Organism: Flavobacterium frigoritolerans; assembly: GCF_025847275.1. GTDB lineage: Bacteria > Bacteroidota > Bacteroidia > Flavobacteriales > Flavobacteriaceae > Flavobacterium > Flavobacterium frigoritolerans. The sequence goes on from NZ_JAOZEV010000017.1 coordinate 10,441, forward strand.
CAATATAAATGTTAGTTTCATTTTTATCTTTTTGTACTACAGCAATTGCATTTGCTAAAGCGAAAGGTAATTTAGGTAAGGCTTTCCATTCGGGTTTAGCATTATTTAAATCGATGCTAAAAACTAAATCAGAAGATTTTTTTGCTTCATCGCCACCTATTGCATAAACAACATTATTAATATGTGTAAGGGCAATATTGGTAACAGAAATCGGAAAATCTGGTAAAGATTTGGTTTCAACCTCGTTTTTATCAGTATTCCAATTTAATATATATGCTTTATTCGAAAGTCCGTTTTCATTTTCTCCGCCTACATAAACTACTCCTAAACTTGTTGAGGTATTTCCGGCGTAAGCAATTGGTTCTGGTAAAGTACTTAGTACGTTTTTGTTCCAGTTGTATTCATTACCATTTTTCTGTAATACATGAATTTCTTTTGAATAATGTTTTTTTCCTCCTTCCCATGGCATTTTATCCTGAAAGTTTGCACCACCAGTAACAATCAATGCATCATTGCTAATGCCATTAATTGGACCTGCAAAACCTAATGACAGACTTCCATCTGCATTTAGCAATTGCGCTGCTTTTTTCCATTCGACGTGGCTAATATTTGTTTTTTGCGAATAACCAACTGTTGTTGACATAATAAAAAAGGTAAGGATTAGTGAAAAAAAGGATTTATTCATAGTATTTGTTTTGAGAAAACGAACTAAGATTATTTTGATTTAAAATCATTGAAATTTAAACTTTCCACATCTTTTTTGAATAACTCAAATTGCTCGGTTGACATGTTTTTAACTGGTAATCTAAATTCGCCTAGATTATGTCCTACCAATTTCATATATGCTTTCCCTACAGAGATTCCTCCATATTTCCCTAACAATCGAATCATGTTAATTGATGTTTGTTGTAAAACTCGTGCCTTAACTAAGTCATTGGTATTAAATGCATCAATTAAATCATAATACAATGGAGCTGCATAGTTAAACGTACTTCCTACAGCACCTTTAGCTCCTAATACTAGGGCTGATAACATATTCTCATCACGTCCCCAAAGCATATCGAATTTCCCATTTTCATAACTCATGCAACTTTGGAAATCCATAAAATCTTCATGGGTATATTTTACTCCTGCAAAATTGGGAAGTTTACCATCTAATGCTCTCACTAAATCAAACATAGCTACATTAACTCCTGTTAATACTGGAATGTGGTAGTAATAAAATGGCATGTTAGGAACACTTTTTCCTACTTGGATACAAGCCTCTGCAAGCATATCGACATTTGCGGGTTTAAAATAAAATGGCGCTGTTAATGAAACGGCGTATAATCCTATTTCGTAAGCATGTTTTGCTAGGTCGATGCAATCGCTTAAACAAGTTCCGCCAAGAAATACCATTACTTTAAAATCGGCATCATGATTAGAACAGTCTGCCCAAGCTTGTGCAACTGCTTTTTTCTCTTCTAATGTAATCGAAACGCCTTCTCCTGTTGATCCATTAATAAAAGCACCTGTAATTTTGTTTTTCTTTAAAAAAGTATAATAGGCTGGAATTAGGCTTACATCTAATTTTCCGTTACTGTCAAATGGGGTGAAAGGTGCTGAAATAAGACCTTGTAAGTGTTCGATTTTCATGAGTTTATTTTTTTTAGTTGTTTGTAGTGCTTTGTTTTATTAGACTGGAAACTTTTAAATTCCCAGTCTAATTTTAAACTATAGTTCTTAATATCTTATTTACTAAGTGGATTTTGAACAATTTTTGGATTGAAATTAATAGTATTTTGAGATATAGGAAATAAGATTTCTTTATTAGCTGTCATTGATGGTACTAAGCTTGTTTTATTGAAACGAACTAAATCCCACCATGCTTTCCCTTCAAACGCTAATTCTTTTAAACGCTCATTTAAGATCACATCATCATTTGCAGTTTGTGAAGCATTTGTAAATGAAGCTGAAGCATCTGCTCTTTTCATTACTAAATTCATTTCTGTAGTTGGGTCCTGACCTAAAGCATTTTTAATTTCGGCTTTCATTAATAATACATCTGCCCAACGGTATATGATAATATCACTTACAAATCTTCTTGTTGTACCATCTACAGTTCCGTTATATTTTACCAAACCAGTTACTACGGGAGTAGGTCCATTGTATAAGGTTAAATAAGTAGCATTTTTTCTTGTATCAGTCGATGTAAAGTTAAATCTTGTGATATCTGGCTGTACTCTCGAAATTCCTGCATTACCTGCACCAGATCCTAAAGTTCCAAATGTTGCTATCGCTGTTGCAGCTGTTAATGGAGCAAAATCACTTGGCCCTACAAACATAAACGAGTTCCAGTTGTCTGATAAATTTGAAGGTAAATCGGCTAGAGAATAGCGAATGGCAAACAATACTTCGGCATTTCCTTTTTTGTCGTAAGCAAAAACATCTTTAAAATTTGGTAATAAAGAGGGAGCAGTTGGTATTGCATTAATTGCTGCCAAAGCGGTATTTAAATCAGTAAGTCCACCATTTAATTGTTTGGCTGTCCATAAGTTTACATCAGCTTTTAATGCATAAACAGAAGGAAGCGATAGTTGCGTCGTATTGTTGTTTGCATCTGGAAAATTAGCAATTGCCAAGTCGATATCCGATTTTATAAAAGCAAATGTTTCTTGTATTGTATTACGCGGAACAATATATTCAGATTGATTGGTGTTTTCAGTTGGTTTGGTAACAATTGGTACACCCCCCCAAGAACGAGCCATAATAAAATAAGCCAATGCACGCATGGTATATGCCTGAGCAATATATCTTTTTTGCTCATTTACTGTTGATGGGCTAAATTGTATACCCGGAACATATTTTAAAACTAAATTCGCCTGATGTATTACTGTATATAAACCAGCCCAGTCTGTATCTATGTTTGATGGGGTAAGGTTGTTGTTGTAATAATTTGCCAGAGTCAATGGAGATTGTACACCAGTAGTTATTTCGGCACTTCTAGCTCCTCCCAATAAATAATAGCTTTGTTGGGTTTGAGTTCTAAAGTTAACGTACATGCCGTTTACACCAGCTCTGGCATCATCTTCAGTTTTCCAGAAATTATCTGTGGTAATAACACTATCAGATGTTAGTTCTAAATCATCCTGACATGAGTTAAATAGAGAAAGACTAGTAAAAAGTATTGTGTATAAAAGAATTTTCTTTTTCATGATTTTAGTATTAAAATTTACAAAGTGATATTTAAACCAAGTATAATATTTCTAGGAACAGGATAAGTACCTGTTGAACCGGCCGCGCTTAGTCCTAAACTAGAACCTCCATCGATACCTTGTACTTCTGGACTTAAACCGCTGTATTTAGTAAAGTAGTATAAGTTACTTCCTGTTACATAAACACGTACTGCTGTTAATCTTGCTTTTTCAACAAGTAACTTAGGAAGGTTATAACTAAATGTGATTTCTCTTATACATAGGTAATCTCCACTTTCGTAGTAACGGCTATTTCCTTGAAACATATTGGTATTATAACCTGCTCCACTAGCTTCTGAACGGAATAAGTTATTTTGATTGGTTTGATCTGCCCAACGGTAACGAGGCACATCTGTAATATCTCCTTCTTTTTGCCAAGACTGAGAACTTTCTGCCAATAATCCGTAGTTACCCTGAAACTGTCCTAGGAAACGTGCTCTTGCTTCGTTGTAAATCGTAGATCCCAATGAATAATCAGTTCTTACTGTTACTGAGAATCCTTTGTAAGAAGCATCAAAGTTGAAACCTCCCGTAAATTTCGGGAACATATTCCCCATATAAGTTCTGTCTCTACTATCGATGATTCCGTTGTTATCTGTATCTTCAAATACAGCATCTCCAGCAAATTTTTTCCCTGTTGGGTTGTTTCCACCTGCTGTTTTAGTTACATAAGTATCGTGTACTTTTGCATTGTATGCATCTGCTTCGGCTTGAGTAGAAAGGATGTATAATTGTTTGTGTGCATAGAAGTCTCCAATTCTTTGTCCTTCTTGTAATCCTCCAACAAATTTGTAAGTACCACTTCCAGCATCCCAAATTTCGGTTCCACCAATTCTATTATTTAAATTTCCATTGAAAGGAAGTTTTTCGATAACATTTTTATTGTGAGAAACGTTTGCTCCAACATTAATTTTTAAATCATTTTGGTTGTAAACATTTGCAATAAGTTCTAATTCGAAACCTTTACTTCTTAATCCCCCAAGGTTTGTTAAAACTGTAGAGAAACCACTATTAGAAGGAAGTGTTAAGTTTGTCAATAAATCAGATGTTAGTTTATTGTAGAAATCTCCAATAATTCTAATTCTGTCTTCGTTTAATCCTAAATCAAAACCTCCATTTATAGTTTGTGATTGTTCCCATTTTAAACCTGGGTTTGCAATTTGAGAGTTTATAATTGCCGATTGCCCATTGTAACTATTAGGAAGTCCATTTGTAGTTCCTGAGTATAATCCTCCTGCTTGGAAATCTCCCAATGTTCCTAAGTTACCATTTACACCATAACTTCCACGAAGTTTAAGTGAAGAAACAAATTTAGGTGCAACTTTCCCCCAAAACTTTTCTTCTTGGATATTCCATCCAGCAGATATTCCAGGAAAAAAACCATATTTATTATCTGGTCCTAAACTTGATGAACCATCGTAACGGAATGATGCTGTCGCAAAATACCTGCTTTTGTAATCATAATTTACACGACCAAAAACACTATTTAAAACTAGTTTTGTATTGTTACTAAAAACGGAAATTGGTATTGGAGAAGAGTCTAGAGTTTGAGCCAAATCTGAAGGGCTTCCTTTACCAGATGCATTAAAAGATTTTATTGTTCTATCGAATTTAGAAACTCCCAATTTGGCATCGATATCACCAATTGTTTCTAATGATTTAGTATAAGATAAAACGGCTTCATACTGAACTTGTGCTATTTGATTACTTAATCTGGTTGCAGTACGAGTATTATCTACCAAACCATTGCTACCGCTTAAAAAGGCTTGTTGGAATGTGTTATCGTTTTCATTTTCATTATAAAGTGACATCGATGGAGTGAAAGTTAAATCTTTTGTGATTTTTAAATCTCCATCAACACTCATTTGTAATTTATTGTTTTCATTTATTCCTTTTACTTTGCCCATTTGATATAATGGATTTCCGTTGATGTTATTTTGCCCAGGAGCAAGAGTACCATCTTCTAAGTATAATTTTGTAGTAGGAGAGTTTCCTAAATACCTGTTGAAAACAACACTATTGGCTACCACTTGATTATTGCTCGATTTTGAGAATAATACACGACCATTAATTGTGAAATTATCTGCTAGTTTTAAAGAAGCGTTTAATTTACTTGTAAATCTTTGATATCCTGTAAATATGGTAATACCATCACCTTTTAAATAGCCTAAACTTAAATCAAAAACACCGCGTTCGGTACCACCACTAAAACCAAGGTTATGATTTTGAGTAATTGCATTTTGGAATAAAACGTCATTCCAATTGGTGCTTTTGTACATAATTGTATTATTAGCATTAAGAGGATCTGCTATTTCCTGCCAGCCTTTTGCTTGTAATTGTCCAACTGTTTCTGCTGACAAATTAGATTTTAATAAGGTTGCAAACGGAGTGTTATTTTGTAGGTTGTTACCTGTTCCGGCTGGAGTTGCTCCTGTTAGCTGACCTAATCTTGCAATACCAGTTGTTGTGTTCAATCCTGCAATTTCGGCTGCATTGTATAAACCTAAACGTTGCAGTCTAATATACTCTCCACCATCCATGAAATTGTATTTTTTGCCAATTTGACTACTTTGGGTTGATACATTATAACTAATCTTAAGCTTGCCCGCTTTACCAGTTGTTGTTGTAATAATAATTACACCATTAGAAGCTCTTGCGCCGTAGATTGATGTTGCAGCAGCATCTTTTAATACTTGAAGCGATGCAATATCCGCAGAGTTAATATCGTCGATTTGAGTACGAATAACACCATCTACAATATATAAAGGAGTAGCTCCAGATGGATTATCGATTGATGTACCTCCACGCACTAAAATATTTGATGCTTTACCAGGTTGTCCAGATGATGTACGAACTACTAAACCTGTAACGTTTCCTTGTAACGACTGAGTCACATTTGAATATGGTACGTTTTCTAAAACTTTTTTGTCAAGTTTAGAAACGGCAGTACTTAATGTTCTTCTGTTTTGAGAACCATATCCTACTACAATAACTTCATTCATTTGTTGTCCTACCTCTTTAAGAACAATAGTAAGTGATGTTGAACTAATAGCTACTTCTTGATCCTGAAGACCAATATAAGATACTAATAGTGTAGTAATATTATCTGGTACTTCTATAACGAAAGTACCATCAAAATTGGTTTGTGTACTAATATTGGTTCCTTTAGCAACAATATTTACACCAGGCAAAGCTTCTCCTTTTTCATTAGTTACAGTTCCAGTAACCTTTTTTTGAATTGGGTTTAATTTAGTAATTACATTTTTTTCTGAGGCTAAAATAGTTTTTGTAGATACTGTTGCCGACGCCTCTTGTGCAGTTAAGGCGAGTAGAAAAACAGATGTTAATTTCATAACATCTACGAACTTAGATGTAAGTCTAAAATTTTTAGGCTTACTTTTTGGTAATAAATTCATACTTTTGTAATGGTTAGTTAGTAATAATTTTCCTTCGTGGTTTATTTATTTGATTTCTAATCGTTATTCTTTTTGTTAAGAATCTCAGCCAGCAACGTTTTCTCGACCTGCTGGCTTTTTTTTTAGATGACAAATGAATTTCTTGTAAAAGGGTGTTTCCTTTTTATATATGTCTTATAGTTAATGTTCTTCAAACTTCCTTTAATCTGGAGAACGTATATTTAATTAATTTTTCAAGATAGTATCTTTCCAATAATAATATATCTGTCAGCTAAATATTGATAGGTTAGTTCAATATCCTTGCAGAAATAATATTAGAGTAGTAAATTTTTTTATTAACGATTCTCATTTTTAATGTAATTAAAAACAGTTATAAATGAGATGTATAAAAGAGGAGTATTAATATTATTATATAGATTACCTCCGTGTAATTTACTATCACGGTGTAAATATATAAATATATTTAATAAATGGTAAGTAATTATTAAAAAATTTTAATAATTAAAAGAAGATGTGAAATTTAATTGTTAATTAATGGAGATAGCATCTTTTCCTTTATCACGCAACAAGCCCCAATTACGCCTGCTCGACGACCTAAAGTAGATTTTTTAAGCTTCATATCTCTATTAACTAAACCAAGAGAATATTTTTTTAATGCAGACTGAATTGGTAAAAGGGCGTAATCCCCCAATTGTGCGAAGTCACCACCAATAACTAATAAATCAGGATTGAATATATTAAGCAATATAGATAAGTAACGTCCCATTTTCTCACTTTGCTTAGTAATCAAATCGATACACAGCGTATCTTCAAGATTTACTGCTCCAGTAATAATGGCATTGTGCTGTATGGCAGGAGCGCTATCATCAAGAATAACCTTTGATTGTTTTCCTTCTTTTATAGCATCTTTAAATTGGTTTATTAATGACCAGCCAGAAATTTCGGTTTCTAAACATCCTAATTTTCCGCATTGGCACATAATATCATTGTCAAAAATTGTGCTGTGTCCGAATTCACCAGAATAGCCTGATTTTCCATAATAAAGTTTTCCTTCGGTAATAATACCAATTGCAACTCCCCAGCTATAATTTACAAATATGATATTCTGTTCATCATCTACCACACCTTCACAGTATTCGCCAAAAGTCATTGCCCGAGTATCATTTTCTAAATGAACAGGTAAGTCTAATTGCTCCGAAATGATTTCTGTTAAAGGTCGGTTTTCACTAAAAAAGTAATTGTAACTAAAGCCTTCCATAGAGTTAATACGTCCAGAAAAGTTAATACATACACCTACAATCAATTTTTTTTCTACCGAACTATCTTCTATAAATGAATTAATTAAGGTGCAAAATTTTAATAATGATTCCTGTGTGTTTTGTAAAACAAAAGGAGTTCTTAAATCAACACTAACAAGTTCGTTTTTTATGTTTTGTAGACCAATAGACATTCCAGAAATACCAACTTCGACTCCTAAAAAGTAAGCGCTGGTTGGGTTAATACTATATAAAGAAGGTCTTCTTCCGCCGCTATTGGTAATTTTACCCATATCGACTACATATCCTTCTAGCAATAATTCATTAACAGCTTTGGTAACTGTAGGAACGCTCGATTGTAATTCAGCACTTAATTCAGCAATTGTTGCATTACCATCAGAGAGTAAGCGTTTTGTAATTGCCTGTCTTAGCATATGCCATTTTTGGCCAGAAAGGCTTTTGTCTTTGCTAATGTCTAATAAGTCTTTTAAGTTCATCGTATTGCTTTTTATATTCAGGAATGTATTACAAACTTAGTATAAATTTTAAACAATGATAAGGATTTGATTTTCAATATTAAAATATTTTTCTATCAGAAGGTATATTTTAAATAATTTTAAATAATTGGTTGATTAGTGGAGATGAATTAACCAAAAAGGGCGCAATCCCGATCACGAAACGTCGGGACAGACATGCAAAGGGCGTAGAGTTTTGAAATCTGTAGCAAAAAAATTATGCGCAAAGAATGTCATAAACATTGTTAACAGTTTAAACCGTTGTAGCGCAATGTATTATTATGATTCGTACCACACTGTTGAAATCGTTGGCTATGATCAAAATATGATAGAATTTAAGAAAGGTAAGATGAGAACTAAAAGTGAACACTAAACATAGTATTATTAATTTTTAGTGGTAATGATATTTTTTTTATCTTTAATAGGAATTAAGTATCTTATTATTAATAACTTATAAATGTGATAATTATGACTACAGCTACTTCTATTACTATTTTAAAACAGCAAAAAACACTTAAAACGCTAGCATCCATATTCCAATTTCTGGCATATGTTATAGGTCTGGTAACACTAATAGGGACAGTGTACCTTATTGCGACTCCAAGAGGAATTGGGGGATGGATTTTGCCTGCATTTACTTTTTTATCAGGATTTATTCTGTTTTTATTTTTATTCTCTTTTTCAAAAATTATAGATATTCTAATCGAAATTAGCAGCAAATGAAAAAGAGCTTCATCTGTTTGTTATGCATCTTAATATTAGGATCATGCGCTGATAAGAAAAGTAGCGAAAGCGAAACAGTAGATGTAGTTTTGGTTGGTGGCGGTATCATGAGTGTGACTTTGGCAAATATGCTAAATGAGCTTGATCCAGACATGACCATGGTTGCCTACGAAAGGCTTGATGCTGTTGGTCAGGAAAGTTCATCGGCATGGAATAATGCTGGAACAGGACATTCTGCACTATGCGAACTCAACTATACACCCGAACTAAAAGACGGAAGTATCGATACTCATAAAGCTGTTGAGATAAACGAATCCTTTGAAATTTCAAAACAATTCTGGTCTTATCTTGTAGCTGGTAATAAAATTGGCCCTCCCAAAACGTTTATTAACCCAACGCCACACATGAGCTTTGTGATAGGAGAGGATAATGTAAAATACCTTAAGAAAAGATTTTTGGCATTACAGAAAGAACCGCTTTTTACCGGAATGGAATTTTCTGATGATCAAAAACAAATCAATAATTGGATTCCGCTTGTAATGAACGGAAGAGATCCTTTGCAAAAAGTTGCTGCTACAAAAATTGATATTGGAACCGATGTTAATTATGGAGCGCTTACTAATGAACTGACTTCTAATCTTGTGAAATCTGGAAAAATGAAGTTAGAAGTAAATCATGAGGTAACCAATTTTAAAAGGAATGAAGATGGTACTTGGAAAGTGTATATTAAAGATTTAAAAAATAACACAACCAAAACCATTAATGCCAAGTTTGTTTTTATAGGGGCAGGAGGAGCAACATTACCCTTGCTAGAAAAAACACATATTCCCGAAGCAAAAGGATATGGAGGTTTTCCTGTAAGCGGGGAGTGGTTGGTGTGTAATAATCCTAAAATAATAGCGCAACATCAGGCCAAAGTCTATGGGAAGGCTTCGGTAGGTTCGCCACCAATGTCGGTTCCGCATCTTGATACGCGTGTTATTGATGGTAAAAAAGAACTTTTGTTTGGTCCCTTTGCTGGATTTTCATCCAAATTTCTTAAAAACGGAACTTGGGCAGATTTACCTGCATCGTTTAATTTTTATAATATAAGACCGATGCTGGAAGCTGGTTTAGACAATGTTCCGCTGACAAAGTATTTAGTAGAACAAGTGGTACTTACACCCGAACAAAGATTGGCAGCATTGCAAGAATATTTCCCAAAAGCCAAAATGGAAGATTGGGATTTAAAAATTGCTGGGCAAAGGGTTCAGGTTATAAAAATTGATAATACAACACAAAGAGGGATTTTGCAATTTGGTACCGAAGTTGTAACAGCATCAGATGGAAGTGTTGCTGCTTTACTTGGAGCATCTCCAGGAGCATCGACCTCAGTTTCGATTATGCTCAAAGTAATAGAAAAATGTTTTAAAAATGAACTCAAAACATCAAAATGGCAAGAGAAAATAAAGGAGATGATTCCGTCATACGGACAAAAATTATCCGATAATATTCCGCTCGCAAATGAAATAAGGAAAAACAATAGTGAGAAACTCGGAATCGTTTGGAAAGAAATCTATACTGTTGCTCCAAAAACAAATACTCCATAATTGATTTTTGGTTTTCAAAGAATATCCATATGCTGTAAAAGGTGTATGGATTTTTTTTGCATTTTAAGTAGCCGTAATAGAATGTATTACATAATTAAATGAATTTACTTTTAAAAATGATACGGTTGTAAAAACGGAAAGCAAAAGAGTAGAAAGTAATGTCTATTTCGTTTTATAATGTAGTTATGATTTTAGTTTTTAATATAGCTTAAAGGAAAAAATATTTATAAATTCGCCAGAAGAAATACAAACGAAATACTATTAACCATGCTATTTCTTATAAGATAGTCTGTTTTGTTTTGATGCCCCTGAAAATAATATAACCTATGAAGAATTTATTTTTTACGCTTACATTTTTAATCTGCTCTTTTACAAGTTCGAATGCACAAACCGAAGGTCTTGATGTAGGAGATATAATTCCAGACATTGATCTTCCGGATGCAAAAGGAAATGTGATTTCACTTTCTTCATTAAGAGGCTCATTAGTGTTAGTTGATTTGTGGGCATCATGGTGTGGACCTTGCGTTAAGGAGCAACCCGAATTATTAAAATTATATCAAAAGTATCCTAACAAGTTTATGATTTACGGTGTTTCTTTAGATTCTAAAAAACCAGCTTGGTTAGGAGCTATGGCAAAATTAAAACAACCTTGGACTCAAGTAAGTGATTTAAAATTATGGGATTCTCCAGTTGTAATAAACTACAAAATACAATCAATACCTTTTAATGCTCTAATTGATAAAAACGGAATTATTCTTGCCAAGAATATTCATGGAAATAAGTTAGAAGAACTCATTAAAGCATTAACTGCCGATAAATAATCTTTTCTTTTTTTTCAATTTTCTCCATCAACTTACGATTACGAATATTTTCTAATACTTGTAAAGATTGACGGGGCTGAGATAGCTATATATATACTGTAAAGAATTTTTCATGGCATCTTGGTGAGTAATCTAGCTATGATGTAAAAGTATAAAATTATAGTGTTGTACTGATTGTTCTTATTTTACAAATGGATACAATGTGTGTAATTTTTACACAATTTGGGTAACGCTTATACATCATAAATTTGTAAAAACTATCGTAAATACCTCATTTTCTATTAAAAACGATAATGGCATGAGGCTTGCTAAATATGATTTGTCCATTCTTTTATACAATTTAATTTGATCGTTGGATTCAGTAATTAACGACAAAAACGAATGAAAAAGAAGTGATATTTTAATTAAGAGCCATAATATAGAAATCGATAGTAATACAACAATATAAGCATGAAAACTGAAACAATTTCAAAACAATTATACACTACAAGCAGCGATACAAATAACAATGAACATTCTTTAGCAAGTTCTTTTTTTAGTATTAATAGCAAATCTTTTAAGAAGGCAATAAAAGAAAACTCTAGTCCATTAGGTTTTATTGTACTTATAAGCAGTTTCATATTAATGATTACTGGAGCTTTCTTAGTTTATAAATTCCAATCAGATTTTGATCAATTTCATATTGATAGAATAAACTCAACATGGGGTTATCCGTTTTTGGTAATAACGACAGTCTTTTTTGTATTTAAGGCCGGAGTTTTTCTATATAATTTATTTCTATATTTTCGTTACAAACCTATCGAATCAGTTTCAGATGAATTATTACCAACCTGTACGATAATCGTTCCTGCATATAACGAAGGTAAGTTGGTTTTGGATACCTTAATAAGTTTAGCAGATAGTGATTTTCCTGAACAAAAAATGCAAATTCTTGCTATTGACGATGGAAGTAAAGACGATACTTGGTACTGGATGCAACAAGCAAAAATAAAATTAGGAGATAGATTGTCAATTTATCAGCAACCTAAAAACCAAGGAAAACGTCATGCACTTTACCGTGGATTTGAATTAGGTACTGGGGATATTTTTGTTACAGTAGATAGTGATTCGGTTGTGAAAAAAGATACCGTACGAAATTTAGTTAGCCCATTTATTACTAATGAAAAATGTGGTGCTGTTGCAGGAAATGTTCTTGTTTTAAATAATAAGAAAGCGATACTTCCTAAAATGCTAAATGTAAGTTTTGTAATGAGTTTTGAGTTTGCACGTTCTGCCGAAAGTGTTTTAGGATCAGTTCTTTGTACTCCAGGAGCTTTAGCAGCTTATCGTAGTGAAGCAGTATATGAATGTCTTCCAGAATGGATCAATCAAACTTTTATGGGACAGCCTTCAGACATTGGCGAGGACCGTGCGATGACTAATATGATTTTAAAACAAGGACATCAGGTATTGTTTCAAAGAAATTCATATGTGTTAACTAACGTACCCGAAGATTATACAGGATTGTATAAAATGTTTATCAGATGGGGTAGAAGTAACGTACGAGAGAATCTAATGATGGCAAAATATGTTTTCAAAGATTTTAGAAAGGGACCTAAATTAGGAACAAGACTTTTATATATAGATCAAACATTAAAGATTATTATGGCATATCCATTCGTCTTATTTATGTTCTTTTTTATAGCAGTACATCCAATATTATTTTTTGGTTCTACACTTTTAAGTATTATGATTGTATCAAGTTTTTCAGCTTTATTTTATGCTAAAAGACATAGTATCTCTGAGTCATTTTGGGCTTATTCATATAGTATTCTTTTTACTTTTGGATTGTTCTGGATTACGCCTTATGCTATTGCTACTGCCAATAAAAGCGGTTGGTTAACACGTGGTTTAGCTCAAGGTAAATAAAAATATAAACAATGATGTACTTCGGTATAGCATTGTTTCACTAAACAAGATAATAGGTTTTTATTATCATGGTTACATATTGGAAAAGCATGAGTATTTATCTAAGTTTGAGTGTATTCTTGAACGAAATAATAAACGTAAGATAAACGACTAAATAGAACTAAAAAGGGGAGGTTTTTGGCTATCTATTTAGTAGTTTTGATTACTAGAAATATAAAAGATATCATTTGATAGTTCATCGAATTTACTTTTATAATTTCATAGGATAAATATTTTGGAAATCAAATCATGCTTTTCCATTATAATTTAATCTGCTTATTGCTGATAATCTGAAATTCAGTAGCTGTTTTATAATTCTTGCAAAATAGAATTTAGAGGTTTTTATAAGGTCATTTAAAAACTATAATAACATCAAAGTAAATACCAAAAATTAGTTACTGCTTGGGTTTCTAATTTCCCTTAATTCTATTTAAAATTCCTTTCATTAAAGCTTTTCCATCACGTTTTTGTTTAGGAACTTCTTCTGCTTTTAATTTTCCATTTTCATCTTTAAATACATAACTAAATGCAAATTGTGGCTGTTTTGGATCTTTAGTAAGTAAACCAAAACGCAAGTCATTAAAGTGATATTCATTATCTTTTTTAGTTACAATATACCATCCTTCACTCACTTTTTTTAAGGTTTCAAAATCAGAGTTTCCGCTAAGCTGTTCTGATAAGCTGTTGTTTTTTTTATAGCTTTCAAAAGTAATTGGTTTGCTATCAAAAAGAGAATAATCACCCAATAAATAGGCATCTTTAGTAGCTACATTGGCATTCCATAAAATACAATTAAAGGCAGTAGGTTTTACGATAAGATTATCATAAGAAATATGTTGCTGTTGCAATGCATTTTTAAATTGCTGTAAAGCATATAGTTTTAATCCGCAAGTTACTAAGAGATAAAACGAGCTAATGTATATTCCGCGTAAAACATATTTTTTCCTTAAAGAGAAAGTAGGTTTTCGCCAAGCTAAAATCAAACAAATAAGTAGCGGAAGTGTATAGAGCGGATCAATTACAAAAATAGTTTTTAGGGCTATGCGGTCAGTTAGTGGCCAGAAAAATTGCGTACCCCAAGAAGTAAACATATCCAAAAGAACATGAGTCAGTAAACACCAAAATACCATAAGACTAGCAGTACGGAAATTAATTTTCCCGCGTTCAATTTTGGCAATAGCCCATCCTAAAATAGGCGAAAGCAATCCAAAAAATAATAAAGAATGACTTAGTCCCCGATGTATTGCAACACCATCAACAGGATTTAAAAATTGTCCAAGAACAACATCCAGATCAGGGATAGTACCTAGAATTGCACCATATAAAATAGTTTTTCGTTGCAGTTTATCGCCTGCACATAATTCGGCAGTTGCAATTCCTAGCACAATCTGAGTAAAAGAATCCATGAGGTAATTATTGAGTTACAAATTTAAACAGAAAGAAGCTTTGATTCTGTTTTAAAGAAAATGTTTTTTTCACGCAGATTCGGCAGATTTCGCAGATTTGATTTTAAAAGTAGTGATAAAAAATTCTGCGTTCATCGGCTTAAATCTTTTGTAATCTGCGTGAAAATTTTTGCTATAGATTTACCTCGTTATTCGTAGCTCCAGCGGAATGGAATGATTATTACTAATATTACCTATATAAGGGATGCTGATGATACTGATTTACAAAAGTAAAGACGCGGATAAAAACAGATTTCTTTCTATTGCTTTAAAAAATCCGTTTTTATCCGCGTTCCCTAGGTAAAGGGGTAGGTAGTTTTTGCGTTTAATGAGTTCAATAAGTTAATAAAAGGGGAGTCTTCATTAATAAATCAATTAATAACAGTAAGTAGATTTTTTTTAGAGGATAATACTTAAATTTGATTACAAAATCTACACTATGAAGCGAATTATATATGCACTTATTGGTTTCTTTACCATTGGTATTTTATTTTATGCAGCAAGTACTTATTCAGAAGAGAAGAAATCAGATCCACTTCTTCCTGTGCACAAAGAATTTCAGCCAGGTATAATATTAACCTTCGATGATAATTATGTTGAAGACTGGTATAATGCCGAAAAAAGATTGCATCATTTAGGATGGAAAGCAACCTTTTTTATATGTAAATATGATTCTTTGACAGCCAAGCAAAAGAAAAAATTACACTACTTACAGGATATGGGACATGATATAGCTGCACATGGTTACAATCATGAGAATGCACTTAAATATTCGGCTAAATACGGTATCGAAAAGTACATAAATGATGAGATACTACCACTAAAAGCAGCAATGGGTAAGGATGGGTTTAATTTACGCTCATTTGCTTATCCTGATGGGGCTCGCAATGCAGAGCTAGATAAAGAATTATTAAAATATTTTGATATAATAAGGGGTACAACTTATGGTAAACTCTACCCTGATTCACAATTTTGTTATTATGAAGGAAACAGAGTTATTTACGGTTTAGGAATTGATGATGATTATAAACAGTTTGATGTAGCGTATTACAAAACCCTTATGGATTATGCCAAAAAGCATAATAAGATTGTTATTTTTTACGGGCATAAAACAGTAGAAGTTGCCGATGAAAAAATAGAAACACCACTTGCAGCTTTAGAAGAGTTATGTAAATATGCGATAGCTAATAATCTTAAGTTTTATACGGTTGATGATTTGAAAAATTTATAATTCATTAAACTAATATGCCTGTAGGTTTTCAAAATTGAAATAGAATTGTTCTTATAAAATGTTATTTGGCGTGAGTTATTAAAAAGAAATATAAGAAAAGTAAAAAGACATAACTGCTCATCGATTAATAACTATTTTTTATCGGTGGCAGAAGCGCTTTCGTCGGTAGGTTTTTTAATCTAGGTATTGTGCTACTACTTTTGAATAAAAAATATAACCTATGTCACCACTTACACCACTTATTTGGCTTTTAACGATTCTGCCACTTTTCATCTTTGCTTTTATCAATGTTAAAAAAGTAAACCTGAAGTTTCTCTTATTTTTTGTGCTCTACTTTTTAGCAGATTGCTACTTACAACAGTTTAGCCAACGCTACCTCAGTCTTGAATTTATTGGATTAAAATTTACATGGATTGGGAAAATATTAAGTTTGATTTTAGCGCTTGGAATTGTCTTTTCAGTAAGTAAAAAAGACCGTGAAGAAATTGGATTTACGGCTAAAAGCAATTCAGGTAAACAACTGAAATTTGGTGTTTTATTTTTCCTCGGATTTTTACTTTTTGATGTTGTTTTTAAGTTGATTTTGTTTCCAAAAGGGGGAACGTTTGATTTTGAAACTTTTGCATTTCAGGCAACAATGCCTGGTTTAACGGAGGAAATTGTATTTAGAGGAATTAGTTTATGGCTTTTGGATAAAGCATTTTTACCAAAATGGGATTTTAAAGGAATTAAATTCGGCTGGGGATTTTTTATAGTTACCATCTTATTTGGTATTGGTCATGGAGTAGTCATGACAGAAGATTATCAATTCAAATTTGATATTATTACAATAATTTACCTAACCTTAATTTCTTCTTTAAGCCTTGGTGTACTCCGAAAATTCTCGGGTAATCTTATCTATCCAATTCTTGGTCACAATGTCATTAATATAATAAATGCTATTATCAGAATATTATAATTAAAGCAACAACTTAAAAAACTATATTTAAATTTGCTTCATTTAAAATGTATTTAATGCAAGACACAAAGATTTTCTCAAATTATCTGGCAAGTAAAATAGCTGCGTTTAATTTTGATAAATATTACACCAAGAAAAATCGGATTTTGCTTCATGTCTTTATGTGGCTGAGTTTTTCAATATTGTTAATTTTGAGTTATGTGCTGGCATATCAACTTTCATATTTTGAAGCTTTTATTCTTACCGTTAGAATGACAACTGTTAATATGATCGTATTTTATATGTTCTTTTATTTGTTGTTACCAAAGATTTTTTCAGGAGGTAAAGCTAGAATGTTGATTTTATTACTGTTTACTTTTATCATATCTATTTTTGTTTGGATGGCAGTAACTTATTTTTTTTCGTTACTATATCATTCACTCGGTTTCGAAATTGGTAAAGGCGAACTAAAAGGCGCTATAGGAATGAGCGCAAGTCAAACGTTTTTGCAAGCAATTTCGGTAAGGAGAATGTTTTCTCAGGCATTTATTATTATTTCAATTTTATCTCCTTTCTTTTTTGTGAAAATCCTTTTTGAAATTTCTAAACTTTATAATAAAACTTTAAATATTCAGAGTCAGAAAGCGGCATTAGAAATTCAAAATATCAATATCGAAAAGAATTTTCTGAAAGCACAGCTCAATCCGCATTTTCTTTTTAATACGTTAAACAATCTTTATGGGCTTTCGATAAAAAAAGATGATAGTACGCCAGAAGTTATTTTGAATCTGTCGGATATTATGAGTTATACTCTTTATGAATCGAATACCGAAAAAGTAGCATTGGAAAAGGAATTGGATTTTATAAAAAATTATTTTGAATTAGAGAAAATGAGATATTCTGCTCATAAAAATATTCAATTTCATATTCCAGAAGGAGAAGATTTATCAGGGCTGTACATAGCACCACTTTTGACATTTACATTTATAGAAAATGCATTTAAATACGGACTTAAAGGAAATCAGAAACAGTTTATACATTTGGAAATAAAAGTTCAGGATAGAAAATTTTATTTCGAACTCGAAAATGATGTAGAGCAAGGAATTCATGATAATGAATTTGGCGGCATAGGAATTACAAATGCTCGTAAACGACTGCAATTACTATATCCTAATAAACATCAATTGGATATTGAAAATTTGGAAACAAAATTTAAAGTCAATTTAAAAATAGATTTAGACTAATGAATAAATTAATTTGCATTGTTATAGATGATGAACCACTTGGGAGAGCGGTTATTGAAACTTTCGTAAAAGAAATTCCATATCTAGGACTTTCTGCTTCATTTGAAGATCCAGTTGAAGCATTGGCATACTTACATAATAATGCAGTGGATATCGTTTTTAGTGATATTCAAATGCCTAAAATTAGCGGGATGGAATTGTTACGTTCACTAGTGTATCCGCCAGTGGTGATTTTTATTACAGCACATCGTGATTTTGCTTTGGATGGTTTTGAAGCTGGTGTAACAGATTATTTGGTAAAACCAGTTCGATTTGATCGGTTTTTAAAGGCTGTTAACAGAGCTAAAGATAAAATCTCATTAAGCCAGATGGCAACACTTCAGCAACAAATTCATACAGACAGGATATTTATAAAATCGGAAGGAAAGCTGGTAAAAATTTTATTTGACGAAATCCTTTATATAGAAGCGCAAGGAGATTATCTTAAAATTATTATTCCTTCGGGAAGTTTTACAACACAAGTTACTCTTAAAGCAATGGAGGAGATTCTTAATCTTCCGAATTTTTTCCGAGTACAGCGTTCGTTTATTCTTAATTTAGAAGCAGTGAGAAGTATTAATGGCAATACGGTAGAGCTGACTAATGGTAAATCGATTGCTATAGCTTTAAACAAAAAAGAAGAACTTTTTAGCTTATTAGGTATAAAGTAAAATAACAGAAGACACCAAAATATATTGGCATCTTCTGTTATTAATCAATACTTATTTAAAGTGTTTGAGAAAAAACTTAAACACATAGAAACATAGATTTTGTTCTCTTAAAAAAGGCATTACACTTATTTTAAATTCACATAGCTATGTGAAAGAAATATAATTTCTCTTTCTTGTTCTTTTCTACATATTTTGACTCTGTCTCTATGTGTTAAATAAATTTTTAGAATAAAATAAGAAAACCAAGTTTAATGGCCTTTACTATTTTCAAAACCAAGAATCGTAATTCTATATGGAGTAGTAGAGACTTTTATTTTCTTTGTAATAGTCATAGTAGGCAAGCTAAGTTGCAATAATTCTCCAGTAGTTGGAGAAGTAATGTAAGCAAAATTTTCAGTTAGTTCAATTTGGGGTTTCATAGAAGCATCTTTTGCTGTTTCTCCAATTACTTTTCCTTGTTTTTCAACTTGCAACGTAGTTAAATTAAATAATTTAAATTCTCCGTTATGCAATAAAACGCCTAGTTTAGTCTTATTGTAGCTTACTTTACATTGTAGAATATCGACACTTTGTAAAATTGGTTTAATAGTCTCATTTACAACATCAATTAAATAGGCACCTTTTGCAGCAGTATAACCTATAAATTTCCCTTGCGCTTTTGTTTCTAAAATACTTCCAAACCATGCAGTTCCAAAACCTTCAGGAAGTGCTATAAGTTTTTGTTTTCCAGAACTTTCAACTACAAGTACACCGCTTGCTGAGCCGAAAACAGCATAAGTTCCATCAGACGCATTTCCGTGAATTCCCTTTGTCGCAATTGTAGCTTCATGCAAGGTTTTACCTGTATTATCTATAATTTTTACTTTTTCAGGAAGTGTTCCTGCAACCGAATTGTCTTTTTCGGTAATGGCATACGTTCCATTCGTAAAAGTAGCCATAGCACCATGATGTGCTAATAAGCCAGCATTTATTACTTTAAATTTAGCTCCAGCCGTATTGATTTCAGATTCTTTGGCTACAGATAATGTTCCGTCTCCATCATTAAAAGTTAATAGCTCTCCAATTTTACTTTTAAAATGAGTAGGCTTAGACGATTGTCCTGTTAAAGAACCAAACTTTGGAATTCCGTCTACATCAACATGGTCACCATGACCTTCAAATCCACTGTCAAAAGTTTCTACAGTATTGTTTGCTCCATGAATGATACCTGCATATCTACCAGATTCAGTAGTGTAGATAGTTGACTTTGCAAATTTTGCATTAAAGAAACTTGAAGTACCATCAACTGGATTTACGAGTGTAATTTCTGTTGTTTTTTCATCAGAAAGTAATACTCTCAGAAATTTATATTCAGCCAAAGTTTCCTTTGGAGTTTCATTAGTATTGTCATCGTCGTCATTGCTACAAGAGATTGCAAAAGTGGATAAAGCGAATAGGAAAATTAGTTTGAAATAATTGTTTTTCATTGTAAGTGGGTGTTTAAGATAATATTTAGATTAATCCGTTGGGTGTAATTAATTTAACATATAGTAACATAGGTTTTGCACGCTCAAAAAAAGCGTTACACTTGTTTTAAATGCGTATAGCTAGCTTTGTGAGAGAATGTGTTTTTTGTTTTTTTTACAAATAAAATCTATGTTTCTCTGTGTTAAATGAAATTTTGCGACCCGAGCTAAGCGAGTAGACGAAGTAATTGCACCCAACAGGTTTTGATTAGTATTTAATTGTAATAGGCATTGATTTATATGCATTGAGATTGTAGG
The DNA here is from genome assembly GCF_025847275.1 of Flavobacterium frigoritolerans. Classification (GTDB taxonomy): domain Bacteria; phylum Bacteroidota; class Bacteroidia; order Flavobacteriales; family Flavobacteriaceae; genus Flavobacterium; species Flavobacterium frigoritolerans. The sequence goes on from NZ_JAOZEV010000017.1 coordinate 31,271, forward strand.
TTGTATTTTTATACAAAACGACCCAATTATATACACCAGATTCCCAAGCTTTCTCACCAGTTATTGGATTTGCATTAGGTAGGTTAGCATCAGTCGCAGCACCGATAACAATTTTTTCACCACCCCAAACATCATTCACTTTTTGTAAAGTCGAAATCTTTGATGCAGATGCAAGACCTTTATGCTCGACTTTAGAAATTACGATTACTTTTTTAAAATCAAGATTGTCAATGTTCTCAGGATGATAATTAGCGCTTTTTTTAATCAGTACAGAATACAATATTCCATCACCTTTAATCTGGATTACTTGCGCATGAGCAGTTAATTCATCATTCTTTTTAAAGATGAGTTCAGGTTCAACCCAGGTTCCCATATGGTAAATTAGAGTTTCGTTACGAGAAATCATATCTCTGCCAATTAATGGATCGGTAGGTAAATTTGCAGCATCGATAATCGTAAAATCTTCTTTAATTTCTAGTTTAGATCCATTGCTATCTAATATTATGAAATAGAAATCATATTTACCTTCTGGGGCCTCATTAGGAATATTGAAGTGTTTATGTACAGTTGTATTTTTGGCTCCTACATATTCAGCCCAGCTTAGTTCTAATTTCCAATCGCTTGTATATTTTTCTCCTTTTTTAGGAAGTATTTTAAGCTGCACCGCTGCAATTTTATCTCCAGCTGTAACATCGGCATTAAAGTGAAAATCACGACCAATGACTCCTTGCTTATTATTCGCAGAACCAATCTCTACATTGGTCATGGTTGGCTTTGCAACTTCAGGGGCATTATCATCATCATTGTTACACGCGGTAAATGCGCTAACAAATAGTAGAAATAAGGGGAATAATTTTGCTTTTTTCATAAGGGTTTTTTGTTTAAAAGGGTTCATATTATTTTTGATTAAGTATTAAAAAGGGAATTTTGATTGATAGAATAATGTTTCTGCTAGCTTCGGGAAGTTCTATTAATCGGTAAAAACTGGTATGATTTAAATATTTGGTATTAAACAAGTTTTGTACTTGCAAGGAAATGGCTAAATCCTGTTGCCTAGTTCTTATTTTTGTTCCCAATGCAAGATTGAAAATAGAGCTGCTGGCAGTTTTCTTTTCGGGTGGTACAATTTGATTTTGCTCAGCAGTAAAGCGATAATCCAAGGAGAAATAAGTATCTCTTAGATTTTTAATTTCTGGACTATATGTAAGACCAAATAAAACTGATGCAGGAGGAGAAAAGGGTAATGTATATCCTTTTTTATTGCCAGAAAGTTGTTCAGAATAAAGATATTCTACCAGAATTTCACCACTTAAATTTTTTAAGAATTGATAACGTGTTTGCAGTTCACAGCCATAGCGCATGACCTTACTTTGCTCATATTCAAAAATCTGATTGCCTGCTCCGTAATAAATATCATGCTGAGAAGTAGGGTTGAGGTAGATGTAATTCGGAAAATAATTAAAAAAGGGACTTAGTTGTACCGACCATTTATTATCCTGCCATTCTAACCCAAGATCTAATTGATAGGATTGTTCGGCTGATAAGTTAGGATCTCCTTTTTCGAATCGAAAATAATGATAATTAACTCCATTTGAAGCCAATTCTTTGGCAATCGGCATTCTGAAACTAGTTCCAGCATTTGCTTTCAAAGAGAATTTTTCCAGATTATAATTTACTCCAGCCGACCATGTAAAACTTTTGAATGTTCGTGTAAGTTCTTCCGAACGGTTTAAGTATTCAAAATTGGTTTGCCCATTAGTAGTTACTTCACTTTCAAACCAATCAGTATATGGTTTAGTTTTGATTCTGCCATAATCCATTCGTAACGCTGCGTGTAGCAACCATTTTTCATTTAGCTGAATTTTGTCATAAGTAAATGCGCCGGCGTTAATTTGAGTAAAAGCAGGAATTAGGAAACTCCAACCACCAATTTTATTTTGTTGCAACTCTGTGTTTATTCCCACGGTAAACTGATGATTACCTAATGAAAATTCGTCTTTTACAGAAGCGGAGAAAACTTCTTTATCGTATTGACGCTCTAAATCTTGAGGAGCATACATAGCATCGGGATATATAGGTGGCATATAACCATGATTTACATAATGGCTCCATTCACGGCGAAAATTCTTTTGAAAACCTATTTGAGTTTCCAATTGATGTTCTCCTAATTGAAATAAAGTGGTATTGCTTATCTTGGTATGATTTACTTCCTGATGTGGCATTTGTATATCACGGCTAGATTTATCATGTAGCTCCGTATCTACGTTTCGAGGTTCAAGTCCGTGCGCATTGGCAAAAAATCCAGTTTTACTATATACATTACTTAGATACATAACCGATTTAAATTTCTGGCTCACATATCCTGTGCTTGCATGAAAATTGAGCTCGCGCCCAGCAGTATTTCGCAAATGATTTTTATAAAGAGGAACTGCATAATTGTAAACCTGAACCACATTGGTAGGAACACGATAATCGCCGTAATCCATTGTAGTGATTCGGGTATCAAAGAACCATTTTTCATTACGACCAAATAGGTTAAAAGAACCACCATATTGTTCGTTATTGCTTTTGCCAGTAATATCAACGCTTCCACCCAAAGTATGTTTGGCTGGAATTGGTAACGGTTTTATATTGATGGCACCACCTATGGCATCAGAACCATAAATAAATGATGAGGGACCTTTAATGATTTCTACACGATTTACTGCATATTGATCTATTTCAAGTCCGTGATCTGCGCCCCATTGTTGCCCTTCGTGTTTAATGCCATTCTCGACAACAATAACCTGATTAAAACTTAATCCGCGGATAAGAGGTTTTGAACCTCCAGAACCGATAGAAATGGTTTTAACACCAGGTAATCTTTGGAGCGATTGCATCAAACTACCACCAAGATTACGCTGGATAAAACTACTGTTTACTACAGCTATGTTAAGCGATTCTTTTTTGTTGAGGCGTGTAGTATAATTATCTTTTATTACAACTTCTTGCAGTTCTTTAACTTCCTGATGTAAGATAATATCAGGTTGGATATTTGGATTTTTATCCAAAGAAAGTTCTATTTCAGATTGGATATACCCCGAATAAGTAACAATGAGTTTTTTTGAGTTTTTAGGAATTTTGTTAAAGAAAAAAGCGCCTTCTTTGTTTGTGAAAGTGGTTGTAAATGAGGGATAAAGCGTTACAGTTGCTCTTTCTAATGGTTTATGATTATTAGAAAATACTTTACCTGATATGCTGATTGTTTGTGCTGATATTTTCGTAAAAATAACTGCGAAAAAAAGCAACAGATAAATAATCTGTAATCGATTTGGTTTATATTCGTTCATCAAAATCACTTATTTAATTTTGATGCTTATACCTTTAATAGTCTGCCAGCCTTCTTTGTCCGTTAAGCGAATAAGGAAATGGTAATCTCCGGGATCGATATCGGCAGGAATGTTGATTTCCTGAGTTGCTTCGTAACTTTTTAATCCTCCGGGAATCGTTACAGAATTAATATAAAGCAATGGTTTTACTGGTTTTTTTATAGCTTCAGCAGCACAGTCATTTACCTCTGTACTATGGTTATGATGGTCGAAATTATGGTGAATATCCAAGCTATATGATCCTAATGCCGAATTGTCGGTAAACTTAGCTCTGAATGTAAATTTTTGTCCACGGATTGCTTCGCTACATTGTATCGGGAATGCATTTGCAGCCGATATATCAATTACAGGATATTCGGTGTCAATTTTATCGTCATCACTGCCGCTACATGCTATTAATACGCTAGTTAACGCAAATCCAGCAAGCATTAATTGTATCGCTTTCGTTTTACTTTGTTTGAGTTTTAATCTGTTCATATATATTAATTTTAGGTTACAGGGTAAGGGAATGCGTTTTTTTTTTAATGACATAGCTAGGAGCAATGACAACTTAAAAAAGAGCATAGAAGGACCTGTTCATAGAAGATTATTCTATGAAATAAGGATTGGTTTTAAAATAGAATTTCAATAAAACTATTTTAAGCCATGTATGATTAAGAAGGCACTGATGGATGCAATTATTACATCTGTTACTCGAGTCATTAAATTTTATTTAACACATCGAAACATAGATTCTATTTGTAAAAAAGAATACAAAAAAGAAATATATTTCTTTCGCATAGCCTAGTTATGGGTTAAATAATTACAGCAATAATTACGAAATACAAGTTTTGTAAAAGCTTCGTTTACATGAGTTTGCATAACTTATAGGATTGACTTTTATAGTACTATTTTAAAATAAAACTATATAATGCCGAGTAGCAAATTGCCAATAGATTTTACTTTAAATTGTTGGAGGTGCTCGAAGTGCAAATAAAGCTCCCTTAAAGAAAGAAGAATAGGATTTGTAATAAAAAGAAACAGATGAGGTTATGCTGCACTTTTTATAAAACTCAAAAGACATGAAAGTAAACGTACTTACAGGAGTGAATTTAAAATGACAAATAGCACATTCTTCAGAAGAATGATTGTGTGTTATAAGTTCAGTTTTAGCAGAATTTAAGTGCGATGTACTTTTATGTGTAACATCATGACTTTGGATATGTTCATAAGAATGGATTGCCGGAAATAGTATAGCAAATACTACTATTAGTGGCATAAGAAGATTAATGATTTTAAATTTCTTTTTCATTCTAATGAATCAATATTAGCAATGCTTAGAGAAGATAAATAGTAGAAAGTATATTATTTCTAGTTGCAATCTTCTTTCATAATGCAATGTTGTTGCAAATATAGAAATCTTATTTATAAATGCAACATTGTTTCATTAAAAATAAAAAAAGAGCAATCAATTCTTGTTTTGTTTTCGATAAAATTAAAATCTGTACTCCATTTTGTAAATATTTAAATGTTTTTAATTCAGCAGAAGGAGTAAATAGAGTTAGCCGAACTTTTTCGATAGCATATTCAGCTATCGAAAGTTTAATTTTTCTTCTGGGTTAATTAGTACCAAATTCTGGTTATGAACCAATAATCTAAATGAATTCAAAAAATATTTACAGTCAAATAATGAAATTTTTTCTCTAATGGGAAGACTTGTAAAATAAGGGTTTTTTATATGTTTATTCTTCTAAATATCCTTATTTATTGTAGGAATATTACAAAATTATTTATTTTTTAAGAAATTTTGTAATATGTTTGCTACAGATGTAATTTATTTCAGTCTTACTTTTCGGTCATTAAATCAACTTAAAAACCTTAAAAATAATGTTACCATGAAACATCCAACTACAATAATCTTTGGGATAGACAGCAAGAAAATATCTCATTTTACGAGTATTCGTTTAAAACAAAAAATAAATGAGCACCATCGATTTGAAATCAGCGTTCCCCACGCTACTGTAGAAAGCCCCTTGGCTTACACTCTCGAAAATGCACAAGTATGGTTAGGCAAAGTAGTGCACATAAAGCTTGAAGATAAGAACAACTTTTTGGGAGTTGTTACTAATGTTGCTTTTAAACAAAAAAAGGGACATTCAGGCAATCAAATTATTGTGTCGGGTTATTCAAAAACCATATTGCTCGAATCGGGGAAAAAACTATACTCTTGGGAAGAATTATCATTAAAAGAAATTGTAAAAGAGGTGTTGAAAAATGGTGCAGGAGAGCAATTACAAAATGAGATAAATCCTGAATATGCCAGTAAAATGGAGTATCAAAATCAGTATCTAGAAACTGATTTTGAGTTTATTCAGCGATTGGCAAAACAGTTTAACGAGTGGTTGTATTATAACGGAGAGCAACTAATTTTTGGGAAACCTCAAAGCTTCGATGATCCCATAATATTGACCTATAATAGAGATATTTCAAAACTAAAAATAGCTGTAAAAGCAGTTCCTAATAAATTTAGTGCTTTTACTTATAATGAAAGCGTAGATAAGCGTTATACAGCTAACTCCAATGATACAGTGGCTGGTTTACCAAAATTAGGCAATGAAGCATTTACAGCCTCCAAAGCCGTTTTTGCCACTCCAGCTTACACACACGGAGTTGTAAGTACAGGCGATGATTTGGTTTTGGAATCGTTCTTAAAAAAGAAACAGGAAAGTGCCGCTTCGGGTACCAATTATATTAAAGCAAGCACGAGAAATCCAAAATTAAAAATAGGAAGCATTGTTAATATACAATCAGATATTCTGGAAAATAAGGTTAGGATTACTCAAGAAGTTGGTACTTATATTATTACCAAAATTAACCATTATGCGACAGATTCAGGCGAGTACGAAAATACTTTTCAAGCTATACCGTCAAAAGTACTTGGTTTACCCGAACCAGATATTGATTACCCAATTGCGCAAACACAACAAGCTGTTGTTGTAAGCAGTACTGACCCGAAAAACAAAGGAAGAATTAAAGTGCAAATGCTATGGCAGCAAGGCACACCAATGCAAACAGCCTGGCTTCGTGTTATGACTCCCGATGCAGGTAGTAGCGATACTGTAAGTAATAACAGAGGTATGGTTTTTATTCCCGAAGTAGGCGATCATGTAATGGTACATTTTCGTTATGGCGACCCCAACAGACCTTTTGTACTTGGAAGCGTTTTTCATGGGAAAAGCGGTGGCGGAGGTGGTGATAAAAACAGTGGAAAATCCTTAAAATCAAAAAGTGGGAACAATATAACACTGGATGATGCTATGGGACAAGGTGGTGTATTAATAAATGATGCCATCGGAAACTCTCTTACTTTCGATGGTTCTGGAAATACAGTTGCACAAGCAGGCGATACTAATGTTGTAAATGTGGGCAAAGGTTCCGAAAGTCATTTTAAGATGGATAAGGAGGGTAATATTATTTTAGAAGGAAAGAACAGTTTTAAAGTTACGGTTGGAGCTAGTTCTCTTGAATTACTAGCCGATGGTAACATCAAAATAAATGGCAAAATATTCAATCTTACAGCAAAAAATAGTATGGACATATCATCTCCAAAAAACCACATAGATGGCGAAACAAAATTTGATGGTGGAGATGTATTTATAAATTAAAAAACTATGAGTAATTTACTAAAAGAAGCAATACGTTTCAGAACCCCTTTTACAGAAAATTATACCCTGATTGCCGAAACCAAAATTAAATCGGGTTATTTTGACATGCAAACCAAAACCAAAACAAGGTGTGCATTACGAGTAATCGCGATTGACGAAAATGGCAATGCCGAATTAGAACTGTTAACTCTAGAACAGTTTATGGTAGAAACAAACAACGAAAACCTAAATGATATCATAAGGCTGAATCAGGTTTTTAGCAAAATGTATAGCGAGTTACACATCATTATCAATATCAAGGGTGAAGTTGAAAGGATAATAAACCTCGAATGCATTAAAGATAAATGGCAAGAAACCAAAACGCAATTACTAAAGATACAGCAACAAGAACCCGCCTTATTGCAATTGCTAACCATAAACGATGAGATTTTTGCCAATACCGATAAAATAAAAATTGCAATAGAAAACAATGAGTTTTTTAATTACTATTTCGGAAAAATTTATGGGAATAAATTGCCTATTTCCAGAAGGATGATTCCTCAAAAAAATGTATTACAAACTGCCGATGCTGAGTGGATTTTTAATTTCAGTTACAGCCCTCAATTTGATACAGAGCATTTAAACGATATTTTGATAAAATATAAAGGAGAAGCAGCAACACATCAAACCGATTGGAAGAGGAAAGCGTATGAACACCTGCCCGACATAGATATTAAAAAATTGGATACCAAATTAATAGAGGAAGGAATATACCGTTGCAATTTTAAAAGCGGTAAGCTGGATTTTGCCGAAACAAAACTGACCGAAATCGCTCTCCCCAACATCATAGATGCCTCGATACTATACACTATAGAAAGCGATTCTTATAAAAATAACAGTAACGATATTCAAAATCAGAGTTATAATGATAAACCTTATCGGGTAATAGATTAAAATGGGAAGCTATGTATTGGAAAATAGAACTAAAAAACACGACGATAGCCTTTGGGTTACAGTATGCTAAAAAAGAAAATGCTACACTTTTTTTGTTTAAAGGGTATTTAAAAAAACAAGCCTCCCAAATAGGTGCATTAACTATTATGCGTGACGTAACTGTAGGAATACAGTATGCCAATAAACGAATTAAGATGCTTACACACCAACACCAAATTATAAAAGAACGTGTTGCTTGATGAAAAGCAAAATTAAATGTTGGTTTATAAATATTAACCCGTTGGGTGCAATTACTTCGACTACTCGCTTGGCTCGGGTCGCAAAATTTCATTTAACACATAGAAACATAGATTTTATTTGTAAAAGAGAAAACAATAAAAAATACATTTCTTTCACAAAGCTAGCTATGTGCATTTAAAACAAGTGTAACACCTTTTTTGAGCGTGTAAAACCAATGTTTCTATGTGTTAAAACAATCCACCCAACGGGTTAAATATTTAAATAAGAATAGGACAAAAAATAGCTAAAAAAATGAATAGACATAACCTAAAAATTAACAACGAAGGGCATCATATCGTTTTTATTGAAATAGACGGCGCTCATACATTTTATAACCCAAAGAACAATTCTTTTTTTCAAGTGCATTTGGCTAGTGGGGATATTACTTACAAGGATAGTATAGGCAATATTATGATTGATTATTCTACTACTATAAAAACAAGCGAAGGGAACTTTTGGCTCGAAAAAATAGGTAGTAATGTCAGTTGCCGAAATGGCGATTTGTTGATTTTTTTAGACACAAAAGACATTCAAGAAATAGCCACAAAAACTTTTTTTGAACCAGATCAAGATCCAATTATAGATTTTTATACCTATACCATAGACAAATCAAGATGTTTGAGTATAAAAATATAACTCCGTTTATAAAAAAGTAGTTAAACAATGGGAAACAAAATAATTACCGAAAAAGACTTTTGGATGTGTACAGGCGGTAATGTTCCTGCGCCCCTCCAATCGATACAAAAAACAACCAAAACCAAAGACGGCAAAAAATACATTACCAAAGTAGATACCGCTACGAGCAGTTATATCGATTTTGGCTGCAATAAGCTCATGCTTATTATGGCAATACTGGCAGCCGTTGTAGCAGTAGCCATTGTAGCCACAGGAGGTGCAGCACTTATAGCTATCGGGGCTCTGGCAGGAGCAGCGGGAGCAGCTTTTGGAGCTGTTTTGGGCGGATTGCTTTGCGGACAAATAGCCAAAATGGCGCGGGTGTGGCTTGGTGACAAAAACAACATGATTGTGCAAGGACAGCCCGCCATAACAGGTGACCATCAAATGAAATGTATGCTTTTTGGCGATACCATATCCTTTGCACCAAATATAAAAAACTGGTGGCAAGCCATAGCTCTTGCAGGAGCAAATTATGTAGGAGGCATTCTAGAGGGTATGATGGCTGGGGCTGCAGTAGGCATGGGAGGGGCTTTTATTAGCGGTGCAAGAACTGCTTTTTTGCAAGGAGGAACCCGTGCTGTAGGGCAAGCAGGATTACAGTTTTTAAAAACCATGCCTAAAAATTTTGGTATTAATGCTATAGAAAGTTTTAGTAAATTTGGGCTAGGCATGCGTGGCGTAATGGGTGCTCAAAACACTGCCGCTACTTACGGTAACACTGGTACTGCCAGCATAGGTGACTTTGCCCAAGGAACAGTTGCTATGGAAACCGGAGCTTACGATTCTTTTAACAACATAAAAGAAGGCAAAGGTACTTGGCAAGATTATGTAGGTATGGCAATGATGGTTGCTCCTGTAGGTAAAGGCAAGCGAGATTTAGAAAGTGAAATCTCTAAAAAAGCAGATGATGCCGAAGCCAAAAAAGTAGACGAAGAAACCACAAAAAAAGCCATCAATCAAGAAGGTGATGCTCCGAAAAAAGAAGGCGATTTTGAAGCGTTTGAAAGTCCGCCAAAACCAAAAAACTCGCCTGATATTGTAAAATGGGAAGCAAAAGGAGGAAAAGTTGAAGTAATTGGCGATACATGGAGATATACAGATTGGGAAGGTAATGTAGTTGACTATAAAAATGGGTACCCTAATTTTGAACCCCATTCTAGACAATCAGTTGATATTGGAAAACAAGAAGCGAATTATACAACTGATTTTACAACTGCAGAAAAAAAATCTAAAAAAATACCTCCAAAATTAGGAAAAGATGAAACGGTATGGCATCATCATGAAGATGGAAAAACCATGCAAGAAGTTGATAGAACAATTCATTATAGATTTACTCATAGAGGTGGAGTTTCAAATAGTAAAAAAGTAGCATTAGGAAGTAAAAAATAAATCACAAATTATTATGAAAATAAATAGTTACGGTATAGGGAATATTGAAAATATCAAAAAAATAGAAGAAGAGTTTGGAATTAATCTACCAGAAGATTATAAGATTTTTTTAATTAATAATAATGGAGGAGAAGTAGATGATGCATATTTCTATGTAAATGATATTAGCCAAAAAATTATGATGGGGCTTTTTTATGGAGTTGATTTAGAAAAAAACGCAGCAAATATTATAAAAATAAATAAAGAATATGAAGATGATATCTTAGATAACTCTTTATTAATTGGGGGAGATGCTGGAGGAGGGTGGATATTATTAGTATTTGATGGAGAAAGCGACGGGATATGGTATTATGACCATTCTTATTTTTTTGAAGAATCAACAGACGAGCTAAATACCTATTTTATATGTGATACGTTTACTGAGTTTTTAGAAATGCTAAAAAACACGAAGTTGTAATTAAAGTGAATGATGGTGATGATTTTTAAGGACTAAACAAATATATAGAATGAAAACAATAGAAGAATTAGAGAAACAGTTGATTGATAATATCGATTAATGGATACTTATGAATCTGTAGCATTATATGAAGAATCAGTCAATAATGTATTTAATGAAGATAACTTCAATGTAATTTATTTACTTATAAAAGGATTTCATAATAATACTAAAAACACTGAGATTATGTACTCTAATTTACATGCTATAGAATACTTCTCTAAATCATTGGGTTTAGAAAAACATATTCAAATTATTTTACCACTATTGAAAACATTATTTCCTGAAGCGAAAGGTTGGGCTGAAACATTTTTTTTAAGACTTTTAAATAATGAAGAATCATTTAAAATTTTATTGGTCAATTTAAAACGAATAAATACTAGTGATAAAGTAATTATTCAAATGATAACAAGAAACTTAGTTAATAGAAACCCTGATAAATTTGAAAATAAAGGCAAAATTATACTGGATTTATTAAAATAAAAAGTTAATGGAAAATAACAAGATATCTATACTTAAAATTAATAATATAGACAATGAAGTCCAAACTAAAATAGTTGAAGTAATTAATTCTTTTGAAAATAATTTTTCTATACCTGCTTGGTTTATATTTAAATTAAAAAATTTAACCGAAGATGATTTATGGAAAAATGAGTATCTAATGGATTACAATACATGGATAAAGAAAATAGAAAATAAAAAATGGAAAATTGGAAAAATAAAAACGGATAATCTATATTTTGAAATCAGTTTTATATTGGAGAATCAAACCAATTTTTCTGAAATTTTATGTATAATTAGTCTTTTAGAAATAAATCTAGATGATGTATATATTGATGATTACTACTTTGGAGTATATTCTCCTAGTAAATTACCATAGTGTCTAGATTTAATTTCTTCTGTTTATTTGAAGATTCTTCAGGTAATAGTCGAAACTTAGATTCATAATAATATATTAAATTACACCAACGGGTTAAATTAATTATGAAGTACACAGAATTACAGGCAATGGAAATAGCTGAAGAATAATAAAAATGTTTATAGAATTTTTTAATAAATACCCAGACTATAAAATAGAAGAAAAACCAACCGATTTAACTATTAAAAAGTATTCGAAAATATTGCCGTCAGAATTGATGGAATTTTGGAAAGAATATGGGGATAGAAAAACCTATTTCTGATATTGCAGAAGCTATGAATTATGATCCGTATGCAGGCAGTAATATATTTAATATACCAGAAGCTTTAAGGAAATTAGGAATTGATAATATAGAAGGACAAAAAGCAGGTATGGATATAACTCAACTTGAAACAGCTTTAAATGACGGAGATAAAGCGATTGTTAGTGTTAAAACTGCAGAAGGAGTTCCTCATGCTGTTATTGTTGATGGTATTCAAAATGGACAAGTTACTATTAGAGAGCCCCATTACCTATAGGGCAGGGATCATCTTATTTGATACCTACTTCTGAATTCAATAGTGCATGGGCAAGATTTGAAGGACTTGGAAAAACAGTAATAATTAAAAAATAAAATTTATGGAAACATATGACTTATATATTATAAACGCAATCAATACTCTTGACCAAAATTCATTAGATATTTATGAGATAAAACAAGAAAAACTGAGTAATAATTCTTTTTTAGAATCAAAATTAGACTTGAAAAAAGCAAAAGAATTAAAAAATGTATTAAGTAAAAAAAATATATCATCATTAATAGTTCCTATTGAATATAAAGAACCAAAGATCGATTATTTTGAAGCAAGGAAAATAGCGGAAGAAGAGTATATAATGGTAAAAAATAAAGAAATTAAAAGATATGGAGATTTAAAAGATGCTCCTAATAATCCTATGTGGTATACTTTTATTGCTGATGATTACAAATTACAAGAAGAAGGCTACGTACCAGGGTATTGGGGGTGTTCCATTGATAAAATTACAGGAAGAATTGTAGATAAAAAAGAGATTATTTATTACCAATTTCTATAATAGCTAATTAGTAATAGTGTGTTAATTTTATTAATTTGTTTTTTAGGTAGTGATTTTATTGATGCACATACTCATCAAAGTCATCATGCTAAACAGCACAATCAATTAGGAGACGAAGCATATAATAAACAAACTCGATTAGAAAAAGAACAATATGTTAGAGATGAATTAATGAAAAACAAAGAAATTTTAACAGAAAAGCAAATTAATCATGCAGAAGCATATATTAAATCTATCGAAAATGGTCATTGGCCAGCTACAGATTTGAATACTGGGCTATACATTTTAAAATAAAAACTATGAAATTAAGCAAGATACAATTAATAGACAAGATTAATATATTTAAAGAAAAATTTCATCTAAAAGGAGGTGAAGTTACAGATTTTAAATTTTATCCTAAAATTGGGAAAGGAGAAAATTATTGGATTGTTACACAGTCATACGAACTATTTGGAGAAATTGAAAATTTTTTTTACATGATTTCTGACGATACTGGGGTGGTAATACAAACCATGAATGGACATGGTATTAACCCCCACCTAGGAGTTCAAATAGAAGATGAAGCCTTAAGAAAAGAATGGGAAGATTTTGATGAAGAAGAATTTAATAAAAAAAATACTTTGCCTAAAGAAAACCCAAAATCAGATAAACCCAAAGGAGATTGGTCTGTTTTGATTAGAAGGTAATATGGTTTTCTATAATTTTTTATATATTCGTATTTTAATTTTGCAAATAAATTCTTACTCATGGAAGTGTCTCAGGATAATATCAAGATTGCCAAGTTTGTTGCTGGTTCAATAGGATTTGAACCCCATGTTTATCCATATTGGGATGACAGTAAGGAGAAATCTATAGATATTTTAAGTTTAGTAGATCCCATTAATAAAAATGTTAGATTTTACTCATCAATTGGAGTCTCAGATTATCCTAATAAAATTGAAATTAAAAATGATGAGGTAATAAACATTCCGATTGAAATTTTAATAAGTGGATATTCTAAATTTGATAAAATTGCTAATATTTTATCTACTTGTTGTTTTTATATTATTAAAGATAAATGGTCTTGTCAGCCTAATGATGTTTATAAGAATATCATTGATTTATATTACCCTAAAAAAGAGATGAAACACATTATGTTTAATGCTCCTTTTCTTTGGGAAGATAAATTAGTTCCATTAAAATTAGATTCCAAGCAAGTACATTTTTTATTTGCAATTCCAATATCAGATAATGAATTAGAATATAAAAATAAAAATGGAGCAAAAGCTTTAATAGCTTTATTTCAATCAAAGAATGTAGATGTTTTTGATATAGAAAGAAATTCGGTAGAGTTTCTTACTTAGTTTTTTTCTATAAAGGAAAGAGTATTAGCTTCAATGATATTTAATCTCTGTGTTACCTTTTTTAGTTTTAGAACTTAAAAATTTGTAAAATAAACTTAGTCTAAGTCTCTTTTAACAAAATAAAATAAGAGCAATCAATTCTTGTTATTTTATTCAAGGATAACAGCAGATGTATAAAGGCTATAAATTTCCCATCCTAAAGATTGATATAGTGATTTGCCTTCTTCTGTAGCAACAAGAAAATTGTTATGAACGTCATTGGCTAATGCAATTTTTTCAAGTTCTTTCATCAGGAAAGTAGCAAGACCATTTCTTCTATGATTAGCTTCGGTTGAGATTCTATCATAAACAGCAAAATCATCAACAAGAACAACTCGGCCTATAGAAGCCAGCTCGCCATCTTTGGTAACAATTCGAACGACAAAGGTAGTATTGTAGTTCTCAAATTCAAGTTTATAATAATCACTTAAACAACCACTAGGAAAACTCATTTGATTATAAGCCGACATCATATAAGCTTGAGGCTGAATCACCCATTTTTTTGGTAATATATCTTTTAATTCGTCAGCAGAAGTACAAACCTTTAAATAGATCCAAGGTTGGTCAATAGATTTTGATAATTGAATATAATCATCATTAGGTTCAGAAAAAACATAGCGTTTTTTCTGATTTTCGTAACCTACATCTATCATATAACCAGATTTATATTTAAGAGGCAAAGGTAATTCTCTTGATAAAGCCCAACCTTTTAGCCATTTTTCTAGAATATTAAGAGGAACACTTTTTTTCATCGCACTATGAAGTTAATGTTGTAAACGGAAGGTAAGGTAAAAATTATATATTAGATTGATACGCATATTTCATTTAAATTAGTAGTTGTAAGAGAGCCACAATAGTATTGGAAAAAAAATAATTCGGAAAACAATTGTCCGTACTTCAGGGGTTTGCTTTTGTTTGAAAAGAAAGTCAAAGAGCTGTTTTAGGAGGACAAACATATCCTATCTGTCTAGGTATTTATCGTATTATCAAGAAGCTTTATGATTGTCTTTTATTATGTAGGCGATTATACTCTTAATTAAGATCTATATAAAAATAAAAAGTGGCAGTTTCACACTTATGAAACTGCCACTTTTTTTATGAAGTAAATTTTAAAAAATATACTATCTAATTCTATTTTTTTTACAAAATAGCTTCAGTTTCCCGTTAGGCGTTTAGCCCAGCAGCACTATTATCTACTAAAAATAATAATTCACCCGAAACTGGTTTAATTAACTGCATTGGGTAGGTATTAGGATTATAATCTCCGTATAATACTTCTTTCAGTGCATGAGTCTTTTTTTGACCAAAAGCAACTACGATTATCTTCTCTGCTTTATTTATTAAAGGAGCAGTTAAAGTAATACGATGCATATTTTGTGATTCTAATCGGTAGGCTGCTACCCATTTTGTTTGTTCCTGAAGCACTGCTTCACCTGGAAAAAGAGAGGCAGTATGTCCGTCGTCTCCAAGACCTAGCAAAATAAGATCAAATTTTCCGTCAGCACCTAAAACAGTTCTAATAGATTGCTCATATTCAACTGCATAATCTTCGGGCGAAACCCCATCTTTATACATCGGGAATACATTGTTCTCAGGGATTGGTACATGACTTAAAAGGGTATCAAAAGACATTTTTGCATTACTGAGATCGTTTTCAAGAGGTACCCAGCGCTCATCACCCCAAAATATATAAACTTTATTCCAGTCTATCTTGGTTTTGTATTCGGGAGAAGCTAATAGTTTGTACATACCTGCTGGAGATGAACCTCCTGTAAGTACGGCTGTAAAGCTTCCTTTTTCGAGTATTGCTTTTTTTGCAGCTGCTACAAAAAGGTCAGCAGCTTTACTATTTATTCCTGCTATAGTATTATATACTTGTATCATTTTAAACTTTTTTATTTCACAATATTTTGCGTGTTAGCAACCCAAGCGTGTCCTTGGCGGGCAAGTAATTCATCTGCAGCTTCAGGTCCCCAGCTTCCAGCTTTATAATTAGGAAAATCAGTTGGTGCATTATTTTTCCATACTTCCTGAATTGTATCAATTGCATCCCATGCCTGTTCAACCTGATCCCAACGCATAAATAGAGTAGGATCTCCTGCTAAAGCATCAGAGAGTAGTGTTTCATAAGCCTCTGGTGACATTGTAGAACATTGAAAATAATCAAAAATCATTTCTGCAGGTTGTAAAGAAAGAGATAAGCCCGGTTTTTTAGTCATAAACTGTAACTTAATATCCATTGCAGGTTGAATATTTATGATAAGCCTGTTAGGTGTCATTCCTTGATTGTCATATGAAAATGAGGAATGGGGTACAGGTTTAAATTGGATGATAATAGAAGATTGTTTTTCTTGCATTCTTTTTCCTGTACGCAAATAAAAAGGAACACCCTGCCATCTCCAGTTATCAAGATAAATTTTCATTGCCACATAGGTTTCTGTATTCGAGTCTGGTGCTATCCCTTTATCATTTCGGTAGGAAGGAACAGGCTTGTCTTTTATAAAGCCTTCATCATATTGACCTCTAACGGTGTAATGATTTACCTCATCTGGTTTTATGCGTCGAATAGATTTTAGTACATCTGCTTTACGGTTTCGTATGTCATCTGCTCCTAATGAAGCAGGAGCTTCCATTGCAGTCATACATAAAATTTGCAGCAAATGATTTTGTATCATATCTTTTAAAGCACCAACTCCTTCATAAAAACCACCGCGTTCTTCAACACCCACTTCTTCTGCTACAGTAATCTGAACAAAATCAATGAAGTTACGACTCCATAATGGCTCAAACATAGAATTTCCAAAACGAAACGCAAGTATATTCTGAACCGTTTCTTTACCTAGATAATGATCAATACGGTAAATTTGTTCTTCTTTAAAAGTTTGTGATAGCATTTCATTAAGATCAATCGCAGAGCTTTTATCATAGCCAAAAGGTTTTTCGATAATGATACGATCTTGTTTGGCATTGGCTGCTAAACGTAACTTTTTCATGTTACCAGAGATTGTTGCTATAAATGAAGGAGCTATAGAAAGGTAAAAAAGTCTATTGGCACGCGCACCAAAAGTTCGATCAATACTATTTAACTTCGAATCTAATTCTTGGTATGATTCTTCCTTGTCAATATCGTGCCTCAAATAGGTTATATGGGAAATGAATTTCTGAGTTTCTTCGTTAGAAAGTGCTGCTTTTCTTGAAAAACTATTTAAGTTTTCTATTACATAACTGTGAAATTCTTCATCGCTTTTCTCAGCTCTTCCTAAGGCAATAATCTGAAATTTTTCAGGCATACGGCCATCGAGAAATAGATTTTGGAATGCTGGAAAAAGCTTTCTTTTTGCTAAGTCACCAGATGATCCAAAAATGACAATTATAGTTGGATCAGTATTTTTAACATTATTCATTGTTTTTCACTTAAAGTTTCTTAATCATTCCATTGGGTATGAAAAGTGCCTGGTAGATCAGTACGTTCGTAGGTATGTGCTCCAAAATAATCGCGCTGTGCCTGAATTAGGTTTGTTGGAAGTTTTTCGGATCTGTAAGCATCAAAATAGGCTAATGAGTTCATAAGCCCAGCCACAGGTAATCCTTTTTGTACAGCAAATTGAATAACTTCTCTAATGCCAGTTTGAGTTTCATTGAATTTTTTTGCGATATCAGAATCTAAAAGTATGTTTGGCAGATTGGCATCTTTAGCAAATGCTTTTCTAAAATCTTCAAGAACATCTGCACGGATGATACAACCTCCACGCCAAATTTTTGTAACAGTTTCTAAATTTAACTCATAGTTATATTCCTTAGATGCAGTTCTAAGCTGTGCTAGTCCTTGAGCATAAGTAATTAGGATAGAAAAGTATAATGCATCTTTTAGAGCACTAATAGCTTCGGGTGCGTTTACAGTAGCTTGTTTGTCATTCCAAACTAATTTAGTAGCAGCCTCAATTCTTTCAGGCTTACTTTTTGACATATCACGCATAAAAACTGCTGCATCAATGGTAGGGACTGGTACTTGCAGATCCATAGCATTTTGAGAAGTCCATTTTCCTGTTCCTTTAGATTTTGCCCAATCAGATATCAGGTTAATCAATCTCACTCCATTTGGCTCTTTTACTTTAAGGATAGCAGCTGTAATTTCGATTAAGAACGACTTAAGATCGGTTTGATTCCATTCTTCAAAAGTTTTTTCTATCGTATCTTCATCCAGATTATAACCGCGTTTCATCAGGTCATAAATTTCAGAAATAAGTTGCATGATTCCGTACTCAATTCCGTTGTGAACCATTTTTACATAGTTACCTGCTGAACCATTTCCTAAATATTCTACACATGGTTCACCATCTACTTTGGCAGCTATAGCTTCAAATATAGGGCGAAGTCTCTCGTAAGCTTTTTTATCACCTCCCGGCATCATACTAGGACCAAATCTGGCTCCTTGTTCTCCTCCGGAAATCCCCATACCAAAGAAATGAATTCCTTTAGCAGATAATTCAAGGAATCGTCTATCAGTATCAGTGAAGTAAGTATTACCACCATCTATTATAATATCTCCTTCATCCAGATGTGGCAAAAGGCTTTGAATAGCACTATCTACAGGTTTACCAGCAGGTACCAAAAGCATAATTGCTCTTGGACGTTTGATAAGTTCTACAAAATGTTTAACGTCAGTTGTTGCTTCTAATGTATGTTCTGAATCAGCCTCCTGTTGTAAAGAATTGACTTTTTCTGTATCTAAATCTAAACCTGCTGCAGCAAATTTATGGCTGGCAATGTTTAAAAGTAGGTTACGACCCATTACGCCGAGTCCGACAATGCCAAAATCAAATGTGTTCATAGTTTTTTAAATTAACTAAGTTATTAGTGAGTTTTTATTTGTAATGCATTGAAATAATGAGTAGTTATGCTGTTTTTTTAATGCGTTACAAAAGTCCGAATTCTATTTGGATGACAGTTTTTTGTCATCCAAAAACGGTTGCGCTAAGTTAAATAAAAAGGTTGGAATACTATAGAATAAACTAGTTGATCTATTGTATTGGCTCAGCCGCATTTAAGAATCGTACTTATCGATAGGGATTTAAAAAGCTAAAAAATAAGAATATTAAATGGCATTGTTATTTTAGAACAGCTATTTAGATGTTACTTATGTAGTTTATGTTAATTGAATTTAAACGTATCAATTGGACTTTTTGTTCTGACAAATTAGTAGGTTTTAATCAAAGTTGAAAAAGAAATAAACTACAGCTGCCCATTCTTTGCTCACACCTCTTGCATAGCCAATTGTGCTATGGTTGCTGTTTTCGACAGTTCCGTCATTTTTAATATAGCCAATAGTTGAATGATTGCTATTCTCCACCGTTCCGTTGCTTTTTACGTAGCCTACAGTAGAATGGTTACTGTTTTCGATAGTTCCATTACTTTTTATATATCCGATTGTGCTGTGATTGCGGTTTTCAATAGTGCCATTATTTTTGATATAACCTACTGTAGAATGATTTCTGTTCTCAATAGTACCATCTGTTTTAATATAGCCAACTGTGCTGTGGTTTCCTGATTCTATGGTTTGGGCTTGTGCAATTGAAATACTTCCTAGTACTAAAATAATAAACAGTAATTTTTTCATTTTGTATGTTTTAAGGTTTTAATGATGAGGTTTTTTATTGTAAGCTTGTACAATTTTTATACCTTTTTAAAAGCCATGCTTTATGTTCGATAAACTCAAATGACTATTAAAAGAATGTAGTAATATCAACTAACATAAATATATACATTTTGATGTGTAAAGTATTTATTGGTACTTTATTTATTATTTGGTTATTGTAACTTTCTGATATAAAAAATAAAGTCCCCAGTAAACACTGAGGACTTTATATATAAATGGGGGAGTTATTCAATACAATCTAGTACTATATTTTTAAGAATATCTATTCTACTTTTAGGGCATATGGCTCTATTTTAAAACCTGCTTTCAGTACCGTTTCTATAATTTCCTGTTCAGTAATTCCCTCTGATTTTACAGTAAGTACTTTGTCTCTGCCAGTAGTATCGACGTCCCAATGGCAAATACCCTCAGCATCATCAAGAAAAGGAGTTACTTTTGTTACACATGAACTGCAATTAATGTTTGTCTTGAAATGTAGGTTTTGATTATTGTTTTCCATTTTATTATAAAAAATTATTTGTTAATTGATTAGGGCAAAGTTGGGCAATCAGCACTATATTTTATTGCGCTATTCTCTGTTTTATTTGTAATATTTACTGTAATGTTTTTATTTGCACTAAGTGAGGCTTTAGCCAATTATAATGGCTGAATTATTTTAAAAGTCCAAGAGCATGTTGCAGTTCAACGTGGAGTACTCGCAGGTTATAAACGGCATTCAGGTAATTTATTTTTGACTGTGTTAATGCTAATTCTGCATCTGTTAGTTCAAGTCTTGAACCTAGCCCATTTTTGAAACGATCTTCCATCATCTGGTAATTTAACTCTGCTGATTTTACCGTTGTTTGATGTATATCTAATTGCGTTATAGCTTCTTTCCATTTGCTTATAATAATTGCTAGCTCTGTTTTAATTCCATCTTTCAAATCGATTAAGCGAATTTTTTCTTGCTGGACCCTTATATTTTCTTGATTAATTAGAGAGTTGTTACGATTGCCATTAAAAATAGGTACACTAAGCTGCAAACCTAAGAAAGAGGTTCTTGGCCATGTATAATTGTCTAAATTCATATTATCTGCCTGCGCCTGTAACTGATATTGCCCTATTAATGACAGCTGAGGTAATAGCTCAGCTTTGGCTGCTTGTAGTTTTTTTTGCTGAAAATTAATCGTTAGTTCCTGAATATTTACATCATTTCGGTTTGTTTCGGCAATTTTTAATGCTTCATCAACGTTGTAAAACTCACTTTGATTTGTTTTATGATCAAAGTCAAGGTTGTCACTTAGTTTTATTTCATCAGGATCTTCCATTCCAATGAGTCTTTTGAGCTCAATACTAGATACGTCTATATTGTTATTTAAATAAGAAGCTGAAGATTTTAGATTTTCTACAGCAATAAAACTTCTTAAAGTATCAGCCTTTAGACCTCTACCTTGTGCAAATAATGATCTGGAGTCATTTAGCGCTTTGATATTTCGCTGTAGGCTTTGTTTCAGTAAATTAAGCTGTTGATTCATCATCAGTATATCAAAATATTTAGTAGAAACCTGAAGTGCCACTTGACTTTTTAGTTTAGCAGTCTTTTCATTTTCAATTTTTTCATTGATTACTGCTGCTTTTGTAAGGCGATGAATACCGGGTGCATAAATGGGTTGGTTTAATGAAAGGAATCCGTTATAGGTATTTCTTCCGCCAACAGCTACGTCCTGTACTGCTTTATTCGTACCAGCAAATGAACCGGGTAGGAAAATTTGTTGTTTGTCAAAGTAGTGAGAATAGGCTGCATTTGCCGAAATGTTAGGTAGTAATCCCCCTTTTGTTTCGCGGGTTTTTTCTCGTGAATGCATTTCTTCTAGGGTTTGTACCTGTAGGGTTTTATTACCCTGCTTTGCCATTTCTAATGCATCGGTAAGGGACAGTTCCCTTTTTTGAGCCTGTAATTGGTTACTGCTGCCTATTAGCAACAGTAACATAATTATATATAAAATGTTCTTTTTCATCTGTTTCTTTTTTGGAATTTAGAATCATAATTTTGTAGTTGACCCACTATCGTCACTATCTTCTTCTACAATAATTTTTTCAGGTTTTGTACTTGAGAGATAAGAATACACAGCTGGTATAATAAACAGTGTAAGTATTCCTGAAAAGACCAATCCTCCCGCAATCACAATGCCTAATGACTGGCGACTGTTTACTGTAAGTGCAATTGGTAATGCTCCAAATATCATTGCCAATGATGTCATTAAAATAGGGCGGAAGCGTTGCTCTGCAGCTTGTATAGCCGCATCGTATTTTGACAGTCCAGATTCTTTTAAATGATTGGCAAATTCTACAATAAGTATCCCGTTTTTAGTAATCAATCCTACCAATGTGATAATACCAATCTGACTGAATACATTTAAACTCTGACCAAACCAGTATAAGCTAAGTAAGGCTCCAGTAATTGCCATTGGCACGGTAAGCATAATGGTTAGTGGATCACGAAGGCTTCCAAACTGAGCTGCAAGAATCATGTAAATAAGTACCAATGCAAGGATAAGGGTGAAACCGATATTACCTTGGCTTTCTTGATAATCGCGAGACTGACCTGCCAAAGAAGTTTTGAAGCTCTCATTTAAAACCTCATTTTTTATTTTTTTAATTTCCTCTATTCCTTCAGCAAGGCTAACTCCTGGGGCTGTTGCTGCAGATACAGTAGCCGATATGTATTGATCGTAACGATAAATTGCTGCAGGGCTTACAGCTTCCTCAGTTGTTACCAAATTACTTAAAGGAATCATTTGTCCTGTTGAGGAGCGAACATGAATGGCATTTAGGTCACTCATATCATTTCTATTGGTTTTGTTTAACTGACCAATTACTTCATATTGGCGGTCATTACGTAAAAAATATCCATAGCGCTGTCCTGAAAATGAAAGCTGTAATGTACGGGCAACTTCTTGTATCGATACACCCATTAAGGCAGCTTTCTGGCGGTCGATGTTTATTTTTACTTCAGGTTTATTAATTTTAAGATCGGTATCAACAAACATAAGCTTCTTACTTTGGCGTGCAGCTGCCAGAAATTTTGGGAGTACGGCTGTTAGACTGTCTAGGCTTTGTGCCTGCAACACATATTGTACTGGCATTCCACCACCATAACGGGTACCAATAGTTGGAGGTAGATACGGAAACAATAAAAATCCCCTAAATTTTCCGGAAGCGGCTCCATATTGGTTATACAAATCTTGTATAGTTGTTTTTCTTTCTTTTGGGTCTTTGAGATAAATACTTTGTACAGCTATATTAACAGCAGCAGGTGCGGGGATAAATGAAATGGCTACCATCGAATAGGTCTGATACAATCCTTCGGTAGAGTCGTTCACATATTTACCAACTTCAGTCATGTGTTTTTTCATGTAATCAAAAGAAACTCCTTCGGGTGCAACGGCAATGAGGTTCATATTAGAACGATCTTCTACGGGAGCAAGCTCTGATGGAATTTCTTTTCCAACAAAATAAATAAGAGAGGCTGTACCTGCTAAAAATACCCAAGCTAGCCATCTGAATTTCATAAATGTAATAAGCAAACGGGCATATCCATTGTTCATACGGACGAAAAAAGGTTCGGTTACTTCGTAGAACCATCCTGGTTTTTCTTTCTTCTTTAAAAAATAAGCACCCAACATTGGCGTAAGCGTTAGTGCGACAAAAGCGGATACAAGTACAGAGCCCGATACCACAACAGCAAACTCCTTAAAGAGTTGTCCACTGATGCCACCCATAAAAACAATCGGAAGGAATACAGCTGCCAGTGTAATGGTTGTTGAAATAACCGCAAAATAAATCTCTTTTGAGCCTTTGAATGCCGCTTGTATGGGCGTCATTCCTTCTTCTATTTTTTTATAAATGTTTTCAAGTACAACTATGGCATCATCTACTACCAGCCCTATGGCGAGTACTAATCCCAAAAGGGTTAATACATTGATAGAAAATCCTGCGATATACATGATGAAAAATGCTGAAAGTATAGATACTGGAATAGCCAACACTGGAATAATTGTGGATCTCCAGTCTCTCAAGAATAAAAAGATAATCAGTACTACCAGACCGAAGGCAATAAATAAAGTTTCTTCGACCTCTTTAATAGATTCCCGTACCGGGCGCGTATAGTCAAAGCCTACTATTAGTCGGTAATCAGTTGGAACTTCCTTACGTAATATTTCAAGTCGTTTATAGAATTCATCTACTACAGCAATAGCATTGGCACCTCGCTGGATCTGGATTGCTACCCCAACTCCAATACGATTTAGGTTTCCTGTTTCGTTGATAATAGCGGTTCGTTCGTTTACTTCTCCTAATTCGGCAGAACCTATATCTTTCAAGCGGATTAAGGTATTTCCGACTTGCTTGATGGGCATTTCTTCAAAATCTTTTATCGTGGTAAGACGACCTAATGTACGGATACTTAGTTCACTGTTATTGCCCTCTATTCGCCCAGAAGGGAGATCGATATTTTCTCTTAGTAATGCCTTACGAATGTCTTCGGCAGTGAGCTGATAGGCAGCAAGCTTTACTGGCTCAAATCGAAGGCGCATAGCGTACTTATGTTCGCCTACAACGGCTACTTGGCTAATACCGGGAATAGATTGCATCCTGTCTTTGATAATGGTAGATGCCAGATGACTGACCTCTTTTATATCTTTGGTATCGCTTTCTACTTCAAGGAAAGCCACAAGGTTATCTGGTGAGGAAGATTTTTCGACAATTGGAGGATCAACATCAGATGGTAGTTGATTTCGAGATTTGGCAACCTTATCCCGAACATCATTTAACGCATCTTCGATGTCTATATCTCGGTTAAATTCTATAGAAATCACACTCACTTGTTCTCTAGATTCAGAAGAAATGGTTCGAATTCCGTTTGCTTCCGCAATTGACTCTTCCATTGGTTTAGTCAGCTTAGATGCAATTACATCTGGGCTTGCACCAGGATAGAAAGTAACCACTGATATTACAGGAGGTTCTGTTAATGGAAACTCACGGATGCCTAATTCTTTCCATCCAATGATGCCTAAAATGACAATAAGGACGGAAAATACTCCAGCCAAAACTGGTTTTTTTATACTTAAAGATGATATACTCATAAACTTTACAAATTAAAATAGATTATTTAGACGTAACGGCTTTTACAGCAGTACCGTCGCCAAGGCGTAACGTATTCGAAATAATAATACTGTCGCCAGTTTTTATTCCTGATGTGATGATTGCGTCTGTTTCTGTTCTGTTGGTTATTGTTATTGCAATAGGTTTAGCCAAGCCATTTTTTATTACAAAAACTGTATAGCCTTTTTCACTAGGTATTAGTGCTTCAGTAGGTATCATTACGCTACTTGAACCCTTAGTAGTAATGGGAAAATAAACTTTGGCAGACAAACCAGCCCGGAATTGTCCGTTAGTATTATTAGATATGGCTTGTACCTGTAAACTTCTGCTTGTATCAAGTCCTGGCTCAGTTGCCGAAATGGTTGCCGAATACTGTTGGTCAGATAGTTCAGTGTTAAATTTTATCTGACTACCTATTCGTATTAATGATAGATATCTTTCAGGGACCGAGAAGTTTATTTTAACCCTATTTTGATCTTGAAGCGTTACAAGCTCCATGCTTGGTGATACATATGCACCTTCGTACACTTTAGAAATACCAATTTTGCCAGAAAAAGGCGCTTTAATTACTGTCTTAGCTAATTCTACATGAAGCAACTCTTCTTGTGCTTCTAGAGAATGTAAGCGCATTAAGCCTTCGTCATATTCTTGTTGTCTTACAGTTTCGGTTTTTAATAGATTACCCAATCTGTCTTTATCTAATCGAGCCAATTTTAATTCGGCACCAATCTGTTTTAGTCGGGATCTAATATCTGCATTGTTTAAAGTGTAAAGTACAGCTCCTTGATTAACATAACTACCATCTTTAAAAGCAACCTTGGTAATTTTTTGAGGTAACTCACTCATAATAGAAACTTCACGATAGGGGAGCATTGTTCCCACTACAGCTTCTTCCTGATTGAGTTCCTGTTCATTTGCGATGACTACATCTACAGGTAATTTAGGAACTGCATTGGTTGATGAAGTTGCTTTGGAGGACTTTTGTTCTTTGTTTTGACAAGCAATTAATAAGATGCTCAACAAAGGAATTAAAATTCCAGACCTTCTGGTAATGTATTTATTATATGACATGGTTTTATATTTTAATGATTCATTAAACAATTAAATTTCATTGCCAAAATTACATACAAATGCCAGCGTGCTTCCTGCACAATTACCGCTAAGAGTTATGAAATTTACTTTTGTTTAGGAATAAATTTGAGGTAGTGAATTTGTTTAAATTTGCTGTTAATTGGTGGTTTTAAATACAGCATTGCAGTATTAAATTCATGAAAAAGGAAACCCCTGTTCCTAATTAAATGAACAGGGGTTTCATAAGCTAATTTTACTCAAAATGGTATTGAACACTTTAGTTAATAAAGTTGCATCAAGAGTTTTATGAACTATTATTTTTACGAAATTGATTTTGTACAATATTCATCTTATCGCGTCTTATTTGTTTATAATAAGAAGAAGTAAAACCAGTATATTTTTTTAATTGATTCGATAAATGTGCTGGGTTGTTATACCCTAAAGAACTAGTAATTTCTGTCATCGATTGATCGGTATAAACTAAAAGCTCTTTTACTTTTTCTATCTTTTTTGAAATGATAAATTTTTCTAAGGTGTATCCTTCAGAAGTTGAAAAGAGAAAACTCAATGAATCGTAGTCTTTGTGTAATTCGTTGCTAATAAGCGTTGAAAACTTAACTGGCTCCGCTGTATCTAATTGTTCTTGAATCCCTTTTTCGACAATGTTTTTAATTAGATTGATGATTTTTTGATTCTTGCTATATAATAGTTCGAATCCGTTTTTTTTCAACATTGCTCTGATAACTTGTTCTTCAATTTTTTTACCAGTTTCTTTTAGAATTACTTCACCTAGGCTAATTTCGGAAACTTCAAGACCAAGTTTTGCAAATTCTTCTGACAGAACATAAATGCACCTGTTGCATACCATTCCTTTGATTAGTAGTTTTAAGGTTTTTTCCATCGCATCCAACTGTTTAGTTCTAAAGTCGTATTGCTTGCTTTTAATTGAAAATGAGTATGCTGTATATTGAGGTTATTGGTTGTTAGATTTTTCATTTTGTTAGATTTTTGATGATACAAATAAGAGTTTTAAACAGCTTTGGATTGTTGTGTTATTTTTTCCACTTCAAACGCAAACTATTACTAACCACACTTACGCTACTCAAAGCCATTGCAGCACCAGCTATCATTGGGTTCAATAAAAATCCATTAATTGGATATAATATACCAGCTGCAAGAGGAATACCGATAAGATTATAGATAAAAGCCCAGAACAGATTTTGCTTGATTGTTGCTACAGTTTGTTTAGATAGGCGTATAGCTTGCGGTATTTTTGTCAGGTCAGATGAAATAATGGTCATTTTAGCTACGTCCATAGCAATATCACTTCCTTTGCCCATTGCAATACTTACGTCTGCTGTTGCTAGTGCGGTACTATCATTAATACCATCGCCTACCATCGCCACTGTTTTACCCTGCTTTTGCAATTCTTTTACAAAATCGGCTTTATGCTGCGGCAATACTTCCGCCTTATAATGCTTAATTCCAGTTTGCCCCGCGATAGCTTTTGCAGTCGCTTCGTTGTCTCCAGTAAGCATATAGAGTTCAATACCCATATCTTGCATTTGTTTGATAGCTTCAACAGATGTTTCTTTGATCTTATCAGAAATTGCAATAACAGATAGCGCCTGTTTACTATCGGTAAACCATATTACGGTTTTTGATTCTTTGCCCCATTCATCTGCTTGATTCAATAATTGATTGGCAATAGTAATATTATTCTCTTCTAACAATTTTTTATTACCTACAAAATAAGTTTGCCCCATGTAAACCGCTTTGGCTCCTTTACCAGTGATACTATCAAAATCAGATAAAACCACAGTATTTATACCATCAAATTTTTTGACTACAGCTTCGGCCAAAGGGTGTTCGGATTGTTTTTCAATGCTAATTAAAATTTCTTTTGTTGCATCTTTATCATCAAGCCATTTAACTCCAGTAACTTGAGGTCTGCCTTCGGTAATGGTTCCAGTTTTATCCAAGACAATAGCGGTCACTTTTCTTGCCAGTTCTAAACTTTCAGCGTCTTTAATCAAGATACCGTTTTCAGCACCTTTACCCACACCAACCATTATTGCTGTAGGTGTAGCAAGGCCCAATGCGCAAGGACACGCAATAACCAATACGGTCACGGCAGCCATTAATGCTTGTGCTACAGCATTTTCTCCTCCTAGTAATAACCAAGTAATAAAGGTTAAAATGGCGATACTAATCACAATCGGGACAAAAATTCCTGCAATCTTATCTACTAATTTTTGAACAGGTGCTTTACTTCCCTGAGCATCTTGTACCATCTTTATAATCTGAGCAAGCATGGTTTCTTTACCTACTTTAACTGCTTTAAATTGAAAGCTTCCTTTTTGATTTATAGTTCCGGCAAACACTTTTTCATGCTCTTTTTTCAATACGGGAACAGGTTCACCGCTCAACATACTTTCATCAA
This sequence comes from Flavobacterium frigoritolerans, assembly GCF_025847275.1. Taxonomy (GTDB): domain Bacteria; phylum Bacteroidota; class Bacteroidia; order Flavobacteriales; family Flavobacteriaceae; genus Flavobacterium; species Flavobacterium frigoritolerans. Next base: position 59,742 of record NZ_JAOZEV010000017.1, read on the forward strand.
CATATGAATTGCCAGAAGTAACCATTCCATCTACGGCAATTTTTTCACCTGGTTTTACCAAAATAATAGCTCCAACACTCACATCTTCAATAGCTATTTGTTTTTCAGTTCCGTCGGCTTGTATAACTATTACAGTTTTTGGCTGTAAGCCCATAAGCTTTTTAATAGCTGATGAGGTATTACCTTTAGCTTTTTCTTCTAACAATTTTCCTAATAGAATGAATGTGATAACTACGGCTGCTGCTTCAAAATAAACGTGGGCGTGTAATCCGCGCTGATGCCAGAAATCCATAAACAGCATATTAAATACGCTAAATAGATAAGCAATTCCTGTACTCAAAGCTACTAACGTATCCATATTGGCAGAGCGGTGTTTTGTTTGCTTCCATGCGTTTATGAAAAAGTCTTTACCCAGCCAAAGAACGACAGGAGTTGAAAAGAACCACATGATTTCGTTGCCATAAGGCATATCCATAAAGAACATACCAATTACCACAACAGGTAGCGACAGTATTACTGCCCAAATGGTTTTGTTTTTTAGCTTTTTGAATTTTTCTGCATGGATGACTTCTAAAGATTCCTGTTGCTTGGTTTCGTCTACAATGAGTAAATCGTAACCAACAGCCTGAACTGCTTTTTGTAGCTTAGAAGAATCGGTTATATTAGGAAGGTACTCTACAGTTAGATTTCCTGTTGCAAAATTTACAGAAGCATCAACAACTCCAGATTCAAATTTCACGATATTTTCTGCGCTGCCTGCGCAAGACGCACAGGTCATTCCAAGAACGGGAAAAGTATTTTTAACTGTTGGTACACCATAACCGAGGTCTTTAATAGCTTTAACTGCATTACCAACAGTTTCATTGTTAGTAACAGTAATGGCTGCTCTACGGTTATTTATTTCTATTTCATAGGTTTCGACACCTTTAACCTGTGCCAAACCCTTTTTTATGATTAATGCACAGTGCTCACTTTCTACATCTGCTAAAGGAATATAAATTGTTTCCTTATTTTTATTTGTCGTCATATTTTGCTTGTTGTATTTTAATTGCAAAGTTGGCGACAATAGCTAAGGATTCTATTGCGGAATTATGGGTTTGATTTGTAATATTTACTTATACCTTATCCAATGGTTTTCTTCTGTCTTCACGAATCTGTTTAAAATGGCTAGGAGTTAATCCAGTAACTTTTTTAAATTGATTACTAAGATAAGCAACGCTCGAATAGTTCAAACGATCTGCGATTTCACTTAAGGATAATTCATCATAAACTAAAAGCTCTTTTATTTTCTCAATCTTTTGAGCAATAAAATATTTTTCTATTGTAGTGCCTTCTACTTCAGAAAATAGGTTAGAAAGATAATTGTAATCATGGTTGAGTTCTTTACTCAATATATCAGATAAATTGTTTTTTGAATCATTGTCCTGATGGTGTACCAAATCGATGATAGTATTTTTTATTTTTTCGATGATTCTACTTTTTTTATCATCAATTACTTCAAAGCCCAAAGGAACCAGCACACTTTCCAGTGAATTTCTTTCGTCGGAGGTTAGTTCCTTTGTAAGAGTAACTTCTCCCAACTTAATATTGGTAAACTCCAAACCAAGCTTTTCAAGTTCATCTTGAACTACCATTATACAGCGGTTACAAACCATGTTTTTGACGAATAATGTATTCATATTCCTTATTTGATAAAATTTTATATTGTAAATATATAGGCAAACTTACTATTAAAATTCAATTTACTATTCATTATAAATGACTAACTGGGTAAAATGTTTAAGACTGTAAATATATATTGACTTATAAATAATAATCTAAATTAGAGAGTTGATAAATGATGAATTAGTTTTTTTCGCACTATTTACAGCCACAATCAATCAGTAAATGTTATAAATCAAACAAGGAATAACACTATAGTGCAGCCCGATGCTATACTTAAGTTTGTACAAAAAAAAACAGGAAAATGGATTTGATATATTATTTGACAAACCCATCAAACTACATGAAAAGATAAAGGAGTTAGTGGGAATTAAATATCTAAATAAAATTAGATTACTGAAACCTAACCAAATTTTATCTATTAATCAGGAATAAATATGATACAAGAACATGCTGCTCAATATGAAAAAGGAATTGTCATAATCCCTGATATATCTGGTTTTACAAACTTTGTTATAAATACCAATATGTTTATCGGAAAATATATAACTGAAAATCTTCTGAAGTCAATAATAAATAGTAATAATCTTAACCTAGAAGTTTCTGAAATTGAAGGAGATGCTATATTGTTTTATAAATACCGCAAAATACCTTCCTTTGATGATACAATAACTCAGATAGAAGTAATGTACGATAACTTTAAAAAAGAAGTAGCCAAGCTTTCCTTACAGCTTGATATAAAAATTCCTTTATCATTGAAAATTATTGTGCACTATGGAGCTTTTACCAAATATAAAATTGGAAGGTTTGAAAAACTATATGGAGCGCCAGTTGTAGAAGCTCACAAAATGCTCAAAAATCATATTGCCAAATTTCCGCCGTATGCTTTATTCTCAGATGCATTTTTAAAAGCCAATTTTGAACAACCAGCTCAATCAACTTTAGAATATGATAATTGTGAGAACTGTATGTACCTGCCAGAAATCGGTTATATTCATTATTTGTGATTGGCTAGATTGCCTAATTTCGTATTTATGATATAATGAATAATTGTAGCATTCTGAATTCAAAATAGAATACAAAAACTTTTACTTCTGTTTTATAAAAATGTTTAAGACATTGATAATAGTGATTTTTTGTGTTTGTTTTTTTCTAAGTTTGTTATAGAAGTGTAAGTAAAGTATAAAAGATGAAAGACTTAGAAAAAAAGTTATTGAACAGGAATATAAAACCAACATCAGTACGGTTATTAATATTCAAGACGATGACTGAATTTAAAAAAGCGTTTAGCCTAACTGATCTTGAAACGGAATTAGAAACCGTTAATAAATCAACCATTTTCAGAACTTTGAGTTTGTTTCATGAAAATTTGCTTATCCATACTATTGATGATGGCTCTGGTTCTATGAAATATTCAATTTGCATGGAATCCTGTATGTGTACGCTTGGAGAGTTGCATGTTCATTTTAATTGCAACCATTGTCATAATACTTATTGTCTTGAAAGCATTTCTATACCACCAATTCAACTTCCTGAAAAATTCTTATTAGAGAGTGTCAATTTTGTAATGAAAGGAATTTGTGAAAATTGTTCCAAAAAAAGCCATCCTGCATTTGCAACCAGGTTCCCAAAATAGAGTGATAATTTTGACATAGAATTAAAAAATAATTAGATATGTCAAAGCAATGTTGTAGTACTGATGTTTATTTAAAACCTCAAAAAAAAGAGGAACATCAGCATAAGTATGATAGTCAGGGGAGCCAATTGTGTTGTTTAAGAACTGAGGGGATTTATGATGGAGCAGAAGGAGAACTACTCTTGAAGGACAAAAAAAAGCAGGAAGAGAAACACAAGCATAATCATAAGCACGATCATAATCATAGTCACGACCATAGTCACGGACATGATCATGACCACAGTCACGATCTCGAAGGTAAAACGGCATTTCAGTTATTCTTACCATCTGCCATTTCATTAGTTTTATTGCTCACTGGTATAGGATTAGATAATTATTTTCCACAAGATTGGTTTACTAACTGGGTAAGAGTAGTGTGGTATGTAGTGGCTTATATTCCGGTTGGATTACCAGTAATAAAAGAAGCTATAGAAAGTATTCGTTATAAAGATTTCTTTTCAGAGTTTTTTCTTATGGTTATCGCTACGATGGGGGCTTTTGCTATAGGCGAATATCCCGAAGCTGTTGCTGTTATGTTATTTTATGCAGTAGGAGAGGTATTTCAAACACTTGCAGTATCACGTGCTAAAGGAAATATCAAAGCTTTACTGGATCAACGTCCAGATGAGGTTACCATACTAGAAAGAGGTAAGCTCGTGGTTATAAAAGCAGAAGATGCAAAAATAGGAGATATTATTCAGTTAAAACCTGGAGAAAAATTAGGACTCGACGGAGAACTCATTTCAGAAACTGCGTCATACAACACCGCAGCACTTACTGGAGAAAGTAAACCTGATACGAAAGCAAAAGGAGAAATGGTATTGGCAGGTATGATTAATCTCAATACGGTAAGTCAGGTAAAGGTAACCGTTGCTTATTCGGATAGTAAGTTAAGTAAAATATTAGAGTTGGTACAGGATGCAACTACTCAAAAAGCACCTACAGAATTATTCATTCGTAAGTTTGCCAAGGTATATACGCCAATTATAGTGTTACTTTCAATAGCCATTACGTTGTTACCTGCTCTTTTTGTTGACAATTATGTGTTTAGTGAGTGGTTGTATAGAGCATTGGTATTTTTAGTTATTTCTTGTCCGTGTGCGTTAGTAATCTCTATTCCTTTGGGATATTTTGGAGGAATTGGGGCAGCAAGTTATAATGGTATCTTGTTTAAAGGTTCTAATTTCTTGGATATTCTTGCCAATGTTCAAAATGTGGTAATTGATAAAACAGGAACAATGACAGAGGGTGTTTTTAAAGTTCAGGAAGTGATAATAAAACCTGAATTTGACAAAGATCAAATCCTTAAAATGGTTAATGCACTAGAAAGTCAGAGTACGCATCCAGTAGCTTCTGCTATTCATAATTATGTGGGAGAAGTTGACAGTACCATTAGTTTATCAGAAACTGAGGAAATAGCTGGATATGGACTAAAATCATCAGTAAATGGAAAGGAATTACTAGTTGGTAATTTTAAATTGCTTGATAAATTTAATATTAGCTATGATGTTGATACAGCCAATATTGTATATACAGTAATTGCTATTTCTTACGATAAAAAATTTGCTGGTTATCTTACAATCTCAGATAGTATTAAAGCAGATGCGAAAATTGCTATAGATAAATTACACAGTATGAATATAAAAGTCACAATGCTGAGTGGCGATAAAAGTGCCGTTGTAAATTATGTCGCAAAACAATTAGGAATAGATAATGCTTACGGAGATTTGCTTCCTGAAGACAAAGTTAATAAGGTAAAAGAAATAAAGACGCGTAACGGTAGTGTAGCATTTGTAGGTGATGGAGTAAATGATGCTCCAGTTATTGCTTTAAGTGATGCCGGTATTGCAATGGGAGGTCTGGGAAGTGATGCCGCTATTGAAACTGCCGATGTAGTAATACAAGACGATATGCCGTCAAAAATACCGATGGCAATAAATATAGGTAAGCAAACCAAAAAAATAGTTTGGCAAAATATCATATTAGCATTTTCTATAAAAGCAGTTGTACTAGTACTTGGAGCAGGCGGACTTGCTACTATGTGGGAAGCTGTATTTGCCGATGTAGGTGTTGCATTATTGGCTATTTTGAATGCTGTTCGAATACAAAGAATGAAGTTTTAAAGGAAGCTTAATCAGTAAATATCACAAATCAAACAAGGAATATTGTAAACGAATTGAAAGGAGATCAACATAAATTTGCGATATCAAATAATAATAAAAACAGCAATAAATATGGAAAAGAAAAATATTCAATTCAAAACGACCCTAAATTGTGGTGGATGTGTAGCGAAAGTAAAATCTGATTTGGATAATACTCAAGGTATCGGCCAATGGAATGTGGACACTAATAGCAACGAAAAAATACTTACAGTTGAGTCAGAAGGCATTACAGAAGACGAAATAGTTGCTATCATCAAAAGTAAAGGCTTTAATGCAGAACCTATAAGATAATAGAAGATTATATGAATAAGTTTAAAAAAACACTGCTCACAGGAATTGCATCAATTACAATGTTATCAGCTTGTAATAATTCTGGGAACAAACAAAAATCAACAGATATGAGTACACATCAGAACGAAAAAGGAGAAAGTAATTATACTTGTCCGATGCATCCTGAGGTAACGGGAAAAAAAGGCGAAAAATGCTCAAAATGTGGAATGGAATTGGAACCGATAGCAACAGAGAAAGCAAAGGATTTTGAAGTTAAGTTATCTAGTAATCCTGAGGTAATTGAGGCAGGGAAACCTGCAAAACTTTCTATTTCAATTACAGAGGGAGGTAAAAATGTAGCAATGGATGTGGTGCACGAAATGAAACTACACCTGTTAATTATGAATGAAGAATTAACATGGTTTAATCATATTCATCCAGAAGAACAAACAGATGGAACATTTACTATTTCGGAAACATTTCCAGCAGGAGGAAAATATCTTCTATTTGTAGATTATAAACCAAATGGTACTTCGGGTAAAGTAAAAATGCTAGAAGCTGATGTAAAAGGAACTCCTTTAAAAGTATCAAAAACGGCAGCCGAAAAGCTTGTTTCTAAAGTTGATAATTATACTGTTACGCTTACAAATGGAAACGATTTGAAGACTGAGATAGGGCAACTATTAAAGTTTACAGTTGAAAGAGATGGTAAGAAACTAGAAGAGAAAGATATTCAGCCGTATCTAGGAGCAAGTGCACATATTGTAATGATTGCCAAAGAGACAAAAGACTTTCTTCATATCCATCCAATATCAGATAAAAATTTCCCTATTTATGCTGAGACACAAGTTAAAAAAGCAGGTTTGTATAGAATGTGGGTACAGTTTAAAATAGATGGTATAGTTCATACAGCTGATTTTACTGTGAATGTGTTAGAAGGAACGAAGTCAGCAAGTGATAACCATCATAATCATGACAACCATTAGTAATGATATGATTAATTACTATCTTGATATTTAGTGAGTTATGTTTAATGTCGTTTGTAAACGGAGATTTAATTATTAGAATTCGGATTACAAAGAAGTTTTATTTAACTACAAAAGGTCTGAATAAAACATACAAAGAGGTTATTTCACGTTGTGATTTAGCCTCTTTTTATGTTTTATGGAGTGATTTGCTATCTTTTTACAATAAAAACAGTACGATTGTTTTTTTTATTTACAATCTAAAAGGGTAGTATTATCTAGAGTTTATGGACTTATTTTAAGCTAAAATTCACTTTCAGTTATATAAATGGTATTAGATTATTAAAATGTAATATTAGTTTTAAAAAGCTTAATTATTAGCTATTTATGATCTAATTTAAGAGTAGTAAGAGCATCAAAAAATGATAGATAATATTCTGGTTTTTGATTCTTTGGAGGTAAAATCAGAAATGAAAATGGAATTAAAATTCTATCTAAATAATGAGTTGTAAGAATTCTTTATGAAAAAATTAAAAAGAGTATAGTTTTTAGATGGTATCTTGCATTACGATAACGAACTATTTTTTTGTATTAGATGCAAAAGAATTCGTAATAATTAAATTTGATTAGAATGAAAATGAGATTGAGAAGAAAGCCAAAAATGACCTTAAAGAGCTATTTTGAAGAAAACTTTAAAGATCAAACGTTATGGGAATATAACAAAGGAAGTGTAGAGTTACTGGTAGGATTAGTGAATCTGGTTCGTCCAAAAAAAATAAAAAAAACAACCGTTGTAGATTTATCGGAACTTATTGATTTACTTAAAGAAAATCAAAATTATCGTGATGGGCTGATGGACTGTGTTAGTGCCCATTTAGAAAAGAAAAAATTTAATAAAATCCTTTCTGATGCAGGTATTTTACAGAATGCCAATTTCTTTTATGAAGTGCGTAGAAGACTATTTGCTAAATTAATTCCTGAACAACCTGAAAAAGATACACTGCAATTTATACTAAATCAGGTATTCTTTGTCAAGACTGATCCGTTATGGATAAAAAAAATACCTGAGGAGCAAATATGGGAGTTGTACTCTTTATTAGAATTTCGTTCTATCTATGAATCGAGTGATGACAAGTCATCGCTTACCGAATTAGTTTTTGCGATGGAGGTTATTACCTATCGCATATGTGGATGTGCTATGGAAACCGATGTAATCCAGATGGTACCTGAATATGAAAACTACGAAAGCCCATTTCTTGGCTTTCAGCGAGAGTTGTTGCTAATAAGTGAGAAGCTGATTGAATCTAGCGAGAACTTTATGCATCCGGATGATCTTGGTTATAAACAATTGATTATCCTACACAAACAATGTACAGATTATATAGAAACTGCCTTTAAAAATAGTAGCAAATTTGGGATTTCATTACGAGTAAATCAAAGTTTGTTGCGAATCCGTCAGCAGCTTTATCGTCTGAAATCATTATTACCACTTTTAATACAGGGAGAAGAGAAAGATGCTGATAAGAATACAATTTACCTTTCTTATATACTGATTAAATACAATTGTGATAAAAACAATATCGATAAACTAATCAGTGAGAGTACTCAGCTTTTATCCTATGAAATAACACAACATACAGCCAATACTGGGGAACATTATATTACAAACAGCCGTAAGGAATATTATAATATGTTTTATTCTGCGGCTGGCGGTGGTTTTATCGTAGGTTTACTGTGTATTATTAAGCTGTTATTAGGAAAAGTAGAAGCTAGTGGGTTTGGGCATATTTTGTTATACAGTATGAATTATTCGATAGGATTTATTATAATTTATATCCTTGGATTTACGTTGGCAACGAAGCAACCTGCAATGACGGCTTCAGCTTTGGTAAGAGCTTTACAAGAAGGCTTTAAACATAAAGAGCAAGAAAAGAATGAATATAAATATAAAGAGTTTGCCATCTTTTTTGCACGAGTATTCCGCTCACAGTTTATTGCATTTGTAGGGAACGTTGCTATAGCTTTTCCAGTTTCATTACTTGGAGTGTGGCTTATTGACAAAGTATTTCATTATAATATTGCTAAAGAAAAATGGCCAGTTTTAATCCAAGATTTGAATCCAATTTATTCTGCAGCGATTTTTCATGCAGCTATAGCTGGAGTTTTTCTATTTTTATCTGGAATTATTGCCGGAAGTATTGCTAATCGGGACAAGCATAACCATATTTATTACCGTATTCAGGAGCATCCATTGCTTAAATTAAGTTTAGGAAAAAGAATGACTAAAAAATTGGCTTCACTCTATGAAAAAAAATGGGCAGGAATTATTTCTAATTTTTGGTTTGGTGTTTTTATGGGAAGTACAGTTTTTATTGGAATATTCTTTGGATTGAATATTGATATCAGACACATTACTTTTGCTAGCGGGAACTTTGCCATGGGGTTATATGGAGCAGATTTTTATATTACTCAAGGGATGTTTTTCTGGTCAGTTTTAGGTATCGGGATTATCGGTTTGGTCAATTTTCTTGTTAGTTTCAGTTTGTCACTAGGGCTTGCGTTTCGTTCCAGAGACATTCCGATTTCTGAATTAAAACAAGTAACAGGGGCAATCTTCAGGTATTTTCTAAGTAAGCCTTCACATTTCTTTTTCCCGCCAAAGAACCATACGATACAATAGGATTTATAATTATTAAGCAAACGGTATGTATATGAAGTTTTATCTCTGTATAATTCTATTAATAACACTTTCACTAAAAGCACAAAATAAGATAGATTGTTCGAAATGTTTAGTAGAGCTTATTGATGAAAGTAAACTACAAAATGAAGATCTCAATTCTTTGAAATTATTGAAGAATGAAATTTATGCCCGAAAAGGTTATATTTTTTCAAATCAGGAATATGCCAATTTTTTTAAGAAGTATAGTTGGTATAAGCCAGTAAATGATAACAGTAGTATAGTTTATTCGGATATAGAAATTAAAAATATTGGAATCCTAACACAGCGAATTAGTGAGATCTCGGAGTTTCTTGTGAATGAAAATAATAGTAAGTACAAAATAATTTCAAAAGAAAAGACAGATGAAATTTTCACAGACGAGAAAAGAAAGGAATTAGAGATAAAATTTGATATCTGGAAAGTTTACAATTATAAGGATAAGACAGGTGAGTATTATTTAGTCTTGACAGAAAATAAATTTAAAGAGTCAGTAGATGGAAATTTTTTAAATAATTCTATTAAGGCATTCAACTTTAAAAAAGAAAACAACCGCTTGGTAAAAACTTTTGAAATTAATGATGCTAAAGGTAAGGATGAAGAAAGTATTTGGTTTTGGACACGATATATTTATGTAGAAGATTTTGATAACGATGGTATTATAGAGCCAATAGTGATTTATGGAACCAGTGGTAATAATGGGTATGATGATGGAAGAATAAAAATTCTGCTGTATTACAAAGGCAAAAAGATTGGAATTCGAATTCAGAATGGAGTTTTGGATAACGAAAGAAATTTTAATGTAGATGCTGATTTTTATACTGTACCAAAGATAATACAAGATAAAATTTTAGAACAAATGAATTCAATGGTTAAAAACAATCATTCTATTCTGCCTCACGGATGGCAAAAGAAAGTGGCAAAAAAAATGACCTTCATTCAGGAATAAAAAAAAGAAATTCAACCGATTTTGCAAAACTAAGAATTACTATATTTAAATATCAAGTTTTGAAACTAGTTGATTTTATTTTATGAATGTGGTGAATCAAAAATGACAAATAGAATATTCTTTAAAAAATATAAAAGATTAAAAAATAAAAATGGAACTTAATACTTTAGAAACAGTTGGAATTGATAGTATAGTTGATGTGTTAAACCTATCATTTTCAGATTATATTGTACCACTACAACTTAATTCAGAACAGTTAGAGGCTAAGATTGTTGCTGAAAATATAAAATTAGATTTATCAATTGGTGTTTTTTCATCTGGTAAACTAGTCGGTTTTATGCTTCATGCCGTAAATAAATTAGATGGGCAGTTGGTTGCTTATAATGCTGCAACAGGAGTTATTCCTGATTATCGAGGACAGGGTTTGGTTGCTAAAATGTATGATTATTTATTACCTAAATTAAAAGCATTAGGCGTAACCGAAATGGTATTAGAAGTAATTGTAGGTAATAATGCAGCGATTAGAGCTTATGAGAAAATGAATTATAAAATTCATAGAACAGTTAATTGCTATAGCGGGCCTATTGAAATAACCAATAAAAAGAATGTTGTTGAAATTAAAGAATTGGAAGATTTTAAATGGGATGCTTTTACCTCTTTGTGGTCTATAGAGCCTACTTGGCAAAATACAATTCAAAGTTTAGATAACAGTAAGGAACGTTGCCGAATTTTGGAAGCTTATATTAAGAATGAACCTGTTGGTTATATGGTTTATAATCCTACATCACGACGAATTTTACAAATTGCTGTTGCTGGTAGCCATAGGCGTAAAGGAGTGGGGTCAGAATTAGTAAATAAGATGCTAGAAGCTTTAGATCCTAAAGAACTATCGATGAATAATGTTGATGATAATTCATTAGAAACAAATGCTTTTTTAAAGAATTTGGGGCTTTTAAATAAAGTGTCACAGTTTGAAATGAAAAGAAAAATTTAATTTCTTTTAGTGCAACTTGTATTCAATCTTAAATTAATAGTAGAATGAGAATGATTAATATATAGTTATCGTTTTTAGTAATATCTGTTGAGATTTAAATAGAGGATGTTTGCATGTAAATCATAAACTGAATTGAAATTACTTTTGTTAATTAGAATACAATACATTTTGGTATATTATATCCAATCAAGTTTATCTAAACGGAATTGGATATTTTTTTATAATTATTTTGCATAATATTGCAAATTTGCATAATATTGCAAAATGAAAATAGTGAATTTTAAAGAGATAATCTCCAAATCGATTGGAGGTATTAGAAGTGTTTATTTTGTATGTGGGTTTGGTCTTTCCAGTTGGGCTCCTTTAGTACCTTTTGCAAAAGAGCGTCTTGCACTCGATGAAGCAGGCTTAGGCCTTTTATTATTGCTATTAGGTGCTGGTGCCATCATAATGATGCCTATTTCTGGTATTTTGGGACAACGATATGGCAATAGAATAGTTATAGCACTTTCATCTTTATTACTTGCTATTGCCCTGCCTTTTTTAGCATTTTTAGATTCCCGAATTCTTATGGGGCTAAGTCTTTTTTTGTTTGGTGCGGGAGTAGGTACTGTAGATGTAGCGATGAATTCTGTGGGAGTGCATATACAAAATTTGCATAGTAAACCAATCATGTCGTCGTTCCACGGGCTCTTTAGTTTAGGAGGATTGTTTGGTTCTATTGGAGTAGGGATTCTCTTGAAAATGGGATTAGAGCCGTTGGTTGCTGCAATATGCATTTCTATATTAGTAATCGCTACGGTAGGATTTCAGTATAATAAGCTTTTTGATAAGGCAACTGAAAAAGCAACAGCAATCAAAAACGATGATTCAGAAATACCCAAACAAGCTATTCGTTTTTCATGGCTGCACCCTGGGGTATTATTTTTCGGGATATTATGTTTTATTGTATTTATGGTTGAGGGTGCCGTGCTAGACTGGAGTGCATTATACTTGCGTGAAAACCGTGGTATGAATGAAGTTTGGGCTGGATTAGGATTTGCTACATTTTCTGTTGCAATGGCGATTATGAGACTTTTAGGAGACCGAATAGTCGAAAAGCTAAGCAGTGTAGCTGTGGTGACAGGTGGTTCATTAATAGCAGCTTTGGGACTAATTCTTGTTATTATGGCACCTACTTTGCCTGTTTCGATAGCTGGATTTTTTATTTTGGGTTGTGGAGCTGCTAACATTGTTCCTGTATTTTTTAACGAAGCAGGTAGGTTAAAAGGTATTTCAACATCTATGGCTGTTAGTGCAATTAGTACTTTGGGATATTCGGGTATGTTGCTTGGGCCAGTTGGAGTAGGTTTAGTAGCGCAAATTTCGTCACTAGCAACAGCATTTGCATTTGCTGCCACATTGCTTGCTGGCGTAGGAGTTCTATATTTATTTTATATTTCGGCAAAGAAGAATAAAAAAACAAATAACTTGTGATTTTAGATACTAAAATAGTAAGTATTGATTTCGCTATGAAGTTAATACTTACTAACCCGTTGGGTGTAATTATTTTTAACACATAGAAACATAGTTTTTTTAGCTAAAAATAAGGCGTTTGACTTATTTAAAGCACCATAGCTAGTTGTATTCTTTTTTACACATAAAATCTATGTTTCTATGTGTTTAATTAAGTTTTTATTACCCAAGCAAAACGAATAGATTGAAAGAGTATATGAGTGTACTAAAGAAGATTGGGTTACACCAGTTTTGTAGTTGTATTTCTGTAGGCATCTAACTTAGGATCATTGCTTGCTAGCTCAGTAATAAGTATTCCAACTTCATCCATAGGACATACTTTATAAGATTCAGCTAAATCTAGTTTTTCAAGGAGGGCAAGTGCAATAACATTTTTTGAAGATCTATACATTGCATTTTTCACGTCTCCATCATTTTTGTAAGTTGCAGTTACCCCAAATTTACTATCAACCGCACAGGTTCCAAGAAAATAGTTGTCTACAATATAATTTTTAATTTCTTCACATGTTTTGGCACCCTCTGTAGTTTGCGTTTGCGGATTGTAGCTGCCTCCTAAAAGAATTAGGTTTATGTTTTTGTGATTGGCAAGTATTGGAACAATAGAGATATTATTTGTAATAATGGTTAGGTTGGCAGTAATAGGTATTTTTGTAGCAATGCTGCAGTTAGTCGTACCGCCGTCCATGAATAGAGTTTGTCCATCATTTATGAATTGTTGAGCTTTTAAGGCAATGATTTCCTTTTTATCAGTAAGGTAAGACGCCCGATCAACAAAACTCAACGGATTTTTTTCGACAAGAATAGCACCACCTCTTACTTTAGATAAGAGCCCGTTTTTGTGTAAGGCCTCAATATCTCTACGAACAGTATCTTCAGAAACTTTAAGCGTTAGCGAAAGAGATTCATAAGACACCTTACCTTTAGCAGCAAGGGAACTGAGTATTTTTTCAAAACGTTCTTCTTTAAGCATAATTGTGCATTGAGATTACAAATATAACATTCTTTACCCTATTTGTACAAACTCGTATAACTCATTGATGTCATGATAAAATAAGATGTTATTGTTATTTTCAAGGCTAGGCAGATGACATATACCAGCAACAATAAAACCATATTTCTTCATGTCCTGATAATCATCAGGCCTGTCCTTAATTACTAGAGTCTGACAAGGAGTAAAGCCGTTTATAGCAGCAATCTGAAGTACAGAATTACTATAGGAGTCTGCAATATTGTTTGTTATCTGATGTTCCTTAAAATAGGGGGTTAGCCCAGATAGGGAAAGCTTTCGGTTGAGCACATCATTTGTTAGTTTTGTAGCTAGACAATAAGGAACTTTAAGATTATTGATGAATTTTTCTACACCAAGAGCGGGTTCAAGTCCAGATATCATTTCTGTGTCCAGGCATTTAGTAAGATGTGATTCATCAAATTGTGTTTGGCATATTTTTTCAAGAATTGGAATGCATTTTTCAAGAGACTTTCCTCCAAAAAGTGCTATTGCTTTGTCTAGATTTAGTTTTTTTCCGTGATCCTCAATCATGTCAAGCATTACTGAGATAATTAAGGTGTCGGAATTGATTAAAATGTTATCGCAGTCGAAAATGACAAACTCAATCGATTTTAATTTCTTTGATATTAAAGACATAGTTCCAATGGGGGATTAGTTTAAGGTTCTATTTAAGGATACAGTATATTTTAAATATTTGGATAAAATATTAATGCAAAAATAAGCAAATTTGCATAAAAACTCAATAATATTTAAATTAACGTATCTGTTATCGAATAAATAATTACAATTTGAAATGCTTTTTAGGGTGTATTTCTTCAAAAAATATATTTCTTAAAGGGCATTAATATCAAATTTCTTGAAACAACGTAACTAGTTACATATTTTTTTATACATTTGCGTAACTAGTTACGTAATTTATGATACAGAACGATTTTTTAATTGAAATACAATTGGTAGGGCTTACTAGCCGATTAAAGAGACTTACAGATAATATACTTTATAGTACTAAGGATTTTTATAAAGCTGTAGGTGTTGATATTGAGCCAAACTGGCATCTTATATTCTTGCTTTTAAAAAAACATAGGGAACTCACTGTAACTGAAATTTCGGAACGCTTGCAAATGTCACATCCTGCAATTGTTAAGATTATCAGGAATATGAAGCTGAAAGATTATATAGGGACAAAAACGGATACTACTGATTCACGGAAACAACTACTGTATTTAACAACTAAAGCAGAGTTGGCATTGCCACAATTAGAAAAATGCTGGGAAGCCTGTATTCTTACCATGGAGGAATTACTAGAAGGAAATGAGTTTTTCTTAAAAAATCTAGAGTTGATTGAGGAGAAAATTGGTAAGAAAAGCTATAAAGAGAGAACTTTAAAAAATTTAAATAGACTCTAATAGTATTTGTAACAGAATCAGTAAGTTGGATTGGTTCATAACTAAGTAAAGGGAATTTTAAGAGACAATATAATGATTAGATATGTTTTGATGGTGCTTGTAGGAGCTGCAAGTTTTGGTATTCTTTCTTCATTTGTAAAACTTGCCTATAGACAAGGCTATACAACTCCCGAAGTCGCTTTTATTCAAGCACTTTTAGGAGCAATTGTATTATGGAGTATCGTTTTTTTTACAAATAAAGAAAGTCGTAAATCTAAAGGAAGCCGTAAACCTAAAGAAATAGGATGGCTACTAGTAACAGGTGCAACAATAGGAATTACAACTTTTCTGTATTATTTATCAGTAAAGTATATTCCGGCATCTATTGCTATTGTATTACTTATGCAGTTTTCATGGATTGGTATTTTGCTAGAATGGCTTTTGTACGGTAAAAAGCCGCTTAAAATGGAATTAATCGTAACTGCAGTTGTTATTTTTGGGACACTTATGGCAAGTGGTATCGATTTAAACCAAAGTAATTCTTTATCCTTAAAAGGAGTTGGATTTGTATTATTGGCATCTCTAATTTATTCTATTTATATTATACTTAATAGTAAGACAGGAAAAGAAGGTAACTGGCAAAACAGAAGCGCATGGATTATGACTGGCTCAGCGCTTTCTATTTTAATTCTAAACTTTCAGCCTATAGTTTTCTCTAATCACTTAGACCTTCATTTATTAAAGTGGGGGCTTTTCCTCTCGGTTTTTGGAACCATTTTGCCTCCAGCTTTGTTCGCTGTAGGTATTCCTAAAGTTGGTGTAACAACAAGTGGACTTTTAATGACTGTTGAATTGCCAGTAGCTGTTCTTACCGCTAACTTGGTATTGGGAGAAAATATAACTTTTGTTCAAATTATTGGAATTCTAATTATGATTGCAGCAATTATAGCCATGAATCTTAAAAAAGAGAAACCACTTAATGAAAATAAAGAAGAACTCGATTCTTATGTTTGATGATTCTTATAAAAAGAACACAGAAGATTAAATCGCTGTAAAATAGTTAGTTTTATTATCGTTAAGAACGTCGTTTAGGTAAATTTCTGTCGTACATAATAATACTTCCAGCCACAGCTACATTTAAACTTTTTTCTGATTTAAATTTTATTAAATTATGGCATTTATCCATTGCTTTTCTGGATAGACCATGATCTTCTGCTCCCAATAAATAAACACAACGTCTTGGATGTTCAAAGGTTTCTAAATCCGAAGCTTTTTCATCTAATTCAACACCAACTAATCGCGCTCCTTTAGGCAAGTTATCAAAAAAAGCTTCAAAGGTATCATAATGAAAGTAAGGAATTGCTTTTACGGCATCATGAGTATCACAAGCTTGTTTGGCATATCGATTACCTATGGTAAAAATAAAAGTGGCGCCTAAGTTTTGAGCAGTTCGCCACAAAACACCTAAATTTTCAGGGGTTTTACCATTTTGTATTCCTATCCCAAAATATTCATTTATAAAGTTATCATTCATAAGTGCAAAAGTACAAACTGTTAGGACATAAGTCAATTTTTAGATCCATATACTTGAATTCACCAATCGAATAGTAGGTAATTATAAAATTATTATTAGTTTGATTAATCTTTGCTAAAATTTTTATTCAGCAAGTTTTTTTTTTTAAGCTGTTCTATTAATTCCTTTTGATCAACTCGACTCTACGATTTTTAGATTTATTTCCTTCTGAATACCCAATATCTCCTTTGTAATCTCACCATCAAAAACTTTAGCAGCTCCGACTGGCAAGTTAAAAAATGGGAAATTACCTAAATCAGCATTTATTTAGAATTAAATAAATTCATAGTTCGAAGTCTTTACTATTCATCATAAATTTCAAACCTTGAAAGTCATTTATTTTTAAGTTTTTTTCAATTATCCTTCGCCTCTAACTTACTAGTATATTTTCAGAAAAGTGCTTTAATTATTTGTGATAAAAATGGTTGTGATTTCTGTTGCAATTATTACATAACCAGTGTCTTAGGTTTTGCCTATACCGTCATTGTTTTTATCAGTTTGAATTTATAAATGTGTCCCTATACATTTGTCCTTTAAAACAAAAATGCTATATGAAAAAAAAATCAATTCTGTATGTTTTAGCTATGTCATCTATGTCAATAGTGGCACAACAAAAACAGATTACAACCAATACAGGTACTCCTGTTGGAGATAATCAAAATTCGAAAACAATAGGTCAGAATGGCCAGGTTTTATTAGAGGATATTCATTTAATCGAAAAACTTGCTTCATTTGATAGAGAACGCATACCCGAAAGAGTTGTACACGCCAGAGGAACGGGTGCTTATGGAGAATTTGTAGCATCGGGAGATTTCTCAAGCTATACAAGAGCGTCTTTATTTGAAAAAGGGAAGAAGACACCAGTTTTTGTACGTTTTTCTACTGTTGTGCACGGTGTAGGTTCTCCAGAAACATTGAGAGATCCAAGAGGATTTGCTACTAAATTTTATACAGATCAGGGAAATTATGATTTGGTAGGTAATAATCTACCAGTATTTTTTATTCGTGATGCGATTAAATTCCCAGACATGGTACATGCTTTCAAGCCTTCTCCTGTGACTAATAAACAGGATGCAAATAGAGTTTTTGACTTTTTTAGTAACATTCCCGAAGGGACACATATGCTTACGCGTGTTTATTCAGATTACGGAATACCTGCTAATTACAGACAAATGGATGGTTCTGGAGTGCATGCTTTTAAATGGATTAATAATGCGGGTGAAGTAACCTATGTAAAATATACTTGGAAATCATTGCAAGGTGTAAAGAATCTAACAGCAACTGAAGCTATTGAAATGCAAGGTAAAGACTTTCAGCATGCTACAGTTGACTTATATGAAAACATAAAAATGGAGAAGTATCCATCATGGGAACTTTATGTACAATTGTTAAAACCAAGTGATTTTCACAAACTGGATATCAATCCGTTAGATCCTACAAAAGTATGGGCAGAAAGTATAATTCCTTTACAGTTGGTTGGAAAAATGACATTGAATAAAACTCCTGATAATTTCTTTCAAGAAGTAGAACAGTCTGCATTTTCACCAGGGACATTGGTACCAGGAATAGAACCATCAGAAGACAAACTATTGCAGGGGCGTTTATTTTCATATTCTGATACGCAACGATACAGAATCGGAACAAATTTTCAACAGTTACCAATAAACGCGTCTAAAGTAGCAGTAGTCACTAATAATCAGGACGGTGCTTTTTCTACAAGGAAAGGAAATGGAGATATTAATTACCAGCCTAGTGCTTCTAAAAATGGATTTACTGATAATGAAAATTATAAATATTCAAAATCAAACTTTTCGAATACCACTACTGTTCAACAAAAAATCAGTAAGCCAAACGATTTTAAACAAGCTGGTGAATTTTATCGTTCCCTAAATGAAACAGAAAAGCAAAATCTGATAAGTAATCTATCAGGTGATTTAAAAGGTGTAACCAATAAAGATGTCGTTAAAAAAATGGTCGGTTATTTTTACATGGCAGACAGTGATTATGGAAAACGTTTAGCAAAAGAACTGGGTTTGTCGAGAGAAGATGTAGAAAAAATATTTTTGAAATAACAATACAGCTAAGCTTTAAGAAGTAATAGTATTCTAAAAAAAAGAGTTCATTTTTAATTAAAAGGACTCTTTTTTTTATTTAGTTAATAACTAAACTGATTGCTTTAATAGCTACACTATTTATAATACATCAAGAAAATGAAGAAAAAACTCAATATACTTATTTTGCTTTTAATGCTATTTGCAACTTTTGCAATTTCTGCTCAAGAGGATATTTTTTCAGCCGCACGTACCAATAATATCAAACTATTGAATGATTTATTAGTTGAAAATAATGACATTAATAGTGTGGATGAAAGAGGTAGTACAGCATTAATAGTAGCATGCTATAATAACAGTTACGAAGTGGCAGAATTGTTATTAAAAAAAGGAGCGAATCCCAACATTCAGGATAAAATGGGAAATACGGCGCTCATGGGAGTATGTTTTAAACGATTGGACAAAATGGTTCTACTATTATTGAGTCATAATGCAGCCATTAACCAAAGAAATTATAATGGAGCAACGGCATTAATTTTTGCAGCAACCTTTGGTGCTGATTCCATAATAAAAATTTTATTTGATAGGGGAGCGGATAAAACGATACGGGACAGATTTAATAAAACAGCTCTTGATCATGCCATTCTTCAAGAAAATGAAATAGCAGTACAATTGTTAAAATAGATAAATAAATGCTTATTCTTTCTCTTCAAAATTTAAAAAGTTTCTTATTAAGATGTCATCTTAATTGCAATTCAGATTACAGATCTTTTCGTATAAAGTCCTTATTTTCTTTTTGGAATGCTAAAATACCAAATCTCATTATACTTTGTTGTTTCTAGGCTTGTAAAACATTAAGTATCTGTTTTATAGGTGTATGAGTATCTATGTGGTATGTGTTTTTTAGGATAATACCTAGTTTATATAATATGTTTGCCCAACGTTTTTGTGTAGTGTGATTATTATCCCCAAATCAATTTCATACTATAAATTATTTACTTAACCTCAAGAGTTATTGATAATGTTATTTAGTTTTTTTCTTGTTAAACAAAAACTGCAAGATAGACTCTAAATTATATTTTCGACTAAAGAATTACTAAGTTATTAATACAAACTAAGATTTAAGATATTCTTACTTGACAAAAAAACCGCTAAGGATTTAATCTTCCACAACGTTTTTTATGCAGGAAACAATATGACATATTTCAATACCAGATTAAATCTGAAATCTATAGTTAATAACAGTAATCACTTATTACGCTTATAATTTTAAACGACTTATATATTATGAATCATTCTATTTTTTTGAGGCATTTTGTGTCTTGGGCTAAATTGTTTTATAAAATCTTTAAACCAATTGGCATTCGACAAGGATTTAAAATCCAGAATCATCAAGTAGCTGTTTGTGGTAATAATAGTATTTATAGTACTCCACAGTTATTCTTGAGAGCACAAATCAGTTATTAACATTAAGCCCACTTTTAATCAATTTAAAAACTTTATAACTGCAAAACATGAAAAAAATTACTTTAATTAAAAAATCCTGCTTGGCAAAGGTTTTTTACCGTAGATCGGTTTTATTGCTATTCCTACTGGTGAATTTTGTAGTGCAAGCACAAGCAACCTTGCCTACATTTACACTCAGTGTAACACCAACAGCAGAGAGTTGTAGGAATAATGGTGTATTAGCATTTAGTACTTCGGGAACTGATCCTGGTGCTACTGTGACTTATGCTATTTACAAAGCTCCAAATTTTAGCACTGCGCTTGTTACAACAACAGGCAATTCTCAAACAGGACTAAGCGGAGGTGCTTATCGTATCGTTGCTACCCAAAGTATGGCAGGACACACAAGTAACTCTAAAACTTGGGATGGTAATATTAGTGGAGATGTGAGTCCGCTAAGTTTTACCGTTACTAAAACAGATGTGACTTGCCCAAATTCAGGAGCAATTAATGTCACAATTAATGCAGGAACACCAGCTGCCGTTAACGCGTATACAATTAATAATACTAGCACTTCTACTGTAGTAGGCCCTCAATCTGGCGGATCTTTTACAGGGCTTAGCGGAGGTTCTTACATAGTATCTGTTAAAGATAATTGTGGAGAAATTGTAACTCAAACAGTAACTCTTACTGTATTTACTCCTAATGTTATATTTGAGCCAGGGACTAATTATAATACAGAAAGAAGTACTTGTGGTTTTGGTGATTTTCGACAATTTTTAAAAGCAGGAGCAGATAGTAACGTAATGGTTTATCCGCTTAAGTTTGACTATATTGTTCATCCGCCGGGTGGAGGAGCAGACATAATAACGACTAAGACTATTACAGGTCCTAATCGTTTTGGTAGTAATACTGATGATATAACTACTTCTATTCCTTTTTATAATACACCTTTTGTATTAGATTTAATGATAACTGATGCTTGCGGAAATGAATTTAATTCAACAAGAAATATTAATGATCCGGCAGAAGTGTTTTCTCAGATTTTACCTGCTAATTGTTCGGGATCTTATATTTCTTTAGGTACTCAATATATGGCAAAACCTTTGTTGTACGAAGTGTTATCTGCACCTTCAGGCTATACTATTGGAGCGCCATCTAACTCTAACCTTGTAGGAAGTATTGGGAATCCAATACCTGATGGACCTTATGTAATTCGTGTAACGGATGCCTGTGGTAATAATATTAATGAAAATGTTACAGTATCTACTCCAACGCCTAGCGTATGGGTATTTCAGGGAACAGGTTGTGGAGCTGGAAATGGTACATTTTCGGTATCACAGAATACTGCAACTTATACTTTTGTAAGTGCAAAAATTACGGCAGGACCTTCTGGTTTCTCCAGTTCTTATCCTGTTGACGCGACATCTCATATTATGGCAGATGGATATAATGTTGTTTTTGATGATGTTGCTGGAGGAACATACACTGTTGAAACAACTGATAATTGTGGACATATCATTACTACAAATGTAAATGTTATTGGTTATGACCAAGGAACTGTAGTAGCCTCTAAAGTTCAAAAGTGCGGTAGTTTTGATGTTAATTTGAATGTTACAGGAGATAATCTTGTTCCAGCTTATCAGAATGTGCTTTATTGGTTACAAATAAAAGATCCATCAAGTAATAATTGGGGGCATCCTACAGCAGGAGGTTTTTCTAGCGATGCACCTAACTCAACAAATGCTCAATCATTAACAAATGGTCAGCAACAAGGTTCATGGACAGCTCCTGGAACTTACAGAATAGTAAAAACTTTTACAACGCTTGAATTATCTCCGGGTGTAGCAGTTTATGGTTATGGAAGAAAATGTTATGATGTTCTTTCTACTTTTGATTATGCTACAAAAGGGTTAAAAGCGAAAGATTTATATTCGTTTCAATGTGCTGATGGCGTACATTATAATGCTTCTATAACGGGTTATGATGGTGTAGAACCTTATACGTACGGTATTACTACTAAAGACGGTAGCTCTTTTATAGTAAATAATGGTAACAGTAGTCTTTTTACTAGCTTAACTGGTGGTATCTATAATTTTACTATTGCGGATGCCTGTGGTAATGTTGTTAATTCATTATTAGATATTGCAAAACTTGGATTACCGAAACTAACAGCTGTAAATATATGTAATGGTTCTACAACAGGAAAACTTTCTGTAGATGGAGTTCCATATCTTAATTTTAGCTGGACTAAAGACGCTGATCCTACTGTTTTGAGTACAAGTTCAACTTTATCTTTTCCAACATTTAATACAGCTACCGATACTGGTACTTATCATGTAAGACTTACTTCATCTCCTCCAAGTTCATGTGTAGATGTTGTTTTAGATTATCAAATAACATCAAATTTAGATAATCCAAATTCGGGAGCAAATAGTTCAACTCCTGTTTGCAGGTCGGTTACTAACTTAGATTTAAATACATTGCTTCCCGCTACAGCAGATCCTTATGGTACGTGGGTAGAAACAACTAACCCGTCTAGTGGGAATTTAAATGGTCATCTTTGGTCACCATCTGTATCTGCGATAGGATCATTTACTTTTACTTATACTGTGAATGGTTTATGTTCGGGAACTTCTGTATCAACTTATACTATTGTGAATACAGCTGCTCCAGCAGTACCAACAGCCGATGTAACGCAACCTACATGTGCACTAAATACAGGTACTATTACAGTTACAGTTCCTGTAGCAGCACCAGATATTACTTATACTCTTACTGGAACAAATCCTGTAACTGCAGCTGTTATTAATACCACTGGTGTATTCTCAGGATTAGCTTCAGGTACTTACGATGTAACTGCATCTGCTGGAGCATGTGTATCAGCAGCAGCAAGCTTTACCGTGAATGCACAACCAGTAACTCCTGCAATAGCATTATTTAGTGGCGTAACTCAGCCAACGTGTTCTACTGAAACAGGTAGTTTTACAATTACCAATTATGATGCTACAAAAACATATACGTTTACACCATCTACAGGAGTAAGTGTATCGGCAACAGGAGTTGTAACAGCACCTGCAGAAACATATACAGCAACAGTTACAGATTTAATTTCAGGATGTACGTCAGTAGCTTCGGCTAGTTTAATAATAAATGCTCAGCCAATTACACCGGTTACTCCAATATTAGGTACAGTAACACAACCTACTTGTGCAGTAATAACAGGAAGTTTCACAATTACCAATTATGATGCAACTTACACGTATGCAGTTACACCAACTACTGGAGTAAGTATATCAGCTACAGGAGTCGTAACTGCACCAAAAGGGGACTATACAGTAACGGCAACATTAGGAGGTTGTACTTCACCATCAGCTAGTACAACTGTTAATGCACAACCAGTAACTCCTGTACAACCAGTATTGAGTATTGTAATACAACCAACAACTTGTGCAATGCCAAACGGTAGCTTCACAATTACCAATTATGATGCAACTTATACGTATGCAGTTACACCAACTACAGGCGTAAGTGTATCAGCTACAGGAGTTGTAACAGCACCGAAAGGGGATTATACAGTAACAGCAACATTGGGAGCTTGTACTTCACCTTCGGCTAGTACAACAGTCAACGCTGCTCCATTGGCACCAGCTACTGCATTATTTAGTGCTGTAACTCAGCCAACGTGTTCTGCTGTAACTGGTAGTTTTACAATTACCAATTACGATGCTACAAAAACATATACGTTTACACCAACTACAGGGGTAAGTGTATCGGGAACAGGAGTTGTAACAGCGCCTGCAGGAGCATCATATACAGCAATAGTTACAGATGCAACTTCAGGATGTGTATCATCGGTATCTAATACTATAGCAATACAATCTGTAATTTGTGCTAAAGTTGATGATTATACTTTAACTCCTATTATAGGAAGAGTTGGAGGTACAACGCTAAATGTATTAATAAATGATACTTTCAACGGATTACCTATTATAACATCAGAAGTAAACTTAACAGGAGTAAATGTACCAACGGGGTTGACCTTAAATAATAACGGAACGATCACTGTAGCTCCTAGCACACCAGCTGGTAATTATGTTGTTACTTATAGCATCTGTGAGAAGTTAAATCCATTAAATTGTGATACAACAACTGCTACTGTGGTTGTAGCTTCAGCAGTAATCCATGCAAATGTTGATGATTATACTACAACACCAATTAATGAAAAAGATGGAGGTACAACACCAAATGTATTAGAAAATGATACCCTGAATGGATTCCCTGTTATAGCGTCTGAAATAAACTTAACAGGAGTAACAGTTCCAACAGGATTTACATTAAATACAGATGGTACAATAACGGTAGCTCCAAATACACCAGCAGGAAACTATACCATTATTTACAGTATTTGCGAAAAATCAAATCCAACAAATTGTGATACTGCTACAGTTACAGTAGCTATAAATTCATCTTGTATTATAGAAGTTTTTAATGCTGTTTCACCAAATGGAGATGGAGAAAATGATGTATTTAGAATTGATGGATTAGAATGTTTCCCTGATAACACAGTTGAAATTTATAACCGTTGGGGAGTTTTAGTCTACGATCTTGATCATTATAACAATTCAGACAGAGCCTTTAAGGGGATATCTGAAGGACGTGTAACAGTTAATCAAAGTGCTGAATTACCTGTGGGAACTTACTATTACATCCTAAAATATAGAGACAACGATTCAAATGGACATTCGAAAGCAGGGTACTTGTATTTAAACAGATAAATTTAAATTAATCCCTGAGAGTTGGAGAACTTTTACTCTCAGGGATTTAAATAAAAAAACAGATGAAAAAAACTATATTAAGATTTGTTTTGCTACTGGCAACAATCGCAAGTTATGGACAACAAGACGCACAGTTTACACAGTATATGTATAATACTATAAACGTCAATCCGGCCTATGCGGGATCTCGAGGAACAATGAGTGTTTTTGCTTTGCATCGTTCGCAATGGGTAGGACTTGATGGTGCACCAGTAACTAATGCAGCATCGGTAAATACCCCAATAAATGGAACTAATTTAGGAATAGGAGTTTCAGTTGTCAATGACAGAATTGGCCCATCAGACGAAAATAATATTGCTTTAGATGTATCGTATACAATTCATACATCAGAGCGTTATAAATTATCTTTTGGAATAAAAGGAACAGCTAATTTATTGAATATTGATTTCAGTAAGTTGAATCAATACGACAAGAATGACTATGTTTTTGAAACCAATATTGATAATAAATTTTCTCCTAATATTGGAGCAGGAGTGTATTTGCATTCAGATAATACATATGTTGGTTTATCGGCTCCACATTTGCTAGAGACCAAACATTTTGACAGATATGCAGGTGCAGGATCTAATAGTCATGTGGCTAAAGAAAACATCAATTTGTATTTAATTGCTGGTCATGTATTTGATTTAAGCTATAATGTAAAATTCAAACCTTCTTTGCTGACCAAATACGTACAAGGAGCTCCTTTGCAAGTAGATGTATCAGGGAATTTTTTAATCAATGAAAAATTTGTTGCAGGTATTGCTTATAGATGGAGTGCTGCATTAAGCGCCATGGTAGGATTTCAAGCAAGCGATTCTTGGTTTATCGGTTATGGATATGACTTAGATACCACCCGATTAGGAAATTACAATTCAGGATCACATGAAATCTTCTTGCGATATGAATTGTTCAATAAATATGACAAAATGATATCTCCGAGATTCTTCTAAACCATTACTATTATGAAAATAACAACTCTACTTTATAGCACCATTTTTAGTGTTCTGGCATTACATAGCTATGGACAAAAAGCGGGGATAGCTGCGGCCGACAAGAAATATGAAAGATATGCCTATGTCGATGCTATCACTACTTATGAGCGTGTAGCCGAGAAAGGTTACAAAAATGAAAAAATGTTTCAAAAGCTTGGTAATGCTTATTACTTCAATGCTCAATTGCCTCTGGCTGAAAAATGGTATGGAGAACTTTTTGCAATGAACCAAAACCAGGAACCTGAATATTATTATCGGTATTCCCAAGCACTCAAGTCTGTAGGTAATTATACCAAAGCAAACATGATGTTAGAGGAATTCAATAAGAAATCAGGTAATGATCTAAGAGCTAAATTATATGATAATAATAAAAATTATCTGGAAATAATTAAAGCCAATTCAGGTCGCTTTGACATAGCCGATGCCAGTATTAATTCAATTTATTCTGATTATGGGAGTTCTTTTTTAGACAACAAATTAGTTTTTGCTTCAGCGAGAGATACTGGAGGAGTTTCTAAGAAAGTGTTTAGCTGGACCAATCAATATTTTACAGATTTATATACTTCAGAAATAAAAGCGGGTGGAGAAATGGGGAAACCAGTACTCTTTAGCAAAAAAATCAATTCAAAGTTTCATGAATCAACGCCAGTATTTACCAAAGATGGTCAAACGATGTATTTTACTCGAAACAATTATTTAGATCATAAAAAAGGGAAAGACAGTAAGCAGGTAACTTTATTGAAGTTGTACAAAGCAACTTTAACAGACAAGGAATGGAGTAATGTAACCGAATTGCCTTTTAATAGTAATAACTATAGCGTTGCACATCCTGCATTAAGCTTAGATGAGAAAACATTATATTTTGCCTCTGATATGCCAGGAACATTAGGGCAATCAGATTTGTTTAGTGTAAAAATAAACAGTGATGGCAGTTATGGTGTTCCAATGAATTTAGGAAAGACTATTAATACTGAAGGAAGAGAAAGCTTCCCATTTATATCAGGAGATAATGAGCTTTATTTTGCAAGCGATGGACATCCTGGACTTGGAGGTTTAGATGTATTTGTATCTAAGATAGGAAATGACAACAGTTTTGGCGAAGTACAAAATGTAGGTGCTCCAATAAACAGTTCTCAGGATGATTTTGCTCTTTTGATAGATAGCAAAAACCGAAATGGATTTTTCACCTCAAATAGAACAGGTGGTAAAGGTTACGATGATATTTACCGTTTCTTAGAAAGACGTAAACTAACTTGTGAGCAATTATTATCTGGAATTATAACAGATCGTGAAACTGATGCTATCCTTGCAGACTCTAAAGTAAGTTTATACAATGAGCAAATGGAGTTGATAGCTACAGTAACAACCAATTTTAACGGAAAATATGAGTTTGATGTAGTGTGCGGAAAAACATATTCTGTACGTGCAGAGAAAAAAGACTATGAAACTAAGGAAGAAAGAATTGCAATAAATAATGCAACTGGGAAAACGAATCTACCATTGCAGTTAGAGCAACAAATCAAACCTATAGATGTAGGTACAGATTTAGCAAAAACCTTAAATATACCAATCATCTATTTTGATTTAGATAAATCATTTATTCGCAAAGAAGCAGCCTTTGAATTAGAGAAAATACTTGCTGTAATGCAACAATATCCAAAGATGAAAGTCGATGTTCGTTCACATACAGATAGTCGAGCAACATTTAAATACAATGAAGCATTATCCAACAGAAGAGCCAAATCTACTATCGCATGGTTAGTAAAAAATGGAATTTCTTCTGATAGGCTTACTGGAAAAGGATATGGCGAAACGCAATTGGTAAATCATTGTTCTGATGGTGTAAAATGTACCGAAGAAGAACATCAGGCTAATAGACGTAGTGAGTTTATAATTGTTTCGATACAATAGAGAGGTATGTTACACTATTAAAATTGCATTATATTTTAATAAAAATTTAGAAGGGATAGGGAATTTAGGATAACTATTTTAGTTATTACTATAGCCGAATCCCTTCTTATTTAATTAGATACATGATTGTTATATCAATTTTAGTAGTAATTCAAATCTTTAAAGTAAAAATACAAATAGAGTACTGACTCTCTTTTTTGTAACCCCACACGAATAATAGCCTCAATCATAACATATACTAAAACCAATACATTTGAATATACAGCAATTAGAATACATCGTTTCATTAGATAAGCACCGTCATTTTTTAAAGGCTTCAGAAGCATGTTTTATTACGCAGGCGACCTTAAGCGGAATGATAAAAAAATTGGAAGAAGAACTCAATGTCATCTTATTCGACAGGAGTAAGCAACCAGTTCGACCTACAGATATTGGGATGAAAATAATCGAGCAGGCTAAAATTGCCTTGCAGGAAACAAATAAGATAAAAGAGATTATAAGTGAAGAAACAGGAGAGGTGAGAGGAGACCTACGAATAGGAATTATACCCTCTTTGGCACCCTATTTATTACCTCTTTTTATAAAAGATTTTATGACAAACTATAATGAAGTTAAGTTGGTCATTAATGAATTAACTACCGAAAAGATTCAGGAGAAATTGAAGGATGGTTCAATAGATGTAGCCATATTAGCAATTCCATTATTAGATAAAGGGCTAAAAGAAGAAACTTTATTTTACGAAGAATTCTATCATTATGGTGACTTAAATTCTGCAGCAGCAAAGAAAAAATACATCGTCCCAGAAGATATAAATACGGATAAATTGTTGTTGTTAGAAGAAGGGCATTGCCTTCGAAACCAGATTGTAAACTTATGTGAATTAAGAACTAAAAGTGCTTCTGACCTTAAGATAGATTATCAGTCGGGTAGTATAGAAACTCTTAAACAAATGGTTGATTTAAATATGGGTACAACAATCCTCCCGGAATTAACTGTTCTGGCACTAAATATGGAACAAAAAAGCAAAACAAGCCGTTTTGTATCTCCATACCCAGTTAGAGAAATTGGACTGGTTTATTACAATCTTTTTGTAAAAAAGAGATTAGTTGAGGCCTTAAAAAAATCGATTCTTGGTGCTATTCCAGAGACAATGTTGTCGAAGAAAAATATAGCTATTATTCCGGTAAAACAATAGCATTATCAACCCGATAACTCTAATGATTTACTTCATTAATCAGCTTTCGTATGATCCAAATAACGCAAAATAATAAATAAATTAAATAAAATAGAACATGAAACGTAACGGAAAATTTTTAGTGGCAATTGCTTCATTAGCCCTAATAACAGCTTGTAATAAAGCCGAAAAGAAACAAATTCAGGAAAACAGTAATGAACCAAAAAAAGCGGTAGAATCTAACCAGTTTTCAAAAGAACAACTAGTCGGAAACTGGGTGCAACCCAATCCGATTAATAGTAAAGAAGTTCAGGGGTTTAGTCTGCTGGAAAACGGAACAGCCAAGTCTATAAACATGGCAACACTACTATATGAAAAATGGTGGTTAGATAATAATGAATTATTTCTAGTAACAACAAGCATTGGAAACCATACAAAATCAACAGACACCTTACCATACAAAATCATCAAATTAGATAGTAGCAACTTATCAATACAATATAAGTCTGATAGTGATCAAATGGTAGAAGAATATACCAAGAAATAAGTATAACGTTTAAATTAATGAATGATGGAATTAAAACAGGTATTAGTATATGATAATCAACATGGTTTTTCCCGATTCTTAAAAAAAGAGTTTGGGAAAAAAAATGATTTTAAAGTTTACAAGAAATTCAATCTCATTAATGATTTTGATACCACTAAAATTGACTATTCATTTGTTTTTTTTATAATGTATACCGAGAATGATTTATCAGATTTTATTACAATAGACAAAAAACAACTTCCTATTGTTGTTTGTAGTCTCAAAAGGATATTCAATAAGATTGATACTAATAGTGAACTACGTTTTATTGATATTTCTAAACCTAAAAAAGAACTGATACATGACTTTCAATTTTTTCTTTATGAATAACAATGCTACATGGAGGAGGGGCAATGTCTCATTTTGAGGTTATTGACAAACTATTAGTTTTTAACTATAATATCATAGAAAATTTCAGTTTGATTTACACACACTTGTTTTATAAATTTGCAAAGAAATTGCTTACTGGGGGGGAGTAAGTTTATATATTAGTAATTGCGTAAAGCAAGTATTCTTATATTATAACTTACTTAGAATGTATAAGAAATGAAAACAGCCCTTGGGCTGTTCTTTTTTTATTAATATAATATTTATTGAAAAAGAATTGAATTACAACAGGTTAGGTGCTGTTTTTTTTTAGCCTGCCTAAAGATTACAATTAAAAATAATATTTAAATGATGTCAGAATCTTGTAGTACAAAGTCGACAATGGTGTCGTTCAAAGTGCTACAAATTACTAAATTTATTGATGCTACTTTTGTAACCTGATAAAATGATAGTTTTAAAAGCCCTGAAGCTACTGAATCGAAAAAGAGAATTTTAGAATAAACAAAAAAACTTAACCCAATACATTATCCCTATCATATTTATTAGAATTAATAAATGTGTTTTTTGATACCAATACCTGGTAATATTCAAAGATTAGGAGTTAGATGTAAAAGCCCATAAAAATTGAATAAACAAGATGTTCCAAATTAAGTTTTTATTAGTCAAACACATACGGTTATATTTGACTATTTTTTATGTTGTTTTTGGGTTATGGAATAGTTATGGTCAAAGAAAAAATTTGACTATAAAGGAAATTGACAGCACTTTAAATTCGGTAAATCAGTATTTGAAAAATTCACCCAACGAAGGGTATAAAATTTCAAAAAATATATATCATATTGCATTAAAGCAAGATTATCAATTAGGTTCCTGTTTCGCTTTATTAAACATGGGTAATTGCAAAGGGAAACTTCGAGACTTTGATAAGGCATTAAATTATTTAGAAGAATCCAAAGCGATAGCGCAAGAAATAAGGAATGATTCTCTTTTGCTTTATGCAGATTTTGTTATTGCAATCCAACATGGAAGAATGCATCTCAATAAATTAGCACTGTCTCAATTAGACAATTGCTTAACAAGGGTTAATTGTTTACAAGGAAAATCAAAATACTGTTTTTTAGGTAGAGCCTATAGTTTTAAAGCTTGTTTTTCGGCTGGTCTCGACAATAAACCGACTGTTGAAGAATTTATAAAGCTACATAAAAAAGCAGCCTATTATTTTAGCAAGAATCCACGAGTTCCTAATTTTGCTTTGGTGAATATTGGAGATACGTATATGTCAGCGGGTAGACTTGATTCTGCCGAATATTACTTTAAAGTAGCATTATTAGATTATAAAAAAAAGAATATAAACTGTACAGAAATAATACTAAGTAATCTAGCTGAAATTTATTATAAAAAGAAAGATTATGCAGAGGCAATTGCCTATTTAGACAAGTCAACTGTAGTCGCAAAACGCGAAAAAACCTATTATATTCTAGAATACAATTATGGATTATATAAAAAGATAGCTGAAGAAAAAGGTTTAAATCAGGCCGTATTTGACTATCAAAAACTAGAATTAATTTATAAAGATAGTACTCAAATAGCGGAACAAAAAAGCATGATTGCGGCAACTAATTATGTTGTTTCTAAAGCAGAAGCCGAAAAGAAAGTATTAGTAGATAGAAGTATGGTTTTACTACTAATTGCTAGTTTACTAATAATTAGTTTATTGATATATTCTTATTGGCAATTTTGTTTTAAAAATAAATTAAAATTAGAGACCCAACAAAAGAAGAAGGAAATTGAACAAAAAGCGACCCAAATTGTATCCTTAAAACAGAAAGTAACCACATCTTACGATGAGGTAATAGAGATGGCTAAAAAGAATGATCCCTTGTTTGTGGTTGTATTTAAAGAGTTGTATCCCGATTTTTATTTAAAATTAATTGCTGTGCAACCCGATTTAACTATTACCGAGCAAAAAATTTGTTTTTATCTTAAACTTAAATTTTCAACTAAAGAAATTGCAGATTACACTTTTGTTACTGCTAAAGCGATACAGAATAGAAAAAATCGTTTGCGGAAACGATTTTTTATAAAGGAAGGCGAAGATATTTACAAATACTTCGACTAGTGATAACAATGACCTTTCGTATCCATTAATTTAAGGATTTTAAAAGATAAAGTTTAATTTTAAATAAGTCATAGATTACTAAAAAAATACCAGTTTGTAGGTAATATACTAAAATGTTATATTTGTCTTATAATTTGTAACAATAAAAAAATGAAAGCATTTATTTTAAACGAAGCAGGAAGTATAGATAAATTACAATTAACAGAAGTAAAGAAACCTATTGTAAAAGAAGGAGAAGTGCTAGTAAAAGTAATATCAATTAGCATTAATCCAGTGGATGTTAAATCAAGAGGGTATGAAGGAATCTTAAATTGGATTTATGCAGATGAGCGACCTGTTATTTTAGGTTGGGATATATCGGGAGAGATAGTGGAAATAGGGAAAGATGTAACTGATTTTAAAATTGGTGATGAAGTGTTCGGAATGGTCAATTTTTTTGGTAATGGAAAAGGGTATGCAGAATATGTTTCATCTCCAGCTAGCCATTTAGCCTTAAAACCTGCAAATGTAACACATCAAGAAGCGGCGGCAGCTACGATGGTTGCTAGCACAGCTTATCAGGGTTTGGTTGATGTTGCCAAAATTAAAAAAGGAGATAAGGTTTTAATTCATGGAGCTTCTGGAGGAGTTGGACATTTAGCGGTACAAATTGCCAAACATTTTGGAGCTTATGTTATAGGTACCTCTTCTGCTAAAAACAAGGATTTTGTTTTATCATTAGGAGCTGACGAACATATTGATTATGAGAAAGAAAGTTTCTCAGAAAAACTTCAGAATATCGATATCGTTTTAGATACTATTCAAGGTGAGACGTTATTAAATTCGGTTGCTGTTGTTCGCCCAAATGGAATAATTGTTACTATTTCTTCACCAGAAATCCCACAAGCTGCTAAAGAAAATGCAGAAAAGCGACAGGTAGAAATAGCATTTTTTATGGTAGCTTCTAAAAACGAGACAATAAAAGCTATTGCAGATTTATTAGAAAACGGATCTATAAAACCGCATATACACAAAATGTTTTCATTTGAAGAAATGGGTAAAGCACATTTGGAAGTGGAAACAAACAGAGTGGCTGGTAAAGTAATAGTTAATATGTAAAATAATTACCAACTGATATTTAAAATAAGATTAAAACAGATAAAACGATTTATGTTACTAACATTCTTATCGTTTTGTCTGTTTTATTTAACCAGTTAAACACTGAACTATCTGAAACGTTCAGCGTTCAATTTCTTTATTTCCTCTCAATAAACACTTATCAATGTGTTTTCTTTTACTTACCAGAATTAGAAATAATAACTTTTTGGATAGTTTTTAAAGCATCAACAGTCAATAATTCAACTATATATATTCCAGAACTTAACCCGCTGGTCGAAAAATAATAATACTGGTTGTTTCCGAGTATTTCCTTTGACAGAATTATCCTTCCCAACATATCATATACTACTACCGACTTAATTTCAATTTGGTCCGTATTAGAAATTGTTAGCTTCTCGTCTGTATTATTTTGGATAATAGTAAATTTTGACTTCGTTAAATCTTTTGTATTTAATTTTTTCTCATCTATAAAAGTAATATTAAACCTGTCGTTATATGTTCCTTTCAGAACAGCTACTTCATATACATTATTTTTTATATCATGATAAGAATCATCAAGGGCGTCATGGATGTAAATTGACTGAGAAAGATCAAAGTTTATTACCTCAGGGACATAGAATTTTATGGTGGTATTATTTGTAGCTTTTACTGCTAAAGGTATTTTTTTGGTTTCTTCAAAATTTACTCCTTGAATTACATAATTCTTATTGTCTAATAAAAAACAAACATCATTAGGAAGTGAGGCATCCATATTTAGTGCATCAATTCCGTAATCAATCCCGTCTGTCGCTTCGGGTAAGAAAGCCAATGCCAGTTGTCTGGTAAATTGATTATTAAGTATCGCGTTTAACTTAAAATAGGAGGTATCGTGTATAGAATCACTAACTTTTGAAGCTTTATTTTTAGCAGGACGCTCAAACTGGGTTAACGGATTTCCTTCTTTATAATAGGCTCTGTGAGAATTTTTTAATGTAACTGTTCCTGTTATTCTACCATTTAAAATAAATCCTTGACCAATAGGTGAATATTTTCGGGCAATTATCAATCCCGAAGATGTACCGGTAGTATTTAAGGAACCATCATCATTATAGGAATTAAAAGTAGCAGGTACATATACCCCATTACTAACCAGACTTATAGGCGAATAACTTCCGTATCCTGCTCTATAATCGGCAATGAAATGAGAATTTGTAGCTTTATTTTGCTCCCAAAAATAAGCAATTCCAGTCCCGGCACTATTGTCTGAATCCAAAAGGAAGGCATTAAGATGCAAAGCTGATGGATATGGATTTCCTGATAAGGTTGCATTATTAAGCCCCAAACTTACCGTGATATTACCATCATTTGGTTTTCCCCTAAAGTCGTATCGTTGCGCACCAATTCCACCTGGATTGTTCTGAATACCATTGCTTTCAGCATCTAAATTGTCAGTTCCACTAGTTCCTTTCATTGTAAATCCTTCCCCCGCAGCTAAAGTACTGGCACCTCCGATGTAAATCCATTGCGAATAACTATTAGCATTAATTAATTTATAAATCCATCGTGCTGCTATCGAAAGCGGGTTGGAAATTCCATCCTTAGTAGCTAGTGGCAATACTATAGCTACTGTAGCTGTTGTGGCTGTTAAAGGTCTGTTTAGCATTGTAATGCCAAAATTGCCATTTCCTGTAACAGCAGTACTCCCAATAGGAGAGCACCAGTAATTATAATCAAAATTATCTGAAGTTCCTTCTTGATATACAGATACTATTCCTGTTCCTGTATTTAGAGATGTACTAGTTGTTCCTTGAACTAATTGTGAACGGTTTCTTAAATAAAGAATTGAATTTGCCTGTAAATTAATGTCCTGTTTAACATAAAGTAATTCATTCTTTACATACATAGATGCATTCGTTCCGAAATAAATTTGAGAAAAAGAGTTTAAAGAAAACAACAGGAGTAATACTATCATTATTTTTTTCATAATCTTGTCTTTGTGTTATTTATATGAAATTCCTTAGCTACTTTTTTTAGTCTATCTTCTAGAGGTAATGAAGGTATTTTGGATGGTATTGGTGTCTTTTTTTTCTTTCTAATAACATAAATAGCTAATAAAAGACCCGAAATCATTAAGAATGGTATACCATTATCAATAGGTAATTCTGGTTGTGGATCACCAGGTGCCGGAGGAGCTTGCGCAGAAACAACAGCATGTACTAAAAGTAATGTAGCAATTATAAAGAATAATCTAATATTTATAAGTTCCATAAGTTTGATTTTATTATACAGACATTTGTATGTCCATTTTGAGATTAAATACAGCAACACATTCAGAAATTACAAAAAGTAAATTCTGAGTTGCAAAATGGTTTTGATAAAAAAACTTATACTATTTTATTGTCATGTTAAATGAACGTACCGTTACACTTTGTGTATTGGCATTGTTACGTTTTATCCATAACTCTACAGAATCACCTGTACTAAGAAAGACCGATCCCTGAATTGGAAACGATTGAACATAACCAGCATTGGTGTCAATAAATGCCTCAGAAGATACTTGAGGATCTGTGCCTCCTGCGGCAGGGATTCGTACAAAATAAAATATATACTCCGTATTTCCAACCCCCAACGTACTCACAAAAGACAAAGCACAATTTACTTGGAATATCCTTCCTTTTTTGCCCATATAGGCAATGTTATTGTTTGTAGTTGCCGTGGCTCTATAGAGATTAGACGACAATCCCGCAGTAATTGCCAGTTTTGCACCTGTGCCAGTTGTACCGATAGGAGTTGTAACTTGAGATGTACCAGCACGGTTTAGATATACTAATCCTGTAGCTTGAGCATCACCCTCAGTTGGAATCCCGGTACATTTTACAGTCCAGTTATTATTAAAATTAAATCCTGTGTAGGTAGCAGGATTATATCCGTTTACATATTTTCCAGTGGTTAGAGTACCAGTAAAAACTACTGTTTCTAATACCGCATCACCTTGAATTACGGGATTAGTAGAAACATCAAATCCTATACTGGCTCCAATGACTTCACTAAATCCTCCTTGTTTGGCTACTAGTCCAAAAGTACCTTGTAATTTTTCATAAGTTCCCACATTGTTACCAAACCATCCCGCATTACTAAGCAGTAACTTACTAATATCTTGATACACTATTCCTGCTCCATTACCGATATATTGAACAATACTCACAAAAACAAAAGCAAAATTTTGAAGTTTACCTACAGTTGCTGAGCCCGCAACGATGCAGTCTCTAATAATAATATTTTGGGTTAACGTACCTGAACCAGTAATATTAAAAACATTTCCTCCTGTAGCCGTCAATGTCAATACCCTTATTGATCCTCCAGTGGTACCCGAAAAAAGATCACCAGAAGCTTTAACCAGTTTATCCTCTGTAGAATCTTGTCCAATCACATAACAACCATTTAATTCAATAGGCAAATCAACATTGATAGTACCATTAATCTCATAAAGTGTAGTCGAATCCATAAGGTATTTTGTACCGCCTCCAGCAGTTTTTTCAGTAGCCAAAACTGTAGCTAATACATCAGTTGATTTTATTAGCTTGTATTTTAATCTTCCTTGTTTGTCCCCACTTAACTGAATCCAAACTAATGTAGGTGTATCATAATAATAAAAATTCCCAACTGTTGTGTCAAAAACCAATAAACCATTGGCAGGAGATGCAATTGCGATTCTTTGCGCCGAAGTCATTCTTGGGGTAATCAGTCCCTGAGTAGTAGATTCGATATGCAGTATCGAAGAAGCATGCGGAGTAACTGTTCCGATTCCAATTTGGGCATTTGTCAGTTGCATGACAAAAAATAAAAACAAATAGATTTTTTTCATAAGTAGATTTAGTTTAAAATATAGACTGGGGTCTTTAGTAAACGTAATCTTTAATTAAGGAATTATTAGTTTTAAATAATAATATTTGAAAATTATATAATATTTATTGCTTTTTATTAGAAATAATTTATTTCAGCAGACAAAACTTACTACAATTTATTTATTGTCTTTAACAATGAGAGTCACTGCTAGCAACTATTTGAATAACAGAATTTTGAATTTAAAAAGATGATTTTTAACTGCAATATGAAATAGAAATAAAAATAATAATAGTAGTGTATTTCTCATAAAATTTTTAGTAGAGTGATTTATAATGAAAGAGTTATAAAAAACTATAAGGTTGATGTATTTTTATTAACCTGCATTTTATTATTAAATGTTCGTTTTTTAAAATAGCAATCTAACAATGTAAGCATGTCAACAATATTGTTGAACAGGACAATCGATTTTTAATAAAACAAATGCGATAGAACCCCTTATCTTAAATCGTATCTATAATCTTGAGTTTTTTGTACTAAGGTATCGCAGAAAATTTCCCGTTTTTGAATGTGTGTCTGAGACCTGCAAAATAAATTATAACATAAATCTTACGCTTCCTCAGTATTATTTTTGCAAACAGCTACTTCTTACAATTGTAATCAGCAGTTGTCGCAGCCCTCTCTGCTTAAGGTATAAATGGCATAAACCTAATGAGAGTAACTACAATTACAAAAACAAACAGGTCACTAATACGTTCAAATAAAATTTGCAATTATTTTTTTTTAAATAAACTGAATCGTTATGATAATTATCATCCTTTTACCATCATAGCAAGCGCACATTTACATCAGAATAATGATTACTCCTCAGTAAATATGCTTGCAAGCTTTGCAGAATTTAGTAATAATCCTTTCGAAAAAGTATTTAGAAATACTTATAACAATTTATTAGATAATTAGAAATTAATTTTATTATGAAAACTACAAGAAAAGAACATGATTTTTTAGGTGAATTAGAAATCCCGAATCATTTATATTACGGTATACAGACTTTTAGAGCTGTAGAAAATTTTAATATTACAGGTATCTCAATTTCAAAA
This sequence comes from Flavobacterium frigoritolerans, assembly GCF_025847275.1. Taxonomy (GTDB): domain Bacteria; phylum Bacteroidota; class Bacteroidia; order Flavobacteriales; family Flavobacteriaceae; genus Flavobacterium; species Flavobacterium frigoritolerans. The sequence goes on from NZ_JAOZEV010000017.1 coordinate 98,063, forward strand.
GAGCCCTTATTTATAAAAGCTTTAGGATATGTAAAAAAAGCTGCTGCATTAGCAAATAAAGATTGTGGAGTTTTAGACGCAAAAATTACCGAAGCAATTTGTTATGGAAGTGACCAGCTTATTGCAGGTAAATTTGATCAGGAATTTGTCAGTGATTTGATTCAAGGTGGAGCTGGAACTTCAGTAAACATGAATGCAAATGAAGTAATCGCAAACATTGGTCTGGAATATTTAGGTCATAAAAAAGGAGAGTATGATTTCCTACACCCAAACAATCATGTAAACTGTTCTCAGTCAACGAACGATGCTTATCCATCAGCATTTAGAATTGCACTTTATCTAAAAATGGATCACTTTATTGCTATTTTAAGCGGTTTAGAAGTTGCTTTTTCTGAAAAAGGAGTAGAGTTTAAAAATGTATTAAAAATGGGACGTACACAATTGCAAGATGCAGTCCCTATGACTTTAGGGCAAGAGTTTCATGCCTATGCAACTACAATTGGAGAAGATATTAAGAGATTAAAAGAGGCGCAAAGTTTATTGTTAGAAATTAATATGGGAGCTACTGCTATTGGAACTAAAGTAAATGCTCCAGAAGGTTATCCAGAAATTTGTGTGGATTATTTAGTGAAAGAAGTAGGTATTCCTCTAACATTGTCTCCAGATTTAATTGAAGCGACAGTTGATACAGGTGCGTATGTTCAAATTATGGGTACTCTAAAAAGAACAGCAGTTAAAATCACTAAAATTTGTAATGATTTACGTTTGTTAAGTTCAGGTCCAAGAACAGGATTTAATGAAATTAATTTACCAGCACGTCAACCGGGATCTTCAATTATGCCAGGAAAAGTAAATCCTGTAATTCCAGAAGTAGTAAACCAGACTTGTTTTTATGTTATTGGTCAAGATTTAACAGTGACGTTGGCAGCTTCAGCAGGTCAGTTACAATTAAATGTTATGGAACCTGTTATTGCTTTTGCGATGTTTACGTCATTAGACTATTTGGGTAATGCAATCGAAACATTAGTTGATAAATGTATTGTTGGAATTACAGCAAATACGGATCATTGTTTTAATATGGTAATGAATAGTATTGGAATTGTTACACAATTGAATCCAATTCTTGGATATGAAGTATGTGCAGGCATTGCTGGAGAAGCACTTAAAACAAACAAAAGTATACATCAGATTGTAGTAGAAGAACGTAAGGAAATCACTCAAGAGAAATGGGATGAAATTTATTCTTTAGAAAACTTAATAAACCCAAAATTCATAAATTCATAAATAGCTATGAATGTTCAGATTCCTGCCATGTTATCGTTAACGTTTTAAGCAAACGAAAATGTTAAATGAATAGTTTGTAATGGCTTGATAATCTGTTATATTAATGCTTCTGTAAGTAATTCACTTGGAACAAATCCAGAAAAGATATTGTTGTATAATACTCTAATACAGCTGATTCAAGTGGTTTACTTTACTTAATGAAGATAACACTACACTTTTTTTATTGTTGGGGATAATCTTAATCCTCAAATGATAGCGTTTTATTGCTGTTTCCTTTTTGAAAATAGATGATAGAACAAAGATTCAAAAAACATTTTTAGAATAGTATTCAATTATAATTGGAAGGAGTCCTGCTTTTAGGTACCTCCTAGTATAATTGTGACTAAATCAAATCAATTTAAAACAATTATTATGTTCTGGATAGAATTTTCAATCCTTTTAATCGCGATTCTTATCGGATCACGAATGAAAGGTATAGGTCTCGGTGTAATGGGGATTTTCGGATTAGTGATTTTCGTACTAGGGTTTCATATGAAACCAACGGAGCCGCCTATGGACGTTATGTTAATTATTATTGCTATTGTAACCACAGCAGCAACCCTTCAAGCGTCAGGAGGTTTAGATTACTTGGTAAGTTTAGCCGAAAAAGTAATTCGAAATAACCCTTCAAATGTTACTTTTATTGCCCCTTTTGCAACTTATTTTTTGTGTTTATTTGCTGGGACTTCTCACATAGTGTATTCTATATTGCCCATCATTTCAGAAGTTGCTACAAAGAAAAGAATACGCCCTGAACGCCCTCTTAGTATATCGGTAATTGCTTCACACTTAGCTTTAACAGGAAGTCCAATTAGTGCATGTACAGCTGCGCTGGTAGTATTATTAGGTTACCCGGGAGCTCTTTTTGATGTTATGATGATTGCTATTCCCGCAGGTCTTGTTGGGACATTAGTTGCTTGTTTTGTTATTAGAAAAAAAGGACTAGAATTAAATCAGGATCCCATTTTTATTGAGAAAATGAAAGATTTAGAGTTTGCTAAAAGTATTGATTCTAATACAGAAGGCAATGGAACAAAAGTAAGAACTGGAGCTAAAACGGCGGTTATGATTTTTAGTGTTGCAATTTTACTAATTGTAATTGCTGGAGCCTTTCCAGATTTACTGCCCAATTTTGGACCTGGAACAAAAAATTTAGTTCTAAAAGATGATGGTACTGTTTCAATGGTAACAGTTATTTGTTTAATCACTTTGTCTGCTTCAGCTGCTATGATGTTAATTACAAAAACTAGCGCAGTTGCTGTTACCCAAGTTAGTTTATTCGGTTCTATGGCTTCGGCAGTTATATCCGTTTTTGGAGTAGTCTGGATGGCTTCTACTTTCATGGAAAATAATTCGGTTATCATCAAAGAGTCTTTGGGTAGTGTTGTTACTGCTTATCCTTGGACATTTGCTATAGCTTTATTTCTTTTAGGAATCATAATGTTTAGCCAAGCAGCAGCTGTTAAAACTATGATACCATTGGGTATTGCTTTAGGGCTTTCTCCTTTAGTTTTGATAGCTTCCTTTCCTACAGTAAATAGCTTCTTCGTATTACCCGGTTATCCAACATTATTAGCAGCTATCAGTTTTGACAGAACGGGAAGTACAAAAATCGGTAAATATGTTATCAATCACAGTTTTAATCTACCCGGTATTGTTGCTACTGTTGTTGCTGTTGCAGTTGGTTTTTTAATAGGTTCAATTATTTTATAAAATGATTATGAAAACTATAAGTAATATAAAAAGGGGGTTGTTGTGTTTCATTGTATTATTGATCCCAATTAGTATTCTTGCGCAAGAACAAAGCGAGAATCTTGAGTTGTATCAGTCGATAATCCCTACGTCCAAACAATCTTTATTGAAAGATATTGATGTTATTTTTAATACTCGTTTTGGGTTTAATTCTGAATTTAAAAATGGAGATTATTCAAAATCAGTATTTTCAGTTAGTCAATTCAGACTTGAAATAAAAGGAAAGATTCATGAAAAAGTGGGTTTTAGATTTCGTGACAGATACACCAGAACACCTAAAATAGGGAGTCAGGATAACATAAATAGAACTACTGATATTGCCGCCTTGTTTATTGATTTTGCACCTAGAACCAAATTTTCTATGGGAAAATTGTTGGCAGATTTGGGTGGGTATGAATTTGATATGAATGCAATTTATATTTTGGAGTATAATGATATTTTAGATAACTCTGATCACAATTTAACAGGTGTGGGTATATCCCATAAGTTAAAGGATGGTAAGAACACATTAAAGTTTCAGATATTAGATTCAAGAACAAACATTTTAAAAGAACAATATGATAATAATATACCAGATGGAACAGTAGAATCGAAAACGGCTTTGGCATTTGTAAGTAATTGGCAAGGAAGCTTTTTTGGAGGGAAATTTGAAACGTCTTATAGCTATGGATTCTTTAATGAGGCCAAAAATACAAGCATGAATTATATTGCTCTTGGGAATAAGTTTAAAAGCAATAAATTATTGTTGTATTATGATTTTAAGTATAGCGCAGAAGATTTAGATCGTAGAGGTATTGTTCAAAAATTGGTTAAGGGTGAGGATGCATCAAAAGATGTAGTATACGTCGAAAACTGGTTAAGAGCAGAGTATAGAGTTAAACCAAAAGTAAACATAGTCTTAACTCTTATGACTCACAATTCTTATTGGAATGGTAATCCCGATGTTAATGCATGCAACAAATTGTTTACTAGCTATGGTCTGATTCCGACTGTTGAATACTATCCTTTCAAAGATTTGAACCTGAAATTTTATTTAGGTTATATAGCCAGAAGATATGATTACTCTTCTTATGCTGAAAAAACGTATGGATTGAAAGACGCAAATACAGGGAGATTAAGCTTTGGAATTATTGCTCCAATACTGGTTTTGTAACCAAATTTAGATTTCTCTAAGTAACCACTCAATTTGGGTGGTTTTTATGTATCCTGTATCAAACAGGTTTATAATATCTATATTTTCTGATTTTTCGCATTTCAGATCCTAATACTAAATAAAAAATGAATTCAAATACCATCATAATCGATAAAGAGAATGAAATAAATGTAGAAAAAGCACTTAGTTTTTTGCATCGTGACCACATACAATCATTAGAGTTATGTTCGATAATTCGTAAGGGTATTAAACGAAATATTGATCCAAATAGAATTAAAAATTATGCAGATTGGCATTATACCAATCAATTAGTACCACATTTTAAAATAGAAAAGGAGCATATTTTTCCAAATTTAGGAATTGAAAATGTATTTGTACACAAAGTATTAATACAGCATCGCAGATTAGCAAAACATTTTATTAAAAAAAATGAAGTCGAAAAATCATTAAGTCGAATTGAAGATGACCTTGAAACATTAATACGCTTTGAAGAGAAAAATATATTTAATGCAATTAGAAATAATTTTCCGTCCTATCAAATTTTATTAAAAGAAGAAGTGCTTTCCCATGAATTTAATAATCAGGAATGGGATGACATATTTTGGCAATAAAGAATTCGCGAATTACAAAGGTCATTCTCTAAAATAGCAATTTAATAATGTAAATACCTAAATAACATTTGTGGAATTAGATTATCGTTTTATAAAATAGAGGATCGTTAATGTTTTGGGATTTAAAAATGTTTAATCTGCTAGAAGAACATTAAATAAAATTTAAACTGTACAGATGTTAAGAGAGAAACGTCAGACAACTATGTTTAAAATGGGTATGGGAATTAACAAGCTACTGTTCATTGTAGTTCACAGGTTTTTGAGGATATAATATGATAATAATATTGTAAATTGTTTCTCTTTTTTGTATTTGTAATATATTTACTTTCAGGTGTTTATGTTGTTTTTTTTAAGAAAAATCATCAAGTTTAAAAAAATAAGTCTACCTTTAATAAATAGAAATGTACAAAAAACGATATTACTATGAATCGGATTTTAACATTAGAAGATCAGGACAAACTTACTGAGCTAGAGATTTATTTAGAAGACAGATCTGCTCATATTTTGGGGTATCCTTGTTCACATTATTTTGATTATACCCCTCTTTATAAATTCCTTAAATATCCGATAAACAATATCGGTGATTCCTTTTATTCCGGTGGTACTTTCGAGGTGAACACGCATCTCTTCGAAAGAGATGTAATTGATTTTTTTGCACAAATGTTGAAAGCTCAAGAGAATAATTATTGGGGTTATATAACCAACGGAGGTTCAGAAGGCAATCTCTATGGATTATATTTAGCAAAAAGGATGTACCCTTCAGGAATAGTTTATTTTTCTGAAGATGCTCATTACAGTATTGAAAAATATATAGATTTATTAGGATTAAAACCTCAAAAGATTAATTCTCAGAAAAGTGGAGAAATAGATTATGAAGATCTTGAAGAAAAAGTAAAATTTAATCTCGGTTTCCCTGCCATTCTTGTAGCAAATATAGGTACAACTATGAAGGAGGCAAAAGATGATATTCAACAAATGAAACAAATTCTGGATAAGCATAATATAAAAAATCACTACATTCATTGTGATGCTGCTTTCTGTGGCAGTTATGCACAGTTTTTATCACCAAAACCTCATTTTGATTTTAGTGAAGGTGCAGATTCTATTACTATAAGTGGACATAAATTTATTGGATCGCCTATTCCATGCGGAATAGTTATTGTTCTTAAGCATAATAAAGAACGGGTTTCAAATTATATAAATGTGATAGATAGTTTAGATGATACTATTATGGGCTCCCGGAATGCTATTACGCCTTTAATAATGTGGTACGCCATCAAAACATTAGGAACATCAGGTCTGAGTAACCGACTTCATGAATGTCTCGACGTGGCAGATTATGCTTTTGAAAAGTTAAAAACAGCCAAGATTAATGCTTGGCGAAATCCTAATGCATTAACCATCTTAATTATATCTTCCGTAAGTAAAGAATTGCGACAAAAATGGCAGTTGGCTATGCACAACGGGATTAGTCATATTATTGTCAAACCTGGTATTACAAAGGAAATAATAGATGCTTTTGTTTTGGATGTTGAAAAAGAATTTGATTTTCTGAAACCAGAAGTTAGCAAGCCAGTCGTCTTTACTATGGTTCCAGATTTTGAGGCACAAAATCAGCATAAAATAACACGAGATAACAACAAATAAACCTTTATCTATAATTTTAAAAGATGAAAGATATTTGATAAAATGTAATACTATTTCCAAGAACACATTAGCCCACTAGTTGAAGCAAACGTGATAAATTGTAATTGATAGAAAACGAAAGCTTATTTATACTTTAAGACAACAGAGCAGGACTTGTACCTTAAGTATGGAATCCTCATCTAAGCTGTATTTTTAAATATTTAGAAACTACTATACCACGTGCTACAATGTTACCACAAAATAAAAGCCAATTTTTTAAAGTAAATGAAAACTTTTTGTAATGGTTTAACTTGTTTAAAATGAATGTTGTAATTCTTATTGTTATGAAATAAAAGAGTAACAATTCGTATTCATAAAAATAATAGACCTTCAAAATTGTATGATTCTGAAGGTTTTCTATAATTAAGGAAGTTTATAATAATTTAATCAATTACTATGCTATTAATTGCTTTATTCATAGCATCTTCTTTTAATCCAGGTATCTTTAATCCTTCTGCTCGAAATGCCGTAAGGTCTGTCATTCCCAAGAATCCTAGAAAAGCCTGTAAATAAGGAACAACAAAGTCGTTAACTTGACCAGGACCTTCAGAGTATATACCGCCTGAGGACATAGCAACATAGACCTTTTTTCCAGTAACTAAACCAATAGGCCGCCCATCTTGACCATATCCAAAAGTTATTCCGGGTCTTGTTATATAATCAATCCATGTTTTTAATACTGAATGGATGGTAAAGTTGTAGAGTGGGGCACCAATGACAATTATATCTGCTGCTAGTAATTGTTCAAGTAAGTTATTAGAAAATGCAATCGATTTTTTTTCTTCTTCATTGAGAAGATCAGCAGGAGTGAAAAGTTTGCGAAGTAATTCTGGATTAAGATGTGGCATGTCAAGATCAACCAGATTTAATTCATCAAGCGTACTATTGGGATATTTTTCTTTAATTTTTGCGATAATTATCTTGCCCAGCTGAATGCTATATGATTCTCTAGGTTGAATACTAGACATTAAATGAAGAATGTGTTTCATAACTAATATGGTTTTTAAAGTTTATTTTTTATAACCTATATAATTGAGTAATTGAAAATAATTAGATTTATAGGTTTTATTTAAGGCAAAGTTACCGTTGTGGAGTATGCAAAAGATAGCAGTTTCCTAAAGGAAACCAGTTACTTTTGGGAAAGTTTGTATCTTTACTTCCATGAAAACAATTGAAGAACAAGAACTTCCAACAAAGGACGAATGTGCAGGATCTCTTAGGAATATTATAGATGCGCTTTATGTCTTAAATGGAAAATGGAAGATTGCTTTAATTCTTAGTCTTATTCAATCTCCGAAACGTTTTAATGAAATAAAAAAAGAAATCGATGGAATATCACCAAAAATTTTAGCAAAAGAACTCAAAGATTTAGAATTGAATGATTTTATTAAACGTACTGTATATCCAACGATTCCTGTTAGTATTATCTATGAATCAACTGACTATAGTCGAACCTTAAAAAATGTAATAGCCGAGCTTAGTAATTGGGGAGAGTTACATAGAGAAAAAGTCAAAGAGAGTATGAGAAAAGAATAGAGCGATTTGAATTTTAAGATTTTGATTGTCTAATAAAATTTGCTGTTTTGTGAATGAGTGTAGATGCTGTCAATAAACAGATTCTCTAATATTTGTATTTATGCCTTTAACTTATCTAAATTCGTATATCTAATGCCCAATTTTGCAATAAACTGGATATGACAACTTTTAAGTATTCTATATAATGTATTAAGTAGGCATGAATCTATATAATATAAGGAGAGAATTCGTAAAAAATCAGTTTTTTAAATAACAAAATTATGGAAAGAGAAACACTAATAAGAAAATCCCTTAAAAATAAAAACAAAGACAAAGTCTAAATTGGTTATTATCAAGTTATTGAAAAAAATTTTCGAAAAAGATTTAAAAAAGTCTCGAAAAAGCCTTGTAGATTTAAATAAAGGGAGTACTTTTGCACCCCGC
>NZ_JAOZEV010000018.1 GCF_025847275.1 Flavobacterium frigoritolerans
TAAAGCATGAAAGTGAAAAATGAAGATAAAGTATTAATAGGCGTAGGAGTGGTCGGAATCGGACTTGTAGGCTACTTGTATTGGAAAAAAAAGAAGGATGAAAAAGAGCAGGAATTTTTAACCGATATTCCAGAACCACCACCAGTAGTCCTAGATAAACCTACGGATTCCCTACCAAAGACAGGAGCAGTTTTGAATAAAAACAAAGTATTAGGCAAAGGAATCAAAGGGGTTGAAGTTAGAGAATTGCAACGTTTGTTAGGTGTTACTATCGATGGCAATTTTGGAGCAAATACGCTTACGGCTTTGCAAAGCAAAAAAGGAGTTTTAAAAATTAGCCTCAATGCTTATTTAAAAATGCCTACAAAAACTACATCAAAAGAAATCCCTACTGCGCTAGTTGCACCAAGAAAAGGACAAAAACTAATGGCAAATGCAAACGGTGTTAGTCTTTTCAATGCTAAAAAGACAGCAAACGGTACGTATTTCAATACAGGAACAAAACCTTTTATGGGCGGTAGTTTTAATTATGGGGAGCATCTGGGTGTTTTTGTTGGTTCTAAAGTAGGCGGACAATATTTAATTAATCGCGATGGCGTGTATTATTTCGTAAACGCCAATGCTGTAAAAGGATATTAAAATGGGAGCGACAGAAAAATTAATCATCACAGCAGTAGCACTCACAGGATTTGTTTATTTCCTGACACAACCAAAAGTAACCCCTAGAAAAGTGATTTTATAATGAGTTTTATTTTAGACAACAGTAGCATTTTTTTTAATGCATTTGTACGATATGGTGTAAATACACCCATTAGGATAGCCCACTTTTTAGCGCAAGTATCGCATGAATCGGGCAATTTTACAAGGGTTGTTGAAAACCTGAATTATAGCCCGCAAGGGCTATTGTCCACCAGTCCGTTTAATTCCCGCCTGACACTAGCCGAAGCAAAGAAATACGGAAGAACCACCGAGCACAAAGCCAATCAGCAAATGATAGCCAATATTGGTTATGCAAACAAAAACGGTAATGGCAATATTGCCAGTGGAGACGGATGGAAATATAGAGGGCGTGGTTTTATACAGCTAACAGGTAAGGGAACATACGAAGATTACAAAAAGTACTCGGGTCATGATGTAGTAAACAATCCCGATTTACTTTTACAAACAGCCATTGCCGTGGATTGTGCCGCTTGGTTTTTTTCGGTGTATAAAAAATTAAATCCGCTCGCAGATGCTAATTTAATGACACAGATAACTCAAAAAGTAAACGGAAAAACCAACGGACTAGCTGACAGGGTTGCAAAGTTTAATTTCTATAAAGCCCAAAACATCAGTTTGGAGTTATTAAAAAAAAAAGCGAAACCCCTACCTAATTTTACTAGCATCACTAGCTACGCTTGGAATTGGCTTTCACCTTATAACCAAAAAAAACTAATATGAAAAATACAATCTTAAATCAAATCATAAGCGAACTCAAATACTATCAGGATTATTTTTTATTTCTAATAGTAGTACTGGCAGGGGTTTTTATGAAAATTTACCTAGCCATTCAAAAAGGAAAGAAGCCACGCCTTAGTTGGTTTTTAGCCGAAGCAGCTATCAGTTTTTTTGTTGCATTCTCCGTCTATGCTGTTTGCGACCAATATTTGAGTATCAACAAGATGTTTACCTATGTGATTTGCGCTTGGGGCGGTTCGCTCTCCACCTTAATACATAGTGAAGTAGAAGCATTAATAAGTAGTTTTTTCGATGGATTAAAAGCCATGATAAAACTAAAAATAAAGAAATCATGAGTACAAGTACGAGTCCAGAGAATCCCATGAAGCTATTTTTAAAAGTAGTTTTATTTATAGCATTTTATTTTGCCCTTTGTATTGCCTTGCACGGTTGCAAAGCCAAACCAATGGAAAACACACATGAAGTTGAAACAGTTATAGCCAGTAAAAAAGACAGTATCAAAACAACTATTATCAGTGGGGCTATAAACGATACTTTAAAAATACAGCTCCCGAAGGTCCAAACGGCAAAACCCGAATGTGACAGCATTACTAAAGCAGAATTACAGCGAGTATTACAATTACTTGATAGTCGTAAAAAATCAGGAGATAACGAAACAGGGATTTATTACGATAGTTTACGCAATCAAATTATAGCATGGCAGAAAATAGCGCAGACAAAAAACGTAAATACAGCTACAAACAAAGAATTTGTTTACCTCAAAGGCGATAAACAAATTAAATATGTTTCCGTAAAATACATTCCTCTTTGGGTCAAAATACTGGCTTCAATAGGCGCCATGACCTTGCTGTTTATAGTTTATCGTATTTCGAGAATCTTTATTTAAAAAATTAAACAAATGAGTGTCAAAAAAATAGTTATTGGAGCAGGAATACTAGCCGTTGCAGGATATTTCTATTTAGAGCAAAGAGTAAAAAAGATAATCGAACAATTTGAGTTTGTCAGGATATATCCAGTAGCTTTTAAGAAATTGGATGCCAAGTGGAATGATGGAAAACCGTTTGTGTCTTTTCATTTGGATTTGAAATTAGTAAATCCAACAGCACAGCATTTTAGCGCACAGCTTACGGCAGTAACCCTAAAGCGAATTTTATTTTATGATAAAAAGAATATGCTTTTAGGATCGGCAAACGTGAATGTAAAAGCAATAAATATTGCGCCTAATTCCAGTACTATAATCCCGAATGTACCCATTCAAATGGATTTACAAACCGCCATAACTAACGTGCTTGGAGCTTTAAATGTCAGTAACTTTAATAGTAGCGATATTCGAATTGAAGTTATTGTAAGCATCTTGGGTACGGAACATAAAATTTCTTAAAATGACATTAGCACAAGAATTCAATAGCCTTAATGGGCTTATCGTGTCAAGAAAGACCTTGGAAGATTTGCTTATGAAAGCCGAAAAGGAAAAACATACAGTTGTTTCCAAACGAGTTATCAAAGTATTACAGGCTTTTGCTGATGATACTTTTTTAATTGAAATTAATAATCTAATCGAGCCTTATGGCTTAAACGGAGTAGATGCAGAAATGCTATTGCCTACGCTCGAGTATATCTCTGAGAATCATAACGACGGATTAAATGCCGTTTCACCTGATGAAATTTACAACTACATCACGGATTTGATTATCAATACAATTAAAAAAGTAGGGCATTTGCCTTGGCAAAAAGAATGGAGAGGTTCAGGGGCTAGTAATTCGGTTATGAATTATGTTTCTAAAAAGGAGTACACAGGGGCAAACTTCATTTTGAATTTTGATATTAAGTTTGATGAAAACAAACAGCCCTATTTAGTTCCTGCAGATTTTATACAGCCTTACTATTTAACTTTTAATCAAATTGAAGAAGCTAAGGCAAAGCTTAAAAAAGGCAGTAAAGCAAGGCGTGTGATTTATTATACCTTAATTCACGATTACCATAGTGAGCATTTGAAATTCAAAACCAACGACAATAAAAAGTTTGGTGATTTTGTGAAATCGAACGGACTGACAAAAGAGGATTTAAAAAAGAATCTAACCAAGTTCCCCGTTTTAAAATACTACAATGTATTTAGAGCCGATGATTGCGAGGGTTTAAAATTTCCTGCTGTAAAAGAAAGGAAAATAACAAATCCTATTGCTGAAGCTCAGGCAATCATCGACGGATTTAAGAACCCGCCAAAATATACCAATATTGGAGATAGAGCCTATTACCGTCCAAGTACAGACGAGTTAAATATGCCAACTATTGAAGCTTTCACCAGTGAAGCTTTTTATTACTCTACTTTCTTTCATGAAGCGGTACACAGTACAGGAGCAGAGCATCGATTACATAGAGATATGACAGGAACTCGAAGCGGTGGAGGGAGCGGAAATTATGCTTTTGAGGAATTGATTGCAGAACTCGGAGCGGTATTTCTTTGCAGTGAATCAGGAATATTATTCCATACCAAGGAAAATTCTGCTAAGTATTTAAAGAGTTGGAACAATCATTTAATAGATGAACTAAACGACGACAATCGGTTTTTCTTAAAAGCATCGGCACAGGCTCAAAAAGCAAGCAATCATATTCTAGGACGTGAAGTTGCAAACGCTGAAACTAAAGAAAAGGTAGAAGAAAAGACAATAGAGAGACCAGTTATAGAACCAAGTGCGAAAGTAGCACCTATTAAAAAGGCAATTGTAAAACCTATTGTAAAAAGAAAGGCAAAGCAAAAAATTAAACAACCCGATTTGTTCGGTGGACTCAGTGGAGCAGTTAAAAAGAACAAACAGCTTGTTGTTAAAGAAACCATTGTAAAGCCAATCAAAGAAAAAGCAATCGTTGCAAAGCCCATTGCAAAGGAAAATGTAAACCGAAATTCTCTAGCCTATAAAATGGCAAATAAGCCTACTAAAGTGGATTACTTTAAAATTGAGAACAAAGACATTGCGGAATTCTTAGGAGAAATTGAGCACAAGGAAAAAGAAAGTATTGTAATCTCTCTTACTGGTGGTCAGGGTTCAATGAAAACTAGAATGTGTTTCCAGTTTATGAATGCCTTGGCACAAAATTACAAAGTAGGTCATGCCAGTATCGAAGAGCATCCCGAGAGTAGTTTGTATTACAGCAAAGCCGAAGAATATTTAAATGCAAAGGCATTGCAAAACATCGAAGCTCCTGAGATTAAAAGTGTTTCTGATTTGGATAAACTTATCCGAAACAATGACATTATCATAATCGATAGTTTCTCTAAAATGCAGGAAATGCACAAAGGCTTTGAAGTGGATAAGGATTTAAGAAAGAAGTACGACGGAAAATTGTTCATTGTTATTTTCCAACAAACTACAGATGGCAAAATGCGTGGCGGTAGTAAAAGTCAGTTTGATGCCGATGTAGTTCTCTTTACCGAAAAGAAAGCAGATTACAGGCAAAATTACATTTGGGCAGATAAGAACCGTTACCAAAATAAACCGCTCGACACTTTGAAATTCAATATTTTCAATAAAAAACTAGAACGGGGCGAACCCGAAGCTGTGGCAGAACCACTAAGGACTAAAAAATTATCATTTACAGTAAATTAATAAAAAAAGTAGATTTATTTTAATGCCGGTTGTATCTGCAGAAACAGATCTATTTAAAAAAAATCTACAATTCAATAATCATCAATCAAAAAAAACAATTAATCATGGCAGTAAAAAAGAAACCAACAGTAAAAGGCTTAAAGAAAGTATGTAGTAGTGTTATTAAAGGGACAGGGCTTAAATCCGATGGGACATTAAAGAAAGGATTCAAGTACATCAAGGGTGGAAAAATCGTAAAAGTAAAAGCTGTTATAGCGAAAGCCAAACCAGTAAAAAAGAAAGTGGCTAAAAAGAAAACAGTAAAAAAGGCTTCAAAATCTAAAAAGTAAAAAATGAGTGCTGCAAATCCCGATACAAGAATCTTAAAGCTCGTAAAAGATAAAAACGGCAATGTGTTGCTTATGAAATTAGACGACACCTTAATTACTTCTTTTAATCCTGCTCAAAATCTTTTGAGAATTCCTGAAGCTCCAAACAAATTTAAAATTCAATCAAACGCTACATTTGGGGAAAATCCTTTGGTACTGGATTATACACAGGTTAATTGTGATTTGTGTGTTCCTGTTATTGAAGCTAGAAATTTCAATGATTTTTTACTTGAATTATCTAAAAAGTTTTTCTTTTTTAAAGGCAGTAGTGATGGTGGTACAAGCGCTCCCAGTAACTGTAAATGCTCCTTATATGGTATCGTTAGACCTACGTTTGTTTATACAAAAACTTTAATTACTAAAAATTCAAAATTTATACGTTTAAAGAATACTGTTAGTGAACATTGGGGACTTAAGATTCAATATGGAGGTTATTTAGAGGAATCTTTAGAGCCATACTTTAAGCCTTATTTTGGTGGTAGTGATTTGATGCCTGATACTGAAATCGGATTACAGGTAGAGTCTTTGGTTTCTTTGGATGATATGTTTATTAGGCTCTTTATTAGTACGCGTAGAGAAGATTTTGATGTGTATTTTATTGTCAATCCTGATAGTAATACTTTCACTCTCTTAAATGCTGACCCTACTTATTTTGTTTCTACTGCTGATTATCAATTTGATGCTAATAGCGATACTTTGACTGTCCAGTCTTTAAAAGCTACAGAAGACCCGCTTAGTTTCTATGTTCGTTGGAAAAATGTTCCAGAATTAGAAGGAATACCTACTTAAAAAAGGATTTAATAATGTTCCTTTCTCTATTTACAACCGTCGCAAGCTTGTGACGGTTATTTTATATTTTTTTATCAATTTTTGTATTTCGTTTTACTTTTTCCTCATTGACTGCTGGGTCTTCGATTTTAATATAATCCAATTTATCTTTGCTTAAAACGGTTGTTTCTCGATTGTTTTTATTATATATAAAAATATACGAAGAAGTTTGTCCAATTAGTATAATTGGAAGGTTTTTAGATGTATATATTTTATTATTAGTAGCATATTCAAGTTGATTAATCCTTGGGCTTTTTTTTACAGCATCCCCGTCTTTATATCCCCATATTCCAGATACGATTATTAAAGTAATTACTAAAATGGGATAGAAGTATGTAATTTTCTTTCTCTTTTCCTTATCCAATAATTGAGGTATAAAAAATTTAGTTAATAAATACGGAGCTACTATAGAAAAGATAATTAGATATTCATCGATGTAATATGCAAATAAAATACAAACAACTATACAAAGTACAAACGAAGTTTTTTCGATTTCTTTTGATATTATTACATCAAAAACATTGAACACATTATTTATTTTTTTTCTTCTTAATACTTTGTCTGTCATATTTTTTCTTATCCTTAAAATTTTTTTATGATACCAAATGCAATAGGAAATTAGTAATATAGAGTATGCTAAGATTCTAAGTAATATTTCAATAAATAGATAAAAAAACAATAATAAAATAATAATTTTCAGCGTAAAAAAAACAATATCTGTTAAGCTTATGAAATATTCTATCTGAATGTTAAAACATGAGTAATAATTATATAGATACGCACATCCGATTGAATATATTACTATTAATATTATTGAGAAGTTCTGCGTATAATTTTCTAATATCTTTTTCATACAATGGATTTATAATTATTTTAATTTAAAAAAGATGATTTCAATATAAATATTCTATTGCTATTATTTGACTTCTTTTAAATGTAGATTATTTTGCGTACCAGGAAAAACTGCAGCTACGGATCTGTTTAAAAAAAATCTACAATTTTATTTTATATGTTTAGAATAATCATCAGGAAGGACAGCATCAATATCATGCAAATATTTTTCTAATGCACTCATAGTTGTATGTCCAGTAATAAGCATTAATTTGCTTTTCGCTTCGTTTGGGGTGCTATTTTTGACGAGTTCTTTATATAACTTGGTAATAAAAGTATGTCTGAAACTATAAAGACCGTAATCCTTACTAAGTTTTAAACTGTCTTTTACTTTTTTGAATCGATCACCAAAATAACCTCGTTTGTCTGTTTCGTTAGTCGTCCAGTCAAAACCTATTCCTTTTGGAGTAAATAAAAAACTTTCTCCATCGTACTTATCTAATTCTGGTAATTCATTCAATAGAATTTCAGGAATAATTTTGGTTTTTACAGGCTTGTTCTTTGCTCGAACATAAATAAGTCTGTCTTTTATATTAATGTCCTTTATTCTTAATCTAACAACTTCAATTGGGCGCAAGTGGTTAAATGAAACAAATTGAATGAACAAAAGCAAAAGAGTATCATTCTTTAGTAGATATTCTAATATGTTTTTCTCTTGTTCGGTGCTAAATGTTTTATTTCTCTCTGGAGTAGATTTTAAAACATTAATTTTTTTTATAAAATTGTCTGTAATTATATCGTTGTCTTCAAGAGTTTGAAAGAACATAGATAGATTTGCCCTTGTGTTATTTCTGTTTTTTGGGCTTGTTGCCGTTAAAACATCATTTAAGAAACCAATTGCAGCCTTTTTATTTATACTTGTAATGTATCTGTTTTCATAGCCATTCGATAAAAGCCACTTCTCAAATGATTTTAACCTAACTCTAAAATCACGGTAACTGTTTTCTTTTAAAGAGTTTTTCTTTAGTTCAAGGGCAAAAGTAACTGCATCAGGAATGCTATATTTTTTTAATTCATCAACAGAAATAGAATCATCGTAAGGATTATAACCATTTTCGAGAATGGTTTCGATTGCTTTAGCGAGAATTTTTATTGCTTCGCGACGATGTTTTAACGTTTTGAATTGATTTACTCCTGCGTAGATATGTGTTTGACGTTCTAGTTTTTCAGAGCTTGGATTTCTAAAGGAGTAATAAACATACCAACGCTTTGATAAATCGCCATTTGCATCGTAAATTTTGGGAGTTGAATATTTTTTTTTGTAACTCAAAACGTGTGCGTTTTCGTGTTCTTTGGTTAAGAGGTGTTGGATTTTTGACATAAAAAAAGCGGTTTTAAATCACTTTAAAACCGCATAAAATCTATGTTTTTAACCTTTTTAGCTTTGTAGCGAGACCGAGATTTGAACTCGGGACCTCAGGGTTATGAATCCTGCGCTCTAACCAACTGAGCTATCTCGCCATGTTGCAGTAAGAGTATGTCTCTCATTGCGGGTGCAAATATATAAATTAATTTAGAGTTGACAAGCAGAAATGAAAGAAAAAAAAATATTTTTAAAAAACTCTTTTTTACGGAGATATATTCTTATATTTCCGAAAAATTAAATCTGGCACATGGATCTAAAAGTACGTTACGAAATCGAATTTCCTATAAATTCATCTCCGCAGTTATTATATCAGTATATATCTACACCATCGGGACTGTCTGAATGGTTTGCAGATAATGTGAATTCACGTGGAGAGTTTTTTACTTTCATTTGGAATGATTCTGAGGAAAAAGCACGTTTAGCATCCAAAAAAACGGGCGAAAAAGTTAAGTTTAAATGGGTTGACGAAAGCAGCAAAGACACAGAGTATTTCTTTGAACTGCATATTCTCGTAGACGAAATAACAAAAGATGTTTCGCTTATGGTAGTCGATTTTGCCGAAAAAGATGAGCTTGGAGAAGCAAAACAATTATGGGAAAATCAAATCTCCGACCTTAAACATCTTATTGGATCAGTTTAGTAAAAGTCTATTTTATAACTTATATTTGCCCTGAACAAAATTCAGGGTTTTTTTTATGATTAATTTTAACGGAAATATAGTAGCACAGAACGATAATTTATTAATTCAAAATCGCGCTTTTTTATATGGAGATGGCGTTTTTGAAACATTTAAAGTAGTAAATAATAAAGTTCTTTTTATTGAGGATCATTATTTTAGATTAATGTCTTCTATGCGAGTAGTTCGAATGGAGATTCCAATGAACTTTACGATGGAATATCTTGAAGAGCAAATTCTTTCGTTACTTAATTATAATTCAATTTCCGATTCGGCAAGAGCAAGAATTACGGTATATCGTAATGATGGTGGGTATTATCTGCCACAAAACAATGCCGTTTCGTTTTTAATTCATGCAATAGCTTTAGATAATAAAGAATATCAGGTAAGCGAGAATCAATATGAAGTCGATTTGTACAAAGATTTTTATGTTACGAAGCAATTATTGTCATCGATAAAAACGACTAATAAAATAATAAATATTACAGGAAGTATTTTTGCAAACGAAAACGGACTAGATAATTGTATTTTATTAAATGACAGTAAGAATGTTGTTGAAGCATTACAAGGGAATTTGTTTATGCTATTGGGGAATAAATTGATTACGCCACCAGTATCTGAAGGATGTTTAAATGGAGTGATGCGTAAACAAATATTGGCTTTGGCTAAAAAATTAACGGACATAGAAGTTGTAGAAGAACCAATATCGCCGTTTGATTTACAAAAAGCCGACGAATTGTTTCTTACTAACGTAATAAAAGGGATTCAGCCAATAACCAAATACCGTAAAAAGGAGTTTACAACTAAATTATCTAATATATTAACGCAAAAACTTAATGAAAGTCTTGCTTAAATATCAGTTGAGATAGGGGTTTTCAGGTGCATTAGACCAAATAAGATAATCTCCGCCCAGTTCAATAATTTGTTGTTTCCAGAAATGGGTTGGTGATTTTCCGATAATTTTATTTTTATAATTATTATCGGCTATAATCCAGGAATTATTCTGCATTTCTGTTTCTAATTGGTGCTCATCCCAGCCAGTGTAACCTAAAAAGAAACGTATGTTGTTCTTGTTGATTGCACCACTGTTAATAAGGTCTTTTGTGGATTCAAAATCTCCTCCCCAATATATGCCATTTGAAATTTCAATGCTATTTGGGATCAAATCGGGTATATTGTGGATAAAATAAAGATTATCCTGCTCTACTGGACCACCATTATAGATTCTGAAGGTGGCGTGGATTTCGGGAATTAAGTCATTAATGGTATATTTTAGTGGCTTATTTATGATGAAACCTATCGAACCTTCTTCATTGTGATCTGCTAATAAGATCACTGATCTATTAAATGATAAGTCTCCAATTATAGAAGGCTCAGCAATAAGTAGGTGTCCTTTTTTTAATTTTTCTGAAATCATATCGTTACAATTTTTATTAAATTTAAGAATAAAATTTTTAAAATCGTAAATAAAATCGTCAAACAGCAAAAAAAAACCCTCCATATGGAAGGTTTTGATTATATTAAAAGCGTATGTAACTTGTTCTTAGTTAACTGCACTTTCTAATTCAGCTCCTGCTTTAAATTTCACAACATTCTTAGCAGCGATTTGAATAGTTTTTCCAGTTTGAGGGTTTCTACCGTCTCTAGCAGCTCTAGCAGATACTGACCATGATCCAAAACCTACCAATGATACTCTTCCACCTTTTTTCAAAGTTGCACCTACGTTTCCTAAAAATGATTCTAAAGCTAATTTTGCCGCAGCTTTTGTAATTCCTGCATCAGCAGCAATAGCATCGATTAATTCTGATTTGTTCATAATAATTAGTTATTAATTGTTGGTTAAAAAAAATTGTCAATACACAAATTTAGTAGGAAATACGTTCCTTGCAAGCGTTTTGTTTAATTTTAGTTTGAATTGTTAATAACTTGCTTTTTTTGTTCATAAAGCCACCTAAAAACATCACTAATTTTAGTGAGTAGCCTTATTTTGTTGATGTTAGTAGACTTTTGTGTTGTCAGAAAAAGAGATTCCATTTAACAATTCAGCTACAGTCATTCGTTTTTTTCCAGGTAATTGCAAATTCAATAATTGGATATAACCATCAATAACGGCTATTTTAATCTCTTTTTTGGTGCTAATTAAACTTCCGATTTCCAGATTATGTGCTTCTAAAATAGGTTTAGCCTCGTATATCTTGATGCTTAATTCTTCATCTTTATCTTTTAAGTAACTCCAAGCCGCAGGATAAGGACTCAGGCCTCTTATTAAATCATTAATTGTTGATGCTGGTTTTGTCCAGTCTATTTTGCAATTTTCTTTGTTTAGCTTATATGCCGTTTTGATCTCTGCAGATTCTTCCTGAATTATAGTTGTTACATTTCCGGCTTCAATTGCTTGTAAAGTTTTTATAACGGTTTCACTTCCTAAATGCATTAATCGATCGTGTAATTGTCCTGCGTTTTCAGTAGGTTCTATTGCTATTTCAGAACTAAGGATCATTGCTCCAGTATCGATTTTGTCATCTATAAAAAAGGTGGTAACACCAGTTTTTGTTTCACCATTTATTATAGCCCAGTTTATAGGAGCAGCACCACGATAATTTGGAAGTAGAGAAGCATGAAGGTTAAATGTTCCTAATGAAGGCATTTCCCATACAACTTTAGGTAGCATTCTGAATGCTACTACAATTTGCAAATTGGCATTCAAGGATTTCAATTCAGATAAAAAGGCTTCGTCTTTTAAGTTAGTTGGTTGTAATAAAGGAAGATTATTAGCTAATGCGTATTCTTTAACAGCCGAATATTTTATTTTTTGACCACGACCAGCTGGTTTGTCTGCTGCAGTAATAACACCTACAACATTATAATTGTTCTTTATTATAGTATCTAGAATTCCAACAGCAAATTCAGGAGTACCCATAAATATGATTCTTAATTTTTCCATTATGATTTTAAAGTATATTTATTATTCGGTTTTATTATAATGTAATTTTCTTCGAGTAGTTCTTGTAGTGCATGTACAACATCGTCAGCACTATTATTAGTTCGGGACTGGATATCTCTTGAGCTTAATTCTTCGTTTTTTAATAAATCTAGAATATCTTTTGTAATAGAATTATTGGGTTTTTTGACTTTCTTGGTAATGCAATAAGAACAAATGCCACAATCGGCGGTTGCTTTTTCTCCAAAATAATCTAGAATCAACTTGTTTTTACATGTTTTGTCTTCCTTTACATAATCTAAAACCGATTTTAATTGGTCTTTTTTTAGGTCGTTTTGTTTCTCTAGATATTTTGAAACCCTATTTATTGTGTAGTTGTCTTCACGTACTTCATTGAATAATATAGAAGCATCATTGTTTTTGCTGTTATATTCAATAATTTCTTTTTCTTTTAGTTTTTGTAGAACAGCATGAACTTCAGCTTCTGTGCTATTTGATTTTTTAGCGATAAGCTGTAAGTTGAAGGGAGTCTTCATTTCGTAAATACCTGGATAAGTACGTAAAATGGCAAGAATGATTTCCTCGTCATTTGAATTAAGACTTATATATCGAATAACTTCTTTAGATTCAATTAGGAATTGCATGGTGATTTTTTCTGAAAAACCCTGAGATAAAGTAATGATGCCCTGGCGATCCAAAAATTGTAATGCATTATATGTTTTTAAAGTAGGGAAGTCATATTTATGGCAAAAATGGTTCAGGTTAAAAGTAAACTCTTCATTAATTCCTTCGCCGTAGGCAATCTGGAAATAATTACAAAGTTTGATGTACATTGTGTTTAGAAATTTTTTGTCGGCCAAATTTTGTATAAACTGACTTTCAGCATTAGCAGTATCAGATGCGCTAGTAAGTAAAACAGAGAAAGATTTTTCACCATTACGTCCTGCACGGCCAGACTCCTGATAGTAGTTTTCGATATTTTCTGGTAATTGGGTGTGAATTACAGTTTTTACATTCGGTTTATCGATTCCCATTCCAAATGCATTTGTAGCAACAATGACTTGTGTACTTTCATTCATCCACAATTGCATGTTTTTATCTTTTTCTTTAGTCGAAAGACCACCATGATAATAAGTGGCTTTAAAACCTAAAGATTGTAATTGAGCCGAAATCGTTAAACAAGATTTTCGATTTCGTACATATATAATAGAAGGCTGTGGATTTTTTTTCAAAATCTGTTCTGTTCTATATAGTTTGTCTTCGACTTCAAAAACCATATAGGCAATGTTTTCTCTGGCAAATGATTGCTGGAAAAATGTAGTGTCTTTTAATCCTAATTGGGTTTTGATATCTTCAATAACTCTAGGAGTTGCTGTGGCGGTCAAAGCAAGAAAAGGAATTTTAGGAAAAAATTTCTTTAGCTCTGAAATTTTAAGATAAGCCGGACGAAAGTCATGCCCCCATTGCGAAACACAATGTGCTTCATCTATCGCGATAAAATTTATAGGTAAGTTTTTTACACGATCAAGAATCCAGTCCGATTGAAGTCGTTCAGGAGATAGGTATAAAAATTTGTAATTTCCGTACTGGCAATTATCCAGAAGATTAATGATTTCTTCAGTGTTAATTCCACCAGTAAGAGCAATTGCTTTAATATCGCGTTTTTGCAAATTAGCAACCTGATCTTTCATTAAGGCAATCAAAGGTGAAATTACAAGACAGATTCCTTCCTTCATCATTGATGGAACCTGAAAACAAATTGATTTTCCTCCACCAGTTGGCAATAAGGCAAAAGTATCTTGACCGTTTAAAACAGAATCGATGATTTCGTTTTGTAAAGGACGGAAACTATCATGTTTCCAGTATTTTTGAAGAATTGCTAATGCTTCTTGCATTTGTCAGGATTAAAGTTAACAATTTAGAAAACAGCTTCTAGTTTTACCAACCTTAAAGACTCTGACTAAATTTTATCTAAGATATAAAGAATTCGGTTAGTCACAGTGTCTTTTGGAACCTCAATTAGTTCGTAGCCGTATTTTTTATACGTTTCTACAAGATGACTGTAAATGGTTTTTGCTTGTTCAAAGTTTTCGTAACGTTCACCGTCACTCATGTAGATTTCTTCCCAAGGTGGAAGCAAGAAAATTTTAGAATATTTGCAAACCTCACATGCTGTTTTAAAATGGGTCGGATATTCGTCACCTATATAATCCATATAAGCGACAACATCAGGAATTCCACGATCAATAAAAACTACTTCCGCAGGTTCTTCTTGAGCGCTTTCGAATTGTTTAATCCGTCCTTCAAGCAATTTTTCACTAAACAACAAGGGCTTTTCAAGAAACAGTTGTTCGATTCCTTCTTTTTGAGCCTCTAAGGTTACTTGTCTAGAAATTTCGGGATAACAGCAATATCCATCGGCTACTAAACCATCAATAATTGTAGACTTTCCCGTACCTGGGCCACCAATAATAACAATAATTTCTTTCTGCACTTTCTAAAAATAAAGTGCAAATTTACCTAAACTTATTGGTATTACGCAAGATTATTTTTTCAGAAGCGAACGATTATTTTTTTTTAGTAAGTAAACTTCCTGTTATTTGCTTTAATTCTTTTCTTTTTTAAAGAAAAAGGGAAAGAATTTTTGCTTCCATTACGGTCAATGAGGTTATAGTTTTTGTATTATATGGGTTTCTTACGATTGTTAGACTTTTTATTAAGAAATTAAACTTATACCTTAATCTAGTTACAAAACGGATATTGTGATAAGTCTTCTGATTTCTTAGTATTTGGGATAATAATATGTGATTCGAATTTTCTTTTTGCAATCACGTTATTTATAAAATCTAAAACATAATCAGGTTCTTTTCCGAATAGGTAACCGCAAAACTCATGCCCAGCACCACAAGAAGTAATAAGCTCAATGTTTTTCTTTAATGAAGACACGCGGTTGTAAACAGCATAAGAGCCCGAAAGTGTCATGAAACCTTCAGAGTTTGTAGGGCAGGAGCGATGCGAGCCTGTTGCATAAGGCACAGTAGGATCTTCGCTTCCATGTGAAAGCAGCATCGGAATTGCATTTTTAGATGTAATTAAATCTACATTCATGATAGCTCCGGATCCTCCGATTAGACCTTTGTATGTAAAACCACTTGGTAGATTATTCGAATATAAATTCATTATGGAGTAATCCCAAAAAGTTGCATGAAATGCGATTTCAGCTCCAGCACTAATTCCTGCAATGAATATCTTCGAAGCGTCAATATTATAGGCGTTTTTATTTTTAATCATAAAAGAAGTTGCTTGCCACATATCGCTAACCCCAATCTGAATAGTTTTGATTTTTTCGGGTAATGTTGAGTTGCATCCAAAATCTTTCCCCTTCATATATAAAGTGTAGGAGATGCTCGCAACAGCAATTCCATTTTTAGCAAGACTGTTGGCAAAATCTTTTTCGCCAAAACGATCTCCGCCCGAAAAACCACCTCCGTGAGCAAAAATGACAAGTGGTATTTTTTTGTCTGATTTTTTTAGAGGTAAGTATAAATCAAGTTCCAGTTTCGTCGAATCATTCTCAAAATAAGTTAACGTTTTGATTTCTTGCGCGGTAATAGAAAATGAAGTAAAAGAGATAAAAAGTAATAAAAGCAAATAAGGCATTTTCATTATTGTGATATTTTTTTATGATAGGGATGTTCAATTAATCAAAGATAAAAGAATAAAATAGGATAGGCTAAATTCTATTATTTTAACAATTTTAAGTAATAGTAGTTAGTCTTGTAAAAGAGGAAAATAAAGCTAATTTTGGTTAATGTTTCGCATTGTAAAAAATTCCCAAATGCTAAATATAGATTCTCAAATCAAAACCGTATATTTGCGTCTATTTTAATGAAAGAATGGACGAAGATAAAGAAAAAACCATCGCTGAATTTTACGAAAGATTAAAGGTTGAGTTAGACAATAGTAACACTTGGCCTGCAGAGTATTTGTATAAATTTATTATGCCTTCAGTAGGCGATAATGTAGAGCGTGTAGAGAAAGCTTTTGATTGCATGGGAGCAGTAATTAAAACTACAAAATCCAAAACAGGTAAATTTACCAGTGTTTCGGTAGATGTTACTATGAAAAGTTCAGATGAAGTAATCAGTAAATACCAAGAAGTTTCTGTAATTGAGGGTATAGTTTCACTATAATTATGATCGAAAAATATAAAAAAGAAAATGCGAATGATGTTGTTTTTAATTTAGAATACAATTCTGAAAGACAACATTTAATCATTCCAGAATATGGTCGTCATTTGCAAAAATTGATAGATCAGGCTACTGCTATTGAAGACGTTGAACAACGTAATAAAGCAGCCAAATATATTATTCAGGTAATGGGAAGTTTGAATCCGCATTTGCGTGATGTACCCGATTTTCAACATAAACTTTGGGATCAGCTTTTTATTATGTCTGATTTTAAATTAGATGTTGAGTCACCATATCCAATACCATCTCGTGAAGTATTACAACTAAAGCCAGATGTATTAAAATATCCACAAAATTACCCAAAATACAGGTATTATGGTAATAACATCAAATACATGATAGATGTTGCCAACAAATGGGAAGAAGGCGAAATGAAGAATGCATTAGTATTGGTAATTGCCAATCATATGAAAAAATCATACTTAAGCTGGAATAAAGATACCGTAAAAGATGATGTTATTTTTGAACATTTGTACGAACTGTCAGATGGAAAAATAAATCTTTTACAAAGTTCAGAAGAACTCCTAAATACGACTGATTTATTACGTACAAACAAACGTATATCAAATAAAATCACACCAGCTGGACAACCTAAAATTCAGAATAATAAGAATGTAAAAGGTCCAGGAAAACCAAAACCGTTTCAAAAGAATAACAATCAAAAATAAAAGTTGCTAAGTATCTAAGTGACTAAGTTGCTAAGCCTTTTTGTAAAGAAAACCTTAGAATCTTAGAATCTCAGTAACTCAGAACCTTAAAAAAGTAATATGGGAATTTTTAAAATCGAAGGTGGAATTCCTTTAAAAGGAGAAATCACTCCACAAGGAGCAAAAAATGAAGCGTTGCAAATATTGTGCGCAGTACTTTTAACCTCAGAAAAAGTAAAGATTAATAACATTCCTGATATTATTGATATCAATAAATTAATTACGCTTTTAGGAAATCTAGGAGTGAAAATTCAAAAAAATGAACCAGGTTCAATAACATTCCAAGCTGATGAAGTGAATGTAAATTACCTTGAAACAGAAGCCTTCAAGAAAGAAGGAGGAGCACTTCGTGGTTCAATCATGATTGTAGGGCCACTTTTGGCACGTTTCGGAAAAGGATATATTCCTAAGCCGGGAGGAGATAAAATAGGTCGTCGTAGATTAGATACACACTTTGAAGGGTTTATTAATCTAGGAGCTAAATTTAGATATAACAGAGAAGATCACTTTTATGGTGTAGAAGCTCCAGAAGGATTAATAGGTGCAGATATGTTGCTAGATGAAGCATCAGTAACAGGAACTGCTAATA
This sequence comes from Flavobacterium frigoritolerans, assembly GCF_025847275.1. GTDB lineage: Bacteria > Bacteroidota > Bacteroidia > Flavobacteriales > Flavobacteriaceae > Flavobacterium > Flavobacterium frigoritolerans. The sequence continues at coordinate 17,680 of NZ_JAOZEV010000018.1, forward strand.
TCGTAATGGCTGCAGTTTTGGCAAAAGGGAAAACAACAGTTTATAATGCAGCTTGCGAGCCTTACTTACAACAATTATGTAAAATGTTAAACTCTATGGGAGCTAACATTAAAGGAGTAGGTTCAAACCTATTAACTATCGAAGGTGTTGAAAGTTTAGGAGGTTGTGAGCACAGAATTCTTCCAGATATGATCGAAATAGGATCTTGGATTGGGTTAGCAGCTATGACTAAAAGTGAAATTACAATCAAAGATGTAAGTTGGGAAAACTTAGGGTTGATTCCAAATACATTTAGAAAATTAGGAATTACAATAGAAAAACGTGGAGATGATATTTATATTCCTGCTCACGTAAATGGATATGAAGTAAAAACAGATATCGATGGGTCAATCTTAACTATTGCCGATGCACCATGGCCAGGATTTACACCAGATTTATTAAGTATCGTTTTGGTTGTGGCGACGCAAGCAAAAGGAGATGTGTTAATTCACCAAAAAATGTTCGAAAGCCGTTTGTTTTTCGTTGATAAACTAATCGACATGGGAGCAAAGATTATGCTGTGTGATCCGCATAGAGCCGTTGTTATGGGGCATAATTTTGAGTCACAATTAAAAGCAACAACAATGTCGTCTCCAGATATACGTGCTGGAATTTCATTGTTAATTGCAGCATTATCTGCAAAAGGAACAAGTACAATTCAGAATATAGAACAAATCGACCGTGGATACGAACGTATCGACGAGCGATTAAGAGCAATTGGAGCAAAAATCGTGAGAGCGTAGATAAAATTCTCAAATGACGAATGAAGAAAAAGCAATAAAAGCTACATACTTTAGTATCATAGGAAACACCTGCTTAGCCATTATAAAAGGCTTAGCAGGTTTTTTTGGCAATTCTTATGCCTTAATCGCAGATGCAATAGAATCAACTACAGATATATTTTCGTCTTTTTTGGTTTTATTTGGAATCAAATATTCAAGCAAGCCAGCAGATGAAAATCATCCATACGGACACGGACGTGCTGAGCCTTTAATTACCTTTTTGGTAGTTGGGTTTTTAATAACATCAGCAACAATTATTGGATACGAAAGTATTGCCAACATCCAGAATCCACATGATTTACCAAAATCTTGGACACTATATATTCTGGGGGCGATCATTATATGGAAAGAATATTCTTTTCGATTGGTAATGAAGCGAAGTAAACAAACGAATAGCTCATCATTGGCAGCAGATGCATGGCACCATCGTAGTGATGCTATTACATCTGTAGCAGCATTTGTAGGGATTTCGATAGCTTTGTTTATGGGGAAAGGTTATGAGGCAGCAGATGATTGGGCTGCACTTTTTGCCGCTTTTTTTATTTTATACAATAGTTATAAAATTTTTAGACCAGCACTTGGCGAAATAATGGATGAAAGCCTTAATGATGATTTAGTTGAAGAAATTCGAATAGAATCTTTAACCGTTGTTGGTATCCTAGGAACCGAGAAATGTTTTATCCGTAAAGCTGGAATGAAATATCATGTAGATCTACACGCCATAGTATCGGCTAAAATTTCGGTAAAAGAAGGACATGAATTATCACATAAATTACAAGACACACTAAAAGAAAAAATACCTCAATTAGGGAATGTTTTGATCCATATTGAACCAGATGATTATCATTGATTTTTGAGGTTCATAGGTTCATAGGTTCAAAGGAGCAAAGGTTCAAAGGAGCAAAGGTTCTGAGGAGTAAAGGTTCTGAGGTACTAAGGTTTCTTTTTTAAAGTTTTTTACTTTGAAAAAAATAATAAGGAAGACAAAAAACAAAAAACGTTTATTCTTTTATAGAGTAAACGTTTTTTGTATTTTGACAACGATTCATCTTTAGAATTCCACTTACTAGTGTGATTTCTCCTTTTTAGAAGTGACAAGATTGTGTGAGATTTGCATGAAATCTTCACTTAAATTTTCCCTAAACTACTCTAATATATTAAGAAACTTCAAGCCAAAAACAATTCCGTTTTGCTCTATTCCATTTTGATAAGAGTGAACATAATCTACACGAAACATTCTAAATTTTCCAAAACCAAGATTATCTAATCCAATCGTAAATTCAGAATATGGTTTTGTATTTGGAACTTCAAGAGAATGGAATCCGATGTTTAAAGTTGATTTTAACTTATTTAATAACGGGATTTTATTCATGATATAACCATTGTCATTGTGTTCCATATGAATTTCAAAATAGCTGTCGTTTGTACTATTGCTATAATATGGTAACAGATTAAAAACATTTAAATAGCGATTGGCTTGAGCAATGTGAGTTTGGTTGCCATTAAAATGTTTGTAATCTATAAAAGCGATGTTTTCAGCATTAAAAAACTTGCCTGCTTTAATGTTGATTCCTAAGAGCCCTTTATTTCCTAATGCTAAATCATATCGTACAGCAGTATTTAGATGGTCAAATTCATATTTTTTCTCACTTGCAGCCAAAGCTTTTTCATAGCTTAAATATAAAGTTGGATATTTTTCATTCCTAACATTGTACTTTCCGTCAGGTCTTGAAATATATTTATTGCCAAAATTAATTCTTGTAGTCAAATTGGCTTTTACTAAATGGTGTTTTTCAAAAGGAGAATTAACAAAATCATTTGGCGCAAGCGGATTGTTAGAAGAGTATAAATCGCCTTTATTAAAGAAAGAGTAATCAGTTGTATTAAAAAGAGGTTTACGTTGTTCATAGGCAATTTTTCCGTTTAAGGTAATGCCATTGGCAATGTTTTGATAATAGGCTAGTTGAGCAAATTCGAGATTGTAAACTTTCATATAATTGTCCTTAAAAAATAAAGAACTAACCGAATTGATAAAACTGCTAATAGGTTCAGTGCTATTGAACTGTTTTACCTTAGTTCCTCCAGAAGCAATGATAGTAGCGTAATTTTGATGATTAAAAGTATGTTTGAATTCTCCGGTAATACGTAATCTTTCATCAGAAATACCATAGTTGATTGCGGTACTTACAGAAGTTTCATTGCCTTTTTCTTCGTTCCATTTCTTATACGAAAAGCCAGTGCCAACATTAAAACCTTGTACAGTATTAAAACTAAGCGCGCTCAAATCTAATAGGCCATTGTATTTAAATGAATATTTCTCGAAAGTGTTTTTGTGTAAATGTCCAAGTAATATATCAGAAAAATTAAACTTATTGTTTTTAGCATCAATAGAATCGGTGTATTTTCTTGAAGTTCGAATAGTTTGTAAGCTATCTTTTTTGATATAATCAGTACTTTCTTCGATTGTTAAAGGAATAGGACGAATAGTGTTCCAATAAGAGTCGTCTTTTTTATTGGCATTAGCTTCAAAACTTACAATTTCGTTAGAGAATGTTTTCTTTTCAAAAGATTCAGGAAACTCATAATTAGTGTAAACATAATTAAACTTTCCTGTAAATTGTATGCCAAAAGCTCCAGCAGTAAAGGATAAACTTTGAGCGTTTTTTGCCCATAATTTATTTTTAGAGCTATAACTAAAACTTTGTTTTAGATTCATTATCTGAGTAATCTCATTTTTAATTCGATACCCTTTAATATCAAGATCAACAGCATAAATAGCAAAACTATCATCAATAATATAAATATAGCCTTCAAAAACAGGTTCTTTATCGCGTTTTGGGATAACCTTTATTTTATTGATTTCTTTATTATTTTCATCAAAGAATGTTCCTTCGAGTTTGTATTTGTAATAATTAAAAGCATTATCTGCAATAGGAGAAATCATATTTGCACCAAATTTTAAGGTGTTGTTATAAAAATCATAGGTAGATAAACTAGCAGTATTGTAGCTAAAACCTTTATTATTTCCGGAAATTTTTGAGGCAACAATTTTCTCTTTTAAATTATTAGGTTTTTCAAATGTGATTTTAGAAATAGTTTCAGATAGGTACAAAACTCCAGTTCCAGTAGAGTCAAGATTAGAAGCCATTTCTTCTCCAATGTCAACTTTCAGTCCCATGATTTTTTTAGGTAAATCCTTTATTTTAAATAAACCTTTAGAATAGAAATCAGCAGTGTAACGTCCCGTTTTTTCAGAATTTTCTTTTTTGTTGGCAATGGCACTTTTTATAATGTCATTTGCAGGATTATCTTTGGGGTTAATTATTACTTCGTTAAGAGTGAAATTTTCTTCCTGCAACTTAACATCTAAAGTATAAGATGTTGAAGTGATATTTGTAATAGTTAGTTTTTGAGTTTTAAACCCTAAAAATTGAAATATGATTTTATTCTTGCCTATTTCCTTTACATTGAGTTGGTATTTTCCTTGCTCGTTAGAAGTGGTGCTGTTATAAGTGTTTTCTTCGAAGACAGAAACAAAAGGCAGAGGATTTCCATTCTCATCAGAAATAGTTCCTTTTATCTGCGCGAAATTTGAAATAGAAAATAGTAAAAAGGTAAACAGAGTAAAGTTTTTCATAAATAGGTTCATTTCTTGTTTCAAAAATAGAAGAACTTAATAATGAACCTATTAAAACTATGTTAAAAATAAATAGTACTTTAATTATAAAAAAGAATGTATCGCAAGCTCATAACTTTTTAAGCCAAAACCAAGAATAACACCTTTGGCATTTCCAGAGATATACGATTGATGGCGGAAGCTTTCGCGTGCATAAGTATTAGATATATGAACTTCTATAACAGGAGTAGTAACAGCTTTTATAGCATCACCAATACCGATAGATGTATGAGTGTACGCACCAGCATTTAAAATAATACCATCATAAGTAAAACCAAATTCTTGTATTTTACCTATTAATTCTCCTTCGATATTACTTTGATAATAGCTTAGTTCTATATTTGGGAAAGAGTTTTGTAGCGTTTTAAAATAATCTTCAAAAGTTTGTGAACCGTAAACCTCAGGTTCTCTTTTTCCTAAAAGATTTAAGTTAGGACCGTTTATAATGATAATTTTCATTTGTAATAATTTAAAGTAGTGTGGGTTTGTTTATTGAATTCATTTCACTCAAAACATTTAACCAGTGGTGTAAAAATAAAAAAACCGTTCTAATAAATAGAACGGTTTTCATAAAAGTATGTGATATTATTTTTTAGAACATAAATCCAGCAGAAAGTTGGAAAACAGAGTTCTTAGCTTTAGCTTCTTTGGATATTTCAGTTAATCCTAAACCATAACGACCTTGAACAAAAATATTTTTTGTGATTTTAAAACCTAATCCAGCTGCAAGTGCAAAATCAAATGTTTTAGCGTCTTTTACATCAAAATCATTCTTTTGACTTAAAAGGAAGGAAGCTTGTGGACCTACTTCAAGGCTAAAAGCATCACTTAAATAAATTTTTGCCATTACTGGAATAGATAAGTATCCTAATTCATCTTTAAATTCACCTAAGGCATTTTTATATGTTGCTCCTTGTGTAGAGTACAAAAGCTCAGGTTGAATTGAGAATCTATCCAATAATTTAATTTCGGCTACTAAACCGGCATGATAGCTAGTAATTGCATCTGTTTGGATGTCTGTTCCGCTTAGATTTGCAAAATTTACCCCTGCTTTAGCTCCAATTTGTAATAATTGAGCTTGCATTGTTGCTGATGTTGCTATGAACAGTGCAGCTACTAAAATTAATTTTTTCATAAATTTTTTTTTAACGATTTGATTGATTTTTATGTAGATAAAACGTTTGTAAACTGCAAATATTGCTTAAATAATCTGTAAAATTTTATTTTTTAGTATTAAATTATTATTAGCAAATTTGTTTGTTCATCGACAAAATTACATGCTATTGATAGTTCTTGTTTATACATATAGAAGTTAGTTTTACAGAATTTACATGTAATTATTATTTAGTAGTATTATGTATTTAATTATTTTATATATTTGTAGTATTAATTTTATAAAACAAAAATATGAAAAAGATTATTTTAACTGCGTTGGCAGTTTTAGGATTTACATTTGCAAATGCGCAAGAGCAAATTGAAAAAGGAAAATGGCTTATTGAAGCTAACACTGGCTTTGGAGGACTAGGAACAGGAAATACTTCATTTAGACTAACGACTGAAGATGGAAATACTGCTTGGAACGTTGGAGCCGAAGGTGGATATTTTGTAATGGATAAACTTGCTGTGAAAGCAGGATTAGGTTATGGTGATACTGGTGCTGATTTTGCAAACAGTATTTTCTCTTATAAAGTTGGAGCAAAATATTATTTATTAAACAAATTCCCATTAGAGGTTTCTTATAATGGTGCAAGTATTAAAGATGCTGATGAGAATCCTTCATACGTTGGATTTCAAGGTGGATATGCTTGGTTTGTAGGTAAAAATATTTCTGTTGAGCCAGGTGTTCGATATAATGTTACTCTAAATGATGATTACGGTAGTGGTAAAGGTGCTTTCCAATTTAATATTGGCTTCGCTTTACATTTCTAGACGTTTACAATTAGTTTTAAAAAGCCTTTCATATTAATTATGAAAGGCTTTTTTTTGTTTTATAGGTTTTTTAATGTTAATTTATGTTACTGTTAAAAAAAATAAGGCATCACTAAATTTAGTGATAAAGGAAATGATAATGTTCTTTGTTTCAGTAAGATGTGAATATATTGTCTGTTTCTTTTGAACCTTGTTAATTTTGTGTTTTTTTGTTATTTTATTGGAATTTAAATTGAACTTATTTACGTTTGCCGCATAAATTTTAACATAAACAAAAAATGAAAAAAATTACTTTATCAATTGTTGCGGTTTTAGCATTTGGATTTGCAAATGCACAAGAAGTTAAATTTGGAGTAAAAGGAGGAATTAACCTTTCTACTTTAACTGGTGATATGGAAGATGCGTCTTCAAAAGTTGGTTTTCAAGTTGGTGGTTTTGCAGAAATTAAACTATCTGATAAATTCTCAGTTCAACCTGAGCTTTTGTACTCTACACAAGGAGCCAAAGAAAAATCTAATGTGTTTGATGCTGATGCAATGGAGCTTGTTTCTGCTGACTTTACTACCAAATTAGCTTATATCAATGTACCAGTTATGGCAAAATATTATGTTGCTGAAAAATTTAGTTTAGAAGCAGGACCACAAATTGGTTTTCTTGTAAGTGCTAAAGGAAAAATGTCTGGTGGAGGTGATTCTCAGGAAGAAGATATTAAAGATTTTTATAAATCAATTGATTTTGGAGTAAACTTTGGTGCTGGTTATGATTTTACTGAAAACCTTTCTGCAGGAGTTAGATATAACTTAGGTTTGTCTAATATTCTTGAAAATGAGGCTGGTGATAATTTCAAAAATAAAAACAGTGTATTCTCTTTATCAGTTGGATATAAATTCTAATAACTAACGATAGAATGCTTTTAAGGTGTTCTTAGTTTATTTTTTTTACAATTTTAAAGCCCTTAAATAGTCTGCTATTTAAGGGCTTTTTTTATATGAACTAATAGGGGTATTTAGTCATTGAATAATTTTATTTATAAGTTTTTTAAGGTTAATTTTTAGCGATACAAAAATAAATTTTCCCTCACTAAATTTAGTGAGAAAAGCAGTAATAATGTGGTGTGAATCAGTATTGTGTATGTGAAAAACCGATTGGGTTCGTTTTTTTGTTTTTATTTTTTTAACGAGTATTTTTGGAATTTAGATTGGACTTATTTACGTTTGTCGCATAAATTTTAACATAAACAAAAAAATGAAAAAAATTACTTTATCTATTATTGCGGTTTTAGCATTTGGATTTGCAAATGCACAAGATGGTCATTTCAAAGTAGGAGCACATGTTGGTTTGCCTATGGGAGATATCAAAGATGCTTATTCAGTAAATTTAGGAGTTGACGTTGCTTATTTATGGGAAGTTGCTGATAAATTCAGCGCTGGAGCTACTACAGGTTATTCTACTTATTTGGCTAAATCATACACTTTTTCAGATGGTATTAATACTGTTAAGATTAAAGGTGATGCTGCTGGTTACATTCCAGTTGCTGCTACAGCACAATATTCTATTTCAGATAACTTATTTGTAGGTGCAGATTTAGGATATGCAATTTATGCAGGTAGTGGAGATGGAGATGGTGGAGTCATCTATCAGCCAAAATTCGGATACCAAGCAGAGAAATACGAAGTTTATGCTGGGTATAAAGGAATTTCTGTAGATGGTGGAACATTTTCTTCAATCAACGTAGGATTCAATTATAAATTCTAATTATAGAATTTTAAAATATAATAAAAAACCCTCTACAACAGTAGAGGGTTTTTCATGAAATTTAATAAAATAATAGCTATTTGTAGAAAATGTATGTTTTCTGATGTTAGCTAAATAATAAAACAATGAAAAAAATTACGTTATCAATTATTGCGGTTTTAGCATTTGGATTCGCAAATGCACAAGAGGTTAAATTTGGAGTTAAAGCAGGAATGAATCTTTCTACTTGGACAGGTGATACTGAAGGGGTAGATTTAAAATCTAAAGTTGGATTTAATGGAGGTGGATTTGTAGCAATACAATTTTCTGAAAAGTTGACTTTACAGCCAGAGGTTTTATTTTCGACTCAAGGAGTAAAAGTCGATAATGTAGAAGGGGATGTAAATGGAGCGAATTATATGGGAAATGTTAGATTTAATTTATCGTATATAAATGTTCCTGTAATGGTTAAATATTATGTTGTCAAAGATTTCAATATTGAAGTAGGTCCACAAATAGGATTTTTGACATCGGCAGAAACTGTTACAAAAATTAATGGTTTTAATGGAAAGCATAAAGAAAATGTTAAGGAAATTTTCGAATCTGTTGATTTTGGACTAAATTTTGGGGCTGGTTATGATTTTACTGAGAATATTTCTGCTGGAGTTAGATATAATTTAGGTTTGTCTAATATTGCTAAAACTGAAGAAGGAGATAATACTAAACTTAAAAATAGTGTTTTCTCTTTATTAGTTGGATTTAAATTCTAATTCAATAATTTTAAAATATAATTTAAACCTTCTGCTACAGTAGAGGGTTTTTTTATGTCCGAAAATTGCTTTCCTTTGTTTTATGAACTGGACTAGGTATATAAAAGATTATCAATCCTATCTTAAGATTGAACGTGGTTTATCTAAAAACACAATCGAAAATTATGTTTTTGATATAGAGCGATTATGTCTTTTTTTAACTCAAAACCAAATAGAAATTTCTCCATTAAAAATTAATGAAGAAACGATTCAGCAGTTTATTTATTCAGTGTCTAAAGAAGTAAATGCACGTTCTCAGGCTCGCATTATTTCAGGTTTGAAAAGTTTTTTTAATTACTTGATTTTTGAAGACTATCGTAATACTAATCCGTTAGAACTTATAGATTCTCCAAAAACCGGTAGGAAGTTACCAGATACACTATCCGTTGAAGATATTGATGCGCTTATTGCGGCTATCGATTTAAGTTCTAATGAAGGAGAACGTAATCGTGCAATGCTAGAAACTTTGTATAGTTGTGGACTTCGAGTTTCGGAATTAGTGGCTTTGAAAATATCAGATTTATTTTTTGAAGAAGGATTTATAAAAATTACTGGTAAAGGAAATAAAGAGCGTTTTGTTCCTATTGGAGAATCTACTCAAAAATATATTTTAATTTATGTCAATTCAGTTCGGCTTCATTTAAACATCAAAAAAGGACATGAAGATACTTTATTTCTTAATAGAAGAGGGAGTCAGTTGACAAGAGCAATGATCTTTACAATCATCAAAGATTTGGCTTTTAAAATAGGTTTAAATAAAAATATAAGTCCACATACTTTAAGGCACTCGTTTGCAACACATTTACTTGAAAATGGTGCAGATTTACGATCTATACAGTTGATGTTAGGACACGAATCCATAACTACTACCGAAATATATGTTCATTTGGATAGAACATATTTAACTCAAGTAATTCATACTTTTCATCCTAGAAGATAAGTTTTTTTGTTAAAATATTTAATAAGGTTTTGTTTTTGTCTTAAAAAAAAATAATATCTTGGAGGTATATTGTTTGTAACAAAGAGAATTTACTCTAATACTTATAATAAGAAATAAAAAACGAAATTTTTATGTTTTTTTAAGGCTTAAATAATAGTATCAACTTTGTTCTGTTTTATAAATAAAATAGTCAGCTTACACAAACACAATTATGGTTTTTGATTTATATGAAGATGAAAATTGTCAGAAGTTGAATAACTTTTACAAAAAATTATTTGCAGAAATTCCCGATTTAATCTTTCAATTTATTGTCGATGTCGATAATACTTATTCTTTTCCTTTGGTTAGTAAAGCCATGGAAGAGATTTTTGAGTTACCAACTACAGAATTTACAAATCGAAGTAAATTTGCAATGTATGAAAGGGTACATCCTGAAGATCGACATATGTTTATCAGTTCACTTTCTGAAGCTAGAAAAGCGCTTACAGCATGGGAAATAGAATTTCGGGTAGTATTACCAAAAAAAGGAATTCGTTGGTTAAAAGCATGTGCAAAATCAGAAGGTTCTCAAGATGGCCAAGTTAGTTTTTATGGTCGAATCTCAGATATAACAGATGTAAAAGATCAGGAGCTAAAACTTAAACTATCCGAAGAACGTTTTCAATTTGCTTTAGATGCTTCTACTGTAGGTGTTTGGGATTGGGATATGGTTACCAATAGGGTTTTTTATTCGTCTTTGTCTTTAAAGATTTTAGAGTTGCAATCTACTGATATTTTTGATGATCCTGAACGTTGGGATAAAATTGTGCATCCAGATGATTTACCTAAGTATTACTCTGATATTCAAGAGCATTTTGATAATAAAGTGCCCTTTTATGAAAACTACCATCGCGTATTAACTTCTAGTGGTAAGTACAAATGGATTTTAGATCGCGGTAAGGTTATCGAAAGAAATTCGGATGGAAAACCATTACGAGTCTTAGGTACGCATACTGATGTTTCTTATCAGAAAGAGAAAGAATTAGAGCTTATAAAAACGATGAAATTATTTAGTGATCAGAATAGTCGATTGCTTAATTTTTCGCATATCGTTTCACATAATTTAAATACGCAAGCAGGAAATATTAAAAGTATTCTTGATTTTATAGATGAGGATCATAGTAAAGAAACAATTGATGAAATGTTGGTTCATTTGCGTACTGTTTCTAATGACTTAAATGATACGATTTCTAATTTAACACAGATTGTTCAGATTCAGAGTAATCTGGATATTGTCATAAAGCCACTTAAGTTAAGTTATAGTATTGATAAAACAGTTTCTATAATCAAGGCTTTTAGTGGCAAAACTAAAACTACAATACTTAATAGTGTTCCTGATTATGTAACAATTAGTTTTAATCCAGCTTATCTTGAAAGTGTTTTGTTGAATTTTACAACTAATGCGATTAAATACGCACATCCAGATAGAGACCCTGTAATTGAATTTATTTTTGCAATTGAACCTGATGGTCGAAAGGCTTTGAAAATTAAAGATAATGGCATCGGAATCGATTTAGGGCTATATGGTGATTTGATATTTGGAATGTATAAAACGTTTCATAAACATAAAGAAGCTCGTGGAATTGGATTGTATATTACTAAAAATCAGATTGAATCTATGAAAGGTGAGGTTTATGTAGAAAGTGTTGTAGGTGAGGGGACTATTTTTAAGATTGTTTTTAATGATGATTTATAGCTGAAAAGGCTCTAAGGTTTAGAGTTACAAAGGTTCAGAGTTACAAAGGTTCAGAGTTGCAAAGGTTCAGAGTTGCAAAGGTTCGGAGTTACAAAGGTTCAGAGTTGCAAAGGTTTAGAGTTGCAACGGTTCAGAGTTGCAAAGGTTCAGAGTTGCAAAGGTTCAGAGTTATAAAGGTTCAGAGTTATAAAGGTTCAGAGTTACAAAGGTTCAGAGTTGCAAAGGTTCTGAGTGGTTAGATTTAAAAGAGAAAAGTTTAGAAGCTCATATATTGATAATACCCATAAACTTGTCTTTCTGAGCGGAGTCGAAGAATCTCCATGATTTTGGGAATATGGTTGAGTTGGTGGCTTTGCGAACTTGAGTAAAATTTAGCTTTCTTAGCGGTTAAGTTTAAGATAACCTAGTGTGAATGGATCTTAATTTTTCTTAATCTGTTAAAGATGAAAAAAGTATTAAAAATAAAAAACTCCTCAATTGAGGAGTTTTTTTATGATATAAAATAGAGAAGCTGTTTATTTTGCAATATTTACGGCTCTAGTTTCTCGTATTACAGTTACTTTAACTTGACCTGGATAAGTCATTTCAGTTTGTATTTTTTGTGAGATATCAAATGATAAACTTGCAGCATTATCATCAGATACTTTTTCGCTTTCTACAATAACACGAAGTTCTCTACCAGCTTGAATTGCATAGGCATTTTTAACTCCATTAAATCCGTAAGCTACTTCTTCAAGATCTTTTAAACGTTGAATATAAGAATCTAATACTTGTCTTCTTGCGCCAGGTCTTGCGCCAGAAATAGCATCACAAACTTGTACGATTGGTGATAATAGAGATTTCATTTCGATTTCGTCGTGATGCGCACCAATTGCGTTGCAAACTTCTTCTTTTTCACCATATTTCTCAGCCCATTGCATTCCTAATAATGCGTGAGGTAAATCACTTTCGGTATCTGGAACTTTACCAATATCATGTAATAAACCTGCTCTTTTAGCTAGTTTTACGTTCAATCCTAATTCGGCAGCCATAATACCACACAATTTAGATACTTCTCTAGAGTGTTGTAATAAGTTTTGACCGTAAGAAGAACGGTATTTCATACGTCCGACAACTTTTATTAATTCAGGGTGTAAACCGTGTATTCCTAAGTCTATAACTGTACGTTTTCCTACTTCGATGATTTCATCATCAATTTGTTTGGCAGTTTTAGCGACAACTTCTTCAATACGTGCTGGGTGAATACGCCCATCAGTAACTAATTTATGTAATGCCAAACGTGCAATTTCTCTACGTACAGGATCGAAACAAGAAAGGATAATTGCTTCAGGAGTATCATCTACGATAATTTCAACACCAGTAGCAGCTTCTAGAGCACGGATATTTCTACCTTCACGTCCAATAATTCTTCCTTTTACATCATCCGATTCAATGTTGAATACAGATACACAGTTTTCTACTGCTTCTTCAGTTCCAACTCTTTGAATTGTATTAATGATGATTTTTTTAGCTTCTTGTTGTGCTGTAAGTTTTGCCTCTTCGATAGTATCTTGAATATAAGACATCGAACTGCTTTTTGCTTCAGCTTTTAAGCCTTCCATTAATTGGTTTTTAGCTTCTTCAGCAGAAAGTCCTGAAATTACTTCTAATTGCTGTAATTGACTTTTGTGTAATTTGTCAACTTCAGCTTGTTTTTTATCTAAAACTTCAATTTTAGTGTTGTACTCTTGCGTTTTAGCTTCGTAATCATCATTGGTCTTTTTAGCTTTTGATAGTTCATTAGAAATTTGAGATTCTTTGTCTCTAACTCTTTTTTCTACTTCAGCTACTTTTTTATCTCTTGCAAGAATTACTTGTTCGTGTTCTGATTTTAATTCAATAAACTTTTCTTTTGCTTGAAGAATTTTATCTTTCTTAATGTTTTCGGCTTCCAGATTAGCATCTTTTAAAATGGATGCTGCTTCTTTTTTTGAATTTTTGATTAAATTGGAAATATTGCTTTTTTCGATGATTTTGGCTATCCCAAAACCTGCTGCAATACCTATAATTCCTGAAATAATGATCGTTATTATGCTGTCCATGTTTGTTAAAATTTATATATAAAAAAGCCTACATTAGGTTGCTTGTATAAACTCGAAAAGACAAGTTTTGAGCTAACTCACTGTTCAAGTTTCCTCGCCGGAGCGTGGCATGCTTTAGTAGTGATGATTTGCTCATTCTAATTTGTTAGTGTTGAGTTTACCAAATATGAACTAATGTAGGCAGTATCTTAGTTTCTGTAAAGAACGTTTAATTTTCGAGATATTGATCTAAAAGGGTATTTAATCTTTTAATTCGTTCGATAGTTTCATCACTATCAATAGCTTTGTCAATTTGTTTTTGCTCTACTTGAGAGGCAAATTGTAAAGCACACATGGCTAAAACGTCCTGTTTATCACGAACAGCATAGTTTTCTTCAAATTGCTTTATCATCACATCAATTTTTTTAGAAGCGCTCCTAAGGCCTTCTTCCTGTGAGAGATCTACCGTTAACGGGTAAACTCTGTCTGCGATTGATATTTTAATTTTAAGCTTTTCGTCCATGGTGTTACTAGTCTGATAGTTGTGCTATACAGTGATCAATTTCACGAATTAATGAATTTATTTTAAGCTTTGTATCTCTTTTATTATCGTTACTGCCAAGTAAAGAATTGGCGATTTTGAGTGTTTCGTACTGCTTTTTTAGGGCCTCAATCTCTCCGGACTGTCTTTGTATAGTCTGATTAGCCTCTATTAATTCTGACTTTAGTTCTTGATTATTCTTTGCTAAAGATTTTAGCTTCGCAAAAAGTTTTTCAACTTTATATTCAAGAGTATCAATTATTTCGGCAATTACACTCATTACAAATCCTATTCATTACTTAATCATACAAAGTTAGTATTCCTTTTTATTAATGCAATATTTTATCGATTTTTTTGCATTAAAAATAGCAAATTAATGGAATTCAAGGTATTGTATTTGGTAGTTTTCCTAATTATTTTGCTAACTTTTTTTTATCTTAGCAAAAATGTAAATCATGAAATATTCTGTACTTTTTCTGCTGTTTTGTAATTTTATTTCTGCTCAGACAGATTATCCAAAAGACTATTTTAGACCTCCACTTGATATTCCGATGCAGCTTTCGGGAAATTTTGGAGAACTAAGACCAAATCATTTTCATGCAGGTTTTGATTTGAAAACGAATCAAAGAGAAGGTTTAAATGTCTATGCTGTTGCTGATGGTTATATATCGAGGATTAAAATTTCGACTTTCGGAAATGGTAAAACGTTGTACATAACCCATCCCAATGGATATACGTCAGTATATGGACATCTGCAAAGTATGGTAGGGTCAATTCAGGAATATATCAAGAAGACACATTATAAAGAGAAATCATTTGAAATTGAAATGTTTTTGAAGCCTGGTGAAATGGATGTTACTAAAGGTCAATTAATAGGTTTGTCTGGAAATACTGGATCTTCAGAGGGTCCGCATTTGCATTTTGAATTTCGTGATTCAAAAACAGAGTTTGTTATAAATCCAATGTTTTTTGGTTTTGATAAATATATAAAAGATACCAAAAAACCTGTTGTTTCTAATTTATATGTTTATCCGCTTGACGATAAAACTATTGTTAATCAGTCAAAAATACCTTTAATGCTTAATTTGTCATTGCAAAAAGATGGAACTTATATATCTAGCAGCGTTACTACAAATGGAAAAATTGGTTTTGGAGTTACTGCTGTAGATTACGATGATGTTTCTTTTAATAAAAATGGAGTTTATAAAGTAGAATCTTTTTACAACGGAATGTCAAATTATGAATACCAGTTTAATACTTATTCATTTGATGAAATGAGGTATATAAACGCTTTGATTGATTATTCTAGATATAAAAAAACAGGTCAAAGAGTGCAAAAGTTGTTTATGAAAACTCCTTTTGCTTTGAGTGTCATTAAAACAGATTCGCTTAATGGCGTGCTTCCTGTTGTTCCAAATCTAGCTTCGGCATATCGTATAGAAGTTTCGGATTTTTATGGAAACACTAATACAATTAATATTCCGGTTCAATACAATTCATTGCCTGCTGTTGTGGAATCCAAGCCTGTAGAGTCTAAGTATTTGGTGAAATATAATAAAGATGCTAATTTTTCTAAAGATAATATGTCTGTGTTTTTTCCAGCAGGAACATTTTATGATGATTTTAATTTGAATTTTGATGTAAAAAATGACCGTATTTATATCCATGATGATACAGTTCCAGTACATTCTAATTTTACAATTACTATTGAGGATGATAAATATCCTGAAAATCTTAGGGACAAAGTGTATATAGCTAGAATTACAGGCAAGAGTAATAGTTATAATGCTACATCGCGTAAAGGGACAGAGTATAAAGCAAAGTCAAGAATTTTAGGTCAATTCGGATTGGCTGTTGATACAATTCGACCAACAATTAATATTGCAAAACCAATAGAAGGTAAATGGATAAGTGATGTAAAGAAAATTCAGTTTACAATTAGTGATAGTATGTCGGGGATTAAATCCTACAATGGTTATTTGAATGGAAATTGGATATTGTTTGAGTATGATAATAAAACTAAAAAAATAACTCATGACTTTAGTGATGGAATTGTAGCTGAAGGAGCAAATGATTTAAAAATAGAAGTTGTTGATAATGTGGGGAATTCTGCTATCTTTGAGACACGTTTTTTTAGAAGTCAAATAAAATAAAAATATAACGTTTGAACAAGAACCTGCTATTTGTCTCCCTTTTATTGTGTGTTGGTTTTGTTTCGTTTGCTCAGAATGCCCGAGTAAAAGGAATAATTCTTAATGAAAGCAATTTTCCCGTTACTGATGTAAATGTTTCTCACTCAGGAAATGTATCGCAGTCTAATTCGGATGGTTTTTTTGATATTTCAATCCCATCTAATAAAAAAGTGATTATTGTTTTTACCCACGTTTCTCAGAAAATGATGACGGTAACTGTAACTTTAAAACCAAATGAGATATTCGTTTTAAATCCTGTTATGAATAGTTATGCCGAGCAAATGGGGGAGATTGTTGTTTTGGCAAATAAAAAACGCATACAAGGAATTACAACCGTAGATCAAACGACTATAAAGAAAATTCCAGGCGCTAATGCAGGAATCGAAAATATATTAAAAACATTACCCGGAGTAAATTCGAACAATGAATTGAGTACGCAATATGCTGTTCGAGGAGGGAATTATGATGAAAATCTTGTTTATGTGAATGAGATTGAAGTATATCGACCATTTTTAATTCGTTCAGGGCAACAAGAGGGATTGAGTTTTACAAATACCGATTTGGTTCAGAATGTCGATTTTTCGGCAGGAGGATTTCAAGCAAAGTTTGGGGACAAACTTTCGTCAGTATTGGATATTACGTATCGAAAACCAACTCAGTTTGGAGCATCTTTTGAGGCAAGTTTACTTGGAGGAAGTGTTGCTGTTGATGCTGTTTCTAAAAACAAGAAATGGTCAGCAATCACAGGAGTTCGTTACCGAAATAATAGTATGCTTGTAAATAGTCAGGATACACAGACTAATTATACGCCTTCTTATACCGATATTCAAACGAACATAAATTATTTTGCTTCAGCAAAATGGCAATGGAGTTTTTTAGGAGCCATTTCTCAAAATAAATATTTGTATCAGCCATTAACCCGAGAAACTAAATTTGGAACTATCGATAAGCCAATGGCGCTTGCAGTATATTATGAAGGACAGGAGAGAGATAAATATGACACTTATTTTGGTGCAATAAAATCAACATATATTGTTTCTTCAGATTTTACTTTAAAGTTCATAGGTTCGATATTTCATACACAAGAACAGGAACATTATGATATTTTAGCACAATATCGTTTAGGTGAGGTAGATGGTGATGGCTCAATAGTTTTGCAAGAAGTAGATTATACCAAAGGAATTGGTTCACAATTAAATCATGCACGAAATGATCTAGATGCTTTAATTGTTAATGCCGAATTAAAAGGAATTTATAATTGGAAAGATAATCTTCTTGAATGGGGAGTAAAATATACTCGTGAATCTATACGTGATCGTGTGGCGGAGTGGGAAGTAATCGACTCAGCTGGATTTTCTGTAAATCCACCAATTGTAAATTTCCCTAAAAATAATCAGCCATACGAATCTTATGCAGGTCCGCTTTTTCCTTATCAAAATGTGAGGGCAATAAATTTTAATACTATAAATCGCTTTTCGGGTTATGCGCAATGGAGCCGAAAAGGAGTTTTAGGTTCTAGTGAAGTTTGGTATAATGCAGGAGTTCGTTTTCAGGACTGGAAAGTATCAGGAGGAATTGTCGAGGGTAAAAACCAGTTAGTATTTAGTCCGCGTGCACAATTTGCTATAAAGCCAGATTGGGATATGGATATGGTTTTTAGGCTTTCGGGAGGGTTATATCATCAGCCACCATTTTATAGAGAATTGCGAAATCAAAGTGGAGAAGTGTTGCCAAATACAAAAGCACAACAGTCTGTACATGTGGTTTTAAGTAATGACTATAGTTTTAAAATGTGGAACAGACCATTTAAACTTGTTTCAGAGTTATATTATAAATCATTATCGGATGTGAATGTTTATACAATAGACAATGTTAGAGTTCGATATGTTGCTAATAATAATGCAACAGCTTATGCGCAAGGCTTGGATTTTAGATTAAACGGCGAGTTTGTGCCAGGAACTGAATCTTGGTTTAGTTTTGGATATTTAAAAACCGAAGAGAATTACGAAAATAATGGATATATAGCAAGGCCAACGGATCAACGATTGAAGTTTGCCCTTTTATTTCAGGACTATATGCCTAATATTCCAAGTGTAAAATTGTATTTAAATTTGGTTTATAATACAGGATTGCCTGGAGGATCTCCTTCGTATTCAGATCCATATCTATATCAAAATCGATTGAATGATTATCGTCGAGCGGATGTTGGATTTTCTAAAGTTTTTATTGATAATAATAGAGTTGCAAAAAGTAAGCTATTTAAAGAATTTAAAGAATTGTCATTAGGATTTGAAATCTTCAATCTTTTTGATAATAAAAATGCTATTACTAACACTTGGGTTCGGGATGTGTATTCTAAAAATCAATATGCAATTCCTAATTATATGACTTCGAGAGTTTTTAATGTAAAATTAACTGCAAGGTTATAATAACCAACGAAAAAGCTAGTTTAGAATGTATAAATTGACTGTAAAGGGGTGAACCATTTTTAAAATTCATTACATTTGAAATTATTTTTTAATAAAACAACATGAGAAAATTACATATATCTATTATAAGTCTTTCTGTTTTACTCTTAGTGAGTTGTAAAAATGAAGTCGAAAAACCAAAGGTTACTTATGATGCTTCTACTGCTTCAAAAGTGATTGCTAAGGTCGATTCAACGCAAGTTGCAATTGCTGATTTGCCAATTCAGATGGAAGGGACAGGTTATTTAATTCACCCAGTTGGAGATGTAAGAGTGTACGAAAGAGGTGTTAAAGCGCGTTATGGTTCATCGAGTGTAAATGATATAAGTTTTACGATTTCGAATATCGGAGAATATGAAATCACGGGATATTTGCAAAATTTAAAATTTCAAAAGATAGATTCGGATTCTATAAGACCATTGACAGATAAAGAAGTTTTAATTCAAACAGCCACTTATTTAAAAACAATTGCCGATAAAACACATAATCATGTTATGGTGTATACTATGGTTGATATGGATACCAATAAAGATGGTAAATTGGATACTAGCGATATAAAAGCATTGTATTTAAGTGATATTAGCGGAGAGCGATTTGTTAAAGTTTCTGAAGATTTTCAAGAACTAATAGACTGGAATATTATTGATTCAAAAAATCGTTTGTATTTTAGAACTATCGAAGACACAAATAAAAATGGTCAGTTTGATAAAAATGATGTTTTGCATTATAACTACATTAATCTTGGAGTTAAAGATTGGAAAGTGATTAGTTATAAGCCAATTTAGTATTTTTAATTATATCAAAATATCGCTTTCAAGATCAGATTTTTCTATATCAAAGTCATAACCTAGTTTGTGAACTAAATCAATTACAAGTTTTTTATACCAGTTCTCCGATTTGGGGTGAATGTATATTTTTTCAATAAGATATTTAAGGTTAACATTAACCCTTAAGCCATCATTGATTTTAATGTTGCTTTTGGAAGAATCTGTGATTATACGTACTTCACGTTCATATTGAAAACTTTTTCTTTTAAATAAAAATGGAAAGAATAAATCATCAAATGGGATGTATTCTTTCTTGTAATCAATATAATTTACTTCACCTATATATTGATCATAATTATTCTCGGTTTTCAATGCTTTTTGTAATCTTCCAATGGTAGATTGAATCGCTAATCCTTCGCTATTTTGAGTGAATATCTGCCACATAGCAAACGATTCATATTCATTGATATGCCAACTGCTTATGGCTACTTTTTCGCGATGAGTCTTGTAATAATCTATAAACTCGGGATTGTCTATAGCAAGTTTTTTAATCTCTTCATAAGTAGGTTCGCTAAACGTGCCCTCGTACTGATCTTCAAATTTATCAGAACGAGACATGAATAGTTTTTTAGACATCAATAAGTCTAGAAACTTAGATAAATCTAAGTATTTCCAGACTACTGTATTAGGATCTTCGGGAAGATTAATGTTTGAATTGTGACGATACATAAGTGCTTAGGTCTTAGGTATCTCTAAATTAAGAAAAATTATTCAAACGACTGCATGGTAACTAGCTTATTATAAGTTCCGTTTAAAGCTATTAGGTTTTCATGAGTTCCTTGTTCTACAATTTTACCTTTTTGCATAACAACGATTAAATCTGCTTTTTGTATAGTAGATAAACGGTGCGCAATAACAATAGAGGTACGGTTTTGCATCATGTTTTCAAGAGCCACTTGTACAAATTTTTCGCTTTCAGTATCTAGTGCAGATGTTGCTTCGTCAAGAATCATAATTGGAGGATTCTTTAAAACGGCACGAGCAATTGATAAACGTTGTTTTTGTCCGCCAGAAAGTTTGTTTCCGCTGTCTCCAATATTGGTATAAATGCCAAGAGGTAATTCGCTTACAAATTCAAAAGCATTGGCAATTTTTAGAGCTTCAATAATTTCTTCATCGGTTGCATCTAATTTACCTAGCGAGATATTGGCTTTTATGGTGTCATTAAATAAGATACTATCTTGAGTTACTAATCCCATTAAACCACGTAGAGAATGTAAAGACATATCTTTAATATTGATATCGTCAATCTTTATACTGCCTTCGTTTACATCATAAAAACGAGTAAGAAGATTGGCTATAGTACTTTTTCCACTGCCTGATTGCCCAACTAGGGCAACAGTTTGTCCCTTTTTTATTTCAAGAGAAAAGTCTTTTAATACATTTTCTTTCTCGTATTTAAAGTTGATGTTTTTAATTGTGATATCAGAGTCAAAAGTAGCTTTTTCTATAGCATCTACTTTACTTGTAATTGGGTTTTCTTGGTCAAGAATTTCTAATACACGTTCTGCTGCTGCATTTCCTCTTTTTACACCATAAGAAGCTTTTGAGATTGCTTTTGCAGGAGTAAGGATGTTGTAAGCTAATCCCATATAAGCGATGAATGAAGCGCCATTTAATGTTTTTTCGATTAAAACCATTTGACCACCATACCATAGCAAAATTGCAATTACCATGATTCCCATGAATTCACTTGCAGGAGAAGCTAAGTTTTGACGATTTCCAATACTATTTGATAGTTTAAAGAAGCGTTGCGTTGAGTTTTGGAAAACGCTATTGAAATAATTTTCAGAGTTATATCCTTTCACCACTTTTAAGCCACCTAATGTTTCTTCAATAGTAGATAAAAATGTTCCTTGTTCTTGTTGTGCTTTAGTTGATTGTTTTTTTAATTGCTTTCCTATCAATGATATGATATATCCAGAAACAGGAATAAAAATAAAAACAAATAAAGTTAATTGAGGACTTATAGCAAGCATGGCGATAATTGTAAATACAATAGTAAGCGGTTCTTTTACGATAAGTTCTAAAATTGCCAGAAATGAAGTTTGTACTTCGTTAACATCACCTGCAATACGAGAAATAACATCACCTTTTCTTTTTTCGGAGAAAAATGATAAAGGTAATTCAAGTGTTTTTTTATACATCGCATTTCGCATATCTCTTAAAACACCATTTCTTAAAAAAGTAATGAAGAACATCGCAAGATAATCACATAGATTTTTTAATAAAAATATCGAAATAATCACTGCTACCATTATAGATAGTGTGTATCCTACACCATAATTATCGGTTGCCTGTGTGATAAAATAGCTTAAGTAATTTTCGGCATAGTTTTTAAACTCCCAAATACCTTCGTAAACAGGCATTGTGGTGTTCCTTTTTGTTTGGTCAAATAATACCTGAATCATAGGGATTAATGCCATAAACGAAAGCGTGCTAAATAATGCATAAAGAATATTAAACAAAATATTCATGTATGCGTATCTTTTATAAGGGAATATAAAAGGGAGTATTCTTTTGAAATTGTTCATTCAAGATGTTTTTATTTTTTAAATCAACTTTATAAGTCGGAAGTAAAAAAATTAATTCAATTGCATCGCAGCGATAATATTTTTTATTTTTTTGTCTAAAATTGCATCAGTAGAATCAAAGTCTTCTACAGAATACAATTCTGTATTTACGCTAATATAAAATTTGATTTTTGGTTCAGTTCCGCTTGGTCTTGCACAAATTTTAGAACCATCCTCAGTATAATAAATAAGCACATTTGATTTTGGGATAGTCATTTCAGATACTTCGCCACTCAGTAAATTTAATGCTGTAGATGATTGGTAATCTTCTACCATTATTACTCTTTGTCCATCTATTTCTTTTACAGGATTTTCACGTAAATTAATCATCATTTGGTTAATTTCTTGTAATCCTTCTATTCCTTTTTTGGTTAAAGCAACCAAGTGTTCTTTGTAAAATCCGTGTTCAACATAAAGATTTAAAAGTTCTTTGTAAACAGAGCTTCCATTTGCTTTTGCTTGAGCGGCCATTTCGCAAATTAGTAAAGTTGCAGCAACGGCATCTTTATCACGAACAGCGTCTCCAACCATAAAACCAAAGCTTTCTTCTCCACCACCGATAAATTCAAGTTCAGGGAAGTCTTTGATCATTTTGGCAATCCATTTAAAACCTGTTAAGCCTACTTTGCACTCCACATCATAGCTTGTTGCAAGTTCCATCATCATAGGAGTTGAAACAATAGTTGATCCTATAAATTGTTTTCCATTGATTTTTCCAGCTTTTTTCCACTCTTGCAATAAGAAAGAAGTCATTAAAATCATGGTTTGGTTTCCATTTAGCAAAATCATTTCTCCTTCGTTATTGCGTACAGCAACTCCTAGACGATCACAGTCAGGATCTGTACCAACAACAATATCTGAATTTGTTTTATCAGCTAATACCAATGCCATTGTTAATGCTTCAGGTTCTTCTGGGTTAGGTGATTTTACAGTAGGGAAATCTCCGTTTGGGACAGCCTGTTCAGGTACAATGTGTACATTAGTATAACCTGCTTGTGATAAAGTAGGAGGGATTGATTTTATAGAAGTTCCATGTAAAGATGTAAAAACGATTTGTAAATCTTCTTTAGCTTCAGCTGGAGTATTAAAACTAGCGTTTTCAATAGATGATTTGATAAAAGCATTATCAATCTCTGTATCTATATATTCAATTAATTTTTCATTAGCATGAAATTTAATTTTTGCATAGTCTAAGCTTTCAATCATCGCAATAATCTCAGCATCCTGCGGAGGAACAATTTGTCCACCATCTTCCCAGTATACTTTATATCCGTTATATTCAGGCGGGTTATGTGATGCGGTAAGTACAATACCACATTGGCAGCCTAAATGTTTAAGTGCAAAAGATAATTCTGGAGTTGGACGCATATCTGAAAATAAATAAACGTGAATTCCATTTGCAGAGAAAACGTCGGCAACAACTTTGGCAAGTGTGTTACTGTTGTGACGGCAATCATAAGCAATTGCTACTTTTAGAGCTTGGTTAGGGAAAACTTTGTGCATATAATCAGAAAGTCCCTGTGTGTTTCTTCCAAGTGTGTATTTATTGATGCGGTTACTACCAACACCCATAATACCACGCATTCCACCAGTTCCGAATTCTAGATTTTTATAAAAACTTTCCTCAAGGTCTTTAGGCGATGTTGTCATCATTTCTTTAATCGCCGCTTGTGTTTCATTGTCAAATGCTGGCGTTAGCCATTCGTTTACAGCAGTTAAAATGTTAGGTGCTATATTCATTTGTATATTGTTTAAAATTGTAAGTCAAAAAATAATAATGCAATTTCAGGAGTTAACATTTCGATTTCTCGAAAAAATCTCCTGCTTTCCGATAGCTATCGGAAAGTTATGTCTTTATATTTTTAAAGAAAAAAAATAAAGAATGCCACTACTTCCCGATAGCTATCGGGATAGGGCTAGGGTATGTGTTAAAAATTTACCTGATTTGCTATTTTATAACGAGCTTCATTATTTTTAGTTCGTAAAATAATTTCCCCTAAAAATCCAGCAAGAAATAATTGTGTTCCTAATATCATAGTTGTTAATGCGATAAAAAACCAAGGGTTATTCGTCACCAAGTTATAACGCATTCCCATATACATATGGTACAATTTGGAAACACCAATATAACCGGCCAGTAAAAAGCCAATTATAAACATAAGCGATCCCATTGCGCCAAATAGGTGCATTGGTCTTTTTCCGAATCTTGATAAAAACCAAATTGTAATCAAATCCAGGAAACCATTAACAAAGCGCTCCATACCAAATTTGGTTTCGCCATATTTACGAGCCTGATGTATAACTACTTTCTCTCCAATTTTATTAAAACCTGCGTTTTTTGCTAAAACAGGAATGTAACGGTGCATTTCGCCTGAAACTTCAATGTTCTTAACAACGGCATTTTTGTATGCTTTTAATCCGCAATTAAAATCATTTAATTCAACACCAGAAGTTTTTCTCGCAGCCCAATTAAATAATTTCGATGGTAAATTTTTTGCTACAACAGAGTCGTAGCGTTTCTTTTTCCAGCCCGAAACTAAATCAAATTTCTGATTGGTAATCATTTCGTATAATCCAGGGATTTCATCCGGACTATCTTGTAAATCGGCATCCATAGTAATGATAACATCACCATTTGCTTTGGCAAAACCAGCATGTAAAGCTTGCGATTTACCAAAGTTTTTCATGAACCGGATTCCTTTTACATTCGGATTTTCATTAGAAAATCCTTCAATAATATTCCAAGAATTATCTGTACTTCCATCATCTACAAAAATGATTTCATATGAGTAATTGTTAGATTTCATCACTTTAATGATCCATGTATATAGTTCCGTAAGTGATTCCTCTTCGTTAAGAAGCGGTATAAGTATAGATAAATTCATTTATTTTATTCTTGATATGTATTTTTGCTTTTAAAAAAGGCGGCCATAATTAATCCTAATATTGAGTAGCCAACAATACTAAAAACTAATGCTTTTAATAACTCAGCAGTAGCATAAGGATTACTTTCTTTCATTTTTGCCATTGTTTCATTTATTACCGATGCAGGTGTTCCGAATTTTTGTAATGTTTCAGCCATATATTTTCTGATTAATTCACCCAAAGTGTCTTTTGCACTAGGGTCAATAACGTTAAATAAAATGATATTGAAGAAAGTAGAAATTAGAATCCCTACAAGAATGGCAACAAAATAAGTTGTAAATGCATCTTTAAAGGTGAAAATACCTTTTAAATCTTTTTTAGTTTTTGATAATAAAGTAATAGTTATTACTAGAAAAATAACAAATGTCATACCTCCAATCCAACCAGAAACGAATAGTTTTAGGTCTATTGAGTACATAATTGCGGTGATTAGGGCTAAAACTACACCTATTATTATACCGTAAGTAATTCCATTCTTTTTTATAACTTCATTAATCATAATTTATATGTTTTAAAATTAATCCACAAATATAACAATTCCCAATATATTCATGGATAAAAAATGCTTTTCGATTTTAGATAAAAAAAATAGGGTAAAGGTTTGTTTATTGAAAAATAATTGTAAATTTGCAAACTGAAATAATTAAAAGTTTTTAAACAAAAAGAGTAGTTGCATTTACACCTTTTTCTAACCACGAAGAAGCTTCAAAATTAAAACGCTCCAAACAATAAATAAAAAAAAGATGAAAAAAGGAATTCACCCAGAAAATTACAGATTAGTTGCTTTCAAAGACATGTCAAATGAAGAAGTTTTTGTTACTAAATCTACTGCAGATACAAAAGAAACAATAACAGTTGATGGTGTTGAATATCCACTTGTAAAAATGGAGATCTCTAGAACATCTCACCCTTTTTACACAGGTAAATCTAAACTTATCGATACTGCAGGACGTATTGATAAATTCAAAACTAAATACGCTAAACACGCTAAATAATTTTAGCTCGTTTCTAAATAAATCAAAGCCTTCCTTTTTGGAAGGCTTTTTTTGTACATTATATTGTCTTAATGCTTGATTAAGAAGTCTTATCATTAAATGAAACAAATAAAATATTTGTAACTTTGGACTCGATAACCAAATCGAGATTTTAAAATATTGTCAAATTAAATTAATATATGAATTACATTCTATTCGACGGGCCCGTCCGGAATGCCTTGTTGCCTTTTACGTTTACCCGACCTGTTGCTGATATCTTAATCGGAATAATGACAATACGTCAAAAATGGGAAATGCATTTAGGATCAACTACAACCACAATAACCGAAGAGTATCTGTCAGAAAAATATCCAATGGTAGAGCTTGAGGAAAATGTAATGATAAATGCTTCGTTTTTACCAAATTATGACTTAGCAGAACTGGTTTCGGATTTAAAAATTAATCAAGCTATCTTTAAAGGGGAAGATGTTATTGCTTTTTTTACAAGTGAAAATCAAGAAGAAGTTGATTTTGATACTTATGAAATTATTCAATACAGCGGTAATTGTATAACAGTAGAAAATACTTGGGATATTTTCTCGAAAAATGATGCGGCAATTCGCGAAGATTTTAATTTCTTGACAGAAGACAGGAAATCGCAACCAATCCCTAAAAGCGTAAATACTATTGCTCCTGAGAATATATTTATAGAAGAGGGTGCGAAACTTGAGTTTGTTACTTTAAACGCATCTACAGGACCAATATATATAGGTAAAAATGCTGAGATTATGGAAGGCTCAGTTATTCGTGGACCATTTGCTTTATGTGAAAATGCACAAGTAAAAATGAATGCTAAAGTTTATGGGGCTACAACTGTAGGAGTAGGTTCTAGAATAGGAGGAGAGGTTAAGAATTCGGTTCTTTTTGCAAATTCAAATAAAGGGCATGACGGATTTTTAGGAGATTCAGTTTTAGGTGAATGGTGTAATATTGGTGCAGATACTAATAATTCTAACCTAAAAAATAACTATGAGGAAGTGAAATTATGGAGCTATGAAACAGAGGGATTCGCTAAAACCGGACTTCAGTTTTGTGGTTTAATGATGGGAGATCATAGTAAATGCGGAATTAATACCATGTTTAATACAGGTACAGTAATAGGAGTAAGTGCTAATATTTTTGGTTCAGGCTTTCCTCGCAACTTTGTGCCAAGTTTTTCTTGGGGTGGGGCAGCAGGTTTTACAACATATGTTACCAAGAAAGCTTTTGAAACTGCAAGATTGGTTATGGGACGCAGAAATATTGATTTCGATGAAAAAGAAGCTGCAATTTTAGAGCATATTTTTGAAGAAACAAAAAAATGGAGAAAAGACTGAATTTAATTAGATAATTAGTCAATTTGAAATTAGATAATATAGCGAACCCGACAAGTTTTTAAAATTTGTCGGGTTTTTGTTTTTTTAGTTAAATGCTATTTATCGATCTTAGTAAAATCGCCTTTTAGGTTAAATTTTAATTCTAAACCGTTGGTTAGTTTTGTTTCGTAGCCAAAAGTTCCTATTTCTATTTTGGTTATTTTTTCTTTAGGGAAATTTGTTTTTACATAAGTCGCAATTTTTTTAGGGATAATAGAGCTTGGGATTTTAGCGCTTTTGCCATCAACTTCTTTCCAGTTTCCTTTTTTATCAAATTCGATTTCAATTTTATTGTCAAATTGAACTTTGTATTCTGTTGAGAGGATCTCTTTGTCTTGCAGTATGTAGCTGGGCTTTTTAGATCCGAAGTGAGTCTTTAAGAAATTTTGTGCATTTGCGGGTAAAGCTTCTTTTTTGATTACAGTTTTTTGTGCATTTGCAGAAAGTCCAAATATTAATCCTGCAATAAGGCAAACTACTAAGTTTAATTTTGTTCTCATGTTTTTCTGATTTTTAGATTCTTATACAAGGTATGATAAAAAAAATAAAATATGTAAGAAAAATGACGAAACTTAAAAAACAAAGATGTCAGAGATTTAATTGTATTGTCGAATACTCTAATTAATCTATCTTTGCACCTCGAAAATTTGGGTTAGCAAATTAACGATTAACCGAATAAACAAATTCACAGTATAATGATTACAGTTAATGATATTTCAGTTCAGTTTGGAGGAACTACACTTTTTAGCGATGTTTCTTTTGCTATAAATGAAAATGATAAAATCGCCCTTATGGGTAAAAATGGTGCGGGAAAATCGACACTTTTAAAAATAATTGCTGGTCAAAGTAAACCTTCTACTGGAAGTATCTCGGCTCCAAAAGATGCTGTTGTGGCTTATTTGCCTCAGCATTTATTGACCAAAGATGGATCAACTGTAATGGAGGAAGCTTCAAAAGCTTTTGGCGAGATTTTTCAAATGAAAGCTGAAATAGATGAGATAAACGAACAATTAACTGTTCGTACTGATTATGAAAGTGATGCTTACATGAAATTAATCGAAAGAGTTTCGGACTTAAGTGAGAAATTTTATGCGATTGAAGAAGTAAATTATGAAGCTGAAGTTGAGAAAATTTTAGTTGGATTAGGTTTTGAACGTGAAGATTTTACACGACAAACTTCTGAGTTTTCTGGAGGATGGAGAATGCGAATTGAATTGGCTAAAATTCTTTTGCGTAAACCAGACTTGATCTTGCTGGATGAGCCAACCAATCATATGGATATTGAGAGTATTCAATGGCTAGAGGAGTTTTTAATTAACTCAGCTAAAGCAGTTGTGGTAATTTCGCATGATAGAGCATTTGTAGATAATATTACCAATCGTACTATTGAAGTTACAATGGGGAGGATTTATGATTACAAAGCTAAATATTCTCATTATTTAGAGTTAAGAAAAGATCGTCGTATACACCAACAAAAGGCATATGATGAACAACAAAAAATGATTGCTGATAACAGAGCATTTATAGATCGTTTTAAAGGAACTTTCTCTAAAACTGATGCAGTTCAGTCTCGTGTTAAGATGCTGGAAAAATTGGTTATAGTACAGGTTGATGAAGTAGATAATTCGGCACTAAAATTAAAATTTCCTCCAGCAGCACGTTCAGGACAATATCCTGTTGTGGTAAAGGATTTGTCAAAATCTTATGGAGATCACGTAGTATTCAAAGATGCTAATGTAGTTATTGAAAGAGGTCAGAAAGTAGCTTTCGTGGGGAAAAATGGTGAAGGAAAATCGACTATGATTAAAGCCATCATGAAAGAAATTGGAATCGATGAAGGAAGTGTTGATATTGGGCATAATTCGCAAATCGGGTATTTTGCTCAGAATCAGGCTTCTTTGTTAGATGAAAATGCTACAATTTTCGAAACTATCGATGCTATTGCTGTTGGAGATGTTAGAACGCAAATAAAGAACATTCTTGGGGCTTTTATGTTTCAGGGAGATGATATTACAAAGAAAGTAAAAGTGCTTTCAGGAGGAGAGAAAACGCGTTTGGCAATGATTAAATTATTGTTAGAGCCAGTTAACTTATTGATTCTGGATGAGCCTTCGAATCACTTAGACATGAAAACCAAAGATATTATTAAAGATGCTTTACGTGATTTTGATGGTACTTTAATCTTGGTTTCTCACGATCGTGATTTCCTTGACGGATTAGCAACTAAGGTTTTTGAGTTTGGAAATAAACGTGTAAAAGAGCATTTTGAAGATGTTGCTGGTTTCTTAGCGCATAAAAAAATGGACTCAATGAGAGAAATAGAAAAATAGTTTTATGTTTTAATAATGAAAAACGGCATAAGGATTAGCTTATGCCGTTTTTTTTTATCTGATAATTAGGAAGACTAAGCTTCTTTTAGAGCATTTTTCTTCTTGTAGTATAAGGCAATATAGGCTGCAATTGAGCAAACTAAGCCTATAATAATCATGTTCCAAATAGGTTTTGTTGTTTGTGAAAAAGTCCCATTTTCGATTATTAATATTCTAAAAGCTTTTAAGAAATGTGTTAATGGGATTACGTTTGCAATTGCTTGCACGGCTTGTGGCATTTGGCTTAAAGGCCAAGTAAATCCACTTAGAATAAAACTAGGAGTTGCAATAACCATTAGGACTTCTGTAGCTTTTAATTGGTTAGGGATTAAAATACTTACCAGAATACCAATAAAAGAAACTGATAACACAAAAATTCCTGCTATGAATGTGAGCGGGAGCAGATTTTCATAAAAAGGAAGTCTAAACCATAAAGTAAAGAGCCAGTATATGAACCAAATGCCAAAACTCATTAGCATATAAGGAATAATTTTTACAGCCAAGAGGTTTAAAATTGAAGGACATCTTTTAACTAAGTCTTTAAAAGTTCCGTTTTCAAATTCAGATGCAAAAGAAAGTGCTAGTCCTAGTAAAAGAACTTGTTGTAGGACAGTTGCTAAAACACCTGGCCAAAGAAAATACATGTAGTTGGTGCTTCGGTTGTATTTCTTTATAAAAGTTGTCTTAAAAGGTTCGTATTGAGACATAAGTAAGTTTTCTGGAACGCCTTGTTTTCTTAAAGTTTCAATTTGTACCCCAGCTTTTAATGTTCCAAGGCAAACTTGTATTGCTGTCGATGCGTAATTGGCAGTTAAGACATTAGAAGTATTTACGATGGTTGTGATTTCTGGGTACTTTTTTGTGAGAGTCATTTTTTCAAATCCCTTTGGTATGATAACAACGCAGGTAGCTTCTTTTTGTATGGCAATCTGAGAAAGATTGTTTTGATCGTATAGAATTGAAGCAATATGTATTACCTCATTGTCTTCAAACATCTGAATTGCTTTTGAGCTCATTTCAGTACGGTCTTGATCTACAACAATTATGGGTAAATCGGTCACTTTACCTTTACCATAAACATAGCCTAATAGAACGCCATAAAGTATTGGTGCACCAATAAAAAGCAATCGAAGCACTTTGTTTTTCCAGAATAATTTGAATTCCCGTTTAAGCAATGAAAAGAAATTTTGCATAGTTAAAGAGATAAAGTAACAGTTGTTTTTGTGATCAAATCTTTTGTTTCATTGCTATTGGAAGGTGTTATTTTTATTTCGAATAAACTTTCCTGCATTTCATAATCTGGGTATGCGGTTGCAATATTTCCATAGGCTCCCAGTTGTTTTATTGTGCTGATGTTTCCTTTTATGTCTATTTTTTTATAAGGAACATGTACAGTTACTTCTTGCCCTTTTTTAAATTTATCCAATTGATTCTCTGGTATTGTAAAGCGGAAGTAAGTGCTATTGGCAATATAGCCATTAAATAAGGTATAACCAGGTAATGCCAGTTCGCCAATAGTTAATGTTATGGTTTCTATGCTCATGTCTTGCGGAGCTACAATATAACGTTCTTTATCGGCAGTTTCTACTTCCTGCAAAGCTCCAAGCGCTCTGTCTTGTTGTCCTAAGGCCATTGTTTGTTGCTCAATACGAGCTCCTTTTTTTGCGTCGTCTAGTTCGGCAATAACTGCATTATATTGGGCTTGTGCTCCTTGGTATTTAGCAAAAGTTTCGTCATAAGTTTGTTGTGATATTAAAGAGTCTTTGAGCATATTTGTTAATCGTTTAATCGATTTTTGAGCAAATTCATACTGTTCCTTTAATCCCATTTTTTTTGCTTCCAGTTGTTTAATCTGGTTTTCAGTTGCTCCTTTTACAGCCATTTTGTATTGGGCTTTCGCAGATATAACCGCTCCTTCAGCCTGATTTTTTTTAGCGTCTACTTCTGGAATATCAAGAATTGCAAGAGTATCTCCTTTTTGGACTATATCTCCTTCTTTGACAAATATTTTTAAGATTTTTCCAGGAATTTTGCTAACAACAGCAATTTGTTCTTTTTCTATTTTTCCCTGAATCAAATTTTCTTTTTTTTCTTTTTCACAACTTGTAAAGACGAAAATTAAATTGATTATAATAATTGCTTTTTTCATAAAATAGAACTTTTATTTAGATAGTTTTTTTGATAAATCGCCAGTAGCAATTATTGTTTCAATAGCTGATAATCGTTGTTCGATTAACGTAGTTGTTTTGTTTACAGATGCTTTATAAGAATCATTTTCGGCTTCAAGACGTTCCGATATATTGATAAGCCCTTCTTTGTATTGTTTTATTGCAAGATTCAAATTATTACCTGCTACTTTTTCTTGTTGTTGAGTAATGTCAATTTTTTGAGTCAGAACGCTATAGTCAACTAAGTTTTTTTCAAGTAACAATTCTAGCTTTTCTTTAGTATCGTCAATTTGGTTTTGCATCTGTTCGATATTGATTTTGGCTTCATGTACCTTATGTTTTCTTTCAAAACCTGAAAAAACTTCCCATTTCATTGCTGCGCCTACAACCCAGTTATTACTTATAGTTGCCTCGTTTAATCCTAAATATAATGCTTGATTTATTCCGGTAACTATAGGTGTTGTAGCATTAGCATTAAATAAACTTGAATAAGAAACTCCACCAAATGCTCCTAAAGTTGGTAAATAGGTGCCTTTTTCTTTTTTTAGCAAATATTCATAAGCAGTTTTAAAAGATTCCAAAGCTTTTATTTCTTGTTTATTTTGAGTGCTTAATTTTTCATTTGTAATTAAATATGGAACTAAGTCGTACTGCACATTTTCTATTTCGGCAATAGAGTATCCTGTTAAGTACTGAATTTTTTTATAAACTAATTTTCGTTTTCCATCCAGTTCAATTTTTTTAGAGGCTAATTCAAGAGAAGCTAGCTTAATTTTATCTCTATCATAAGGAATTGCAAGGCCTTGTTCTATTGCTTTTGTAACACGTTTAGTTTCGGTATCTAATCGCTTTTCACTTTCTTTTATTAATCTATCTATTTCTTTTAATAGTTCTAATTGATCAAATGTGTTAATGACGTCTTTTATGATTCCATCTTTCTCGGATTCTTTTAAAAACACAGTTCCTTTGGCTTTTTCGTGTATTGCTTTGGCCCCGTTTGGAATTTGCATACCGCTAAATAAGACTGTTTTAGCTATTACACTTCCATTAAAAATATTCCCATAATTTTTAAAGGCTGTTTTACCATCAAATAAAGGATAATTTACAATAGGAATAGTAGCAGTAGGCAGATCTACTGTTAGTTTATTGTCAAAATACGTGTATAATGCACTTGCTTCGACAGTAGGAATGTATTTATTCCAAACTCCTTTCTCTTGAAGATTTAATTTCTCAATATCGAGATCTTTGTTTTTTAAAGAAGTACTTTTTTCTAAAGCTTTATTAATGGCTCCTTCCAAAGTTGGAGAGACTTCAATTTGAGCATATCCATAAGTTAATGAAAGAAAGAAAAAGAAAATAGGTGAAAGTTTTCTCATTGTGTTTTTTTTGTTTCTATATATATGATAAATCCAAACAGATTTTGTAAGATACTACAAGTGGAATGAGTGTATATAAAATACGGTTATATGCAAAGTTAAGAATATTAGTCTTACAATCTTTGTTTATAATAAGTAAATTCGTGGTAGGATTTAAAAACTTACAGTGACTTTCATTGAGAAAACAGAAAGTTTTCCGATGATGTAGGACTTTATTTGTTTTTTTATACCTTAGTATGCATATTTATAAATTAACTACTTATTAACATGAAAAAAAATGTATTATTTTTAGCTATTATGTTGACTAGTCTGTTTAGTCTGCCTATATTTTCTCAAACAAATGATGAACCAGTTGCTTTAGGTTTACCTGGGGATAATCTTAATTTATTTGCAGTATTAGATGTTTTTCAAAAATCAAAAACATTAGAAGATTTCGAAAGAGCATTAAATGATCCGGATAGTAAGGTTAATAATTTAGACTTAAATAATGATGGAGAAATCGATTATATTGAGGTAGAAGGTCATAAGGAGGGTAATACTCATGTGATTGTGCTTCAGGTTGCTGTAAATAGCAAAGAAACGCAAGATGTTGCTGTTATTGAGGTTACTAAAGATAAAAAGAACAAGGTACATGTTCAGGCTATTGGAGATGAAGATTTATATGGTAAAAATTATGTTGTAGAGCCTTCGGATATTGTTTCAGGAACACCTAATCCAGGATACAAAGGAGATGCTACTGTAATCGTAAATAATAATACAACCAATAATTACAATACAACAACTAGTCCAAGTTATGTGAGTGCTAGTGTAAGTGCATGGCCAGTGGTTTTATTTTTATTTTCTCCTGTATATGTAGTATATAGATCGCCTTGGCATTGGGGGTATTATCCTCCGTACTGGCGTCCTTGGCGTCCAGTTTATTATCATGATTATTGGGGATATCATGGACATTATTACAGAAGTCCTTATTATCGAAGAACTGCTGTTATAAGACATCCTAGGTATTATAATAACTATGTTAGCAGAAGAAATACATCGGTAGTTGTTAGAAATAATAGAACCAACGGACGATATAATTCTACCTACAATGGAAGAGATTATAAAAGGCCAGCGCCAGTTACTTCTACAAGGCCATCTAGACCGGGTAATACGACTAGGCCAGTAACACGCCCTACAACTCCATCGACCAGACCGGGTAATACAACTAGACCAGTAACGCGTCCGACTAATCCATCGACCAGACCAGGAACAGGAACGACAAGACCAACTACGCGTCCGGTTACTCCAACTAACCCGTCAACGCGACCAGTTGTAAGGCCAACACAGCCAGTAACAAGGCCGACTACACGTCCAGTTACTCCAACTAATCCATCTACGCGACCTGCTGTAAGGCCTGTGCAGCCAGTAACGCGTCCAGCAGTTAGACCTGTAACACCAAGACCAGCAACGCAAAGACCTGTAGATGGGGGTTCTAATAGAAGATAAGGGTACAGACTGAAAATCAGATTTTGCATATTGACTAATTACTAGTCTAAATTTTTATTTAATATACTTATGAGGAAACTTCCGCTAATCAAAATTGTATTCGCTATCTTAATGGTGCCTTGTTTTATGAATGCCCAAGTTGATGTGAATCAGGCTACCACAAATTCTGATGAAGGAGTGAAATATCCACAATTTCAGTTTAAAGGACTTTTTCAGGCTCGTTTTTTAGGAGCGCTTTCGGATAATGTAGATGTTCTTGGAGTTCATAATTCAACTGGAGAGGCTACTAAAACTTCATTTGATGTTAAGAGAATGCGCGTTGGGCTAAATACAAAATTGAGCGAACAAACTGAAGTAGTGATTCTAGTAAATTTAGCTGATTTTAAATCAGATCCTAAAAATAAGGTTCTTGAAAATGCTTATGCAAAATATACTTTTAGTAAATACTTTGCAGTAACAGGAGGTCAGTTCCGACCAGCTTTTGGTATAGAAGAACTTGTTCCTGTGGATGTCATTAAGTCTTTTGATTTCTCAAATCAGTATTATGAATTTGGGAAAAATGGATGGACGAGCTTCCAAATCGGAGCTTCCGCAACAGGTTCTTTTGACGTGGGCATTGTTCCTATAAGTTATGCTGTTTCTATTTTAAATGGAACGGGAAGGAATCAGGAAAAAGATAAAGATAGCGGAAAACAATATTCTACAAGATGGGTTTTTGGGTTGTCTAAACTGCATAAAATTAATTTAGGATTAAATGGTGGAACTGGAAAAGTATTTGATCAGGATGTTTTTGCCTTAGGTGCTGATATTACGAGTGATTTTAAACTTACGGATAGATTTACTTTTGATTTGCAGCTTGAGTATAAACAAGGAACGAATCATAATTTATATTTTTCATTACCAGTAGATGGTAGGACTTTGCATGTTAATGATTATCAGATGCGTGGATATTATGTTATGCCAAATTTGCGATACCGTATAGATTATAAAAAATTGACCTCTTTGGAGTTTTCATGTCGCTATGAGTCTTTTGATACCAATTTTAAATTAAATTCAAATGTTCGCAAAACATATACGCCAATGTTGAGTCTTGAATTTGGAAAGGCTTATACTGGTAGAATTGAATTAGGATTTGAAATTGATAGGTACGATAAGAATATTCCTAACACAAATATGTATAATGATAATTTATTTATCGTTCAATTTCAAACTAGACTTTAATATAATTTCCATATCATGAAAGAAGTAAAAATTCCTCAAACATTAATAACACTTGCAATTGGTATTGGGCTTTGGATTATTCCAGCTCCTGAAGGTGTTAAAGAAGTAGCTTGGCATTTGTTTGCTATTTTTGTGGCGACTATTCTCGGAATTATTTTAAAGGCTGCTCCTATGGGGACTATGTGTATGATTGCAATAGCTGTAACTGCATTCTCGCAGGTATTGGCTCCCGGTGATGCTGGGAAATCAATAACATTAGCATTAAGAGGGTTTGGAGATAAAGTGATATGGCTAATAGG
The DNA here is from genome assembly GCF_025847275.1 of Flavobacterium frigoritolerans. GTDB lineage: Bacteria > Bacteroidota > Bacteroidia > Flavobacteriales > Flavobacteriaceae > Flavobacterium > Flavobacterium frigoritolerans. Next base: position 54,217 of record NZ_JAOZEV010000018.1, read on the forward strand.
AATTTCATTTTTTATAGCACGTGGATTTATTAAGACTGGACTTGGAAATAGAATCGCTTTTATTTTTATAAGAATATTTGGGAAAAGTTCATTAGGGCTTGCTTATGGATTAGGGCTTGCTGATTTATGTCTTGCTCCTGCGGTTCCTAGTAATACAGCAAGGGGAGGCGGGATTATTTATCCCATTATGAAATCGATGGCAATAAGTTTTGGATCAGAGCCAGATAAACCAGAAACGCATAGAAAGTTAGGTTCGTTTTTAACATTGAATAGCTATAATATGAATCTTATTGCATCTTCGATGTTTTTAACAGGAACTGCAAGTAATCCGATGTGTCAAAAGTTTGCTTTAAATTTAGGTATTAAAATAACTTGGATGTCTTGGGCGCTTGCTGCAATTGTGCCGGGGCTAGTGGCTTTCTTTGTTATTCCTTTAGTTTTATATAAAATTTATCCGCCAGAATTAAAATCAACAAAAGACGCCCCAGGAATTGCCAAGCAAAAGCTAAAAGAAATGGGGCCGATTTCTAGAAACGAATGGTTGATGTTATTGACGTTTTTTATCTTGTTGTTTCTTTGGATGACAGGTGATTTATTCTCTATTGATGCTACAACAACTGCTTTTATTGGTTTGGTAATTTTGTTATTAACTTCAGTTTTAACTTGGGATGATGTAAAATCCGAAAAGGGAGCTTGGGATACTATTGTATGGTTTTCGGTTTTGGTAATGATGGCGAGTTCACTCAATGAATTAGGTTTCATTGGGTGGTTCAGTGATTTGGTAAAAGAGCAGATAGGAGGATTAAGCTGGCAAATGGCTTTTCCTATTATAATTCTTGTGTACTTTTTTAGTCATTATCTTTTTGCGAGTGCAACAGCTCATGTAGCGGCAATGTATGCCGCATTGTTAGGGGTTGGAGTTTCTTTGGGTGTTCCAGGGTTGCTATTGGCTTTTATGCTTGGATTTGTAGGTTCGCTTTATGGTACGCTAACGCATTACGGACATGGACCAGCTCCTGTATTTTTTGGTAGTGGTTATGTCGATTTAAAAAGTTGGTGGGTAAAAGGTCTTGTAACAGGCCTTGTCCTATTACTCATATATATGGTGATAGGAGGGTTATGGATGAATATAATCGGGTACTATTAAATTCGGATACCAGGTGGAAGTAGCTCTTTATAAACTGGGTTTTTCTTAAAAAAAGCTGCAATTTTAGGATGAATAGGAACTACTTTTAATTTTCGTTCAATCGAAATTTCCATTATGCTTTTAAGGATGTTGTAAAAAAGTTCTTGATCGTCAAAAGATTCTGGAGTGTTGACTTTTGTTAGAAATATCTTTTTTTCTTGAAAAGAGTATTCGATTGTTAGTAATCCTGTAGGTGTTGAGATTTCAAATTGTCTTGCAAAGGCATTGTCTTTGATTTCCATTGCTGAAATGGGTTCCATATTATTTGTTTTTTATGTGGTATTTAAAAAAAATAGAAGAAATGAACCTTGTGAAAAGTTCGAGAGGACTTCTTATAATATATTGTCAGAAACAAATTGTTTCTACTACAAAGATAATCATTTGATATTCAATAACAAAAGTTTTTAGGAATGAGAAATATTTTACATTTTTAAAACTGTTGTGAACACGCGGGTTTACTATGATTTTAAGTGATAATATTATTATAAAAACAGAGCTGGACTCGTTAAAAAACGATAATTTTATATCAATAATAGTTTTTTTGTTGTTATTAATATTTGAAATGTGATTATGAGTAAAGTTCCTGTTTATTTTATGCCTGGTCTTGCGGCAAGTACAACTATTTTCGAGAGGATTGCATTGCCTGAAGATGTTTTTGAAATGCATTTGTTAGAATGGGAAATACCGCTTGATGGTGAATCTTTGCCAGATTATGCTAAAAGAATTACTCAAAATATAAAACATCAAAATCCAGTTTTAATAGGAGTGTCCTTTGGAGGTATTCTGGTTCAGGAAATGGCAAAGCATATAGCAGCTAGAAAAGTAATTATTATTTCGAGTGTGAAGTGCAATGCTGAGTTCCCTAGAAGAATGAAAATTGCCAAAACGACTAAGGCTTATAAATTAATCCCAATGAGATTGATTTTAAATGTAGAAAGTTTGGCTAAGTTTTCTTTTGGGGAAAAGATAAATAAACGATTGAAGCTTTATGAAAAGTTTTTGTCTGTGCGAGATATTCGTTATCTGGATTGGGCAGTTGAACAAGTAATTCTTTGGGATAGAACTAAAATTGATGAAAATGTAATTCATATTCATGGAGATCAAGATGAGGTTTTCCCTATAAAGTATATTGCCAATTGTAAAGTGGTGAAGGGGGGAACTCATATTATGATTTTGAATAAGTTTAAATGGCTAAATGAAAACTTACCTAAAATTATTTTAGAGTAGATTCTTTGGTTGTAATTAAGTTTCTCTCTTGGTTAATTTTGGTCATAAAAAAACCATCCGTTTTGCGGATGGTTTTTTTTATAAGAGGTAATGTGAAAACTACATTTTTTTCATTTGATCTTTCATCATTGTAATTTGCTCTTTTAGCATTCCTTGTTTATCAAGCTTTTTAGCCTCGTTTAATAAGTTTGTTGCTTCAAGTTTTCTTCGGCGTGACATGGCAACACCAGCAAGATTTAATTTAGCTACAGCTAAATCCATATCCATAGATAAACCAAGTTCAATTGCTTTTTTGAAATATTTTTCAGCTTGATTGATATTAGTTTGAGAAACCATGATACCATTTAGGTAGTTAAAGTAACCTTGTTGTTTTCTTACCAAAGCAGTTTCAGGGTTTTTGATGTATGCTAGCCATTTTTTAGCACCTTCAAAATCTTGTTTTCTTAGTTTTAAGAAGGCTAATAAGATAAATTCATTTTTAAAATAAAGGAAAACAGGGATTCCGGCCAATAATATAAGGAAGATTCCGTTTCCAATATTACTTTCTGTAAATTGCCAAATGCCAGCAACTACTAATAGTCCGGCTAAAATAAGTTTAATATTTCTGTGAAACATAATAGGTGTATTTTTGTGAATGCAAAGATAGTAAAATGAATTAAAAATATTTTTATAAAACTACTTGCCAGAAAAAAAAGTCTTTGTATATTTGCACTCGGTTTTACGGATAGACAATTCGAAAACCAAAAAGAAGATATTAGACACCATATTTAAAGATACAAAGCAATGAGTAAAAGAACGTTTCAACCATCGAAAAGAAAAAGAAGAAATAAGCACGGATTTATGGACAGAATGGCTTCTGCGAATGGAAGAAAAGTTCTGGCACGTAGAAGAGCTAAAGGAAGACATAAGTTAACTGTTTCTAGCGAACCTAGACACAAAAAATAATGTTTCTATAAACATAAATAAGGCGTTACTTTTTTTAGTATCGCCTTTTTTTATACCTTGTCATTAAAAAATAAGTAATGTTTTAATTTCTAAACAAGTAGAGTTAAACATTAAGCGAAAATATAACTACACAATACAATTAAAATGCCTAAAGACACATCAATAAAATCAGTTTTAATAATAGGTTCAGGACCTATTGTTATTGGTCAAGCTTGCGAATTTGATTATGCAGGATCGCAATCAGCACGCTCTATTCGTGAAGAAGGAATTGAAGTTATTTTGATAAATTCAAATCCAGCGACTATTATGACCGATCCAAGTATGGCCGATCATATATATTTGAAGCCACTAACTACAAAATCGATTATTGAAATTTTGAAAGCACATCCACAAATTGATGCTGTTTTACCTACAATGGGTGGACAAACGGCATTGAATTTATGTTTGGAAGCTGATGAAAAAGGAATCTGGGCAGATTTTGGGGTGAAATTAATCGGTGTTGATGTAAATGCGATCAATATTACCGAGGATAGAGAGCAGTTTAAACAACTTCTTGAAAAAATTAATGTACCAACGGCACCTGCAAAAACTGCAACTTCTTATTTAGAAGGAAAAGAAATTGCTCAGGAATTTGGTTTTCCATTAGTTATTCGTCCTTCATTTACTCTTGGAGGAACTGGAGCGGCTATTGTTTATAAAAAAGAAGATTTTGATGAGCTTTTAACAAGAGGACTTGAGGCTTCTCCAATACATGAAGTTTTAATTGATAAAGCTTTAATGGGGTGGAAAGAATATGAATTAGAGCTTTTGAGAGATAAAAATGATAACGTAGTAATCATTTGTTCTATCGAAAATATGGACCCAATGGGAATTCATACTGGAGATTCGATTACAGTTGCACCTGCAATGACATTATCTGATGCAACATTCCAAAAATTACGTGACTATGCAATCCTGATGATGCGTAGTATTGGGAATTTTGCAGGAGGTTGTAACGTGCAATTTGCAGTTTCGCCAGATGAAAAAGAAGATATCGTTGCGATTGAAATTAATCCACGTGTATCTCGTTCATCAGCATTAGCATCAAAAGCAACTGGATATCCAATTGCAAAAATTGCTTCTAAACTAGCGTTAGGATATAATCTGGATGAATTACAAAATCAAATTACAAAATCAACTTCGGCTCTTTTTGAACCAACTTTGGATTATGTAATTGTAAAAATTCCTCGTTGGAACTTCGATAAATTTGAAGGTGCTGACAGAACTCTTGGTCTTCAGATGAAATCTGTAGGTGAGGTTATGGGAATCGGACGTTCATTTCAAGAGGCTTTACACAAAGCAACTCAGTCATTAGAAATTAAACGTAATGGTTTAGGTGCTGATGGAAAAGGATATAAAAACTACGAACAAATTATCGAGAAACTAACTTTTGCAAGTTGGGATCGTGTTTTTGTAATTTATGATGCAATTGCAATGGGAATTCCATTGAGCCGTATTCATGAAATTACAAAAATAGATATGTGGTTCTTGAAACAATATGAAGAACTTTATACACTTGAGAAAGAAATTTCTAACTATAAGGTAGCTACTTTACCAAAAGAACTTTTGCTTGAAGCGAAACAAAAAGGTTTTGCCGACAGACAAATTGCTCATATGGTGAATTGTTTGGAAAGCGAAGTTCATACTTTAAGAATGGGAATGAATATTAATCGTGTGTTTAAATTGGTTGATACTTGTGCAGCCGAATTTAAAGCTAAAACACCTTATTACTATTCGACTTTTGAAGCAGAAATTGAAAAAGCAAATGGAGAACGTTATGTAGATAACGAAAGTATTGTTACGGATAAAAAGAAAATAATAGTTTTAGGTTCAGGACCAAACCGTATCGGACAAGGAATTGAATTTGACTATTCTTGTGTTCACGGGGTATTGGCTGCTAAAGAATGTGGTTATGAAACTATCATGATTAACTGTAATCCTGAAACAGTTTCGACTGATTTTGATACTGCTGATAAATTATATTTTGAACCAGTTTTCTGGGAGCATATTTACGATATCATTCAGCATGAAAAACCAGAAGGAGTAATTGTACAGCTTGGTGGACAAACTGCTTTGAAATTAGCTGAAAAATTATCTAAATACGGAGTAAAAATTATCGGAACTAGTTTTGATGCCTTAGATTTAGCTGAAGATAGAGGACGTTTTTCAGAATTATTGACTGAATTAAATATTCCTTTCCCGCAATTTGGAATCGCAGAAACTGCTGATGAAGCTTCGGCCTTGGCAGATACGCTTGACTTCCCATTATTGATTCGTCCTTCTTATGTATTAGGTGGTCAGGGAATGAAAATTGTAATCAATAAAAAAGAACTTGAAGAGCACGTAATCAATTTATTGAAAACTATTCCTGGAAACAAATTACTTTTAGATCATTATCTTGCTGGAGCAATCGAGGCTGAAGCTGATGCTATTTGTGATGCTGATGGTAATGTTTATATCATTGGAATCATGGAACACATTGAGCCTTGTGGAGTTCACTCAGGAGATAGTAATGCAACATTGCCTCCTTTTAACTTGGGAGAATTCGTGATGCAACAGATAAAAGATCATACTATAAAAATTGCTAGAGCTTTAAAAACTGTAGGTTTAATAAATATTCAGTTCGCTATAAAAGACGATACGGTTTACATTATCGAAGCTAATCCTAGAGCATCGAGAACAGTACCATTTATTGCAAAAGCTTATGGAGAACCTTATGTAAACTATGCTACAAAAGTAATGTTAGGTCATAATAAAGTAACTGACTTTAAGTTTAATCCACAATTAAAAGGATTTGCAATTAAACAACCAGTATTCTCTTTTAGTAAATTCCATAATGTAAATAAAGCATTAGGACCAGAGATGAAATCTACAGGAGAAAGTATCTTGTTCATTGACGACTTAAAAGATGATCAATTCTACGAATTGTATTCAAGAAGAAAAATGTATTTGAGTAAATAATCTCAAATTCTGATATAAAAAAAGCTCCATAATTGGAGCTTTTTGTTTTTAAAGTAAGAATTATTTAATCAGTTGTTGTAACGGTTTAAGTTGTTCCATATCTATATTAGATTCTTTAAGAACGGTCATTAATGTCATGATATTGTTTGGATTCATGTTTTTTCCTAAAACGCGAATTACTGCAAAACCATTTTCGTTTCTATTGGCGTAAACTACAAATTCTTCAATGTTTTCGTCAGTCCCAACATAGCTTACTGAGGCACCGTCTTTCCCAGAACCGAATTTCATTAATTGCTGGTATTTCGGATTCTTTAAAATAGTATTTACTTTGGTTCTTTCTACTTCATATTCAGCCTGATTTTTATCATTTCGTTTAAAAGCGAGAATGTTCATTTTGTCGAAAGAGTTCAATGCTTCGCTTTGTTCGGCAGATAGCTTTTCTTTGTTTATATTGAGAATACTTGGCGAAATATCTAGTGCAATGAAATTTTTGTTTTCTGTGTTTTCTACAAAATATTTCTGCAATGTAGAGTCAGAATTACAGCTTACTATAAGTAATAATCCTAAAAAAACTAAAATATTGGTTATCTGTTTCATGTTATTTTTTTCCTTTAGATGCTTTTTTCAAATCAGAACCTCCTGGTAATTTCATTTTATCAGTAAGTACTGAGATTTCGTTTAAATCAAAATTACCAGTTAGAGATAGTAAAACGGTATCTTCATTTTTACCTGAATCAATGAACATGAATAGCTCTTTTATTTGAGTGGCACTTGACCCAGATTTCACATAAATTTTTACGTTTCTTCCGCTATCATTTACTCGCATTAATTCTTCTAATCCTGCTGATTTTATGTATTTATCTGCAGTAAGTTTCATGTCGGCTTCCACTTTAGTACTTTGTGTTGTAAACACCTTTAGGTTGTCTAGTTTTTTGATGAGGTTTAAGTACTGTTGTGTATCTTTATCAGAAGCATCTACTTTTACTTTACTCATTAAATCGAACATTTTTTTGTTTACAATTACAGACGTCACATCGTCTTGACCATCGTATTTATCAAAAGCTCCTTGTGCGTAAAAAGCATGGCTAACTAATGCGAAAACTAATGTTAGTATGAAATTTTTACTTAGGCTTTGTCTATTAGTTTTTCTGTTTTCGTGAATTGTTGATTTCATCTTATCTAATTTTATTTTGTTTGAAAATTAAGTTTTTTGATTGTTCGTATTCTTTAATATACTGGACACTTTCTATACCAGTATTAACATTGTGAGAGACCATAGCGAGCGCTTTTTGGGTTGCAGCCAGAGCTTCTTCTGGAGAGTCATAAGTTCCTAATTCTGATTTTGCAACAACAGGAGTTGTATTATTTGTGTTGTTGAGGTAAAAATAAGAACCTATTCCTAGTAAAAGGACAGCCGAAGCAGCAATTGATAACCACGCAACATTACGTTTTTTAGTTTGGAGTGGAATTTCTTGCGTTAAACGTTGTTCTTTTACCTGAGAGAAATAACCAAAAATTGGTTTGTATTGTTCTAAATGCTGCGCAACATTCAAAGAAGAAAAGTAATTTTTTAATTCATTTTCTTCGGCAATAGTGCTTTCTCCCTGAAAGTATTTTTCTAATATTATTTCTATTCTATCTGATTCCATATTGGTGTGTATTAAGCATAGATTCTTTTATTTTTTTTCTAGCTCTTGAAAGTGCTACGCGTATAGCCGTTTCGTTCATGTTAACTATTTTAGCGATTTCTTCAAACTCATATTGTTCGACATCTCGTAACTGAATTAAAATTTGTTGCTGTTCAGGTAATTGACTCATTATTTTTTCTACCCATTCTAAACTATTATTATCTTCTACTTTTTGATCTAATCGCGGTTCTCTATCTGTGTAATTAGTATGTACAAGAGTAAGATTGCTGGCTCGTTTTGATTTTAATTGGTCGAGACAATAATTTTTTGTCATTGTCATGGCAAGAGCTTCAACATTATTATAAGTGTCTAAGGTTTCTTTTTTATTCCATAGTTTTACTAAAATCTCTTGCGAAGCATCTTCAGCTTCTTCTGTGCTTGTGAGTAATCGTTTTGCCAGACGAAATACTTTGTCTTTAAAAGGATTTACTAACTGAATGAAAACGATTTGGTTCATAAAAATTACAAATTATAGGTTCGCTTATAGTATCAAGACGAAACAGAATTATTTTTGTTACAAATGTGCATTAAATAAAACTAAAGGTAGTATTTTTACGTTAATATTATATTGACACTATTACTATGAAGACAATATTTAGAACTGCAATATTATTATTTTTAGCTATATTCTGCTTTCAAGCTTGTCAGGATCAAGATGACGTGGCCGCTCCTAATAGTTTGCAGGTACAGGATTTTATCTGGAAAGGATTGAATCAGTATTATTTATGGCAAGGGGATGTTCCTAATTTAGCCGATGATCGTTTTAATAATAATCAAGAAGCACTAAATTCTTTTTTAAGAGGGTATCCAGATCCAGAAACATTGTTTAATTCTTTACGTGTAGATCCGTCAATAGATAGATTTAGTTGGATTGTTGATGATTATACGGTGTTGGAACAGGAACTTCAGGGAACATCAAAAAATAATGGAATAGATTTTAAATTAAGTCCAAAATCCAAAGGTTCTAATGATTTGATTGGTTTTGTACGTTATATTCTTCCTAACTCGGATGCTGCAAGCAAAGGAGTGAAACGCGGCGATTTATTTTATGGTATTAACGGAACGCAAATTACTTACGATAATTATAAAACGTTGCTTGCGCCAGATAGTTATACTATAAATTTAACGGATTATAATGGAACGACATTTGTGCCAAATGGGAAATCGGTAACGCTTACTAAATCAGTTTTGGATGAAAATCCAATTTTTATCAATAATGTGATTGAAAAAAATGGATATAAAATAGGGTATTTGATGTATAATGGTTTTTATGGCAACTATGATGATCAACTAAATGCAGCATTTGGAGAATTAAAAGGGAAAGGTATTACCGAGTTAGTGCTTGATTTGCGATATAATGGCGGAGGTTCTGTGCAAACGGCAACCCGATTGGCAAGCATGATTACAGGACAGTTTACTAATAAGGTTTTCTCTAAACAAAAATGGAATAGTAAACTCAATAGGTATTATGAAACTGAAGATCCGGAATTACTTAATAATAGGTTTGTAGATAAATTTAATGGAGTTGCTTTGAATAGTTTGAATTTAACTCGAGTATATATATTAACGACTAAAAGTACAGCATCTGCAAGTGAGTTGGTTATTAATGGCTTAAAGCCATACATTGATGTAGTGCAAATAGGTGATGTTACTATAGGTAAAAATGTGGGGTCGGTTACCCTTTATGATTCGCCTACTTTTGGTAAAACCAATAGAAATCCAAGTCATAAATATGCTATGCAGCCTATTGTATTGAAGATTGTTAACTCAGTAGATTTTGGAGAGTATACTAACGGATTAACACCAACATATAGTGTATTAGAATCTGTAAATGCGTTGGGGGTTTTAGGAGATTATACTACTGAGCCGTTATTAGGTGCTGCAGTTTCTAAAATTACAGGAACTGGTAAAATGATTCCGCCCAAAGAAGGTAAAGAATTTGAATATTTTACCGATTCAAAATCAATAGATGGTATTCGTAATCAAATGTATTTGGATAAAGCTCCGGAAGGACTTTTGAGAGCGTTACAAGATAGATAAAGGATAGAATAAATTAATAAAAAAGGCTTTCGTTAGAAAGCCTTTTTTATTGAAAGTAAGTAGAGAATGATTTTAATTAGTCATTGAAGTAAAATCCGTTTGGTGAGACTCCAGTACTAAATTCATTAGATAGCGTTCCTGTTAAAGAATAAATATAAATATTCCCAGGATCTTGATTGTTTACTGCATCTGCAACATATATTTTATTGTTCTTTACTGCAAAACTATAAAGATTAGAAGTCTTAGTTGCTTTAAATATTGGAGTAGTTGGTAGAGTTGTTATACTAGTTGCGGCAGAGTAAATATCAGTTCCAATAGTATAATACAGTTTATTATTTTCAATAGCTAAGAATCCAGGATGTGTTATACCAGGGAAATTAATTGTTGAAGAAACAGCATTAGTGCTTAAATTTACTTTAACAATTTTTCCAGCAGTTTCTACATCGGCATAGAATGGTTTTCCTTCACATAAGATATATAAAGTTCCATTGTCTTTTACTAATGCGTTTGGTAAGTCTCCAACAGGAAAGTTTGTTGTAACAGTATTGTTTGAAGTATTAATTACAGATATAGAATTTCCAAACTTAAACCCGCCTTTGTGCGCTACATAAAGTTTTCCATCATTCTCAATTATTTTTTCAGGACCTTCAATTACAGAAACTTTAGAAGTAACAGTGTTTAAAGTAAGGTCAATCACGCCTACATAATCATCTGTGGCAATGTCACCATTCCCCCAGTTTGTTACATATCCTTTTCCGTTTGCAAAAGCAATATATCTAGGGTTATCTAAGCCAGTTGTAATTGTAGCGACACTCTTAAAAGTATATCTGTTTACGACTTCTATTTTATTAGAAACGTTAACAACAATATAAGCAAAATCACCGTTTAATCCAATGTTTTGAGCTATTTCGCCTAATTTTGCTCCTGAATTAACTAATGAAAATACATTATTTTCGATTTTTAAATCATCTGATAAATAAGAAACGGATGCATTAGTGTTTTTAAATTGTCCTTCATTCAGAATAAACATTCCACTTTCATAATTTCCTCTTGGTTCTTGTGGGGTATTATCATCGTCGCTACTGCAAGAAGCAAAAAATGCAGAGCTTATAATTGCAGCTAAAAATAGTTTGTTTAATTTTTTCATTTTTTTTAAAAGTTAAGATTTATATATACTGTGTAATTTCTTCCAGGCATTTGCCTGCTAATAACGGGCTGATAATTTTCGTTCCAAATGTTTAGTATTTGAAATCCAAGTTTGTAGCTATTCTTTTTTCCTAAGTCATAATCAATTCCTAGATTACCAATGTTATAAGGTTTTACTTTGGTTGCGGGATTGTTAAATGGTGTGCTATAAACTTCTCCGTTATATAAGTATTGAAAATAAGAAGAAACTCTTTTCCAATTATAAGAAACGGATCCAGTTAATTTATGATAAGGAACATATATAAGTTGTTTGTATAATAATTCTCCTTTAATTAATTGTTTGCTTTCCGAAACGGTGTAAGCATAAGTTCCGTTAAGAGTAAAATTATGGTTTTCTATTTTTGTTCTCCATTCCAAAAGCACTTCGGCACCATAAGCTCTTACTTTACTTGTATTTTCTGGCGACCAAGTATCTCCTCCGCCTTCAGAAGGAATCCAGCGCAATAAATCTTTAATAGAATTATAATAAGCAGTTACAGATAATGAGAAATTTTTTGTAAAAAATTCATTGCCGATTTCTCCCTGATAAGAAGTTTCGGGTTTTAAATCAGGATTACCGCTTCCTTCCCAAAATAAATCGTTGTAAGTAGGCATTCTGAAATTCTTTGAAGCATTTAATTTGACACGATAAAAATCTGTAAATTGATATCTTGTTCCTAAAGAAAAAAGAAAAGGATTTCCGTAATTATCCGTTAATTCCTGACGTACACTGGCGGTATAATCCCATTTATCAGTTACGAAATGCTGTAATAATAAACTAGCGGAGCCTATTTCTCTACTCACATTGTCAATATTAGATCCATGTCCTTTATTACGATTATAATCAATAATAGAATTTAGTTTGATTTTATCATTTATGTCAAAAGCTAAATCATATTTAATAATAGAAGTTTCAACCTTTCCATAAGTAAAAGAATCTGAAGCAATATTTGGGAAATATTTATAAGATTCTCCAATATGTGCTACTCTTAACTTAGAAGTAAATCGATTGAATGTACTTTCCCATTCTAAAAGATTGCGGGTATTGAAATCATTGTATTTCGTTTTCGTTTCATTGGGAGAGGTTAATGAAAAATGACGCTCTGCATCGTAAAACTGACTGTATAATTTTAAGGTATTTTTAGAGTCTATTCTATAACCGAATGTTGTATTCATACTCGAGTTATAGTATTCTCCATTAAGGTTTTTTTGATCGCTTTTTCCAGGATATTTAAAATCATTTTCTGAACTGTTTCTAGAAATGCTAACCTGAAGGCTATATTTTTTTGATGAAATATCAGTACGATAATTTACACTGTAAGTATCATAACTTCCTCCACTAAAAAATAAATGGTTGGAAAAATTATTTTTAAAACTCAAATCATTATTGAGGTGAATACTTCCACCGATAGCGCCGCTACCATACAGTATACTTCCTCCTCCAGCTTTTACAGCTATAGAATTAAAATCTCTTGTTCCGATTGTATTAAAATCAGCTTGACCTAAAAACTGTGAATTAATATTAATTCCATTCCAGATAACAGCAGTTTGTGCGCCAGTAGTTCCTCTAAAAGATGGAGCAGAAGTCATGCCCAAACCATTTTCTTTAAAATAAATAACAGTATTATAATTTAAAAGGGAAGTTAGAGAAGCTTGATTTCTATTGATAATAGAATCATTAAGTACTTGAATCGACTGTGAATCAGAAAATTTTTTGAGATTAGTATCCGAAACTACAACTTCTTTTAATTTTGTTATAGAATCATTTTGTGCCAAAATGAATTGGCAAACTAAGAGCGAAAGGCAGATGTAAAACTTTTGTAATGTCATAATTTCTAAACTCTTTTTCCCGAGAGTTCGATATTTGTTAACAAAGGCAGGTCTCCTGGCTTACGTCTCGTTGTTTTCCTTCCCGTCCTAAAACAGTGGTTTTGTAGTTAACAACTAGCATTCCTTGCGGAACTAAGTTTACAGTTGCGGGTACAGCTCAAGATTTTCGAATGTTGATTTTGATGTTTTCAATCTTCAATTACTTGATTCCCTTTTAATGTGTCTCAAAAATTATACACAACCTTAATGTGAATGCAAATATAAAGTTAAAAAAGCTTATAAATCAATTCGGTTTGGTTATTTAACGCTATTCGTAAATAAAACAAGAGCTGATTCTATTTAGATTTCAACTTTTATTACTTGCCCAAAATCGACTTTGTTTTGGAAAGCATCTTTTAGAGGTAGAGAATTTAAAAGGCATAGAATGCTTCGAACAACTCCGGCATGCGCAACGATAATAATCTTTTGTGTGGTTTTTGTAAGTATTTCGTTTTTCATAAAATGAGTGACCCTTTCATGTAAATCGATGAAAGATTCTCCGTTTGGAATTCGAATATTTACGAAATCTTCCATCCACGGATTTAAGTCTTCTTGAGAGATTTCGTTCCAATTTTTCATTTCCCAATCGCCAAAATTCATTTCCATCAAGCGTTTATCCTCTTTATAATTTGAAATTTTAGTTTCTTGTTGGATATACTTGACGAGTAATACGCAACGTTTCAACGGACTTGTGTATAGCAATGCGTCTTGCGGTAATTGCTTTGCAATGCTTTCAAAAATCAAATCATAAGGTTCTGCAATATTTACATCAGTTTGACCGTAGCAGATTCCTTTTTCGCAAACAGTTTCGGTATGACGAACTAAATAAATTTCCATATTGCTATAACACTTAAGTAAAAAATAACTTCACAGACTTGTTGAGTCGCACCTAAACAATCTCCAGTATAACCATCAATCCATTTTTGGAAATAACGAGCCAGAAAATAACGAGCCAGAAAAACAGGGATTACGACCAATAATAATTGATATTGAAAATAGGAAAGTACTAGAAGAGGTAATAAACCAAAGAAGAAAGAACCTAAAACTTCTTTCCAGCTAAAGCTTTTGGCAATAGGTTTGCTTTTGCTCGTAGCATCTTCACGAGAATACTCATGTGTAAATACAATACTTATTGCAGCTAAACGACTAATAGAATGACCTGCAATAAAGAATAAAAGTATATTTAATACCGATTGCTGATTGGTAATTGTTTCTATGGTTACTAGTTCTGAAAGTAATTGAAACTTCAATAAAAATAGTAATACTACACCAATGGCTCCGTAGGCACCAATGGCACTATCTTTCATTATCAATAGAATTTTTTCTTTGGTCCAGCCTCCGCCAAACCCATCACAGACATCAGCAAATCCATCTTCATGAAATGCTCCTGTAGTCAAGATTCCGGCAATCATCCCTATAATTACAGATGCTGCAGTTGAAACTAAAAAAGAAGCGCCATAAAATGTCAGAAAAGAAATCCCTCCAACAATCCAACCAATCAAAGGAAAATAGCGACTGGCTTTATTAAGATAATCAGGATTATGGTCGATGTTTTTAGGACAAGGAATCCTTGTGTAGAACATTAATGCAGTAAAAAATATATGGAGTTGTTTTTTCATTCAAAAATTAATTGTTTAGTATTTGGCTAAAGCCAATTTGATTATCATAATTATTAACCAACATCTAAAGATGTTGGCAATTCAATTTCTAAGATTGTCAATAAAATACATCGACAATCTTAGAAATTGAATTGACTCCAGATTTATCTGGAGGATATAGAATTTGTTATGTTGTTGGCTTTAGCCAAATCTTTATTTATTACTTATTTTCTGAAAACCATATTTGAGAATAAATTCTTCATATTCTTCCTGAAATGTTTTTTTAGCATGATGTATTTCTTGGTTTTTAATATAATCCCTTACTTTATCTATGATTGACTCAGAAACTGATACAGCAAAATACTCATCTTGCCATTCAAATTTTTCTTTAGTCAATTTATTTTTATTAATCCAAAATGAGGATTCTCCTTTTAGTAACTGTATTACTTTTTGGATGTTTTGGTCAACACCTAATGAAATAAGACAATGACAATGGTCTGAATATCCATTTATGAAATCAATATAAATTCCTTTCTCTTTTGCATTATCTCTTATATGTTGCCAAACTTTTCGGCGCAATTCTACTGAATCTAAATAGGCAATTCTATTTTTAGTACTCCAAACTAAATGTATATATACTTTTATAAATGGCATTTTATTTTATTTAAAAAACTACTATTTATTACTAACCCCAGCATTTTCAAAAGTAGCCATTTCGTTAAGGAAAGCAACAGCCGATTGTAATATAGGTAAAGCAATTGCGCAGCCAGTTCCTTCGCCTAAGCGTAAATCTAGTTGCAAAACCGATTTGGCTTCAAGGTAATCTAATAGTTTCTGGTGGCCTTGTTCAGTTGAAGAATGACAGAAAATAGCATTCTTCTTAATATCAGGATTTATTTTATAAGCAATTAAAAAAGCTACAGTACAAATAAAACCATCTACAAGAATTAGCATATTGTTTTTATATGCGGCTAACATTCCACCAGCCATTTGCATAATTTCAAAACCTCCAAAATAGGCGAGTTGCTCTTTTAATTCGGTTTGACCGGAATAATTTCCAATAGCTTTTTTTAGGATTTCCTGTTTCTCAATTAATTTGGTTTCATCAACACCAGTACCTTTTCCAACACATTCAATTATAGAAAAACCAGTCAAAACACTCATCAAAACCGAAGCAGTAGAGGTGTTCCCAATACCCATTTCGCCAAAACCAATACAATTACTTCCAGTTTTTGCAATAGAATCTACAATTTCAGAACCTTTTAAGAAACACAATTGCAGTTCGGTTTCGCTCATTGCGGGAACATGTAAAAACGACTGTGTTCCTTTGGCAATTTTAGCATTAATTAAATTCGCATTGGTTGGGAAATCATAATTTACACCAGCATCTACGATAGAAAGTTCAATATTGTTTTGTTTACAAAAAACATTAATTGCAGCGCCACCTTCAAGAAAATTACCAACCATTTGTCGGGTAACATCTTGCGGATATGCGCTCACACCATGATTCGCAATTCCATGATCAGCTGCGAAAACTACAATATTAGGTTTTATAATCTCAGGTTCTAAAGTCTGAAAAACAGTTCCGATTTGTAATGCTAACTTTTCCAGAATTCCCAAAGCGCCAAGAGGTTTAGTTTTTGAGTCAATTTTATGTTGTAATGCTTCACTAAGGGAAGATGAAGATGCCGTTTTAGATTTATTTTCAAAATCTGCTTTCGGAATAAAGATCTCCTTTGTGGCTTTGATTTCGGTACACTCGAAAGTTTCCGATTTTTGTTTCCAGTTTAATTGCTGTAACATCGGCTGATTATCGTAGTTTGTTGCGGGCTTACCAATACAGAAGTAACCAAGGGGTTCTATGTTTTCGGGCAAGTCAATTATTTTCTTGAACTGGTAATAGTTTAAGATAGAAACCCATCCCATGCCGTAACCTTGCTCCGTAAGTGACAACCATATATTTTGCGCAGCGCAAACCGAACTAAATTTTACGGCTTCATTACTACCAACAGTTCCTATAGTAAAGTTATTTAGTACCGAGCGGTCATAAGCAATTATCATCCCAATAGGTGCTTCCTCGATAGCTTCTAGTTTTAAGGATTTATAACGTTCTTTTTGCTCCTCGTCATCGGTTAATAATTCGGCTTTTTTATTGTAATCTAGAAATAAATCTTTGATAGCTTTTTTAACTTCATCAGATTTTATGATATAATATTTAGTTGCATCTGTCAAGCCAACCGACGGCGCCCAATGTCCAGCCTGTAAAGCTTTCTGGATAACTTCGTCAGGAACTTCATCATTTGTAAAATGGCGTGTATCACGGCGTGATTTTAATATATCATCTAAATAACTCATGTTTTTTCTTTTAAGAGGTTCAAAGCAATATGGGTTCAAAGGTACAAAGGTCTAGGTTGATGGCCCAAAGCCGAAAGCTCTCAGCTTTTATTTCCCTTTTATAGTAACCGGAATTCCAGAAACCATTAGTACAACAGTATCGGCATTTTTAGCAAGAAACTGATTCATCCAACCTTGTAATTCAGTAAATTTTCTTCCTACGTGCGTATCAGCATGAAGCCCCATTCCGATTTCGTTAGTTACAATTATCAGAGTTGCATCTGGCTGATTGGCAATTTTTAAAAATTCAGCTTTCGCTTCATCAAGAGATAATGCAACATCGTTTTTAGTATCTACAAAAAAGTTCGTTAACCAAAGTGTTACACAATCAATCAAAGCTACTTTACCCGAAAAATCAATTTCACTCAAGTGTTTTTCCTTTTCAATATTCGTCCAGCGTTCGTCGCGTTCTTGTTGGTGTCTGTCTATTCTGTTCTGAAAATCTTCATCCCATTTTCGAGCCGTCGCCACATACATTGGCGTATTCGTAAGTTGTAAAGCCAGTTCTTGTGCATAACCGCTTTTCCCCGAACGTTCCCCACCAGTAATCAAGTAAACCATTTTTATAATTGTTAATTATGAATTGTAAATTTAAGAAGGGCGTTCCCTTCGGTCGGGCTATTCGCTATATCTTTTATTTTTTAAAGAAAAAAATAAAAGGATGCCGCTACTATCCCTAACGCAAGCATTTAATTAATTTATTAGTTGTTAATTATTAATTGTAAGCTGTTGTTTAGTAGTTTTAAAAATGCTAGTTATAAGTTTTAATATTGAAATTGCATCATTATAAATGGTTTCGAATTGTTTCTCGTTTAAATAATCAGTTGCTTTTAATAATTCTAACCAATAATCAGATTCATTGGCCTCTTTTTGAGCAATCGCAAATTTATGGATAAAATCATTTTTACTTTCAGCATGTTCAGCTTCTCGAACCATAGCGCCAATACTTGTTCCCGATCTTAAAAGTTGTTTAGAAAGTGTAAACTCCTTTTTCTCGACACATAAGTATTGATATAATTTAACTATCCGAATAGCGAAATCAAAACTCTTATCTTTTACAATATTGTTTTTCATAATTAACAACTAACAATTAATAATTTACAATTATTTATAGGGACAATGTCTGCATTTATTTCCGCAACAGCTTCCTCTTTTTAGATGAAACCATTCCTTAAAAACATAATTTCCATTTTCCAGATAATAATCGATTCCTTCAATCAGCGTATTATTTTTAGGTAAAACCGAAGCTTTATTGTCAACAGCAATTTCGGGTGTAATTGTATTTACAAAATCATCTATTTTTACAGCGCAAGCATTTTTAAAACAATTTGGGCAAAGACAATCCACAACTTCCGAAGGTACGAAAATAGGAGGGAAGTCATTACACCAACATTTGTTTCCATCGGGAGAATCACCACAATTAAATGCAGTTCCGCAGCTAGAGCAATTTTTTACTTTAAGGCCATTCATCCTGTAAAGATAGTATTTGTTCAATTTTTTACGTTTAAAAGTGAACAAGAAATTTAGAAATTGCGCTACCTTTGTCCCTATTCAAACTGTAAAATATGAAGTCATCATTACATAAAGCCGTTTTTCTTATCTCATTTTTAGTAGTAATAGGATGCAAGAAAAACGAAAGTACATTAGAGATAAAAGGCGAAATAGGACAAAACAGTATCGAATACGCTTCGGGACTTTCTATTAATAAATTCACAGGATATTCGGTTGTAAAAGTTTCAAATCCTTGGCCAGATGCGGGGAAAGATTATACGTATGTATTAAAAGAAAAAGACGGAGTTATACCAGATAGTTTAAAAAGTTATGCAACCATTCAAGTACCATTACAAACAATTGTAGTAACATCAACAACCAATATTCCGTTTTTAGAAATGTTGGATGTCGAAAACAATTTGGTAGGTTTTCCGCATACCGATTATGTTTCTTCTGAGAAAACCAGAAAATTAATAGATAAAGGTTTGGTTAAGAATGTTGGTCAAAACGAAAAACTAAATATAGAACAACTTATCGAATTAGCACCAAATTTAATTGTCACTTTTGGGGTAGATAACAACAATCCGATGTTAGATAATTTACAAAAAAGCGGTTTAAAAGTACTTATTCAAGCCGATTGGATGGAGCAATCTCCACTAGGAAAAGCGGAGTGGATTAAACTTTACGGAGCATTATTTGGAAAAGAAGCACAAGCCAAAGAACTTTTTGATAAAATCGTAACGAGTTATAAAGAAGCTAAGAAATTAGTAGAATCTAAGAAAGCAACTTCAACAGTTTTATACGGTTCTATGTATATGGATCAATGGTATGTTGCCAAAGGAAATAGCTGGGTGGCACAATTTATGGCCGATGCCAAAGCCGATTATTTGTGGGCAAATCTTGAAGGAACAGGAAGTTTAGGATTATCATTTGAAAAAATATTAGACAAAGCTAAAACTGCTTCGGTTTGGATTGCAACAGGTTCTTTTAAATCATTGACGGAATTAGAAAAAAGCAATCCACATTACAGCCAGTTTGATGCTTTTAAAACAAAAAATGTATATACATTCGAGAGCAAATTTGGAGCAACAGGAGGAACAGTTTATTATGAACTAGCGCCAAGCCGACCGGACTTGGTTCTTAAAGATTACATCAAGATATTTCATCCTGAGTTATTGCCTAGTTATGAATTTACGTTTGCGTCTAAATTAAACTAATTTCAATTGGCGAATCAAAAACGAAATACAATTTTGTTCTTTATACTTGGTTTAGCACTTTTGTTACTATTCTTTCTTGATATTTGTTTAGGATCGATTACAATTCCGTTCAAAGAAGTTTATACTAGTTTAACAGGAGGAGAAGCAAGCAAATCGACATGGGAATATATCATAATTAATTACCGTTTGCCCAAAGCAATTACTGCTGTATTAGTAGGTGTAGGATTATCAACAAGTGGATTACTGATGCAAACGTTATTCAGAAATCCATTAGCAGGTCCCGATGTTTTAGGATTGAGCTCTGGAGCGATATTAGCTGTAGCGATTGTAATTTTAGGAGCGGGTTTATTACCTTCTTTTTTAAACACAATTTTGTTATCAAGCTACGGAATCGTGTTAGCATCGACATTAGGTAGTATTTCTGTTTTGTTTCTGGTTTTATTAGTATCACAACGATTGCGAAATACAATGGCTATTTTAATTGTAGGACTTATGTTTGGTAGTTTTACCAGTGCTATTGTTGGCGTTCTAACTTATTTTAGTTCGGCAGAACAATTACAAAAATTTACTTTTTGGTCATTAGGAAGCTTGGGAAATCTTTCTTGGTCGTCTATTGTAGTTTTAGCAGTTAGTGTTGGTATTGGTTTGCTTTTAAGTGCATTTAGCATTAAACCATTAAATGCATTGCTTCTTGGAGAGAATTATGCTAAAAGCATGGGACTTAATTTCAAGAAAACAAGACTTATAATTATTCTTGCCACAAGTATCTTAGCAGGGAGCGTCACCGCATTCGCAGGACCAATTGCTTTTATAGGACTAGCCGTTCCTCATATTGCCAAGCTTACATTTAGAACCAGTAATCATGCTGTTTTATATTGGAGTACCCTTTTTTATGGAGGGATAATTATGTTGTTTTGCGATATAGCATCGCAATTACCAGGATTAGAAACCACATTACCTATCAATGCAATAACGTCGATAATTGGAGCACCAGTAGTTATTTGGTTATTAGTTCGAAAAAGAAATTTTGAGTAAACGTTTTGCTACATATTAAAAAGGATTTTAATAATCTGAGTCTAGCATTAAAACCTTAGAACCTTAGTTACTTTGCACCTTAGTACCTTAAAAAATGAAAACTATCTTATCAACTTCAAATTTAAGTATTGGCTATAAGACCAAGAAAGCCTCTGTGGCTATTGCCCAAAACTTGAACTTGAACTTAGAACCAGGGAAGCTCATTGCTTTAATTGGGGCTAACGGAATCGGGAAATCGACTTTGTTACGAACAATAACAGGAATTCAACATCCGTTATCAGGAACAGTTTTATTAAATGATAAGAATGTATTTGAATATAAACCACTCGATTTAGCTCAGAATTTAAGTATCGTTTTAACTGAAAAGCTGCCGTCAAGTAATTTATCCGTTTTTGAGTTGGTGGCTTTAGGTCGTCAACCTTATACCAACTGGATCGGAACTTTAACAGAATACGATATCATCAAAGTAAATGAGGCATTAGAACTCACGCAAATAAGTCATTTAGCACATAAAAAGCATTACGAAATAAGCGACGGACAATTACAAAAAGTATTAATTGCACGAGCTTTGGCACAAGATACACCGCTTATTATTTTGGATGAACCTACAACGCATCTTGATTTATTGCACAAAGTAGCTTTGTTTAAATTGCTTAAGAAACTAACAAATGAAACTGGAAAATGCATTTTATTTTCCACACATGATATCGATTTGGCTATTCAGTTAAGCGACGAAATGATTATTATGACACCTGAAACAGTTATACAGGACGAACCTTGTAACTTAATTGCAACAGGAAGTTTTGCCACATTATTTAAAGACGACCATATTACTTTTGATGCCGAAAAAGGAAAGTTTGTAATTACTTAGATTTTTCAGGAGCTAATCCTGCTATTCGCTATATCTTTTATTTTTTTAAAGGAAAAAAATAAAAGGATGCCGCTACTATCAGGGCTAGGAGTTTCGAGCGTTATCCTGCAAGGTTTTTTTCAACCTTATAGGTATAAATATAATAGAGATTTCTTAAAGAGAGAATCATTGTAATCTTTTAATTCTATCTAATTCTTTTAATTTTGCAATTCTTTATCAAAGTCCCAAAAACACTTTTTTGACTCGAGACTTAAAGTCGAACAGACGGAGATTTGTGACTAAATTTTTCCTCACGCAGATTTATTTAGGACTAATTTTAAAATTAAATTTGCTTTAATCTCCCGAATTTGCGTGAAAAAACATTTTAATACCTACAAGGTTGAAAAAACCTTGCAGGAAATCGGTATCAGATTCAATTAAATGAATAAATAATCCATTAAATCTTCAAACCAATTTGTCTCTTAGCTTCACCAACCACAAAAGCAACAGAATTTGCAATATTAAAACTTCGGATTAATGGCGACATAGGAATCGTAAGATGATTCTCAAACTGTTCTAAAACTTCTTTACTTAATCCTACGCTTTCTTTACCAAAAACCAACCAATCGCCATCTTGAAAATCAGTTTCAAGATATGATTTTTCGGCATGAGAACTCATAAGGAAAACGCGTGATAAATCTGGAATTTGAGCTTTCCATTCCGCTACATTCTGATATTCGGTTACATCAAGGTGAATCCAATAATCGAGTCCGGAACGTTTTAAGTTTTTATCATTTATAACAAATCCAAAAGGATGAACTAAGTGCAATCGGCTTTGAGTACCTACGCACAAGCGACCAATATTTCCAGTATTATTAGGTATTTCGGGTTCTACGAGAACTATGTTTAGCATTTTATATTTATTAAAAGATTGAAAATTAAAGTATTTCAAAAGAATTATCTAATTGACACATTCTCTAATTATCATATTGAATTATTTTCTAATTTAAAATCAGGAACTTCTAAGACATCTCCAGCTTTTAAGTCCTGCAAATATACATTTCCTATACGAACACGTACCAATCTTAAAGTAGGAAAACCTACGGCAGCAGTCATTTTTCGCACTTGTCTAAACTTACCTTCATTTACTGTAATTGATGCCCATGAAGTAGGTCCATGTCGCTCGTCTCGGATTTTTTTTGCTCTAGGACCAAAATCAGGAATTTCGGTAACGATAAAAGCAGAACAAGGTTTGGTTATGTATTTTCCGCCATCAAAGCCAATTTCTACTCCTTTTTGTAATTCTTCAATTGCTTCAGGAGTAATAATTCCATCTACTTGAACATAGTATTCCTTATCGACTTTTTTGCTTCTTATTTGTTCACTAACTTTTCCATCGGTAGTTAACAAAAGCAAGCCTTCCGAATCTTCATCGAGTCTGCCAATAGCCATTGTACCATCTGGGAAATTATGTAATTCACCCAATAGTTTTTTCTTTCTTTTTAGTTCATATATAAACTGACTTAAATAACCATATGGTTTAAAAAGAATAAAATGCTGATGTGACATGCTGAAATTTTTGTGCAAAGATAGTTTTGTTTCTCCAGTAATTCCAATTTATCCCTATTCCTGCTTACTGTTTTTCATTTTGGTTAACCACAAATAAACAGACCAGATTACTGTAATGCCAAATAAGATGATTAAAGGTGTATAATAGTTACTAAAAAAATCATGGAAATAAGTTCCAATTAAAATATATGCTGAAGCGATACAAAGTTTTAATACAATAAACTCAGCATTAGACCAACTAGTTTTGATTTTGAAGAAGTTCATGATATATGATTAGAGAATTAATAATAAAAATACAATTTTGAAAAGTAATTTGGAGTGTAATTAGTTACTATTTTGATAATGATGAGGTTACGTGCAAAAGATATACTGCAGAAAAGAGTCTAAGAAATATGAATTTTGAGTAAGTCAGGATAAGTTTATTTTATAGAAAATTAAAGAGACAAATCATTTGATAAACCAAAAGCTATGTTAAATGACTAATTTTTAGAATCTAAAATGCGTAATATTAAGGTATTAATGCTAAAATTTAATGATATGGAAAGTAAAGATTTAGGTTCAAAAAAAATGAATAATAAGCAAGAACATAACGAAGATTTTAGCGGTAAGGATATTTCTCATAAGCCTAAAACTATCGTTACAAAATTGGAGAAAGAAGAAGTAACCGATGCTGACGGAAATAAGAAAGTGGTGGAACGAGCGCGCAAGGTTGATGGAAGTTCTGTAGCCATTTCTCCTAAAAAAATAATTGAGTTAGATGATAGTGAAAGCTCGAGTAGAGGAGTTTCTACAGAGAAAGAAGCAAAGAAAACAGTAGAGAATATAGATAGAAACTCGGATATTACTCCTAATCGTTATCCTAATTCAAATCCAGACAATCGTAAGAATCGAGGAAATAATAAGCTAGATGAATAAAAATAGGTCATCATAATTAAAAGCCAATAAAAAGTGATTTTTTATTGGCTTTTTTAGTTTATATAAGACAGGATTATAACAATCTTTAATTTAATAATAAGGCGTGTTATCTTGTTAAAATAAGCGATTTTGATAATCAGATAAAAATAAAAATTATGTCAAATATTTGCTTATGCCGCCAAATTATTGATGATGTTTAAAATATTTGATAAAAACTATGTCATTTGATGCTAAATGCTTGTAAAGTTTTAAACAATAACTTTAAAGTTTTATAATATTCGCTTAACTTTAAAGACTATAAATTTGAACTCTAAAAACACTAATTTTTAACGTATGAAAAACCGCTACTCTTTGCGCCATTTAATGGCTTTTTTAAGTTTTTTTTATTGCTTCTCTGCAAATATTTTTGCACAAGCAGGAAGCAATCCTCCACCTCAGGGCCTGCCTTATACACAAGATTTTTCTGAGTTAACGACTAAACCCACAACATACCCATTGGGGTTTCAGGGATGGAATGTAAGTACAACACCAGGGGGAGCTTTTAATACTACTGCAGTTATAGCTTCAGATAAACCTCTGGTTGTTGGTGCAGCAAATATTGGAACAGGTGCTATTTATAACTATGATCAAAAAATTGGTTTTCTTAATACTGGAAGCCTGGATCAAGCTATTGGTTTTGCTTTTAGTAGTACTAATGCAACAGGAATTCAAGTTCAATATGATGCAATGACAATTCGTAATCCTTATGATATTCCACCAGCTACAGCTAATACACGTATTAATGAAATGGTTTTGCAATACAGAATTGGTAATAATACTCCTTTCGTTTCATTATTATCAACAGTTTATTCTAATAATACAACAAAACAAATAACTGCCATTACTGATCCGCAAAATTCACAATTAATAAAAGTGACTTTACCTGCTGAATGCGATAATCAACCTTTAGTTCAGATTCGATGGATATCGAGACAAGCTGGAGGAGGAGGTTCACGTCCTTCTTTTGCAATCGATAATATAGATATCAGAAGTGATAAAGTAGCTCCTGTAAACGTAGCGGGGTTTCCAAAAGTTGATAATGTATTATCGGATGAGTTTGATTTTCACAATCAAATAAATGAGATAGGAAAAACATATTATGTAGTAGTGCCAGCTAGCGACGCTGCACCTACAGCAGCACAAGTAAAAAGTGGTCTGAACGCAGGCGGAACAGCAGCTTTACAATCTGGCGTATTGGATATCACAGATAAAGCATTGATTTATTCAAAAACTATCACAGGTTTAACATTAAATACAGCATATAGTGTTTACTCTATTTCTGAAGATCCATATAATAACTTACAAGCAACAGCGAACAAAATTGATGTTACTACTTTGGCTGTTGTTTCACCTAAATTAACAACTAGTATTACTGCAATTAATTTTGATGAAGCTGTAGAGCAAAATTTTAGTTCATCAGCTTTAAGTTATCAATTACAAGCCTCTAATATTAGCGCTCCATTAATAGTTACAGCAACGGCTAATTTTAGAGTTTCGAAAGATAATGTTGACTTTCAAACTTCAGTAACTTATAATGTAGCAGATTTTGCTGGAAATGTAGCACAAACAGTTTATGTACGTTTTACGCCAAATGCAGTTAGTAGTTTCATGGGGGGAATTACTAATGAATCTATAGGAGCAAGTACTAAAATAGTAACCGTATCAGGTTTTGGAATTAACCCATATATTCAGAACTTTAATGATATCAATGTTTTTACCAATAGCGGTTGGACAGCTTATAATGTAGCTGGGCCACTTAAGACATGGGAAAGCACAGATGCAAATGCTAATTCAGCTCCAAGAGCTGTAGTAATGAACGGATACGCTGATACTGGAACAGCAAGTAAAGATTGGTTGATTTCGCCAAGATTACGTTTAAATAGTTTCGATAAATATCCACTATTATCATTTTATTCTCGTAAATATTTTGCAGGACCAAGTTTAAAATTAATGGTTTCTACAAATTATGATGGGAAAAGTAGCCCCGACACTGCCAATTGGACTGAAATAGACGGTAATTTTCCTGCAACAACAGCTGCTTATGTGCAATCACAATATATTGATTTAGGTGCATATAAAACAGATCACACTTATGTAGCCTGGGTTTACGAAACTACAATAGGTGGAGGAACTGGTAATGCAGCTGAATGGACAATTGATGATGTAGCTATAACAAATGAGCCGGGATTTGTAGCTTCAAATCCTAATTTAGATTTTGGAGATGTGAGCCCAAATGCAGTTTCTACTAGTAAAACTTTTGTTTTTAAAGCTGGTGGTTACGGTGATGTTACTATTACTGCACCTGCAGGTTATCAGCTATCTCTTAATGATTCTAGCTTTTCATCAAGTGTTCTTGTAAGTGAAGCCGATGCATTGCTAGGGAAAACAATTTATGCAAGATTTGCACCTTTAACAAAAGAATTAACTATTACTGGTACATTAAGAGTAACAGGAACTTCATTAGATGAAAATATTGGGACAGTAAAAGGTTCTTCTTTGCCAAAAGCTGATACTTTTGATGTTGTAACCTATAATCTTGAATTTTTTGGAACTGACGTAAAAGATACTTCTGGAAAAGAATTTGGACCAATAGACAATGCATTACAAATTGCCAATGTTGCAAAAGCAATGATTAAGTTAGATGCCGATGTTTACGCTGTACAAGAAGTGTCTGATGACAAAGCAATGGATGAATTAATTAAGCAAATAAGTGTAGGTGGTAAAACATTTAATAAAGTAACCTCGCCTAGTTGGTCTTATTCATTTAATGCTGCTGATCCTAATTTTCCTGCGCAAAAATTAGTTGTGATTTATAATACTCAAACAGCAACGGTTACAAAGGAGCGTGTAATGTTTAAGGATTTTTATGATGGACTTCGTAATGGAACTGAAACGTTAGTAAATTATCCAGGTACCAATGCTAACTTTTTCTCATCAGGGCGCTTACCTTATATGGTACAAATAGAAACAAATATTGGAGGAGTAAAAAAACTAATTAATTTAGTAGATCTTCATGCACGTGCAAATAGCGGAAGTGATATTAGTAAATACAACATGCGTAAATACGATGCTCAAGTATTAAAGGATAGTTTAGATCGTTATTATTCAAAGTCTAATTTAATTATTTTGGGAGATTATAATGATGATGTAAAAGCATCTGTTGTTGCACCAAATCCTTCTTCATATAAAATGTTTGTAGATGATACGGCAAATTATAATGCACTTACTTTAGATATTAGTAAAGCAGGAGCTTTTAGTTTCTTGAGTTCAGGTGGGTTCTTAGATCATATCATGATATCAAATGAATTAAATAGTGAATATATCGCTAATTCTATCGCAGTATATGATCCTCGTTCTGATATAAATAATTATGTAAATACAACATCGGATCACGGACCAGTAATTGCTCGTTTCGAATTAAAAGGATCTACTTTAGGTACTATAGATTTTGAAACTAAGAATGGTTTTGCAGTAAAAGCATATCCTAATCCAGCAACAGATGTTGTAAATGTTCTTGTAAAAACTAATGAAGACAAGAAGCTTAAATTAAGACTTTATGATATTACTGGTCGTATGATAGGAAAACCAGTTGATGTAAATGGAGGACAGGAGAATAGTACTTCAGTAATTCAGATAAGTGATTTAAAATCGGGAATCTATATTTACACTTTAACAGAAAATAATAAAGTTATTTTTAGAGATAAGATTATAAAAAAGTAAACAATAAAGTATAAATTAAAAAAGCTAGATTCTACCCTCAGAATCTAGCTTTTTTTTTGAATATAATCTAGTATGCAATTGTTGTTAAAACAAAAACCAGAATTAAAATCCAAAGTTAACCCCAAAATTCAGACCCCACTGAAATTGGTTAAACGATTGTGTTTTTAGTGGATTGATATAATAATTTAGACCAGGTTCAACAAATAAGCGTGTTTGTTTAAGTATTTCATATTGTAAAGTACTACTTAGTTTAGAACCATATACGAAGTTATTTACATCTAGATTGCCTCCTATTGAATTACCATCTAAGAAAATTTCATTAGAAATTAACTTTCCTATAAAACCGCCCGTGTTAAGCATTATAGCTGCTTTGCTTGTGCTTAAAATAGAATAAGAAATTTCAAGAGGCATTTCTAGGTATTGTAATTGTTGGTCAATATTACCAGTTAGATTACTTGTTCCACTACTTTGAACTTTTTGATTGCTATTGTCAGATGAAAAAACATAATTTCTATTTGTCGAAATATATTCAACACTTGGATTTGAAGCAAAAAAATCATTTGTAATTCCAGCAGCTAATGTGTTTTGGTTTTTATTATAATAAGAAACGTTAGCTACAGATTGTCCTAATTCATTGATTTTGAAACCAGAACTTACAGCCCATTTTTTATTGAGTTTGTAATTTGTTTTAACACCATATCCAGTATTTTGTTTTGATTCAATATCATTACCCAATGTTTTTTTATTGCCATAACTTTGAGAGTTTACAATACCCGCATAAAGACCCACTGACCATTTTTCTTTTAAAAGATCTTTTTCAGCTTTTGGTTCTTCTTTATCTTCCTTATTATTTAATCTGTTTTCTAATTGTTGTAATTCAAGTGCAATTTGTACTTTATTCAATGAATCGTTAAAAGATATAAGATCTTTTTCAGAGCTAGTATTTAGAGCTAATTCCTTCTTTTGATCTGTTTTTAAATTGCTATTAACTTCAGTAATGTTTTGTTTATATAGAGAACTATTGGTATCATTTTGTGACGCAGATCGGATATTACTATTTAAAGCAATTGCTTCGGTTTTATTCTTGTTTATCGTATTACCAATTTTAGTATTATTTGGGTCAGCGGAAGAATTATTTGTGCCGTTTTTTGACGATGATTGCGTATTGTTATTTGAAACAATTGTTTCGGTTTTATTCTTGTTTATGGTATTACCAACTTCAGTTTTGTTTGGACTAGCTGAAGAAGTACTTTCGTTAATTTTTGTTGATTGTACGTTGCTAGAAGTAATTATCGCATTTTTATCTCTGTTTAAATTGTTATCAACTTCAGTACTATTCACTTTAGATGAAGACGTTTTAGCGTTATTTTTTGATGATTCCGCTATTGAGATAGTTTTATTGTTTAATTGTATTGAAGGCTTATTTTTTTTATTGATTGAAGTTGTTGTGTTCTTAGTCGATTCTTGATTCTTGTTTAATGTTTTATTAGTTACCGGATTATCAGATTCAGCAACAGTTATTGTCGTTTTACTATTTAAAGGAGTAGTATTAATAGTAGACGGGGTTGTATTTGATTTCGAGTTGTTTTCTTGATTATCTAGAACAACATTATTATTCTTTATCAAAGTGTCATCTTCATTTGAGTTAAAATATAGACCAGACGTGATGGCTAAACCTATTAAAAGACTAGCAGCTAACGACCACCAAATGGCTGTTGCTTTTTTCTTTTTAGGTTTGTCTAGTTTTTCTTCAATCATAGCCCATAATTCTGGTGGCGGTACACTAGAAAAATTTTCTATTGAAGAAAAAACATCTTCTATTTTTTTCTTTTTCATGCTATTTTAAAATTTAATACGGCCAAAATTTTTGTTTGTAATATTTTTTTCGCCCTATTTAAGTTTGATTTAGAAGTCCCTTCGGTAATTTGTAGCATTTCTGCAATCTCTTTGTGTTTCATCTTTTCGAAAACAAAAAGATTAAAAACCATTCGGTATTGGTCGGGTAAATCCTGAATATATTCGATTAGTTTTTCTTGTGATATCGGAATAGCTTCTAGTTCTTCCTCTTCGATGATTTCTGTTTCAGAATCAAAAACATCCAAAAAAAGATAATCTCTTTTTCTCTTTTTTAGAGTTTCTATGAGTTTATTGATGAAAATTCGTTTCATCCATCCCTCAAAACTACCTTCGAATTTATATTGCTTTATTTTTTGAAAAACGATTATAAATGCTTCTTGAAAGACATCTTTTGCATCATCTTCATTCTTCATGTATTTTAGACAAATTCCATACAATACAGGAGAGAACAATTGATAAATTCTCAATTGCCCTCCTCTGTCATTGTCAATGCACTTTTTTATAAGTAAGTCTAAATTGTCTTCCAAAAAATAATTTTAAAGTAAATTAGATTGCAATAAGGTATTTGTATATTTAATATTCTACTTCTTGTAAGTAGAGCTGTATCCGTCAGGGAAATTGTTTATAATAATTAGATTGTTAGAATCTAATTTTTCGATAACATAAGTTATTCCTTCAAAAGTGATTAAATCACGCTCTAGATTGTCAAATACGCTGATACCTTTAGTAATAAGATATCTGCTATTTCTTATTTCAACATTGTTTTTATATGTAATCACTTTTCCCTCAGATGTAAAAACAAGTTTTTTAGTGCTCCCAATACTTTTTGGAGTTGAGGTGTAGCTACCGTTTTGTCCACCTGTAGATTTTTGCCAAGTCCAACTTCCATGAAGTTTAGTTATTTTATCAGACTTAAAAATTACATTTGCAGAATAAGTCGAGACAGAAATAATAACTAGAAGAGCTAAGATTATTTTTTTCATTTTTTAAGAAATTAATAAATTTATGTTAATTGTTTAACGTGCAAAGTTAGATTAGTTTCTTAATACTGCAATTTTATCTTTAATTGCTTTCTTAAATGTAATTATTTCTGGGCTTTGATCTGGTGTATTGTTGTTGTCTATGAATACTTTAGTGACTTTGTTGCCTTGACTTAATTCAAAGAATATTCCTCCTTGGTCAGTAGAATCTGGGCTGCCATAAGTCTTAGTTCCACCATCTAGATTTAAAATTTCAGTAGGAACTAGTTTTACAAAATCAGAATAATCTCCTTTTTTGTTCAATGTTTGAAAGTTGTATTTGCTAAAATCATATTGACCAACAACTACATTAAAGTATTGAAGTACATTTAGATTATTGATATTAAAAAATAATTGACAATCAGGACCCGTACATTGACTGCTATAACTTCCTATAACAACAAAATTTTTGTTTTGGCTTACTTTATTTAAGTAGATAGGTTTGTCAGTTTTTGGAATTAAAACAAAATCATATGGATTTGTTGCAGGGGTATTACCTGCTTCATTTGGAAGAGGCTCTTTTTCATAGTATTGTACTATTATTTCACAAGTGTTTTCTACTATAGAGCTAATTTTTATTTCATATCCACCAGTTGGTTTTGGTCCAGAAAAAATACCAATCAAATAATTTTTGGTAAAATCGATATTAGGATTTACTGGAGTTACTGATGTAGGACAAGGATTCGTATTTTTGATAAAAAAAGAATCCATTTTTTCTTGCGTTTTTATTGCTACAGCCATAGGTTTAGCTGGCATCTCTTTTATAGTATAGTTGCATTCTAAAGGAAAACCAGAAAAAGTAACATTACTATAATCACCACAGCTTTGATATTCATTATCAGCGTTCAAAGAACAAGAACTGATCCCCAAAGCAACAAATAGGCCTAAAATAATTTTCTTCATTTTTAATATTTTAAAAGATTATACATTAGTAGATGATATAAAGTGGAAAAGGTTGCGTCGAAGTTGAAGTTTTTTTATAAAAAATATTTTTGTGTTTGAAATAAGATCGTATAATGGGAAAATTTTAAAACTCAAAAAAAGATTCTCTTCTTTGAGAGTAGTTATTATTGTGTATTTTTACTCTTTTATAAAAGTCTCTATATGTTGAATCTGTTTCCTTTTTTATTGGTCTTTCTTATTGCTTTACTCATTGGGGCTTTTATAGGTAAACTTATTTTTTCCGCACGATTTCAATCAGAGAAAGTAAGTTTAAACGAAAAGTTAATTGCTTTGACAAATCAATTCCAACAGCAAAAAGAACATTTTCTATCAGAAAAAAATAATTTCGAAAAACAACTTCAAGCAACAAATTCTGATAAAGAAATTATTCGAACAGAAAAAGATAGCCTTGCGATTCAGCTTTCGAAAAAAGAAGTTGATTTTGAAAATTTATGGGAACGTCATAAAGAACAAAAAAATGAAGTAGAACAACTTCAGGAAAAATTTACCAAAGAGTTTGAAAATCTTGCAAATAAAATACTCGAAGAAAAATCGACAAAATTTACTGCGCAGAATAATGAAAATATGAAAAATATCTTGTTGCCCTTACAAGATAAAATAATAGGCTTTGAAAAGAAAGTAGAAGATACACATAAAGAAAGTATTGATTATCATGCGGCTTTACGTCAGCAAATAATAGGATTAAGTGAAATGAATGCTCAAATGAGTAAAGAAACGCTGAACTTGACCAAAGCCTTAAAAGGAGATAGTAAAATGCAAGGGAATTGGGGAGAGCTGGTTTTGGAACGAGTTCTCGAAAAATCTGGTTTAGAAAAAGGAAGAGAGTACGAAGTACAACAAAGTTTTACTAATGAGATAGGCCTTCGCGTACTTCCCGATGTTGTGATTCATTTACCAGATGGTAAAAAAATGATTGTAGATTCTAAAGTTTCTTTAACAGCATATGAAAAATGGATTAACGAAGAAAATGATAGCTTAAAAGCAGATTATTTAAAAGAGCATGTGAATTCTATAAAACGTCATGTTGAGCAACTCGGAAATAAAAATTATCATGATTTATATCAAATAGAAAGTCCTGATTTTGTATTGCTTTTTATACCAATAGAGCCAGCCTTTGCAATAGCGCTAAATGAAGAAGCTACCTTATATAATAGAGCTTTTGAAAAAAACATTGTAATTGTTACACCAACTACATTATTAGCGACTTTGCGAACTATCGATAGCATGTGGGCAAATCAGAAACAACAAGAAAATGCCTTTGAAATAGCTAGACAAGCCGGAGCATTATATGATAAGTTTGAAGGTTTTATTGCCGATTTAATTAAAATAGGTAATAAAATAAATGATTCAAAAACCGAATATGAAAATGCTATGAGTAAATTAGTCGAAGGACGAGGGAATTTAATTACAAGCGTAGAAAAGTTGAAGAAAATGGGAGCAAAGGCTAAAAAGTCACTTCCAGAGAATATATTGGCAAGAGCAAATAACAACGAAAACTAAATTATTAAACAAATATTAGGATGAAACGATTTCTGGGAATTATCATTGGTATTGCAGCTATAGCTCTAATTGGGTATTTTAGTTTTATTTATTATGTACCTTATAGTACAGGAATCCGTTCGGGTGAATTAATCAGGCTCAGTCATAAAGGAGTTATGATGAAAACATGGGAAGGAGAACTGAGTCAAGGGATTTCTGGAGCCCAAATATTCTCTTTCTCCGTTTTAGATGGTGACAAAAAAGTTATAGAAGATTTAAAAGTGCTTCAAGGAGGTTATGTAAAATTGGAGTATGTCGAAAAATATAAAACATTTCCTTGGTGGGGAGAAACGCGTTTCTTTGTAAAGGCCGTAGAAAAAGAAGATTCCCCATTTAATGTAAAATAATATAGAATATGAGTACAAATACAAATTTTAAAACAGTAGCCTGTTCAAGAATAAGCATTTCCGAATTAATGCTTCCGTCGCATACTAATTTTAGCGGTAAGATACATGGAGGCTACATATTATCATTGCTAGATCAGATTGCTTTTGCCTGTGCATCAAAATTCTCAGGTAATTATTGCGTAACAGCTTCAGTAGATACAGTCAATTTCCTAAAGCCTATTGAGGTAGGAGAATTGGTAACTATGAAAGCTTCTGTTAATTATGTAGGTAAAAGTTCAATGATTGTGGGTATTCGTGTCGAGGCCGAAAATATTCAAACAGGAGCTATAAAACATTGTAATTCTTCTTACTTTACAATGGTTGCTAAAGATAAAGAAGGAAAGAGTGTTCTTGTTCCAGGACTTATTTTGTCAAATCTTGAAGAAGTAAGACGTTTTTGTAAAGCTCTGAAACATATAGAAGTCAAAAAAGAGGTCGAAAATCATGCAGAAGAATATAATTATAGTTCAATCGAAACATTGGCAAGTTTAAGTAAATACAATGTTTTATTAGAACTAAATTAAAATAGTTTTTCGTGTAAGTTTTAGCGTTGTTTTAAGAACCAAAGTAGATTAAAATTCGTAACTTTAAGAAAGAGCATTTAACTATCGTTAATGACCTAATCTCTTTTCAGAATAGTTCTATTTTTGATTTATGTCTGTTGTTGGTTTGTTTTTGTCAATAGGCTTTTTTCAAAAAATGTCATGCAATGTGTTTAATCTTAATTGCTGAAGATTATGAAAAAAAGTACTTTTTTAATTTTATTACTTACCGCTAATTTTATTGCAGCACAAGATAAAATAAGAACTTCAATAGGTGTTATTAATTTTGAAGCTTCAGTACCTTTCTTTGAAGAGGTAAACGCAGTCAATAAATCGGTAATTATGGTTATGGAGCCAGAAACAAGTAGTTTTGTTTGCGTGGCTGTGATGAAAGATTTTCGATTTAAAATGGATTTAATGGAAACTCATTTTAATCAAAATTATATCGAAAGTGATCGGTATCCGAAAGCTATTTTTAAAGGTAAAATTGGGAAATTCGACATGAAAGATATTACTGAAACGCCAAAGGAATACATCATTAAAGGGAAACTTCAAATTCATGGTAAAATAAAACAAATAGAAGTAAGTGCAAAACTTAAAAAAGTACCCGAAGGCATAGAAATTATTTCAGATTTTCCACTTAATACAGATGATTTTAATATTAAGATACCATCAATGATAGAAAGTAAAATATCCAAAAAGGTAAATACAAGTTTGGTAGGAATAATGAAATAAATGTTATTTTAAACACACTAAAAGTGCTGGTTTTAAATTTGAATATTTAAATTTAAAACCAGCATTTTCTATTTTTCTAGAAGAAACCCGTTGTCCGGTTAATATAATTTTACCCATTTCTCCTGTGATTAATCGTACTACAAAAGCTGGTATTTTAGGTAACCAAATAAAATAACCATATACATTCGCCAAAGCTTTAGAAAAAATAGCATTAGTAGTGTCATCAGTTACAGCTGCATTATAGGCACCATTCATATTGGTATTTGTAACTGCAAGAAGATAAATGCTGCATAAGTCATCAATATGAATCCAGGGCATATATTGTTTTCCTGTACCTACAATAGAACCGAAACCATACTTAAAAATTGGAACCAATTTTTTTAAGAACCCATCATCTTTACCCAAAACCAAACCAGTTCGTATTATAACAGTGCGGATTCCTAGTGATTTGATGCATCCGGTAGCAGCTTCCCATTTTTGGCAAGTTGCTCCCAAGAAATCATTTGCTGCGGGAGTTTCTTCGGTACAAATAGTTTCACTTGTAAAAGCACCATAAATACCAACAGCCGATGCTGATATAAATGCATCCAAGGATTTATTATTCTTTTTTAAAACAGAATAAATGAGCTCAATAGGTTTTTCTCTACTATCTATAATTTCTTTTTTGCGTTTATCAGTCCATTTTTTTGAAGCAATACCTTCACCAGCAAGATGAATAATGTAATCTGCTTTTAAAACTGAAGCCTCATCGATATAGTTGTTTTCTATATTCCATTTATAATAGGTGATATCTTTGCTAGGTTTTCTTTCGGTGCGAGTTAATATAGAGACCGAATACCCATGGCTAATCAATAACGCAGTAAGTTCTTTTCCTATAAAACCAGAGCCGCCAGTTAATAAAACATTTTTACTCATAATAGTTTATAATATATTTAACACCTTGTTTTGTTTAGCATTACGTAAATATAATTAAACGTTGCTTATCTTTATACTCAATTAAAAAAAGTAAGTGCTATGGGAACTAAAAAAGAGATATTGACAAAAGATAAAATTGTTTCTTTATATATGAATTACGTTTTAGAACATGGGCAAAATCCCAAATCGGTTTTCCATTTTGCTAAAGCAAATGATTTTGAAGAATCCGAATTCTATACTTTTTTCGGAACATTTGAAGGATTAGAGAAAGAAATTTTTAATCTTTTTTTCGAAAACACACTTGAATTATTAGATAAAAACCCAGAGTACCAAGAGTATGATATGAAGAATAAAATGCTCAGTTTTTATTTTACTTTTTTTGAATTGCTAACTGCAAACCGTAGTTATGTTATTCAAGCTTTGAAAAGTAATTCTAATCCGATAAAAAACTTAGTAAAATTAACTACACTTCGTGATAGTTTTAAAAAATATATCAGTCTCATTATAACAGATGATTATCGAGTTCAGCAAGAGAAGCTTCAAAATTTTCAGGAAAAAGCAATTCAGGAAACAGCATGGATGCAACTTTTGCTTACGCTTAAATTTTGGGTAGATGATGCATCTCCCGCTTTTGAAAAAACAGATCTTTTTATCGAAAAATCTGTAAATGTTTCTTTTGAATTGATGAATGTAACACCATTGAATCATTTGCTTGATTTTGGGAAATTTATTTTTAAAGAAAAAATATATAGCAAACAATGAAAACTATCGACTATATCCCAACTTCCAAAATTGAAAGAGCGAGCAAACTTGTTCAAACAGGAGCTAAAATTGGAGTAAATTATTTAAAGTACTACGGAGAAAAAATTGTAAATCCAGATGTAACCCGCGATAAACTAAACGAGAATAATGCCGAAGACATTTACGACGGACTCAAAAGCTTAAAAGGAAGTGCACTTAAAGTAGCGCAAATGTTAAGCATGGACAAGAATTTCTTGCCACAAGCCTATGTCGAAAAATTTTCTTTGTCACAATTTTCAGTGCCGCCACTTTCAGCACCTTTAGTGCTAAAAACGTTTAAAACTAATTTTGGCAAAACCCCTTATGAAATTTTTGATGAGTTTAATCCCAACTCAGTAAATGCTGCGAGTATAGGTCAGGTGCATTTGGCTGTAAAAAATGGAAAACAACTAGCAGTAAAAATTCAATATCCAGGAGTTGCTAATAGTATTTCTTCTGATTTGGCATTGGTAAAACCCATGGCAATAAGAATGTTTAACCTACAAGGAAAAGATTCTGATAAATATTTTAAAGAAGTAGAAGATAAATTAATAGAAGAAACGAACTATTTGTTAGAATTACAGCAAAGTCAAGAAGTTGTTGAAGCCTGTAAAAAGATAGAAAATCTAGTTTTTCCTAACTATTATCCAGAGTTTTCTTCAGATAAAATCATCACAATGGATTGGATGACCGGAATTCATCTTTCAGAATATACAGCCAAGAAACCAAATCAGGAAGAATCTAATCTTATAGGTCAGGCACTTTGGGATTTTTATATGTACCAAATTCATATATTACGTAAAGTTCACGCCGATCCGCATCCTGGGAATTTCTTGGTAAACGATAAAAATCAGTTGGTAGCTTTAGATTTTGGATGTATGAAACAAATTCCAAATGACTTTTACATACCCTATTTTGAGTTAATCAATAAAGAAGTTATTACAGATAAAGAACTTTTTAATCAAAAACTATTCGAATTAGAAATTCTTAGAACAGATGATAGCAAAGAAGAAATAGAATATTTTACAGGAATGTTCCATGATTTATTATCATTATTTACAAAACCATTCCAGTCAGATACATTCGATTTTTCTGATGAAGAATTTTTTGATAATATAGCTAAGTTAGGCGAACGTTTCTCAAAAGATACAAACCTCAAAAAGATGAACGGAAATCGCGGTTCGAAACATTTTATATATATGAACAGAACATTCTTCGGGTTATATAATTTAATGTTTGATCTAAAAGCAAAAATCCAAGTAAATAATTATCAGAAATATTAGGAGCTTAATCCAGCTTCCCGATAGCTATCGGGACACTATATCTCTTGTGGTGAACACCACCACAAGAGGATGTCGTTCCCATCTGGACTAGAAACAAAAAAAAAATAAAGCCTCTGTCAAAGTTCAAACTCAGACAGAGGCTTTAAAATTTAGATATTAACTACCCGTTGGATACGATTAGTTTTAACACATAGAAACATAGATTTTGGTATTCTTAAAATAGGCGTTTCACTTGTTTAAAATACACAAAGCTAGCTATGTGAAAGAAATGTATTTCTTTTTTCGCTCTTTTTTTTACATAAAATCTATGTTTCTATGTGTTAAATAAAACTTTTATTACCCGAGCAGAATAGACGAAATAATTACACCAAACGGATTATTATCTCAAAATTCCTTTCTTATAAGTTGCAATCGCACGATCTCTTGCAAAAGCATGTTCAATCATAGGTTCATTGTACCCCAAATCAAATTCAGGAATCCATTTTCGGATATAAATTCCCTTTTCATCAAATTTCTTGAGTTGAATTTCGGGATTAAAAACTCTAAAATAAGGAGCAGCATCACAGCCCGTTCCTGCAGCCCATTGCCAATTACCTACATTTGAAGCCAATTCATAGTCAAGTAATTTTTCGGCAAAATAGGCTTCGCCCCATTGCCAGCTGATCAATAAATGCTTGCATAAAAAACTGGCAACAACCATTCGAACCCTGTTATGCATATATCCAGTTTCATTAAGTTGTCGCATTCCAGCATCGACCATTGGATAACCAGTAGTTCCAGAACACCAACGCTGGAAATCTTTCTCGTTATTTAACCATTGTATTCCATCGTAAGCCGATTTAAAATTATGGTTAATAACATTCGGGAAACTAAATAAAATTTGAATAAAAAACTCTCTCCATATTAATTCACTTAAGAAAACCTGATTTGTATGAGCAGCCCAGTTTATTAATTTTCGGATACTAACAGTGCCAAAACGTAAATGAGGGGAAAGGTAAGAGGTTGAATCTAATGCAGGGAAATCCCTTGTTTCTTGATAATTCGAAATGTTTTTTAAATTATGTGGTTGTACTTTTATAGCACTTTTTTCAAAACCAATTTGGTTTATTGTTGGGAATACAAATTGACTTGTATGAAAATTTGAAAAAAGCTTTGTTGCGTTATATTCTTTGGCTTGACCCAGAACTTTATATTTTTCTAACCATTTATTTTTATAAGGCGTATATATAGTATAAGGTAAACCATCCGATTTAGTGATTTCCTTTTCTTCAAATAGTACATGATCTTTATAAGAAAGTACCGAAATACTATTTTGTTTTAATAAATCAGAGATTATAAAATCTCTTTTTATGGCAAATGGCTCATAATCTTTATTAAAAAACACTTCCTGAATATCGAATTCTTCGATGAGAGATTTCCAAATTTCAGTAGTTTCTCCCTTTTTTATCAAAAGAGAACTTCCTATAGTATTTAATTCGGTATTGATTTTTTCTAAAGAATCATATATAAAACTAACTCTGGAATCATCTTTTGGTAAGCTATCCAAAATTGCCACATCAAAAATGAACAATGGAATAACTGGAAAATCGGATTCAAGCGCATGAAATAATCCGCGATTGTCATCCAATCGTAAATCACGTCGAAACCAAAAAACACTAACTTTTTGTTTACCCATTATCTAATATTAAAAATTTCTTCAACCTTCTTATGGCGGTATTCAAAAATTGATTTCAGTTCATTTCTCACAACAAGTGCATTTACAATGCGTCCGATAAAACCAAACGGAAGAGCATAATGTACAATGTCAGTCATTTGAGTTCCATTTGCAGTAGCTTCAAAAAAATGTTTGTGATGCCATAATGCATAAGGACCAAAACGTTGTTCGTCTATAAAATAGCTGTTTTCTTTTACAACCGTAATTTCAGTCATCCAGTTTAGCTTAATCCCTAAAAGTGGAGCTATTTTATATTGAATGATTTGTCCGGCATATACCAATTTATTATCATAATCGGTAACTACAAAACCCATGTTCGTAGGAGTAATTACTTGTAGGTTATTGGGATTCGAAAAAAATGCCCAACATTCTTCTAAACTAGCATTGATGTGCTGAACAGATTCTTTTTTATATACTTTCATGATTCTTTATTAGATTTTGTAGTATTTAAAAGGCACAAACAACATCCCGAAACATTCACCATGTTCCTTGCCCAAATGTTTATGATGTACTTTGTGCGCTTTTCTTAACCCGATAAGATATTTGTTTTTGGTGTTTTTAAACCATTTAAAGCGTTGATGAATCAATACATCATGAACCATGAAGTAACAAAATCCATAAAAAGTCAATCCCAACCCGATAAAAAACAAATAATTGATGCCATCTATAGTTCCAAAATAGAATAGTAAAATACTAGGGATTGCAAAAATCACAAAGAAAATATCGTTTCGTTCAAACACATTAGTGTATTTAGGCTGATGATGATCAGAATGAAAATACCACATAAAACCATGCATAACGAATTTATGAGTACACCAAGTAACGCATTCCATAAAGAGAAACGTACCTATAAAAATTAAAAAGAAAATCATTGTTGTGTTTTTATTAAAAATTATACCATTTTCAGTTTATAAGAAACAAAAGATTTGGCTAGTAATCCGGCTTTAGAATAATTAGAAACTCGAATTCTTTCATTCCCAATCTCATGACAAGGGGTGTTCTCTAGTTTTTTCAAAAGCTTTTTATAATATATGTAAGCAGTATAAACGCCAAATTTAGCTTCGACAGGAAGTTTTGTAATTCCTTGATAGGCTATTTTAAAATCTTCTTCAATCTCTTCTATGATTTTATTTTTTGAAGTTTCATCAAATGAGTTTAAATCGATTCCAGGAAAATAGTTCCGGTTTAAAATTAGATTATCATCTTTTAAGTCTCTCAAAAAATTCACCTTTTGAAAAGCAGAACCCAATCGCATTGCTTCCATTTTTAGCTTTTCGTATTTTGAATCACTACCAGAAACAAAAACTTTAAGACACATTAAACCTACAACATCGGCAGAACCATAAATATAATCTTCAATTTCTTCCTTATTAGTATAGTCAGATTTTACTAAATCTAGTTTCATACTTTTTAAAAAAGACTGGATTAAATCATCTGAGATATTGTATTGTTTTACAGTTTGCTGAAAAGAATTCAAAATAGGATTAAGACTTATACCAGTTGCGATTGCTTTATAATATTCTTTTTCAAAATCATCAATTAGATATTTTTTATCAAACCCATGAAACGAATCTACAATTTCATCGGCAAAACGTACAAAACCATAAATGCTATAAATTGCATCTCTTATGCTTGGAGCTAACATATATACAGCCAAGGAAAAAGAAGTACTGTAGCTTTGGGTTATCAGTTTGCTACATTTAAACGAGACATTATCAAATAACTGTTTCATATTTTTATGATGAAAAGGATTTGTTTATTAATTCGGATACTAGTTTTCCTGATATCAAAGCAGGAGGGACGCCAGGTCCAGGAACGGTTAATTGTCCAGTAAAGTATAAATTTTTTACTTTTTTACTTTTTAGTTTAGGCCTTAAAAAGGCAGTTTGTAATAAGGTATTAGCCATTCCGTATGCATTGCCTTTGTATGCATTGTAATCTTCGATAAAGTCATTTTTACAAAAAGACTTCTTAAATATGATATTGTTTTTAATAGATTGTTGAGTGACAGCTTCAAAACGAGTAATTATTTTATCAAAATATTCTTCTCGAAGTACTTCAGTATCTTCTATTCCAGGAGCAAGCGGAATTAGAAAAAAAGCACTTTCCATTCCCTCAGGAGCAGCTGTTTTATCAGTTACCGATGGGAAGTTGGCATAAAATAATGGAGCTTCTGGCCACTTGGGATCATCATAAATATCGATAGCATGTTGGTTGAAATCTACATCGAAGAATAAAGCATGATGCGAAATGGTTTGAATTTTTTTATCAAATCCAATATAAAATAGGAGAGAAGAAGGAGCAAAAACACGGCTTTCCCAATAGGAGTCCGAATAAGCTCGATGCTTTTTGTCTAATAATGTTTCGGTATGTTGATAATCGGCACCACTTAAAACTATATCAGATGTAATAATTTCGTCATTAACAATTAATGCAGTTGCAATATTATTTTTGACTATGATTTTATCAATGTTAGAGTTAGTTTTAAAAGTGACTCCAAGTTCTTTAGCAAGGCTTTCGATGCCACGAACAACATCATACATTCCGGTTTTAGGATGCCAGGTTCCTAACCCGAAGTCAGCATAATTCATGAAATTATAAAAAGAAGGAGTGTTGGATGGTTTTGCACCAAGGAATAAAACTGGAAATTCTAGAATTTGAATCAGTTTTTCATTTTTAAATTTCTTGCGGATATCTTTGCTGACTGTTCCAAAAAACTGATTCAACTTTTGTGTAGTTTCAAGTGTTATCAATTCTAAAGCAGAAACTCCAGGTCGATATACTAATTTTTTTATAGCAATATCATAATTGCTTTTGGCTTGTGATATATAAGTAACGAGTTTCTTCCCACTTCCTTTTTCAATAGATTCAAAGGTTGCAGCAATTTCTTCTAAATTATCAGTGATAGTTATAAATTCATTAATTCCAAAATAAACGCGATATGCAGGATTAAGCTTTATTAACTCATAGTAATCAGCTGTCTTTTTATCAAAATCATTAAAGAAATTTTCGAATACATCAGGCATCCAATACCAGCTTGGTCCCATATCGAATGTAAAACCATTGCTTTTTAGTTGTCGGGCTCTACCACCAATAGTGGCATTTTTTTCATAAATGGTTACGTCATATCCGTGCTTGGCTAAGTAGCAAGAAGCAGATAAAGCCGAAAAGCCAGAACCTATAATTGAGATTGTTTTTTTCATTTGTTTAACAAAATTACAAAATAATTAAACAAAAATATTATATCTGCGTCACTAATTCTTCAATGGAGTTAAAAATGTGGACTTTTTGATTTAGATTTTCGGTTTCAATGTATTCTACCATTTTGCCAATTAGCCATATTTCGTTGGAGTTGTTTAATAATTCCGAACTCATAGTGCTTACATATTGATTGACAATATTACGGTCAGGTTGTATGGTGAGATAAGAAACAAAAGTGATATTGTCAAAATGATTGTTGAGTTCTTTTAGGTTTTCTATAGGCATACTTTCGCCTAGGTAAATTGTCTTGTAACCTTGAAGAAGAATTTCGTATTGTATATACATTAATCCAAGTTCATGAATTTCATTCATTGGTAATGAAAGCACGTATATTCTGTCTGTTTTTGTTGG
Organism: Flavobacterium frigoritolerans; assembly: GCF_025847275.1. Classification (GTDB taxonomy): domain Bacteria; phylum Bacteroidota; class Bacteroidia; order Flavobacteriales; family Flavobacteriaceae; genus Flavobacterium; species Flavobacterium frigoritolerans. The sequence continues at coordinate 97,530 of NZ_JAOZEV010000018.1, forward strand.
TTTTTGAACTTGAAGTTTCTCAGTATTTATGTGTAGCTTTTGTTTAATTAAGTTGCTTATAAAATGTTCATGAGCAGGCGATATGGTTTCAGATTGCCATAGTAAGCCTAATTCATTCAATAGCGGGATAAACACTTGATAAAAAACTTCTTTAAAAGGTTTTTCAGTGGTTAACCAATTAAATGTATTAAAGAATGATTCTTGATCAAAATTCATCATTGCCATTTTAAAGGAACTAATGGCGTGATTTTTTGCGTTTTTGTTAGAAATGATTTCTCTAACTAATTGTGGAATTTTTTCTTGAGGATAAGTTGCTATTTTCGAGATCTTATAACCATATTCGTGTAGTAGTGTAATGTTTAGAAGTTTTTGTAAACTAGCTAAATCATATAAACGAATGTTGGTTTCGGTGCGCATAGGTTCAAGGATGTTGTATCTCTTTTCCCAAATGCGAATGGTGTGTGCCTTAATTCCAGAAAGGTTTTCAAGGTCTTTTATGCTAAAAACACTTTTTATGTTGTTTATCATTAATTGATATTTGATAAACAAATTTAGCTTAATTTCTATAAATATGCTTAAAATAAGAAAATAATTGATTTTGGCTTATTCAAAATTTATAGACTGATAGGAGTTGAGTTTGTCAAGATGTAATACAGTTTTGGTATTGTCTTTACTTCGATTGTACATTGGGTCAAATTTAGCTCCATACAATACCTCTTTAAAGGTGTACGAAGTTCTAGCTGCAACAGTATTACTGTACATATCATCAAAAGTTTTAATGAACACCAAAATTTCTCCATGGGTAGAGGCAAAGTCTTCTTTTGTAAATTTATACAATGGGCTTTTCTCGGTTATGGGGTGTACCAATGTCCAACTAAGTGTAAGGGCATTTATCCGATTTAGTTCTAATTCTAGAGAATAGAATTTGTTAGTCATTACGCCATTTTCTTCAATACTAATCCCTAGAGTGATTTTAGCTTCGGCATCAGTAAAGTTTGTATTTTTAAAAGGAACAAGACGAATCATTAAAGCTTTGTCTTCTTTGTAAGGACTAATTAAAGCATTATGTGAGAATTTAAGAAATGCTGTTGGTCTGCTAAATCTTCCAAAGAATAACCCAGTTGCAATAGCAAAACTTAGTAAACCTATTAATGCTTCAGCTGCCGATAGGGAGCTTGTAAGGAAACCTGTGGGACTAATGTGTCCGTAGCCTACGGTTGTGAAAGTTTGAGCGCTAAAAAAGTATGCTTGCCCAAATTTTGCCCATTCGCTTTGAGAAGCAACAATTCCGTCTAAGTGTTCAATGCCAATTGCATAATAGACAATTGCAAAAATGAAATTGATAGAGATATAAAAGGAAAATAAAATAAACATAAATTTCCAAGTAGGCATATCGATCATGGTGTGGTACCAGCTAATACGACGTAATAGATGCATTCCTCTTTTTTCAATATTTGGAGAACCGTCCTTATTTACAAAGCGTCCTCCATAATTATTAGAGTTAGTTCCAAAACCAGAATTCTTATCGGTTTCGGCTTTAGTGTTTATCTTTTTCAGGATCGACATATATGTTGTATAGAATAAGTTTTAGACTAAGCTAGGTCAGATTGATAGCTCAATATCCTATCAAATATAAGGATAAGTTAGAATACAAAAAAAAGCACCCAACTTTTACTTTGTAAAAAGAAAAGTTGGGTGCTTTTTTTATGCTTTTTTATTTGCAGAAAGTAGCTTTGTTTTTGCTAGCACTTTGACTGCCTAATTCTATAGCTTTTGTAAAATCTTTACAAGCATTTTTTTTATCTTGAACTTGAGTGTAACAAGTACCTCTTAAGTTATAGGCTATATAGTCTTTGGGGTTTAAAGCAATTGATGAAGTACAATCTTTAATAGCTGCTTGAAAGTCTTTTAGCTTGTAGTTTACATTAGCTCTTCCAGTAAAAGCATCAGCGTTCATCGGGTCTAATTCGATTGTTTTATTAAAGTCTGCAAGAGCTCCTTTTATGTCATTTAGTTTAAATTTCGCAACGCCTCTGTTTTGGTATGCCTCAGTAAAGTTTGCTCTTAGTTTAATAGCTTTAGTGTAGTCAACTATTGCGCCTTTTGTGTTTCCGTTTTCCGCTTTCCTTAAAGCTTGATCAAAATAATCTGATCCAGATTGGCTCCAGCTTACACTTGTTGCTAAAAATAATAAAATAAGTAATGAGTGTTTCATATAAAAATTAATTAGTAGGTTTAGAATGTTTAACGTGTTTTGGGATTGTTTATTATAACAAAAAAAGCAAAATATCAATATTGACATTTTGCTTTTTTGTTATAAGCTTGAATTACAATAACAATAGTGTTTACTTCAATAAGAGTAAGGTTATTGTTTTTTTATAATGTCAAAAAAAAAGGTCAAGTAAATTAATTACTTGACCTTTTGTGACCCGACTGGGGCTCGAACCCAGGACCCCATCATTAAAAGTGATGTGCTCTACCAACTGAGCTATCGAGTCATTAATTATCAAAGAAAGTATTTTGTTTAATCACAAAAATTTTGTGACCCGACTGGGGCTCGAACCCAGGACCCCATCATTAAAAGTGATGTGCTCTACCAACTGAGCTATCGAGTCATTGTTATCAATGAATATTATGTTTGATCACGAGTTTCGTGACCACGGTGGGATTTGAACCCACACGCCCTTTCGAGCACCACCCCCTCAAGATGGCAAGTCTACCGTTTCTCCACGTGGCCTAAAAAAAAAGGCCAAGTACCTATTACTCGACCTTATTTGTGACCCGACTGGGGCTCGAACCCAGGACCCCATCATTAAAAGTGATGTGCTCTACCAACTGAGCTATCGAGTCTTGCTATCAAGGAAAGTATTTTGTTAAATCACAAATTTTGTGACCCGACTGGGGCTCGAACCCAGGACCCCATCATTAAAAGTGATGTGCTCTACCAACTGAGCTATCGAGTCATATTCTTTCCTTGAATGCGGGTGCAAATATAAGGAGTTATTTTCGAAGTTTCCAAGCATTTTTGTTATAAATTTGTCTTTTTTTTGGAAAAATTTCCAATGTCTTAGTTTATAAGGTTTTATTAGTATGAAAAAAATTGTGTTATTAGGGTATATGGGTTGCGGTAAGTCAACAATTGCTCAAAAATTATCGAATATTACAGAAATTCCATTTTTAGATTTGGATAAATGCATCGAAAATAAGGTTAATTTAACCATAAATGAGATTTTTGATAAGCATGGAGAGATATATTTTAGGAAATTGGAACATGAAACATTCTTGGAATTGCTACAATCGCCAGAAGAAATCATTATAGGTTTAGGAGGAGGGACACCTTGTTATGCTGATAATCATGAATTATTGAATAAAGAAGGGGTGATTTCTATTTATTTAAAAGCATCTATCGATACATTATATGGACGCTTACTACATAATAAGAGTAAACGCCCACTTATTGCTGATAAAAATGAGGACGAGATGAGAGAGTTTATAGCGACACATCTCTTTGAAAGGAGTTTTTATTACAATCAAGCCAAATACAAGGTGAGCGTAGATGAGAAGACTATAGACGAAACGATTTCTGATATTCTTGAACTTTTAGCTTAAGAAGGCATAATCGTTATTGTTATCATCAAATACAACTTGTACGTGTTCTAGTAAAGATGTTGAAAGAGATATTCCTTTAAAGTCGGCTTTCACAGGGTATTTTTTGTGGTTTCTGTCAACTAGAACGGCAGTTTTGAATTTCTTTAGTGGAACATCTAGAAAATGTCGGACAGCATATATTAGAGTGGTTCCTGAGTTTAATACGTCATCTACAAGAACTAATCCTTTGTTGGCGTATTGATCTTTGGAGAGAGAGGTGTTTATAGGGGATTCGGGTTTTTGTTTGTTTATCTGTACTTCGCAAAGAGATACTTTAATGGTAGAGATGGATTCTAATGCTGTCGCTAATTTTTTAGCGAATATAAAACCATTGGATGCGATCCCGGCAATCACGATTTCATCATCCCCTACAAATGTTTCGTATATTTGATAGGCAATTCGTTTAATTTTATGTTCGATTTCTTGGTTTGTTAAGATGATGTTTTTGCTCATTGTAGTTTTTTTTAAAATAATAAAAATTAAATGCGTGTAGTTTAGGTGTTATTCAGATTCGTCTTCGTCGTTAGTGATGTCGTTTCCAAATTCATCAATATCCCTGCGATCCTTTTTGGTTGGTCTACCTGTTCCGTTTTTTCGGTAATGTTCTTTGGATAGTTTTAGTAATTCCAGATGAGCATATGCTTCAGCAGGAGTCTCGTTCTTTCTGTATATATCGACAAGTTTCGCGCCAACTCTATTCTCTGGGATGTCAAGAACGGTTATGATTTGAGTAATTTGATCTTTTCGAAATGTAATTTTGTCTGTCGGAAAAACTTCTTTAGAAGGTTTTGCAACTTGGCCATTCACTGTGACGTGGTTTTTTTTGCATGCCTCGGTGACTAAATTTCGAGTCTTGTAATAGCGCACGCACCATAGGTATTTATCTATTCTCATAAATTTTCAAAAATCGGAGTTAAATTCTTTACAAAAATAAATCAATATTGTATCTTGCGCACCTAAAAATCAACAATAATGAACAAAATTAAATATTATTTTATTTTAACTATTGCAACTCTCTCTCTATTTTCTTGTTCTAAAAGCGATTCGGCGTCTATAGAGCCTCTAAGAGATTATACAGAGCAGTATAATACGGATATTGCTGATATTGAAGATTATTTAGATAAAAATTACATTATAGTTACTAATAAGCCTGGGGAAACGGAAGATCAAAATGTAAAAATTGAAAAAATTACTGATGCAGCAGATCCAGCTCAGCGATCTATAAAGTCGTATTTGAATAGTCCTACATTTCCAACTTTAAAATCTAAGATTGTAGATCTACATGGTGTTAAATATAAGTTGTACTATATGGTATTGCGAGAAGGGACGGGAGAATCGCCATGTAATGTTGATGGGGTTTTGACTTCTTATAATGGAACCTACTTAAGTAAAAAAGCTGCGACAACAGCAGGTGAGCCTTCTGTTATAACAGCTACTCAGTTTGAAGAAGTGGTGTTTCCGCAGACTTTCTTGAATTTGTTTCAAACGATAAAAGGGTGGGGGGAAACTTTTCCGAACTTTAAAGTTGGTACTGCAGTAGGAGATACTGAAACTGGTGCGATAAAATATAATGATTTTGGAGCAGGAATTATGTTCTTGCCTTCGGGATTAGCATATTACGCTGGAGGTGGTGGGTCAATACCGTCTTATACTCCTTTGGTTTTTAGTTTTAAATTATATGCATTGCAGCGTTTAGATCATGATGGAGATGGAATTTTGTCATATTTAGAGGATAAAGATGGAGATGGGTATGTGCGTGATATGCGTAGTAAAACGGAGTACCCTGATAGGGAAGGTGAGTATCCGGATGATACAGATCAGGATGGGATTCCTGATTTCTTAGATACCGATGATGATGGAGATGGGTATAGTACTAAATTGGAAATTAAAGATCCTCTTACAGGTAAGCCATATGCGTTTGATAAGATTCCAGTTTGTCCTTCAGGTAAGAAAAATTATTTAGATCCTACTTGTCATCCATAATGAATGAGGTGAATAAAATATTAAAGCGGCTACTATTATATAGTAGCCGCTTTTTTTATGTCCTTATATATAGGTGCAATATTCGACTATACTATATAGGAGGAGTT
>NZ_JAOZEV010000019.1 GCF_025847275.1 Flavobacterium frigoritolerans
GGTTAGTAAGAAGTCCAGAAATGAAAACGCTACAAAGTATTCATACTTAGCTGCTTGAATATGTTGATGGAACGTATTGGAGAGAATATGCAGGAGAAGAAATTATCTTTTATTTTCTTGGCTCTGATCTTGAAGAATATATAATTTGATTAATGAAGATGTATCGGAATAAGTAGTAAAAAACACCAGCACTAAACGCCAGATTAAACGGATTCGTAAAAATTATAAAAAAACTCCATTAGAAATAATGGAGTTTTTTTTTCCTTATTTTTTCTTTTTCGGGTACGAACGTGAGCGAAGTCAAATCAATGTGAGTGGAGTTTCTTTATTTCTTTTCAATTTTAGGAAGCGCTCTCCAAGTGTAGCTTTTATGCACTATTTTCCAATTACCTTCATATTTAAGCATTAAAAAATAATCAGTAAAAGTTCGCTGATTCGGTATTACTATTTCCGCTTTTGCTATTGCTGCATCTTTTTCTATATCAATTGAAATAATACTTCCTATTCTGTTAGACTTTTCGCCAGGTTTTATGTTAGCAATATATTGTTTACCTGAACGTATCCACAAAGTATCTTTTGCTACAGTGTACAAATTAAAATTTGAATGAAAGGCTTTTCGTAGTCTTTCGGGTTGTCCATTAGTAGTACCTTCTATGTAGTCGATCAATATTTCTTTAATTTGTTCTAAATCATTTTTTATAACTGTTTTAGGATTCTTAAAGTTGGTTTTTAAAATTGCTATCACTTCATTAGCTACTTTGATAGCAGATGTCGGGTCTTGTCCTGTTACAAATCTGCCATCAACTGTGTAAAAGGCATCTCCACCTTTTTTAGAATAGACAAAATTTCCCTCATTATTTTTAATTGCTTTGTCTATTGAAAATGGAAATGTTTTGTAATATTCAGCATCTTTATTTTCAAATTCATCAGGATAACCAGTAATTTTTTTTCCCGAATAAAGAGACTTTTGTTTTTTATCCTTTAAATAAGCAATTCCTGCAGTTCCATGGCAAATAGTAGAAATCACTCCGTTTTTGCTATAGATATCCCTTGCAATTTTTTGAATAGTTGTATCTTCTGCTACGCCATACATTGCTGAACCGCCTCCGCTATAAAAAATTGCGGAATAATTGTCGGAAATAATTTCAGATGGTTTCATTGTATGTTCTAATTTGTCCATAAACCAACCCTCATATAAATATTTTTTTTGCAAAGTATCAGATGTATTGATGTAGCCAATTGGGATAGCTCCTCCTTTTGGACTAACAAATTCAACGGTGTATCCAGCTTTTATAAATATATCATAAGGAACGACAATTTCTGCAAAATGATTGGCAGCTGTGATTTTAGTATTTCCATAGAAATCTTGATTAGAGGTCACAAATAAGATTTTGTTTTGTGCAAAAACACTTGTATGATATAGACATACAGAAAGAAACAATAATACTAATGTCCTATTCATTTTTTTTGAGAATTACGTGGTTAAAAAATCGAAAAAAGATTATTCCTTCGGTTTGGGTGCTGGAGTTTCGACTGTTTTATGGGGTGTTCTAGTTGAAATTTTATCTACAATAAGCCAACCCTGATTAGTCTTTATGAGATTGAAATAATCTGTAAATAAAAGTCTTGAAGTACTGATTTCAACTTTTGCACAGGCAACACTATTTGTAATATCAATAAATACAATACGTCCCGACCAATTATTTGATTTAGGATGTTTTTTATAGCCTACAATATACTTTGATTTAGGTACAATATTAAATTCATTTTCAGTAGCATATTTCAATTGCCACGAGTCATGAAATGACGACGCAACCATAGCAGAATCGCCTGTGGCTTGTCCATCGATATACATATTAAGCGTTTTTTCAACCAAAGACCAGTCATTTGTTGTATCATTTGCTTGCGCATTTACATTAGAAAACAATAAACAAAGGGTAATAAATAAAAATACTTTTCTCATTTTTTTAATTTTAAGTTATTAATAATGAGAGCAAATATCCTGTATGTAGGTAGTTTAAAGGTTTTAATTTATAAAGTAGAACTCTTAATTTATATTATCGAACTGACTTTGATAATGATTTTTGATATTCAGCAGGAGTAAAGCCAGTTATTTTTTTAAAAGCTGTAAAAAAAGTAGATTTTGAGCTAAAACCACTATCATAACCCAAACTTTCTAATGTAAAGTTTTTCTCGGTTTCAAGTAATTTTTTTGCTTTTTCAATTCGATACTCTTTAATGAGATTTGAAAATGATTTACCTAGAATTTCATTTACATATTGAGATAATATATGCTTTGTTACTTTTAGCTCTTTTGCCGCTTCTTCAAGACTGAAATCTGGATTAAGATATAGTTCTTTTTCAATTATTATTGATAGCTTTTGGCTAATTAGATCCTGCATTTCAGTGTCTATTTCTTTATTTTTATATTTCTCTTTTTCTTGAAAAAAAGTAGTTTCAGTACTATTTCTAAAAATTAAAAGCAAAGCAATTAAGTATAAAATAAATGTAAACGATAGAGCTCCAACGATATATGATGTGTAAGCGGCCAAAGTATATGCTAACCATATCGATGCTACTCCTACAAAGATACTAAGGTGCCAAACATCTATTTTTTTTAGGCTTTCTTTCTCTTTGATTTTTTGAATAATCGGCTGAATATACTTTAGGGACAAAATAATATAAATAAACCATTGTAAGTATATTGCGTTTACAATCCAACAGCTCCATACAGCTTGATGTTCGATGTAAGGATAGAAGAAACTTAAAATGGTTATTATTACTAAATAAGGAATTACATGTTTTTTCCAATTTTGTTTTTCATTTTCTGCGCAAGGTTTCAGATATAAAAAAAGAAAAGGACCAATCAAAACGCAAGCAGAAAGCCCTATCTGAATAAAAATATTGGATAGATTAGGATTAAAGTAAAAAAATACAGACTTAACAATTCTGATACTTAGTACCAGTAGTAATAAGGATAAAAAATAATTAGCAAAAATTTTCTTTTTAGCATTTATAGCAAAATATAGTGAAAGTATGAAACCATTAAAAGCTCCCAAGGCACTAAGAAAGAAAAGCAACTGGCTTGATTCTACCATTATTTAGTAAATTAATAGTTGTTTATAAATTAATTGGCAATGTATAAAAAAGTTAATACAACTATTTAGATTGGCTTTGCGCTATAAATTTTAATTTATAATCAACGAATATAATAAATAACTTTATTACAATTAGTTCTATATTTCAGTTGATTAAGTCAATAAGAAATTATTTTATTGAAAGCTTCTTCAAATCGTGCAAAAACAGATTTGTAGCACATAAAAAAAACATTATTCTAATGGATTTTTTTATGTATTTAATAAATCACAATCTCGTTAAACAAGCTTTGAGCAGACTATTTCAACCTCGTTAATGCCCCTTTTTCTTCAAACATCTTCCTCTCGGTTGATTGCCTTCATGAAGTACAATTTCGGAATGCAGGAATTGTGCAGCCTCAGCAGAACCTTTTACTTTTGTGGCACTACGTTCCAACATTTCAGATTCAAATTCTGTTAATACACTTTTTCTTATTCCAGTTTTTTTCCATTGTGATGACGGCCCGCATCCTTTTAAGATGCCTCGAGCTAGTGTGAGCGCATCTAGTAATGCCTGATTTGCACCTTGACCTTTGAATGGGCTCATAGGATGTGCCGCATCTCCAATCAGAGTCACTTGCCCTGCTTTCTCCAACATTTTCGATTGGAGTAATTCCCGGTCATATACGGGATAACCAGAAATTTGAGTTTCTAGAGTTGCCGCTAAAATCTGAGGAATTGGATCATGCCATTGAGTCCTACTACAAGCTTCTTCTTTGAGCGCTTTAGTTCCAAGAGCGCTCAATGCCTTAGCCTCTTCTTCTAACATTGGGAAGCTAAGTTGCCACATTACAGAGTCTGATGTATAGGGCATTATATAGATTCGTTCATTACCATTGGCAGTTTGAAATACAGTGGCAGAGTCCAATAAAGGACTAGTAATATCTTCGAGCACTTTCAAAGGACAAATTCCTAATATTACTATACAACCCAAATAGCGTAAAGGAGTAATTTCTTCATCAATTAGTAACTTTCGTACCGAACTACGAATACCATCGGCTCCAACGACAAGATCTGCTTTGGAGTTTTTTATTTCGCCGTTTACTTGGAATCTCAGATCTACGCCTTCGCTTTCAGATTCTTTAAAATCTATTAATTGGTGTCCCCATTGTACAGCATCGTGGCCATTAAGTTGCTGTAATAATGCTAAGCGTAAAGATTGCCTTGCGATATGTATATTTGAACGTTTTGGAGGTGTTTTAGTATCTGATTGTAGCCACTTTCGGATTCCCCATTCGCCAATTATTTTTCCTTCTGTAGTATGAACAATATGTTTTGTTGAGATTACGCCTTCTTCTAACGAGAAAAGTCCCAATCCTTCAATTGCTTTGCTAGCTTGTTGTAAAGTAAGTCCGTAGCCCTGAGATCTAGTATCGAAGTTGATATCACGTTCATAAAGGGTAAAAGGAATTCTGCGGTGCAAACAAGCTACAGCTAGAGCAACACCTCCTATGCCGCCGCCAATAATCGCAACATGTGGGAGGTTTTCTTTATCAGCAATAGGATGGCTAGAAGAATGAACCAATCCAGATCCGGAACAATTTAAGCATGAGTAGAGATGCCCTTTTGGAAGAATGGGAGGAAGGGCTTCGCCTTTTGTCTTTTCAAATTGATCTAATGCCTTTTGGTAGTGGAGTCGTACTTTCTTATTGAGTCCTCGACTTTTTTTACCGCGCCCTTGACATTCTTGACAGATAGTCCAGTTTGTTTCTCCCTTTTCCACTTTTTTCTTTTTTTTATTTGATCTTAAATCTCCTCTAAAAGAAAAAAATTAGTCGATACAATTGATGTTTGTTTTTATAGTAAAGTATTGATTATGAGACTAACCACTTCTAATATGATTTAACGTGAGAGTTTTATCTTTTTTATTACTTAATGATAGTTGTGCAAATTTATGACAAAAGATTACTAGTACAAAAAAATGTTTATTTATTCCTGTTTTTAGAGTTTAAAAAAATGCTTTTAGTAAGAAAGTCATTTTGTTAAATAAAAGAAGGAAAATAACTTTCTTTATTCTGCACTTAATTTTTTTTTTTTGGATGGAGGAACAAATAAATAAAAATATATGTGTTTTTTTAGGATAGTTATTTGACTTTAAATAGTTTGAAAAAATCTTCGCGATATCAAGTAAATACTATCTTTTTATGTGTTATTGTGTTTTTTGTAGGGCATATTTTGTTATTTTTTCTTGAAAAAAATCTATTAATTTATTTGGATATAAAAAATGTAGTTGTATATTCGTACATAATTGATTGCGAATCTCCTTCACCTTCCTACAAGAAGCAAATCAAAAAAGCACTTTTATAGTGCAAAAAGGGGTATTCTAAAATCAGTTGGAATATCCCTTTTTTGTTTATACTAGTCAGACAATAAGAGGGAATTCTAAAACAATATTTTTAACAACTTAATTATTTTTATTATGGCATTTAAAGCAATTTTAGAATTCGAAGGAAACGAGTACCAAGTATTATTTTCAAAAGTAGATATGTTAAGACATACTGATGGTAAAGGAGCTGTTTCATCTGAAATCAAAGGAGGTAGATTAAACTTAAGAGTGAAATCTACAGACAACACTACAGTTATTGAGCAGGCAGTAAACAGTCAGCACAAACCAGTAAGTGGAAAAGTGAAGTATTTTAAAGCTGATTCAGAGCAAGTGATGAAAGAACTTTCTTTTGAAAATGCTTTTATTGTATTCTTTAGTGAGCAATTAGATGCTTTAGCAGAAACTCCAATGGTAACTGAGATTACTTTCTCAGCAGAGAAAATTACTTTGGGTAATGCAACATTAGATAACAATTGGGCTAAAATTTAATTTTTCCTTGATTGATAGGTAAGAAGCGGTTTAATACCGCTTCTTATTTTTTTTTTTACAATTTTTTCAAAAAACATTCAATAATATCACTTCTATTTTCAGAACATGATATCTTTTAGCTTAAAATTGAATTCAGCATAAAGAACTTTAGAAAGAAGAACTTTAGACTATAGGCTTTTTAAGTTAAATAAATAAACTTAAAACTAGTCATATTATGGTCATTCCTAAAATAATTATTGGTATAGATGGTAAAGAAATCTCACATTTTACTAAAATAGATTTAAAACAAACCATCAATTCTCACCATGAATTTACTATCCGCATTCCGCATTCAGTTATAGAACGACCTAGAGCGTATACTATGGAAAATGCTCAACAAAGTCTTGGCAAAGTAGTGCACATTAGACTAAGTGCTGCAAATAATTTTTTAGGAATTATAACAAATGTACGTTACCAACAAGAATTAGGACATGTAGGTAGTCAAATTGTTATTTCAGGATATTCCAAAACTATTTTATTAGAATCAGGCCAAAAGTTAAACTCTTGGGAAGATTTTAATTTAAAAGATATGGTACATGACGTGATACAAACTGCAGCAGGTGAACAATTGCAATTTGAAATAGAACCTGAGTTTACTTCTAAAATAGAGTACCAAACACAATATCTGGAATCGGATTTTAGATATATTCAGCGATTAGCTAAGCAATACAATGAATGGCTGTTTTATGATGGAGAAAAATTGTTCTTAGGAAAACCTAAAACAGTAAATGCTCCTATAAAACTAATTTATAATAAAGATTTATTCAATTTGAGTATATCAGTACAGGCAAGACCTAATCAATATAGTGGTTTTACCTATAACGAAAATAACGACCAATTGTATCAAGCGCAAACTAATGTTGATATTGTAGAAGGTTTACCAAAATTAGGTAAAGATGCGTTTGAAGCTTCGAGAAAATTATACAATACATCTTCTTATGAGTATGGCCAATTTAGTACTGGTGATGACGTATACTTTGAAACTATTCTAAAAAGAAAACAAGAAAGCACAGCTGCCGACAGTAATTATATTATTGCAACAAGTGGAAATCCGAAGCTTCGTATAGGTTCTATTATTAATATCGAATCACAGCAAGTACAAGATAAATCAGAAGTTTTTAGAAAAGGATTAGATAGTACAAAAGTACATTATGACTCTAATGAAATAGGTATTTACATTATTACCGAAATAACACATAGAGCTGCTGAAAGTGGTGAGTACGAAAATAATTTTAAGGCACTTCCGGCTAAAATAAAAAAATTACCTGAACCTGAAGTAGCTATGCCTACAGCACAAGAACAAAGGGCTGTGGTTGTGGCTAATAACGATCCTAAAGGCAATGGAAGAGTTCGCGTACAATTACTATGGCAGAAAAAGCAACAATCCCGTACCCCGTGGTTATATGTATTAACACCTAATGCAGGAACAAGCGATGTTGTAGATAAAAATCGAGGATGGGTTACTATACCTGAGGTTGGAGATCATGTTATGATTAGCTTTCGCTACAATGACCCTAATAGACCTTATGTGTTAGGAAGTATTTTTAACGGAAAAACAGGAGAAGGTGGTAAACTAGACAATCATATTAAAAGCTTTTTTACCCGCAGTGGCTGTACTATTACTTTTGATGATACACAAAAGAGCATCTTGATTAAAGATCCATCTGAGAATAGTATTTATATGGATGGTGAGGGTAATATTACTGTAAATGCACCCAAGAACATGACTATAAATGTAGGAGATAATCTAGATATTACGGTTGGTAAAAACATGACTTTAGCAGTAGGTGGTAATAAAAAAACAACTATTGATGGTAATAACAACCTAAAAGTAGGAAAAAATAATACAGTAGATATAACGGAGCTCTATAAACTTATTACACATATGTATGAGCAAAAAGTGGGAGCAGATAAAACAGTAACGATAAATGGTGATTTAAAGAAAACTACCTCTACAACTACCTACAAAGCCATTGGAGGAGATATTTTGATAAAAAGTTCTGGGATTTCAAAAGTATTAGGAGCTATTGATGCGAAAGTAAATAAGGGATAAAGAACAAAAATATAATTAACTTTTAGAAGATTGAAATATGGATACTCAAAAGGATTATGCAAATCTTACAGCCCTAATAATTTCACTTTTAATTTCATGGATTACGTATCAGTATTTTATGGATGGTAGTTATATTCTTTTTATGCAAGCTGTTTTGATGGGCATAATTTTTTTAGGAATAAGCTTTTTATATTTTATAATTATTAGGCTCTTAATTTATTTAATTAAATATGGGTATATATATTCAAATTTCATTTTTATAACATTGATTTCGTTTTTCAGTTTTGCATTGATTTCTTTATTTTTTTATTGTGCTAGTTATTTAGAGCCTTTTGAGAGCATGGTAGAGTATATGGTGCTATTGAGATATTATTTTATAAAAATTATTCCTTTTATAGCAATTTGTAGTATTGTAATAGGAATTGGTTTGGGATTATTCTTCTATGAAGTTGAGGTTGAAAAAAAGAATTTACGTAAGTCTAATATTTTTCATTTAGTGATCCTCTTTGCCCTTATTATTAGTACCTTTTTTCTATTTTATAATAGCTATAAAATAGAAGAACCTAAATTAAATAAAGAATATTTATCTTACAAAGGTTTTAATCAGATCGTTACTTCTGAAAAATTATGAAATAAGGTTATTAATGGATGTAAATAAAGAGGGTCTTGTGGTAGCTTGAGTAACCCTTATTTTCTATCAAATAAAAAAAGAAGTAGTAATAAACGTATTTTCAAAAGACTAAGCTGGAGGTTATGATGATTGAGAAAGAATGACATTGGACAATCATTTGTTTATAAGGAAAGTACAACTACAGGTCTATTTAATATTTATTAAAATAACACTAGCATAATGTATAAAAATGAATATTATAAATACAAAATCAATAATAATTGGATCAATTATTTCGTTGATTATTGCAAGCTGTATTTTTTCAAAAGGCTTTATATGTTTTGAAGCAGCAGTTCATTTTTTCGCATTCTTCATCTTGTCTTTTATGACCGTGAGACCTATTTTGAAGGCAAAAGGATAAGATTATTGATTAGATGCTGATGATTGTCGAATGGGTAGTTAAAATATTATGGAATTTGGTATTTTATAGAGAATACATCAAATAATAAGATTAATAAATGAAAAAAATACAAACTCTAGTAATAGCCTTGTTACTTGCTTTAACAAGTTCTTGTCAGGAAAAAAAGGAAAACAATAAACAGGCTAATAAACCAGGAATACAAGATACGCTTACTACTATGGAAACAAATTTTAAATGGCAAGAAGGCTTAAGTTGTCCATCAGGATATCCAATACAAGTATATAGAGGCTGGCTTGAAGGTCCGCTAGTATCAAATGGAGTAAATGAAGAACCTAATAGTATAACAAGTATATCTGGTTTTGGCACTACTACTGGTATAGGAGATTGGGGCGAAAATTCCTCAGGTATGAGTCAGGGCGTAAAACCAATCCCGCAAAGACTTAACTGTACTTGGTATTCGTATGTAGAAGATGTGATGTATCATATAAACACTGAGCTTGACTACCCTAAAATGGTCAAACTATTTAACGAAGGTTTTCAAGATAGCAATCGAAAAAGAGGAAAAGTGATGACGACTTATAATCATATCACTATTGGTTTCGCTCCTGGGGGTGTAGTGGCGGTATGGTTAAAAGGCGGTGATAAAGATGTAGAAATAGGACGTTATCAAGGTAAAAAAGTGGTAATAAGTTCCAAAGAAATTGCCTCGCTGGACAGTCACGAACGTCTATTATTTGATCCTGTTGATAGAGAACGAACCTTGAAAAATCCTAAAATTATAGCTCCAGAGGTTCAGGAGGCCAATAAAAACAAACCCATCCCTTACGGACTTTGGGACAGCTATCGTATAAAATACAGTTGGAAACCTACTTATGAATTTGTAAGAGAAGGGAAAATTTCAGATGATTTATCATTTGATATGTTTAACGGAGAGCGAGAAACATTGTTAGACGAAGAGTTTGTTAAAAATGAATATCATGAAAGAGCAATTCCTAGAGTATTGAGTTTTGCTTGGTGGGATAAAAATGGACAAGGTTATGGAGGATATTTTCTTTTTGATGAAAAAGAAATTTTTGTAGCTTTTATGGAAATGCATAAAAAGAATCCTGAGGCAAATATTGATTTAGAGGTTAAGATTAATCCGGGTAGTACATATTTAGCAGCAACACTAAAAAATGGAATTAGTACCATACCGCTAAAGAAAAGTAAAACAGAAGTTTATGAATCACGGTCATTAACTGAAAAATACAAAAAAGAATAGGGGTTATGGGAAAAACATTTGTATACAATACAGGAACAAGTAAAGACGAAGAAAAACAAGATGAGCTACGTCTTACTTTTGGGATATTTATTGATGGTACACTAAACAATAAAAACAATACAGATAGGCGTACTGAGCATAGTCGTAAAGATATAGAAACTGGTAAAATAGATTATTCTAAAAGTAACAAGACATTGGAAGATGCGGATGATACACACTATAAAAAGATAAAGAATAAAAGACGAATAGAGGAACTTCTTTCAAAAAAAGAAAAAACTCCTGCTGAGGAAATTGAGTTTAAAGCTATTGATGAAAAAGAAAAATATCTTGTAGCCTCGCACAGAGTAGCCCTAAATGAGTTTGGTCTGGATCGTATGGGTACAGATAACAGCTACAGTAATGATTATACCAATGTGGCACGTATGTGGCAATGTTGTGAGCAAAAAAAATATGCAATTTATGTACCGGGTATGGGTACAGATAACTTAATGCGTGACAGTCAGGATGGCTTTGCCTTTGGTTCTGGGCAAACGGGTATACGTGCGAGAGTACGTAATGCTTGTGAGCAAATAGCAGATAAGGTATTAGAAGAAATAAAAACGAATCCTAAAAAAGAAATTAAAATTGCCCAAATCACGTTAGATGTCTTTGGTTTTAGTCGTGGTGCTGCTACGGCAAGAAACTTGGTTTATGAGGTAAATCTAGACTATAGCTATGCAAAAGCAGTGCAAAAAGAAATCCCTTGTGGGGTAGAATATCGAGAAATGGATGGTTCTGCATCTAGCAGAGTACGTCGTATTCAGAAAATGCGAACTGCTTTTGTAGATGTCGATAATTACGAGGTAGACAACAGTTATTTAATACAGGACCAATTGCCAAAAATGGGGCATTTGGGTTATAGTTTACTCCAGAAAACCAAACTTGAATTTGAGGATTTAAAAGATATAGAGATAATAGTTCGGTTTGTGGGAATTTACGATACCGTTTCGTCTTATTTTGAGCAAAACGATGTAATGGATCATTATGATGATTATGGAAATTTAAAAGACGAAGGAGGTAAATTATTAAAAGAAGCTTGGTCAACACATTTTAATGATGATATTGGAGAGTTGCATCTTAATGATTTAACCAAGGAAAAAGACACTGATGGTAAAAACAAACCACTGCTTAACAACTTATATAGTCAAAAAGTAGTTCATTTTACTGCCAAAGATGAACATCGCCAAAATTTTGCACTTACCCGAATCAAACAAATTCCTGGTAAATATATCGAAAAAAATTTCCCAGGTGTGCATTGTGATATTGGTGGAGCATATATGACCGAGAAAGAAGAAATAGATGAAATAGGAACCAGTCTAAAAGATGAAGAGGGGGCTTTTTCTTTTCTAGCTGCGATTATTCCTAGTACTCTACCTGGATTAAGCGCTCTTAGGAGCGATTTGATAAGAAAACATTGGTATAAAGAGGATCAAATAGAAATAAAAAGGCAGTGGAAAAGTTTACTTCCTTATTATAAACTAACTGGAATTCGAGGTAAGAAAAAAGAAGGTACTGAAGATGAGTATGAGGGAGTAAAAAAAGAATATAGTTATATCATGTTACACTTTATGGAAACCTATGCCAGAAGTACCGAAATGGATGAGAATATTAAAGAAAAAACAAGTGATAAATTTCCATTGGATGATTTTTTAAAAGATGTAAAGAGTTATTTAATGCCTTATGCTTTGGATGAAACCAATCAGGTTAAAGAATGGGACTTTATTAGTGATGAAGAAGTTGAACAAAAAAGACTCGATAGAATAGAAGAACAGAAGTTAGAAACTGAAATGAAAAATATAGAAGAAAAACTAAAAAATCATACTTATGAAATGGAAGGTTTAAAAAAAGTAACCGACAATTTGAGGGTAGAACAGTATATACCAAAAATAGATTTCGGCACTCTTAAAATACCGCAAGAAGCAACTACAGAAGAATCAGGTGTAATACCTATAGAATTGCCTGAAGTTGTAATTACCGCTTACAATTCTCAAAAAATGTTGAGACAATTAAGAAATGAGTATTTGCATTGGTCCTCAACCCGAGATTGGTTTGGGATGCAACCTAATGAAGGTAGAAAAAGACAAATACATTAAATATGAATTATTTAGATTACCATGTTGTACTTCCAGAACTTGATAAAACAAATGATTTTATATTTGAAACTGTAACAACCGATTTTTCGAACCCTAAAAAAGTGAAAAAAGTAAGTTATACAAGAAAGATTGCAATTACGAGATATAAAAATAATGGAAATGATATGTTGCTTCAGTTATTTCTTTTTGAAATAGAAATAAGAAGTAATTTATCTATAGAAAATATTTTTTTTCTAAAAAAAATAGGATCTGCTTTTGATGAAATTGAAGTAGAAATAAACGATTATGGCAAAATCATCAAAATATTAAATTTTGAAGAACTAGGGAAACGATGGGAAATTATCCGCGCAAAACTTGCCATAGATAATGTAGGTCTTGTTGCAGAATCTTTTATGCAAAATATCACTAATTCATTAAAAGAGGAACATAAAATAATATCCTTATTTTCTGATTATAAGATGTTTGGTTTGTATTTTTCAAGTTTGTATAGAAATTCGTACGCTGTTGAGCGAAAAAGAAAAATAATAGATTGTGACGGCACTTTGGTAGCAGAAAGGTTTTATCCAAAAGATGAAAAATTAGATGCTTATTTAATAGAAGGAATCCCTGTTGAGAATAATGAGAAAAACGATTTTATAAAATATGAGGGTCGTATAGAATATAGAGATGATCAAATAGAATTGGCAACACTAGAAATAGAAAAAGAAAAATCGACCATTTTGTATAACATTAATAAAACATCCCTTTAATGGCAAAACCAGATAATACTTTAAAAAGAAAAGAGCGCGAGGAAAAAGAAGATGCTGAAGATGGATTAAAATTTGTAATTGATGGAGCCAAACTTAAATGTGATTTATGTATTGTTCCAGAAGGTGACCTAAAAGTAAATTATGACACTCCGAGTACACAAGATAAACGAACAGCTACAGTAGTCGAGAAAGATAAAAAGAGTGTAATCTTTAAAGGTAATTGTAAAAAAAGCCCTCAGAGTGCTAGTCCATGTGCTTCTGTAATGAAGCTAGCCGACTGGAAAGATGTGGGAACAGTTTATTTTCAGGATGAGTTTCCGTTACTCTTAAAAAGTACCATAAAATGTGAATATGGAGGTGTAGATGTTAAAATTACTGATAGTGCACAGCGCAACGTAATTGAGAAAATTGATACCACAGGAGCTCCAGTGCCACCAATGGAAAAGTTACTTCAAGATAAAACTCCTGAATATGTAGTTTTATTCAAAAGATTACCTAGTTATAAAGGAGAATTTGGATGGGATTATATGAGAGACGACTATCTTACTGGAACTTGTAATGAAGGATTGGAAGATTTGAAAAAGGTTTATAATCCTTTTGAAATTCAAACCAAAAATGTAACAACTTCGGTGTCTTATGGAACATATTACACCCCATGGCTTTCTATGTTTGTAAATCACAACGTAGTCGTTGGCACTGATATAGAATTGATGATTGATGCTCCTGTAGATTTTATTTCAGAAACTGTAGATTTCGCAAAAGAGGAAATGACATTTGTACCAAGTACTCCAAATTTAAGAGTAGTACCTGATAAAATGCCAATTTCAGATGCAATAAATGGAGGTAGAATAAAAATATTTTGCGACGCTGCATTAAATACTGATGCCATAATAGATATAAAATCTTCTAAAGGTGATATTGTAGGTAAAATGAATGTGTTAAAAAATAATGAAGTAGATAAACTTACAATTAATGTTTATGTCATAAAAGCTTTTATGAGTGATAATTCTTTGTATAGCGAAAATATAATTGACACTGAACTTGCCAAGATCGGTGGCTTATCTAGACTTGAAAGTTATTTAAATAAACAGAGTTTAAATCAAGGATTGATACAGGTAAAATTGATTGATACTAGAAAAGGAGAAAAATTAAAAATAGATTTAAGTACAAATACTTTTAATAATGTAAATCAAGGATTAAATCCAAAAGATGGTAAGCCTCATAAGGACTATGAAATGCTAAAGGGTGTAGTTGTAAACCCAAGTTTAACTAACTTTCAAGTAGATTCTGGAAAAAGTGTTAATCTGTTTAATCTCCAATCTAATAAATTATATGGATTTGAAAAGGAAAAGTGCATTTTACTTTATTTATGTCCTTTAAAAACAAAAGATGCAGGAGGTTCTTCTTATATGATTCCACTTAATAATAAACATTGCATTATTTTTGGTACTAATTTAATAGATTTAACATCCTATGCACACGAAATAGGACATACATTAGGATTAGATCATACATTCTTGTCAAAGGACTCATCTTGTAATTTAATAAGTTTAGCTGATGAAAAGACTAAAATTAATAGTGACCTTACTCATTATAAAGTTCAAATAGAAGAAGCAAAAAGTAGAATAGATGTTAAGTGGAATCAATATAAAAGTGAGAACAATGGTTATTTTACTCAAAACCCAAACAAAATTCCTGAATATAAAAAACCATTTGATGACAGTAAAGCTGCATTGGATCGAGCTTTAAGCCAAAATTTAAAAAATAAAAATGATGAAAAATATTTAATTGATAAAAATAACATAAGATTTAAAAGGGCATTTACTGAGAACATTATGGATTATTGGAAAGATGATGCTAATTGTGACGGAACAAGTGAAATAGTAGATACAACAAGTAAAAAATCATTTAATCAATATCAATGGAAAATTATACAAGAAGAAGCAAAAGCATATTATCATTAATTAGTTTTGTTTTTTTACTAAGCTGTTCTTTTAAACCTGCTATTCAAGTGCCTAAACCGGTACATATAGATGTGATCGTGCCTAATATGGATGATAAATATGATTCTGTTTTATATTGGTACATTGATGACTTCAATATTAAAAAATCATCAATCGATGTTAAGCAAGAAAGAATTTCTGAAGTGAAAAAAAACTATTATTTAAAAAATAATCAATTATTTAATAATAAAAATAATATAGTTGACAATGTATTAATAAACTTGATTATCAATGATAAAACAAGTATAAGTGTTATCATGAGAGATGGTAAGCCTCAAAATGATTTATTATATAGTATAGATGGTGTTCCTCCTTATGTTTATACAGATTCTGGAGGAGTTATCCCTTTAATAAAAGAATTAGAAATATTTAAAAAAGGTGAAGGACATTGGATAAATTATTATTTAGAAGATTATTATTCTAATAAAGAGTATGAGAAAAAAAAGAACTTTTCTCTCAAAGAAGAGGGAGATGTAAAAAACAATTTTAAATACGGAGAATGGAAGTATTATAATAAAAATGGATCAATAGACAGTACCAAAACATATACTCTAAAAGATTCGGTAGATGTTCGTTTTCCACATTGCATTTTTAATAAAAAAGAACCTTGTTATTCTGAAAAGAAATAAGTACTACTTTTAAAAATACTATATTAAGTATGTAGAATGAATAAATTAATGATTTTTCCAATAATAATAGCCGTAGTTCAATTAGTAAGTTTTGGGCATTTATATTATATTCATAAACACGGGAGTGGGCAATTTCCTGCTGATTTTATTGAATTGAATATTTTGGCTATTTGCAATATAGGAGTATTAATTTTAGCTTACTTTTTCTATTTTAAAGTAGATGTTAAGTTGAGTATATGGTTAGTTCCTATTTTACTTTCAGCCATTACAATTGCCCTATTAATTGTTTTATATATAATAATGTGGATTAATTAGTTTATAAATGATTAGATACACAAAAAATACAATAAAAGTTTCAGTTACAATAGATTTTAGACCCCTAAAAATTCATTAGGTCTTTTATTTAGTATCTGAAAAAAACTAGCACTAAATGCCTGAAGGCTCTTGTAACCTACAAGATAAGCTACCTGCGATACAGTATATTTTCCAGTGCTTAAAAACTCGATCCCTTTTATGATTCGTACTAGCTGTATGTACTTAGAAATTGTAATTGTTGTTTCTTTCTTGAATATTCTCTCTAAGGACCGTAATGAAATATTGTAGTTTTCGGCTATTGTATTCACTTGCAGATCATTTCCAATATTATCAATAATAAAATTGCTTATTTGTAATAATCGCTCATCATTGGGAATAACGATATTTAAAGTCATTGCATCTTTAAAGAAACTAGGTAATCCTACAAAGATGGCATTTAGAAATGCTTCTTCCTCAATAGAATATTGTTCGATTTTGCTCCACTTAGATGAATAGGATATAATCTCCCGAAGTACAGGAGGAACAGAAAAGATTCTTAATTTATCATAAAAAATATTTTCGGATCCAATGGAGTAAAAAATGGTTCTCAAATTTATATTATCCGAAACAGTTGTTGTCCTGTGAGACAGGTTAGAAGGTATCCATGCAGCATGATTTTGAGGTAGGAGGTAAATACGTCCATTGACATGAAGGTATTGAAAACCTTTCTCTACATACACCAGTTGCGCTCTTTTGTGGAAATGTTCTTTGGTATCGTGTTTCCAATTATCTTCAAACCAAACGTAGGCTTTTTTTGCAATGCGGTCTACTAATTCGTTCGGTTTTTCAGAATGTATGGTAAAATCCATTTAATGTCGTTTTAGATTAAACATATGGCAAATTTAATTATAATACTCGTTTTAAATTTGCAACAGTAAAAAATATTATGAATACACATAACAAAAACTGGAAAAGTAAGATGAAATTCTGTTTTGAAATCTTACTTCCTTTCATTGGAATCCTATTTGTTGCAGCCACATTGCGTGCACCATTATCAACTCTTGGACCTGTATTAACTGAAATAAGTAAATCTCTAAATCTTTCTAATAGTGAGGCTGGATTGCTTACTACGATACCATTAATGGCATTTGCCTTTTTATCTATTTTTGTTGGGCAACTATCTAGAAAACTTAGTATAGAGAAGTTTTTGTTGTTTTCAATCGTACTTTTAATAGTTGGATTATACATTAGAGTTATGGGGACAGTTTTTACACTATTTCTAGGATCTGCGATACTTGGTATAGCAATATGTATTGGGAATGTTTTGGTACCAGGATATATAAAGAAAACGTTCCCTAATAAATCTGGAATGGTGATAGGCTTTTATTCTGTATCTATGAATCTTACCGCTGCACTAGCTTCAGGCTTTAGTATAGTAATTGGTAAGTTAAGTGGTCTTGGATGGAAAGGCTCTTTAGGAATATGGATTTGGGTTGCTGTGTTTTCTTTTTTAATATGGTTACCAATCGTGTTGAAAAGAAGAGGAACGGCTGAAACCCAAAAAACAGTAAAAAGTAATCTAAATATTTTTAAATCTCCATTGGCATGGCAAATTAGTATTTTCATGGGGCTTCAATCATTAATGTACTATTCTCTTGTGACTTGGCTTCCGAAGTTGCTACAAGATTATGGTATGCCAAATGAAGAAAGCGGTTGGGTTTTGTCTTTTATGCAAATGGCAATGTTACCTTTAACTTTTCTTGGGCCAATTATTGCGTCTAAACTTTCTAACCAGAAAAGCTTGGTTTTAATTGTGGCAGCAGGAATGTTTTTCAGTGTGTTACTAATAGTATTCTTTCAGTTGCAATATATCTATGCCGCTGTTATACTTTTCGGAATATCTTCAGGATTATCTTTTAGCTTATCAATGATGTTTTTTGTACTTCGTACAACAGATAGTCATACTGCTACAAAAATATCAGGAATGGCACAATCAGTAGGGTATCTATTAGCAGCATTTGGACCTCCTATATTTGGTAAGCTATACGAATATGGAAATACATGGAATCTCTCTTTATATTTTCTTTTAGCAGTAGTAGTTATAATGTTAGTAGTAGGTTTGAAGGCAGCAAGAGACCGACTAATAAATTAATACTTAAATCAATAAAATAGCTATGCACAAAGCTAATTCTTACTTATAATCAGTGATTGTAATATAAATTAAAAACCACTCTATATTGAGTGGTTTTTGGTTTTTAGTCTGATTTTATTCTTTTACTAATATAATGGTAGCTTTATAACCTGTACCTACATTCCATTGGCTTGCTTCAATAACGGTTCCTTTATCGTCATAAACCTGAAATTCGGCAGTATTTGGTGAAGCGAAACCTTCGTTTAAAGCTTCAAAATCAATTTTATTTATTCCATCTACTAATTTTATTTTGAATTCTTGAAATTCTCCATTCAAACTAACTTCGGGTACAATTATTTGATCATTCAGATATACTTTTATCTTATCGCCATCTACAAAAGCAGCATCTCGGTAACGAATTGTAGATGTAAGTGATTTTGTTTTAAAGCTTCCTAAATATTGATTTCGTCTATAAAATATACCTTCAACATTGGCTTCTTTTTTGTACAAACTACTATCTTTAAAAAGTTCCTCAGGGTTTACTTTCAAAGGATCTGGCTTTTCTACAATAGCTGGTGGATCAATTTTTGGTGCAATTTCTTTTGGGGGAATAGCTTTTTTTATTTTCGATTCTTTAGGAGGAATCGGTTTAAATTTATTATTGAGCTCATCCTGTGTATACCCTTGTATAGAAACGCTAATCATGATAATTAAAAACAATATCCTTTTCATACCTCTTAAATATTAATATATAAATACGAATTAATCTTAAAATTAAACTCGGTAATATATACTTAATAAACATTTAATTATATTATTTATTGCATTTATAGTGCGTTAATTATCAAATATAGAAAGAAGCTCGGTATAATATTACATTTGGTTATTGCCTTAATTTGTATATTTGATCATTGGTTTTTTAAATCCCCTAAAATCTATAATGTCCGAACTTTTTTCACTAGACCCAAAAACTGTTTTCCTTCTTTATTTTTGGGCGAATTTGTTTATCTGTATTCTTATTTTTAGTTATTCGTTTTCATATGCTACCACTGAAAACAGGGAGATGTTAAAAAAATTTGGATATGGAAAATTATTACTTACCATCGGATGGACATTAATTCTGTTAAGGGGTATCGTTTCAGATTTAATCACTATTAATATTGCTAATACATTCATTTTTGCAGCCTGTTGCTATGAAACGATAGCAATGTTGGCAATGCTTAAGACTAAAGGAAAAAGACGATATAAGTTACAAATAGGAATAACCATTATTGCAATACTGGTTTTTAACACGTTAGTGTTGTTAGGAAGCACAATTAATGCTCGTATTTTAATTGTATCTCTTGGAGTATTTGCTATTTATTTGCCACCTACGATTAGTTATTTTACAGAAAAGGGGCATAATTTTTTCCGAACTTTTTATGTGCTTTGTTATGCTGCATTTGAAGTCTTAATTATTATGCGAATGATTTATAATTATTTGAATCCGCAAAAGGACTTTTTTACCTATAGTGTTTTTGATACTTTGTATAGTATAAGCTTGTTTTTGCTTACGCTTATTGGAACAGTTGGTTTTTTGCTACTAGTAAAAGAAAGGCAAGATCATAAAATAAAGAAACTCTTGGATGACAAAAACCAGTTCTTTTCTATCATAGCTCATGATCTGAGAGGTCCATTAGGATCATCAGCTAGCCTTTCAGAAATATTGACTCAAAATATTGAAGAATATAGCCGCGAAGAGATTAAAGAAATTATTGAAATGCTCCATGAATCGAACAAGAATAGTTATAAATTATTAGAAAACCTTTTAGACTGGTCGAAAGTACAAACGGGAATGATTGAATTTAGTCCAAAAAGGATCATAATAAATACTTTGATTAAGGAAAATGTAGAACTCAACAAAAATGCAGCTTTAAATAAAAACATTAGTCTTTCGTTTGAATCATCTGAACTTATAGAGGTTGAGATTGACAAAAATATGATTGATACCATTGTACGTAACTTATTAACTAATGCTATTAAGTTTACTGATAAACATGGTGAAATTACGGTAAGAATCAAAAAAAAGAATCAAAAAGTAGAAATCTCCATAACAGATAATGGTATTGGAATTCCAGATAATATAAAAGAAAAACTATTTAAAATTAATGGGAAAGTATCTCAAAAAGGAACTGAAAATGAAAGTGGGAGCGGGCTTGGATTATTGCTTTGCAGTGAGTTTATAAAAATGCATCAAGGTAAAATTTGGACCGAAAGCGAACCAGGAAAAGGCAGTACATTTAAGTTTACTTTACCCTTGGAAATTATAAAAAATTAAATCAAATTTTGGTACTAAATTTTATTAAGAAAGGATTTTTGGAACAGGTTTATTTATCAAATAAAGAGGAGTTTACTGTTTTTTGAATCCACTTGAGCTAAATTTTCTTGTTTCTACACGTTTTTCTTTTATAGCTAAAGTGAATTTTACTTCTTTAATATCATCTGGCGCTGCATTTATAAGCTGATTGTTATTTTCTACTTCTACATATTCTGAAACTCCTGTTTTTTCAAGACTTACGGTATATGATCCTTTGGGTACATACAATACGAAGTTTCCATTTTCATCGGTTTTTGTTGTAAACACATTACCGCTGTCATCTATTGCAATTATTGGTAGTCCTCCTTTTTTCTTTGCTATATCAAAACTTTTGTCAGTAGCAATATATGACAGTGATCCTTTTATAGAAGCAGTTTTATTTAAGCCTATAACAATTTTTGTATCAGTATTTATAGTTGCTTTTACTGCATTTGCATACCATTCATTGGTATTAACGGGTTTTATAGAATAAGATCCAGCAGGTAATGACCTATATTTTAAGATACCCTTATTGTCAGTTCTAAATGCTTTTCCATCAATAAGCACAAGCTGATTTGTTGCAGGTGTATTTTTAGCGGTTGTTTTATTTTTGTCGCCAGTTTCATAGTAAACATAAACTTCAAGTTCACTTCTTGTTTTATCAATTTTTATTGGATTAAAACGTTTTGTTAGTCCTAGTTGTATGGTGTTTAATGTATTTATACTGGTAGAAAAATCACTATAATAATTATAAACAAATAGGCTAAAATCTTTACTTATGTCATAATCTAGACGTCCATTAACCTGAAGAGATTCATTAATCATGCTATTTTTAGAATATACCATTCCAAGATTGATGGTAAGCTTATCGTTAAAAAACTTTTGCTGTAAAGTAGGGGAGATGGTCAGATTGGTATATACTTTTTGTATGCCTAATTGTGAGTTAGCGATGATCTCTCCTAAGTAAAAATTATTGTATTGATAAAAGGCTAAAAGGTTTAGGATTTTCCAGCTGTAAATAAAATTTGTTTTAAAATGGAATTCTTTTTTATCCATTGTGTTGGCTGTAAATTGGCCTCCTTCAAAAGATAATGATACATTTTGTTTTGTAGGTGTATTATAGTAGGTTAGCCCTAAAGTCATTCGGGCTGCTTTCATAGAGTATCCCTGAGGATTTGTTGTGCTTAGAAGTTGTTCTTTACGGCTTTCGGTATAATAATACGGAGATAGAGATAGTATTAATGAAGAAAATCGTCTTGATATACCTGCATCGTAACGAGCTGTAGAAAAATGAGTTGAGGTAAATTGATTTGCAAAGGATTCTGGTTTTGCTGACAGATAATTATAAACACCCCATAAGTTGAATTTGCCTACTGGTAGATTTACTCTTTCATTTAGATTGATAACTCCTTTTCTCATTCCCGAAAAGTAACCTGAACTTAGATAATTAGAACTACTGTAGAATAAATTTTTCAGTTTTCCATTAAACTGAACTTCTCCTGCGCCACCTATTTTACTACCTGTTTCAATTTCAGATGTAAGGTTACTAATTGCTCCACCAGCTCTAAGGTTAAAATTTTCGGATGTATACAATGAAAATCGTGATGAGGCTAAGTAATTTTTAGTACCAGAATAAGTATCATCATCATAAATAATCGTGTTTTCATATCCTTTTTTTTGCATCCACCCGTTATTATGCGTGTACATTGCCCATGCCGATTTGCCAAATGATAAGCTTGAATCATCAATTAGATTATACGTTTTATCAATAGCTCCAGCTTCGATGGTACTTTTTTCATTGGGTTTAAAAAATCCTTCGGCACCTCTTCCTATAAGGTTGAGGTCAAAAAACTTTGATACGTTTCCAATTGTAGCTCCATAGTTTTTTTCTTTATAGCTAAGCCAAGTATTTCTCAAAAAAACTTGATCTGAATTCTCCCACCAGTTTACATCTACATTTGCTTGTAAAATCCCATCGTTAATTTCTGCCTGTGCATTAGCGTATATAAAATAAGCGTTTGTATTGTCGCTGTTGTGCTGGATACTCGCAGTAACCTGATTAGTTTGATTAAATGTAAGATTATAATCAGGGTTATATGGTGAAACATATCTCCTGTCTTGCCTGATAGGGCTTGCTCTTACGGTACCATTATTAATAATATCTCCATTACTGTACAATGCAGTGATATTAATGGTGATGTCTTCTTGATTTAATAAAGTTTTGTTAACTATTTTTTTTAATACTATAATAGTATCTGTAAATGCCTGAATATTTATATCGGTGTTTTCTATTGCATTTCGGGTTATAAAATCGGGATAACGGGCTAAGATGGTAACTTTTTGAGCAGTATTTCCTTCGTTAGAAACACGTATAGGTATAGCAAGACTATCGCCGATTCTTTCATAGATTAGATTAGTTTCGAGTAGCATTACTTTTACTAATTTTCTTTCGCGAATATAAACGGGTAAAAAAACACTTTTAGTTTCCTTTGTTTCAAAAATTGTAAATACAGCTTCGATGGTACTTTGATTACCCGCTTTTGCCGTTGTGGCAACAATAGCTTTTATCGGAATGAATATACTGTCATGCGCAGGTATTGTGATGTTTTTTGATTTTTTTAATGAAAGGTAAATAGCTTCGTGACTACTATGTGCATCAAAAACTCCTTCTATAGACTCTGAGCTAATGTTTGTTATTTTTACATAAGCATCAATAACTCCTTTGCTGTTTGTTTCAATTTTATTGTTGGTAAATTCTATATTAAAGCTTTTGTTTTGAGTCCAAGCACTTAAGCCTGATCCCAAGAAAGCAAGAAATAATAATATTTTATAGTATTTAACCAGCATGTAAAAAGAAAATTAATTTGGCATTATTACAAAGTAAACACGGGTGCTATAGGTACCAGGACTAACATTGAGCCCAGGGCTATTTGCGGGTATAAAGAATTTTATGTTATATGTTATATCCTGAGGCGTACTGTTAGATTTAATAGCTATTGGCTGCGTAGTTGTTGCCAGAGTTATAGGAGAAATAATTTGTAAACCTCTATAAGCTTCATTGGTACTTAATTGTAATTTTAGAATAGAAAGAGGTAATGTTTGTGATGATGTTGGTGATATAAAATCTCCCGATGCTTCTACTGCTAGTTGCGAATTGTAGGTGTTAACCCGTAGTGCATTTGCAATTGTAACCGATTTTTCTACTGCGTAATCCTCCGGAGTACTATAATTTAGATTAAATTGTTGAGCACCATTTTGTAACACAACACTTTGGCTTCCAAAATTTCCACCAAATGATAACTGAAACCTAGCATTTCCCATTGGAGAGGCGTAAATGCCTATTAGCTGTTCAGTTCCTTCGGATATTTTATAAAGCTTGAATTCATAAGATGAATTATACATTCCGTTTGGACTTACCAATAAATGATTCCCCCCCTGAACAGTTAAGTTATAGCGAAAGAGTCTGTTTACGGCACCATTTAAGTTTACATTACTATGAATAAGAGTAACCTCATTGTATTTACTTAACTGAAACACCTGAGTAGGAATGTTTATAAGACTCCCATTTGCAGAGCCACTATTTTCCTGACTGTTAAATTTTAAGTAGCTATATTGAGCTCCTACAGTGTATGCACTATTCGAGTCATTTGTATAGTCTTGCGTAAGTCTTGCAGTAAGTTTCCATTCGTTTACATTGATGTGGGGACCATAATATTGTATAGGAATAGAAATTTGATTGTTTAGTGTTTTCCCCGCAACCATTTCTGCATAGGTAGAAAATACAGGTTGCCCGCTATTATAACCACCTAGCATATATTGGGCATTAATGGTATATTGAGTAAACAAAGAAAAACATATAATAATTACTATTTGTTTCATAGGCTAAATTCTAGTTCTGCAATTTTTATAATATCTTTTTCTCCGTAAGTTAAAATAGCTGAAACGGTATAATTTCCTTTGGCAAGGTCAGATGGTAATTGCTGTTTTAATACTCTAATATCTTTAGGAAGCGTATAGAATTCAGATTCTTTTAAGATACTTTTTTTACCTGTACTATTATTAAACAGCTCCCATTTCACTTTTCCATCTGCCCAGAGATCGCCTTGGTTTTCTATTTTTAATTCAATGATTTTATTCTTGTTTTCATCTGCATAGCTTGTAAAATCAACAAAATCAACAAGAACTTTATTTTCTTTAATAAAACTATGATATACTTTTACGCCCATTCTTACTGTTACTTGTATGGCAGCTCCATTTTGATCTATGGCAGTACCAGGGTTAAGCTGGGTAAAGAAAATCATACCTGTATGAACAGGAATAGATGTATCAGCATTGGCAGGGACTTTAAAAAGTACTTCTATTTGTTTCGTTTCGCCGGGTTTAACAACAAAATAGGAGGATGGTAAAATTTGTATCCAATCGGTGCACGAAGTTGGAAGTGTATTTGCTTCTGCAATTTTATTATTACCAGATGGTTCGTATTCCCAATCATTAAAAGAAACACCTACTTCAAGTTCTTTATCGGTGGGGTTTGTTAAACTAATATATTGTGAACCTGACGCACCTGCATTTAATTTATAATATAAACGTCCTGGTGATACAGATATACCTGCCTGAGCTTGCATTTGGTTTACCACGAGTAATCCAATCAGAACTAATATGAAATTTCTCATTTTTTTATTGTTTAATAGTAGTAAATATACCAATTATTGAGGAATTAATGTATACATAATTGTAGTACTATATGTACCTGCTTTGCGGTTGAGGTAGCTTGGAGATTTTGTTTCGGGTATTACATAATTAACATGAAATCCGCGACCCCATTCGCCTGCTGGAGATTTTATAATTGTTGTTGGTAATGTCGAAAGCATAATTTGTGATGCTATCTGAAGCCCAGTTGGAGGAGCAGCATTTGAATTAGTAAGGTTACCTGTTGTAGTTTTTAAAGCAATTGTGTTTACAGGTAATGTAGTGCTGTTTCCATTTTGAGAAAAATATTCTGAGCTTGCTTTTACAGTTACCTCGTAAGCAGTGCTTGAGCTTACTTTTATATGGTTAGGTTGCTGACCCGAACTATTTCCTAAAAGAAAATGAGAAGGCTGAGTCATACTTATATTAACTGTAGGCTGAGAAATTTGTATGCTTTGTACCTGTGCAATAGTAACATTTACCTGAGTTTGCGCTGAGCCTATGCTTTGCGCTGTTGTGGTAATAGGACAAAGTAGCAACAGTAATAAATTCCATATGTTTTTTGAGATTTTCAAATCTAATTATGTTTCTAATGGTTAAACAATATCCTCCAGAAGACAATTAATTCTGAAAATAAAATATATAAAACAGCACTAACCCAAAAAATCAGATTAGTGCCATTTTATTAATAGTCTTTATTATTTTAATTTGCTACTATAGTATAAGTAAGCAAAGTGCTGTAAATAGCTTCAGGCTTGTTCAAATATACAGGAGCGCTCACAGGAGGAATTGTGTACTGTATGTTAAATCCACGAATATCACCTGTAGTTGAAGAAATAATCTCAACAGGAGTAGTTACGCTAAGTGCTTGAGCATTTGCAGGGAAAGTTGCATTTGATCCTGCGTCAATACTACCAGAAGCACCAGAATAAGTACCCGGAGTAGTTGATAGAACAACAGTCGATACTGGAATAACATCGTTTCCTGGTGACGTTAGCTCCGTAGCTGCCTGAACAGTTACTTTATACCCATTAGTAGCACTAACTTTAATATGGTTCGGCAAAGAACCGGTTGTGTTACCTCCTGTAAAATTAGCAGCTGTATTCATTCCGATACTAACCGTTGGATTAGTTACTTCAAGCGAATAAACGTTTGCTACATTTACATTAAGGTTTGTAGTTTGTGCATTAATAGAATTTGCTGACAATGCAATAATTGCAAATGATGCAGCTATTAAAAATTTTTTCATTTAATATTTTTTTTAAGATTATGCTCTAAAATATTTAGATTATCTAAATTATTTAGATGGCACAAAAGTACTTCCGTGAGAGAGGGAAGTCAAAGTCAAAAAAAGACTTTTTAGTGTCATTTTAAGACAGAAAATGATTTTAACTATAATTTAAGATGCATTGCAATAGGGAGTCCCAAAAGGGTTACTATAAAAAACATTAAAAATGTTAAGATTATGGCATTAGTACCTAATTTTAAACACTGTTTAGATAAGTTTATTTTTTGGTATGTAAACTCTTTTTTCTTCAAATTGTATTCTGTAATTTGTAGGCGATACTCCTGTAGCGTTTGTAAAAAAACGAATAAAATTACTAGGATCTAAAAAATGGAGTTCAAAAGCGATTTCTTTTATACTCATAGTTGTATATCGCAATAAGCGTTTGCTTTCTATAACAATTTCTTCAGTAATAACCTTTTTTGGAGGTATTCCATAAATAGTATTACATATTTCGTTTAAGGTTTTTACAGAAATATTAAGCTTGTCTGCATAATCTTTTACAAGTCTAATTTCTTTTAGATTTTCTTTTACCAACTTCCTAAAGTGATTCGCAATATTTACATCTCCTTTTTTAAACGTTTCGATAGGGCCGTAGGATCTGTCTAATAATTCTTTTTGAGAAAAAAGCAACAATCGCTCAACGGTATTATGCGCAAAATGAGACATTAACTCATCAAATGGTTGTCTGCATAAGTGCAATAAAGATTGATAATATTGTTCAATAATTTTCTTGAGAGAGCTGTGTAATTTAAATTTTAATAGTTGTTCTGAATTAAAAAACACACATGAAGATAAAAACTGCCTGTCTAAATGTGTACGACAATAAAAATCTTCATCAAAACAAACAAGGAGCAATTCGAAACTAGATTTTGTTTGAACACTAAAGACTTGGTTTATACCAATAAAACCGCACTCAGATTTATTTATATCTATTAGATTGTTATCTAAATTAAGAGTAAGTTCTCCTGATTTTAGCCAAAACATTTGGTAAAAAGAGCTCCTAAAAGATTGGTTTAAGAATGTATATTCTTCAGATTTTACCGAATGTGTACTATATCCGCTAGGAAATTGTTTTTTGTCAAGGCTAAGAATTTCAATCATGGCACAATATCTAATCTCTAAAGATAAGAAAAGGGAAGTAAATATCACAGGGATAAAATCACAGAATACACAAATAGATATTAAAAGACAGGAATGAAGTAGGGAGTGTACTATTAAAAAAAGAATATAATTTTAACCAACATAATTTTTAAGATTGAACAAGTAAACCATTAAAATTATTTTAACACTTTTCGCAATAAATAATCAATTTTAATCCATTTAACAAGTAAAACAAGAATTAACAATGCTAAAATCTGAATCAAATTATAAATTATTTAAATTAGCGAATCAATAATATAACTCAATAAAGCATGATTTCTAGATTACCTCTTATTAGCATAATTAGCATAGCCATTCTGTTTCTTAGTACAACTGTAAACGCACAAACACAAAACACATTTACTGGATGGAGTGCTGTATTTTTTACTTATAAACTAGATAATAAATTCAGTTTACATTTTGATGGACAGGCGAGAAGTACGGATAAATTAGAAGAGGTTCAATCTTTTATTATGCGCTCAGGATTGAATTATCATATAAAAAATAATATGATTGCCACAATTGGTTATGCTTATATCGGGAGTAATAGAACAGTTATGGATATTAACGGTTGGGTTCCTGAGCATAGAATATGGGAACAATTTATTTTTAACCAACAATTTACATTATATAATCGTCCAGTTAGTTTGCAACATCGTTTTAGACTAGAACAGCGATTCATGGGACAGCCAACAATTGATCAAAACGAACTAGTAACCGATAGTTATGATTTTGCACAGCGATTGCGTTATTTTACTCGTTCCATTTTTCCACTTTCGGAGACAACAAGTTTTACTAATGGCGCTTTTGTAGCATTACAAAATGAAGTATTTGTGAATATAGAAAATAGCCCTAATGGTAAATTTTTTGATCAAAACAGAGCATATCTGGCGTTTGGATGGAGAGTAAATCCAAAATTTGATGTTGAAGCAGGATACATGAATCAGTATATTGTTGGCAGAAATAATAATACTATGAATAATATAGTACAATTGGCAGCATATGTTAGGTTGTAAACAATTCTTAGTAGGAGTTTGATATCATTAGTACTCAGGATTATATACTAAAAAATGCAAGTTTTTTCATTTCGTGTTATTTTATTTTTGATTTTGAGACTTTTTTCTTTCAAAAAAAGGTGTACCTTGCGAGAAATTAATAGCAAATTATAATAATGTTTACTTCAAATTTTTATTTAACAGATAATCACTTGATGTGCCTTATGGGCACGTTATTATATTTGCATGACGATACTTTCTTAAGAAGCTCAAAAGAGTTTATTCATTAAGCCCTGTCAAAACTCTAGACAGGGATTCTTTTTATTCAGGCAGCTCAATTTATTTTAATCTTCAATTTTTATTTAGGATTATGGTATCATTGAACCCAAAACTATAGGAGCTATAAGATGTTTAATGATGAGTTATATATCATACTTAATGAGAAATGGAGCAACGCAAAAAAAAGTTATGTCACAAAATTTGATTTTAACAACAGGAATATACGATTTAATTAAAGATTTTTTAAGAAGAAAGAAAAATAGAAATTCTAATTTTTCTACTAGATTACCTCTCGTTGGTTTATTTACCATAGCCATTTTGTTCCTTAGTACAACTGTAAATGCGCAAACACAGCATACTTTCAGTGGATGGGGCGGTACATTTTTTACTTATAAACTAGATAATAAATTCAGTTTACATTTTGATGGACAGGTGAGAAGTACAGATAAATTAGAAGACGTTCAATCCTTTATTATACGCCCAGGATTGAATTATCATATAAAAAAGAATATGATTACCACAATTGGTTACGCTTATATCGGGAGTAATAAAACTGTGATGGATATTAACGGTTGGGTTCCTGAGCATAGAATATGGGAACAATTTATTTATAACCAACAGTTTACATTATATAATCGTCCTGTTAGTTTGCAACATCGTTTTAGACTAGAACAGCGATTCATGGGGCAAGCAACGATTGAGCAAAACGAACTAGTAACAGATAATTATGATTTCGCACAGCGATTGCGTTATTTTACTCGTTCTATGTTTCCTCTTTCGGAGACAACAAGTTTTACTAATGGCGCTTTTGTAGCATTACAAAATGAAGTATTTGTGAATATAGAAAATAGCCCTAATGGTAAATTTTTTGATCAAAACAGAGCTTATCTTGCGTTAGGATGGAGAGTAAATCCAAAATTTGATATTGAAGCAGGATACATGAATCAGTACATCGTTGGTAGAAATAATGATACTATGAATAATATAGTACAATTGGCAGCTTACGTAAGGTTATAAACAATCACCTAGGTTAAGAGTTTGATAGCATTATCACTCAAAATTTATTATTAATCAGATTATATATTAAAAAACGCTAACTATTTTATTTCGTGCTATATGACTTTTGTTTTTGAAAATTTTTTCTTTCAAAAAAAAGGTGTATCTTGCGAGGAATTAATAGCATATTATAATAATGACTACTTCAAATTTTTATTTAACAGATAATCACTTGATGTGCCTTATGGGCACGTTGTTATACTTGCATGACGATACTTTCTTAAGAAGCTCAAAAGAGTTTATTTATTAAGCCCTGTCAAAACTCTAGACAGGGATTCTTTTATTCAAGCAGCTCAATTTATTTTAATCTTCAATTTTCATTTAGGATTATGGTATCATTGAACCCAAAACTATAGGGCTATAAGATGTTTAATGATGAGTTATATATCATACCTAATGAGAAATGGAGCAACGCAAGAAAGTTATGTCACAAAATATTATTTTAACAACAGGAATATACGATTTAATTAAAGATCATTTAAGAAGAAAGAAAGTAACAGTAGAAGAGGAACAATTATTAGTAGCTGAGCTTAAAAAAGCATCACAGGTATTAAGAAAAGATTTGCCAGAAGATATTGTTTCAGTAAATAGAAAAGTAACTTATAAAGATCACGTAAACAACGAAGAGAAAACAGTTGTATTTGTAGGTCCTCAAAAAGTAAAAACGAGTAAAAATAAAATTTCTATTCTTTCTGATGAAGGTATTGCAATGGTAGGATATAAGGTAGGTAAACTTATAGAATGGCCTTCTAAAAAAGGCGGTTTAAAACTAGAAATATTAAAAGTAGAAGAAGTAGAAATGGCTTAACACACTTTTAAAAATTAAAACATCCCAAAAGAAACTCTTCTTTATGGGATGTTTTGTTTTTAGAAAGATATTGTATTATACCAAAGCCAAAATAGGACTCTACTTGTTTTTTAAAAAGCGCATAAAGCATCGCAAAAGGGGAGTACCTATTTTATAGATCTTGTAAGTTATAAAATACCTGCATTGATTTAATATGTAATTGCCGCAAAAATAGGATTGTCTTTTATCTTCTCTCTTCCATTTAAAAAGGAAAGCTCCATCAAGAAGTTGCATTGTACAATTTCGCCTCCTAATTCAGTTACTAAATCACACATAGCCTTGGCAGTTCCGCCTGTGGCTAAAACATCATCGTGAATTAATACTTTATCCCCTTTTTTAATAGCATCAATATGTATTTCTAATGAATCGGTACCATATTCTAAATCAAATTCTGCTGAAATAGTTTTAAAAGGAAGCTTTTTTGGTTTCCTTACTGGTACAAAACCAGCATTTAATTTTTGTGCGAGCAGCATTCCGAAGAAAAAACCACGACTTTCAGCTCCAATTACCTTATCTATTTTTTGACCTTCTAAAGAATCTAATAAAATTTTAAGTGATTCTTCTCTTGCAATTGGGTCGTTTAAGAGTGGAGTGATGTCTTTAAATAAAATTCCTTCTTTTGGAAAGTCTTGAATATCACGTATATAATTTTTTATCTGCATTTTTTTTAATTTTTCTGTTATTTTTTGCTTGTTTATCTAACATTTGTTCTTATATTTGCACCCGCAATGAGCACACAACAAAGCTACAAAAAATAGCTGAATTGAAAATAAAAAAGGCCTCGTGGCGCAACTGAATAGCGCACTTGATTACGGCTCAAGAGGTTACTGGTTTGAATCCAGTCGAGGTCACAAGCTGAAAAGCCCAATTCTTAGGAATTGGGCTTTTTTTATGTTTTTTATTTTACCATTTAACCGGATCAAACGCAAAAGTTGGGGATTCTCCAAAAAGATTGTCCCGTAGAGTTCCCTTTATTGGATTCAAACCGTTAATTTATTTCTTAGAATATAGTTTCCTGAATATAAAATAATCAGATAAAAATAAGGACTAACAATGAAAAGTTTAATGCGAAGCACAAGCCCGCTTATTGCCAATGCAATGTTAGTAACAATATTAATCCTTCAGATAGTCGTTTGCTTCTACATACTCAAAATCTGGCGAGTCCATAAAAAATTGTCGTAGCAGCCAAACGTGTCCTGAACCATAAATTAACAAAAGTCTTTCTTCTTTATTAAAATTGGTGAAATCGTATGCGTTTGAAAAAATTCTCAAATTCCTTCTGTACCACCGACCCACATTGTCTGCTCCCAAATAGTTATCACCCGCTCCTTCCAAAATGTTCGTTAGATAGGCTTGATGGTCTTTCAGTCTGCCTACTGGATTATTTAGCATATTGAGCATTCTGGTCAATGATTGGATAGTTTTTAACGAATCTTGAAGCTTATAAAGCGATTCGTAATCATATCGGGTTGTTTTTTCATATTGCCCTTTGGATTTTAAATAGGCTTCTGCATCGTACTTGTCCCAATCTAAATTAACTCCGAACCATTTCGCATCTGCGTCGGAACAATACACTCGATGATGGTTTAATTTTTTTGCAAGTTTGAAACCGATTTGATAAACTTCATTGTTTTTGTCGTCAATGAGGAATTTGCCATTAAGATAACTTTGATAGCTTTCATTCGTTAGACTGTCCATTTCAATGCGATTCAGTTCCAGTAATATTTTTGTCGGTCTGTATTCTGCTATTTTTTCCAAAAGGATATCCAACTCCGATTGCCTTTGTTTTTCTAGAATGTCGAAGGGGAATTTTGGTTTATAACTGTCCAATTGCGGATTACTAAAATGAAAAACACCTAAAACCATTGCTTTTGCTTTATGATTTCCGATAAATAGGCTTGGATCGTTTATCGGATCTGTTTTTTGGATTTCTTTGGCTGTTTTACAAGAAACGAATAGGAATAAGATGCTAATTCCGTAAATCAGGTTTTTCATTTTTTTAGTATTTGCTAAAATTTTGATTCAATGTTGCATTTTTTGTCAATATTGGGGCTGACTTGTATATATGTCTGACGATATCCGACTTACCAACACTAAAATGGGGCGATATGTCTGATAAACGACAATATTTATCTATTTTCAAAAATAGGATTTTTATTTCATAAATCATCAAATGAGCTTTTTATGTCTTTTTCCTATTGTTTAATTTCCTATTTTAAAGTATTGATTAATCATTTTAAACGCAACGAAGTATATCTGTGGCAAAAAAATTAAACGCAAAGTACACTAAGATTTAATTTTACTTTACAGATAGAAGACACTAAGTTCGCAAAGCTTTGTGTTGATTTATCTTTGCGAACTTTATGTTTCTACACAGGTTTCTGCATTGACCTCCATTTTCTTGATTTTCTCAATGCCTCTTTCTCTCATTAGTGCTGCTGCATCGAGCATTTTGATTAAATGAATATAAGGCGTCGTCAGGTCGGAGTATGGATTTCCATCATGAGGAGATAATGAAAGCTCCATGATTTGACATAGAGATGATTCAAACTCCTCAAGAGTATTTTCATCAAATGCTTTTTGAAATACAATAAAAGGATTGTCGTATTCTTCCTTCGTCAGGGAAGAAAGATGAAATGTTGTTTCAGAGTGCAAAGAGGCTGTTACTTTCCATTTTTTGCTTTTCTCCGGCAGGCAGTAACACACTTTGAGAAAAATATTTATAGCAGTATAAAAAACAAAAAAATCAGAGGGATTGTTGGCTTTGTAGATTTCTCTCTTATAGCTGTAAACTACAGCTTCAGTTAAGCTTTGTTTGTAATAATCCAGATCTGCATAGGCAAAAAAGGCTTTAATTGTCTTAAATGGATTTCCTGCCACATATCCTGGCCAAAAGCTAGTTTCGAAGGATATTTTATTCTTTTTCATACTAAGGAGATTTAAAATTTACAAACGAAGTTCTATTCTTTCAAAAGGATAAACTATTCTAAAACGGATATAATATCTGACAAAAAGTATGTATTATGAGATATTTTTTTATCTTTGAAATTCAGGATTTTTAAGCCAAATGGCTTTATCTTTGAACCTTCAGAAAATTGACATTCATTATGGAACAGAAAATACATCAGGGAAGAAACGTAAAACGTTTTAGAGAAATGTTAAACATAAAGCAAGAAGCATTAGCTTATGATCTGGGAGAAGACTGGAACCAGAAGAAAATTTCTATGCTGGAGCAGAAAGATGTAATTGAAGACAACCTGCTGAAACAAATCTCTACTGTATTGAGAATTCCTGTTGAAGCTTTTCAGAATTTTGATGAAGAACAAGCGGTAAATTTAATTTCGTGTAGTTTCTCGGATAATGCAATGTTCAATAATAGAATTGAAACTTTTAACAACAATCCAATTGAGGAAATTAAAAAACTTCATGAAGAAAAAATCACTTTGTTTGAGCGTATGTTGAAAGAGAAAGATGAAATGATGTTGAGGCTTGAAAAATTAATCAATAAATAATTATTTATAGAGGATATATTAAAATAAAAAAGAGACTGCAAAGTCTCTTTTTTTGGTTTAGAACATTATTTGCGGGTGCGAAGTCAGGAGACATTCGTACACCCTTTCATCAGAATTCTTAGGAGAGAGGGAGTTAGTATTCCGTTTTATTGCCAATTTTCGTAAAGACTTGCAAGCATTTCTTGAGTATTTTCTACGTGATTATCAATTAGCATTGCAACTCCATCAAACACAAAGCAAACTCTAACAAAAGTCTCTCTAAGGTTGTTTAAATTTACATATTCTAAAACTTGAGTTTTTTGCCCGCTTTTATCAACAGGATATCTGAAAGCCATTGACGATGGGTCAACAGCGGAAATTTCATTGATTAAACTATGGATAATTTGGAAATCTTTTGTAGTTGGATCTTCACCAATAGCTTTATACGCAGCTCTAAATTCTCCATAAAGATTTTGAAATTGATGATGAGCAGGAAAATCTCTTGTTTGATTAATACAAAAGTTCAATCCTTGAATAAGTTCTTTTAATCTCAATTCTAGATAATGTCTTATTAAAAAAATTGCTGGGTAAATATGATAATCCATAACTGATTTATCCTTCAATGCCAAATCAATTAGACTAATTGCCGAAGTTTGATAACCATCCGCATAATTGCCAAATTCTTGAAACGATTTATTTAACCATGCTATTTCATGTTGATCGCCATCTTCTTTAAAAAATTTATCTCCTTTTTTAGGATATCTGATTTTTTCTTCGTATAATTTCATAGATAGTTATTGATTAGTTTATTTTAGTATTTACGTTCTTTAATATTTTAGTCCTCTCTAGGAAGTGTTTTTTACGCTGCCAAATGTCTCTGACTTTAAAACTAATTTTCTTAGAATATTTTTCCTTAGTGTAAAAATCCAAGACAATAATAAGAACTAAGTGTAAAAGTCGGGAAACTTCAATTTGATTTATAATTTCTAAGGAGCAAAAAAATTGTGCAAAATCAGAGATATTTACGCAGCTTTTAATGAAAATACTTCGAAAAGCAGAGAAGATTTTAAATGCTATTTTCGTATTCTTATTCCTTGTTCTTGTAATTTTAATAATGCGAGGGTTTCTGACATATCTTTTCCTTTAGAAGAACAAAAGTCTATCAAATCATATTCTATTAAGCATTTAATACTTTTTGCTTTGTCTGAAACAGCTTTAATTTTATCAAACAATTCCTCTTTTATGTTTCCAGCTTTGAAATCTTTTTCGTTTCCACAAATAACTTTGTGAACCAACCAATTCCTTTGCTGTAAAAAAGCATTTAATTCATCTTGCAATGGCAAATTATATAGTTTTTTTTCAATTGCAATTTTAATAGCCTTGCCTAAAGTATGACTCTGGTTTTGTTTTAAAAATTTATCCGCTCGTTCTTTTGTTTCTGTGGGATTCATTTTAAGAGTAATTGAATGACTCAACGCTTGCTCAACCATTTGGGTTTTCAATACAGCTTCTCCTAGAAAACAATACAAATTAATTTCATTATTGTTTGCTGGTATTTTTATAACATTTTCTTTCATATGTTTTTCGTTCTAATAAAATTTCGTCTAACTTGTATATAATTATTTATTAGTCAAAGATATCTTTTTAGTACGCAGTGTTTTTGCGCAGTAAAAAAAAAATAATTTCTCTTGAATTTTATTAACCCGATCGCACGGATTTGTAATCCGTGCCCGCAAAACATATCTTAAAAGAAAAAAGAAAATCCAGTTTTTATTAATATAGTAACTAGCGCGAAAGAATTTCCGCTTTATCGTTGTGCATATTCGAGCGATCGAGGTTGCCTTGAGATTTAATGTTAATGATATGAAATCCAATCTATTGAGTGGCTTTTCATAATAAAGTTATTTCACGTAAAAATACGCAGTATTTATTTAATTTTTATTACTTAATTTGTTGATATTTAAATTTTTAAATTATAAAACGATGAAAAACTTTATTTTATTTTTACTAATTGTTATATCCTCAAAAGCTTCTTCTCAAACGACGTACACAAGCGATTTTTATTCCTATCGTGTTAACTTACCTTCAGGATTTATTTTTTCTCAAAAATCAGGTTTTGATGTTTACGCCACTGGACCATATTTAAGTTCAATAGGTGTAATGGTCAAATCATTACCTACAAGCCCAACTGCAAGTGAATTCAATAGTGATTGTACAAATGAAATTCTTCTTTCTCAATTTGCCAAAGGGTTGCGAAATCCACAGATTTCAAGTAGAGGGATAGGGACAGCAAATGGAAGGGATTATGCATATTTTGTTTTAATATCAGGTTCTAATGATAAATTAAAAATGAAAAACACTTTGTTTTTTAATGGCAATTATATGTATTGGATATTGACTTCTTCAGGAGTGGAACATGAAGAAGTTTTTAGAAAAGATTTTAAAAGTGTAGTTGATTCATTTAATTTATTTTAAATATGATATCTGGACAGAACTACTTTTTAACCCGATCGCGTGGATTTGTAATCCGTGCACGCAAAGTATATCTGAAAAAATTTCCGCACTATCGTTATGTATATTCGAGCGATCTGGTCTTTAAATTCGAAACCAAACGAATTCTAAAAGAAAACCTGCGCTTCCTCTATTCTTTTAAGTTGACTTCTTTTTTCTCGCCATCTTTATCTATGGTTACACGTTTCTCAACATTAGCCTTATCAATATAGGATTGTCTGGCA
This sequence comes from Flavobacterium frigoritolerans, assembly GCF_025847275.1. Classification (GTDB taxonomy): domain Bacteria; phylum Bacteroidota; class Bacteroidia; order Flavobacteriales; family Flavobacteriaceae; genus Flavobacterium; species Flavobacterium frigoritolerans. The sequence goes on from NZ_JAOZEV010000019.1 coordinate 37,127, forward strand.
GAACCGTAATTTGTAGAGGAACCTGTATAACCCCAATAGTTATAATAATTGGTATAGCCAGATACATACGAATAGTTATAAGAGTTAGAAAAATCAAAGCTAGCCATAACAACATAGGTGCCCGGCATTAGATCTGAGAACTCAAAATGTCCTTGATCATCATATACTTTGGCTTTTTTGACAGAATAACCAAAATCAGCATTCAAAGGAACTTCTGGCATTTTTTTCTGTTTACGAATTTTCTTGTTGACTTCTACCCATTCTTCATAATAAGCAGAATTTGGAAAAAGTGTAATCTCTGTGCCTTTTGGGGCATATTGTTTTTTTGCTGTATTGACCAAACCACCCAATTTTTTACCTGAATCTGATCTTGCATAGGCAGTACCAATAATGACACTGTTGCCTTTAGAAATCTGTTGAGCAGTTTCTTCTTTATTGAATTTGTTTTTAATAGGCTGATAGTCCAATTCCTCATTCACGGTGATTTCCCACATTCCTTTGCCCATTGACATTTCTCTCTGCCACAGGCGATGGTCTTTTTTGTCTATAATATAATTATAAATGGCATTGGTACTTTCTTCTGTAACTGTAACAAGCCATGTTTCGTGCTTACCCGTTCTGGGAGAGTTGTAGATAAAGCTTTTTACCTCCTTGATGGTATAATATTCTACAAGAACATTCGACTCATCGTTATAATAGAATTGTGGAAAGCGCGCTTTATAACCAACATCTAATGGCAATGTTCCTATAAAATGATCGGTCCAGTTCCAGTCTATATAAGCTTCTTTGGGATGCAATTTCAGCTTTTTATCCTTTTTGGTTTTCTTAGAATAATAATTACCTGTAACGGTCTCACCAAAGTCGAGATTTAATTTTGAATTCTTTTCGTCGCTGGTATAACTGATTGGTTTCAGTGTTTGCTGATTTGCCACAGTGGTGCGGGTGCTGGTTCTAGAATTGTCTTTTGGAGTATAGGAATTGGTTAAACTCAACTGATTATTTGCCGCAACAATATCATAAGTCAATGATCCTTGTTTTACCCAGCTTGTATCCTTAACATAATATACCGTATAAAGGGACTTTTCGGGTTTAATGTATTTGGTATTGATATCCTTGCTGCCTGGTGCAACTGTTTTTTGGCTGAATGCAGCAAATGGAAGAAGAAGCATTACAAAAAGAAGTTGTTTTACCAGACTTGCTGTTTTATTTTTTAAAAAAGTTAATTTCATTACTAAAGAACCGTTTATACTTTTACTCTTCATGATGATTATTTTTTGATAAAGAACAAATTTACTAATGTCAAATATAAAAAACAATACCTGATTTCATGGGTATAAATGTATTATCCAACAATTTACTCAACAAATCAGCAACAACCTATATTCTCCTTCATTTTCGATTGGAGCTCTATGAATACATGGTAATACTTGTTGTTTTGGATGATCTACAGCCAGTCGCCAAAGGTGTCCTAGACCTAAATTAATAGGTTCTGCATGGGGATGTACCTGATAATGTAAATCAAAATAATTTTCTTTCAAAAAGTCTTCGAATTCTTCCGCTGGTCCATCATGCAGTTCTTTTAGCTTGGCTCGAATTTCTGGAATTAGAATTTTTTGCTGTGCTTGCGAATTAGAAACAATATCACTTGCAGCTCCGTGGTAGGTGCATAAAAAAGTATCTGTTGCAATGGGCGAACGATCTACATGAAACGAATACACATCTGTAGATATGAAATCAAATTCATCATCACGTTCATAACACTTCAGTAAATTAAGAGAAGGCGAAGCTCCAAAATCAGCTAATAATTGTAAATCATTTAAGATTGTTTCTCGTGCTATATTTCCCTTTTCTGAGAGTTGGAGCGCGAGTAAATCTTCGGGAAAAACTTCGGTTATATTTTCTTTTATAGGTAGTTTGGTTACAATCTCTTTAAAATCACCATCTAAATTTCTGTACCAGCATAGGGCATTCATTTCTCCTTTGAAATTGGTATTTATAAGCTCAGAAAATGTAGTTACCATCCCAATTTGGCTGTTGTCAGAAAATGTATTGCTCATAGTATAATAGGTAAGAAGCTAGCTGCTTCATGCTTCACAAAATTATGTAATAGTAGTCAGTTAAGGCCAATTTATCTTTATAAACTTTTGGGATCATGTGCAAAAAAACGAGCTAATTGATAATAAAATAAAATCAATGCTCAATGAAATAGGGTAGAGGTGCTGGGCTTGATTTAGATTAAGGATAACCCATTGGTTGTGATTATTTAACACATAGAAACATAGGTTTAGCACGCTCAAAAAAGGCGTTACACTTGTTTTAAATGCGCATAGCTAGCTTTGTGAAAGAAATGTATTTCTTTTTGTTTTCTTTTTTACAAATAAAATCTATGTTTCTATGTGTTTAAATGAAATTTTGCGACCCGAGCTAAGCGAACAGACGAAGTAATTGCACCCAAGGGGGTAAGGATAAACTTATTTCAGTCGTTGTTTTTATGTTTTGTATATTGAGATAAATTGAAGTAAAAAAGAAAACAGAATTATTCGATAGGACTTATGTAAAAAAAGAAGCTGTCTGAAAATTACTTTTCGAACAGCTTCTTTATTGTGTAAATAATGATGATTTGATAAATGTTGAAGATTCTAAAAGAAAAATTATTTTCAGCAGTACTGATTTTCTTTTTCTGAACCATCTAAAGTTTATTTTACATCAAACCATAATTTTGTAGTAAGCAAGTCTTTTCCCTGAACAGCTACTGCTGCTTGGTAACTACTTCCGTTTAATGATTGCTCTGTACCTGGGTAAAAGAAACGCGAAGGGATTTGTCCATTTAAAACTGTAGAAGGACCAGCTTTTAATACTGGATAATCAAGTCTTCTCCACTCAGCATAAGCGTCAAGACCTTGCCCAAAGAATGCAATCCATTTTTGTGTCCCAATCGATTTGGCATAATTCGTTGCATCGTACTTTACAGTTGACTGATTAAGATAGTTAGTAATTACTGTGGCATCGGTAATACCAAATTGATTGAACGATGCTGTAATGGCGCTTTTATAAAGTTGTTCTGCATCTCCAGAAATGTAACCACGAGCTGCTGCTTCAGAAAGATTGAACAATGTTTCAGAATACGAAGCAATTACAGCTGGCGATGTCGAAGTCAGGAAGTAAGTCCCCGGTTTTGATGTTTTAGCAAAACCCTGACTATTGGCATCACTGTTTGATAATCCATTAGCAGCTCCAACATATTTATCTACAGTTGCATCTGATGGCAACTGAGCGTAAACTGGTAAACGTGGGTCGGCTAACTCATTTAATTTATCAACCAATACTTTCGAAATACGAAAATCATCACGAGTTTCGAACCAAGCGGAAGCTGGATTTTGTTGAGGCGAACTGATATAAGTAAACTTAAAAGTTTCGGCATTGTTACTAATTACTCCAGCAGCATCTGTTGTTGCATCTATAGCTGTTTGTTTGGCTAAAGCAGGTTCTTTGTCTGAAATTCTCAATGCAATACGCAAACGAAGTGAATTCACTAGCTTTTTCCACTTCGAAATATCTCCTTTATATGACAAATCACCAGTTACAGCTCCGTTTGCTGGATTTAGCAATGCCTGAGCTTGTTTTAGATCTTCTAGTAATCCTGTATATACTTCTTTTTGAGTATTATATGCCGGTGTCACTTTTAGACCAGCTTCTTTATATGGGATGCTTCCAAAAGCATCTGTTAGTAGTAAAAACGTCCATGAACGCAAGGTTAATGCAATTCCTTTATAATTTGAATTTGCTTGTTGATCTGAGAACTTCAGGATTGTGTTTAAATCTGTAATCAGGGTTGCGTATCCGGTATTCCACAAAGAAGCAAAAGAGGTGTTCGATACATCGTATCTGTCTGGCTCCGTATATTGAATTTTAGCCCAGTGCTGAACAAATAATAAAGAGGAGTTAAAATTACTATCTGATCCCCAATACAAATCAGCTCCTTGCTTTAATGATCCTGTTAACAGATAGGGAGCTAATGGTGTCTCAGTTGCATTTGGATTTTTATTAATTTCATCCAGACTGTCGTTGCAAGAGATCAGTAACAAGGCAAATAGAGTTATATATGATATTCTTTTTAGCATGATTTCGTGTTTTTAAAATTTAAGATTAACATTAAGGCTAAAACTTCTGGTAGTTGGTAAAGCCAAACTCTCTAAACCTTGTCCGTTTCCGGTATTGAAAGCTGATTCAGGGTCGATATTTGGTACATCTTTGTAAATAAAGAATAAATTACGACCTGTTGCAGTGATACTTGCGCCTTGAAAACCAAGTTTCTTAACAAAATCTCTGTTAAAATTATAGCTCAGTTTTACTTCTCTTAGTTTTACAAAAGTTGAGCTATAAATATAAGCTTCGCTAATATTGTATGACGCTTTGTAATATTCCTGTGCACTAAGCACTGAAGTATTTGGGGTTCCATCAGTATATACTCCATTAAAAATCATTCCATCATCATATACAGCCGCTCCGACTGGTGCCGCTCCACCTGTTACCAATGTTTTAGTATTTGCAGTATTGTTATCTGGATAATAGTAATTTAAACCACCATTTGCTGCATCACGACCCGGAAGGGTTTGAGCCAATACACCTGTATAATTACCGGTTCTGTTGGTTCCCGAAAAAAGCTCTCCACCAACTCTTGCATCAACAAGAAATGAAAGTTCTATATTTTTGTATGTTAATGTATTTGTTATACCTCCCATAAAGTCTGGAGTATAATGTCCTAATACTTTCTTTTGCGGATCTGCTTGTGGTAATCCGTTTGCACCTACGACTATATTTCCGTTTGAGTCACGTAGATAAGCAGTTCCGTAAAGTGCACCGTAAGCTTGTCCTACAGATGCCAATACATCTACACCGCCAGAAGTAGCAATTGTATAGTTTTTAATCTGTTTTTCATAGTCAAGAATATCTACTTTGCTTATGTTCTTTGAATAATTTACACCCACATTCCATTTAAAATTGGGAGTTTGAATAGGAGTTCCATCCAATTGAATTTCTATACCATGATTGTTTATTTTACCTGCATTGATTAATTGTGAATCATAACCACTAGCTGTAGTTGTTTTTATTTCCAAAATTTGGTCAAAACTATTGGTGTTATAATACGCAACATCAAGATGCAATCTGTTTTTCCAGAAAGAAGATTCTAAACCTACTTCGGTAGAACGAGTCGTTTCTGGTTTCAAGTTTTCATTAAGCTTCTTTTTAGAAGAAGTTTGAATTGGGTTTCCGTCGAATGCGGCTTGAAAATTGTAAACTGTTGCCAATTGATACGGATCTGCATCGTTACCAACTTCAGACCAGCCACCACGTAGTTTTAAGAAATCAAGCGTATTGCTTTTCAGATTCAAAGCATCAGATACTACTAAACTACCACTAATAGAAGGATAGAAATAAGAACGGTTATTGCGAGGTAATGTTGACGACCAATCGTTACGTCCGGTAACATTTAAAAAGGCATAATTTTTATAGCCCAATTGTGCCGAAGCATATACACTATACACTTTTAATTCTGAGTATAAGTTTGAAGATGTTAATGGATCTCTTGAATTTGTTAATGTGTATAAATCGGGTACCGCTAAACGTGGTGCTTTTTGATAATTGTTTGCATCTTTATGGTTGCGTATGTTGAATCCGGCAAGAGCATCTACGCTAAAATCATCGTTCACTTTTTTAGTATATTGAAAGATACCTTCTGTATTTCTTTCATCTACCGTATAAGCATCTTCTGCATACGATCCAAAAGGAGTTCCGTTTGTACCGTACTTAATTTCGTATTTTCTACGATCATTATAATAATCAACTCCTGTACGGAATTTAAAAAGAAGCCCATCTATAATTTTTGCTTCTAAATGAATATCTCCTATAAAACGGTTGCGTTGTTGACTTGTTGTATTGTAATAAGCATTCCAATAGGGATTGCTGTAGTAGCTGTTATTCCAGTTAACATCTCTATTGTTTCTAAGTTCATCTGTATCTACCTGACGTCCGAACCAAAGAAACTGAAGCATAACACCTGCAGCACGGTTACCTGATGGACCACCTGGCAATGTTGGAGCAGTGGTAACAATATAGTTGGCCGTTACCCCAATTTTTACGTTTTTAGCTATTTGGTAGTTTGTGTTAACAGTAAAGTTTGTTTTGTTTATTTCACTGTTAGGCACTGTTCCTAATTGTTTTTGATTATTGACTCCTAAACGGAAATCTGATTTTTCATCTGACTTGGCTATAGAGACACTATTATCATAAGTAAGTCCAGTATTAAAGAAATTCTTCACATTATTTGGATGAGCTACAAAAGGAACAGCTACTCCTTTAGAGTTAAACTGAGGAATAAGGCGTCCGTCTAATTTAGGCCCCCAACTTTCATCAACTCCATCATTGATTCCGCCTCCTTTACCATCTACATAACTAAACTTTCCATTTGAGCCTTGTCCAAATGAATTCTGAAATTTAGGTAAAGTGGCAACTTGAGAGACTGTTATTCCTGAACTGACACTTATACCGAGCCCTTTTTGACCTTTTCCTGATTTTGTCGTTATAAGAACAACGCCATGTGCAGCACGTGAACCATAAAGTGCAGCGGCATTAGGGCCTTTTAGCACCGTTAATGTTTCGATATCCTGAGGATTTAAATCGGCAATTGCATTTCTGAAATCACGAGTTGCTCCACCAACGCTTCCTAATTGTGAGTTATCTACAGGAACTCCATCGACTACAAATAGTGGTTGGTTATTTCCAGAAATAGACGTTTCTCCACGAATAATAATACGTGATGATCCCATATCTCCTTGTGAATTGGTGATGCGTACTCCCGCTAATTTACCACTAAGACTATTTAAAAAATTCGTTTCTTTTGTTTCTGACAGCTCTTTGCCTTTAAGGGCTTGGGTTGTATATCCTAAAGATTTTTTTTCTTTTGTAATCCCTAGTGCGGTAACAACTACTTCTGATAATGCATTCTGTTCTTCAGTAAGAGTAATAGTAACTGGATTTCGATTAACTACAATTTCTGTTTTTTTATATCCTAAATAACTTACTATTAATGTATAAGGAAATTTTTGCCCTGTTTGGAAATAAAACTTCCCATCAAAATCTGTTACAGCTCCGTGTGTGGTTCCTTTAATGTTTATTGAAGCACCTATAATAGGCTGCTTTGTAGCAGCATCGAGTACTATTCCTTCGAGTTTAGATTGGATTAACGGACTAGTTTCTTGCGCTTTAATCCCTATGGAAATCAACAAAATGCATAAAAATGCATATCCATTTAATTTTTTTTTCATTACTTTGTTTTGGTTTAATAAATAAGGCAAGCCGAAAGTAGATTTACTCCGCTTTTGCTTCCTTATAGAGATGTACAATTTCTTTAAGCTTCACCATTTCTGCTGCAACAGAAATGGTTTTTTTTTATCTGTATTGCATTCGTTTTTTCATTTTTATTTCTTTTTGATTATTGTTGTTAAATGTATTTTTAAAGTCTATTAATTTGATAGAACAAAAGTATATTAAAAAAATTAATCCCAAAATTTTAATTGTTATTTTTTATTTTTTGTGCTCATTCGGGTAAACGTAAGGGTTTAAACCGTTAAAAATAAAATGGTTAATGTTTTTTGATTTTTTAGAAGTGATAGATTTAAGTCAGAAATATCCACTAATAGGTATTAAATTACTTTTAATACTATGTATAATGAATAAACTAATTTCTTTAAATTTTGGATAAAATGGTTTGAAAATCCTAAGTTGTGAGGGGAGGCATAGAAGTAAAAAAAGCAAACTGAATTATTCAACTTCTTTAGAAATGTAATTTCTTTTATTCTCTAAAGTTACTTTTGTCTATATGATTTGAAGAGGTTAGTTACGTGGAACCTATTATAGAATTGTTTTTAGAAAAAGTATATTATGATTTAGTGTTAATAACAAATTAGCGGAGGGCAAATGAGCCCAAATTTAGGCTAAAAAAATATTTTAACATCTCATTTACCTGTTTATAAATAATGTATTATATTTCATTTTTTGTGTAAATTATAGAGTTATTAATATTTATATTTGGTAATAAGTATTGATAGGTCTATTAATTTAAAAATATTTAAAATGGAAAAAGCTATAAAACTAAAAGTTCGAAAAGAGTTAGATGGGCAGCAGCAGTTTAATATAATTAAGTTAAAAGGCAGCTTAATTTCGAAGGGATATACAGAAATTATACATATTCTAGATCAAGATGATGATTTTCATATTAACTCCTTTGAAACTTCTTTTGAAAACACTAATGAAGTACAAGATTTTATCACTGCCTTCATTAATAGAGAAAATCTAGCAGATACGATATCACTTTATAAGTAGGAGGGAGTCGGTATAACATCTTACGATTCTGCCTATATCAACAATTTAAAGAATAGAAAAATGAAGCATGATTTACTATTTGATTTTACAGTTGACAAAGCAATAAAAACGGTACATATAACTAAAGAATTTGCAGCTAACCTTTCGCTAGTGTGGGATGCTTTTACCAAACAAGAGATTCTTGATCAATGGTGGGCTCCGAAGCCTTGGTCGTCCAAAACAAAATTTATGAATTTTGAAGAGGGCGGACGAAGATTTTATGCTATGGTAAGTCCTGAAGGCGAAGAACGCTGGTCAATTCAAAAATTTAGTGCTATTAGTCCAAAAACTAATTTCAAAATGTTTAATGCTTTTGCCGACAAAGAGGAAAACCCTGAGCTGCCTGGTTCTGAATGGGACTTCAATTTTAGTGAACAAAACGGAATAACAAGAGTTAGTATTAGTATCTATAATGAATCTCTTGATCGCTTAGAAAAGATGATTGAAATGGGTTTTAAAGAAGGATTTACTATGACAATTTATAACTTAGAAAATCTATTGACCGTTTTATCTAAAAAATGATTTTCGTTATCAATTCCAGATTTCTGATTATCTAGCAAGGCTAGTCTTATTTTCTTTTTTTTCGTATGGGTAAAGCAAATTTGCCTTGTAGTTATTCTTCTTCCTCAATAGCTTTCTTTTGTATAGGCAAAACAGAATAAGCATTTGTCATTGCTTGTAATTATTTGGCTTGTTTTATAAGTGAGCCATTGTTTGCTATATTCTTCAATGTAATAACCCTTATTTATAATCTTAAGGTGTTGATTTTTAGCTTTATAATTTTGATGATATATTTAAATATTCATCTAATCTTCATTTTATATTTATAAATTTACTATAGAATTATTGGTTTGATTATCAGTATGTTAATTCAATATAAGTATCTTCTAGTATAATTAAATATAACTTTTTTAATTAGCCTGTCTTTTAATTAGCAAAGATAGCGCGTTGAAAATTCACCTGTTTTCAAAGCACCAGAAAGTTCTTTTTAGGAGTGAAGTAGGAGGCAGAAGAAAGTAAATAATAAGATCAGATAATTTATTAATAATAAAAACAACAGTTATGAAAAAAGTAATTTTATTGGTGGTAGCCATAATGGCAACTGTATCTATTTCACAAGCCCAAACTGTACAAGAAGATCAAGTAAAAAGTGAAATAAAAACAGTGAGTAAAAAAGACCCAAAGGCTAAAACAGAAAAGAAAAATTTAAGAATGGAACTTCGCAAATTAGAAGGACAAGACGTTAGTGCTGCTACTAAAGATCAGTTTATGACTGATTTTAGAAACTTTAGTAATGCCAAATGGAGCCGCTCAGGTTATTATGATCAGGCAACTTTCATGAAAAATGGAGCTTCTTCAACTGCTTTCTATGATTCTAAATCACAATTGGTGGGAACAACTACACATAAAAAGTTTTCAGATTTACCAGCAAATGCCCAAAAAATAATCAACGATAAATACAAAGGTTATACTAAAGGGGATGTATTATATTACGATGATAATGAAGAAAATGATACAGATATGGTTTTGTTTGACCGACAGTTTGATGATGCTGATAACTATTTTGTAGAGGTTTCTAAAGATGGTAAAAATAGCGTGCTGCAAGTTGCTAAAAATGGTGAAGTAAGTAATTTTACTACACTTCAGTAATAGGATAAATTTAAGTGTACACAAGGCAATTTTTTTATGCAATTACATACTTAGTATTTTAAATATATATAATAAAAAGAGTTAAGAGTTGTATTTTCAATCTTTTAACTCTTTTTATTGTTATTACTTTATAATAACCTTTTCCATTTTTATATGGAAATCAAAAACGATGCAGTTAGATTGCTTTTTTAACTGTAGATTTTAAATTTTATTCTTTCTGTATATCCTTATTACTGAGTTTATAAGCTGTTTTTACAGCTATTTGTATTGATAAGGAGCAAATTTTTTCACAACAAGTTATTTTTATTCAGTCTAAATTAAGTTATATTTGCAACTTTTAACCGAATATCTGTTACATATATTACAGTTTCCATTACAATTAAATACCATGTCTTATTGCAATAGTCTCCTAGTAATGACTAAAAATAGTAAAGCTATTATTCTGTTATTATTCATTTTGTTTTCTAATCTTGGTTTTGCTCAAAACATAAATAAACTATCGATTCAGATTACGGTTAAAGATTCTGAGAGTAAATTTCCAATAAAGGGGGGAGCGCTGACTGTAGAAGGAGTATTCCAGAAATACGAATTGCAATCAGATGATTTTGGCAGCGTCGTTTTAGAATCTATTCCGAGTGGGAGTTACAAAATAAAAGTATCGCATATAGGTTATGTAACTATCGAAAGAAACCTTGAATTTACAAGCAATCAACAATTATCATTCGAACTAATCCCTATAAGTGTTGAATTAAATGAAGTAGTTATTACTGCTACTGAATCCCGTGGAATGACAAGTACTTCTGTTATTGATAAAAAAGCAATGCAGCATTTACAGCCTTCTAGTTTTACCGACTTATTAGAATTATTGCCCGGCGGACGCTCAAAAGATCCTGTGTTTAATGCTTCTAATCATATTAAATTAAGAGAAGTCGGAATAGCCGATTCTAATTATGATATTTCGTCTCTTGGAACAGCCTTTGTAGTTGATGGTATTCCTATTAACACGGATGCGAACTTGCAATATACAACTGGCTCCAAAATGACTATTACGCCAGGTTCTGGATATGCTAATACACGTAGGAACACTACATCAAAAGGAGTAGATATGCGTTCTATTTCTACAGATCAGATTGAGCGAGTAGAAATTATTAGAGGGATTCCTTCTGTAGAATATGGTGATTTAACGAGTGGGCTTATTAAGATTAAACGAAAAAGAGGACGTAGTGATTGGGAATCGCGCTTTAAAGCCGATGAATTCAGTAAATTATACTATGTGGGTAAAGGTTTTGAATCTGAAGAAAAACGTTTTGTATTAAATGTTGGTCTTGATTATTTGAATGCAAAACCCGATCCTCGAAATAGTTTTGAAAACTACAAAAGAATTACTGCATCGATTCGTGCACAAAAAACATGGGAGAATGATTCTCACTTGCTTCAATGGGATTCCAGTCTGGATTATAGTGGTTCTATGGATAATGAGAAAGCAGAACCTAATGTTGGTTATGCAAAAATAGACCGATATAGTTCTGATTATAATCGATTTTCTTTAGCAAATTCCTTTGATTTAAAATTTAAAACAGCTCCATTTTTAAAATCGATTCATGTAGCTACATCGCTGAGTCAGCAATATGATAAAATTGAACAAACTAAATGGGTTCAGGTAAGCAATGCTACTGCAATCCCTAATAATACTGAGCAAGGAGAATCTGATGGTATTTTTTTAACCCCTCAATATACTTCTAATCTTTTGGTTGATGGAAAACCATTTGATGCTTTTTTTAAAGCAATGGGGGACTTTGAAGTTCGTTTTTTGGGAATAACACATGCTTTAAAGGCAGGCTCGGAGTGGACCTATTCTAAGAATAATGGGAAAGGTCAGGTTTATGATACAACACATCCGCCGTCTCCTGAAATGACAACGCGCCCCAGATCATACAAAGATATTCCTGCCAGTACTGATATTGCTTTTTTTGCCGAAGATGCGATTACAATTCCCTTAGGCAACCATCAATTAAACATTGCAGGCGGAATCCGAGCCATGTCGTTATTAAATGTGCCATCGGCTTATGCTATCCATGGGGAATATTATTTTGATCCCCGAATTAATGCACAATGGGCGCTACCATCTTTAAAAATTGGAAAGCATGCTCTAAAAACTGAATTTACAGTTGGTACAGGACAGTATACTAAATTCCCAACACTGGCACAGCTTTATCCTGATTATGTATATAATGATTTGGTACAGCTTAATTATTATCATAATACTCCCGAATACCGAAGAATCAATTTAATGACTTATAGAACGGCTGCAATTAATTATGACTTAAAACCTGCAATCAATAAAAAATGGGAAGTTAGAACAGATTTCTCATATGATAACAATCGATTTTCGGTTACTTATTTTAATGAACGTTTGGATTCTGGATTTAGAAATGGTTCCCGATATCATGCACTTTCTTATAAAAAATACGATAGCAGTTCTATCGATCCTTTAACCTTAACAGCACAGCCTGATCTTGCTCAGATGAGTTTTGTGATGGATACCTTATTAACCACCTACAACATTACAAATAACGGAAGTAAATTACTCAAAAGTGGAGTTGAATTTCAATTTTCATCTAAACGTTTTACCGCTATAAATACCCGATTTACAGTAAATGGTGCTTGGTTTAAAACGATTTATACAAATAGTAATCCTGTTTATAAAAGTGGACAAAAAGACATTATTATCAACGGGAAGCGACTTCCTTATTTAGGACTTTACCAATGGGATGATGGCTCCGAAAAACAGCAGTTAAATACCAACCTAATTGTTGATACCTATATTCCTTCACTTGGTCTGGAGTTCTCTAGCTCATTTCAATTTATGTGGTTTTCAAGCGGACAATCTACCCCTATGAACGGAACTCCGATTTCCTACATTGATCCTTCTGGACAGCAGCATCCTTATCTCGAAGAAAATAAATCAGATCCTATTTTGCAATGGCTGGATATAAAGTACAACGATGCTTTATTTGATAAAAGAACAGTTCCGATGTCGATGAATATGAATTTAAAAGTCTCTAAAGATTTTTATAAAAAATTTAGAATATCGATGTTCGTTAACCGACTCTTTAGTTACTATCAAAATTATGAAATTAATGGTCAGAAGATTGAACGAAGAGGACTTACTTCTCCTTACTTCGGAATGGAATTAAACTTGAATTTATAATCTTTAATATTAAATAAATACCTTAATCATGAAAATTAAATTACTACCCATTTATCTAACAATAGCCGTAATGGCACTATTACAATCCTGTTCAAAAGATGATGACAATTATAGTGGTAAGCAAACTGCTTTAACTTTAAAACTTATCAATCCTGAGGATTTAAATAATGTTACACTTTCTAATCTTTCTGTTTCTTTTAAAGAACTTAATACTGGTAAAATAACAGAAAGTAGTTCATTTACTAATAATGATCTTTCTATTGCATTAAGTGAAGGTTCTTATGAAATTTCGATTAATGGAAAAATTAATTATTCAGCAGGTGAGAGTACTGTTGATGCTTCAGTAAGCGGTTATAAAGAATCTGTAGTTATTACTGGTCAAACGGCTGTAGTTTCTTTAAATCTTTTTCTAAAAACAAGTCAATCTGATTTTATTATCGAGGAGGTATTTTTTACAGGAACAAAGACTGCTGAGGGCAAACAATATCTAGGTGACAAATATTTTAAAATTTACAATAATACGGATGAGGTGTTATATGCTGATGGATTAATGATTGCACAATCTGAGTTTATGACGATTGAAAAACAGAATTACACGCCAAATATCATGGCAAAATCGTTTGCTGCATCTGCCATTGCTATTGTTCCCGGAAACGGAACTACTTATCCAATTGCTCCTGGTGCCTATTTTATTATTGCTGAAGATGCGATTAATCATAAAGAATACAATCCGGGCTCGATGGATTTGAGAACGGCAAATTTCGAATTCTATACTGAAGATGCCGATGATGTTGATAATCCTGCTGTTCCTAATATGGAGAATTTATTTTCTTCGATGATTATTCATAACAGAGGTTTTAAGAGTTTTGTTATTGCTCGTTTGCCAATTAATAAAGATGCTTTCTTAGCTGATTACACTTATGATTATGAGTACAATATGGTAATTGGTGGTGAGAGTTACCCAATGGGAGAGAGTGTTTACTCTATTCCAAATTCATGGATTGTAGATGCTGTTAATTTAAGTGTTGCATCAGAATTTCAGTGGATTGTTACTGCTCCTTCATTAGATATGGGATGGACATACTGCGGAAAAGTTGATGCTGACCAAAGTCGTTATGGTAAAAGTGTTCGTCGTAAAGTACTTTCAACTAGCTCAAAAGGCAAAAAAGCATTGAAGGATACAAATAATTCTACATTAGATTTTAGTCCTGAAGTTAAACCTTCCTTAATGAATTAATAAATTTATCATGAGCTTTCGTTCCATCTTCTTATTTATTATTTTTAGTTCAGGTATGCTGCATGCACAGGATAGTACTTCGGTATTGCTCCGTATTCATGAGGATTTATCTTCTGTAAATAATTTTTCTAATCTAATTTATGCTAATCCTGCGAATCAACATTTTGCTCGTCGATATTCTTTATCAGAATTTGGTGCGGGTTATAATACTAGTTCACAACAAACCAATATGCAACAATTAGGGAATGGCATTCGTCAATTTCTTATTCATGCACAATCTCATTATAAGATTGATACTAAAAATACGGTTTGGGGAAATGCCTATTATAAGAATGGTCAACGTAAAAATGTACGTTGGAACGAAAGCTCAGATTATCAGGTAATATATCCTTATGTAACTGCCGATTCTATAGGAGGGGATCTTTCTTTTGAGGAATATTCATTTAAAGGTGGATATGCAAAAGTGTTTCAAAAAACGACTCTTGGAATTGTTGCCGAATATCGTGCTTTACTAGAATACCGTGATATAGATCCCAGACCTAAAAATACTGTTTCGGATCTTAAAGTAGCAGTCGGAATCTCCAGAAATATTGGAAATCATTATGCTATTGGATCAGCAATTAATTTGCAAAAATATACGCAGTCTAACAATTTAAAATTCTTTAGTGAGTTAGGTGCTCCGGCAGTTTATCATATGACAGGGCTTGGAGTATATAACAACTTGCTTACAGGAAATAAACTGAGTTCTTTTTATGATGGAAAGGGATATGGTGCAAATGTGCAATTATTCCCCAAAGATCAAAATGGTTTTGCTGTAGCTGTTGGATATAACCATTTTGATTATGAAAAAATAATGACCGAATTTCAAGATCTTATTGCGTCTAGTATTTTGGAAAAAGGATATGAAGGTGCGATTTCTTATCTAAAAAAATCAGAAGAACAGGCTTGGGGTACAAAAATCGGATTTTCTTATACAGATCGTGCTGGTACCGAAAACATATTCGATAACCAAACGTCAACATCTTATGTGAAAATAGCTGAAGATACTAAATACACCAATCAAGTTACGTCGGTTGTGTTTTCTGGATTATACAGCATTCCTAATCCGGAATTTTCATGGTCTATTGCTCCGAGTTTTAATTTGAAAAAGACACAAACAAAATATATTGATCCTTTACGAATTATTGATGTTCAACAAGGTATTGGGCGATTGGATTTTTCTATATCAAAATTGCTGTCACAATTATTAATTAATGTTTCGACTTCAGTAGAACATAGCTGGGCTTTGGATTCTAAGATGAAACTTAATGATCGTATAAAAACAAATCAAATCTTTGAAATGTTGGATCATAATTTTGCCTATTTATCTTCTGCTTATACTAAAATGAATTTGGGAACTCGATGGGATTATAAGTACGATGCTGACCTTAACTTTTTCGTCAAAACAGATCTGGATTATTACAATTATTCTAAAAACAAAAATAATACCTATTTTCAAATGTCACTAGGCTTGACATTTTAAGATGTATTACAAAAACGCTATCGCTTTATAATGAAGTCTATTTTATTTAAAACCTTTTTTTTAGTCCTCTGTATTGGAGTTGTACATTCGCTATTGAGTTTTAGTGCTACGCTAAGCGAAAAAATGTCAAATACCAATTGGCGGGAACTTTATAGTAAGCCAGTAAACCAATGGCCTAAACCTACTATTGATAATGGTGTTTCTTGGCAAGAATTGCAGTCTTTGGATATTGATACCAGTTATTATGAAAGGATGGATGATCCTAAAGTAATACTGGGTCAGATGCTTTTTTTTGATCCAAAACTTTCAGGATCTAATCAGGTTTCTTGTAGTAGCTGTCATGATCCAGAATTGGCTTGGGGCGATGCAAGAGAGGTTTCTTTAGGAAATGATCATTTGCAAGGAAAAAGAAACACACCGTCTTTATATAATATCAACGCACGAAAATCATTCTTTTGGGATGGTCGTGCAACAACACTAGAAGAGCAGGCGCAAGGACCAATTACAGCACATCATGAAATGAATATGGATTCTAAAAGTCTGGCTAAAAAGATAAAAAAAATTAAAGGCTACGCTGTTTTATTTCAGAATGCCTACGGAAGTGCTGACGTTACTTATGAAAAAATATTGCAATCTTTGGCAAATTTTCAAAAAACAATATTAAGCAAAAGAAGCCGATTTGATGCTTTTATCGACGGAGATTACAGTAAGTTATCTGATCAGGAAATACACGGGCTTCATCTCTTTCGTACCAAAGCACGCTGTATGAATTGCCATTCTGGGAAATATTTTACCGATGAATCATTCCACAATATAGGACTTACTTATTATAAAAGAGAGTATGAAGATTTGGGACTTTATCATATCACTAAAAAACCTGAGGACGTTGGGAAATTCAGAACTCCCTCTCTTCGTGATGTCATGTACACAGGTCCATGGATGCATAATGGTTTTTTTGATAATATGACGGGAATTATTAATATCTATAACAGTGGAATGCACATGATTGATCCAACGGAGGGTGAGAAAGCTGCTGATCCTTTATTTCCACAAACGGATGTGTTATTGCAACCTTTAAATCTTGACGATGATGAAATTGTAGCATTAGTTTCTTTTATTAAAACACTATCTGGTACACAATACAAAATGGAACGTCCACAAATACCAAGATAAACCCAATGTTAGTTTATATGTTATTTTCAATTTGATTGAATGTTTTAGAATGATATTTTTGAATTAGTGGTATATGATTTTATATGTCTAATATGTTGAAAAAGAATTAGTATTGAAAGTAAATGAGAAAAGGATGAGGTTTAACACTCATCCTTTTTGTTGTTTAATACATAATATTTATTTTAAAAACTTTCAACCCTTTCATTTTGGATGGTTAATCGTATCATTTTGATAGGTATATATGAGTTAAGTAATAATGATGTTCTTGTAACTGTTTGTTATTTAATTTGTTGATATGTTTTTAGTTATCTTGGCACACCATTTGTTTTAGTAGATACAAATCAAGATAACCATTTTGATAAAATAAATTTTGAAAACTACAATAATAGTAACATAGACGTAAAACGTTGTAAATTAAAAGAAAAAATATGAAGGCAAATAAAACAAGAAAAAAAGAATTAACGGAGCTAGATATGTCAGAAAAATCGATGAAGAGAAAAGACAGAATCGTCAACTCTATAGTGTTTGCTGTAGTTTCTTTTATTGCCGTTTTTATGATTTCTCAAATTGTATAGACGTATTTAATTAAGATTATAACTAATTGATTAACAGTTTTAAAGTTGATACAATACAAAGAGGAAGTCTCAGTGTATTGAGACTTCCTCTTTGTATAAATTAGGATTTTAAATATAGCTATTGTATTATTTTTTAGAAATTAAAAATAATCCGATAACCTAACTTTAATTGATTCCTCCTCCTAAAGCTTTGTATAATAATACTTGTGAGTCTGCATTTTTTAATTGTATGTCTACAAAGTCTAATTCAGCTTGAAGTTTATTTTTTTGAGCACTAATTATTTCAAGGTAATTAGCATATCCGCTCAAATACAAATCATTTGAAACATTGACAGCTATTTCAAGATGCTCAATTTCCTTTGATTTATAGGTTAATACATCCTGAAACGCTTCTGTTCGGTGCAATAATGCACTTAGTTCGTTATAAGCTATCGTTATGGTGTTTTGATAATTTAGGAAGCTAATTTGTTGGTTTTTGTTGGCAACAAAAAAGTCTTGTTTAATTTGTCCTTTGTTAAATATCGGTGCTGTTATGCCGCCCAGTAATTGCCATGCAAATGATTGGCTATCAAAAAATGTAGGGAAAGAAAAAGAGTTAAGACCTCCATACGCCCCAAGATTTACAGTTGGGAAAAAAGAGGCACGTGCCGCTTTTGCATCTGCATTGGTAGCCAACAATTCAAAATATGCTTCTGATACATCGGGTCTGTTATGGATTATTGAATCAACACTTATTTTTTGATTTAATACTTCAAGATGTCCTGATAAAAAATCAGTACTTCTATTAACAGTTCCACCATATTCTCCTAGTAAGTTTAATATCGCTTTTTCAGTTTGATCAATACTCAGGTTTAATTGTTCTGCCTCTGCAAGAATATTGTTATTTTGAGCATTAAATTGTTGTACTGCAAGTTCTGTTGCTTTTCCAACAGATCTTTGAGCAGAGACAATATCAAGAGCTCGTTGCTGTGTTGCTAGGTTATTTTTATAAATAGCGGCTTGTTTATCTAGCGCTACAAGTTTGTAATAAAGCGTTGCAATATCACTAAGTAATCTTGTTTGCAGTAATCTCATGCCTTCTTTTGATGCAAAATACCTTTGGCGGGCAGCCTTTTTTCGGTTGCTAAGTTTACCCCAGATATCCGCTTCCCAAGAAACTTTTCCTGCAAGGAATAGGTTTGGAGTTAAATCTGTAGCAATTCTTTGTCTCTCTGATATATTCTGAGATAGGTTTGTATCAAAGTTACCTACACCATCCATAGTGTATTTACCATAATGTGTACCCGAAGCATCAGCCACAATATCAAATGAAGGCAACAAAGCTAGTTTAGCTACTTTTAGATGCGAATTGGCTATTAATATTCTCTCCTGCAGTATTAGATAATCTGGATTTTGAAGAATAGCTTTGGCTAATAGTTTTTCTAATTCTGGATCCTTAAAGTAACTAGCCGTTTTTAACGGAATAAATGCTTCCTGACTAGTTGCAGCTTTTTTTAGTTTAGTATCAAAATTTTCAGGTAATGCTTTTGCTTTCTGCGGTTCTGCCACCCTAGGGGCAGAACAAGCAGTTAATAGCATAACAAATACTAATATTAAAATATATTTTGAGTTATTGAGTGATTTTTTCATTGTTTAAGTTTATTTTTTCATTGCTTTTTCCATTTTTGCAAACAGGATATAAAGGCCAGGTATAATAATAAGTCCAAAGATGGTTCCTATTAACATTCCTCCTGCAGCGGCAGTACCAATAGAGCGGTTACCAATAGCACCAGCTCCTGAGGCAATACACAATGGTATAAGACCTGATATAAAAGCAAATGAAGTCATTAAGATAGGTCTAAAACGAAGTCTTGCACCTTCTATCGCGGATTCAGTAATATCTTGTCCAAGCTTGTTTTGTGCCATGGCAAACTCTACTATCAGAATAGCATTTTTGGCCAGTAGTCCTATAAGCATTACGAGGGCTACCTGAGCATAAATATTATTATCTAATCCTACGGCTAAAAGTGCGAGATAGGAACCAAAAACACCTACAGGAAGCGATAAAAGTACAGGGAAGGGGAGTAGTAAGCTTTCGTACTGAGCTGCCAGTAATAAGTAAACAAACAGTAAGCATAACGCAAAAATGTATATTGTTTGGTTTCCTGATAAAATTTCCTCGCGCGTCATACCAGACCATTCCAGCTCAAATTTACCTGGAAGTTTCTCAGCCGCAAGTTTCTCAACTGCAGCAATGGCTTCTCCAGAGCTAAAGCCTTCAGCTGGTTCACCATTAATCATGGCCGACATATACATATTGTAACGCGTAAGCACTTCTGGTCCATAAACGCGTTCTAATTTTACAAACGTTGAGAATGGAACCATTTCGCCTGCATCATTTTTAAGATACATATCGAGTATGCTTTCTGGATTTTTTCTAAACTGAGGGCTTGCCTGTACCATCACTTTATACATTTGTGAAAAGCGAATAAAGTTCGTTGCATAAAAAGATCCCAGCATAGTTTGTAGTGTTGACATAGCATTTTCTACAGAGACTCCTTTTTTGGCAGCCAGATCATAATCAATATGTATTAGATATTGAGGGAACGTAGCATCAAAGCTGGTGAATGCATTTTGTATTTCAGGTGAGGCATTTAATTCTTTGATAAAGTTTTTCGTAACTTCATCGGTATTGTTAATTGATCCTCCTGTTTTATCGAGTAAACGCAATTCAAAACCACTAGTATTACCAAATCCGGGAACGGTTGGAGGAGCAAAAATTTCAATCTGCGCATCCGAAATACCTTTTGTTTTCTGAGTTAATAATGCAATAAATTCGTTTACCGATATATCTCTATCATCCCAACTTTTCAGGTTGATCATTCCCATTCCGTATGATGCACCAGCGATTTCAGTAACAATGCTATAACCCGCAAGTGTTGTTACGTTATCAACTCCTTCAATTTCTTTTGCAATACGAGTTACTTCATCCAGTACTTTGTCTGTACGTTCTACAGTAGCTCCTTGTGGTGTTGTTACATTTACATATACCATTCCCTGGTCTTCAGCAGGGATAAATCCAGAAGGTAAAAATACTGATGTACCCCAAGTAAGAACACAGAATAAAACCAAAAGGCCTATAGTTATAGAGCTGCGATCTGCAAATTTAGAAAGTACTCTAATGTATCGTGAGGTGATTTTGTCAAACCATCTGTTGAATCGGACAAAGAAACGATCTAAAAGTGATGTTTTTTCTTTGTTAGGATCGTGTGGTTTTAGCATTATTGCACACAAAGCAGGTGTTAATGTAAGTGCATTGATACCAGATATTACAATACTAATGGCCATGGTAAGCGAAAACTGCCTATAGAAAACCCCAACAGGTCCACTAAGGAAAGCTACTGGTATAAATACAGCAGCCATTACAATGGTAATAGCTATAACGGCACCAGTGATTTCTTTCATGGCGGCTATAGTTGCTGGCAATGGATCCATGTGTTCCTCAGTTATCTTAACGTGTACAGCTTCAACTACAACAATGGCATTATCGACGACAATTCCTATCGATAATACTAAGGCAAAAAGAGTAAGAAGGTTTATAGAGAAACCCATCATTGACATAAAAGTAAATGAACCAATTAATGCTACAGGTACTGCCAACACAGGAATAAGAGTAGAGCGCCAGTCTTGCAGGAATATAAAAACCACAAAGGCTACAAGAAGGAATGCTTCTATAAGCGTTACTAAAACTTCATCTATTGAAGCATCAAGAAAACGAGATACATCATAAGCAATATTATAATTCATTCCAGGAGGAAAAGATGTTCCTTTTAGTTCAGCCATTTTTGCTTTTACACTGGCAATAACTTCAGAGGCATTAGATCCTGGACGTTGTTTTAGCATGATTGAAGCCGAAGGTTTTCCGTCGGTTTTTGAAACCATTCCATAACTCATTGATCCCAATTCTATTTTTGAGATATCTTTTAATTTTAAGATGGTACCATCTGAATTTGCTCTAAGTGGTACTTCTTCATATTGCTTAGGCTCAAAGAATTTTCCTCCGTATTTTATAACATATTGAACTTGACTGTCCAGTTGTCCAGATGCTTCACCGACTTTACCCGGAGCAGCAGAAATATTCTGCTTTTGTAACGAACTTATAACTTCATTTGCCGAAATATTATAGGAAAGCATTTTTTGAGGATCAAGCCATACTCTCATAGAATATTCTTTCTGCCCCATTATTTCTGCACGTCCTACACCATCAATACGCTTTAGTTCCTGAAGAATGTTAATATCAGTAAAATTGAAAATGAACTGTTCATCCTGAATTTTATCTGTACTGGTAACATTGAGGTACATCAACATACTATTAACTTCCTTTTCGGTAGTTACCCCAGCGCGTATAACCTCTTCGGGAAGTTCATCTAGTATAGTAGTAACTCTGTTTTGTACGTTTACAGCAGCCAGATCGGGATCGGTTCCTACTTCAAAGAATACTTGAATAAGGGTCAAACCATCGTTTGATGTAACTGTTGACATATAGGTCATTCCCGGTACACCATTTATAGCTCGTTCTAATGGGAGAGCCACAGCATTGGCCGAAACTTCTGCATTAGCACCTGTATATTTTGCGGTTACAGTTACCGATGGAGGAACAATATCTGGAAATTGTGTTATGGGCAACTGGAATAAAGCCAGTATTCCGAGGAGAACTATCATAACCGAAATGATTAATGATAATATTTTTCTTTTGATAAACATCTCTATCATTTTATATCTTTTTAAGTGTAATTAAGGAATTGATTACAAGCTTGCGCTTTGCATTGGTTTGATATTAATCTTGTCTCCATCTCTAAGCGATTGGGTACCTTCTTGTACTATAACATCATTTTTTTTCAAACCTTTGTTTAAAATATATACATCATCAAGGGTGCTTGCAATGGTAATATTGGTCATTTTTACTATTCCATCTTTGTTAACAACAAATACAAATTGTTTATCCTGAATAGAGAAAACAGCTTTTTGAGGTATTAATACCACATTGGTTCTAGGTTCTGAGATAATTAACTTTCCTGATGTTCCATGTTTTATGAAACCTTCTGGATTATGAAATTTAGCTTTATACTGGATAGAACCTGTTTGTCTGTCGATTTCTCCATCGGCAGTTTTTAATTCTCCTTTTCGATCATATACTATTCCGTTTGGTAATACCAGTTTTATATCTCCTTTGGTATTAAGGCTATTGTCGGTCATCATTTGAAAATAAATATTTTCAGGTATAGAGAAATAGGCATATACATCATCTAACTGAGAGAGTGTTGTAAGGAGTGAACCATTTTCTACAAGACTACCTTCTTTAAAAGGAATACGATCGATTGTCCCTTCAAAAGGAGCTCGTATTGTAGTAAAACTAATTTGCTGATTAATGGATTTTTTTTCTGCGGCAGCGTGTGCAACTTTAGCGGTTGCAGCATCGTGTTTTGCCTTAGATAATTCTAATTCTTGATTTGCAATTACCTTTTTATTAAAAAGAGTTTGTGCCTGTTCAAGTTCTACAGTTGCCATTCTGAGGTCTGCCAGCATACTTTTGTAAACTGCATCTGCTTTAATAAGCTGTATTTGAAGTTCTGCATCACTAATCTTAAACAGGAGCTGTCCTTTATTTACTTTTTGGCCTTCGCTAACAAAAACCTTATCTAATATTCCTGGTATACGAACGTGGATTTCTACATTGTTTTTAGCGTGAACATCGGCAACAAATCGGTTAGAAACCACAGTATCTTTTAATGTAATTGTATAAACGGGTAACGTTTTTATATTGGCAGTGTCTTTTTTTGTTTTATCTGCACAAGCGGTTAAAAATAAGAATGATAAACCGTACAATAGAAAATGTTTTTTGCTAATAATCATGATTAATTTTTAAAGTATTATATAAATATATCGCCTCCCAAATAGTGATCTATAGGGAGTTACAAATGGATAAATATTGAAAATAGAAATGTGTCGAATACTCCTAAGTGCAGGAGTACCGTTTTTTTTAGAACTATGCTTATAGATTATACGCCCTTATTAATAATAATGAAAAGCATTATTACAAAAGGATATTGAATATAAAAATAAGATGTTCTAAAAATCTAGAAAAGTTGATATAAATGTAGGTGAGCATGTCGCTGATCTTCATAAATAGTAGCAATACTATAAATGATGTTTTCTTTTAAAACCTTAAAATCAAATAGCTTAGTGTAGTAAGATTTTTTTAAGATACTTGTTTCTGAATTTGCAGCGCGGTTTTTTACCTTCTTTTTGATGATAAAATGCATCTCTGTATCAGTCATATACAGAGAAGAAGAGTCAACCTGAGGTATATCAGAAGCTAAAAAAATGTCTTGTATTTGACAATTACTTAGTTCAGAAGGATATTTATAGTATTCTACACTACCATGAAAAGTAAGCAGTGATAAAAGAATGACATAGATAAACTTAATAGGTTTCATAGCTAAATTAGGGAGGCTTTTCTTTTTTTTGTATCTAAATAAATAGGCTTATAAGTGATAAGGCGCCAAATATAATAATTGAGAATTCAATGTATATTAAATTTTCTTTAAAAAAATATTATTTAAAAGGTGCTAAAAGTAAATGGGCTTGTTTATAGTAATTTAGCATTTAAATTATTACAGTTAGCTTGCATAATTTTGTAGTCTTATTTCACAATACTGAAAATAACGATTGCTATTAATCACTTTTAGGGTTTAATTAAGCACCAAATATTAACGATGTTTAACTCAAAAAGACTTTAAGATAGTAAGTTCAGAAAGATATGGAATACATCTTATGAGAATAATTTAAATTTTGCAGTACTAAGAATATATACTAAAAAGCTCAATTCGCATGAATTGAGCTTTTATGGGTTTCATATTTAAGTGGTTTACTATATTTATAGGGATTGTATTAATTCATCAATATCAAGTCGATTTCTATAATCGGTATCTATGAATTTATAAACTACAGCACCATTAGTATCTATTACAAAGACTGCTGGAATTGGTAATGTATTTTCATCATTCTGATTAAATTCTTCTAAATTAATTCCTATTGCCTGATAAGTTGGCAAAGCAAATTCTTGCAGTTTAAAACTAATTCCTAGTTGTTTGGCGAGCCTATTATTTTTGTCTGTCAAAACTTCAAAAGTTAACTCATGATTTTCAGTAAGTGCCTTGCTGTGATCTGGGCTTTGAGGTGAAATAGCCAGTAGAGTAGCATTTTTATCTGTTATTTTAGCTATATTATTTTGTAATTCCCGAAGTTCCAGATTGCAGTATGGACACCAGCTGCCTCGATAAAAAGCCAGTATTGTTTTGCCTTTTTTAAGAATATCTTCGGAGTGGATGAGTTGGTTTTGGGTATTTAGTAATGTAAAAGGAGTTACGATGTCACCAATTTTGATGCTTTCATTTTCAATATTTTGTGTTTTTAAATCGTTTATTGATTTTTCAAATATTTCAAATACTTCCTGTGGAACTTGTTTTGATAATTCATTGTTGAGGTTTTCAATTTGTTTTGCTAAACTATTCATGTTTTTACTATTTGATTATTTTGTAAAGGTTTAAAATATAGTCAGCATTGGCAATAACGCACATTATTGTCTCATAGAGATAAAAAAGTCACTATTGTGTAAATAAAGGGAGGGTACGGATGAAAATAAAATTTGTTTGTTTGAAATTTCGTTAAAGACGATCTGTTTTATAGTTTTCAATACTATTATTTGATTTGAATATATGCAAATAGAATGCTGAAAAAGGGCTGATGTCGTTTTATGTTATTGATTTTTGTTTAATTTACACATTTACAATTGCTTATTCTGTTACTGAAATCCAATCCAATAGTTATCATATGTGTACCCGAATTATGACTTTGAAGTTGATTCAGACTAATGTTAAACGAGTAAGCAGCATAAAGTTTATTTTGTCTAAATCCCACTAAAGGAGCAATGGAGTTAGGTTTAAATGACTGATCTGCTAATAATCTAGCGCTAATACCAGCCCAAATATAATTACTGCCATTCATTTTCCGAATTTTAAGATTAAGATCGAGACTAGAACGTCCATCACTTTCGTACAATTGATACAAAATAGAAGGTTCGTACTCCAAAGAAGTAAATTTATTCTTCAAAAGAAAACCAGTATATAAATAGTAATTTCTAATATTTGTTGGCTCTTTTAAAATCGTAGGTTTTATTGTTTTATCTAAAATATTTGCAGCATTAAAGCTGATGAAAAAATTTTCTAAACGATACAAGAAACTTAAGTCAAAGTTTGAATTATTCACATTATAAGATTGAACACTTGGATCTGATGTGACAATATCAGATGCGTCAATATTGAAATTAGTAAATTTATAAGAGAGTCCAAATGAAATAAACTGATTGTTATATTCTGATAAAGTGATATGATGCGCATAAGTTATTTGACCTCCTTTTTGTGAAGTGTTTCTGTTTTTGTCATTAAATAATATAGCTCCAAGTCCTGAGCGATCTCCAATCCTGACATCAAAAGAGAGTGACTGTGTTTGTGGAGCATCTTTTACACCTAACCACTGTGTTTCTCCAGTGAAGCGTAATTTATAAAAATCTCCAATTCCGGCATAAGCTCCAGCAATTACATATGGATTATCTGCTAAATATTGACTGGTTGGCGGAAGTTGTAATTCTTGTCCATAAATGGGAAGACTAATTATTATAAAAAGCAATATTATTTTTTTCATCTTTCTTATTTTATCTAAATAAAGTCATTCCACCTATTAATTCTCTTCTGTCTTTGTCATTGTTTGTTTTAATAACATACCAATAATCTCCCATAGGCAAGGGTTTTCCTTGATATGTGCCATCCCAGCCCATTGTTGTGTTTCCTTTAAAACTGGTAATTAATCGCTGGTACCTATCAAATATTAAAACCTCTAAATCTGGATAATCTTCGATTCTTGTCGGGTACCAATAGTCATTACTTCCGTTTCCATCAGGAGAGAAAAATTTTGGAAATTCGATTCCAGCATAGTCCAAATAGACAGTTTGAGTAGAAAAACAACCTTTAATGTCTTTTACATAAATGGTATGGTTTCCAGAATGATCAATCTTAAAGTTTGGATCAGATATATAATTATTATGGGTATTAATGCTGTATTGATAGGGAGCTTTACCACCATAGGCCGTTATTATATATTGATTTACTGCAGTTTCTGAAAAAGTAAACTCAGGGGTTTCAATATCTTGTGTAACTAATACTGTATCACTTGAAGAACATCCCAAAGCAATATTTGTGACAGTTAAAGTATAAATTCCGCTGGAGCTTACGACAGGAGTTAATGTATTGGCTCCGCTAACAATAGTTCCGCCAGTCCATAAATAAGTAACATTAGTACTATCAGAACCAGTACCATTTAATGTTATTGTTGGTAAAGCGCAGCTAATTATGCCTGGGCTACCAGCTTCAGCATTTGGGGCTGTTTGTGTGTTTAGCGTTACAGTAGCTGAGGCGGTTAGTGAACAAGGAACTGTAGTATTTACAGTATAGGTATAGATGTTTCCAATATTTGACCAAGTACCACCAATGTCGGGTGTTCCTCCAAGTTGAGCAAACAATTGTG
>NZ_JAOZEV010000002.1 GCF_025847275.1 Flavobacterium frigoritolerans
CACTCCTGTTGCATTACTTGGCCCTGCATTTGATGCCGTGATAGTAAACGTTACATTACTGCCCACATTAGGAGTAGCATTGTTTGACACTTTTATAACTTTTAAATCAGCGTTACAACTTTCTGTCTGAAAATCTTTTGTAGTCACCGATGTGCCACCACAGTCTGTAGCTACCGAATACTGAACTTTAACGACACCTACTCCAGTAAAATTCAAAGTATTGGTCACCAAATTACCTGGCCCACTTAAAACTGTCAATGTACCTCCAGCTGGAGATGGCTCCAATACTACTGAAGATCCTACACAATAATTAGAATTAGGCCCTCCTCCTGTTGAGGCAGGTTGTATAACTGGTATAGATTCTACTCCACAAATTTGTACAGCAGCTGTAGCAAAATTATAAGCAGCTTCTGTTGTGCTGGCATTGGTACCATCTCCCATACTTCCTCTAATTCTGTGGCCCGCATAACCAAACTTTAGATCACATTTTCTCACAATCATAGAAGTGTGTCCACCAGTTTCAACAGCTAAAATATTGTCCGTAATAGAAATCCCATTCGGCATAACAGGATTAGCAGGATCTGCTACAACCCCTAATAAAGAATTATTATTATCACCAAAAGCATAAAGATTTTTGGCATTATTAATAATATTGACACTCGCATATTGTCTATCATGTTCTTGTGAACTAAACCATTTGATGTTATTCATAACTTGACCAGCAGCCGAGGTATAACGTGGTTGCACCCAGCTTAATCTGTCAGTTGTTGTCCAATCTCCTAATTGTCTTGATGAATTCTTTCCTAATGCATACAAATTTTCATCAGTTGACAAAATATAATATGACCTACTAGTAATACTTCCAGTAGATCCAATCATTTTTGGTATTACTCCTGAAGGCAAAGTCATTTGAATTGCTCTATTTTGAATTGGAATGATTGCTGAATTATTTCCTAACAATACATTTTCACCCCAAACATATACTGTACCATCAGATTTTAATGCCATTAAACCATTGACATTTCCTCTGCAGGCAACCACATTATCTAAAAACGGATTTCCACTAACAGCAGTAGTAACTTTATACCAAGTTAAGGCATCCCCGACACCTCCATTACCTCTTACATTAGCATTTTGAGAAATCACCCAAACATCTCCACTACAAGTTGTAATGACAAGTGTCTGGTAAGTAGCAAACATCATTTTAACATCACCTGGATTCACTCCTGCTGGCAATCCGTTTGCATTTCCTTGGATTTGTATTTTCTGAAATGTTGTACTCGAAGTAATAGATGCATCCAAAACAATTCCTTCCTTAGACCATGCATATAATCCATCAGTTGCCAAAATAACTCCCTGAACATTATTTGCTGAATTACTTCCCAAACCAGCCTTTAAAGGAATTGCAGTTCCCAATCCAGGGAAATTTGCACCATTAATTGTCAATGGTGCCAATACATTGGCGACTCCATCGTTTCCTACATTCTCACCCCAAGTTTGTAAAGATCCATCTGAAGTTCTTACAATCGTGGTATGAAAAGAAGATATAAAATTATCATATTCTATTGTCGCCGCATTATTATCCGAATCAACTCCAAAATTTGACAAATCTATATTTGGACACCCTACTGGTGGTGAAGAACACTGTGAATTTGCCGCATGGATAAACATGAATAACATGAAAAATACACATATTGAATATTTAGTTGCTGAGTAGTATTTTATCATAACTAACACTATTAATTTATTAATTGACGAAGATTATAGGTTTGAACCTGACTATTGAAGTCATAGAAATCGAACATTAGATATGTCTCCTTAGATATCCCCCCCGATACTTTGTACTTAAACAATTGAACTCCATTCTTAATCTCAATTGTTTCATTTAATGCTTTAGCCGTTAGCGAGGTCCCAATTCCTGTTATTGATAAAGCTGGCGCTGTTAAATTTGTAATCGAATTATCCTTTGTTGAAATTGTTATAGGGATACTGATTATAAAATCTTCATAATTTCGCCCTCTTTCCAATTTCTCTGTAAATTTTATTTTCGAAAAATCGAAAGATAATTTCACAGAACTCACCTTAACAATCATTTTATCCTTAAACAGAGGATGGCTGCATTCTTCATTATTTTTTTTGATTTCAATGAATTCTATTTCATATTCTCCAGGTTCTTGAAATACATAATCATTAATCTGACTTCCTGTTAAAGCCATCGCAATTCTCTCTTTCGAATTTATAATTGTCCATCTAACTGAAGAATCGAAATTTCCAAAATTGATCTTCTCTCCAAATGAAATTATCTTATAGAATTGCTTATTCGTTCTACTATTAAAATAATTATCATTACTTCTCTCGTTTTGCGCTCCAACCTGAAAACTTATCATAAGTAAGTTGAAAAGCAAAAAGTACTTCATCATAGTTTGCATAATTTAAGCTTTACATTTTGAATTAATAATTTTGATCATTTTACCGCATTTTTGTTCAACACCATAGCTGTTTGTAACATGCATACAAAGCTTATGATTTGTAGTTTATGAAAACATTGGAACTCTTTATCAATTACGTAAGAAAGAAATTATTCGTAATTGATAAAGAAATCAATACGCTAAAAATCAATTAGTTACAAGAAGCAAAAAGAAAATTACCCTCAACTAATTGAGACAGAAGGTTACTTTAAACACAGTAAAAAGCCATTTTATACTATAATAAATACATGGAGTTTATTGAAAAATGACTTGTAATTCCTAAAAAGTATG
The DNA here is from genome assembly GCF_025847275.1 of Flavobacterium frigoritolerans. Classification (GTDB taxonomy): domain Bacteria; phylum Bacteroidota; class Bacteroidia; order Flavobacteriales; family Flavobacteriaceae; genus Flavobacterium; species Flavobacterium frigoritolerans. The sequence goes on from NZ_JAOZEV010000002.1 coordinate 2,760, forward strand.
TTTAACCGGAATTTTCAATTCTTTCTTACAAACCTAAAATTCAAAAGACAATTAGACGAGATTGATAAGAATTCTACAAGAGAGATTGTTATATTATAAAATAAAAACTCGTTAAATAGCATAATACTATTTAACGAGTTTAACAGGCTGCGCTTCTCCATCTCAATCTTGACCGACACAATACTAAATCTCCAATTCCTGTGTATCATTAAAAAATCTAAGTTTCGATAAAATATATCTCTACTTTTAAACCATTCGCACCTTCTATTGAATTAAAACTTTTATTGATTTTTTTAAAGATCATCGACTATTAGAAATTTTAGACCTAATAATTTTTGATCTGGCAATTTTAGATAATGCTATTAATTTTTCCCAATTGGCCAAACTAAGAGACATTTCATAACCATTATGACTAATGTTCAGCCAAATTCCACAATGGTCATCTACACTAATAAAAACTTCTTGTTCTCCTAGATCATCCTGATCACAAAACAATTTTACTTTTTGAACTACTGTTATTCCTTTCATATGAAAAGTTTTTTATTAATCTCCATTACAACTTTCTATTAGTTGATCTATTCCTTTTGATAGTCCAAAATCACTTCCATTAAACTATTTCTACTTTTCATTAATACTCCATTTTGAGCTTTAAAATTGTTAGAATTCTATTTTAACGAAGAAAATAAATCGCACTCCATTTTACAAAACTTACTATTTTTTTATTGCGTAATTTAGAAAACAGCGATCCCTTAATCGTTAATTTATGTAGTGAAAATGTGGTTCTAATCCAAAAAATAAAGAAATTCCATAAAAAAACATTCCTAAAAACATAAAATCGCGCTAATCCTTTCTTTTTTTTAACACGAATTATACGTTAAAAAATGAGATATTCTTAAAATTTTATCCAAATATTGTTTATATTGCGCAATACGTAAAAAAACAAAGCATTTTAAAAGCTTTCATTAGATAGCTTTGTGAAGTATTTTCCGTAAAATAATTAAGTAGAATCAAAAACTTTTTAATTAAACTATTCCTCCTCAAAACAGACTGAAACAAAGCATTCAAAAATCAAACTCAGAGATGAAAATATTTTGTAATACCGATGCCTACCAATTTAAACAAAGACAATATTTCATAAAACATCCTAGTATTTGACACACATATAATATCTAAAATTCGTTTAATTTATCCCCTACCGTATGCGCCTAAAAATAGTATTCTACTTTTTAATTGCTAACTTATTACATTTTCAATGCTACGCACAAGACTCAGAATATGATAAAATTTATTCTGAAACTGCCCAAGTATTGGTGAGTACAAATCCAAAAAAAGCACTCACCAACACGAATTTATTATATAGAATTTCCAAAAATAATTCCGAGCGTATCAAAGCATGCATGCTCAGAGCTACTGTTCTACGACAATATGACATTAACAATGAAGCCATACGTTCACTAATGAAAGCAGATAGCTTAGCAACTATTGACAAAAATTATGCAATGTTATCACGGATCAACGGATTCTTATCTACACTCCATCGCGAGATTGGTATCCCCAGTTTGGGTAAAACATTTTTAGAAAAAGCACTTAATTCTAGTAAAAAAATAAAAGACAAAGATGAAATGTTCCGTTTTCAAGGAAACTTACATCAAGAGTTAGCCTATTATGAAATAGATGATCATAATTATAACAAAGCCAACGCATACCTTAGAAAGGGAAACAAATTATTTGAAAAAATAAGTTCCAACATAGACAAACCTTTTCATTTAGCTGTAAACAGTGAGGTCATAGCCAAAAACTATCTTGCAATGCATCAAGTAGATTCAGCACTAGTTTTATATAAAAAAGCTCTAAACCTACTCAGTGAATCGCAATCTCCAGAGAGCCCTTTAAAAGGATTCATCTATAATGGTTTGGGCAATGTCTACACTGCATATAAAGAATACCCAAAAGCAAAGGAAAACTATATCGAAGCTGAAAAAATAGCAGAAACTTCTAAATTTCACACCTTACAACATGAGGTATACAATTCACTTTTAAAATACTACAAACAAACTAAAAACAACCAAAAATATGTCTTTTACAGTGAAAAGTACAACGAATTCACCGACAATGAAGAAGGTAACCGCAAGCTCATTGCGGATAATTTAATTTCAACACTCCACGCCAAAGAAAAAAACAGCAACTCAAAATATAAAAAAATCAATTTGATTATTATTACTATTTGTATTCTAGCAATTCTAGTTACATTAGGGATTTACGCCTATAAACGAAAACAGGATTACAAAAAGTTCAAAGATTATATTTCAAAAAAAGATATACCACATCAGATCAAATTAGTAGCTACTCAAATTGACTTTGAGCCCAAAAAAGACACAACCAAAGAATACATGTCTCAAGAAACTGAAGAAAGTATTTTAAAAAAGATAGAAGAATTAGAACAACAAGAATATTATCTTGGGAAAGAGACATCATTAAATGTAATGGCAGCAGAACTAGGTATCAATCACCGCTATTTATCCTATGTAATCAACAAACACAAAGAAAAAGATTTCGCTAATTACATCAATGAACTAAGAATTAATTATATTGTAGACCGCCTACAAGCTGACCCCAATTTCCTTAAATACAAAATTAGCTATCTAGGTGAAAAATGCGGTTTTTCGTCTCATAGTCGTTTTACCATTATTTTCAAAAAAGTCACAGGCCTGTCTCCTCTAGCTTTCATTACCTATCTTAAAGAAGAACCAAAAGCAGATTCGAACAAAATAAGCTATCAAAACCAATTATAACAAATAATATAGAATTAGTTTAATCAACAAAAACTATATTGATCTAGCATAAATTTTACAAATGTTGACTCAATGGCAATCAAAAGTCTTTTCATAAGTTTGAAAAGACTTTTTTTTATGCTTCAACAGTGTCTTATATACAGATATAAACTACCTAAACATATTATATAGTATTAAAATGTTATCATTTTTACCTCCTACAATGCTCCATCCATTTGCCAATACATTTTATACAAAGATTTGATTAAATCTTATTACATGAAGAAATCAGCATAAACTCCCCCTCCCGATTACTAAAGAAAGAAGAATCTAGTAATAGTTACTAAAAAAACCTCCGTCTTTCGAAGTTTCAAGAATATACTATCATCAAAAGCCGAATCCTGAAAAGAACAATTAACTAACCTAAATCATTCTTTAAAATGCAATACAACTTATATCATAAAGACTCCCTTTCAAAACATTAAACAACAATCGATTGACAATCAGCTCTCTCTAAAAAGTTATTATTTCAAACCACACACAAATAAAAAAACAAAACCCGGAACAAACAAATTGAAATCATCTTTTGAGAATAATGCATAATTTAAAAATAGTACGCTGTCAAACGACGATTAATCAGGGTTTAACAAATGTTAACAAAATAGATTTTCAAAAACCATAAATAATCGTATTTTTACGGTTCAAAATTCAGAAAATAAATGGGCAAAATCATTGCGATTGCTAATCAAAAAGGAGGCGTTGGAAAGACTACAACATCTGTAAATCTTGCAGCCTCATTAGGTGTTTTAGAAAAAAAAGTATTACTAATAGATGCTGACCCTCAAGCAAATGCTACATCAGGACTTGGTATTGACGTAGAAGTTGTTGAGATCGGAACCTATCAAATACTGGAACATAGTCATACACCAAAAGAAGCTATTATTCAATGTACGGCTCCAAACGTGGATGTGATTCCGGCTCACATTGACCTTGTTGCTATCGAAATCGAGTTGGTCGATAAAGAAAACAGAGAATATATGCTAAAAAAAGCATTAGAAAGTGTTAAAGACGAGTACGATTATATCATTATTGATTGTGCTCCTTCATTAGGGCTTTTAACTTTAAATGCTTTAACAGCGGCTGACTCTGTAGTTATTCCAATTCAATGTGAATATTTTGCACTTGAAGGTTTAGGAAAATTACTAAACACGATTAAAAGCATCCAAAAAATTCACAACCCTGACTTGGATATTGAAGGATTGTTGCTAACCATGTACGATTCGAGATTACGATTATCAAATCAAGTTGTTGAAGAGGTTCAAAAACACTTTAATGATATGGTTTTTGATACCGTTATCCAACGAAATGTAAAATTAAGCGAAGCTCCTAGTTTTGGCGAAAGCATTATAAACTATGACGCTACGAGTAAAGGAGCTGTTAATTACATAAACTTGGCTCAAGAAATTATAAAGAAAAACAGTAAATAGTTTTTATGACAAAAGCGATTAAAAAACAAGCCTTAGGAAGAGGATTGTCTGCATTATTAAAAGATCCGGAAAACGATATCAAATCCGTAGATGATAAAAATGCTGATAAGGTTGTTGGAAATATCATAGAGCTTGAAATTAGTGCTATCGAAATAAATCCGTTTCAACCCCGAAGCAATTTTAATGAAGAATCGTTACGCGAGCTAGCCACTTCTATCAAAGAACTTGGTGTGATTCAACCTATAACTGTTCGAAAATTAGACTTTAATAAATACCAATTAATTTCTGGAGAACGTCGTTTACGAGCTTCAACATTAGTTGGCTTAAATACTGTACCTGCATACATCCGAATTGCAAATGACAACGAGTCGTTGGTTATGGCATTAGTTGAAAACATTCAACGTCATGACTTAGACCCGATAGAGATTGCACTTTCTTACCAACGTTTAATTGATGAAATACAGTTAACTCAAGAACAAATGAGTGACCGTGTTGGTAAAAAACGTTCTACAATTGCAAACTACTTACGTCTTTTAAAACTAGATCCGATTATCCAAACTGGTATTCGTGATGGTTTTATCAGTATGGGACATGGTCGTGCAATTATAAACATTGAGGATTTAGATGTTCAAACCGACATTTATCAAAAAATCGTTAGCCGTAATTTATCTGTACGCGAAACAGAAGCTTTGGTAAAAAATTACCACGAAAGTTTAAAACCAAAACCTGAAGGAAAGCCAAAAGCTTCTTCATTTGATATTGAAGAAGATCAAAAAAGTACATTTACAAATTATTTTGGCGCAAAAGTTGACATAAAAGTAGCTGGAAATGGAAAAGGAAAAATTACAATTCCGTTCCATTCAGAAGAAGACTTTGCCAGAATCATCAAATTAATTAACGGGTAGTGAATAAGATAATTCCCATAGGTCTATTATTTTTTCTATTAGGAAGCGCAACTGTTTTTGCTCAGTCAAAAAAAGAAGATGCTGCCTTGATAGCAAAGGACACCTTAAAGTCCAATGATATAGACCCGCTTACTCCTGCAAAAGCAGCTTTTTACTCAGCTATCTTGCCAGGTTTAGGACAAGCATACAATAAAAAATACTGGAAAATCCCCCTTGTTTATGGAGCCATCGGAACAAGTTTATATTTCTATATTGATAACAACAAGAAGTATCATCAATATAGAGATGCTTATAAACGAAGACTAGAAGGCCACAATAATGACGAATTTCAGTATCTAGACGATAGCAGACTTATTGCAGGTCAAAAATTTTATCAACGTAATCGAGATCTATCTGCCCTGGTAACCTTGGGCTTTTATGTTTTAAATATAATAGATGCAAATGTTGACGCAGCATTGATACAATTTAACGTCAACGAAAGATTATCATTACGCCCAGAAATTTATCCTGACGATGTAACATTAAGACCAAACGTCGGACTAACATTTAATTACCACTTTTAGATTGCAGTATTAAACTACACTTTTAAAATATAAAACAAACACACAAATGAAAATTGCGCTTTTAGGATACGGAAAAATGGGGCAGGTAATCGAAAGAATTGCTTTAGAAAGAGGCCATGAAATTGTCTTAAAAAAAGACGAATTCAATACTTACGAAGGACTTGAAACCGCCAATGTAGCCATTGATTTTAGTGTTCCAACAGCTGCAGTTGCAAACATTTCAAATTGTTTTAACAACAATGTTCCTGTCGTTTCTGGAACAACAGGCTGGTTAGAACATTATGATGAAATGGTTACTCTTTGCAATGAAAAAAAGGGAGGATTCATTTCTAGTTCAAATTTTAGCTTAGGCGTAAATATCTTCTTTGAAGTTAACGAGCATTTAGCCAGAATCATGTCTAAATTTGATAGCTACAAAGTAGAAATGGAAGAAATCCATCATACTCAAAAATTAGATGCTCCAAGCGGAACCGCTATTTCATTAGCCAAAGGTGTAATCGAAAATAGCCCCTACACCAACTGGACTCTAGACGAGGCAAAACCTACAGAAATTCATATCGAAGCCAAAAGAATTGGTACTGTTCCCGGAACACATACTGTAACATACAATTCAGGCATTGATAGTATAGAAATCAAACATACAGCACATAATCGAGAAGGTTTTGCTCTTGGAGCAGTAATCGCTGCAGAATGGCTTGCTGGAAAACAAGGTATCTTCACAATGAAAGATGTCTTAGAATTTTAAATAAATAACATTAGAAATATAAAAATTCGTTTATCGAAAATCTATATTTTAAACTTTAAAACAAATTAGTATGACACTATATTTATGGTTTGTATTCTTCTTAGCAGTGCAAGTTATTCACTTTATAGGGACTTGGAAATTATATGAAGCTGCAGGAAGAAAAAGTTGGGAAGCAGCAATCCCTGTATATAATGCGATCATACTAATGAAAATTATTGGCCGACCAACTTGGTGGACAATATTACTTTTTATTCCAATCATTAACTTGATTATGTTTCCTGTTATATGGATTGAAACCTTAAGATCTTTTGGAAAGAAATCTACTTTAGATACCGTCCTAGGTCTTGTAACTTTCGGTTTTTATATCTATTATGTAAATTACACTCAAAAATTAGTTCATAATCCAAATAGAAGTCTAGTTCCTGAAAGCAAAACTGCTGATACAGTTAGCTCACTTCTTTTTGCTATAATTGTAGCTACTTTAGTTCATACTTATATTGTACAACCTTATACAATTCCAACTTCTTCATTAGAAAAATCATTACTTATTGGTGATTTCTTATTCGTAAGCAAGTTAAACTACGGTCCCAGAGTTCCCATGACAACTGTTGCCTTACCAATGGTTCATGACTCTATACCAATGACTAAACAGAAATCATATCTAAAATGGCCACAATTACCATATTTTAGACTTCCTGCTTTTGAGCAAATAAAACGAACTGATATTGTTGTCTTTAACTGGCCAATGGATACAGTTTATAAGTTTTTTGATACTTCTGGAAGAAGAGCAGACAAACCAATTGATAAAAAATCAAATTATGTAAAAAGATGCGTTGGTATTCCTGGCGATAGCCTAGCGATAAAAGACGGAATCGTTTACATTAACGGAAAAGTATTAGTTTTACCAGAGAGAGCAAAACCACAATACTCTTACGCAGTTGCTTTGGATGGAAAAACTCCTATCGATTTTGAATCTTTATTAAGAGAATTAGACATTACTGATGGCACAGGTTTTAAAGATGATGTAAAAAAAGACACCCTTTATTTTAGAGCTTTAACTGAAGCCAGCGCAGCAAGATTAAGAAATGTTCCTGGTATTACTTATGTGAAAAGAGAAATTGCAAGAGGTGTAGATCCAGGTATTTTTCCACAATTGGATAATTGGAATGCAGATAATTTTGGTCCGATATACATTCCTCAAAAAGGAAAAACTGTTGCATTAACAACCAAATCTTTACCTTTTTATAAGGCGATTATAAAAGAATACGAAGGAAACGATTTGCAAGTAAACGGTTCTGAAATAAGTATTAATGGCAAAGTTGCAACAACATATACTTTTAAACAAGATTATTACTGGATGATGGGAGATAACCGTCATAACTCAGAAGATAGCCGTTACTGGGGTTATGTTCCAGAAAATCATATTGTTGGAAAACCAGTATTCATCTGGATGAGTTGGGACACTAATGGCAAAGGAATAAATAAAGTTCGTTGGGACAGAGTTTTCACTACTGTAAATGGTGATGGCCAACCACAATCGTACTTCAAATATTTCTTATTTGCCCTTGCAGCCTTTTTCATTGGAGAATATTTCTGGAAAAAAAGAAAAGAGAAAAAGAACCTATAGCAGCTAGGACTTAAAAAAATAATCTTGACTTAAAAAAATTGATATGACATTTTATTCGTGGTTTATATTCTTCCTAATTGTTCAAGTAATCCATTTTATAGGAACATGGAAATTATATGTGGCTGCCGGAAGAAAAAGCTGGGAAGCTGCTATTCCTGTTTACAATGCCATTGTATTAATGAAAATTATCAGTCGACCTACTTGGTGGACGTTGTTACTTTTTATTCCGATTATTAACCTGATTATGTTTCCTGTAGTTTGGATTGAAACGTTACGAACTTTTGGAAAAAAAACGACATTAGACACTATTCTAGGACTTGTTACCTTTGGATTTTACATCTATTATGTAAACTATACTCAAAAACTAGAATACAATGCCAATAGAAGTTTAAAACCCGAGAATAAAACCGCTGAAACATTTAGCTCGCTTCTTTTTGCTATAATTGTTGCAACTTTAGTTCATACGTATATTATTCAACCATTTACGATACCAAGTTCTTCATTAGAAAAAACATTGCTAGTTGGCGATTTTCTATTTGTAAGTAAACTGAATTATGGTCCAAGAGTACCAATGACAACTGTAGCTTTGCCTATGGTACATGATACAATTCCAGGATTAAAAAAGAGATCGTATTTATTTAATGATGATGTAACTCAAAAAAAGACTTCATTATTAAACAAGCTTCAACTACCCTATTTAAGGCTACCTGGTTTTCAAGAAATAAAACGCAATGATATTGTTGTTTTTAACCAACCAGCAGATACGCTTTTGGACATGAATAATTTTTCGCCAGATAGAAATTATTACAAACCAATCGACAAAAAAACCAACTTAGTAAAAAGATGTGTTGGAGTTCCTGGAGATACCTTAGAAATAAGAAATGGACTTGTTTTTATTGATGGAAAAGAAATGAAACAAACTGAAAGAGTTAGACTACAGTTTTCTTACACTATTAAATTCAAGGTTAAGTTCTCTTCATATGAAGAAATCGCTAATCTATTAAGACAATATGATATTACTGATGATGTAGGTTACGACCCTAAAACCGATAGCTATTACGTACAGGCAACTCCAGAAGCAGTTAGCAAGGCCAAAAACAATCCTTACATAGAAAGCCTAGAACTAAGAAAAGAAAACAAAGGCGATAGAGATCCTAAAATATTCCCACATAACAAAAATTACAACTGGAACAATGATTTTTTTGGACCACTTTATATTCCTGAAGAAGGAAAAACGATTGACATCAATTTAAATGTTCTTCCTGTTTATAAACGCCTAATTACAGAATATGAAGGCAATGATTTAGAAGTAAAAGTAAATCAAATTTTTATTAATGGTAAGGTTGCTACAACCTATACCTTTAAGCAAAATTACTACTGGATGATGGGTGATAACAGAGACAACTCAATCGATGCCAGATATTGGGGTTTTGTACCTTTTGATCACGTAATCGGAAAACCTGTATTTATATGGATGAGCTGGGATACTCACGGCAAAGGACTTAATAAAGTTCGTTGGGATAGAGTTTTTACTACTGTAGATGGTGAAGGACAGCCACAATCATACTTTAAGCATTTCTTGTTTCTTTTGGCTGCCTACTTTATTGGCGAGTACTTCTGGAAAAAAAGAAAAGAGAAAAAAGCATAATCCATTTATTCGTTGAACTGGTTAATTGTTTACTTAAATTAACCAATCAAACAAAAATCACATGAATTCACTATTACTTCCAACCTATTTCCCATCAATTAGTCACTGTGCTGTAATGGCACAATCTGAAACCATTACGTTTGAAATAGAAGATAATTTCCAAAAACAAACTAACAGAAATCGCACTTACATCTATAGCCCAAACGGAATACAATTACTAAACATACCTGTAAAGCATTCTAAAAATGCACATCAAAAAACCAAAGAGATTCAAATAGAAAATGAATTTGATTGGCAAAAGCAACATTTTAAATCATTAGAAGCAGCGTATAGAAGTTCACCCTTTTTTGAGTTTTTTGAAGATGATATCCGTCCTTTTTTTGAAAAAAAACATCAATTTTTAATCGACGTAAATTTTGAGACCTTGGATATTGTTACGAAATGCCTACGAATGAAATTAGACTACAATAAGACTACCGAATACTTTCATGATACAGATAGTGCTATTTTAGACTTTAGAGCCTTAGCAAACGGAAAAAAGGACACTAACGCATTTGAAACCTATACTCAGGTTTTTGATGACAAACATGGTTTTATAAATAACCTAAGTGTATTAGACCTAATTTTTAATGAAGGAAAGTATGCAATGGAATATTTAAAGAATCAGAAAATATAATTTTCTGTACTATTCCATAGAAAGTGTTGCTAAAACAGGAAAATGGTCTGAGTTCTCAAAATCTGAAAAACTTTCAAATTTCTTTACTTTCATTTTATTATCGGCAAAAATATAATCGATTCTCGCAGGATAGTAACGAAACTTATATGTAGCTCCAAATCCTTCACCTGCTTCTTCAAAACTATCCTTTAGTTTCCCTTTTATATTACGATATACGTATGAGAACGGACTATTATTCATGTCCCCACATATTATAAGAGGGTAAGTGCATTCTTTTTTATTCTCTCTAAAAATTTCTGCCTGCTCTTGCTGTTGCTTGAATGCCTTACTTATTCGAGAAAGAATACGTTGTGATTTTTCCTGATTCATCACATCAATATTTTCAGAAATTTCATCTACATCTGGCGAGATCTTAATCGACTGCAAGTGCATATTATAAACTCTTATAATATCCTTACCACGCTTAATATCGGCATAGATTACATTATTATTCGAATTAGGAAAAACAATATTCCCTTGATACAATATGGGAAACTTAGAAAAAATTGCCTGACCGGTTTTAATTTTATTCCCTTCCATAAATATGTATCTATGTGGATAAGCTTTTAAATCAATATGAGCTGAATTTGAAAATTCCTGAATACATAAAATATCAGGATTTTTTTCATCTATAAAAGCTTTTATATCAAGAGGGACGTCTTCTCTGTCAATCCATTTAAAAACATTAAACAATCGCACATTATAACTCATTACCGTAAAATCCTTTTCGTTTTTAACGTACTCTTTAGTCGAAAATTTATAGAATTTATTTATAAAAGTAATTCCCATCAAGAGAACTAATCCCGATAGAATCATTCGTTTCTTAAACTGAATTGCCCAATAAAAAAAGAATAACCCATTGAATACAAAAAACAACGGCATGAATAAAGTCAATACCGATAAAAGAGGAAACATCTTAGGAGCTAAAAATGGTAAAATATAAGCACTGAACGTCAATACAGTAAGTACTATATTCAAAAAGAACATTATTTTATTAAACCATGAAAGATTTTTCATCATCCTCTAATTAATAATTTTTATTTCCCAGCTTTAAATAAAAATTCTTTTTCTTCCTTTGTTAAACAATCATAACCTGACTGGCTAATCTTATCTAAAATTTCATCTATTTGCTGTTGCGTTTTGTCTTTAGTAACAATTTTAGAGGTCGTTCTTTGAGTAGGTACATTATTGTAATTTTTATGCACCTTTTTAAAAGGCGTCGATGAAGATTTCTTAAATAAATTAGTAAAAAAATCTAAAACACGAGTTACAATCTTACTTAAATCAAAACCACTTTGCAATAATTTAATAAAAACGAATCCAAAAACAGCACCAGCAAGATGAGATATGTGACCTCCCATATTACCTAATCGAAACTGCATTAAGTCTAATACTAAAATAACAACAGTAATATGCCATAACTTAACATTACCAATGAGCAACAAGCGAACCGGCATTAATGGTTGGTAAGTCGTTGTAGCAACTAAAATTGCCATAATAGCAGCCGAAGCTCCAACTACAGAAGAACTAAGACTTAAAAAATAAAAACTAAGCGCAAAGACTACTCCTGCAAAGATTGCACTTAAAATATACAATCCCAAATATTGCTTGTCGGTAAAAAAAGTCAAAAATAAAGAACTAGCAAAATTTAAAACCAACATATTAAACAACAAATGCAAAAAACCGTCATGGAAAAAAGCATAAGTAAGAAACGTCCAAGGTTTGAATAAAAAATCCGAAGGTTCTGACGACAGCGCCAGCCAACTCGGAAAAGCAAATTGCCCTATCGAAAACTGGTAAAAAAACACCAATGAAACTAAAAAACAAGCAATATTCCAATAAATTACTCGCTGAGCAATACCGCCCATTTTATATTGTAACTTTAAATCGTCTAATATATTCATATGTGTTTTTTATGTTTAAAATTTAGATAATGAAGCTAAAAAATTAATTCCAACGATTATTATTAAACTGCGTCTTTTTCCAATACCACATCATCAAATATCCTACAAGTGCTCCACCAACGTGAGCGAAATGAGCAATTCCTGTACCTCCGCTACCAAACAATGAATTTCCTTGGAAGCCTAAAAACAAATCGACTGCAATAATTCCTGGTACAAAATACTTAGCTTTGATTGGCACCGGAATAAACATAAGAGCTAACTCAGCATTAGGAAACATGAAAGCAAAAGCTACCAAAAGTCCGTATATTGCTCCAGACGCTCCAACCATAGGAGTCTGATTAATTATTGATGCATCAAATAAACTTTTAAAATTAACCTCGTTTAATAAATTAATTTTTCCTGCTTCCTCTAAAATTGGTTTAATACCATCCATAAACAAATCCCCACGATAACTCATACCATCGGAGAAATTAACGTTTAATACCTGGTGCAATGAAGTATCTGATAAACCTAAACCAGACGCTCCTTCTAAAGCACTCTGTATTTCATAATAATTAAAACCCAATTGTAGTAAAGCCGCACCTAATCCACATGAAATGTAAAAAAATATAAACTTTTTACCACCCCAAAAATGTTCTAAGGCCGAACCGAAAGAAACTAATGCAAACATATTAAATGCGATATGCATAAATCCTCCATGCATAAACATATGTGTAATAGGTTGCCAAAGTTTAAAATGATAATTCTCTGGAAAATAAAGCGAGAAATACTCATAAGAAACGGGTACTAGTTGTGAGCCCAGGAAAAAGATAATATTAATTATCAATAATTGTTTTACAACAGGAGTCATATTCATCATAAGGCAAATTTTTTATCTATATCTTCCACACGCATGGTGATGAAAGTTGGTTTTTGAAATGGAGAAATATTTGGATCCTTACAAGCAAAGAGTCCGTTTACTAAATTATCTTGTTCTTTTTCTGTTAAGTAAGTTCCTGTTTTTACGGCCATACTTTTTGCCATCGATTTGGCGATTGTATCATTTTGAGAAAAACTACTTTCAGGAATTCCATCTTGCAAATCACTTAACAATTGTTCTATAACCAGCGAAACTTCACTTTCGGTACTGTTTATAGGTATTCCCGAAATTACAATATGCTCTTCGGTTGTAGATTCAAATACAAAACCAGTATTTACAAGCGATAATTGCAATTCTCTTATAATTTCCATATCCGTAGAAGAATAAAACAAATTCAAAGGAAACAACAATTGTTGGCTTGAAGCCTGATTAACGGTCATATTATGCAAAAACTGTTCGTATAAAATACGTTGGTGCGCACGTTGTTGATCCACAATCACCATTCCGGATTTTATAGGCGAAACAATATATTTTTTATGTATTTGATAGGTTTTATGAACCGTTTGTTCAATTTCATCATCATTAAATAAAGACGAAGTTACCTCTTCATTCTCAAAAGACATCATTCCAATTTCCTCGGTGTCTTGCTTTAAACCTACATATAAACTTTCCCAACTAGCTGTTGGCTCAGGTTTCTTGTAACTAGAATATGAATTAGAGCCTGAGCTACCTGAACTAGATCCGCTACTAAAGCTAGATCCAGCATTAGAATAATGTTTATTTGTTTTATCATCAGTAAAGGGATTAAAAGTACCATCAACCTGAATTGTTGGTGTTTCTCCTTCTAAATCTTTATAATGATAAGGTGTATCTAAATTAGCATCACGATCAAAATCCAAAACAGGCGCTACATTAAACTGCCCCAAACTGTGTTTAATTGAAGCTCTTAAAATAGCATATAAAGCCTGCTCGTCATCAAACTTAATTTCAGTTTTTGTCGGATGAATATTAATATCAATAGTATTAGGCGGTACAGACAAATACAAGAAATAGCTCGGCTGTGCACCATCTTTTAAAATTCCATCATAAGCTGCCATAACTGCATGATGCAGATAACTACTTTTAATAAAACGATCGTTAACAAAGAAAAACTGCTCTCCCCTACTTTTTTTAGCAAATTCAGGTTTACTTACAAATCCTTTTATGGCTACGATTTCTGTTTCTTCATTTACAGGAACTAATTTTTCATTTGTTTTACCTGCAAAAACCCCAACAACCCGTTGCCTAAAGCTAGAAGGTGGCAAATTAAACATTTCACTTCCGTTATGATAAAAAGTAAAATGAATATTAGCATGTGCCAAAGCTACACGCTGAAACTCATCCATAACATGACGGAATTCAACCGTATCCGACTTCAAAAAGTTTCTTCGGGCAGGAATATTAAAAAACAAATTCTTAACCGCAAATGAAGTTCCTACTGGCAAGACAGCTACTTCCTGCGAAACAAACTTACTGCCTTCGATAACAATATGCGTTCCTAGTTCTTCCTGATCTTGCTTCGTTTTCATTTCCATATGAGCAATCGCAGCAATAGATGCTAACGCTTCTCCACGGAACCCTTTGGTATGTAACGAAAATAAATCTTCGGCCTGACGTATTTTGGAAGTTGCATGACGTTCAAAACACAAACGTGCATCAGTAACACTCATCCCAGAACCATTATCAATGACTTGTACCAACGACTTTCCAGCATCTTTGATGATTAATTTAATATCTGTTGCTTTAGCATCAACTGCGTTTTCTAAAAGTTCTTTCACCACCGAAGCAGGTCTTTGAACCACTTCTCCAGCAGCAATTTGATTGGCAACATGATCAGGAAGTAATTGTATAATACTCGACATTAAAAAAATTTTGGGTTTATGGTTTGGGTCCTTGGTTTAAAACCAAAGTGTACAAATTTAATGAATTTCTGCTGTCTTTTATGACTTAATGAATCATAAAAAAAACAAAAAACCTATACTATTTTTACACAGTATAGGTTTCAGTATTCTTACAAATGTGTTTTTATTTTTCTAGTTCCAATGGCTTGTCTTCTATTTGAAGTGCCCCAGTTGACAACAACGGTTGGTCTTGAAACTGATTTAAAGATGCTTGCTGACGGATGTACGCCATTTTTATAGCTGCAATAGCAGCCTCGGTACCTTTGTTACCATGAATACCACCACTTCTATCAATAGATTGTTGCATGTTATTATCTGTTAATACACAAAAAATAACTGGAATATCCGTTTGAACATTCAAATCTTTAATTCCTTGCGTCACACCTTCACATACAAAATCAAAATGCTTTGTTTGCCCTTGAATTACACATCCAATAACAATTACAGCATCAACATTTTGAGTTTGCAACATTTTTTTTGCTCCATATATCAACTCAAAACTCCCAGGAACATTCCATCGAATAATTTGTTGTGCAGGAACATGATTCTCAATGAATGTTTCAAAAGCGCCATTATAAAGGCCTTCTGTTATAGTGTCATTCCACTCAGAAACAACAATCCCAAATCGAAAATCTTTCGCATTTGGGACTGTGTTTTTATCGTAATCAGATAAATTTTTATTTTCGGTAGCCATCTTTACTATTTAAGATTTTAGTCCCGATAGGATCGGGATAGATTTCAGATTGCTAAAATACAAATCTTAAATCTAATTTTCTAACTCTATAAATTATTTATTGTGCTAATCCAATCAAAACATCTACAGAAGCTGCTTCTGGAGTCGCATCGTAATTCTCTTTAATATCTGTAAAATATTTAAGAGCATCTGATTTTTGACCTAAAGCCAAAGCTGTTTTACCTGCCTTAAGCAAGAAACGTGGCGTAGTAAAATCATTTTTATTTGATTCAGCCGCTTTTACATAATAATCTAAAGCTTCTTTTTGTTGATTTTTTTGAGAATACGCATCACCTATTGCACCTTTTGCCAAAGCACCTAAAATTAAATCTTTAGACTTAAATTTACCTAAATAAGAGATTGCTTCATCATATTTACCAGTATTTAAATAGGCAATACCTGCATAATAGTTTGCTAAGTTACCTGCATCAGTTCCAGAATATTCATCTGCAATTTTCACAAATCCAAATTTACCTTCAGATCCATTCAATGCTAATTTATACAAAGAATCACTAGCTACACCATTAGTAGCTTTTTCAAAATTTTGTTGAGCAACAAACATTTCATTAGCAGCCTCTTCTTGTTTAGGAGAAGCGATAAATTTTTGGTAAACCAAATAACCTATAGTTCCTACAGCAATAGCAGCAACTAATCCAATAATAATTTTTTGGTTTCTAGCAACCCAGTCCTCAGTTCTAGAAGCAGTTTCATCTAATTTAGAAAAAACTTCAGCAGTTGTACTGTTTTTTCCATCAAGAATTACTTGTTGTTCTTCATTAACAACTTCATCTTTAACTTCTTTTTCTTTTGGTGCTTTATATCCTCTTTTATTGTAAGTAGCCATTTAAAATTAATTTAGTGAACGGCAAAAATAAAATTTTTATTGAAACTTACATGAAAAAAATCAATTTTAAATTAATTTTAAAAAAATATCCCTCAAAACAGGGCTTTTTTATATATAAAAACCAAAATAATTCACACTCAAGCCCCTAAAAAACGGTTTATATCGATATTTTTCAATAATTTGCACCCTTAAATTTTACAACAATTAGTAGTGACGAAAATATATAAATGAAACTTAGAGAAGGAGAAGTATTAGTTCAAGAAATTAGACATACTAAAGAAATACCTTTTAGGCTTGAAGATTTATTCACAATACCCATTTTTACAATAAATTTTATAATTCTAATAATTCTATTAAAACCCTCCGAAGATTCTGAGATTAATAACCATAAAGAATTGTATTACTATATTATCGTACCAATTCTTATTTCTTTTTATCTATTTTTAACAATTGGAAGAATTTCAATCAGATTATTTAAAACTAAATCAACAAAATTCTTTTTAACAAACCAAAGAATAATTTTTCGCGATTTAAATTCTGAAATAATAAATGAAAGCTTCAAATTAGAAAACTTAATTTTAAATTATAAGGAAAAAGCAAACGATAGTGGATATATCATTATTAAAAAACAAGAAGAAATAGCTAAAAGCGAAGAAACATCTTTCATATCTCAAAGAGGAATCAATTTTTTCGAAGAAAAAAATGTAATCTACAATATTGCAAATGTAAAATCTGTTTTCAATTTAATAATCGCAACAAAGAACGAACTCACAAAAAACAAGTAACAGTCCAAAATTATAAATTTGTGAGCTTGCTTTTTTTTTAATTTATCATTACCATTGATTAAAAATGTATTTAAAAAAAATTTCTTTATTCAACTATAAAAATTTCTCTGAAGCCAATTTCGAATTTGACAAAAAGATAAATTGTTTCGTTGGAAAAAACGGTATTGGAAAAACAAATGTACTCGATGCTATTTACCATCTAGCTTACGGAAAAAGCTATTTCAATCCTTTGGCTGTGCAGAATATCAAGCATGGAGAAGAGTTTTTTGTGATAGATGCCGAGATAGAAAAAAACGAACGAAATGAACAAATCGTCTGCAGTTTAAAAAAAGGACAAAAAAAAATCCTAAAAAGAAACGGCAAAGCCTATGATAAATTTTCCGACCACATAGGTTTCATTCCTTTAGTAATAATTTCGCCAGCCGACAGAGATTTAATCGTTGAAGGAAGCGAAACACGTCGTAAATTTATGGATACTGTGATTTCACAATTAGATCCACATTATCTGCAACAACTTATCCAATACCAAAAAGTAATTAGTCAGCGCAATGCATTACTTAAGTACTTTGCATTAAATCATGTTTTCGACAACGACACTTTGTCTATATACAATGAGCAATTGGACAGCTACGGAAAATCTATTTTTGAAAAAAGAAAACAATTCATCGAAGCTTTTATTCCAATTTTCAATGCGCACCATCATGCGATAACAGGTTCCGAAGAAACAGTTCAATTAGTTTACGAAAGTCATTTGTTCGAAAAAGACTTACTCACACTATTACAAGAAAACATTAATAAAGACCGCGCCTTACATTATACAAGTGTTGGAATTCATAAAGACGATTTATCTTTTGAAATCGACAATCACCCTATTAAAAAATTCGGCTCACAAGGGCAGCAAAAATCATTTTTGATTGCTTTAAAACTGGCACAGTTTGAATTCCTAAAAAAACAAAGTGGTGTAAAACCAATTTTACTTTTTGATGATGTTTTTGATAAATTAGACGAAAGTCGAGTAGCCAAAATTATCGAAATGGTTAACAACGATACTTTTGGACAACTTTTTATTTCAGACACTCACCCAGATCGAACTGAAGCCATTGTAAAATCAACACATCAAAGCTATAAAATATTTAATTTATGATTTTGTACAGCTTTCTAAATTGAAAAAAACTTAAATTAGCCTACACATTTAAATTATTAAGATTATGAAATTCCCACAAACACTTCTTATTTTAATCGCATTCGTACTTGCATCCTGCAACGGACAATCATCTAAAAACATCGAAGTTATTGAGCCAACTGCTTTCTCAGAAAAATTAAGCACTACCCAAAACCCTCAAATTTTAGACGTAAGAACTCCTGAAGAATTTGCATCAGAACATATTGATAATGCGGTAAATGTAAACTGGAACGACAAAGACTTTGCTACAAAAGCAGCAACCTTTGATAAATCAAAACCAGTTTTTGTATATTGTTTGAGTGGCGGAAGAAGCAAAAAAGCATCTCAAAAACTACAAGAATTAGGCTTTACAAACATATATGAGCTTGATGGCGGAATTATGAAATGGAACGCCGAAGGACATTCAAAATCAGACCCAAATGCTAAAACAATAGGAATGACAAGTCAAGACTATGCCGCTTTGTTAAACACAGATAAAAAAGTCCTGATTGATTTTTACGCAGAATGGTGTGGTCCTTGCAAGCAAATGACTCCATACCTTACCAAAATGCAAAAAGAACTAGCTGATAAAGTGGTCATCATTCGTATTGATGTTGATCAAAATAAAACCTTGGTAAAAGAAATGAAAATTGACCAGCTTCCGACTCTACTATTATACGAGAACAAAGAAGTAAAATGGAAAAACACAGGATTTATCAGCGAAACTGATTTAAGAAAACAACTATAATAAAAACTAAAAATATGCTTACCAAAGAAAGTTTACAGTTTTTAGATGATTTAAAAGCAAACAATAATAGAGATTGGTTTTTGGAAAACAAAAAACGTTATGAAATCTTCAAAAAAGACTATCATCAGCTAGTTGCTGATTTTTTGGACGCAATGAAACCCATGGATCCTTCATTGGAGCTATTAGAAGTAAAAAATTGCACATTCAGAATTAATCGTGATATTCGTTTTTCTAAAGACAAATCACCATACAAAGCCCATCTTGGCGTTTGGCTTTCTACTGGAGTAAAAGGGCAAAACCGTTCTGGATATTATGTTCACATCGAAAAAGGTGCTAGTTTTATAGCTGGTGGTTTATACTCTCCAGAAGCCGAAGACTTAAAAAAAGTACGCAAAGAGATTGCTTTCTTTCATGATGACTTAGAAGCAATTATAGCTGATAAAAACTTCAGCAAGGAATTTGGAAACTTAGATGTTACCGAAACCAATTCGCTTAAAAATCCACCACGCGGATACGAAAAAGAACATCCTGCAATTGATTTTTTAAAATTAAAAAGTTTTACTGCTACTCAAAAATACGACATCAAAGAAGTAACTCAAAAAGATTTTGTTGCCAAAATGAGTCAGAAACTTATTGCATTAAAACCATTAAATGAATTCATCAATCGTGCTTTGACCACTGATGAATTCTAATTAATAAGAATGAAAAAAAGGAAAATACTTTTTCTTGGCGAATCCTACCGAGCCGATGCCATTACATGGATGAAAGGCTTAAAAGAGTTTGGCGATTTTGAAATTTGTACTTGGGAACTCAAAACTCCAAACAACACTAATTTCAATCGTTTTAAAAGAATAGCCGAATACCTATTTTCCCCATTCTCGATAAAAAAAATCATTCAATTAGAAAAACCCGATATGGTTATTGCCGAAAGAACGACCAGTTATGGTTTTCTAGCTGCATTATCGGGAGTAAATACAATTGCAATTGCACAACAAGGCCGAACCGATTTATGGCCTGAGGGCTCAGTATTATTACCTCTTAAAAAAGTCATTCAGAAATACGCATTCAAAAAAGCACATTTAATACATGCTTGGGGACCTGTAATGACAATTTCTATGAAAGCCATTGGGGTCGATATGAATAAGGTTTTAGTCATACCAAAAGGAATTGATCTATCACTTTTTGAAGCATCAGAAAACAAATCAAATCGAATTGACGCCATTGTTACCCGATCCTTGCAACCCGAATACAGACATGATTGCATCCTAAAAGCTTTTTCTATTTTAGATAAACAAAACATTGATTTCAGTTTAACAATTGTTGGAGACGGAACTAGATTAGAATACCTCAAAAACCTAGCTATAGAATTAGGCATCCAAAACAAAGTAATCTTTACGGGGCGAATAGCAAATATCGCATTACCACAATTATTACAACAAGCCAATTTTTATATTAGCATGCCAAGTACCGAAGGTGTTTCGGCCTCGTTATTTGAATCAATGGCGTGCAATTGCTATCCCGTTGTATCGGATATTTCCGGAAATCAAAGTTGGATACAACATCGCAAAAATGGACAATTAATCCCGATTGATGATTACTCCAAACTAGCCGAAGAACTTATCTGGTCATTTAAAAATCCCGATTCAAGAAACAAAGCGATTATACAAAACAGGAAGTTTGTAGAAGAAAATGCTAATTACAATATCAACATGAAAATTATCGCAGATAAATATCATGAATTACTGGATTTGCGTGAAAATTAACCGCAAAGCGCACAAGGTTTTCACATAGGTGGTTTTACAAAAAACACAAAGTTCGCAAAGCTTGGTGTTGATCCAACTTTGTGAACTTTGTGTTTTCTATGCGTAGTGAGGTAAAAATCTTTGCATACTTTGCAGTAAAATTCTATTTTGTCCAACGCGTAACATTTCTTCAATTCCAACGTCATACCGTTTCACTGAATCGTTTAATTTAATTCTGAAATAGAGATGAACAATAGAAGAAACTGGCTGAAACAAATAGGTTTAGGCACAATAGGATTAGGCTTTTGCCAACTTGAAAGCTTTGCAAATACTCCATCAGATTACATTTTGCCCAATTTTGATGACTCCCCTATAGTATTAAGGTCAAATGAAAATCCTTACGGTCCGTCTCCGCTTGCTCGTGCAGCAATGACAAAAAGTATAAACAGCAGTAATAGATATGGGTGGAGTCTTTGGACAGAATTAATTTCTCTTATTGCAAAAAAGAATAATGTTTCAGATACTAATATTTTATTAGGCGCCGGTTCAACTGAAATTTTAGATTTAGTCCTTCAATACGCAGCTTTAAACAAAGGCAATTTTGTAATAGCAGAAACCACATACGATTACTGGATATCACCTTATGACAAATTAGGCTTAAAAAAAATCACTATTCCATTAACTGAAGACAAAAAACATGATTTAACAGCAATGTTAAAAGCAATTGATTCAGATACAAAAATGGTTTATATCTGCAATCCCAACAATCCGACAGGAACAATTTGCGACAGAGAAAAATTGGTGTCTTTTATAAACCAAGCAACCAAAAAAACAATGGTTTTTATAGACGAGGCTTATATCAATTTTACTACCGAACAATCATTAAGCAATCTTGTTACTGAAAACAAAAACCTGATAATAACCAAAACTTTTTCAAAACTTTACGGATTAGCTGGTGCTCGTATCGGCTATGCAATTGCACATTCTGCTACTATTGAACAATTAAGCAATTTAAAATCATCTACAAATATGTCAGTTAGCGTTACCTCGGCTTCTGCTGCCATAGCATCTTTAAATGATGATAATTTTATTCAGCAGGCATATTCTTCAAATCAGGAAGTAAAGAAATTCACTATTGAACAGCTTACACAATTAAATATAACTTGTATTCCATCCTATTCAAATTTTATTTATTTCTCTTTAGACAATTACAAAAAAGATTATTTCAAGCAATTAGAAAATCATAATATAATGGGAACAAAAATCTATGAAGAGAATGGAAAGTGGACAAGAATTACAATTGGCACAATGAAAGAAATGCAACTTTTTATTGCGGCTTTAAAATAAAACTTTGTCCATAGAAACCATCTAAATCTTTTACAGGATATTATAGTCCCAATTATTTTTTTTAATGTATTTAATTGACGGTTATTTTATAGAAACTAAACTTAAAATAGATTATAATCCTTACTTTTGAACTCTCGATTAATTCTACAAAAAAGTTTCGCATTTATGGAAATTCTATCTCAATTTTCTTTAAAAAATCACAATACATTTGGCATTGAAGCCAAAGCAAAACAATTTATTGCTGTACATTCAATAGATGAATTGAAAAAGGTATTAGAAGAAAATAAAAATCAGCCAAAATTTATTTTAGGAGGCGGAAGTAACATGCTTTTAACCAAAGACATTGATGCTCTGGTAATTCATATAGATTTAAAAGGAAAAAAGATAGTTGACGAGAATGATGATTTTGTTTGGGTTGAAAGTCAAGCTGGAGAAACATGGCATGATTTTGTACTCTGGACAATCGAACAAAATTTTGGCGGATTAGAAAACATGTCGCTTATTCCTGGCAATGTAGGAACCACTCCTGTACAAAATATTGGTGCTTATGGAACCGAAATAAAAGATACGTTTGTTTCCTGCGAAGCCATAAATATCGAAACTCAGGAAATAAAAACTTTTACTCATACTGAATGTAATTTTGGATATCGCGAAAGCATTTTCAAACATGAAGTAAAAGACCAATATATCATTACATCTGTAACTTACAAACTAACGAAACGCAATCACAAAATCAATACTTCCTACGGAGATATTACTGCTGAGTTAGCCAAAAACAATATTACAAACCCTAATTTAAAAGACGTTAGCAATGCTGTAATTGCTATTAGACAAAGTAAATTACCAGACCCTAAAGAACTAGGAAATAGCGGTAGCTTCTTTAAAAACCCAATCCTATTAAAATCAGATTTCGAAAAGATACATCAGAAATTTCCAGAAATGAAATATTACGATGTTTCCGAAACCGAAGTAAAAGTTCCTGCTGGCTGGCTTATCGAACAAGCTGGATTTAAAGGAAAACGTTTTGGCGACGCTGGAATTCACAAAAATCAAGCTTTGGTTCTGGTTAATTACGGAAATGCAACTGGACAAGAAATTCTCGCAATCTCAAAAGACATCCAAAAAACTGTATTTGAAAAATTCGGAATACATATAGAAGCAGAAGTAAATGTAATCTAAATCTAAAAATATGAGTATAACTCTATCTATCAAAACAATAAATCCTGATAACAAAAATGTAGCTCCTATTATTAATGAGTTATGTAAGAATCTTCAGGAACGTTTTGGCAGCGACGGGAAAAACTCATTTACAGATTGGAACAATAACAACTCCAAATATTTATTTATTGCCGCTGAACTCGATAACGAAATCGTAGGTTGTGGTGCAATACGACCAGTTACAGAAACTACAGGAGAAGTAAAACGGATGTATGCCAAATATCCCCGAAAAAGAATCGGACAATCTATTTTATCTTTCTTAGAAACAAAAGCCAAAGAAATTGGCTACGATGAATTAATTCTGGAAACTCGGGTTAAAAATCTGGAAGCAACACAATTCTATCAAAAATCAGGTTATAAAATCATTCCAAACTACGGCAAATATGTAAATAATGCTGAAGCCATTTGTTTTGGAAAAAACTTACTATAATATGCATACACCAAGTATATTCAAAAATGAAGACCCTGAAGCAATTAGAGCTTTTCTTAAAGAAAACAGCTTTGGTATTTTAATCAATCAAACCAATGGAAAATTATGGGCAACACATATTCCATTAGAGATAGAAACCAAACCAGATGGAAAAGAAGTATTATGTGGGCATATTTCCAAATTAAACCCACAGGGTGAAGGATTCGTTCAAAACGATCAAATCTTAGCTGTATTTTCTGGAGCACATAGCTACATCTCCTCATCATGGTATGACCATGAAAATGTACCTACCTGGAATTATAGTGCTGTACATATATATGGTCGGATAAAAATCTTAGACCATGAAGCTGCGATTGAATCGCTAAAAAAATTAGTCGACAAATATGAAGCTAGTTCAAAAAAACCTGTTCGAGTAGAAGATTTATCTGCAAAAACAATGCGACAAGCACACGGAATAATTGCTTTCGAGATTGAAATAGATGAAATTCAGGCTACTAAAAAAATGTCTCAAAACAGAGACGATGTTAATTACAAAAATATAATCACAGCCTTAGAAAAAACAGAAAACCCTCAGTCTATTGCGGTTGCAAAAGAAATGGAAAAAAGCAGAAAGTAATTACAATTTAAGGGTTGAAAATCGAGAATTGATAATTACATTTGCACTCGCAAGATTCAAAATTAAAAGACATTAAAATCAGATGCTTACAATTATTTTATACTTTTTTATTGCTATCGTTGTAGTACAGCTTTCTTATTATTTGGGTGTATTTAGTAAATTTTCATTTGCTAAAACACAGAATATCACTACAAAGAGAATTCCTATTTCAGTTATTGTCTGCGCAAAAAACGAAGCAGAAAATGCAATCAAATACATTCCGTTATTAATTGAACAAGATTACCCAGATTTCGAAATTGTTCTAATAGATGACGCTTCAAGTGACGAAACATTAGAAATTTTCGAACTTTTTGAAAGTCAATACCCAAATCTTATTCGTTTAGTTAAAGTAAAAAACAACGAAGCCTTTTGGGGAAATAAAAAATACGCTTTAACATTAGGAATAAAAGCAGCAAAAAAAGAATATTTATTATTTACAGATGCCGACTGTTATCCTACATCTAAAAATTGGATTACAGCTATGAGCTCTCAATTTACAATGAACAAAACCATTGTCTTAGGATATGGCGCTTATGACAGAATTGAGAAATCATTCTTAAATAAAATCATTCGTTTTGAAACTTTACTCACTGCAATCCAGTATTTCTCATGGGCAAAAGTAGGTTATCCATACATGGGAGTTGGTCGTAATTTAGCATACAAAAAAGAAGAGTTTTTTAATGTAAATGGTTTTATAAGTCATATTCAAGTTCGCTCAGGAGACGACGATTTGTTTATCAATCAAGCTGCCAATAGCAATAATACAACCATAGCTTATTCTCCAGAGAGTTTTACTTATTCTAAACCAAAAGAAAAATATAAAGACTGGTTTATTCAAAAAAGAAGACATGTAGCAACTGCCAATTACTATAAAACTTTTGACAAAATACAATTAGGAGTTTTTTACTGCTCTCAATTATTATTCTTTATATTAGCTATTATCCTATTGTCTTTCCAGTTCCAATGGATTATCGTTTTAAGCTTATTCTTAGTTCGATACATCGCGGCGTGGCTAGTTGTAGGGTTTTCTGCTGGAAAATTAAAAGAAAATGATTTGAAATTTTGGTTTCCTATTGTAGAAATTGTGCTTATATTCACTCAAATTAATATCTTTATAACTAATATTTTTTCAAAACCAGTACATTGGAAATAAATTCTAAAATAGAGAAGGCAAAAAATGGAGACCAAATCGCCTTCACTTTTTTGTTGGACCATTATTGGAATGAAGTTTACAGCTTCATGCTTAAACGCACTGAAAACGAAACTATTGCAGAAGATATCACTATCGAAACTTTCTCTAAAGCTTTTGACAAAATAAAGACTTACAATCCTGAATTTCAATTCAATACTTGGCTTATAGCAATTGCAAAGAATGTCCATATTGATTTATTACGCAAAAAAAGAGCCAACCTCTTTATAGAAATTACCGATCAGGAAAACCAACAAGCTTATAATATTGCCGACACTACTCCGTCGGTAGAGGATGAATTAATTACCGAGCAGAATTTATCCCGATTGTTACATTGCATTAAAGAATTAAAACCACATTATCAGGAAGTAATTCAATTGCGCTATTTTCAGGAAATGAGTTACCAGGAAATTGCAATCAAAATAAATGAGCCTTTAAGCAATGTAAAAATAAAACTACTTCGTGCTAAAAAATTATTAGCAGAAGTAATTAAAAACAAAAGATAATTTACTATCTTTAGTCAAAGGATAAAATATCTACACATTTATCCTTAAATAAATAAAAATTCCGCATAACAAAGTTCTTATTATTAACGTTAATTAGGTAAACTATTTTTGCTTATGATTTAAACAGCTACTTAACCTTTAAAACCATGAATTATGTCAACATCAAGCATCTACGAAAACAAATGGATTGACCTTGTATTCGAAAACAGAAACAAAGAGTATGGCGCGTATCAGTTACGACATGAAAGCTCAAAAAACTCCATCAAAGCTCTTTTCATGGGATTATTACTCATTACGGCTGCTGTATGCGTTACAATGTTAGTTAGCAAACTAAATCACGTCAATGTCTCACCAACACTACCCGATATTCCGGTAGTAGAACTAAAATTAACTGACATTCCGTATGTGACTGAGAAATCGGCAGCAATGCCTGCAGTAAAATCACAACCTACAGAAACTGTTATTGAAAAAAGCCAACTTACTAACCCTACAATTGTAGAAGCAAGTCGAGCTACTCCTGAAATTGCCAAAAATACAGAGAACACTGTAGTAGCACCAACAACTGGCGAAACTAATGGAACACTAACTAATGTTTTAACAACTGGCGGTAATGGTGGAACTGAAATTGCAAAAACACCAAGTATTGGTAATGAACTTGTAACACCTGGTTCTCTTGATAAACTACCAGAATTTCCAGGAGGGATAAACAAGTTCTATACTTACGTAGGAAACAATTTTAATCGTCCTGAATTAGACAGTGAAAGAACGGTTCGTATCTATGTTTCATTTGTAATCGAAAGAGACGGAAGCATGACTGATATTATTGTAAAAAACGATCCTGGTTATGGATTAGGGAAAGAAGCTGTTAGAGTCTTAAAATCCTTAAGAACCAAATGGAGCCCAGGAATGGTTGATTCTAAACCTGTTCGTACTGCCTATAATTTGCCGATAACAATAAAAGCAGAATAAATATAAAATTAAAAAGCAGAATTTAAATTCTGCTTTTTTTATGTTTTTTTGTTTCAAAAAAAAGTGATTCTTGCCTAATAATCCAAAGCAAGTCTTTTATAAAAAGATGTATCTTTACTGATTAAAATCGCTTTTTTGAATCATCAAAACAAACAATAAATTATGGGAATATTTTCAGCAATACTTGGTAATGCAGGTACAGTAAGCCAAGACGAATTAATCAAAAAATATGGTTTACTTTTAACCGATAATGAAGAAATTGAATTAGGTTTTAAACTTATTCGTGATACTTTTATCTTTACTACAAAAAGATTAATTCTGGTTGATAAACAAGGACTAACTGGTAGCAAGACAGAATACAAATCGATTTCATACAAAAGCATCACACGATTTAGTGTTGAAACAGCAGGAACTTTTGACCTTGATGCCGAATTAAAAATTTGGGTTTCCAGCGAATTGCACCCAAGTATCATAAAACAATTTAACAAATCAGTAAATGTTTATGAAGTTCAAAAAGTATTAGCACACCACGTTCTAAAATAAAACAAAAAAGCAGAACCTAGGTTCTGCTTTTTATATTTAAATCAAAAAAATAAATTTAATTATTTTTTAGTAGTTTTCTTAACTGGCTTTTTTACTGTAGTTTTCTTTGCAGCTGGCACAGTATTTACTATTTTTTGTTGAACATATGGCTTGTACACCCCGTCTTTTTCAGCTCTTTTTTTAGCATCTTCAGCTCTTTGTTTAGGATCTGGATGTGAACTCATCATTTTATCCAAGAAAGACCCTTCGGCACCTTCACTCATCTTTGCAAGAATTCTAAATGCAGATTCTTCGGCATTAACATTATAACCATTCTTTTTCAAAAAATCATATGAAAACGAATCTGCTTCTGATTCTTGTGTTCTACTGTGCTTACTATCAATCATAGCACTTCCAATTTTTCCTAGTTGAGTTTCGGTAAGCGCTGCAATTTTTCCTGACTGTGAAGATACTGCATCGATTAAAGCCTCTTTTTTATAAGCTGCTTTCATTCCATCTCTTGAATCATGATTAGCTACGTGACCAATTTCATGTCCAATAACTGCAAGCAATTCATTATCATCCATAATATCCATTAAACCTGAATACACACGAACGCTACCATCAGCAGTTGCAAAAGCATTTACTTCCTTTAGCATATAAACTTTATAATTTAAAGTATATCCATTACCTGAAGTATGTTTTCCAAACAGTCTGTTTAATCGTATTGCATACCCATCTGTCGCTGGTGCAACTTGATTTTTGGTATCCATTTCAGTAACTGCTGCTTTTGATAAAGCTGCAGCATCGGCATCACTAAATGTAAATCCTGCATACCCTTTTTGAACAGCTCCTAAAGCTTTCTCTCCTAAATTTATTTGTGCATTAGCTTTTGTAAATCCAAAAGTTGCAAGCAATACAATTAATGCTATCGATTTTCTTTTCATCTTTTTAATGTTAAATTAACCATAACAAATATAATACATCTTTAAAATACTCCTCTAATGAGAAACCAATTAATTTTAGAAAAAAATTCATGTATTTTTTTTCTAATAATTCATAAAACAAAATTAAACACTCTTTTTGCTATCATTTTACAAATTAAAGCATAAACAAATCTACAAATAAACAACATTGCTTATCTTTGTACTTTGAATATTGAATATGGAAAGCGTTATAGATAATAATTTACCTGTTGGAAAACCAAAATGGTTAAAGGTAAAACTCCCAATTGGACAAAAATATACCGAACTACGTGGTTTGGTAGATAAATATAGTTTAAATACAATTTGCACTTCTGGTAGCTGCCCAAATATGGGTGAATGCTGGGGAGAAGGTACTGCTACTTTTATGATTTTAGGTAACGTTTGTACACGTTCTTGTGGCTTTTGTGGTGTAAAAACTGGAAGACCTGAAACTGTAGATTGGGATGAACCTGAAAAAGTAGCTCGCTCTATTAAAATCATGAACATCAAGCACGCTGTTATA
Source organism: Flavobacterium frigoritolerans (assembly GCF_025847275.1). Taxonomy (GTDB): domain Bacteria; phylum Bacteroidota; class Bacteroidia; order Flavobacteriales; family Flavobacteriaceae; genus Flavobacterium; species Flavobacterium frigoritolerans. Next base: position 32,262 of record NZ_JAOZEV010000002.1, read on the forward strand.
ACAAGTGTTGATAGAGATGATTTAAAAGATGGTGGTTCGATTATTTGGATTGAAACTGTCAAAGCAATACGACGTATGAATCCGAATACGACTTTAGAGACGTTAATTCCTGATTTTCAAGGAATAGAAAGAAACATTGACCGAATTGTAGAAGCTAATCCTGAAGTGGTTTCTCATAACGTAGAAACCGTTCGTCGATTAACTCGTGAAGTACGCATACAAGCTAAATACGACCGTAGCCTAGAAGTATTACGCTACTTAAAAGAAAAAGGAATCAACAGAACCAAGTCTGGAATCATGCTTGGACTTGGAGAAACCGAAGAAGAAGTATTTCAGACTATGACCGATTTACGTAATGCAAACGTAGATATAGTTACGATTGGACAATATTTGCAACCAAGTAAAAAACATTTACCTGTAAAAGAATTCATCACCCCGGATCAATTTGCTAAATATGAAAAATTCGGACTAGAATTAGGCTTTCGCCATGTCGAAAGCGGTCCGCTAGTACGTTCATCTTACAAAGCGCAAAAACATATTCTTTAGTTACTAAATGTTGAATATTTTATTTTAATGAATAAAAAAACACGAATTGCTATTAATGGTTTCGGAAGAATTGGTCGAAACTTGTTTAGATTACTTTTAAATCATCCCGAAATTGAAGTTGTTGCTATAAATGATATTGCCGACACTAAAACAATGGCACACCTAATTAAATACGATAGTATTCATGGTGTATTACCATATGTAGTGAGTAGTGATGAAAATGGAATAATCGTTAACGAAAGACACTTTTTGTTTTTCCACGAGAAAAACATTTCAAGCTTAAATTGGAAAGACTGTGATATAGATTATGTCATAGAATCAACTGGAAAATATAAAACGTATGAAGAAATTAATGCGCATATTATTGCCGGAGCAAAAAAAGTAATTCTGTCCGCTCCTTCTGAAGTTGATACCATTAAAACAGTTGTTTTGGGTGTAAACGAAGAAATATTAGACGGAACTGAAACAATAATATCTAATGCGAGCTGCACAACAAATAATGCTGCTCCAATGATAAAAATAATCGATGATCTTTGTGGTATCGAGCAGGCCTACATTACCACGATACACTCATACACAACAGATCAGAGTCTGCACGATCAACCCCATAAAGATTTGCGCAGAGCTAGAGGTGCGAGCCAATCAATTGTTCCTACAACAACGGGCGCAGCTAAAGCATTAACAAAGATTTTCCCTAAATTGCAAAATAAAATTGGTGGTTGCGGTATTCGCGTTCCTGTTCCCGATGGTTCATTAACCGACATTACATTTAATGTAAAACGTGCCGTTTCTATTGAAGAAATTAATGAAGCATTTCAAAATGCTGCTAAAACTAGTTTAAAAGGAATTTTAGATTATACTGAGGATCCTATTGTATCTGTTGATATTATTGGAAATCATAATTCCTGTTTATTTGATGCGCAACTTACTTCTGTAATCGACAAAATGGTTAAAGTTGTAGGCTGGTACGACAATGAAATTGGCTATTCGTCTAGATTAATCGATTTGATTTTGCTGACAAAAAAAAAATAAACTAAGTATAAAAAGTATTACAACTCATGAAATATCTTTTTATTATAATCAGTTTTTTCAGTTCATTTTTGTATTCCCAACTCATCCGGAATACAGATAGCGCCGTGTATTATGACGAATTGGCCGATTCTAGTCTTAAGTCTAACAAATACAGCCAAGCACTTGTTTTTACCGAAAAATCAATTGTTTTTTGCAAAGCTAATCATAAAACTGAAAGCCAAGCCAATCAAACTTTTAAGCTTGGAAAAATTTACTATAATCAAAAAAAATACAACGAAGCTTTAACCAACTTCAACAAAAGTCTTACTTTACTTAAAAATAAGCCTTCTACAATTACTAAAGCGCTTACTCTTCATTATATTGGAATAACAAATACCGAAAAAGGGAATCATCATCTCGCTCAAGCTTATTTTAAAAAATCAGAATCTATTTTCAAACAATTAAATATTGTTGATTCAACTCAAGCACTAAACCTTCAAAAAGGAATAGCTCTAAAAACCAATAACGAATACGACTTAGCTATCGCCACTTTTAAAAAAATAATTGAGCAGCCAGACAGCAAATCTTTATTAAGAACAAAAACTGATGCATATTATCAGCTTGGTCTTATAGAAAAACATCTAAATAGAAATAAAACTGCTATATCCTATTTTGACAAAGCACTAGAACTAACTGCAAAGAGTAATGACCTTAATCAAAAATCAATTATTTTATTAGCACTTAGTCATTTTTACAAAACACATCAAGACTACGATAGAGCTTATACCTATCTAGATGAGCATTACCAATTAAAAAACTATATTTACAAATCAAAAAACTCAAAACTTGATTTTGATGATTTTAAAAAATTTAAGGATAAAGAGGTTATAAACAATGCTCTTCAAAAAGAAAAAAAAGATCTTGAAGATAAAAAAACATACAAATATTCTAAATTAATAAGTATCCTTGCTATTGCATTAATTTCTATTTTATCGCTTTTAAGTTTATCACTTTACAAAAACAACATTATTCGAAATCAGAATAACATACTTTTAAGAGAGAAAAACAATGAATTGATTGTTGCAAAAAACAAAGCAGAAAAAGCATCAAAAGCGAGATCTGAATTTTTATCAACTGTTAGTCATGAACTAAGAACTCCTCTTAATGCAATTAACGGAATCACTCATTTATTAATAGAAGACAATCCTAAAAAATCACAAAAAAAATACCTAGAATCATTAAAATTTTCTGGAAATTATTTAACTACATTTATCAATGAAATCCTTGAAATTAATAAAATCGACTCTAACAAACTCGAAATAGAATCTATAAGTTTTAATCTAAAAGAATTATTAATAAACATACAAAGTTCCTTAAAAGAATTAGCCACAGCTAATAGAAACTACTTTAATCTAGACATTGACGAAAGTATTCCTGACAATTTAATTGGAGATCCAACCAAATTGTCTCAAATAATAATGAACCTAATTAATAACGCCTTAAAATTTACTGAAAATGGGCGCGTGAATGTAATCGTAAAACTGCATTCATTAAAAGACGAAGAAGCAACTGTTTATTTTGAAATAGTTGATACTGGAATAGGAATCCCAGAAGACAAACTACAAACCGTTTTTGAAAGTTTTTCGCAAGGCTCAATAGAAGTCAATCGAAAATATGGAGGAACTGGTTTAGGACTTACAATTGTAAAAAAATTAACCGAAATGCTAGGTGGTGAAATCAATCTTAAAAGTGAAGTTGGCAAAGGCTCTACATTTACATTTAAATTAAAATTTCAGATAGATAACGAACCATTAGCTATTAAAGAAGAAACCAAATTGTATAACGACTACGAACTAAAAGGCAAAAATATTCTGTTGATAGAAGACAACAGAATCAACCAAATGATTACTCGAAAGATGCTTGAAAACAAAGGCATAGCTTGCGAGGTAATCGACAATGGAGAAGAAGCTATCGAATTATTAAAAATCAAACGATTTGATATGATCTTAATGGACGTTCATTTACCAGGAATAAATGGAACTACTGCTACAAAATATATTCGTGAATTTGACAAAATAACACCAATTATTGCCTTAACTGCTATTTCTTTAGATGAGAACAGGGAAATGTTATTGTCTTTCGGAATGAATGACGTAATAACAAAACCCTTTGTCCCTGATGAATTTTATAGTATTATCGCTAAATGTTTTAATGCATGCACCAATTAATACTCTAAAATCAAGTTTTTTATCAAAGCTCTTACTTTAGGCTCAGCCATTTTTGCTGCCTCAAGAACTTCATCATGTGAAATTGTATCTATACTTTCTTCATTACCCATATCAGTAATAACTGAGATACCAAACGTTTCAACGTCCATATGACGGGCTACGATAACTTCTGGCACAGTAGACATTCCTACGCAATCTGCTCCAAGAATTTTTACCATTTTATATTCAGCCAAAGTTTCAAAAGTTGGTCCTTGCAAACCAAAATAAATTCCATCATGAATTTCAATATTTAATCTTGATGCAATTTCTTTAGTTTTAATAATCATTTTTCTCGAATAAGGCTCACTCATATTTACAAATCGAGGCCCAAAACGCTCATCATTTTTACCACGTAAAGGATGTTGTGGTGCAAAATTAATATGATCTTTAATGATAACAATTGAACCTACTTTATAATCTGCATTTACTCCTCCCGAAGCATTTGAAACTAATAATTTATTAACTCCCAAAAATTTCATTACACGAACTGGAAAAGTAACTTCCTCCATTGTGTATCCTTCATAAAAATGAAAGCGACCTTGCATTGCAACTACTTTTTTATCTCCAATTGTTCCAAAAACTAAAGCTCCTTTATGCCCTTGAACTGTAGATACTGGAAAATTAGGGATTTCATTGTACGGCAATGTAAATTCTATTTCAATATCATTTGTAAAACCACCTAGTCCTGAACCTAAAATCACACCGTATTCTGGCGTAAACTGCGTTTTTGATTTTATATAACTAACTGTTTCTTGAACTTTTTCCCACATAATTTAAAATTGTTGTATCAAAATTATTTTGATAATTAATAAAAGAACTTTTTATCGGCAAATAATATAATTGCGGCGCAATATTAGTGTCTTTTAACCGAACATAATCCTTTTCGGTTGTAATAATTTTATCTTCTTTTGCTTTATTCGCAATCGTTGTAATATCTGCCTCTGTAAAATGATGATGATCAGGGAATGTAAGACATTCGTCATCATTAGATTTTAAAAACTTAAAAAATGGAGCTGGTTTTGCAATTCCTGCCAAAAGCAATTTTTTTTCATCCTTAATTGCTTCAACATCTAATTTTTCTTTTTGAGAATAAATACAATCATCATAATCAATATAAGTAAAATAGAGTTCTTGCGAAGCTTTTAATTTTAATTTTCTACGAATATTTTCTTGCTCAGACTCCTCAAGATTAGATGGGCATTTGGTCACTACAACAATGTTAGCCCGTTTTGCTCCGCTTCTACTCTCTCGCAAATTCCCAGTTGGCAACATCCAATCATCTACATACAAATCACCATACGAAGTTAGCAAAATATAAAATCCTGCTTTAACTTTTCGATGTTGGAAAGCATCGTCAAGTAAAATAATCTCAGGCTTTTTAGATTGCGAAAGTAATTGCTGAATTCCATTTGTTCTATTTGCATCGACTGCAACTTGAATATTCTTAAACTTTTGAAAAAACTGAAAAGGTTCATCCCCTAATATGACAGCATTTGAAGTTTCATCAGCAAGAACAAAGCCTTCTGATTGCCTCTTATATCCACGACTAAGAGTTGCAACCTGATATTTATTTGACAATAATCGAATTAAATATTCAATTTGAGGTGTTTTCCCAGTACCTCCCACACTAAGATTCCCAACTGCAATAATCGGAATATCAAATGAAGTTGATTTTAAAACCCCTTTATCGAAAAGAAAATTACGAATGCTAGTGATGATTCCATATAAAATGGCAAATGGAAAAAGTATTTTTCGAAGTAAATTCATAATACGAAAGTAAATTTTTTATTTCAAAGTTGATTTGTTTATTCGTTAATTTGTTGTTCAGAAATTTGATTGGATTGTTTCATAATTACAAAATTCTAACAATCCAATCATCTAAAAATCTAAAAATGAAAATACAAGAAATACTTTCTGTTCTTGAAGAAATGGCTCCTTTAGGCTATGCCGAAGATTTTGATAATGTTGGATTATTAGTAGGTAATTCGTCAACAGAAGCTACAGGAGTTTTGGTTTGTCATGATGCGCTTGAAAATGTAATTGATGAAGCTATTGTTAAAAGTTGCAATCTTGTTGTTTGTTTTCACCCCATTTTATTTTCTGGTATCAAAAAAATAACTGGCAAAAATTATGTAGAACGTGCTATTCTTAAAGCTATAAAAAATGATATTGCTATTTACGCTGTTCATACTGCATTAGACAATCACTCCCAAGGTGTAAATAAAATATTCTGTGATGCTTTAGGTTTAATAAATACTAAAGTTCTGATTCCGAAACAAAACTACATTCAAAAATTAGTAACCTATACCGTTCCTGATAATTCTGAAAAAGTCCGTAATGCTTTATTTGAAGCTGGAGCAGGAAATATTGGTAATTATGACAATTGTAGCTTTAATACGGAAGGTTTTTTTACTTTTAAAGGAAACGAGAACAGCAATCCTGTAATTGGAGAAAAAGAAAAACTACATACTGGGAATGAAATAAAAATTGAAGTTGTTTTTGAAAAACATTTACAATCAAAGATTTTAAAGGCTCTTTTTACTTCTCATATTTATGAAGAAGTCGCTTATGAAATTTACGATTTACAAAATGCGCACCAAAACATAGGTTTGGGTATGATTGGAGAGTTTGAAATTCCGATGAACGAAACCGATTTTTTACCTTTTGTAAAAGAAAAAATGATAGCTAATGGCATTAGACACTCGGCCTATATCGGAAAAAAAATCCACAAAGTAGCTGTTCTTGGTGGTTCGGGAAGTTTTGCCATAAAAAATGCAATTCAGGCTGGAGCCGATGCTTTTTTAACAGCTGATTTAAAATACCATCAATTTTATGAAGCCGAAAATCGATTACTATTAGCCGATATTGGACATTTTGAAAGCGAACGCTATACAAAAAATTATATTGTTGATTATCTTCGGAAAAAAATCCTTAATTTTGCAATCATTTTATCAGAAGAAAATACAAATCCAGTTAAGTACTTATAGAATATGGCGAATACGAAAGAATTAAGTGTTGAGGACAAGTTAAGAGCAATTTACGATTTACAGCTAATTGACTCTAGAATTGACGAAATCAGAAACGTAAGAGGAGAACTTCCATTAGAGGTGGAAGATTTAGAAGATGAAGTTGCAGGTTTAGGCACACGTTCAGAAAAATTGAAAAGCGAACTAGAAATAGTTGAAGAGCAAATCAAAACTAGAAAAAATGCTATTGATGATCATAAAGAAGCCATCAAAAAGTATACAAAACAACAAGAATCAGTTCGCAACAATAGAGAATTTAACTCTTTGACAAAAGAAGTTGAATTTCAAGAATTAGAAATTCAATTGGCTGAAAAGCAAATCAAAGAAATGAAAGTTTCTATTGAGCATAAAAAAGAAGTTATCACTGGCTTAAAAGAAAGACTTGAATCTAAGAGTTCACATCTAAAACATAAAAAGTCTGAATTGGATGCGATTATGGCTGAAACTCAAAAAGAAGAAATCTTCTTATCTGAAAAATCAGCTGAGTACGAAGGTCTAATCGAAGAGCGTTTATTAGCAGCTTACAAACGAATCAGAACTAGTGTTCGTAACGGTTTGGCAGTAGTATCTATTGAAAGAGGTGCATCAGCAGGTTCTTTCTTTACTATCCCACCACAGACTCAAGTTGAGATTGCATCTAGAAAAAAGATCATCACTGATGAGCATTCTGGAAGAATCCTAGTTGATAGTACATTAGCAGACGAAGAAAGAGAAAAAATGGATCAATTATTTTCTAAATTCTAAATAATATAAAGCCTCGAAATTCGGGGCTTTTTTTATATTAAAAATTACAATTTTGGGACTTAAAGAAAGTATTCGTTTCATAACACTAAAATCTGTTGGGCAATATATTAACTTTTTGAGTTATGTTCGTCCGCAAAAAGCAGCTCAAATTTCTTACGCTCTGTTTAGCCAACCAAGAGAAGGCAGATTAAATAAAGACAGCTTACCTCAAATATTACAAAATACTAAAACAGAGACTTTTTATCATAACGAGCATCATTTTCAAACTTACATTTGGGAAGGAAATGAAACTAAAATTCTACTCGTTCATGGCTGGGAAAGCAATGCTGCACGCTGGCAAAAAACACTACCTCACTTACAAAAATCCGGAAGTACTATTATTGCTATCGATGCTCCTGCTCACGGACAAAGTAGCGGCAAAGAGTTCAACGTACCTCTTTATGCTGAGTTCATTAACAAAGCGGTACAAAAATACCATCCCACAATTATAATTGGCCATTCTATTGGAGGAGCAGCGTGTGTCTATCATCAACACTTGTTCCCTGAAACTAGTATTCAGAAAATGGTTATTCTAGGAGCTCCATCCGATTTACAAACCCTTATTAATAATTACATTGCGATGTTAAGTCTAAACGAGAAAATGATTTCTCTTTTGGAGAATCGTTTTGTCAATCGTTTCAACTTTAAACTAGAAGATTTCTCTGGAAAAAAGTTCGCTTCAAATTTTACTGTAAAAGGACTAATCGCACACGATACTGCCGATAATGTTGTTGCTTTTGAAGAAGGAGAAAAAATAGCCAGCACATGGAAAAATAGTGAATTCATCGCTACAAATGGACTAGGTCATGGTATGCATGATGATGAGTTATACCAAAAAGTAGTTAATTTTTTGTTTTCAGAAGTTTGATTTGAAGGTTCTAAGGTTCTAAGGTTCTAAGGTTCTAAGGTTCTAAGGTTCTAAGGTTCTAAGGTTCTAAGGTTCTAAGGTTCTAAGGTTCTAAGGTTCTAAGGTTCTAAAAAAGCATTCTGCTTTTTTAGTTCTTCTAATAATCCATCAGTCAAAAAGGTCTAACAATCTAAGAAGTCTAAATTCTAAAAGTTCTAAAATCCAAGATGTCTATTTTTTGATTACTTTTGCACTATGGAAGAAAATCTAAAACGCCTCAACAAATTCATTGGAGAAACTGGATATTGTTCTCGTCGTGAAGCTGACAAACTAATCGAAGAAAGACGCGTAACCATAAACGGAGTTGTACCCGAAATGGGAACGAAAGTTTCACCTGATGATGAAATACGCATAGACGGAAAGTTAATCGTAGAAAAACACGAAAAACCCGTTTATTTGGCTTTTAATAAACCTGCCGGAATAGAATGCACCACTAATCTAGAGGTACGTAATAATATCGTAGACTACATTAACTATCCTAAACGTATTTTTCCAATTGGAAGATTAGATAAAGCGAGTGAAGGGTTAATTTTTATGACCAATGATGGTGATATCGTAAACAAAATTCTACGCGCAAGAAATAATCACGAAAAAGAATATACTGTAACTGTAAACAAACCTATAACGGATCGTTTTATTGAACGAATGGGAAATGGAGTACCTATTCTTGACACGGTAACCAAAAAATGTAAGGTAGAACAAATAAGCAAGTACATTTTTAAAATTATCCTAACTCAAGGTTTAAATCGTCAGATTCGTAGAATGGCTGAATATTTAGGATATGAGGTTACTGCCTTAAAACGTATTCGTATTATTAATATTTCTCTTGATGTTCCTGTAGGTCGCTACCGTGATTTAACTGATGCTGAGATTAAAGAATTAAATGAGCTTATTGAGCCATCAAGTAAAACTGAAGAAGCAAGTTTACCTAAGATTGAAACTCCAAAAAGAAGAACAGAATTCATAAAAAAAGAGGATCCCCGATTTAAAAAAAGAGGTGATTATTAATCTGGTGTTCTTATAAATCTATAATACAAAAGCCTGAAACTTAAATTTCAGGCTTTTTTTCTACATTTTTTTTTAACTAACGAGTAATAATTACTTAATGCTATTTGGCATTTGATTCCATTACTATTCTTTTAATACTCTTATATTTTAAAAGTACCTCCAGCTCTTTTTCCAGTATTAAATCCTTGTTATTTTAACAAGATGCGGATTCCCTACTAATGGTTTAAAAATCTTTACTATAGCTTCATAAGCAATCTCAGAAGACAGAGTCGATGCAGTACATCTAAAACGATAATTCGTTCCTGCTAGCTCATGTGTAGCAACTGCACTGGGAATATACTTTACTCCTGCACAACCTTCCAAGACCTGTTTGAATATTAATAAATCTGCAGTTTTAGGTTTACGGAAATCTGTCCATTCACCAATTATTGGCTCATGGTTTATTAGGGCTTGACTTGACATAATATTGTAATTTAATTGTTTTTCGTCCTACTCATAAGGCTTTTCGGATGCGCCACGTTTTTAAAGCGGATACTAGATTCCACATTAACCCATTTACTTATTTAATAAACATCAATCAAGTAAAAAGTCTTTCGAGAAGTTGAATTATGCTAGCCTTATTCAATTCCCTAGAATAAAACTACTGTACAATTAAACCTGTAAATACAAAAATGTCATGAGAACGGAAATCATTGTCATGAAAAGCAAAAAAAGCGGTACAGAAATTTTACTATGTACCTAAATAAGCAAAAAAAGCCTCATTCATTAGTATGAAAGAGGCTGTAGTTATGGAGTAACATATGAAATAAAACTACCTCAATATGCGAAATTTTTTCACAAAGTCTTTGTATTTATCACTTAATACAACTTTATGATTTCCTTTTAAAACAACCAGATTATCATTAACTACTATCTCTTCTATCTTACTTAAGTTTACAATATAATTACGGTGTGTTTGACTAAATTTATTCGGATCCAAAAACTGAATTATTTTAGTTAGCGATATTAAGATTACAAATTTTTCAACCTCAGTTATTATATTACAATACCTGTCTTCTACTTCTATGTATACAATATCTCCTATTCGAACTTTTTTTAACGATTTATTTTTTTTAATAAAAAGATAATCGTCACTTATAACAGTATCTTGCTCTTCGCTAACAAAAACATTAGTTTGACCGTAAAATTTCTCGACTGCCATTTCCAGCGCATACAAGATTTCAAGCTCATTGAATGGCTTTAATAAAAAACTAAAAGGCTTGGTAAGTTTAGCCCTTTCAAAAATCTGACGATCCTTAGAACTCGTCAGGAAAACAAATGGCTTTAATCCGTTAGGAACAATATTAATTGTTTCTGCAAAAGTAACTCCGTCTGGTTTTCCGTCTAAAAAAACATCGATAACCACAACATCAATCGCATTATTATAAAACAACGTTAATGCTTCATTATAAGTAGGTGCAATGCCCACAATATTATAATTATTAGCGGTAAGCACTTTTACAAGCGCATCGCTTTCTGCTGGAGTATCTTCGATAATAAGTACATTTATATTATCCATGATTTTTAAACTTTTGTAATACTATAATTATTTTAGTTCCAACATTTTCTTCACTCTCAATTTCTAATCTACCGCCATTTTTATAGATCATACTTTTGCATAATTGCATTCCTAATCCAGTTCCTATTGTATCATCGTTTTTCTTTTTAGAAAGCAATGCCGTTTTTTTCAATAGTTCTTCTTGCGTAGAAGCGCTCATTCCTAATCCAGTATCTTCGATAACTAAATAACAAAAATCATCGTCTGAATCTCGTGTATAAATCGAAATCTTGCCATTGTCTTTAGTAAACTTAATTGCATTGTCTAATATATTACGAATGATTATTTTAAGCGAATCCATATCGGCAAATACATAATCGGTAGTTGAAACTCTATTTTCAAAACTGATGTTTCTATTTATCATTAATGGGTTGTAATTATATTCTACGTGTTTCACAATTGTCGCCAAATGGAGCGATTCCTGAGAAAAATAAGTTTGTTTCGTTTGTAATAAAGCCCAATTGAGTAAATTGTCTAATAAATTATAAGCTCCATTGGCAATCGCACTATTATTATGTAGTTGTGTATCTAACTCAGTATAATTCTTGGTTTCCAGATTTTCGATTAATTTACTGTTACTTGTTTTTAAAGCATTAACCGAAGATCGTAGATCATGACTAACTATAGAAAATAATTTGTCTTTTGTAGCGTTCAATTTGTCTAACTCATCTTTTTGAGCTAGTATAATTTTGTTGTTTCTTATCTTTTGTCTGTAATAATAAACTCCTGTTCCAAATAAGATTAGTAATAACACTGAAGAAAACAACAAACCATTTCTCTCGGCTACTTTTACCTTATTCTCAGCCTCGAGTACATTGACTTCTTTTTGTTTTTGCTTTATTGCAAATTTCTTTTCGAGTTCGGCTATTGCCCAGACTTTATTCTGATCATTTAAAGAGTCTTTCCACTTTTCGTATTCTTTACGATATGTCAATGCTAAAGGAAAATTTTTCCTATTTTCCTCCACTACTGCCATATTCATTGCAGCAGTTTTCTTTATTCCGAATGATTTCACTTTCTTAGAAAGCTGATATCCCTTCTCAAAATAAGGAATTGCAAGATTATCTTTATATTGATTATAATATAAATTAGCAATATCCATATAAGACCCTATTAATAATAAAGTATCTTTTTCGATTTCTTGTAATTTAGCACCTTTAAACAAATACTCCTCTGCTTTATTGAATTTATCAAGATGTAAATAACACAATCCTATATTGTGTAAAACAGTACTTTTTTTAAAATCGTAATTAGATACATTGGGTAATTTCTCTATCTCTTCAAAATATTGCAAAGCATTTTGAAACTCATTTTGCGCTAATGTAATTTCACCTAATTTCATTTTCACTTTATAAAAAAACTGAAAATTATTAGAAATTTCATTCAACTCCTTTTTAGATTCATTGAATAGCTTTTTTTCTTTAAAACTAATCCCTCTAAAATAATGACAATAATCTATAAGTTCTTTATTTTTTGCATCACTTATCTCTTTCATTGAATAAACAAGTGTTGAATCCCAATTACTCTGTCTGAAAAATATTTGAGCTTTTTTAAAATTGACACTCTCTTTAAACTTTTCAGATTTTGCTTTAATTATTATTTCCATTAAACCTCCAACATCTTGCTGCTCTTGAGAAAAAAGAGATAAAGTAAAAAAAAATAATATTGAAGCAGCAAATAATCTAATTTTAGTCATTATACTCTTAACCTTTATGTTTTATAGATTAGAAATTATATAAAAGCGATATAGAACTTATCTATCCCGCTTTATATATCTTAAATAACAAATCTTTACTAGTTATCCAGCCTGCACAGTTGTTTCTGTTCCTCTAGATGTTATTGGATCTGTATTCCAAAGAAAAGTTTCTATTGTAGTTATCTCAGAGAAACTATCAAATGGTATTGGAATAGCATTAAAACTAACTTCATAAATATCGAATTTCTTCCCTACTATTTCAAGCATATTATAACATATAAAAAATTGTAAGTGTGGAGTTCCCTCAATATCAACATAGCAATTTTGATAAATATCAAAAGATAAAGAACCTTGCAATTCGTGAGCTACAAAAACTACAGCTCTAACAAGAAGTTCTTGATTATTATCCACCAAATATGCTTCAACAATTGGCGATAAAAGTGCTGTTGTTTTTCTCTCAGGAAAAGAAACAGCACCAACATTATTTCTTGTCACTTGTTTAATCAATACTCCAGGAGGAATTTTTGTATCAACCCCATGAATGCTAGAATTTGTTGTACTCATAATTTTAAGTTAGTTAGATTATAGGTTTGGGACCTATAAATAGTTAGTAAATAAATTTATTCGGCTAAAAATGCGGGATGAGCATCCCTTTTTTCCCATTTCAAATATAACAAACATTTTCTGAATAATTTTTAACATCCTCAAATAATAAGCTAAAAACAAGCAGTTTATCCTTTTTATTAGCAGATCATACAAACAACCTCTTTTACGCCAGATGTTAATTCTTACAAAATTTATCAAAAAACACTGCACAAAAAAAGCCTTAAACAAAAGTTTAAGGCTTACTATATAAATCTGTGATACTATTATTTTAGAGCTCTCATTTTTCTTGCCAATAATGTATTTTTAAGTAACATTGCAATTGTCATTGGTCCTACTCCACCAGGAACTGGTGTTATAAATGATGATTTTTTACTTACCTCAGCAAAATCAACATCCCCAGTAATTACGTAGCCTTTTGGATTTGTAGTATCCTCTACTCTTGTGATTCCAACGTCGATAACAACAACTCCATCTTTTACCATATGTGCTTTTAGGTAATTTGGAACTCCTAATGCTGTAATAATAATATCGGCATTTTTTGTAAATTCTTCTATGTTTTTTGTTCTACTGTGTGTTAGTGTTACTGTAGAATCTCCCGGATTTCCTTTACGGCTCATTAAAATACTCATCGGTCTTCCTACAATATGGCTTCTGCCAATAACTACTGTATGCTTCCCTGCAGTTTCTACTTTATAACGTTCTAACAACTGCATTATTCCAAATGGTGTCGCTGGAATAAAAGTCTCCATCTCCAAGGCCATTTTTCCGAAGTTTGTTGGATGAAATCCATCTACATCTTTATCAGGATCTATTGCCATTAAAATCTTTTGCTCATCGATATGTTTTGGCAAAGGCAACTGAACAATGTATCCATCTAGATTATCGTCTTCATTTAATTCTTTGATCTTAGCTAACAATTCTATTTCTGTAATTGTTTCGGGTAAACTTACCAAAGTTGAATCGAAACCTATTTGCTGACAAGATCTCACTTTGCTTCCCACATAAGTTAAGCTCGCTCCATCATTACCAACAATCACAGCTGCCAAATGAGGTACTTTTCCTCCTGCATCTTTGATCGCTTGCACTTCTATTGCAATTTCGTTTTTAATATCCTCAGCTGTTTTTTTACCGTCTAGTAGTTGCATTGTTTTAAAAAAGTTTCAAGTTTAATGTTTCAAGTTTCAGAAATAGAAACCCATATTTATATTATTAAAAAAGTTTCAAATTTCAGTCTCAAAAATTTGAAACCTGAAACTTGAAACTATCTTTATTATCTCGGCATTCCTCCTGGCATTCCTTTCATGCCTCCCATCATTTTCATTAAATTCTTTCCGCCTGGTCCTTGCATCATTTTCATCATCTTGCTCATTTGCTCAAACTGCTTCATCAGTTGATTTACTTGCTCGATTTTGGTTCCTGAACCTTTAGCGATTCTGGCTTTCCTTTTTACATCGATTACTGCAGGCTTGCTTCTTTCTAGTGGCGTCATCGAGTGTATGATTGCTTCAATATGTTTGAAGGCATCATCTTCAATTTCTACATCTTTCATGGCTTTTGAAGCACCTGGTATCATTCCCACCAAGTCTTTCATATTACCCATTTTCTTTACTTGCTGAATTTGTGACAAGAAATCATCAAAACCAAATTCGTTTTTCGCGATTTTCTTTTGAATTTTTCTTGCTTCTTCTTCATCAAATTGTTCTTGCGCTCTTTCTACCAATGACACAACATCACCCATACCAAGTATACGCTCTGCCATACGAATAGGATAGAACACATCGATTGCGTCCATTTTCTCTCCAGTACCTACAAACTTAATTGGTTTGTTTACTACTGATTTAATTGAAATGGCTGCTCCCCCACGTGTATCTCCATCCAATTTGGTAAGGATAACCCCGTCGAAGTTTAATATATCGTTAAATGCTTTTGCTGTATTTACTGCATCTTGACCTGTCATGGCATCCACAACAAATAAAGTCTCTTGTGGCTGTATTGCTTTGTGTACACGTGCAATCTCATCCATCATTTCCTGATCTACTGCTAAACGACCTGCTGTATCGACAATTACAACATTAAACCCATTAGCTTTAGCATGTTTAATTGCATTTTGTGCAATTTCAACAGGATTTTTATTTTCTGGTTCTGAGTATACCTCAACACCTATTTGATCTCCTACAACATGTAATTGGTTTATCGCCGCTGGACGGTAAATATCACACGCTACTAAAAGCGGTTTTTTATTCTTTTTTGTTTTTAAATAATTAGCCAGTTTTCCAGAGAATGTAGTTTTTCCTGAACCTTGCAATCCTGACATTAAGATTACACTTGGTGTTCCTGACAAGTTTATTCCTGCTACATCACCACCCATTAATTCGGTAAGTTCGTCTTTTACCAACTTCACCAATAATTGTCCTGGTTGCAGTGTAGTCAAAACATCTTGACCGATTGCTTTTTCTTTTACTTTGGTAGTAAAATCTTTAGCAATTTTAAAGTTAACATCGGCATCAAGTAAGGCACGACGAACTTCTTTTAAGGTTTCGGCAACGTTTACTTCTGTAATTTTACCGTGTCCTTTTAATATATGGAAGGCTTTATCTAACTTATCACTTAAATTATCAAACATACTATTTTCTTTATTTGAAGTGCAAAGATAATCTAATTAGACATTTCAGGCAATTTTTATTTAACTGCAAAGTACGTTTTGATTTCACCGCAAAGTTCACAAAGTATTACGCTAAGTCCGCAATGCTTTTTCTTCAAAAAGACGCTAAGTTTATTATCTACATTGTGTAAATTTCACCGCAAAGTGCACAAAATTTTTATATGAAGTACGTGATGTTTTTCTCACGCAGATTTAGCAGATTTAAAATAATTTCATAATTATCTGCGTGAAACAAAAAAGCGCAAAAGAATAAAACCTTTGCGCCTTTGTAACTTTGCTCCTTTGTGCCTTTCCTCCTAAAATTGAAAATAAATAAAAGGCTGTGAACCTGCGACTGCTGTTGCATAAACTATCCAATATACAAATCCTAAAACAATTGCTTTTCCTATTAGTGGAGTTTTATCAAAAATTAATTTCATTTTGGCTGTAACAACTTCTGGTAAAAAGTGCCATACATAACCAAATAGCATTAATAAAAATACGTTTTTATACCCTAATATAATTGTTTGCCAATGATCTGGCTCAAATGTTAACTGCCCAATATTGTTTATTACTTGTATTGCTGTATCGAAATCTTTTGCTCGGAAGAATATCCAACAGAATACCACAAAATGAAATGTTAGTACTATTGAGAAAAATTTCCAGATTGTACTTAATCCGTTGCTTTCTTTTTTAGAAGGAAACAACTCAACGAATATTTTATGAACCGCCAAAGCTAATCCGTGTAATGCTCCCCAGATTATGAACTGAGCTCCTGCCCCGTGCCACAATCCCCCTAAAAGCATTGTTGTAAAAAGGTTGAAATTCGTAACCATTGTTTGCTTTAATTTGCTTGAAAGCAAAAATGATAAACAAAAAACAACTATTCCTCCTACCGCAATTACAAGCGGAATTATACTTTCGGCTGAGTTTGTAATTCCCCAAAGCAACAATCCGAAGAAGAATAAACTCGGGAATAAAAACCCTGCAAATGTTCCTTCTCTGTTTCCTCCTATTGATATATATAAAAAGTCTTTTAACCAAGTTGACAATGAGATATGCCATCTTCTCCAGAAATCAGTAATCGATACGGATTTATATGGTGTTCTAAAGTTGGCTGGTAATTTAAATCCTAGCAACAATGCGATTCCGATTGCCATATCTGAATATCCAGAGAAATCACAATAAATTTGAATTGCATAACCGTAAGACGCCATTAAATTCTCAAACGAGGTATAACTCATCGGTGTATCAAAAACACGATCTACGAAGTTTACTGAGATATAATTAGAGATTACGGTTTTTTTAATTAATCCTCCAATAATTAAAAACAATGCATTATTTACATCTGCCTTTGTGAGGTTTAATTTTTGGTATATCTGTGGTAAGAAATCTTTTGCTCTTACAATTGGACCTGCTACTAATTGCGGAAAGAAAGAAACAAAGAATAAATATTCAATGTAATTTTTCGTTGGTTTAATCTCTTCTCTATAAATCTCGATGATATAACTCATCGATTGAAAGGTGTAAAAAGAAATTCCGACTGGAAGGAATATATCATGCAACTCAAAATTACCATGAAACATATCATTGTATGTAACAATCATAAAATTCATGTACTTGAAATAACCTAGCAGCCCCAAATTTAGTATAACACTTATTATGAGGTATATTTTTTTTCGGGTCTTTACACTTTCATTATAGATTATCTGACTCAATCCATAATCTACAACCGAGGAAAGTAGTAATAACAAGAAATATATTCCGCTTGACTTGTAATAAAAGAAAAGCGAGAATAAAATAACGTATGTTAATCTTAGATAAAATGTCTTGCGTAAAAAGGCATACACAAAATAAAAAACCAAAAACAATCCTAAGAATAAGCCTGTATTGAATAATAATTTTTCTTCTGGATTATATATAAACCAACCTTTAACCTGTTCTAATGTAAGCGCACCAAAATTTTGAACGAACCAATCGTTAATGCTATCAATTGTTATCAACTTATTTTTTTAATTTAAAATTATCGTATTCGTTTAATAATGCTTTCGAAAACAAGTCCCCTTGTTTCTCATATCCGTTTTTTGAATAATGTACCCAATCTGGACCAATTAATCCTTGGGCTTTTAATTTCCCAATACCATTCATTCCTCCAAACTCGTTATACAAATCCCAAACTGCTAATCCATCAGCCTGAGCTGCTTCATATATATGTTTTGTATAATCAGCCACAAACGTATTTGGTTTTCTTCCTTTTAATAACGATGGCGGTGGCGTCATAACAATTATAGGAATATGAATATTTTGTGCTTTTAGATTACTAATAAACTCACGTAGTTGTTTTATGTAACCCGAAGCTTCTAATCTGTCATAACTTTCATTTGTTCCCAATGACAAAACAATCATATCCGGATGCAATGCTCTTAGTTGCTCAAAGAAAACGGGGTATTTGTTATAATCTGAAAACTTCGCTCCATTTACTCCTATACCACTATAAATTACTCCCGGTGAATTTTTCTCAAGAATCAATCCGTTAAGCTCATATTTCTTAGCATCCTTATTTGGAATAAGATAGATTTTATCTAATGCTTTTTCGGTATTATAATAATGTGAGAATGAATCTGACTCTATATCTAAAGGAACATATTCTGATTGTGAGATTGTTTTGGGACGTGTTTCATTTGTTACAATTTTTAATGTCCTTCCTGCTCTAATCGCATTCGATTTTAAATGATTGGCTCTCTTTATCTCTGCAATCGAAACCTTGTATTTATCTGCAATAACCGAGATCGCTTCTCCTTTTTTTATTTTATGTGTAATTACCTTTCGCTCCGAAGATTGAATCATATTAGTTTGAATGCGATTTGCCAAGTCAAACATGTGCTGATTTTTTGGTGTAATTATCTTAATTGTATTAAACTTATACAGCGGATCTTTTATATTAACCTCGATTACAAATCCATCAGTATTCCTCCAAAGTGCAATTCCACTTAAGCCCATCGGACAGTCTTTTACTGGAAGAATATTTCGATAACTTTCCCAAGCTTTATTTGATCGAAAACGTTCGTTATAAGAACCATTTGTTTTTGCTAATGAATATGGAAAAATCAATCCTCTTCCTGCATTTCCTAATTCTTTCTGGAGGTTTTTCCGAATTTCATTAGTCATCAGATCGCTCTGAATGTGCGAATCTCCAATATGAACAATGTTTATTTTATGGTTACTTTGATTTTCATTGTCTTTTAATTTCTTAAAAAAGTTCTCTAAGACTTTTGCATTATAAATTTGATTTCCTGCCAAAGGCTCTACAGTTGTTGTATCTATATTGCTAATCATCTTTTTAGTCATTAAAATTGGCTCCACCTTTTGCGCTTTATTATTGGACGCAAAAAGAAGACAACAAAAGAAAATAATAAGTTTATTCATCTACACTATCGTTTATTACAGACATGGAGTCTGTATTTGTTTTCCTGACTGTTTTTCCTTTTTTTATGCCTGCTTCTCTTTTTTCGCGCAAAACTTTATATTGTTCGTATCCTTTATTTAATTGTTCATAAAGTAGTCCTCCAATTGCTTTGGCTCCTCGTTGATTAAAATGCGTATAATCTTTATTGGCTCTTGCTGGCACCTCATCAACCCATTTCACCATTGAACCGTCTCCGCCCATCAAGGTATATAAATTCACGAATCCAGATTCTGTTTCCAGAGCATAGCGTTTTTGAGCTTTCACTAAAGGAACAACTGCTGAATCAGTTTTCATTTGCATATCATATTTTGTCGATTTATCGGCAGTTGAAATAATCAAAATAGAAACTCCTGGAAAAGATGCTTTTATTTTATTAACTGCTTTGGTCATACCTTTTCCGTACCAAGAATAGTTCTTTGTACCATAATTCAAAACGTTAGTTCCGTAATGAAGTATAATCAAGTCATATTTTAAATTAGCATTAAAACTCTGCATTACATTGGCATCAAAAATAGAAATCGGCATTCCCGAATTTCCTCTTTGTGAGAAGTTGTCTACATGAACTCCTCTTCCGTTATCAAAATTAAAGCCATAAATAGGAATTGAATCTGCATGTACAAAATTAGCTTTAAATCCTTTTACACTTTTAGAAGTTACTTTTATGGTGTTGACCAAATTATTAGGAGCAAGATTTTTAGATATAGTATCTTTACCAATTATGAAATTTACTTTTCCTGATTTTGATGATTTCCCGTAATACAAAGTTGGATTATCCAAGCTAGTCGCAAATTTACTTAAACCTGCTTCATAAGAAACCCACGTTGTATTTGACTTATCATTTGCAAAAAACACATGCCCGTTTACTCCAAAAGGGCTTAGTGGTTTCTTTACATTAAGATACGATTGCGCCTTCCAGTTTTTAGAAGATAATGATTTTACCGAAGCTCGCGATGCTGATGACTCCGAAGAAATAGAAACAAATCCAACTCCTGTTCCTCCAAATCGTTCTTGGTAATTATTTCGAACATCTTGCACGATTAAATCACCATCAGTCATAGAATCTCCATAATATGCAATTCTTACTTTTGCTTCTGGATGTTTTTCTAATTGGTATAATTTATCGTAAAAAGAAATCAAGTATTGATATCCTTTATAGTCATCGAAAGTTTCTGAAGGAAATTCTATTCCTTCATTAGAATTAAAAACGATGTTTTGCTGTGCCTGTTTATCGGCATCGGCACTATCTCCTTTTTTAGATACTGATTCTTTTTCAAAAGATTCTAAAAGTAGACTATCTACAAGTACGTTTTTGGAATCTACTTTGCTTTCAGGAAAAATTTTATCTGGTAATATCTGTTTAAAACCAATGAAAGCTACAAATGCTAAAGCAACAATTGCAAAAGACTGAAAAAAATAAGATTTTGTATTCACTTTTAATTATAAATTTTGAAGAATAAAATCAATAGGAAGCCCAGAATCCAAATTTCCTATTAATTTAATTAAAACGTTTGCAAAGATAGAATAAACAATAATCTATTATTCTTTTTTTGCGATTAAATAAAAAATAAAAAAGAGGCTAGATAAATCCAGCCTCTTTCCAAAAAAAAATAAAAAAAAACCAAGTTACTGTCTAATTGAATTTAAACATAGTTTTGTTTGTAAAGATTGATAAGCCATAACTCTACCATTTGAAATAACTTATCATTTTTTTTTAATTAAAAAGGAATCTAAGTAAAACACTAAGATTCCTTTTCTTAGATTATTTTAATAACGCATATTCAAATGATACATTACCTCTTTCTCCTGCAGTATTTGTCATAGTAAGGAAGTTAACTTTATAATAATTCCCATCTACATCTTTAATCACATAAAAACGATCTGTTCTAATACTAGGTAATGACCCATTTTGACCACCACCATTTCTCCAGTTAGCACCAATAATTCTTTGATCTGTTAGAGAGATTTTAAAATTAGCCTCATCAACTTTTGCTTTTGTAAAATCGGCATAAGAACCTCCAGTTGCAACTAAAACCTGATATACTTGAGTCCCACCTTTCATATTTGAAACCGTGAAATCTGAATATCCATAAGTCACCGCTTTATCTTTACCTTCGGCATCTTTACCTGTTACTAAATAATTTGTAAAAGTTGTAAAAGCTAAATCCCATTTCGTTTTCTGTGGCTCAACAGATACTGTGTTTCCTTTCGTTAAACTGAAAAATGCAAAATTAAAATCAGCTGTTTTTGCAATAGTTTTTTCTTGAAAAGTTGCAGAAGCTAAATCGGCATATTGAATTTTATATCCATTACCACTTCTTAAAATTCTAACTTTTTTCCATCCTCTTGCAGCTCCATCAACTTCAACACTACCTACACTTGGTTTTACTGTACTTACAGCAGCTCCTAAATTTACTAGATACACTTTATTATCAGCATCTATCGCTGAAATTTCTGCAATTGCAGTTCCAATTCCTGCTCCAGCTCCAGCCAAAACTCCAGTCGGATTATCAACATATCCATTAAACGCACTAGTCTCTCCTTGCCCAACGGTCACATCAAGATTAATTTCTTGTTTTAAAGTTATATCTGAAGTCTCTAATTTCTTCACAGCCATTTTAAGAGAACCGTTAATTACAACTCTAAAATCTGAACTGTTAGAAAATCCGAAATCCCATGTTTCTCTATTCACCGACTCTATCTTTCCTGTACTTAAATCTACAAAAACCTGATTTGGCTGATTTGGCCCGCCCACACTTGGCTGTAATACTTGCCCAACAGAAGGACCAACAGGCGTAGTTGTATCATTGTTGTCATCGCTTGAACAAGATCCAAGTGTCAATAATGCGAATGATAATAGTAAAAATGTCTTTTTCATTGTATTTGATTTTATATTTAAAGATTAAGGTTATATGCTAATTTTATAAAATAAGAGCGTCCATATGCAAGCATCAGATCAGAAGGTCCAGCATGCCCAGCAGATTGACTTGTTTTGGTCTGATTAACATTAGTTACATTACATATGTTTCTAGCTCCAATTGTAGCTTCCAACTGCTTTTGTAAAAAAGTTTTTCGAAGAGATGCATCAAGCCAATTACTCGCTGATATATCTGATATCACATAAGCTGAAGTTGTCTCTATAAATTGTTGTGATTTTCCGTTGTATTTATAATAAGCAGAAAGAGTTGTCCCCCATTTTGGAATTAAATAAGAAACACTACTATTTATGTTAAATGAGTATAAAAATTTATCATCTGAAGAAAACTTTTGATTCTCTATTTTACGAGAAACACCAACCAAAGATGCCCCAAAATTGAATGTCAAATTATCTATCTTAAATTGATTCATTGTCGATAAATTCCACATTTTGTATTTACTAATATTAAAATATTGATATTCTGGATTTCCTGTATCTGGATTAAATCTTACCAAAGCCATATCAATACGATCATTTACATCAAGAAAACTTCCTGCTAACGTATTCGATATTTGTAAACCTGAAGCTAAAAATGATGTCTTTTTCAAACTAGCTTCAAAAGAATTACTAGTTTCTGGAATAAGGTTTTCATTGCCAATAAAGAAATGTCCATCAAAAATTAATTTTGAATACAACTCTTCAAAA
Organism: Flavobacterium frigoritolerans; assembly: GCF_025847275.1. Lineage (GTDB taxonomy): Bacteria > Bacteroidota > Bacteroidia > Flavobacteriales > Flavobacteriaceae > Flavobacterium > Flavobacterium frigoritolerans. The sequence goes on from NZ_JAOZEV010000002.1 coordinate 55,435, forward strand.
GTTGGTGTTCTAAATGAAGTCCCATATGAGCTACGAAGCTCAATACCTTTATCAAATAAATACCTTAAACCAAGTGATGATGCATATTGATTCTTAAATTTTGATTGAGCTGAAAAACGTAATCCTGGGCGAATTGAAAATCTTTCGGTTGCCATAATTTCTGAAGAAGCAAAAAAATCATAGTTCTCAAGTCTTTTACGAACTGGAGAAAACTTATTACTTGCTTCCTGAACCAATGAATAACCTTGATTATTTACAAACTCATAACCTAATTGCAAATCAACTTTCTTATCTGAGAAAAAATTACTCAAAGTTCCTGTAGAATAAAGGACTTCCATTGACTGATCTTTAGTAGTCACATTATCTCCTTCATTTTTAGTAAATAAATAATATTTAAATGATTCAACATCTCTTTGTTGCTTTTGATGCGAAAGCGAAACATTATAATTCAATTTTGAAAATAATTTACCAGTAGCATTTAAATTATGAAAATACCTATTGGTAAAATATCTTTTATCATCTGAGTATCTATATGAGCCTAACGCTGGATCATATTGCGATTGTACTGTAACATTATAATAATCCACATCTTCATTCAAATATTCAAATTTGTAGAAAAATCGAAAATTATTTTTATGATAAGCAATTAAAGCTGTACTGTTTAATTGTTCTTTCGGCAACCATCTATATCCACGAGACTGATCATTTTCAATATAATCTTTCCCTTTTTTATCATCTAGAAAGCCTCTAAAGTCATTTCGATTAGCTCCTAAACTTACAAACCAGTTTTCATTAAATGTGTGAGAAAGTTTAAGTGATTGTATATGGCGTCCTTCATTAAAAAGTGCATATTCATCTTTAACTGTTTCCTCTTGTACTGAAGCTGTCATACTCCATTTATACTTTGAAGATTTTTTTGTAATTATATTTAAAACTCCACTAACAGCATTACCGCCATAAGCAACTCCCATCGAGCCTTCCACAATTTCTATTTGCTCAACATCATTTAAATTAATTTGAGATAAATCAGTATTATTTCCCAAACCTGATTCATTTACCAAAGGCACATTATCTACCAAAATCTTGAAATATTGTGCATCTAATCCAAATAACGATACTGTAGAACGGCCACTTGTTCCGCTTGGCCTTACATTAATATTCAAATACTGATTTAAAACATCTGATAAATTGTTGGCAGCCAAATTCTGAATGTCTTTATTTGATATAACACGTACATTAAAAACTGATTTTTTTATAGATTGTGGTTCAAATTGCCCAGTAACAACAACTTCTGATAATTCGTTGGCACGAATGCTATCTTTTTGCTTTTGCTGAGCAGAAAGCGTTTTACAAAATACAAGGGCAACAAATAGGATGATTTTGATTTTCATTGTTTTTAATTAGTCTTAATAACTTTGGCAAATATATAATTATTTTAATTCATTCTAAATAAAATTTATATATTTGCTGAAAATTTTAAATCAAAAAAAAACTAGTTATGATTACAAAAACCCTCTGTTTATCAGCCGCTATGGTGTTATCAGTAAATTTTGGATTTAGTCAGGAATCAAAAAAACAACAAGACATTAAATCTATAAAATCGATGTGTGGTTGTTATGAAGTGAAATTTAATTTTGCTGAAACTTTTAAGTATCCTAAAGATACTCTTACTTACAAACCTTCAGAAACAAAGCACGAATCTGCTTTAGAATGGGTAGAGTTATTAGAAGATACTCCTAACAAGATTGTAATGCAGCACTTATTAATCGTAAGTGATGATATGATTATTAAACACTGGAGACAAGACTGGTTATATGAAAATACTGACTTGTATTTATTTGATAAAGGAACTTCTTGGAAATATAAAAAATTAGATAAAAAAGACGTAAAAGGACAATGGTCTCAAAAAGTATATCAAGTAGATGATAGTCCAAGATATGAAGGTTCTTCTTCGTGGGTACATGTCGATGGACAAGATTACTGGGTAAATACTACCGATGCTCCGCTACCTCGTAGAGAACAAACAAAACGTAATGATTATAATGTTTTAAAAAGAAGAAACATTCATGAAATTACTGCTACTGGATGGAATCATGAGCAAGATAACGACAAATTAATTCGCGGTGATAGCGGAAAAGATGTTTTGTTGGCACAAGAAAAAGGAATGGATGTGTACACTAAAGTTGCAGACATTAAATGTATCGCTGGGCAAAAATGGTGGAAAGAGAACAATGCACTTTGGAAAAATGTTCGCGATAAATGGCAAACTCTTTTTGACAGACATCAAGACTTAAACTTAGAAGCTAAAGTAGAAAGAAAAGCACTTTATTCTCTTTTGTTTGATCTAAAACCAACCGCTACAAAAGCAGAGACAGATGCAATCATCAACAAGTTTGTAAAAAAATAAAACATTTTGTGTTAGTTATAAAAAAGGAAGCTGTCTATTTTTAGACAGCTTCCTTTTTGTTATGCTACTCTATGAAAACTATTATCAGTACCAAAAACAGGAAACGTAAGCATAGAAGTTAGGAAGTGATTAGCCCAATTATTTTTGATTGCACGGGTTTTTGTTATATTTGCAGTTCTAAACTATCAGATTATGACTTCTAAAAAACTTTTGCCCGTGTTGTACGATGGCAGTATCCGAAAGGACTGCAACGCTCTGATAGGTGTAGAACATCTAAATTGCACGGGTTTATATTTTTCTAAACTATCAGATTATGAATGCAAAACACACACTAGCTACAAGCTACAATCCTGAAAAACTTACTGAATTTTTTAATAAGGACATTTCTCCCGAAACTATGGCTAAATTGATTCGTAACCTAAACTACGTAATCACATTGACCTTAATTAGAAGAAATGAAACATTAGAATTTCATAACAAAGAATTAGACCACGGTTTTTATTGGCTAAATGAATTAGCCGAAATTCTAAACCCCTATTTTAATATTGATTAAACAAAAAAAGGCTGTCTATGACAGCCTTTTTTTGTGTTCAGATTTCTGATATTTTTACATTCTTTCAGGAACTTCTATTCCTAATAAACTGAAACTTGATTTTATAATTTCTCCTACTTTCTGAGAGAACTGTACTCTGAATATTTTCTTAGTCAAATCTTCTTCTCCTAAGATATGTACCGATTGATAAAATGAATTGTACTCTTTTACCAGATCATAAGTATAATTAGCAATTAATGCCGGACTATGATTGTGTGCTGCATTTTGGATTACTTCTGGGAAAAGCTCGATTTGTTTTACCAATTCTTTTTCTTTTTCATGAAGCTCTTTAATTCCTGTTAATGTCACTCCAAAATCAAAATCTGCTTTACGAATAATTGACTGGATTCTGGCATAAGTATATTGAATAAACGGCCCTGTATTTCCTGCAAAATCAACAGACTCTTCTGGATTGAACAAAATACGTTTCTTTGGATCTACTTTTAAAATGTAATATTTTAAAGCACCAAGTCCGATTGTACTGTATAATTTTTGTTTTTCGTCTGCAGAAAAACTGTCTAACTTACCTAAACCTTCTGAGATTTCTTGAGCTGTATCGGTCATTTCCTGCATTAAATCATCGGCATCTACAACAGTTCCCTCGCGGCTTTTCATTTTGCCTGAAGGCAAATCGACCATTCCGTATGATAAATGATATAAGCTTGAAGCCCAATCAAAACCTAATTTTTGAAGAATTAAGAACAATACCTTAAAATGATAATCTTGTTCGTTTCCTACTGTATAAACCATTCCTCCAACATCTGAGTGGTCTTTTACTCGCTGGATTGCTGTTCCAATATCTTGTGTCATATAAACTGCCGTTCCATCTGAACGCAGTACAATTTTACGATCTAAACCTTCATCTGTTAAATCAATCCAAACTGAACCATCCGGATCTTTTTCAAAAATTCCTTTGTCTAATCCTATCTGAACAACATCTTTTCCTAATAAATAAGTATTACTTTCATAGTAATAACTATCAAAATTTACTCCTAGATTTTTATATGTAATAGCAAAACCATCATAAACCCATTGGTTCATTTTTGCCCAAAGTTCTTTTACAGCTTCATCTCCAGCTTCCCATTTTAAAAGCATTTCTTGTGCTTCTAGAATTATCGGTGCTTGTTTCTTAGCTTCTTCTTCAGTTTTACCTGTTTGAATTAATTCGTTAATTTGTTCTTTATAAACCTTGTCAAATTTAACATAGTAATTCCCAACCAATTTATCTCCTTTTAAACCTGTACTCTGAGGAGTTTCTCCATTTCCAAATTTTTCCCAAGCCAACATCGATTTACAAATATGAATTCCTCTGTCGTTTATAATTTGAGTTTTATATACCTTTTTACCAGAAGCTTTAATAATCTCTGCAACAGAATATCCTAACAAGTTGTTACGAACGTGACCTAAGTGTAATGGCTTATTTGTATTTGGCGAAGAATACTCTACAATAATTGCTTTATCTGAAGGATTTGGTTCTACAAAACCATATTTTTTTCCATCTTTTATACCGTTAAAGAAATTCACATAATAGGTATCTGCAATAACAATGTTCAAGAAACCCGAAACCACATTAAAACGAGCTACCTCTGGAAGGTTTTCTACAAGATAGTTTCCTATTTTATTTCCTAATTCAACAGGATTACTTTTAATCACTTTTAATAAAGGAAAAATAACCATTGTAATATCTCCCTCAAACTCTTTTCTGGTAGTTTGAAATTCGATTTTATCTACGGTTACTTCAAATAAGGCTTGTATTGCTTTTTGTATAGAAGGCGTAAGAATTTGTGATAATGACATGTAAACTTAGTTTTAAAGTGTGCAAATATACTGCTTATTCATCAATTACAGAAAATGTAAAAGATTTAAAATCTATGATAAGGAGTCTTCTTATTTAAAAAAACAATTAAGACTCATTACAAATAACAATCTTAAATCACTGAAAAACAAATCATACTTCGTAAAAAAACTGTTTTTTTTGACAAATTCTGTAACATAAAATCAAAATAATAGTCTTAATAGAAACTTTAAATAAATTTCAAACAAGAATAATCAACTTGCATTTAAAGAAAAATCATCAATCAAAAACTAATTAATCTATTCTAACAAAATCAAATCTTATGAAACTTAAAATTATCATGTTATTGCTTATTGGAGTAATAACATCGGTGCAAGCTCAAAATTCTGGAAGTATTTCTGGAAAAGTACTAGAGAAAGCCACTAATTCCCCAATATCTTATGCTACAGTTGCTGTAAAAGAAGAAGGGAAAACAATTGCAAGTGGAGTTACTGATGACAAAGGAGATTTTAATTTAAAAAATATTCCTTTAAAAAATTATATTTTAGAAATACAATACATCGGATTTAGACCATACAAAACCAACTTATACTTTAGTGATTCTAAAAAAGAATACACATTTAAAGTAGCTCTTGAGGAAGAAGCTACACAACTTAAAGGTGTAAACATTGTTAGCGAACGCTCAACTATTGAACAAAAAATCGATCGAAAAGTAATTACTGTTGGTAAAGATCTTACTACTGCTGGTGCTTCGGCTTCAGATATTATGAACAATATCCCTTCGGTAAATGTAGATCAAGATGGTAAATTATCGCTGCGTGGTAACTCTAATGTACGTGTATTAATTGATGGAAGACCATCTAACATTGATCCTGCTCAATTACTTAAGCAAATTCCATCTACATCAATCAAAAAAATTGAGTTAATCACTAACCCAAGTGCTAAGTATAACCCAGAAGGAATGTCTGGAATTATAAATATCGTTTTACATAAAAATGCCAATACTGGTTTTAATGGAAATTTCAATGCTGGAATAACTTTTGGTGAAACAGCTAAATACAATAATTCATTAGATTTGAATTACAAAGTAGGAAAGGTAAATTTCTTTGGAACTGCTGGGCGTAACTTTGGAGTTTATGCTAATGGCGGTCAAATTAATAGATTAGACAGAGATTTAACTCAAGGAATTGATGTTACAAGTGATAATGATTCTCACCTTTATAAAATTGGTATGGATTATTACATCAATGACCACAATACTATTTCTTTTTACACGAATCAAAACTCATTTGATGGTTTTACGAATGTAAATACTGATATTAACTATGGTGTAGGTACTACAAATGGTTTTCAAAAATCAAAGTATGACAATAAGAACAATAACAATACCTATAATTTAGCATACAAGCATCTTTTCAAAAAAGAAGGTCATACTCTTGACGTTGAAGGAAATTATAATGATTTCAAGCAACCTCAAACTGCTTATTTCGATTCAAAAAACATTAACAATATAGAGTCGTCAATTTACAACGATTACATAAAAGATGCTAGAAAAAATAGTACTGTAAACGTCGATTATGTTAATCCGTTAAATGAGAAAACAACATTTGAGGCTGGTGCCGAAGCAAGAATCACAAGAACAACAAATGATTACGCTACAGAAAATCCTCTAATTGTTCCTGCACAGCGAGCTTCAAATTATACATATGATATTGATATTTATTCGGCTTATGTAACTTTTGGTCAAAAATTCAAAAAATTCAGCTACCAATTAGGAGCACGTTTTGAAAGTTATAAAGTTCAGGCTAACCTAAATCATAATCAATATAAATTTGACGATGATTATATCACGCTATACCCATCGGCTTATTTCACTTATAACCTTAATGAAAATAACACATTCCAATTTAGTTATAGCCGTCGTGTAGATCGTCCTAGTTTAGAACAAACAAAACCAATCCGTGAATTTTCTACCCCATTGACAACGTCTTTAGGGAATCCAGAATTAAGACCACAATTCACTAATTCGGTTGAAATAAACTACACTAAACTTTTTGGTAAAAGTACTTTTACAGCAGGAGTTTATGTAAGAAGCATCAACGATCAAATTAGCCGTACGCTAAAACCTGATGACAGTGATCCAACAAATCAGAAACAAATTATGACTTATGCCAATTTCGACCGCAATACTGCGTATGGATTCGAAATGTCAGCAAATTACAAAGCTACAAAATGGCTAGACGTTCAACCGTCTATCGATTTCTCAAGTATAAAACAACAAGGAATTGTTTTTATTATTGACCCAGTAACAAACGCTTCAACAGCAATCGATAAAAAAATTGATGCTAACTCGTTTAACGCTAGACTTAATGCAAACTTTAAAGCAAATAAACGTTTGAGTTTCTTATTATTTGGATTTTACAGAGGCCCTGTTGATGGAATACAAAACAACAGTCACGATATGTACAAAATGGATGCTGGTACTCGCTACACCTTGCTAGACAACAAAATGACTTTAAGCTTACGTTTTAACGATATCTTCGATACTATGAAATATGCTTTCGATGCTACAAACCCTTACCCTCAAAACGGAGAGTTTACATGGGAAAGCCAAACCGTTTATTTTGGTCTTAGCTACAACTTTGGTGGAGCAAAAATCAAAAACTTACAACGCAAGCAAAGAGAAGACAATACGAATAAAGGTGGTGGTGGAATGTTTTAATCTATCACACTAATTCGATTTTTTTAATTTTTGAATTATTTTAGTAGTAAAAGCCCAGAGAATGCCACTCTGGGCTTTTTGTTATATATAAATTGCATAGATTGTCTAAAAAATGGATTACTTTCTTTTTTAATTATTTTTAAAAATCCGTTTTTATCCGCGTTCTCTTTATTTAGATAGCGTTTTACAACATGCCAAAAATTACAACTTCGCTTTTAGAGCAATAATTTCTATTGCACTTGCAGTTTCGCTAGAATCAGTAATTGCAGATGAATGAAAAAAAGTGTTTCCAAGCTTTTCTTTTAGTAAACCTATATTCGTAGATCGAAGTCCTCCTCCTGGCATAATTACTATTCTGTTATTTGCTTTTTGAACAACATCAATAAGGACATCTATCCCTTCTTCAACATTCTTCCCCTGACCTGAAGTTAAGATTGTTTTAAATCCACAAGTAATTACATCTTCCAGAGATTTACTGACATCGGTAACAACATCAAATGCACGATGAAATGTACAAGGAAGCGGATATGCTAAATTAACCAATACCATATTTTGTTCTCTATTAACACTTCCGTCAGCATTGAGATTTCCAAATACAAATCCATCTACTTTGCAATTTTTATATTCGATTATACTTTCTTTCATTTCCTGAAATTCAGCATCGGTATAAATAAAATTTCCTCCACGAGGTCTGATTATAACATTTAAATCAATCGTTGCTTTTTCTCTTGCAGCCTGAACTAAACTTAAATCCGGAGTTGTCCCTCCCTCTTTCATATTGACACATAACTCAATTCTATTTACTCCATTTGCCTGAGCAATTTCTACAGAATCAAGGTTAAAACACGCAATCTCTAATTGACTTTTTTCCATTTTTAATTATACTTAAACAATTGTAATGAGCTTTGACTTAGGTTTATCCTAAGCGGAGACGAATGACTCAACCTGACAATACGATGAAGATAAAATAACAATCAAAAACCGCAGTGTCACCCTGAGCGAAGTCGAAGGCTAATTTACTACTAAATCTTCTTTTTATTATAATTTTTAAAATGAGTTTCGTTCAAACATTCCGAGAGTTTTTTCAAATCTTCCCAATTATCAGTTATAATAGCCTCTTTCTTCTTTCTACTCCAACCTTTTACTTGTTTTTCAAATAAAATAGCTTGATTTACATCATTAAACTCAGTACAGAATACTAACTCTAAAGGCCTCTTATAAATGTATAGCAATCGCTATTTAATCCATAATTATGTTCTGTTAATCTTCTTTCAATATTATTTGTTACTCCTGTATAATAACTATTATCGAAGCATTTTAATATATAGACATAATATCTTTTCATTTTAAATAATTTTAATTGAAGCTAGCTTAGACTTCACTCACCTAGGCAAGCCTGCTTTAAAAGTAAGAAAAATAATTCAAAAAATATTGTTCTTGAAATTCTATTACAATATTGAAATAAGTTTACTGTTTGCCAATTGGAACGTGGCTTCGACTTCGCTCAGCCTGACAAGTGCGTATAAAAAAACCTATTCAGTACTGAACAGGTTTTCTTTTAGAAGTATTTTTTAACCATGTAAGTCATTTAAGAAAATATAAGTTTAAAAACATTTCGCTTAGTGAACTTATATAACTTACATGGTTATCTCTTTATAATTTTAAATTACCATTTGATGATTACACTTCCCCATGTAAATCCGCTACCAAATGCAGCAAGAACTACAGTATCTCCAGATTTAATTTTCCCTTGTTCCCAAGCTTCTGTCAATGCAATCGGAATAGATGCTGCTGTTGTATTTCCGTATTTTTGAATATTATTATGTACCTGATCATCATTCAATCCGAATTTCTTTTGGATGAATTGAGAAATTCTCAAGTTTGCCTGATGCGGAATCAACATATCAATATCAGAAACCTGCAAATTATTAGCTACCAAACCTTCATTAATTACTTCCGCAAAACGTACTACTGCATTTTTAAACACAAATTGTCCGTTCATATAAGGGAAATAACTTTCATCATTTGGATCATTATCTGCTAAAATATCTGTTACCCAACGCGCTCCCATTCCTGGTGCAGTTAGAGATAATTCTTCCGCATGTTGTCCTTCTGAATGTAAATGGGTCGATAATATTCCTTTTGTAGTATCTTCTTCTCTGCTCAAAACTGCTGCTCCTGCTCCATCTCCAAAAATTACAGAAACTCCTCTTCCTCTAGTTGTCATATCTAAACCAGTAGAATGTACCTCTGAACCTATTACTAAAACATTTTTATACATACCTGTTTTAATATATTGATCGGCTACAGAAATAGCATATACAAAACCTGAACATTGATTTCTTACATCTAATGCTCCAACAGTTTTTAATCCTAAATCACGTTGCACCAAAACTCCTGGACCTGGAAAATAATAATCGGGGCTTAATGTTGCAAAAACAACAAAATCGATATCTTCTTTTGCTACTCCTGAACGTTGAATAGCTATTTCAGCAGCTTTTACACCCATTGAAGTTGTAGTATCTTCTCCACGAATAATATGTCTACGCTCTTCAATTCCTGTTCGTTCTTGTATCCACTCGTCGTTAGTATCCATTATTTTAGACAAATCGTCATTGGTCACTACATTTGAAGGGACATAATATCCTAATCCCGCTATTTTTGAATGATACATATTTTTTTATTATTCGTTAAAAATTTGGATTGCAAAGCTAAACATCTTTTAAAAATCATGTACACAATTTAGTAATTTTTTCGTAATTACCAATTTTATATATCATTCTCACTGGCTACATTTTAAGGTCACATCTTAAATTGAAAGAAAACTACCCTGTATTTAAAAAAAAATTTATTGCAACACTTTTTCATTACTAGAATGTAACAAGTTTGAACTACTTTAGACAAATTATAACAATCTTTAACCATTAATTATAAAAGTTTCAACTATGAAATTAAAAATTATCTTATTTCTATTTTTAAATCTTGGCTTAGTAGCTTCTGCGCAAGAAAACGTAACGTATCAAAAGCCTTCTAAATCAATTTTAGATTTGGCTGATTACGAAAGAGCTCCCTCTGTATCAATGGATACAAAAAAAGAATACATGCTGTTAAGTTACAGAAATACTTATAAAACATTAGACGATTTAAATCAAGAAGAACTTCGTTTAGCTGGTTTAAGAATTAATCCTGTAACTAACATTTCTAGTACGGTAACCTATGTAAAAAATCTCAAATTGAGAAAAATTAGCGATACCAAAGAAATAGAAATAGCTGGTTTACCAACTGACCCACAGATTAGTTATACTACATGGTCACCAAATAACAAAAAGATATTATTTACTAATACTACAAAAACCGGAGTTGAACTTTGGATTATAGATGTTCCTACTGCAAAAGCAACCAAACTTACTGATGCAACATTAAATGCTAATATAGGAACTCCTTTTAGTTGGTTCAACGACAATGAAACTATTTTAGTAAAAATGCTTCCAAAAAACAGACCTGCATTATTGGATGCTAAAAAAGACTTACCAACTGGTCCAATTGTTTCTAGCGCTGATGGTTCTAAATCACAAAATAGAACTTATGCTGACATGTTGAAAAACAAAAATGATGAGGCCAATTTTGAGAACATCATTACTTCTGAAATCTACAAAGTAAACATTAATGGTACAGCTACTTTATTCAAAAATGCAGCAATGTACTCTTCTGAAAGAATTTCTCCTGATGGAAATTATGTAATGTTGACAACAATCCAAAAACCATTTTCATATATTGTTCCACTAAACAGATTCCCATCAAAGGCAGTAGTTTATGATAAAAACGGTACTGAAGTAAAAATAGTAAACGAAGTTCCTCTTTATGAAATCATGCCTAAAGGTTTTATGGCTGTCCGTAAAGGAAAAAGAGAAATGTCATGGAGAAATGACAAACCTGCAACACTTTCTTATGTAGAAGCTTTAGACGAAGGAAATCCAGCTAATAAAGTTGAGTTTAGAGACGAAGTATTTCTTTGGAACGCTCCATTTAACACCGAAGCAACTTCATTGGTAAAAACACCTCAACGTTACAGTGGAATTATTTGGGGAAATGACAATGTAGCAATCCTTATGGACGAATGGTATGACACACGTAATACTAAAACTTATTTAATCAATCCAGCTGACGCTACTCAAAAACCTAAATTGATTTTTGATAGAAACTCACAAGACATCTACTCTAATCCTGGTAATTTTGAATATAAGAAAAACCAATACAACAGATATGTTCTTGCTATAGAAAATGATAATGCTTTTCTTCTTGGAGAAGGTTTCACTAAAGATGGTCAATTCCCTTTTATTAGTGAACTTAATCTTAAAACATTAAAAACAAAACGCCTTTATACTTCTTCATTTAAAGATAAAAAAGAAGACATATTAAGCATTGAAGATTTTAAAACAGGAAAAGTTTTGGTGCAAATTCAATCTAAAAATGATTATCCAAATTACTATTTCAGAAATATTAAAAAACAAAATAGTTTAACTCAAGTTACTTTTTTCAAAAATCCATTTGAAAGCATTAAAGATGTAAGCAAAGAGGTTATTAAATACAAACGAAAAGATGGTGTTCAATTATCTGGAACTTTATATTTACCTGCAGGATACGACAAAGTCAAAAAAGAAAAACTTCCATTATTAATTTGGGCATACCCTGCAGAATACAAAGATAAAAACAGTGCAGGACAAAGTAGTCAGAACCCAAATGAATTTACATTTCCTTATTATGGATCATTTGTATATTGGGTAACTAAAGGATACGTTGTTCTTGATGATGCCTCTTTTCCAATTATTGGTGAAGGAACTACAGAGCCTAATGATAATTTCATAACACAGCTTGTTGACGATGCAGAGGCTGCTATAAATGCAGTAGATGCTTTAGGATACATAAACAAAAAGAAAGTTGCTATTGGAGGACATTCATATGGAGCATTTATGACTGCAAACTTACTAACACATTCTAATCTTTTTGCTTGTGGAATTGCACGAAGTGGTGCTTACAACAGAACTTTAACTCCTTTTGGTTTCCAGACTGAGCAACGTAACTACTGGGAAGTTCCAGATGTTTACAATACAATGTCTCCTTTTATGCATGCTGACAAAATGAAAACACCACTACTTTTAGTACATGGTGAAGCTGATAACAATCCAGGGACTTTTACTTTACAAACAGAGCGTTATTTCCAAGCTATAAAAGGATTGGGCGGACCGGCAAGAATGGTAATTTTACCAAAAGAATCTCATGGTTATGTAGCCAGAGAAAACATCTTGCACTTACTTTGGGAACAAGATCAGTTCTTAGAGAAATACTTAAAAAACTAGATTTATTTTTACAAATAAAAAACCCGACAGATTTTAAAAACCTGTCGGGTTTGTTTTTTATAGCGCTAAAAGAATTATCTAATTTCTAATTGACAAATTTTCCAATTAAAGATAATTTAAACTTAAGAATATTTCCTGCTCAAGAGGCAAATCAATTTCACTTTCAAAAAAAATCAATTGCCTTTTATAAACTGTTTCAATTAAATAGTGATTTCCTCTAAAATAAGTCCTTCTAATCTTTACTGGCAAGTTAGATTCTGCTACCATTTTTAATTGATGCGGATATACCAACGTTTTATGCATTTCATCTTCATAAGAAACCAATAAATGAGTAGCAACTTCATTTACTTCTCCAAAAAGTGACGCTACATAACGAGTCTCAGGATCTTCATATATTTTTGTTGGATTGTCTTTAATAATAACTTCTCCATTTCGCATTACAATCGCTTCATCTGCAAATGACAAAGCATCTGTACTATCGTGGGTTGCTATAATACAAGTAATTCCTTTTTGTTTTAAATATCGAAACAAATTTCGGCGTAAAGCATTTTTTCGAAAAGCATCAATTTGGCTAAAAGGTTCATCTAGTAAAATCACTTCGGGCTCTAAAGCCAGCACTCTTACCAAAGCTACCCTTTGCTTTTGCCCTCCACTTAAGAGGTTCGCTTTTACATTTGAGAATTGCTCCATTTCGACCATCTCTAATAATTCTTGAACGCGCAGTTTTTTCATATTGGCAAAACCATTAGAAAGAAACTTGCCTACATTTTCAGCAACTGTTTCAAAAGGAGACAAATCAAAATCCTGAGCCAAATATTTCATATAAGGCATTCCGGGAACCAAATTGAATTTAGGTCCTAAAATAGGCTTTTCATTATAAAAAATTTTACCTTCATTTAAATCATATAACCCGTATATTAATTTAAGAAGTGTACTTTTTCCGCAACCACTTTCGCCAATAATAGCAATGTTTTCTCCTTTATTTATAGTAAAAGAGACGTTTTTTATAACAGGCTTTTCGGTATACGAAAAAGAAATATCTTGAACTTGAAGCATTGGTTGGCATTGAAAAATTGAGGACACAAAGATAGTTCCTTTAACAAAACTAACTGAGAGAAAGTTATTAAATTATATACAAAAAAAAGCTGTTTCAAAAGAAACAGCTTTTAAGTTATTTATGTAAGATACAATGCTTATTTACCAGCTTTTGCGTCATTTACCATTTTGTCATTTGCAGTAATAGCAAACTCTACACGACGGTTTTGTGCTCTTCCTTCTGGAGTATCATTTGTTGCAATAGGATCAGCAATTCCTAAACCTGAAGTTTTGAAACGAGAAGATTTTAATCCTTTAGAAACTAAATATGCTTGCACAGAAGCAGCTCTTTGTCCTGAAAGTGTCAAATTGTATTCTGGTCTACCTGTGTTATCAGTATATCCAAAAATTTGAATATCAGTATCTCCGTATTCATTAAATACAGGAACTAATTTATCTAAATTTGCTTTTGCCTGTGTAGTTAATGTTGATTTATTAGTATCAAAACGAACAGAATTTTCATTTAGAGTTAAATGAATACCTTCTCCTACTCTTTCTACAGTAGCACCTGGTAAAGCCTGATCAATCTCTCTAGCTTGCTTGTCCATTTTGTTTCCAATAAGGGCACCAGTTCCACCACCTACAGCAGCACCAATAGCAGCACCTAAAGCAGCGTTACCACCTTTCCCTAAATTGTTTCCTAAAATACCACCTATAAGAGCACCTGCAGCAACACCTATTCCTGCACCCTTTTGAGTATTATTTGCATTTTTTACCGAATCGCAACTTGTAAAAAACCCTGCTAATACAAGTAAAGTACTCAAACCTAAAACTGTTATCTTTCTCATCTGTTTATATTTTTATATGTTTTTTTTAATATTAATTAGCTCTTTGAAATTGGTATGTTACATCCTTAACTTGTCCTCCAACATTAATATTATCAATTAATTGAAATGAATTTTCAGTTACCCCCCCTACTTTTAATAAATATCCGTCTCTCACTTTTTTTGCTTTTATACCAGCATCAAGAATCTTAAGTACAAGCATACCTTGATTATTGATACTCCACACAATCGGAGAAGAAAAAGCAGTACAACTAGATGATGCTAAAGCCATCGATCCTTTGTTATTATTTGAAATAAAATTCCAAGTACTACCAATAAAACATTTAGAGTCAGCAAGATCAAATGAATTTACTTTAATATACTCTGAACCCGGATAAGAAACATTGGTTAAAACCCAATTTCCTTTAATTGCTACTTGAGTCGACTTATCAAGTTTTGTTGAAAGCGGTTCAGCTCCATTAGACGTGGTCGCTGTTGAGGCTGATTTGCATGCAAAAACCGTTACGGCTATTATGCATATTAAAATAATTTTTCTCATCGTTTTAGCAAATTTAAAATTAATACTCCTACAAAGATACAATGCAAAAAAATTAAATTTGTTTAAAAATTATTTTTTTTTCTTGCAGAATTAACACTTACGACAATTTGTCACTCCTTTTGCAATTGGTATTCTATTTGAAGAATCTGAAATGCATAATGTTAAACTTAAAATTTAAAAAAATATGACAACAGGTAAAATTAATGTTTCAGTAGAAAACATATTTCCCTTAATCAAGAAATTCTTATACAGCGATCACGAAATTTTCTTGCGTGAGTTGATTTCTAACGGAACCGATGCTACTCTAAAATTAAAACACCTAATAAGTATTGGTGAAGCCAAAGTAGAATATGGCAACCCAATTATCGAGATTAAAATTGACAAAGAAGGAAAAAAAATTCACATCATCGATCAGGGTCTTGGGATGACAGCTGATGAAGTTGAGAAATACATCAACCAAGTTGCTTTCTCAGGAGCTGAAGAATTTTTAGACAAATATAAAGACTCTGCAAAAGATTCTGGAATCATAGGGCATTTTGGTCTTGGTTTTTACTCTGCTTTTATGGTTGCAGAAAAAGTAGAAATTTTTACTAAATCATACAAAGACGAACCAGCTGCTCATTGGACATGTGATGGTAGCCCTGAATTTACTTTGGAGCCAACTGACAAAACTACACGTGGAACTGAAATTGTTTTACATATTGCTGAGGATTCTTTAGAATTTTTAGAAGATTCTAAAATCTATGAATTATTAAATAAGTATAACAAGTTTATGCCTATTCCAATTAAATTCGGAACAAAAACAGAAACACTTCCTAAGCCAGAAGATGCTCCGGAAGACTACATAAACGAAACTATAGAACTTGACAATATCATCAATAACCCAAATCCAGCTTGGACAAAACAGCCAACTGAATTATCTGATGAAGATTACAAAAGCTTCTACCGTGAGTTGTATCCAATGCAATTCGAAGATCCATTATTCAACATCCACTTAAATGTTGATTATCCATTTAACCTAACAGGAATTTTATATTTTCCAAAATTAGGTTCGGATATGCAAATTCAGAAAGACAAAATTCAATTATACCAAAATCAAGTTTATGTAACTGATAACGTAGAAGGAATTGTTCCTGAATTTTTAACAATGCTAAAAGGTGTTATCGATTCACCAGACATTCCATTAAACGTTTCTCGTTCTGGATTACAAGCTGATGGTGCGGTTAAGAAAATATCAAACTACATTACTCGTAAAGTAGCTGATAAATTAAAAGCATTATTCAACGAAAACCGTGCTGATTTTGAAGAAAAATGGAATGACATTAAAATTGTTTTGGAATACGGAATGCTTTCTGAAGACAAATTTTATGAAAAAGCAGGAGCTTTCTTTTTATATCCAACAGTAGACAATACTTATTTTACTCTAGAAGAATTAAAAGAGAAAATAAAAGAAAACCAAACCGATAAAGACGGAAAATTGGTTGTTTTATATGCTGGAAATAAAGACGCTCAACACTCATACATTGAAACAGCAAAAGAAAAAGGATACGAAGTATTGCTTTTAGACTCTCCAATCATCTCGCATTTGATTCAAAAAATTGAAGGAGACAATACTGGTTTATCTTTCGTTCGTGTAGATTCTGATCATATTGATAATTTAATCAAAAAAGATGAAAACACAATTTCTAAATTATCTGATGAAGAAAAAGAAGCTTTAAAAACTTCATTAGAAGCATACATTCCTAAAGCCTATAGCGTTCAACTAGAAGCTATGGATAGTCAAGCTGCTCCGTTTATCATTACGCAACCCGAATTTATGCGTAGAATGAAAGAGATGAGTCAATCTGGTGGTTCTGGAATGTTCGGAATGGGTAACATGCCTGAAATGTACAACTTGGTTGTAAACACAAATTCTGAGTTAGCAACTAATATCTTGAACACCGAAGATAAAACACATCAAGAACATTTGGTAAAACAAGCTTTAGATTTAGCGAAGTTGTCTCAAAACCTTTTAAAAGGTGAGGCATTAACTGCTTTCGTAAAAAGAAGTTTTGAAATGATCAAATAAGATTAATTTGGTTCTATTATAAACCAATAATTACAAGGCCCTGCAAGTTATACTTGTGGGGCTTTTTGTTTAAAAGAATAAAATTTACTGCCTATGTTTCAAGCACAACCTATTTACATAACTTTAAATTATCTTATTAAAAACCTACCGAAAGAAAAACCGACCATTCAGATAATTACGAATAAGCCAAAAACAACATGAATTTAAGGCATTTTCAATAAATTCAAGAACGAAAACAATACCATAATTATCAATAATTAAATTAAAAACACTTTTTAAATCAATTACTAAAGCCTATCTTTGCCGGTCGTGTTTTTAAAAACAGAAGCAGTAAATTACATTAAATGATAAAAAATAACGTACTAAAAGGAGTTTTTCTAGTAGCACTTGGAGCTACAAGTTATGGCATGTTAGCCACCTTTGTAAAAATGGCATATGACGAGGGATTCACTACAGCAGAAGTAACTACTTCTCAATTTATATTAGGAATAATTGGACTCCTAACCATTAATGCTTTTCAAAAAGTAAAACATAAAAATAAAGTTGTAAATGCAACGCCAAAGAACATTGCTCAGCTAATGACAGCTGGAACTTCGTTAGGAATGACAAGTTTATTCTATTATTTAGCAGTAAAATATATTCCAGTTTCTATAGGAATTGTTTTATTGATGCAAACAGTATGGATGGGTGTTTTGTTAGAAATGCTTTTGGAGAAAAAACTACCTTCTAAACAAAAAGTAGTTGCTGTAATAATTGTTTTAGCAGGAACAGTCTTGGCTACTAATATTACTCAAAACGAAATCCAATTGGATTGGCGTGGTCTTGTATGGGGTTGTTTGGCAGCTGCATCATTTACTACAACAATGTTTACTGCAAACCGAGTTGCTACCGAGATTTCATCAGCACAACGTAGTTTATATATGCTTTTAGGAGGAGCAATTATTGTCTTTTCATTTGCATTAGCAACACAAACGGCTCCATTTAACTTCGAGATTTTTGCCAAATGGGGTATTGTCCTTGCACTCTTTGGCACAATTATAACTCCAATGCTTATGAATGCTGGCTTCCCCCTTACAGGAATTGGACTAGGAAGTATTGTTTCAGCTTTAGAACTACCTGTTTCTGTAATGATGGCCTACGTACTGCTAAATGAAAAAGTAATATTCCTTCAATGGGTTGGAATAATTTTAATCATACTTGCAATTATTATTATGAATCTAAATTTTCAGAAACAAAAATAAACAACTCACAATACTTGTTAAAAATAATTACTAATTATTTATTAAATTACTAATTATTTATTAAATTCGTAACAAATAAACTGTTATGGATCTACCTTGGCATATATACCTAATGGCTTCGCTTTATATTATTGCTGGAATAAACCATTTTAGAAACCCTAGGATATATCTAAAGATCATCCCCCCTTATTTTACAAATCCCAAATTATTGAACGTTTTAAGCGGTATCACCGAGATTACGCTAGGATTACTTTTATTAATCCCAGCGACATCTCATTTTGCCGCGTGGGGAATTATTGCGTTATTGGTCGCAGTTTTCCCAACACATATGTATATGTATCAAAACAAAAAAGCAAGTTTTGGGCTACCTAGATGGATTTTATTATCACGTATGCCTTTTCAACTCGTTTTGATTTTTTGGGCATATCAATATACTATTTAACATTTATACATTAATTAAACACTTTTCATCATGAAAAAACTTTTTGCAGAATTTTTCGGAACATTTTGGCTTGTATTTGGCGGTTGTGGAAGCGCTATTTTTGCTGCAGGGATTCCAGATCTAGGAATTGGATTTGCTGGAGTGGCTCTGGCTTTTGGATTAACTGTATTAACAATGGCTTACGCTGTAGGACATATATCTGGTGGTCATTTTAATCCAGCAGTATCATTTGGACTTTGGGCAGGAGGAAGATTCCCAGCAAAAGACCTAGCACCATATATTATTGCTCAATGTGTTGGAGCAATCGCAGCTGCAGGAACTTTATACACAATCGCAGCTGGCAAAGCTGGTTTCATGATAGACAACACCAAAGCCGGAGCATTTGCATCAAATGGTTTTGGAGCTTTTTCACCAGATGGTTACTCATTACAATCTGCATTTATAGCTGAGTTTGTACTGACTTTGTTTTTCTTATTAATTATTCTTGGTGCTACTGATAAATTTGCAAATGGAAAATTTGCAGGAGTAGCAATTGGTCTAGGACTAACATTAATTCACTTAATAAGCATTCCTATTACAAACACATCTGTAAACCCAGCTAGATCATTATCTCAGGCTTTATTTGTTGGTGGTGAACCATTATCACAAGTTTGGTTATTCTGGGTTGCCCCGATATTAGGAGCAATTGTAGCAGGAATTATATACAAAACATTGTTGCAAAATCATGACGCAGCATAATTTTTCTTAAATCGATTATTAATCCCTTAAACTTTTAAAATATGGAATTTTTATATTTCTTACTTATTGGAGCAATTTCTGGTTGGCTAGCAGGTCAAATATGGAAAGGTGCAGGTTTTGGAATCCTTGGCAATATTGTCGTTGGTATAGTTGGCGGACTTATTGGTGGCTGGATTGCAGGAAGATTAGGTATCGGTGGCGGTGGTTTGCTTTGGCAGATTATAATTGCTGTTGGTGGTGCTTGGGTTTTATTATTTATTATTAGTTTAATAAAAAAAGCATAACTCCACTTACATTACTTGTCGTAAACATTCATTAGACAGGTAATAATATTACATATAAAGAGAAGGAAAAAAAGTTTTACTACTTCATTTCCTTCTCTTTTTTTTCTTTGATAACATTCAATTCATAATTCATAAAGACCTAGCTCAACTACAACATTAAAGATCAAAAAAAGAACCTTATTTTAATTTCATATTATCAAAATCATTAATTTTGAGTAAATACTTTCGGTATGAATGAAATTATTTCTTATTTCAGTACTATTCCTTCTTTACATAGAAGTTTAATTCTCGTTAGCGGAATAACTTTATTTTGGCTCATAGAAAACACTTTCCCTCTTTTTAAATTTAACTACAAAAAATGGAATCATGCTGGAATCAATTTTTTCTTAACATTTACTACAATTATCATCAATTTTGTTTTAGCATTTATTTTATTAAAAACTGCTGATTGGACAATTAAAAACAATTTCGGAATTCTACAATGGTTACCAGAAATTCCTTTATGGATATATACCATTATCGGATTGTTATTATTAGATTTAATAGGTGCTTATTTAGCTCACTTTACGGAGCATAAAATTAAATTTTTATGGCGTTTCCACCTTATTCACCATACCGATACTTGGATTGACACCACAAGTGGCAATCGGCATCACCCTGGAGAAAGTATAATTCGGTTTATTTTCACAACTCTTGGTGTTTTAATTGTAGGAAGCCCCATGTGGATGGTTTTCCTATACCAAACACTCTCTGTTATATCTACTCAATTTACTCATGCAAATATCTCTCTACCCGATAAAGTCGATTCTTTTTTAAGCTACTTTATTGTTTCTCCAAATATGCACAAAATACATCATCATTATGTATTACCTTATACTGATAGCAATTACGGAAATATTTTTTCTATTTGGGACCGTCTTTTCGGAACATTTATGAAACTTCCAAAAGAAAAAATAATCTATGGAGTCGACACTCACATGAACCCTGAAGAGCACAATAATTTGAAGAATTTATTACAAATTCCGTTTCAGAAACAACGTTCGCAAAAAAAGGATTAAAATCAATAAAAAAAATCCACCATAAGCGACGAAGTAATTATTTTTTTCATTAATATTGATATCTAAATTGAAAATCAATCTATTATTAATCATTAACCCCTATTTGAATTAATTTTCACGTGATGAAAAAGAGTAACCGTAAAGAATTGAACTGGGAACAAACAGAAAAACTTGTTACATTAGCCCTAGAAGAAAAGAATCCTTTTGAAATTATCAAAAAAGAATTTGGATTGGCTGAAAAAGAGGTTTTAGAAATTATGAAAAAGAAAATGCCCGCAGAGAAATTTGAAATGTGGAAAAAGAAGGCTATTGCTAACAAACCTAAGCCAAAACCAGTTAAAATAGATGATTTTGATGAAGATTTGGATGGTAAATATTACATAAAGAACAAATTAGACTAACCATAAAACTCCTGGAAACAGGAGTTTTTTTTTATACCTATAAATAAAATTAAAATGTTTTTGTAACTTACTTCGATCTGTAAAGACCAATAGTAAAAATAAACTCATAAGTAATGAAAAAAATAATAGCCACATTAGCATTAGTAGCTGTATTTATAGGCTGTAAAACAGCTAGCTCAACTAGTAATACACTTACAAAACAAGAAATTGGAGTCAGCATTAATCTTACTGATGTAAAAGAAGACAAAGTACTCGTTACAATTACAGCTCCTAAAATCAATACCGATGAAGTAACTTATAGCATCCCTAAAACTGTTCCCGGAACGTATTCTGAGGATAATTATGGTAGATTCATTGAAGACTTGAAAGCATTTGATTCAAAAGGAACACTCCTTCCTGTAAAGAAAACAGATGATAACACTTGGTCAATCTCTAATGCAAAAACATTAAAAACAATTACTTATTTAGTCAACGACACTTTCGACACTGAAAAAGGTACAGGATTTGGCAATGACGATATCTTCTCCCCAGCAGGTACAAATATCGATGCTGATGTTAATTTCATAATAAACACTCATGGTTTTGTAGGCTACTTTCAAGACAAACTTGACATCCCTTACAAAGTAACCATTACTCATCCAGCAACACTTTGGGGAGCAACATCAATGACTGATGAAGATGCAAGCAATACTAGCGACGTATTCACAACGTCTCACTATGCTGTTTTGGTAGAAAACCCAATTATGTACTCTAAACCTGATTACACATCATTTGATGTAAATGGAATGGAAATACAAATAGCAGTATATTCTCCAACTGGAAAATTTACCGCAGAGAGCATCACTCCAGAAATGAAAACAATAATGACTGCTCAGAAAAACTTTTTAGGAAAAATAAATTCAACTAAAAAATATACTGTTTTATTGTATTTATCAACAATGAAACCAGATGACGCACATGGATTTGGAGCTCTAGAACACCCTACTGCAACAACAGTTGTTTTACCTGAGATGATGCCTAAAGATGAATTAATAAAATCAATGAAAGATGTAGTTTCTCATGAATTCTTTCATATTGTAACTCCATTAACAATCCATTCAAAAGAAATTCAATATTTTGACTACAATACCCCTAAGATGTCTGAGCATTTATGGATGTACGAAGGTGTTACAGAATATTTTGCAAATCTTTTCCAGATCAATCAAAGTCTAATTGATGAAACTGAATTTTACTCCCGCATTGCAGAGAAAGTAGAACATGCAAAAACGATGAACGACACCATGTCATTTACAAAAATGAGTACCAATGTCTTAAAACAACCATACAAAGACCAATACTTAAATGTATATGAAAAAGGAGCACTTATTGGTATGTGCCTCGATATTATTATTAGAGAAAAAAGTAATGGTCAAAGAGGAATTCTAGACTTAATGCATAAATTATCGGATGAATACGGTATTACAAAGCCATTTAACGATAATGAGCTCTTTGCTAAAATCACTCAATTAACTTATCCTGAAGTCGGAACATTTTTAAACACTTACGTTGCAGGAACAACTCCAATACCTTACGACTTTTACTTAGATAAAGTTGGAGTAACTAAAGCCGTAGAGAAAGTTCCTGGGACAATTTTCTTAAAAGGTCAAATTCCATACATCACTATAAACCCTGAAACCAAAGAAATTATGGTCATACCTGAAATAGAATTGAACCCTTTTTTCAAAGCACTTGACCTAAGAGGAGGCGATTACATCTTATCTATAAATGAAAAACCATATTCATTAGTAAACATTTACGATATGATAACCGAAAGTCAAACCTGGAAAGAAAACGACCCCGTAACCGTTAAAATAAAACGCAATGGCAAGGACCTAACTTTAAAAGGAGTAGTAAAACTTCCTTACGAAGAAAAGAATACTTTTAAAGCAACCGACAATTCCAAACAATCCCTTAGAAACGCCTGGTTAAAAGGTTAATAAGAAATGAAAACAAGAAAATCCCAATTTAGAAATAGATTGGGATTTTTTTATAAATTAAAAGTTTAGCAATGTTTTTTTTAAAACTATTTTCTTTATTTTGCACCAAAATCTATAAACAATGAAAAAAACTATTATTGCATTCGTTACCCTTGTTCTTTTAGCTTCATGTAGCAAAAACGAATCAAAAACCAATTTGCATATTACAGGAAATATTAAAGGATTAAAAAACGGAACCTTATACATACAAAGAGTTGTAGACACATCACTAGTAGCTATTGACAGCATTAAAATTGATGGTAATTCTGCTTTCGAAACTAACATCGAATTAAAATCACCAGAAATGCTTTACCTATTTCTAGATCGTGGAGTAAGTAATTCACTAGACAATAATATATTATTTTTTGCAGAACCTGGTAACATCAACATAGACACTAATTTGGACACTTACATTTCAAGTGCTAAAATTACTGGATCTAAAAACCAAGAATTATACGAAGATTACCGAAAAATAAGCTCTCGCTTTAATGATTCGAACCTTGATCTTGTTGCATTGAGATTTAAAGCAATGAAAGATAATAATCAAAAAACATTAGACAGTGTAAACGAAAAACAAGAGTCTAATATCAAACGAAAATATTTATACGCTACAAACTTTGCCATTAACAACAAAGATCACGAAATAGCGCCTTATATTGCCTTATCAGACATATACGACATCAACATTAAATACTTGGATACAATCCAAAAATCAATGACTCCTAAAGTAGCTCAATCACTTTACGGGAAAAAACTTACTGAGTATGTTGCTAAAATCAAAAAGCAGCAATAAATACACTCCTCTCATTACAACAATATCAATCCTGTTTTTTTTAAGCAGGATTTTTTTTTGGACTTTTCAAATAGTATTCTATAAATCATATAATTTCAAATACTTTTATAAAATCTACGAAGTCAAAACTCAGACACATTACAGATACTGAAGTCGGAACATAAACATCTTCATACACCCAACCAATGCGTTTATCACCTCTCTATCACAAAGTCACTCATTAAACATTAGTTTGTCTCTATATCCAAAATAAAGACTTTTAAAAGTCAATTTCGAGAGTTGAAAAATACAGAATTCTTTTTTTTTACAGACTAACTAATACTTATACCTAATTTTATAACGTCTAGATTTCGGTACTGATCAATAGAAACTGGATATAGAGCAAAAAAAAAAACCATCATATTTCTATGATGGTTTTAACTCTGAGCCGGCGGAGGGACTCGAACCCACGACCTGCTGATTACAAATCAGCTGCTCTAGCCAACTGAGCTACGCTGGCGACTCATTACGGGTGCAAATGTAAAGTGGTTTTTTGAATTTTCCAAAATAAATTTACACTTTTAATATAAATAAAAAACCATCCTTATCGGATGGTTTTACGTTGAGCCGGCGGAGGGACTCGAACCCACGACCTGCTGATTACAAATCAGCTGCTCTAGCCAACTGAGCTACGCTGGCGACTCATTACGGGCGTAAATGTAAGATTGATTTTGTTTTACCAAATAATTTCACATTTTCAATACTAATAGAAAACCACCCTTATCGGATGGTTTTATTTTGAGCCGGCGGAGGGACTCGAACCCACGACCTGCTGATTACAAATCAGCTGCTCTAGCCAACTGAGCTACGCTGGCGACTCATTACGGGTGCAAATGTAAGATTGATTTTTGTTTTACCAAAATAATTTTACACTTTTTTATCGTTTTTTTTTACTACAATTCGTTGATTTTTGCAATCAATTGATTAGCAGTTTCTTCCAATTCAACATTGATTTGTTTGAAATGAGCTTTTTTATTTTCTACGTTCTTTGTGTTCACTTTAGTGATCAAAGCATCAAAAGCAGCAATAGCTTCATCGATCAAAGCGTTAGTTTCTGTAGTTGGTTTTCCTGTAGTAGAAATTTCAAATAAGTAAACTGCTTCAATAATATCTCCTAAAACGTAGTTGATGTCTTTCTTTAAATTCTTAACGTTTGCCATTTTATTTTAATTTTAATTTGCGTTTGCAAAAGTACACATAATCTTTCTA
Organism: Flavobacterium frigoritolerans; assembly: GCF_025847275.1. Classification (GTDB taxonomy): domain Bacteria; phylum Bacteroidota; class Bacteroidia; order Flavobacteriales; family Flavobacteriaceae; genus Flavobacterium; species Flavobacterium frigoritolerans. Next base: position 81,014 of record NZ_JAOZEV010000002.1, read on the forward strand.
TTACCCGCTATGAAATGTAAATTTCTAAAATAGAAGCTTTTCCATTGAGAATGAACTCATTCAAAGTAGCTGGGATCAACACAGTATCTCCTTTTTTATATTCCAATTTATTTCCGTCGTATTCTATTTCAAAAGAACCTTCAATGCACATATAAACTGTAAAAGTTTCTCCACTTTTATTCGCCTCAACCTGACCATCTAACGGAATAAAATTTGTGGTGAAATAAGGACAATCTACTACTACATTAGATTCATTTGTCTTTTTCTTATACTCCTTATAAGTATCTACCTTATTATAATTAATAGCATCTAGCGCTAAATCTACATGCAATTCTCTTTTATTTCCTTGTGCATCTACCCTATCAAAATCATACAAACGATACGTAATATCTGATGTTTGCTGAATTTCGGCTACGACTAATCCTGCTCCTATGGCATGAACCGTCCCTGTTTCCAGAAAGAAAACATCTCCGGGTTTAGCTTTTACATCGTCCAGAATAGAAACTAGTGTATTGTTATTTAAATTCTCCAGATACTCTTCTTTACTTGAATCTTCTTTAAAACCTACAATAATTCTTGCATCGGCATCAGCCTGCATAATATACCACATTTCAGTCTTACCAAAAGAATTATGACGTTCTTTTGCCAGCTTATCATTAGGATGCACTTGTATTGAAAGATCTTCTCGAGCATCAAGATATTTAAAAAGTAATGGAAATTGTTTTCCAAATCGTTTGTAAACTTTTGTTCCCAAAACTTCACTTGGGAATTCCTCTATTATATCAGTAAGTGACTTTCCTTTCAAACTTCCGTTTGCAACAATACTTACATCTCCTTCTACAGTAGATAGTTCCCAACTTTCACCAGTAATCTTAGATGTAATCGGTTTATTAAGAACTGTTTTTAATTTTTCTCCACCCCAAATTCTGTCTTTCAAAATTGGCTCAAACTGCAAAGGATATAATTTTAAATCCATCAATATTTATTTTTTATACAAATCCATTCATTTGAGGAATCTTGCATACTATTATGTTTTTAACTTATGACACTAATTCTTTAATTGCCTCAAGTGCCTTAGGGATATGCTTGGCAGCAACCATACTATCATAGATCAGGATTATGACTCCATTTTTATCGACAACATAGGTTACCCTTCCTGGCAATAATCCAAGTAATCCTGAAGGAACTCCAAAAAGAGTTCTTATTCTTTTATCTGCATCTGAAAGAAGCACAAATGGCAAATGGTGTTTATGAGAAAATTTTTGATGAGAATCAACACTATCACTACTGATACCTATTACTTCGGCTCCTAAAGCTACAAAGTCTTCATATTGATCTCTAAAACTACAAGCCTCTGTTGTACAACCTGGCGTATTATCTTTAGGATAAAAATAAATAACCAAAGGTTTACGACCAAGCACATCTTTACTCTCAAACACGTCTCCATTAGCATCTTTAGCTGTAAAATTCGGGATAATATCTCCTACTTTTAATGACATTTTATTCTCCTTTATAGGTTACAAAATTACGAGCAGTTTCATATAACACGATTTCTAAATCAAAATCGGGATTTATTTTTTTTCTAATTTTATTCCATATCACAACTGCAATATGTTCTGCAGTTGGATTTAAATCTTGAAATTCTGGTACATCAAGATTAAGATTCTTATGATCAAATGGTAATTCTACTTCTTGATATATAATATCTGCCAATATTTTCACATCTATCACAAAACCTGTTTCTGGATCAACTTCTCCAGTAACACTAACAGTTAATTCATAATTATGACCATGAAAATTGGGATTATTGCATTTCCCAAAAACGGCATCATTTTTCTCTGCAGTCCAATCTTTTCTATACAGCCGATGAGCAGCATTAAAATGTGCTTTCCTTGATATCGTAACTCTCATGTAGGTTTTGGTTTAAATTTTATGGTCTTCCAGAAAATGATAAAACTCGTCAAAAATTATTTTGAACCAAACGGTGTAAATCTCAGGATGTAATTGCATATCTGTTTTTACATCTTCTATTTTCATCAATTTCCAAGCTTCAACTTCTTCTGGATTTATAGTAGGTACTCCATTATAACGTCCGATCATAACGTGATCCAGTTCATGTTCTGTCAATCCGTTATCAAAAGGAGCTTTATATATAAAATGAAAAAGTTCTTTAAGTGGAGTTTTAAATCCCATTTCTTCAAACAATCTTCGACTTCCAGCTTCTATATTAGTTTCACCCTCACGCTGATGGCTACAACATGTATTAGTCCAAAGTAGCGGAGAATGATATTTATGATGCGCACGTTGCTGTAACATGATTTCATTATTATCATTTAAAACAAAAACTGAAAATGCACGATGTAGAACCGCTTTTTCATGAGCTTCCATTTTTGGCATCAAGCCTATTTGCTCATCATTTTGATTAACTAATATTACGTTTTCTTCTATCATAATTGGTATTAAACACACAAAAATACGAAAAAAGAAATTGCTTTAGAGCCTAGAAAAAGTTTGTGAAAAGTTTAACGAGCCTTGCATTCACTAAAATTTTAATTTTATATCATGACAATGAGTGTATTAAAGACATAAGAGCAATAATATTTCCTTTTAAATCTAAAACTACATTTTTTTCGTAAATAGTAATAGTTAAAACACACTTAAATAAGCATCCATTTGTAAAACAGACAACACTTTACCAACAACAAGCATCTTACCTTTACAATACAAAATCAATAAATTATGAAAACTAGAGCCCATTTTTTAAGCTTATTATTTTTGCTCCCGCTGTTTATCCTTCAAGCCTGTGGACAAAACAAAAAAGAACAATATACATCAACAAAAAATAATCCCATGGAAAACAAAATCAGTAAACCTGATAATCCATATTACTCGAATACTGACACTACAAAACTAAATCTTACCGATGCTCAATGGAAAAAGGTATTACCTAGTGATGTATATGAAGTAATGAGACATGCCGATACTGAAAGACCTTTTACAGGAAAATATTGGAACACTGATGAAAAAGGAACCTATTATTGCGCGGCCTGCGGGAATAAACTTTTTAGATCCGGAGCCAAATTTTCAAGCAGTTGCGGATGGCCAAGCTTTTTTGAGCAAGAAAACAAAAAAAGCACAATCTACAAACAAGATAACTCGATAGGCATGGAAAGAACTGAGGTTCTTTGTGGTAGATGTGGTGGTCACTTAGGCCATTTATTTGATGATGGTCCTGCCCCAACTGGAAAAAGATACTGCATGAACTCGATTGCACTTGATTTTATACCCGATAATAAATAACACTATGAAAAACACAATTCTAATATGCCTTTTAATCCTCTCGTTTAATGGATTTGGGCAAGCAAAAAAACAATCCAATTACGATACTATTACACTTGGCGGAGGCTGTTATTGGTGCGTAGAGGCCGTTTATGAAAACTTAAATGGAGTAAAATCTGTTGTATCTGGATTTTCAGGAGGAAAAACTACAAATCCAAGTTATGAAGAAGTTTCAACAGGAAAAACTGGTTTTGCCGAAGTAGTTCAGATTACATATGACAAAAACACAACAAATCTAGATGAGATTTTTAAAGTATTTTTTACTGTACACGATCCTACAACATTAAATAGACAAGGTGCCGATGTAGGAAGTCAATATCGCTCTGTTATTTTTTATAAAAATGAAGAGCAAAAAAATGCAGCAAATAACATTATAAATGCTTTAAAAAAAGCAAAAGTATACAACGATCCTATTGTTACTGCTGTAGAACCATTTACTAAGTTTTACAAAGCCGAGGACTACCATCAAAATTATTATGACAACAATAAAAATCAGCCCTATTGTAAAATGATAATTCAGCCAAAAATAGAAAAGTTTGAAAAAGTCTTTAAAGATAAATTAAAAAAGAAATAATCATTAATTCACTAAGCCACTTACAATTATAAGTGGCTTTTTTATTTTAAGGATCAAAGACAAAATTTCGTAATTTGCATCAATCTACAAGACGATGAACCTTTTAACTAAATAATACTCAGAAAAACCTAACTATCGATTCTCCTAGAAAATGACAAGATATTGAAAAACTAACTTCTCAAAAAAGCAAATGCAATGAATTCAACTTACCAAAACTATAGTCTAAAATCAGTTCTTTTATAAACATTTCACTGCTAGAATTAAATAAAATGAAAGCATTAACTTTTTCTTCTTTTGGTAATTCTGATGTACTTGAATACATCGACATTCCAAATCCACAATTAAAATACGACGAGATCTTGGTCGAAATGAAAGCCATCGGATTAAATTTTGCCGATGTATATCGCCGAAAAGGAAACTATCACCTTAAAGGAAACCCACCTTTTATAGCTGGATATGAAGGTTCAGGAATCGTAGTAAACACCAACAACCACTCCGAGTTTAAAATTGGAGACAGAGTTGCATTTGCCGATGTTCCTTTTGCAAATGCCGAACTTCTAGCCGTTAACATAAACCATGTAATTCCGCTACCTGAAGCAATTGATTTTGAAACTGGAGCTTCTATTTTACTACAAGGATTAACAGCACATTACCTCGCCACAGATAGTCATAAAACACAAAAAGGAGAAACGGTAATCATACATGCGGTTGCTGGAGGTGTTGGACAATTCCTTACACAAATAAGTAAGCTTTTGGGCGCAACCGTAATTGGCTTAACCTCATCTCCCGATAAAGCAAAAATTGCAATCGAACAAGGAGCTGACCATGTTTTTTTATACAACGATAATTGGAAAGCAGAAGTTTTTAAAGTAGCTCCAAAAGGCGCCGATGTAGTTTACGATAGTATTGGCAGCACCTTAAATGATAGTTTTGAAGTAACCAAAAATTGTGGTCAGGTGGTGTTTTTCGGAATGGCTGGCGGCGATCCTGAGTTTATAGACCCAAGAATGCTCATGGATACCTCAAAAACACTAACTGGTGGAGATTTATGGAGTTATTTAACTACAAGAGAGGAAAGAATTAAAAGAGCCAATCAGTTATTTACATGGATTACCGAAGGAAAAGTATCGCTTGCTACACCTACCTCTTTTAAATTATCCGAAGGAAAACAAGCACACGATTACCTAGAAAGCCGAAAAAGTACAGGGAAAATAATTTTGATTCCGTAAAATAATCTGGACGTGCCAAAGAACAGTTTTAAGTCTCAGTTTTTACAGTAATCTTGTCATCCCGAAAAACACTTTTACAGCCCCTTGTCAAAGGTTAAATAAAAATGATTCATGAATTCGTAGCGATTAATTACAGCTGCTCAACCTCAATCTTTGTTAATTCTGATAATTCTAAGATTCTGGCAACATCACTTTTATTTGCCACAAAAAACAAATAATTATCTCCATGCGTATCATAAGTCATTAATTCAAGGTTCTTCTTTTCTAAAGCCGATTGAATATATGGGAACAAATCATGACTATATGTTTCTTCAGGATATTCAAAATTAAGATCCTCACCAATCATTTCAGAGATAAAATACTCAGCATCTTCTGGGTCAAATTTCCAATCACTATTCCAACAATCGATACTTTCAAAAAAGTCCCACTGTCCTTCGACTATCGCATGATATTCTGTTGCTCCTTTTTTAAAATTATTTAAAAGTTTTTTTGACTGTTTTTGAACCAATTTTTCATCTACATCTCCTCTAGAAACCAGTTTGATAAATTCTTCAAATGTTCCCTGCGTAACCTCAACAACTTCTGGCAATAAATTTTCTTGCGTAGGAAGCGCAACACTATCAGGTATTTCAATTTCCATATATTGACAAATCCCCTGCAAAATTCTTTCAAATTCCTTGAATCCTATTTTCTGAATTTCATTTTTAGGATTATTTATGTCGATATATTCAGTGTCCAAAATTCCTTTTGTATAATCTAAAAAATAACTGTTATTGTATAAAATTCTAAAATCATTTGTTTCTAAACTATTCGTACAACAAAAGAAAATGACAAAATTATGCAAGACATGCTTTAGATATTTTTTTGATTCTGGAGTTGGCTCAGAATAAAATTGAATGTGAATATAATCGTATTCTAATTCCGCTTGTATAGTCTCTTCCGAGAGCACTCCGATATCAATCTTTTTATACAACTCATTTAAAACTTCATACGCATTGTTGAAGCCACTTTTCTTGATTTCTTCCCTTCCTTCCTCATGATCGAATGAACTTGGAAATGAGTAAAAATTCACAGAAACCGTATCATGAACCCCTTTCATTTTAAAATCAACACTACTTACCTCATTATATAAATAGGAATAAATTGAATATATAACATCAAAAGAAACAATAGATTTTGGGTCGTTATTTCTACCAAAGAAATTAGAAAAGAAATCTTTCATTGAGTTTTATTAAGTGATTTAATATTTAGTCTAGTATAATTATTACTGATTAGAGTATTCAAAACTCAAATCCATTTTATCAAATGGGATAATTTCAATTAATATCTTTTTTAATTCTACATCTGTTAACAATCCTCTTTTGGTTTCTTTCGCTTTAGGCAACAAGATTTCGTAGTCTATGATTTCTCTATCAAATACAGTTTGTAAAACATCTTTTTGTTTATCTGTTAGATACTTTTTATGAGTTTTAAGAACCTTATCAAGATTATCCTTAAATTCCCCATCACTTACATCATTATAAACATCCTGATCAGACATATCTGTTAGCAGCATTCTAAAAATAAAATCCTGTATATTCTTTGCTAGATAATTTACTTCATTCGCATCATGCCAAACAAAAACTACTGGATTCTCTCCATTATTTTCTTCATTTAAAAAGAAACAATAATGATCTCCAGCTCCGCTCTGCCCGAATGGTATAAATTTGAATTCTTCTTTTATTTGACGATAATCTTCGGGATCCAAAAGTTCTTCTATAGCTTCATCCACATTCTTAGGATTAAGCAATTCAAAATCGTAAGAATGTAAAAGCAACGGAGGATTTTCTTTTAATTTAGGATAAACGGTTACATACCAATCAGGGCCATATTCCCCAACATTAAGCATCCCATCTAGAGAAAGTTCCTTATAGATAATTGGGTATGTAAATCCGTATTTTGCTTCAATATCTAATAGCGGCATAATATATTATTTTAAAAAAGTTACTAAAGACTAAACCACATCCTAAATTTTAGAATTGCAACCAACCTCTTAAAGCAACTAAAATAATACTATTTTTACTTCAAAATAAACAATTCGGCAGATTATTTTAAAGCTTCAGCAATCATCAAAGCACATTTTTCCCCATCAATAGCAGCCGATATAATTCCACCAGCATAACCTGCACCTTCACCACAAGGGTACAATCCTTTTATTTGCAAATGCTCGTAAGTATCTGAATTTCTCGGAATACGAACTGGTGACGACGTTCTGCTTTCTGGCGCATGAAGAATCGCTTCATTGGTTAAATAACCACGCATCGATTTACCAAATTCAGAGAAACCTTCACGTAATATTTGAGATAAGAAACCTGGGAAAACCTGCCCCATTTCTACCGAAGTAGTTCCGGGAACATAAGATGTTTTAGGAATATCCGACGAAACTTTATTTTGAGTAAAATCGACCATTCGTTGTGCAGGAACTTTTTGGGTTTCCCCTGCCAAGTGCCATGCTTTTTGTTCGATACTTTTCTGAAATTCCATTCCAGCCAAAGCTCCAAATTTGGCAAACGGTTTAAAATCTTCTAATTTTAATTCGATTACAATTCCAGAATTGGCTGTAGCCTGATCTCTTTTAGATGGAGACCAACCATTTGTAACTACTTCGCCAGGACTTGTAGCACATGGTGCAATTACACCACCGGGACACATACAAAATGAATACATTCCTCTTCCTCCTACTTGTTTCACGATAGAATATGGTGCTGGAGGCAAATGTTCCCCACGATAGTCACAACTATACTGTATACTATCTATTAAAGATTGCGGATGTTCGGCTCTTACACCCAAGGCAAAAGGCTTAGCCTCTATAAAAATTTTCTTTCTATCTAATAATTCAAAGATATCACGAGCAGAATGTCCCGTTGCCAATATCAGTTTATTAGCATTAATAGTAGTTCCGTCTTGAGTTACAATCCCCTGAACTTCATTATTTTTTACAAGAATATCAGTAACGCGAGTTTCAAACAAAACCTGTCCGCCGCATTCGATAATTTTTTCTCGAATATCCTGAATAATCTTTGGTAATTTATTAGTTCCGATATGAGGATGCGCTTCTATCAAAATATCATCTGAAGCTCCAAAAGCAACCAATAATTCTAAAATTCTGGTTACATCTCCACGTTTTTTAGATCGTGTATATAATTTACCATCAGAGTATGTTCCTGCTCCACCTTCTCCAAAACAATAATTAGAATCTTCGTTTACAAAATGCTCTGTATTTATTGCTTTTAAATCTCGTCTGCGACCTCGTACATCTTTCCCTCTCTCAAGAACTATTGGTTTTAAACCCAATTCTATTAACTGCAAAGCTGCAAAAAGCCCTGCAGGTCCAGCCCCTACAACAATTACTTCTTGTGCTCCAGATACATTTTTATATTCTGGAAGCTCAATTTTAGTTGGCTGAAAAACTTCATTTTGCAAATAAATATTCACCTTCAAATTGATTTTTATTGCTTTTTGGCGAGCATCAATGGAGCGTTTTAAAATAGTTACATGCTGAATTTCATTTAGTGAAACTTTTATTTGTTTCGACAAATGTTCTTTTAGCAATAACTCATTTGCTGCTATTTCGGGCGATACTTGAAGTAAAAGTTCTCTTGGCATTTTGTTTTATTTATTCAATTAGCTTTTCTATCTATGAAAAGAACCTGCAAAAATAACATTTTGAACTGAAATTAGTTTACTAATATAAAATCCATTTTAAAAAATAGACTTTGTACCTTTGTCTATCTGAAACTTTGCACCTATAAATAATGTCAAGAAAAATAAAATTAATATGGGATTTTCGTGGCCCAGCTTCCGCAAAAACTGCAGAACATCATGAGATTCATTTAAAAGAATTCATTGCTATCGAAAAGCTACCTTTGAACATAACTGGATTTACAATCCTAAACGATATGTATGCTATTGCTTATATGGTCGTAACCGATGAAAATATGATTCAGGTTCGTGATGCCTTAAAACCACACCGAGGGGAAGTATTTCCTGAGTAATAGTAACAATTGCAGTTTTTAGCAACAGCAAAAACTACAATAATATTCAGTCGCAGTTTACAAGTCCAGCAAGAACTGAAACTAAAAACTGCGACTGCAAACTTTTAATTAGCTACTTCGCTAATAAATTTTATTCGCATTAAGCGTAATTCGTCGATATCATATTCTCCATCAAACTCTTTGAGGGCATCTTCAATTTTATCAGATTCTGACTCCATAAAGTATTCGTGAATTTCTTCTTGCTGATCGTCATCGAGCATATCATCTACCCAATATTTAATATTCAGTTTTGTTCCTGAATATACAATTTGCTCCATTTCTTTAATCAAGGCATCCATCGAAAGCCCTTTTGCTGAGGCAATATCATTAAGTGATAATTTACGGTCGATATTCTGAATAATATATAATTTATTTACAGAATTAACTCCTGTAGATTTTACAACCAAGTCATCCGGACGAATAATATCGTTTTCTTCAACATACCTATTTATTAAGGCTACGAAGTCTCCACCGTATTTTTTTGCTTTCCCTTCACCTACTCCATGAATATTATACAATTCAGCAATAGAAATTGGGTATTTTAAAGCCATATCTTCTAGTGAAGGATCTTGAAAAACCACAAATGGAGGAACGCCTAATTTTTTGGCCACTTTTTTTCGTAGTTCTCGTAACATTCCCATCAAAACTTCATCAGCAGTACCTCCTGATTTTGATGCCGTTACTATAGCTTCATCTTCTGTTTCATTATATTCATGATCTTCGGACATCATAAACGAAACTGGCTTTTTGATGAAGTCTAATCCCGCTTTGGTAATTTTTATAATTCCGTATGTTTCAATATCCTTCGATAAATATCCTGCTACTAATACTTGACGAAGTAATGCCATCCAGTATTTTTCGTCATGATCTGAACCTGAACCGAAGAAAGATTGCGAATCGGTTCTGTGTGCTTTAATTACTGCATTTACACGTCCTATTAATGTAAATACTATTTCTTTAGATTTATAAATATGCTTTGTGTCACGTACAATTTCCAATAATTTCACCACTTGTTCTTTGGCTTCTATTTTGGTTTTCGGGTTACGAACATTATCATCCATATCTGCACCTTCGCCTGTTTCGCTGTCGAATTCTTCTCCAAAATAATGAAGTAAGAACTTTCTTCTTGACATCGATGTTTCGGCATAAGCCACAACTTCTTGCAACAAAGCAAACCCAATTTCTTGTTCAGCAACTGGTTTTCCTGACATGAATTTTTCTAATTTCTCTACATCTTTATAGGAGTAATATGCCAAGCAATGTCCTTCGCCTCCATCACGACCTGCACGACCAGTTTCCTGGTAATAACTTTCGAGTGATTTTGGAATATCATGATGAATTACAAAACGAACATCTGGCTTATCGATTCCCATTCCGAAAGCAATAGTTGCCACAACAACATCTACATCTTCCATAAGGAACATATCCTGATGTTTAGCTCTAGTTTTGGCATCTAATCCTGCATGATAAGGGACCGCACTAATACCGTTTACCTGCAAAACCTCCGCAATTGCTTCTACTTTTTTACGGCTTAAGCAATATATAATTCCGGATTTCCCTTTGTGTTGTTTTATAAAACGAATAATATCCGATTCTATATTTTTTGTTTTTGTACGAACTTCGTAGTATAAATTTGGTCTATTAAACGACGCCTTAAAAGTATTAGCATCGGACATATCAAGATTTTTCAAGATATCTTCTTGAACTTTTGGAGTAGCAGTTGCAGTAAGTCCAATAATTGGCACATCACCCAACTGTTTAATAATATGTTTTAGATTTCTATATTCAGGTCTAAAATCATGTCCCCATTCTGAAATACAATGCGCCTCATCAATAGCAACAAATGAAATGGGTACATTTTGAAGAAACTGCACGTATTCTTCTTTGGTTAGTGATTCGGGAGCAACATATAATAATTTTGTCAAACCAGAAGTAATGTCCTTTTTTACTTGGGCTATTTCTGTTTTGGTAAGTGAAGAATTCAGAACGTGAGCAATTCCGTTTTCTGAAGACAGACTCCGGATAGCGTCTACCTGGTTTTTCATCAAAGCAATTAAAGGAGATACAACTATTGCTGTTCCTTCCTGAATTAAAGCGGGCAATTGATAACAGAGTGATTTTCCTCCTCCGGTGGGCATTATAACAAAAGTATTTTTTTTATCGAGTATACTTTTTATAACCTCCTCCTGCAATCCCTTAAATTGGCTAAAGCCGAAATACTTCTTTAATTCTTTATGTATTTCAATTTCGTTTGAATTCATTCTTTATTTTATGGTATTTTGTATAAATTTGCATCAATAAAGATACAACTTTCTTTTACACTTACAAATTTTAACTATTCTGTTTTGATAACAAAAGAAAATATATTAGCTATCGCTAAAAAAACAATACTATCTGAAAGTGAAGCAATTGCGAAACTAATTAATTTTTTAGATGAAAATTTCACTCAAGCTGTTCAACAGATATACGAAACAAAAGGCCGATTAGTAGTCACCGGAATAGGAAAAAGCGCAATAATTGCACAAAAAATGGTTGCCACTTTTAACTCTACAGGAACACCTTCATTATTCCTTCACGCTTCTGAAGCAATTCATGGTGATTTAGGAATGATTCAGAATGAAGATGTGATTATTTGCATCTCTAAAAGCGGTAATAGTCCAGAAATCAAAGTTTTAGTTCCGCTATTAAAACGGTTTGGCAATACTCTAATTGCTATTACAGGTAACATGACTTCTTTTTTAGCAAAAGGAAGTGATCATGTCTTGAACACTACTGTCGATATGGAAGCTTGCCCAATAAACCTAGCTCCAACCAATAGCACTACCGCTCAACTAGTAATGGGAGACGCACTTGCTGTTTGTTTAATGGAAATGCGTGATTTTAAACCAGAAGATTTTGCTGTATATCATCCTGGAGGCGCATTAGGAAAAAAACTTTTACTTCGTGTGAAAGACATGATTGAACATTCGTTAAAACCAACTGTCGCACCCGATTCTTCAATCAAAAAAGTTATATTTGAAATATCAGAAAAACGACTTGGCGTTACTGCAGTTGTAGAAAATAATAAAATAATCGGAATTATCACAGATGGTGACATCCGACGAATGCTAAACGACAGAGATACTTTTGCCGATTTAACCGCAATAGACATTATGACCAAAAACCCAAAAATGGTATCATCAGATACAATGGCTGTCGACGCCTTAAATATATTAGAAGATTTCTCGATTACGCAATTAATTGTTTCCGACAACGGAGAATACAAAGGCGTATTACACTTACATGACATTTTAAAAGAAGGAATCGTATAATGGCAAAGAAGAAAAACCTAGGCGAAATGTCGTTCTTAGACCATCTTGAAGAATTAAGATGGCTACTAGTTAGAAGTACAACTGCCATAATAATAATGGCTTTTTTAACTTACTTTATAAGTGATTACTTATTTGACGTAATTATTTTCGGACCAACGAGACCAACTTTCTTTACTTATCAGTTTTTCTGTGAACTATCTCATAAACTAGGATTTGCAGAGAATATTTGTATTACCGAAATGCCATTTATTATTCAGAATACACAAATGGAAGGACAGGTAAACGTTTTTGTATGGATGTGTATCTTGGCAGGATTCATCTTGAGTTTCCCTTATATCTTATGGGAAATCTGGAAATTTATCAGCCCAGCCTTGTATGAAAAGGAACGTAAAAATGCTAAAGTATTCATCTTTGTTTCCTCATTACTTTTCTTTCTAGGTGTAACATTCGGGTACTTTGTAGTAATACCAATGTCTGTAAATTTCGTGGCAACTTTTACGGTAAGTGATATTGTAAAAAATCAATTTACTCTAGAATCTTATATGGGAATGGTAAAAACTAGTATTCTAGCTGGTGGACTATTCTTTGAGCTACCAATCGTTATTTATTTCCTTACCAAACTAGGCTTAGTAACTCCACGTTTTTTACGAAAATATTGGAAATATGCTGTAATTATAATCCTGATTGTAGCAGCAATTGTAACTCCTCCAGATGTTGTGAGCCAGACAATTGTAGCTATACCGATGTTACTGATTTATGAGTTGAGTATCTTTATTTCGGTACTTGTATATAAAAAACAAAACAAAGAATTAAATGTCTGATATCATTCAAGAATTTAACGACTATCGTTCTAAAATGAACGAAAAGTTATTAGCCGATAATAACAAAATTGTAAAACGAATTTTTAATCTAGACACCAATGCTTATGCAGCAGGCGCTCTTGATGTAAAAACAAAAGAGCTTTTAGGCTTAGTTGCCTCAGCCGTTTTGCGTTGTGATGATTGCGTAAAATACCATCTTGAAACTAGTTTCAAAGAAGGTGTCACCAAAGAAGAAATGATGGAAGCCATGGGAATTGCAACCTTAGTTGGTGGTACAATCGTAGTTCCTCATTTGCGTAGAGCGTATGAATTTTGGGAAGCACTAGAAGAAACTACTAATTAGAAAATTTGATAATTAATCTATTAGATAATTTTAACTCAAAATGTTAATTTACTTAATTGATTGATTATTTTACTTTTAATTTGTCCTTTCTAAAATATTTATAAATTGAATTGGGTTAATTTTTAATTATCTCATTTTCAAATTTTCACATTATCTAATTAAAAATGAAGCTAAGAGCCGATAATTTAATCAAAACCTACAAGGGCCGTAGTGTCGTAAAAGGTATTTCTGTCGAGGTAAACCAAGGAGAAATAGTTGGTCTATTAGGTCCAAATGGCGCTGGAAAAACCACTTCATTTTACATGATTGTTGGATTGGTAAAGCCGAATTCAGGAAATATTTATCTTGACGACTTAAATATTACCGATTTTCCTATGTACAAAAGAGCACAACACGGAATAGGTTATTTAGCTCAAGAAGCATCTGTTTTCAGAAAGTTAAGTATCGAAGATAACATATTAAGCGTACTGCAATTAACTACCTTATCCAAAGCGGAACAAGTAGCTAAGATGGAAAGCCTTATTGAAGAGTTTAGCCTAGAACACATTCGTACTAACCGAGGAGATTTACTTTCGGGAGGTGAACGTCGTCGTACCGAAATCGCAAGAGCCCTTGCTACTGACCCTAAATTCATCTTACTAGATGAGCCTTTTGCAGGAGTTGACCCTGTTGCCGTAGAAGACATTCAGCGAATTGTAGCTCAATTAAAAAATAAAAATATCGGAATTCTAATTACCGACCATAACGTACAAGAAACTCTTGCTATTACTGACAAAACATACCTTATGTTTGAAGGAGGCATCCTAAAAGCAGGTGTTCCTGAAGAATTAGTAGAAGACGAAATGGTGCGTCGGGTATATCTAGGTCAAAATTTTGAACTTCGTAAGAAGAAATTGGAATTTTAAAAAGAGTTCATTTTCAGTATTCAGTCGCAGTATTCAGTCAAAAAAACTTGAATACTGCGATTTTTTTTATTAAGACTGTAAACTTCGACTGAAGGCTAAGACTTAATCTACTGTTATAAATTGCAATTGCTGTAAATCTCCGTTATAGATATTCACATCGACTGTATGTTTAATCCCTGGCACAGTTGCTTTTTCTGTAAATTGCCAAAACAACCAATCTTCTTCTATTTTTTCACGATAAAAATTATAATTGGCTATCCAAAAAAGATAATCGCTAAATTCTTCTTTCAAGAAATCATCATAATACCTTTCACCAGTATAAATTATCGGTCGTACTTTATAATGCGCCTCTACTTTATTCAACCATCTTTTTAGTCCCTTTTTCAAACTATCCAATGATTGATTTTTAGGCAATCTTTCGATATCCAAAACAGGAGGCAGATCACCTTTCTCTAGAATTACAGTTTTAATAAAGAGATCAGCTTGTTCAATCGAATTTTCATTTGGGCGATAATAATGATAGGCGCCACGAATCATTTTATTTTCCTTAGCTCCTATCCAGTTGCGTTTAAACTGAAAATCTTTTCTGTCTTTCCCAACTGTAGCTCTAATAAACACAAAATCTATAGGGTACTTTTGCTCTAATGTATCAACATAAGACCAGCTAATTTTTCCTTGATATTCGGACACATCTAACCCAATGGATTTTCCTTTGTGATTTGCCAAAACCTGAAAATTCCTAACATCCGAGAGACGCTTATCTTCAGCTTCTTTTTCAAGAACTTTATCTGTTTTAAAACTGAAGTAATAGGCCAAACCATTACGATAATGGTAAACGGCTCCCAGAAAAAGACCAATTAAAATTGAACTTATAAGAAACTTAAAAACCTTACCAACTGCACTAGTTGATTTAGATTTACGACTTGAGATCTGTTTTCTTTTAGTAACTTTTCTTTTCATTCAATAAAAAAACTACTTTTTCAGAAACTTATTGTTTATAACAGACAGTATTATGTAAGTAATAATTACCAATGGAATCCCTAGATATTTAAAGAAAACTAACAACAAAACAGACAATGATAAAAAGCCTACTTGCAGAAGATTATCTTTTAAATTGAATTTTTTAAACTTTAATGAAAACAAAGGAATTTCTGCATTCAATATATAAGCACTGAACAATGCTATCGCTAATAAAATCCATTGGTTTGTTAAAATTTCAAGAATCATCAACGAATCAGAATATTTTAAAACCAAAGGCAAACTCAATACAAACAATGCATTTGCTGGTGTTGGTAAACCAATAAAAGAATCTGTCTGACGTGTATCTATATTAAAATTTGCCAAACGATAACAAGAACCTAGAGTTACAATGAATCCTAAGAACGGAGTAAACTCTGTACCAATAATATTGTGTGCATTTGAACTACTAACAAATAAACTATACATTACGTAACCTGGCACCACCCCACTAGTTACCATATCTGCCAATGAATCCAATTGTAACCCTAATGGGCTCGACACTTTAAATAATCGAGCAAAAAAACCATCAAAAAAATCAAAAAATATTCCTAAACAAACAAAATAGAAAGCCATTTCATAATCTAATTTAGAAACAAAAACAACTGCTATACAGCCACAGAAAAGATTAATTAATGTAATAGCGTTAGGAACGTGTTTTTTAATATTCATTGCAAATATATTTTAAGTATGATAAACGACAAATTTACTATAATAACTGAATGAGATGCACGTTTTTATTAGAGTTTTTTAAACAAAAGTGAGACTTTAGCATTATTTACTCGAAGGAATAAATAAGCTCGGTAAAAAATTATATTTTTGATAAAAATTAAACAGACTTCGGTTTATAAAAATTAGCTCTTGAGGAAAATTTTATTGTTTTTACTGCTTTGTGTTTACACAGCCAATTACAGCCAAACGGTTCGAAAATACTCTAATGAGTTTATGAACATTGGTGTCGATGCCGCAGCACTTGCCATGTCAAGCGCAGTTGTTGCATCTACTAAGGATGTAAATTCGGTTTACTGGAATCCTGCTGGACTTGCCAATCTCGAGGACCACCAAGTCGCTTTAATGCACGCTAATTATTTTGCCAATATCGCACAATATGATTATATTGGCTATGCTAGCCCAATAGATGATCGAAGCGCTTGGGGAATTTCATTAATTCGTTTTGGTGTAGATGACATTTTAAACACTACTGAACTGATAGACAGTCAGGGTAACATTGACTACAATCGAATTAGTCTTTTTTCGACTGCCGATTATGGTTTTACCTTTTCATACGCAAGAAAATTACCTGTTCCTGGATTTCAATATGGAGTAAATGCTAAAGTTATCCGACGTATTATTGGAAAATTTGCCAACTCATGGGGCTTCGGATTTGATTTAGGATTACAGTTTGAAAAAAATGATTGGCATTTTGGCTTAATGTTGCGTGATATTACAACGACTTATAATGTTTGGAATATTGATGAGAAAGAATACAAAAAAATTTCTGATGCTATTCCGGGAGAAAATCAGGACTTGCCTGAAAGCACCGAAATTACGTTACCAAAAGCGCAATTAGGCATAGCAAAGAAATTTATAATCAGATATGATTATAGTATTTTGGTTGCTACAAATATGAATATGCGTTTTGAGAGAACAAAAGACATAATTTCTAGTAACTTTGTAAGCATTGATCCTGCATTAGGATTGGAATTTGGTTATACCAATCTTGTTTTTTTGAGAGCTGGAGTAGGAAATTTTCAAAATGTGACACAATTAGACAATTCTGAAAAAGTAGGTTTCCAACCTAACATTGGACTTGGTTTTAAATATAAAGGCATTCAAATTGATTATGCTTTAACAGATTTAGGAAATCAAAGTGTTGCTTTATATTCTAATATATTTTCACTTAAAGTGGATTTAGGCGTGTTTAGAAAATAAAAACATTACATATAAAAAGAGTATTGATAATTCATTTAAAAAAATATTTATGAAAACGTATTCATCGAAAAAAGCATTCTTGTTATTATTATTTTTTGCGTTTATCAATAATAGTTTCGGACAAAGTATTTTATTATCTAAAGATTCTAAAGCTAGCGTTCTAACTTGCGGAACTGGTAATGAACCTTACTCTCTTTTTGGCCACACAGCTATTCGAATCAAAGATTCTATTAACGCTCTTGATATAGTATATAATTATGGTACTTTCGATTTCAGAACTCCTAACTTTGTTGCTAAATTCACAAAAGGTGATTTACAATATTATGCTACCGCAAATTCCTATCTCGATTTTATTAATGAATACAACTATACAAAACGTAGTGTTTACGAACAGGAATTAAATATTTCTGATAATTTAAAGCAAAAATTATTTGATAATTTAAATGCAACAATACTATCTGAAGACAGGTATTATACTTATAAATTTATTGATAAAAACTGTACTTCGATGGTAGTTGATATTCTTAACAAATCATTAAACGGTACCATAATTACTAAAAAAGGAGATACCGATAAAACTTACCGAACGATTCTTTATCCTTATTTTGATGGGCATTTTTATGAAAAATTAGGCATCAGTATCATTTTTGGAAAAAAAGTAGATGAACTTGGAACAAAAATATTTTTGCCTTTTGAACTAAAAAATAGCTTAGATAAAACAACTTTTCAAAATCACTCTTTAGTCAAACAAAACAAAACTATTCTATCTTTTGATAAAGAGCCAAATCATTCTTGGTGGAATAATTGGTATACTTACATTATTGTATTAGCATTTATCATCTTCATAAATAAAAGAAGTGTTGATAAAATTTATCTTTTAATAATGGGATTATTGGGACTGTTTTTTGTCTTTGTTGGTTTTTATTCCTTGCACAAAGAATTAGAATACAATTACAACATCCTATTATTTAGCCCTTTCTTATTAATTCTTTTGATTCTTAATCTCATGAAAAATAAAAAATGGACTTATCGTTTCTCACTAATTCATATAATTTCACTAATTACTTATGGGTTATTTATGATTAATAAGGCTTCATTCTTTATCGTTTTACCTTTGATTATAACTAGTGGTGTTATTCTGGTGCGCGTAGCTATCAAGAACAAGAAACCAATCCCTATTATCATTTAATTATTGCCCTCTATAAAATAAAACCGTAGTAATAGTTTTAAAAGTGATACTCATATCAAGAAAAATACTTCTGTGTTTAATATAATACAAATCGTATTGTAGTTTTATTAAACTTTCTTCTATTGATTCTCCATAGGAGTAATTTACTTGTGCCCATCCTGTAAGACCTGGTTTTATGATGTGTCTTGTTTCATAAAATGGCATAACCTGAGCAATCTCTTTTACAAAAAATGGGCGTTCTGGACGCGGGCCTATAACTGCCATATCCCCTTTTATAACGTTAATGAACTGAGGTAGTTCATCTATTCTGGATTTACGCATCATTTTTCCAAAAGGAGTCACACGAACATCATTTGTAGCTGCAAAAGCGACTCCTTTTGATTCCGAATTCTTCACCATTGTTCGAAATTTATATATTTTAAAAACTGCTCCGTCTTTCCCTATTCTTTCTTGGGTATAAAAAAGTTTTCCTCTATTTCCTATATAATTTCCTACAATAATAAATGGCATTAAAAGCAACCCTGTCAGAAGGCCTAACAGAGAAAAGGCGAATTCAAAAAAACGGACAATCACTAAATATAACTTATTACTATTACTGCGGCTAAAAGGAAAAAAACGATAAAAATCTCTCGCTATATATTGCACAGGAATACGGTGTGTTTTACTTTCATAAACTTGGGTATATTCTCTGATGATTTTACCCGACTCAAGTAAATGTAATAATTGTTGATATAAATCGGCAGTAATTCCATCTGTCTTTTGCGATGCTATAACGATTTCCGAAACCCCCTTTTCGAGAACAAACTCTTCTAACTCTTCCTTTTTAACTTCTTTTACATACTGATAGTCAATCGGATTCTTATTCAAAGCATCTAAATTTACAAATCCAATAATTTTATAATTGGGATCAACATTCTCTAATCCCAAAACCAATTCTTCTAACTGGTCTTGATCACATATTAAAACTACATTTTGAAAGAAACGATGTGAGGCAAGGAAATAAACATAAAAGAAACGCCAAAATAGGATAACAAAAAGTATAGCAAAATAAAAGATAACTATCGAGATTCTCTGTTTAGGTAATTCGGGTGATAAAACTGGAGTCAATAAATAAACCAAAACCGTAGTTGATACAGCAATAACAGTACTTTTTAGAATTTGAAACTGATTACTTGCTACTTGTAAATTATACATCTCAAAAATAGATCCAAAAACATTGAGATATAATACCAATACAATTGCTCCATGATAATTAGTACTTGAAACATTAAAATAATGATAATCAAACACCTGACTTAGAAGATACAAAGCTCCCAAAACAAAAAAAGAATCAAAAAATCGAAGAATGACTTTTCGTTCTGATATTTCAAAATGGATTTTATTTTTTTGGGGCATTTAAATTGTATCAGTTAAGTTGTATCATTAAATTTGGGGAAATTTAAAATTACTGGAACAAATGTATTATAAAATTAATAGTTAGTGGTAATTAATCAGGAATAGTATTAGTTTTTACATAATTATCTGTTTTATAATTAATTACACTAATCAAAGTTAATGCATATACGAATGCGGGTGCAGCAGTTCGCATTGCAGCATGATTAATTGTTAGAAACCAAAAAACATAAAATGATAGAAAATACAAATTACTTCGATTAATATAATACAATACAAAAGGCATTATAAAAAGTATTAGCAGTCCTAGTATTCCGAGAAATCCATGTTCACTTATCATACGTGTAATTTCATTATGTGAGGCCACATCTACTCCAAAAGCCTTTTTCCTATACTCTTTTCCCAACCCTGCCCCAACTCCTAGTATTGGATTATCAAAAAAGGTTTTAAGTTCAACCTCAATAATAGCTTCTCTGCCTCCTAATCTATCTTTTTTCACTCTCCCTGTAGCATCTTGATTAGCATAACGCTTTTCTATTAATCCAGAAGTCTGCACAGAAGTATATGTCCAAATTCCTATTCCCATAATAGCAGTAATAACAAATACCATAGCTAGCTTTCCTTTTACTTCTCTACTTGAATGAAAATATAACAACAATAACAATATAGCAATCATAACCACTCCAGTAATTACTCCTCCTCTCGAAAAGGTTACAATTGCTCGATAGCTAATAACTAAAAGTAATATTCCGTTTAAAATCAACATTTTTTTTGATTTCGAAAAGAGAATTAATTGAGTAAAAAACACAAACATCCCTAATCCTAATATCGTAGAAACTTGATTAGGCCCAAATCCTCCCGAAGTCTCAAAGTTAGACTGAGTACCTGTAACCACACTTTGCACACTAGGATTATACAAAAACAAATAAGCAGTAGTTGATACAATTGGTAAGCCCATTGCAAGAACTATATTCTGTAATTCTGAGAAACTAATCTTTCTATTAAATGTATATATTGCACAAAAAGCTAAACAGAAAGGCCCTGATAAATTAAAGAATAAAGCTTTTTTTACATCTACTGATAAAATATCTGTAGTAGCAGTTACCAAAATACTAGGGATTAATAATATCAAGAAAAACCAATACACAAAGGAGCTAATTGTAAAACTGCTGTAAATCATACCCAACAGCATAAAAAAAATGACACTTAACTTAATATACTCATTATTTAAATTCCCCCCCGTCATTCTTAAGAAAACCTCAACTCCTACCAAATATGCAGCAATCAAAAGCACTTCATTATTTTTATTTTTTGTTTTCAAAACAAAAAGCAATCCTAAAATTGGAATAATAAGTGCATAAATCTTAGATAAAAATGGCATCACAAAAATTGCCAAAGCAATTAAAGCATGAATCAAAAGAATATTACCATAAGATAATAGATTGTTTTTCATTAATTAGATATTTTTTGAAGGAATAAAATTAATCAAATAATTTAACCATGAAATATAATCTCTTACAATCGATTCTTGACTGTAATTCAAATTCACAATTTTATTTAATTCCAATCCCATTTCGATTCTTGATTTTTTATTCCTAATTAATTTTTGAATAGATTGTGAAAATTGATTTATATTATTTGATTCAATAATTAACCCTTCTTTTTCTGAAATAATGATAGTAGAAATTTCCCCAACATTTGTTGCCACAACTGGTAACTTATACAATCCGTATTCTAAGATTGCCAACGGAAGTCCTTCTGAGATAGAAGGCAATACAGCTATATTACATTGTTCTAATACTGAAGCAACATTATTCACTGCTCCGTAAAAAAAAATATTTTTATCTAATTCTAAATCTCTAACCAACTCCTTAAGCTTTTTAGAATGATCATCTAAAAAATCTTTCCCAAATAAATGAAAAGTCCAATCTGGGTATTCATTTCTAATTATATTGGCTGCTTTAATTAATAATTCATGATTTTTTTGTGGACGTAAATTTGCTACGCAAACAATTCTTTTTCCTTCCTCCCCATTTAATGATACCTCTTTATTTAAATTAGTTATTTCATCAACAAAATTTGGAAAATAAATAACATTTTTACAATACAAATAAGATTCTGCCCAATCTTTCAAGGCTGTGTTTACCGCTATACTCCCTTTAAAAAAAAGAGAACCAAATTTTAATGCTACGTTTTTTCTTGACTTTAAATCCTGAGAAATACCATAATGGTCATGCCAAATTATTTTTATTTTTGGCAAAGTCAACTTTACTAAAACTGCTATAAAAAAAGAAGAACTATGTGCATGAATTACACTTACTTTATTGTTTTTCAGGTATCTACGCAATAAAAAAACGGCTTTAAAATCTATTATTTTCTTTTTCTTCAAGAATAAATACGAAACTTTCTCATCTATTTGGCTTAACAGTAATCCTTCTTTCCGAGAAGCGATTAAACCTGAAAATTCTATTTTTTCAGATAATGCATTAGCATAATTTAATGCCATGCGTTCTGCCCCTCCTACTTCTAAAGAATCTATAATTTGTACAATCCTCATTTTACTAAAAGCTTTTTAATTTCAGTTTCAAAAACATCTATAGTATAATTTTGAGACCATTCAGTAGCTAATTTACTTTTAGTAAAAAAGATTTTTTCGTCTTTAAGTATTTCGCTTAATTGAATTTCATCTTTCTCTAAGTCCATTTCCAATATAACCCCTCTATTACCATAATCTAGCATCAAAGGGACACAAGAAATTTTACTGGCAACCGGAATACACCCCCAAAACATTCCTTCGGCAACTGCTTTTGGCCAACCTTCACTTTTAGAAGGCAAGATTACAAAATGTTTTTTTTGATATGCTTTTTTTACTGTTTCCTGATTTTGATTTCCCTGCAAAACAATATACTCTCCGAGTTGATTATTTTGAATATACTCTTCTAAAATACCCCGCTCAATTCCTTCTCCATATAAATCTAAAGTTGCTTTATATCCTTTTTCTATTAATTTCTGAACTAATTTTATAGCATAAATTGGATTTTTACCAACAACTAAACTACCAACAAAAAGAAACGCTATAGATTCATTAAAATCAGGCTTGTGAATAATTTCTTTTTCGGTTTCAGAATAAGTAGCAGTAAAAAAAGGTATAGTATTTTTAGATTGATTTTCCCATTCTCCATAAACCAAAACTTGCATATTTCGGGTTAAGAAAGTGTTGTTCAAAATATACTTTTGTAATTTATATGTCCATGGCTGCTTACTCATTGGATCCCAATTACCTGCATATTTAGCTGTTTTTTGTTTATTTGGGAAGAATATTTGAATAAAGCAACCTAATAAACCAATGTTTCCCGGGCAACGTAAATGGATATGATCAGCTGTCTTCATTGCCAAAAATATTTGCCAAGAAACTACTGGTAATTTAAAAAATGAAATTAAACTATTTTTAAAATTGGTAAAATTAATATTGGAGACTTTTCTAAAATCTATTTTGCCATGTTTGTATGCAAGATCAATTATAGTTGGTTCCTGTTTTAAAAATGGCCCCACAACAATTACTTCATCCACATATTTTAACCAAATATTCATCTCACGTACGTAAGGTGCATAACCAAAATATTGATGTTTATTTTGACTATGAGTAACATGAGTTATAATAACAAACCTAATTAATTTCAATGCTAAATATCCTTTTTAATGATAGACAAAATTCTTTGAATATAGTTTTTGGGATGTAAATAAATTTCGCTCCACATCAAATTATCTTCACCCATTTTTAAATATTTTTTTCCGTCTAACAAATATTCAATTTTTTCAGGTAATTCTAAATACGAACTACGATTACAAAGTTTTTCATAATTTATATGCTCATTAAAATTATCCAAATCAATATTAAGTGGAGTTGTTATAACTGCTTTCCCGAACAACAAATACTCTCCAATTTTCCAACCCGGAGTATCTTTAAGTCCATCGTCAGCAATACAAATATTATAATTATTTAACATGTTAAAATAATTATTTTTATTAGAATGTTTAGAATCTAGCAATAAATCAGGAGCCAGCTCACCAGTCAATTTATCTGCAAACCAACTGAAGCATTTTTAAACGTTTTTTTTAGTAGGCGACAAGCATTAATTCTAAATTCATTTTGACTCCTTCTACGTTCTTTCTCATCTTCATCATTATGCTTATCTGGATCCCATAATCTAGTATGAAAAATTATATTCCCCCCATAATCACGTATTTCTTTAGGATATCTTTTTATATCTAAAACCTCATGTGACGAATTTGTAAACAATGAAAATCTATCCATTGCTCTTATAACTTCAGTTCTATTACTTTTATTAAATAACAAATCTGATTTTAGATTCATTAATAATAAATGGCTTTTATATGTCATTGGAACATTAAAGTTTAAAGGGTAGATATTTTCAGTCCGATTTTCTACACGAAGAGATCTTTTAAAATAATAATCATATAGCTCAGCTGAATCTATAAATTTTGGTTCATCAGAATAATCAAAAAAAACACTTTCCCCATCAATATACAATATTGCTCCACCATATTTTATACTTTCATTTCTGACTATGTTAACTTTTATTTTTTCTTTTTTACAAAAATAAAAATAAGCATAAATAAGCTGATTTAAATGGTGTGTCCAAATTGATAACTCTAATTTCATAAATTATTGCTTCTATAAATTTATTTCTAAATAATATTATTAGAATCAGACAAAACGGGCTTATTAAAAAATAAACTCCACCAGCCAATCATTCTCCCAGTTGCTTCTGTCAAAGCTTCTTTTTTCTTATTAGATGTAAGAACATTACTAAATCTAATTAATGTCAAAAGTATGGTAATAGAGTGCCATTTAAAAAAATCTTTCAAATTAGGCTTAGGATTTTTCACGTGCCACACATACCAACCGTTTCGAACTACCATTTTACCATATTGATATTGATTCGGTCGTCCTGAATCTGCATGGAAATGTTCCAATCTAGCCACAGTGTTTAAATAAAGTTTTCCGATTTTTGCGACCCTAAGTGTAAAATCAGCATCTTCATACAAACCATATCCTTCAAAATAAGTAGAAAATGAAAGCTTCTCAAAAATTGATTTTCTGAAAGAGGAAACGCCTCCCATTAATTGTTCTACTTGATAAATTTTATCGCTTGGTGGCAAAAAACCTACACTTCTTCCATGCGAAAAGGATGGAGAAAAACCAGGAATACAATCACTATCCAGATGCAATTTTTTTCGTAAAACAAAACGACTTCCGTCTTTACGTTTCCATCCGTCAAAATAAAACTCATTTATAGAAGCCTTATAATCCTTATTTACTTTTTCCCATTTTGTTTCGTTTATAATATACCCTCCAACTCCCAAAGCTTCAGGATATTTTTTATAGGTCTCCAATAAATTTTCAAAATAATCTGATTCTAAAACGGTATCATCATCCAAAAAACAAACAATTTCAATAGCATCATTTACTTTATTAATTCCAAAATTTCTTTGTTTGGTAAGCCCACGATTTTTATCATCAGCTAAGAAATATTTTAAATTGATAAATTGATTTTCATTTAAAATATTCTCTGTTTTATTATTTGTAGATCCATCAATAATTAAAATTTCGTTTGGATACAAAGTTTGTCTTTGAACCGATTGCAATAATTTCAGCAAAGGCTCGGGACGCATATAAGTACAAATAATTAAGGAAAATTTCATGTTCTATTTGTTAATTTATTAGCCCAATACAAACTCTGCTTCCATTCTTTTTTAAAATTAAAAAAATATCTTATTGGATTTTTAATTGATTGTTTGCTATAATATTTAAAGAATAAAATTATCCTATATCCGTTTATTTGTTCGTTTGTTTCATGCAAAATTTTGTACAGTAATACTGTTGGAGCTGGCTTTGGTTTAATTTTTTCATTATCCCATGCTAGATTTAGTTTTGTCCTAAAACCTCCTACAGGAGCTTTTAGATGTAGAATTTTTGGGGCTGGAAAAAATAAAACATCATTTCCTGTATTTCGAATTTGTATTCCAAAATCTGAGTCTTCTGCAAATCCAAATTCATATTTTATGTCAAAACTTATATTTTTAATTATTTCGCTTTTTACAAAACTACATCCTGACCCAAAAGTATTCCATTGAAATATTTCTTTACTAATAGCTTTCTCTCTTTCCCTTAGACAATTAAAAGTTACTGCTTTATTTTTATATTGTGAAATAAACTCAAATGCTGCTTCAGTAAAAGAATTCGTAACCCTAATATCATCATCTGCAAAGAATACCCACTCACTTTCTACCTGATTAAGAGCAACATTTCTTGCATTACAAGCTCCTGTTTGATGTGTAAAAGTATGCTTAATAACAAATGGCCAATCTTCTGAAGTTAAATAGTCTAACTCTGAAACACTTCCTATTAAAGGATTCTGCTCTACAATTATTACATTTTTAGGCAAATGGGTTTGTTGGGACAAATCTTTTAAAACATTATATAAATATTCTTTTCTTCCAATCGTTGGAATAATAACATCTATAGTACCTGAATTAATTACGTTAAGTGAAGAACTAACTTTAATCGAATCTAGATTAATGCTGTTATCATTTCTATTCTTATAAGTAAAGCTACATAGTAAAGCTAAAATGGGAAATTTAAATTCGTAAATCATTAAATTCAGAAATAGCAAAAATATCCATCGTGTTCTATAATGCTGCTTTACAAATCTAAAAAGAATCTGATCAGAAGATTTCGAAATCAAACGAATTTCGGTTTCTAGCAACAATTTTGGTTCCGAATAACACAATAACCCCAAAGGCATACATACCTTAGCTATTGAATTTAAATAGTAATCAAAATCCCAATCACATTTTATTTTCTTATCAATGGCCAACAATATACTTGCATGAATAACTCCAACTACACTACTCATTTGCCAGGTTGGATAGCTTACCTTTTTATTAATTTTAATAAAAGGAGATTCATCAACATAACCAATTTTTCGACCTAAAAAATCAACTTCATTTGGGCTATAAGACATCATCATTTTATTATGATGAAACAAATTATCTATAAATTCCAAATTAAGAAACTGTTTGTAATCTTCATTACACCAAACTATTTCTGAAAGCGGAAATTGAAAAGCCAACTCCATCAAACTAGATGCAATAGTATTGTTTTCATTAAAAGATAAAGTCTCATTTCTTTCCGAAATAATTCTTGTAATTTTATTGTCTAAATGATATACTACTATCAAGATTTAAAAATTAATGATTTATAAAACTCAATATTATCTTTCGCTACTTTATCTGTGTCAAAAAACTCTTTAACTCTATTTCTTGCATTTCTCCCCATTTCGCTTCCTAGACTGGAATCATCCAAAAGTTGTACTATTCGAGATGCAAACAATTCATGATTTTTTGGACTTACTAAAAAACCACTTTCACCATCAATAATCATTTCATTTGCCCAACCAATATCTGATGCAACAATAGACTTTTGCATAGCCATGGCTTCTAACCAAGATACAGGAAGTGCCTCTGCAAAAGAGGGAAATACGCACATGGTTGCCTCTTCGATTTTTCTCTTTATTTCAGAATAGGGAACGCTCCCTAAATAATTGACATTCATTTTGGCCTTCTCTGAAAATAACTCTTGCATCATTTGCCAAGTAGATGAATTTCCCGAAATAATATCTGGGACGTCTTTACCTATTAAAATCAATTTAGCATTAGGATTATTTTCTATTACTTTATTAAAAATCAATGGCAATTCGAGAAGTCCTTTTTTGCGAATTAGGCTTCCAAAATACAATATGGTTTTTTCTTTCTGAGGATTTTCATTATTAGTCTGAAATAAATCAGCTTCGATAGAATTGGGAATAATTGTAAATTCTTTATTTAAACCAAAAATCACATTTGTTTTATCTGCTGTAAACTGACTCACTGACAACAATCTATCTGCATTTTGTAGTGCCCTTTTTTCATGAAACTTATTAATCCATTTGACTGGACGATTGTCCAAATTACAAAAATAAGTATCTGATCCATTTAAACGTATAATCAACGGGCAAGATTTTGGTTTTATAAAAGATGAAATACCTGTCCAATCTGGTGCTTCTACTAAATCAATTTCTTTGTCTAAAAATAATTGATTTATAATCTTTTCTAACTTTTTTCTAGTTAAGAACCATGATAATCCTTTTAGCTTGACGTTTTTAATTTGTTGTACAAAAATTCCATTATCATCAAAAGTAGCATCTTCTTTCTGACCATAAACAAGAACTCTAACAGAAACATCTTGTTCTAAAAGTCCAATTGCTAAATTTTTAATACTGGTACCAATACCCCCAGAATTACCTGTTTTAGGATGTGGATATTCTGGAGTCAAAAATGCTATTTTCATTTTTATTTATTAAAAAAATCATTTAAAATTCTAGCTGTAAATATTCTTGCGCCATTATCATTCATATGTCCGCAAGATGAGAAATATTTATCCTCCTTTACTACATTTTCATAATTATAAATTTCTGGATATGTTTTTTTTACCTTATCAAAGTAATTCATTCCCACAACATTTTCACACATCGGGGTCATTACTGTAATCAAATTGATATTATTGGTCTTACATAAGCTTTTGATTTCTTCGTAATACTTATTGTGTGGCAAAGGATTTAAATTGACAATATTATTTTTCATATTTCCGTTTTTATGTTTTACCAACGGATAATATCCTAAATTGTCTAAAGCATTTGTTTTTTCGACTATTAGAGTTTTATAAACTTCTCTAAATCCAATTTCAGAATCATATTTCACATATCTATAAAAAGGGATATAATATAATTCATTAAAATTTTCTTCATCATAAAAATGCTTTTTTATAACTTCCGAATTATGAATATAGGGTAGAAACTTTGTCGAAACTCCTTCTGCTTCTTGATCATTAGAAAGGTTCAAATCGGCTTCAAGAATTACATTTTTGATTTCATATTTTCGCTCAATCATTAATTTCAAAAGCAATGATGCTTCAAATAAATGTCCGCCACTCATCCCAAAATTAAAGGTTTTTAATCCTTTATCTTCAAATAGCTGCGAAACAAAATGATTATTTGCACGTGAAGATCCTAAAATTACTACATCATACTTTTTGGCTTTTGAATTTATAACCGTTTCTATTTTTCCACGATTTTTAGACTCCATAAAAATTCTCGTGTATATTCCATCTAGCCCTACTGCTATTAAAATCGTAATAACAATAATTATTCCTGTATAAATTAAAAAACGCTTCATTAAAATTGAAAATATATAAATTCTTTATAATCAGAAAATGTCCCAAATGCCATTATTGCAGTAATAGCTAAAGCTATCTTAAGCAAGCTTTTTTTACCTGAAAGTGGTTCAACTTTGTTACGATTATTCCATTCGACTAGAACAAATATTCCAATCATAAGAAGCAACTCATAATTATAACGCTCATTATCTAAATACTGGAAACTAAAACTCTTATTTGTTATCATTCGCTTTAAATATTCAACTGCATCTGTTATTGTTCTGGCTCTAAAAAACACCCAAGCTACACAAGTCAATAAAAAAGTATAGAGAATATTCATTATTACTTTTGCAGAGCTAAAATTCCACTTTAGTACAATCGCATCCATATTATTTCTGTTGCTATTTGATAAAAGTAAAGGCAAAAAGTAAACGGCATTAATAAAGCCCCAAGCAACGTATGTCCAATTGGCTCCATGCCAGAACCCGCTAACTACAAAAATGATAAAGGTATTTCTTATTTTCATCCAAATACCTCCCTTGCTCCCTCCTAATGGGATATACAAGTAATCCCGAAACCAAGACGAAAGTGAAATATGCCAACGACGCCAAAACTCGGCTATGTCTCGTGAAAAATATGGGTAATTGAAATTTCGTAACAAGTCCAACCCAAACAATTTTGAAACTCCTAACGCAATATCTGAATATCCTGAAAAGTCTCCATAAATTTGAAATGCAAAATATATTGCTCCCAAAATAAGAGAGAAAGAATTCATTGAAGTATAATTGTCAAAAATAGCATTGGCATAAGTGGCACAAGTATCTGCAATGACAACTTTTTTAACCAAACCCCAAATAATTTGGTAAATACCTTCTTTCGCCATTTCAAAATTAAACTCGCGTTTTACTTTTACTTGCGGCAATAGATGTGTTGCTCTTTCGATTGGCCCTGCAACCAAAAGAGGAAAATAACTTACAAACAGAGAATAATCAACAAAGTTATATTCGGCCTTTATTCGTTTAAGATAGATGTCAATTACATACGATAATCCATGAAAAGTGTAGAATGAAATACCAACAGGAAGTATAACGCTTAATAAAATAGGGCTTGCCTGAATTCCAACAGAATTTAATAATTCTGAAAAAGACTCAGCAAAAAAGTTATAATATTTAAAAACTCCTAAGAACCCTAAATTGACTATAATACTAAGCCAAAACCAAAATTTCCGGCTTCTTTCTGTTTTTCCTTTTTCGATTTGAATCCCCGTATAATAATCCAAAAACGTAGAAAAAACCAATAAAAATAGAAATCTCCAATCCCAACAAGAATAAAAATAGTAGCTCGCAATAATTAATAAAGCATTCTGAGTACTTTTTGTTTTATTAAAAACAAACCAATACAAGAAAAAAACGATTGGTAAAAAAATGGCAAAAGCCAAGGAATTAAAAAACATATTTGTTTTAAAAATTATTAATATTAATTTATTTTTTGTTTTCGACTATTATATAACCTTCAGAACCTTTATTGGATATTATAGTTGCTAATGGAGCTGCTACAACTGAGGAATCTGGCACATCAAAAGTGACTATGGCATTAGTACCTAAAAGCACATCATTGCCTATTATTATTTCTCCTAAAATTGTTGCTCCTGGTCCTATGAAAACTCGATTACCAATTTTTGGAACTCCCACTTTATTTCCTCTTACTAAAACCCCAATTGTAATACCTTGTGACAAATTACAGTTTTCTCCAATTATTACATCTCCATGAATTACTACACCGCCAAAATGCCCAATATAAAGACCTTTACCAATCTTTGTTCGATAAGAAATATCAAATCCATATTTAAATTTTAACCTTCGTAACCACAAGAAAAAAAAGTAAAAAAAAAATCGATTCTTTTTTCTATAATACTGTGTTAACCGAAATATTGTTAAAAACTTAAGACCTGGATTAGGCATTATAATAAAAACCTTGATTAAAACTGAAGGTCCTAAAGAATAAATACCACATCGCTTGTAATCTGACAAAATGATTTCTCTTAACATACTCATTTTTTTATAATTTGACTTATTGAAATCCATATGCGTTCAGAAGCTAAATTAGCAGGACTTTCGTTTATTTTTTCAAACCATTTTTGAGCACTCACAATATTTTCATTTGATTCTTCTAATGCCTTGTTTATTTTTTCGGCTATTTCACAAGGTGTATTTAGCCAAATAACAGATTTTTCACTAGGCATTGAACGAAAATGAATAAAATTATATATATTTTTTACCGACCAATTTTTATTTTTTTTATTCGTTACATCATAATTAATAAATGCGCATGGCTTCTTATGCGCAACATAATCAAAAACCATTGATGACCCTAAATTTATTACCATCTCAGTATGTCTTATTGTATTTATTTGTAAATCTACATCTGCTCTTGTAGCCATAATAGCGTCCCACTCATTTCCTGTTTTTTCCCAAAGTGGAGCAATAGGAATAATAACATCCTTATAATCCTTAAGTACTTTATCAAAACGATTAGAAAAATCAACTGGGCAACGTC
This sequence comes from Flavobacterium frigoritolerans, assembly GCF_025847275.1. GTDB lineage: Bacteria > Bacteroidota > Bacteroidia > Flavobacteriales > Flavobacteriaceae > Flavobacterium > Flavobacterium frigoritolerans. The sequence goes on from NZ_JAOZEV010000002.1 coordinate 112,972, forward strand.
TAAAAATAATCCCAAATGAATTTCCTTTATCATTCAAAAGCCGAACAGCCTCGGCAACATCAGACAAATATTGTGAATCATCGGGACAAGTAGTAATATCATCCCCTGAATAACAGATATATTTTTTATTTAAATCCAGCTTGTAAGTTTGATAAAAATTTTGTTTAGAAATCACTTTACTTTCATCAAAATGGCTTTCGAATTGTGGCGTACCAGTAACAAAAATCTGACTCTCATCAATATAAGGATAATAATATTGAAGTTCTTTTTTCATGTGTTCACTCCATACAAAATAATAATCAGTTTCCACAACCATAGTTGCCTTAGGTAAATTATCCCATGAAAACACAAAAGTAGCTGTTGGTATCCCCAAATCCTTTGCCGCTAATAACGGAGCAACAGCCAAACTTAAACGTTGATTAGTACAAAAAACAATTGATGGTCTCTCCTCTTTAAGCGTTTGTAAACATTCTTTATAATAAATTGTTTTCCGTTCAAATTTTTTAATTCTTTCTCGAATCCTCTTTAAGCCTTTAGGATAAGAATGTGTGACTATTAGAAACCTTGTTATTGTGTTTTTAAATATATTTCTTATCGTTTTATATGAAAAAGGGAAACGATATGTATCATAAACAATATCATTCTCTTTTTTTATACTTAAATTGAGCTCTATATATTTTCTTGCATTTTTATAGCTATCTGTTAACAGATGAGATTTAGCTTTTTTTATTTTTATTTGTTTAAATCCTAAATTTGCTAGTTCAAATGGTGTATTATTCCAATAGATGATTTCAAAACCTTTCTCTAATCCAAGATTATTAAAATTAGAAAAAACAAAATTTCGTAATCCAATCCCATCTGGTAATAAAATAAAAACCTTATTGTTTGACATTCGTTATCTCTGTTTTTTTTTGATGATTAAGTTTCCAAATATCTGATTTTAAAAGACATTCTGAAAATAATTCTGTACTATTTCCTCGTCCAAAATCATCTTCTATATTTTGTATTTTATGAGAGTCAATAATTAAAAGCGCTCCTTTAATCTCATTTTCAGAATATTCAATAATTAATTATATCTGCATGAACTGCTCTATTTTGCTAACGAGTTCCAATATTAATAATCGGAATTCCATAATATGAAACGAGGAAGTTATTTTTGGGATATCCAGAAACCAAATTATCATTCATCCCATAAAAAGCTTTTATACTTTTGTAAATGAGCAATTTCTTTCCATTTCCTGAGAGCCCATGTTATTTTCCCTTCTTTAAAAACAGTAAGTTCTCTTATTTCAAGCTTTGGGTTATTAACTTTTTGATAGCAACTTTCTGGTAACCTGGAATAAATGATAATTTCATCAAATTTTTCCAATGCCTCTGCTATGAAATCACTCATAACAAAATTTCTAAATCCTACACCATCAGTTATTACTACTCCTATATTTTTTCATTTTTCATAAAATCCTTTTAAAATATACAAACTGCTTTCAAAATTTACAATATCCATTATAAATTTGTTATTTTTTCTCCATATCATCATTAATTCTATGATACAGTAAGAATAAAAACTGATTAACCTACCAAAAATCCAATCTGTTTTTTATTTTTATATAGATTAAAATATAAATCAATAAGTAAAGTTAAAAAGCTCTTTATCCCTTAATTTTCAGCATTTCATAAAAACTTATACACTGCCAAATATGAAAGCTAGACTGAATATTACCATCAAAATATTTTTTTAGTTCCTTATGCAAAGATTCTTTATTAAACCATTTAGCATAATCTAAACGTTCCAATTCAATAAAGCACTGACTTACCCATTCTTGTAAATCAAATGCTAGCCACTCACGTTGTGGTGTTTGTAGAGGACGTTTGGGTGCAAATACCAAATCATTCACAAAGTATTCAGAGGCAATTTCTCGTAAGATAAATTTAGAAATCCCATTTTTTATTTTATAATCTAATGGCAATGAAAAAGCAAATTCGACCAAACGATAATCTAAAAAAGGCTCCCTTAATTCTGTTGAATAGGTCATTGAAATTCGATCATTAAATCGTAAAGCACGAGGAATTTTGGTATAGAACAAATCTCTATATTGTTTGTTTAATATATCATCTTTAAATGGCTTAGGATATAAAGGCTTCACTGCTTTTGCTAAAAAAGAATCCGAAAGTATATTTGTTTTATATGGAGAATCTTGTACCCCTTGTATAGTAGCCTCGTTATCCTGATTGTAATAATCATATCCTGCCCATTGCTCGTCCATCCCTTGTCCGTCTATTAGAACTAAAACTTCATCTCTACGAGCTTGTTCAAAAATTTTAGCATACGCCAATGTTGGAATCCCACCAAAAGGCTCATCTTGTTGGTACTGCATTTTTTGCATTAAAGTTGGTACCTCATCAGCTTGCAAGAGCACCTTTGTTAATGGATTTTGAGTTTGGGAAATCATTTTTTCGACCCATGGCAATTCGTCATAATCCAAATTATTTGTATAAAAAGTATAACCGTTAATTTTTGAATTATCTTCTTGAAGATTAACCATCGCAAGTAGCACTGAGCTATCTAATCCGCCACTAACATTAAACCCTACTGAAACATCGGCTCTAAAACGTAAACGAATACTGTCTTTTAATAGGACAACATATTGCTTTTTGGCCTGTTCGAAAGTTAGATTTTTAGGTTGTTTAGCTACTTCTTCTTCAAAGAAATACCATTTTTTTATGGTTACCTTTTTATTTTCAAACTCTAAAAAATGCCCTCCTGGTAATTGAACAATATCTACCCAAAATGTTTCATCAGGCATACCATAGGAACCAAATGCAAAATAAGAAGCCCAAACTTTTTCGTTAGGTTCTTTGATTATTCCTGCTGCGTGTAATGCTTTTATTTCAGATGAAAAATAAAAAACATTATTAGACAAACTGTAATAAAAAGGTTTTACTCCAAATCGGTCTCGAGCTGCAAATAGTTTTTTCTCCTGATTGTCCCAAATGGCAAAGGCAAACATCCCATTAAACTTTTGCAAACATTTTGCTCCATAAACAATATATGCAGCTAATAAAACTTCTGTGTCTGACTTCGTTTTGAAATCATATTGGCTTTCTAATTCCGCTTTAATTTCAATATAATTATAGATTTCACCATTAAAAACCACAACATAGCGTCCTGAATTATCTTTAAATGGTTGATTTGATTCTACAGACAAATCAATAATTGCTAAACGATTATGTCCTAAAGCTGAAAAATCTAAATCAAAATATTTCCCTGTTGCATCAGGACCTCTATGATACTGACAGGCCAGCATAGCGTCCAATTGAGTTTCTTTATATGCTCCTACGACTCCTGCAATACCACACATTATTTTATTTTTTTTATAATTCGAAGTCTATATCTTATTGCGGTAATTATTTTATAATATCCAAAATTTAACTTTTGTAATAGATTTGGATTTGTGAAAATTAGCTGAAGCCCACCACTCCAATCAGTTGATGGAAATGGTCCATAATCAGGATTTTTATAATTTGAAATTAACCTAACATACAGACTATTTGGAAAACTATTTTTTATTAATTCCAATTGAGGAATCCTATCACCTTCAATTACAATAATCCCTCTATTTGAAATGCTTTTTTTTACTAGTAATAAATTTTCATCTTTACCATCAACTATTATTAAATCAAACTTTTTAGTTGTGAGAACTTTACTTAAAGAATCAACTATTTTTACTTTATCAAAATTATTTTTTAAATATTTAGGTAATGCATTCAAGCAAAAATCATTTGATTCTGTTCCAATATAATTTATTTTTTTATCTGAATATTCTAAAATACAATAAGAAATGGAGCCTATGCCTAGCCCTAACTCGAGAATATTATCTATTTTATAATTCTCTAGAATATCAACTATCTTTTTTAATGCAAACTCAGAAGCTATATGCTGATTTCCTTCTAAACTTGAAAAATATTTATAAGTTTCAATAGCAATGTCTTGCTTTCCCATATTAATTAATCAATTAATTATTTTTTTACTTATTTCAAGAACTTTTTCCCAATCTTCTAATGTATCAATATTGACATAAAATTCAGATTGTGATTCAATGAAAGTAGTATTTTTTCCGTACAAAGAATGCTCTTCTAAAAGCACTTTTGTTTTGGTAATATAAATACTTCCATCTCTGTGATAAGCAATAGGAAGTTCCTGTCTACGACTGATAATTTCCGTTTCACCTGTCGCAATTTTTAGATTTCCCTGTTTATTTACTTCAAATGTCCAATGTGGATTATATTCGTGCGGAACTCTTTGAACAGAAACCAAAGAGTCTGAATCCTTCTCTATAAATTTTTTGATGGCATTATCCAAAAACTCAAGTGTCCTAAATGGAGTAGTCACTTGCAAAAGACAAACAGCATCAAAGAAAATATTTTGACTCTCGTACCACCTCAAAGCATGGATAATTACATCAATTGTCGGACTATTATCCTGTGCCAATGTAATTGGTCTAATAAACGGTACTTTTATTCCTAGACTTTTTGCTACTTCTATAATTTGTTCATCCTCAGTCGAAACGATAACTTCTGTCAAAAATTTGGATTGTAAAGCGATTTCCGAGGTATACGCCAATAATGGTTTATCGTTTAATAATTTAATATTTTTACCTGGAACGCCTTTGGAACCTCCACGAGCTGGAATTATGGCCAAAATTTTCATCTTAATACATAATGGTTTTATGAAACTGCAAAGGCAATTCTGCTAGCTTTACTGCAATTTGTAAACCTGCTTTTCCATCTCCGTAAATAGACGATGAAATCGTTTTTCCTTTTTGCACTGAATCTATAATTGCTACTTCTATTTGCTCTTGTAAATAATCTACATCTACGCTATTTCCTCCACGGTCTCTCCTGTTTTGGCGTGAACCAATATTAATTACAGGAACTCCCAAGAAAGCACATTCTCGGATCCCTACACTAGAATTTCCTATCAAGCAATCGCTATGTTGCAACAATTCTAAGAAATCTTTTCCTTCCATATTCTTGAAAAAATGAACATTCGGCAACTGGTGCTGCTCTCTAAAAGCACGAATCCCTGTTGATGTTCCGTCTGCTCCAGCATCCACATTAGGCCAAAACCAAAGTGTAGGCTTATCTAATTTATAAATAGCTTCTAGAGTAGCTTCTATATGCTTTCGAGAATCTTTATATTCTGTCGTAACTGGATGTTGCATAACTACCAAATAACCTTGAGATAAATCAGGTTTTGCACCTACACCACCGTATTTTTCATAAGGATCAAATGGAAGGATTTTGCTCTTAATAATTTCCTCCGCCAGATCAATAGACGGACAACCTGTATTAAAAACCATCGTTGGGTCTTCTCCTAATTTAATAACTCTTTCTTTTGCACTCTCTGAAGCTACAAAATGATAATCCGATAACTTCGTGATAGCGTGACGCACTTTTTCGTCAATATTCCCAGTAACTTCTCCACCTTGAATGTGCGCTAAAGGAATATTCATATAAGAAGCGGCAATAGCAGTTGCCATAGTTTCAAATCTATCGGCAACAGTAACCACAATATCTGGTTTTAGATTGTCAAAAACAGTTGATAATTCCAAAATTCCGATTCCTGTAGTTTTGGCTGCGGCAGTCAAATTTTCTCCTTCTAGCACATTAAAAACTTTTGCAGCAATTACAAAACCATCTTTTTCAATATAATTTACGGCAGAACCATATCGATCTAACAACGCCGAAGCAGCCACTACCAATAGCAATTCTAAATCGGGATGTTCTTGAATAGCGGATAATACTGTTTTCACTCGACTGTAAGAAGGTCGTGCAGTAATCACGACCGCTATTTTTCTTTTTGGCATTTTAATTTTATTATACTTGGTACGAAATTAGGTAAATATGGCGAAAGGTAAACTGTTATTATTATTTTTCCTTTTTAGTTTTAAACTTTGACAAAATTAAAATATTTTTATAGTAAATCTGTCTCATTTAAAAAACTCCATTGTTTCAAATCCTTATTTAAGGTTTTTCCAATTATTCTTTCAAAACTAGAAGCATCTATTCCAAAACCTTTTGGCTTTTTGGACTCTAAATCATCAAAAGTTAGAATATGATTTTTAGGTAAATCTCTATTTACTGCCAATGATTTTTCAAAAATTTGCTTAAGCGAAGAAAAAGCTTCATTACTATTTTTATCAATACTATTTGAAAGTGCAGTAGCTATATTTCTAATAGCAATTACCAAATCCTTAGTTTCTGAAATAGTCAACGAAGACCTAGAATCTGGTCCGAAAATCTGTCTATCAAAAACAACATGAAATTCGAGAATACTCGCTCCCAAAGTAGTTGCAGCTATACAAGTTTCTTTTTTTGCTGAATGATCAGAAAAACCAATAGGTACATTATAGCGATTTTTCAATTCCTGGATTACATTTAAACCATATTGTTCAGGCTGCGTAGGATAAGCAGTAGTGCATTGCAAAATAGAAAAATCGATATTCCTTTCTTTCAAAAATGCAACTGTTTTATCTAATTCTTCATAAGAACTCATCCCAGAAGACAAAATTAAAGGCTTTTTTGTTTGGGCAATTTTTTCCAAAATCAAGAAATTATTCACTTCACCAGAACCTATTTTGTATTGCTCCACTCCTATTTCTTCAAGCCAATCAATTGCTAAATTACTAAAGGGAGAACAAATAAAATCTAAACCAACTTCGTCGCAATGTTTTTTTATTTCTTTCCATTGTTTTAAAGAAAAACCCATCCGTTTCCAATAATCAAATCTTGTCTCATCTTCTAATGAAAACTTTACACGAAAAGGCTCATATTCGCTACTTTCCGCTTCTGCAATATGCATTTGAAACTTTACAGCATCAACGCCCGTTTTTGCAAGAGCATCAATATAAGAATACAAAATTCCTAAGCTACCTTCGTGCGCCTGACCGATTTCGGCAATAATATAAGGATATGATTTTCTGGTTGACATAATTTAATTATTTTCTGGTTTCCAATAAAGTCTTGTTTCTTCTAATTTTTGATACTTTTTATATTCTTGCATTGATAATCTATTGGAATTTTTTATGATTTTTGGAATTGAAACCAACAAATTACATATGGCTAATATAATTGCTTTTAAAGCATTCAAATCACCTTTAAAAACTTTTAATTTAAGTTGCATCCAAATTGAATACACCAATCTTTTTGGAATAAAACTAACAGGGTAAAACAAAAAATATAAATACCATCCTGAACGTAGAGAACGCTGTAGACGAATAGCATAATCATTATTCTTCTTTCGCGACTTAATATCTACTCGATGATTAACTAAAACAGCTGGTAGGTAATGTACTTCCCATTTTTTCTTAAATAGTTGATAGGAGGCAAAATCTTCTTCTCCATAAAAAATAAACCATTCTGGATAAGCAGGAATATCGCGCCAAGCTTTCATACGCCAAACGTGGGCACAGCCAACAAAACTTTTTACACGTGTTGGCTGATCATTTGAAAAAATGTTATTTGGACTTTCTTTTGACCAGAAAATTCTAAAACCGAGCAAACCTACTTCCTCATTTTTATTAAAATACTCTTCTATTATTTCTAATGGCTCATTAGTAACAAAATGCGCATCATCATCTAATGAAATAGAAAAATCTGTTTTCGCTTCGTTCAACATTTTATTTCTACAATACAAATATCCTTTAGATTCTTTATTCGTATGCAGAATAATTTGAGGATAATTCTTTTTTAAAAAATCTGAAGTTCCATCGATTGATCCATCATCAAAAATAACGCAAACAACATTATCTCTATCTATTAAACTTTTATTTTTTTGTAATGTAAAAGCTAAATCATCTTTACGATTTTTGGTAGTAATTAAGATTGAAAAACTAGAATTCACCATTAATTAGTTGATAGTTTATTGATTACTTCCTTTAAATATGTGGCTGATACATATTCTTCTAAATCTTTTCTGTCTAAATTTAAGCAGTCTGGATTTTGCTTCCATAATTGATATAGCTTTTCTATTAATGAAGCGATTCTATCTACATCATCAACTTCTGAGCAAAACTCATAATCTTTCCCTAATAACCTTCTAGTTTCACTATAATAAGGAGATAAAGAAAGAATAGTTTTATTAGCCTCAACACAATGTGGAAACTTAGCTGGCAAAAAAGGACTGATTTCTCCTTTTGCTTCTAAAATAATATTGACTGATACATTTTTTTGTAAATGATAAACCTCATCAAAAGGTTTATTTCCAATATGAATAAAAATTTCAGAAATATTTTGTTTATAATTTTCAAGCATCTCTGTGTGGTACGAAGCATTTCCTAATAAAATAAGTCTTGATTCATTTCTTGCATTAGGATTTCTCTCTAAAAACATTCTAAATCCCTCTATCAAACCTTCTGGAGATCGCTGTTTCAGTAAATTTCCGGCATGCAGCAAATTGAATTTCGAAATATCAAAATAAGATGGAAAGACAGTATTTTGAACTTCATATTTTTCATTTTGATGTGGAAGAATAGTTCCCGTTTTATCGAAATTAGGAAAATAACTGCTCATCCATTCTTTTAATAATTGACTAGGAAAAGCACTGTATTTTGCTTTTTCTGATAATTCTCTAAAAAAAAGCTCTTTTTGATAATAGCTTGATTCTACCCAGTTATAAGGTCTCGGATAATAATGAAACGGATATGGATCATGTACATAAACTATCCATTTATGATGTAAATGTGGCAATTGAAGTACTGCATAATGTGATCTAAAACTCGCTCCCTTACTCAAAGTCAATACCAAATCAGACTGAAATAATGATTTTTTTAACGATTTACTAATACTTTTTGTATCGTTAAAAAAAGTAAATGAAAAACCAAATAACCGCTCAAAAAAAGGAGCTAGATTAATTTTTAAATTTCGGCTTAAAACGCGCTGTAACCTACTTAAAAAGTAAAAGACACTCCATTTTATTTCAGGAATAGCAATTGTTTTTATCCCTTTTAATTTAATATTTCTTAAAGTATAATGATATACTAAAAGTTCAAAACCAGCTTCTTTTAAATTATTGATCAAAGCCACATTTGCTTTTGACCCGCTACTATCCTCTATATCAATAGAATCTACAATAACTAAAATTTTTAATATATTTTTCAAGCAATTTTATTTAATGAACTTTTCGTTTATAAATAAGGCATCCGTTCTTGAGGCAAAGCCTTCATTAGTATATTCAAAATCATAGAATCTAATCATCTTAAATCCGTTTTGAGAAAGATAATTAAATATATCACTAAATGAAGATTGACCGATATAATTTTCGTGAAAAAATATTTCTACAAAAACAAACTGAACTTTATTTTGATTCATCATTTTGTTTGCTCCTTGCAAGACATTAAGTTCAAAGCCTTCTGTATCTGTCTTTAAAAGATTAATGTATGGAATATCATTTTCACTACAATAATCGTCAACAGAAATAATATCTACAAAATAAGTATCAATTATTTCTGATTTTGTATAAGCCCTTTTAAGAAATGAATTTAAAGCACTCCAAGAATATTCATTAAATTCTAAAGAACCTTTTTCACAACCTACGGCTTTATTATTCAAAAACACATTTTCAACATTCCCATAGTCTTGAGTAATTCTTTTAAAACAATCTTTACTTGGCTCAAAACTATGTAAATATGAATTTGGAAATGTTTTTTTTACTTTGAATATTGTTTGTCCCAAATTTGCTCCAATGTCAAAAATAATTGGATTACTACCCAGTCGCGACTGAATTGCCAAAAATGGATTATCATTTAATAAATTATTTTTATTTATCTTGCTTATTTTATATCCTTTACGATATAAAAATTCTTTAAGTATTTTTTTCATATTTATTTAACGGATTTGCCGCTATAGATATTTTCATTGCAAAACATTAAATAATCAACAATCTTTTTAGAAGTATCTCCATTTCCATAAGGGTTTTTTGATTTTTTAAATCCTTTAAAATCGTCTAAAATAAGTTGAATAGTATTTATAATTTTATTTTTATCAGTTCCTACCAAGGTCGAAAACCCTGCCTTAACTCCTTCTGGTCTTTCAGAAACATCCCTAGTCACCAAAACAGGTTTACCTAATGACGGAGCCTCTTCCTGAATTCCACCGGAATCTGTCACAATCAAAAAAGATTGCTGCATCAGCCAAATAAATACTGGATAAGAAACTGGCTGAATCAGAAGAATATTTTTTTTATTTGAAAGTAATTCAGAAACTATTCTTTTAACATTTGGGTTTAAATGAACTGGATAAACAATCGTAACATCTTCTCTTTCTGAAATTTTTAAAAGTGCTTCACACAGATTTCTTAAACCTGATTCAAAATTCTCTCTTCGATGTCCAGTTACTAAAACTATTCTTTTTTTACTTGGAATTTCTTTTTTTAATTTTTCAATTTCTGGATGATGATAATCTTTTTTTGATATCTTATTTATAGTCCATAATAATGCATCAATAACTGTATTACCAGTTTCAATAATACTTTTTGGGAGAATACCTTCGTTTAGTAAGTTTTGTGTTGCTTGAACTGTTGGAGTAAAATGAAAATCTACCAATCTACTGGTTAATTGTCTATTAATTTCTTCCGGAAACGGTGCCTTTTTATTATATGTTCGTAATCCTGCTTCTACATGACCTACTTTTATACCTAAATGAAATGCAGCCAAAGCAACCATTGAAGATGTTGTAGTATCTCCATGCACTAAAATTAAATCAGGCTTCTCTATTATTAAAACTTCGTCTATTTTACAAAGGATTTTAGCACTTAATTTATTCAAACTTTGATTTGCCTGCATTAAATCGAGGTCATAATCTGGTACTATCTCAAAAAAATCCAAAACTTGATCTAGCATTTGTCGGTGTTGTGCCGTAACACAAACAATAACTTCGAGTTGTTTACTTTTTAATTCATAATATAATGGAGCCATTTTAATAGCTTCTGGACGAGTACCAAAACAGAGAAGGATTTTCATTTTTTAAGTCGTTTTTTTATTTTATAAACTGGAAGACGCAAAGAGTAAGAATGATAAAATAAACTCCATTTTAAACGTTTAAAAAAACTTAGATCTAAAACATTTTGTATTCGATTAAACAAATCATATTCTTTAAAACCAATAGAAAAAGTTACAAAATATTGAATTAATGGAGTTGTAAACAATTGTTTATCTTTTAAATTCTGAACGACCAAAATAACCGCATCAGCCTGAGAAGCTCTCCTAATTGGATTATTCTGAAAAAACTCACCTGTATTTGAATTAGAATGTTTTCTTCCATAAAATAAACATTTATTTATTGAAATACCCTTTATTCCTGTAGATACAATTCTGGAATACAATTCCCATTCTTCTGCAAACATCAAATGTTCTACAAATCGATTATTGACAAAACACTCTCTCTTCCACATTACCGCACAAGAATTAAATGGCAAATCATTATTTAGTATTCTTCCCACATCATTAACATCGATTTTAAATGATGTATATTTTTTAGAATAATCAAAATTATAGTCAAATTCATTAAAAAAAACTTCTCTCTGATATCTACAAAATGAAGCTTCATTTTTATTTAATTCCGTAACACATAATTCTAAATTTTGCGGATGAACAATATCATCATCATCAAAGAAGATAATATACTCCCCTTTAGCCATATCCATACCGTAATTACGGCAACCCGGCAACCCTTTTCCATATTGATTTGGCCGTTTAAAAAATTTAAAACGTAAATCTAAATCTAAAATAGGACTGATTACTTCTAATGTATTGTCTGTTCCTCCATCATCAATAATTAAACATTCCCATTTTTTTAAAGTTTGATTTTGAATTGAAACTAGTGTTTCCAGAATAAAATGACTTCTGTTGTAAGTTGCCATTACTATAGTTACTATAGGTTTCATTTAAAAAAAGAGTACTTAATTAATATTTTAAAATCGTTCTTATTCAACAAATAAAAATAATTTCTTAAAATAAAAAAACAATGTATTTTAATTTTTCTAGGATTAAAATCTAATACCATCAACATAATAATCTTATCCAGAAAAGCCCTTCCTATTGCTCTTTTATTTAAAAAAAATTTATTACTATAAAGATTTTCCTGAAACTTTTTAATATAAAGATGATTCTTTATAATCCAATCGAATGGAATTTTTTCATACGTTAAAATTTTAGTTTGCAACTCAGAAAAAATTTCAAAATGATCCTCTGAAAAGTTTTTTGAAAATTCGTAATACATCTTAGCAATATTCTCCTGCCAAAGTAATTTCTTATCATCAAAAACAGCTATCTGATTGGACAAACTATCTTCATGAGTTCTATAACTATATAAAAATTCATCTAACTTATAATATTTGCTATGTAAAATCGCACGTAACCAAAAATCATAATCTTCAACTAAAAAGAAACTTTCATTATAGCCTTTGTTTTTTTCAAAAACTTCTTTCTTATATAAAAAACAACATCCAATAACATTCCCGAAAATTATATTTTCAAACTCTAATAACCGAACCTCTTTTCTAATATTACCGAAATTATCAATAAGACAGAAATTACTATAAACTACATCCGCATTATTTTTTAGCAATGCATTTAAAAGCTCTTCAATTGCATTTAACTTGTAAAGATTATCATCGCTTGTCCAAGTTATAAAATCACCTTTTGCCTCTCTATGACCAATATTTAAACTTGCTGGTAGTTTTTTATTTTCAGTATTATTTAGAATTTTAATTCTATCATCAAATTCAGCATATTGATTTACAATTGATAATGTCGAATCTGTAGAACAGTCATTTACAACAATTAATTCGATATTTTTATGAGTTTGTTGCAAGCAACTTTCAATTGATAGTGAAATATACTTTTCACCATTATAAACAGGAAGTATAATACTTACCAATCGATTATTTAATTCACTCATTTATATAACCTTTTTTTTACTTCTTTAACAGTTTTTAACCATTCTAGTCCAAATTTCACATCAGGCTCCAAATGATTTCCTTCTGCCCATTCATTCCAGGATTTTATAATTATTATTTGTGGGTTTTTTGGATTTTTCAACAATTCTTTTACTGTTTTTTCTAAATGTTTTCTCCAAGAATTAGGATTTGCATTAACAAAAATCAATGATTTTTTTCCACTTCGGGCTGAATTATCCCAATTAGGAAAAACACAGGGAATATATTTTTCATTATGAAAAGCGCTACTAAAATGAGAAACGGCCTTATCATAATCAAAAATTAAAGGTTTAAGTCTCTTTCCTATTTCGTTTGTAAAACCAAGATTGACTTTTATTTTTCTTTCCAACCATCCTAGATATCTAACATTTTCAAACAAAAATCCTTTGGAGTATCTCATTTTCCTAAAAACATCTGTCCCCACCTGTCCATACACAAACCTATTTTTTAATATCTCACTAGATTCTTTGCTTAATACTGTAACAATAAAATGTATGCCTTTAAATCCATTCTGAATTGCTAAATCATCAAATAGTTCTAAAAACATATTCCAATCAGGTATATCTTCTATTCTATAGATATGAAACATGGGTTTATTATCTACCTTAATGTATCGTTCATCCTTAAAAAATGGCAATAAATATTCAAAATAAGCTCTATAACCTTCTTCTCCTTGATAAGTTTGCTCAATCAATATATCTCCGTTGTCAAGTCCATGCCAAATACCTTTCCATGTTTCATTTGCCCAACAAAAACAAAAGGATAAATCTATTTTTTTATTGTTCAACATAGCCTCAGCAGGTCTCTCCAGTAACATTTTGCTATTTCCAAACCAATATTGATAATATATAAACCCATCAATACCATATTCTTTCGCAAGTTGTGCCTGCTGTTCTTGAACTTCTGGCACTCTTAAATCATAAAAACCTAAATCTGCTGGAAGTATCGGTTGGTAATGTCCTTTAAATAAAGGTTTAGCCTTAGCAACATTTGTCCACTCCGTAAAGCCTTTACCCCACCATTTATCATTTTCTTCTATAGGATGATATTGTGGAAGATAATAAGCTAAAAATTGTATTTTATTTTCAGACATTTCAAATATTATTTCAACAACTAAATCTAAGTTATACTCTAAGTAAGATTATTTATATTTCCCGAACACAGTAAATCCAAAGAATTTTTTGCAAAAAACATCTATTACAAATTTTTCGCTTTTTAGATTTAATTCATTCATTTTTTCTAATACTGTTAATTGATGTTCCATTTCTTTAAATGAGCCATAATATTTTACAAAAAAATCAACATGCTTTACGCTTAAATAATTTAAAATATCAATCTCATTTTTACGATTCATCGATTGAAGCATTGATGTTTTTTTAATTCTATAATAAAAATCAACTTCCTCCAATCGCTTTACAGTACCTCCATTTTTTAAAATAGCGATCCAAAATTCCCAATCTTCCCACCCATGTTTCATTGATATATCATAACCTCCGACTGACTTCCAATCTTCCTTTTTAAAAAAAGCAGAGCAAAATATTAAGTTATTTCTACTTAAATTAAAAAGTGAAAAAGAGGGTAACTTCCATTCACCTATTTCTTCTCCAAATTTTTCTGCTTTACAATACACAACTTTTAAAGAAGAATTCTTCTCAAAAGCTTCTATAGCCAATGAAACATAATTTAAACCTATTTTATCATCTGCATCCAATGGTAAGATCACTTCTCCAATTGCTACAGAAATACCCAAATTTCTAGCACTGCTCAGTCCTCCATTTTTTTGATAAATATTTTTAAACCGACCATCTTTCTTACACCATTTTTCGATTATCTCTTCTGTATTATCGGGACTTCCATCATTTACAATTATACATTCCCAATTGTCATATGTTTGACATAAGACTGATTGTAAAGCCTCTTCTAGATATTGGGCTTGGTTATAACAAGGAACAATAATGGAAACTTTTTTATTCATGCTTTTTTAAAATGTTTTTCAAAAATCTTTTAATGAACTTTTTTATTAAATAAAAATCAAAATACTTCAAATAAAAATATAATATAAAACAAAATTCAGACAATTTTAATTTTCTCTGTTTACTTATTTCATTTTCATAAAATCTGATGATTTTTTCCTTTTCTTGATTCGTATAATTTTTAAGTTTTTTTAAGATTAAAAACCTAAAAAATGATAATACGGAAAAGCTCTTAAGATTATTATTATCTTGTTTTCCGGAAATATTAAATATTGAAAGCCTAACAAATACAACACATTCATTAATCGTAAAAATAGGTTGATTATCAGAAAAATCTAGCCAGGCCCGGTCATCGCTATTCCAAGCTAAAGGATAATCATAGAATCCGAATTTAAGAAATGATTCTCTTGAAAAAATATATTCAGATAGCGAGCTCCTTGTCAAATGTTGAAACTTTCTGTAGAATGAAACTGTAGCAATTTCCCATATAGGATGCGTAAAAATATTACTAACCGTATTATTTTCCTCAATTATTATTTTAGATGCAAATCGAATAACTTGTGCTTTCTTATAAAATAAATTAAAATTTATATGCCATAATTCAACCAAATTATTGTCAATAAAATCATCATCTCCTAAAATCATTATCCATTCTTCTTCTTTGCTTAATTCAATACAGCGTTCCCATTGCCTTGCTAGCGAAATACTTCCTAAATTTTTCTCGAAACGATGATAAAGGAATTCAAACTTTCCATGGAATTGACTTAATAATTCTAATGGACTATCAATACTTGCATCATCTCCTATATAAACTTTAAAACGTTTATCAGTTTGATTTGCCAAAGATTGAAGTGTAGACTGAAAAAAAGTCCGTTTATAGTATGGTATTATTATCGCCAGCATATCCATTATAAAATTTCAAAATCAAACATAAATCTTTAAAAACCAAACCCCTTAATGCTCAATCCTCAGTATTTTAATTTATAGTAAATTTTCTTAATCATCCTTTTAGGAAATTTATAATTACACTTAACAATTTTTAATAGTACAAAAAAAATATGATTAGAAACAAAACTATCCGAATATTTACTGTGTAAAGATAATTCCAAAGCTAAGACTGATTCTAATTGTCGTTTAAAAATAATTTTATTAATTTTTTCTTCATTAAAATAAGATAACAAACAAGTAAATAATTTTAAATTACTTTTAATCATACTTAAATCTGAGCTACTCGAAAAAACACCTACTCCATATCTATAAACTGCCATACCTTCTTCAATATATTTTAATTTCCCTTCTTTGGCAAGCATCATGTATAAAAAATAATCCCCAATAGGAGAAAGCTCAAATTCAAATGGAAATTCTTTTATTATATTCCTAAAAACTACAGAGGGCGTATGTATATAATTTCCTAATCGGGCTAATGTTTCTAATGTTTCATAATTTTCTGGTACTTTTGTAATAAAATCTTCTACAATTGTACCATCTTTATTCAAAATGTTTACTGAGTGAAAACACAAAACATAATCAGGGTTAGCTTCTAAAAAATCAACTTGTTTTTGTAGTTTTAAAGGATCAGTCCAGTAATCATCTCCCTCACACAAAGCAACATATTTTCCATTACATTGATGGTATGCAAAAACACCATTAGCTTGCATCCCTATATTTTCTTTGTGTCTAAAATACTTAATTCTATCCCCCTTGGGATGATTTTTTATAATCGCTTCAATTATTTCGGCAGTAGAATCAGGAGAGCAATCATCAACAATGATTAATTCAAAATCAAAATTAGTTTGTTGCATTAAAACACCTTCTACAGCTTCTTGTATATAGAGTTCTTGTTTAAAAGTAATCATCTCAACTGATACAGTTATTGTTTTTTCGTTACTTTCCATCAATAGAACTTTATCTTTTAACATATATCAACATGACATTATTTATTATTTTAAAAATCAGCAAAAACAATGATAATGCTCTGCTCTAATTTAACTATGTTGCCATATAAATTGAGGTCTTATAAAACCCGGTTCTCTTCCCATATAAGTCCCCAATTCTCTACCAGAATCAACAACTGTAAATGCAATAATATCTTTTTCAATAAAAATTGCTTGTCTTGAATCCTCAACTATAAAAAGTGATAAAAAATATTGTCCTGATTGAAGAAAGTAAATTGGGAAATTACATACAATCTTATTCGTTCCATATTTTAAGGCTAATGATTCAACATTAGAAAAAGAGAACATTGCTTCACCCATCTCATTATATAAATGATAGGTTAAGTGATACCTTTGAGCATTCTTTACTTTTATATCTATTCTTGTATTAAGATTAATTATCTCATTTTCTCTTAATACATCATCTGAGCTCCTTCCTAAATTATTTAAAGAAATTTCATTTAACTTAAAGATTGGTAAATCATATTCTTTACCAAATGTTTTAAAATTCATTGAATTAGTATCACCTCCAAGATAATAACTCACTACATTTTCTATTTCTCCTTCAAAAACTACTTTACCATGCTCCAAAACAATCCCTCTCGTACACAAACTCTTCACTGCCGCCATATTATGACTGACAAACAAAACAGTACGACCTTCTCCTTTGGAAATATCTTGCATTTTCCCAATAGCTTTTTTCTGAAACTCAGCATCACCAACAGCTAAAACCTCATCGATAACCAAAATTTCAGGCTCTAAGAAAGCTGCAACTGCAAAAGCCAAACGAACTGTCATTCCGCTACTATATCTTTTTACAGGTGTATCTATATAACGTTCACATCCTGAAAAATCTATAATTTCATCTAACTTTGATGTGATTTCTTTTTTCGTCATTCCTAAAATGGCACCATTCAGGAAAATATTTTCTCTTCCAGTAAGTTCTGGATTAAATCCTGTACCGACTTCCAACAATGATGCAATACGGCCACGAGATTTAATACTTCCTGTAGTTGGGGCGGTAACCTTTGATAAAATTTTTAATAGTGTGGACTTACCTGCTCCATTTTTACCAATGATTCCTAAAACCTCACCACGCTCAACTTCAAAATTAATATCTTGTAAAGCCCATACATAATCACTGGTCCCTTTTGTACTCCGATCATTTATATCACCTATTTTTAAATAGGGATTTTCTTTTCCACGTATGCGATACCACCACCGATTTAAATCATGGCTTAAAGTTCCCGTACCCACTTGTCCTAATCGGTATTGTTTTGAAATACTTTCGGCTTTTAATATAATGTCTTTGCTCATTTTTATTTAAAATCATCTTCCAGCCATATTGAAGGAGGATAATCGATTATATTTATTTAGTGTAATACATATAAAAACTATACTGTGTCTATAAAACTTTTCTCTGTTTTATTAAAAACTAATAATCCTGCAAAAAATATAATTATTGTTATTATGAAAGTATAGAGAAGACCATAAAATGAAATATTACCAACACTCAAAAGCATGTACCTCGATGTCTCAATTATATAAGCTAACGGATTGTAATGTACCAACCACCCATAATTTGGTAATTTATCTTGAATCAATGCCATCGGATATACAACAGCAGAAAGATACATCAGCAATTGTACACCAAAACCAATTAAATTACTAAAATCTCTATACTTAGTAACTAGTGACGATATAAACATTCCTAATCCTAGTCCAAGAATTCCCATCAATACAATAATTACAGGAAAAAAAAATGCTGCAGCATTTAAATTAATAACCGCACCTTGAAGATAATAGTAAATATAAAAAACAATAAAAATCAAAAACTGAATTCCAAATTTTATCAAGTTAGAAATTACAATAGATAAAGGGGTAATTATTCTTGGGAAATATACTTTACCAAATATACCTGCATTGGCTCTAAAAGTATCAGAAGTCCCAGTAAGACAAGCTGTAAAATAATTCCAAACCGTAATTCCAGCAAGATTAAACAAAAAAGGAGGTACAGATCCTGTATCAATTCCTGCAACATTATTAAATATTATAGTAAAAGTTACAGAGGTAAATAAAGGCTGAATTAAATACCAAAGCGGACCTAGCACTGTCTGTTTATAAACAGTCACTATGTCTCTTTTTACAAAAAGAACCAGCAAATCACGATATTGCCAAACTTCTTTTAGATTCAGTGAAAAAAATTTATTCTTAGGTGTTATTTCAAACAACCAAGACGCTGAAACATTTTCTGATTTATTCATTGACATTTTAAAATTCTGCTTTTAAAATAAGTTCTATTACTTCTTTTTAAAGACTAAAAAAAGGTATGGTATTATTAAGGGCAAATGTAATAATTAAAATAAATTATCTTCTTCATACACACATTTGTATTCTAAATAATAAAAACAAAAAAGGTGCTTTTAATTAAAAAACACCTTTTTATAAGAAATTAAAGCATAAATATATTCACGCTCATTATATCTATTTATCAAGAATTTCAAAACTAGAGTTCATACTTTTAAACTCTGGCACTATTTTTTTCATCTTGGCAACAATATCATCATTGTCAAAAAATTTAGAGATACCTATTAACTCATCTATTTCAATATGCAAGGTCTCATATTCATCTTGAATTTCTTCAGCAATCATAATTTTGTTATGATATGTAGGAAGCGTTTTTGAAGTATCATTTAATAATTCTTCAAAAAGTTTTTCTCCTGGTCTAAGTCCAACTATCTGAATCTTGATTTCCTTTTCCGGAATAAACCCTGCTAATTTTATCATTTTCCGAGCCAAATCAATAATTCGAACGGGTTTTCCCATATCAAATATGTAAATTTCTCCACCGTTACCCATTGCGCCAGCTTCAAGAACTAACTGACATGCTTCAGGAATAGTCATGAAATATCTAATAATATCTGGGTGTGTTATAGTAAGTGGTCCACCTTCGGCAATTTGTTTAGTAAACAAAGGAACAACTGATCCATTAGAGCCTAATACATTTCCAAAACGAGTTGTGATAAATTTCGTAGTATCCTTCCCTTTTTCTTTCTGATTTTTCAGGTGTAATGACTGTACATATTTTTCAGCAATACGTTTACTAGCCCCCATTACATTGCTAGGATTTACTGCTTTATCTGTAGAAACCATTACGAATTTCTTCACTTTATATTTGCAAGCTAAATCAGCTAAATTTTTTGTTCCTTCTATATTTGTTAATATAGCCTGAGATGGATTCCCTTCCATCAAAGGTACATGTTTATAAGCGGCGGCATGAAAAACAACTTGTGGCCCATGCACTTTAAACACTCTCTCCATTGCCTCTTTACTCTTCACATCGGCAATTACAGCATGAATTCGAGAATCCGAAATTATATTTTGAGTTTCTAAACAAAGACTATGCAGTGGCGTTTCTGCCTGATCTAATAAAATTATGTTTTTAGGATTGAACCCTATTACCTGTCTTACTATTTCACTACCAATGGATCCTGCAGCCCCAGTAATTAAAATGGTTTTATCTTTTAATTGTTTCGATATAGATTTACTATCCAATACGATTGGTTTTCTTTCCAGTAAATCCTCAATCTGAATATTCTTTACTTTTTGAGAGATTTCTTTCTGGTTTTCCCAATCCGAAATTAAAGGCACTGTATAAACCCTATAGTTAAATTCTAAACACTGATCTACAATAATCAATTGTTCATCCTTAGATAGACTTTTATCAGCAATAATAATCCCTTCTGCTGCAACTGAGCGCATTAATGCAGGTAATCTTTTCTTTTGAATTAAAATTGGTAAATCCAGCATCCTCTTCGATGCATTCTGGTTATTTTTATCTACGAAACCTACAATTTTAAAACGAGAAGGCGTTTCAAATTTTAATGCATTTGCTACTGATATCGCGTTGGCATCCGTTCCGTAAATAATAGTTCTTATTAATTTACTATTATTTTTTTCTGCAAAATAAAGTTCAAATGTTTGTTTAACGACAACTCGATATAAAAACAAACCACAAAATGAAAGCACTATATTTATAAAAAGTGCGGTATTTAAAAATGCTTTATCTCCATGATATAATTCAAATACAAAATTGAAGAACAAAAAAACAATCAATACTGACATTTGTGAGAACAACAGCTTTATTGCATCAATATATGATGAGTGTCTAATTATACCTGAATAAGTTCTAAATAGCCAAAAGAAAAAAACATTAACTCCCAAGAGTGAGCCAACAAAATAAAACTCATGATGCGTTATAATATATCCTAGACCAGTACCTTTAAATAATAAATAAGTAAAAGTAAAGGAGAAAATCAATACCATAACATCCATTAAGACTATAATCCACCTAGGCAAATAACTCAGGTTATGGATATTAAGCCTTAAATTAGCTATCGAGAAATACTTAGCAAATAAAATTGCTAAATTGGTTGGTTCGTTATTCAAATTAGTTTGTCTTAGAATTATAGAGTCCGATAATAATTACAAAAATACGAAATAATGGATTCAAAAAATTAAATTTTAACACCAGCTCTCTTTTGTTTCAAAAAATCCAACAAATATGCTCCATAACCAGATTTAACAAGAGGTGATGCTAATTCTTCAAGTTGAGTGTCATTAATAAAACCTTGTCTCCAAGCGATCTCTTCAATACATCCAACTTTTAGCCCTTGTCGCTCCTCAAGAACCTGTACAAACTGCCCAGCTTGCATTAAACTATTAAAAGTTCCAGTATCAAGCCAAGCTGTGCCTCTACTTAAAATCCCCACCTTTAAAGCTTCTTTTGATAGATATACTTTATTTACATCAGTAATTTCATATTCTCCACGCGCACTTGGCTCAATATTTTTGGCTATTTCAACAACTGAATTATCATAAAAATACAACCCTGGAACTGCATAATGAGATTTAGGATTAACTGGCTTCTCTTCTATAGAAATGGCTTTTAAATCTTCGTCAAATTCTACTACTCCGTAACGTTCTGGATCCGAAACATGGTATGCAAAAACTACTCCTCCATCTGGCTTTGTATTAGAACGTAAGAGTTCCTGCATATTGGCTCCAAAAAATATATTGTCTCCTAAAATTAAAGCAACATCATCATTTCCGATGAATTCTTCTCCAATTACAAAAGCTTGTGCTAATCCATTTGGTATAGCCTGTTCCGCATAACTAAATTTACAACCTAAATTCTCACCATTTCCTAATAATTTTTTAAAATTTGGTAAATCATGAGGCGTTGAAATAATCAAAATTTCATTTATCCCTGCCATCATTAAAGTTGATAGTGGATAATAAATCATTGGTTTATCATATACTGGCATCATTTGCTTGCTCATTGCAAGTGTTAATGGATGTAGTCTGGTACCCGAACCTCCTGCTAAAATAATTCCTTTCATTTGTCTGGATTATATCTATATTATACTAATAAAAATTAAGCAACTATAATTGTGCCAGCATTTTTTTTAAACTCTCTTTGTAATTTGGAACGTCCACTCCATAGACTTTCTTTATTTTATTTTTATCTAATAAAGAAAAAGAGGGGCGTTTTGCTGGAGTGGGGTATGCTGAAGAAGGAATTCCTCCAACTTTACAATTATAACCACCAACTTCTTTTATAGTCAATGCAAATTCATACCAACTAATCTCTCCTTCATTCGAATAATTATAAATTCCAGGAATCCATTTACTTGATGAAATAATATCGATTAGAACTTGTGCTAAATCAGCTGCATAAGTTGGTGACCCTATTTGATCATTAACTACACTAATTGACTCTCTTTCTTGCATCAATCGTTGCATAGTTTTTACAAAATTATTACCAAATTTACTATAAACCCACGATGTTCTTATAATGATTGAATTTGGATTTTCTTGCAAACAAGCTAATTCCCCCAATCTTTTAGTTTCCCCATAGACATTGATAGGATTTGTCAAAGCTTCTTCATCCAGAGCAACTGAAGATGTTCCATCGAAAACATAATCTGTAGATATATGAATTAGTTTTACTTTATTTCTAGCTGAATATTTTGCTATTACTTCCACTGCCAAATGATTAACAATCTCTGCCAATTCCTTTTCAGTTTCAGCTTTATCAACTGCTGTATAAGCTCCACAATTTAATATAATTGTGGGATTAATATCGTATAATTGCTCTTTTAAGAGATCCAAATTATCTAAAGTAATTTTTGTTCTGTCTGCAAAAAACCATTGGTATTGTGAATAATTTGAAGATAATACAAATAACTCTGATCCAAGCTGTCCATTTGCCCCAGTTACAAGTATCTTTTCCATTAAAACAAGCTATTACAATTTTCCATAAAAGGAAGAACTTGATCTTTTTCAGAAACTATTGCCTCATCTAAATCCATTCCCCAATCAATATTTAAAGATGGGTCATTAAATTTGATTCCACCCTCTGAGGCTTTATTATAAAACTGATCACACTTATACATTACTGATGCTGTTTCACTAATTACCGAAAAACCATGAGCAAAACCTTGAGGCACTAACAATTGCTTCTTGTTTTCTGCTGAAAGCAGTATACTAAATGTTTTTCCATAGGTAGGAGAATCTTTTCTTAAATCTACTGCTACATCTATTATTTTTCCTTCTAAAACACGTACCAATTTAGTTTGTGCGAAAGGAGGATTTTGATAATGTAATCCCCTTAAAGTTCCTTTTTTAGAGAAAGATTGATTATCCTGTACGAAATCAATATCAATCCCTAAATCTTTAAACTTAGTCTTACTGTATGATTCAAAGAAATAACCTCTTTCATCACCAAATACTGTTGGTTCAACTATTACTAAATCTTTTATAAATGTTTCTTCAATTCTCATATTAAAATATAATTCTTATTTATTCTTATGTTAATAAAAAAAGGCTTCAATTGCTCCTTTAATTCTATTCTTATCATCGTTTGTAAGGTTTGATCCTGAAGGCAAACACAACCCTTTTTCGAATAAACTTTCAGCTATTTTTTCTCCATAAAATGGATAACCAAAAAACAAGGGCTGTAAATGCATTGGTTTCCATAAAGGCCGCGATTCAATATTCTCTCTTTCAAATACCAATCGTAAAGATTCCTTATCAATCTTTTTATCATTATTATTGTCAATCAAAATGGTACTCAACCAATAATTAGAGAAATAATCGTCACTTGGCTCTTCAAAAACTGTTACCTCATTTATATCTTCGAATACTCTTTTATAAAAATCATGCATCTCTCTACGGAAAGTAATATTTTTATCCAAAATTTCCATCTGACCACAGCCTATTCCTGCACAAATATTACTCATCCTATAATTATAACCTACCTCACTATGTTCATAATGTATTGCATCATCTCTTGACTGAGTAGCATAAAAAATAGCTTTGTCTTTTAATCTATTAGAATTTGCAATTAATGCACCTCCACTTGAAGTTGTAATCATTTTATTACCATTAAAAGAAAGAATCCCAAATAAACCAAAAGTCCCACATTTTCTCCCTTTGTAACTACTCCCTTGAGCTTCTGCACTGTCTTCGACTATTGGAATTTCATATCGATCTGCAATCGCATGAATTTCATTTATTTTATAAGGCATTCCATATAAAGAGACAGCAATAATTGCTTTAGGTTTTTTCCCTTTTGCAATTCTATCCTTAATTGCAACCTCAAGAAATTCTGGACAAATATTCCAAGTATCTGGTTCGCTATCAACAAAAATAGGAATAGCACCTTGATATAAAATAGGGTTTGCTGATGCAGAAAAGGTCATACTCTGACAAATTACCTCATCACCCGATTTCACTCCCAATAAAATTAATGCTAAATGAATCGCGGCTGTGCCCGAATTTAAAGCAGCTATAGAAACTTTATTATTAAAATAGTCTTCTAACTTATTTTCGAACTCATTAACGTTAGGCCCTCCGGAAGTAATCCAAGAATCTTTTAGTGCTTTTTGAATATATTTTTCTTCAAATCCACTTTGTTGCGTCACTGATAAAGAAATTCTCTTTTTACTCATCTATCTTCCAATAATTTGAGTCATAACGAACATCATCTTCATTAACATTTTCTAATGGTAAAGTCGAAAATGATATCAATTTTGAATCTTTTTCTAAAGACTGAATAGCATTAGCATAGCCCGCAGGAATATGAACTATTTTACTTTCCGAAGCAGAAACAATAACTGTTTCAATAACTAAATCTTTTGAAGGTTTTTTCCAATTATCAATTTTTACAAAATGGATTTTAAAAGATCCGCTAACACAATAAAAGTTTTTAGCATCCAGTTTATGTCCTTGCCAGGCACGAATAGGGTTTTCTTCTGAATTACTAATCATGTAGAACCTTTCGATATTAGCAAAACTAAAGTCATTCACATATGAAATAGTCCCGCGGTGGTCGGAGAAATTCCCACCTTGAATTATTTTAGGATTCATACTAAGATAATATATGTTTTTTATTTGAATATGCAATCGTCATTCTATACTATTTGTTGACTTTTTTTGAATCATGACAATTTCATCTACTTAATTTTAAATTGCTTTTATTTAACAAATAAAACTTTAAAGAATACACCAAAAGTAAAGGTGTTATTATGATTACAAGTAACAAAATATCATGAACTTTTTGATATAAAGACACAACAAAAATAGAGATAATCGTTTGTGCAATTGCGTAATATAGAGCAACCAATCTGTGCTGAATTTTATATTCGTTACTTAAAACTTGATATAAATGCAAACGATGCGCCTCAAAGATGTTTTGCTTCAAAAACAAACGATGCATTATTGTACAAATAGCATCAACTCCATAAACAGCTAAAAATAACAACCAGATAACCGAATTAGTCACCAAAATTAATTTTAAAACTAGATAAATTACCCAAAAAGCAATTGCAATACTTCCAACATCTCCAGCAAAACATTTGGCTTTTTTTCTATAATTAAAGAATAAAAAAACCAAACTAGCTATCATTGCATACTTTATAAAAGCGGCATCAATGAATAATTGAATTTTTGTGTTTACATATAACAATGCCCCCATAACAACCAAAGTATACAAACCTGTAATACCATTTATCCCATCCATGAAATTATAGGCATTGATTAATCCTATGGATAAAATATAAGTAATAACGACTCCCCATACTGGCATCAAACTAAAGACGCCTAAATCATAAAAAATTAATGTAATAGCAAGAAAGTGAACAGAGATTCTTATTTTATTTGACAAACTTTGGATATCATCCCAAAAACTGACTAAACTAACCAAAGTTATTCCTGCAAAGAAAAAATAGTTACTTTGTACATGCTGAGTAAAATATAGTAAAGCAGAAAACCAAAAAATAATTCCACCTCCTCTTAAAGTAACTTCCGAATGAGAACTTCTTTTGTTTGGTTTGTCAATAATATTAAAGCGATCAGCAACTTTAAAATAAAGTAACATTATAATCATTAAAATGAATCCTAATATTGTGTATTGCATTATTAAATTTTTAAATCATTTTTCATTTTTCCAGAAAGCTATATAGATTTATTATTATGTTAAAAGAGTAATGATTTATAAGGAACTAATTTTAATTCCTTCTGAGGCTGTTCTTTACTGTCGATTATTATAGCTCTAAAAAACGGAAAAATATAAAAGCAGCAAGCAAAACTTATTAACCAAAGTTTTTTATTTACTAATGCTGATCGAATTACTTCTGAAACCAAAACGATTTCAAAAATTCTAAAATAAATATAAATTCTAGTCAATTCTGAAGATTCTGAAAAGATATTTACAAAGATGACTGAACAAATGTATGCCAGCAATAAATACTTTTGATGTAATAGTTGAAATCCATATTTATCATAATACCATAAAACAATTAAACCCATAACATTTAACAACAATAACTTCATCAAAGGAACTGGTATAGCAAACTTACTAGAAACATAAAATAGATAGTGAGAGTCCCTTAAAAAGAAACTCAACAAATGAATAATTCCGATTTGTGATATAATAAATGAAAGTCCCATTACTACATATAGATAACGGATTTTTATATATTGCCCCCATTTAAACAATATCAAAAAAACTACTAAAGGAATTAAACAACTGTAATGAATTGAGGTAGCTAATCCCATTAATAAAAAATATTTTAAATACTTTTTATCTAATAAAAAACTAAAAGCATAAAAAGAAATTGTAACCGACAAAAATTGTCTCATATACGTAAAGGAATACAAGAACAAAACGGGTATCAGGAAATATAGAACTAGGGGGAGACTACTTTTTTTTGTATATTTTCTGATACCTAGATAAGCAAAAAGATATGTAAAAAAAGAAAAAAAGAAAAAAAGGAATTTATGATCGAGATTTAAATATCGAAAGGCTTTCATTATAGCCAAAAAACCAAACTCTAAGCCATTATCCCTGGTCCCATTAAGATACCAATTAGTATAATTATTATAATCCCAACCAATTCTATCTCTGAATCCTCCAATTAAAACAAAAATCACCAACAGTATTAAACTAATATTTTTTTCTTTATTAGGATACTTAGAACTAAAAAAAAATAGAACTAAAACTATCAATAATAATAAAATATAAAAAATCATACTGTTAATTTATTTGCCTTCTTAAATAATAATATAGCAATTAAAAAATAAAATTGTTTTTATTTTTTTGGAATTAATTAACTCCAATGAACATCTTTTATTTCATCATAAACTTTTTGAATACCTTCTTCTAAAGTTGTTTTAGCTTTCCATCCATAGCTACTTAATTTAGAAACATCCATTAATTTACGTGGTGTACCGTCCGGCTTCGTTGTGTCAGTTAGAATTTCACCTTCAAATCCTACTATCTTTTTTATCAAGATTGCTAGATCTAAAATTGAAATATCATGTCCAATTCCAATATTAACTAAACCAGAATCATTATAGTTTTCCATTAAAAACAAACAAGCTTGGGCAAGATCATCAGCATGTAAAAATTCTCTCTTTGGACTTCCAGTCCCCCAAATAGTTACAGAACTATCTCCATTTCGTTTTGCCGTAATAAATTTTCTAAGCATTGCAGGCAATACATGAGAATTTTTCAAATCATAGTTATCATTTGGGCCATATAGATTTGTAGGCATTACAGAAATGAAATTACAATCAAATTGATCTCTGTATGCATCACACATCTTAATACCTGCAATTTTTGCAATTGCATAAGGTTCATTTGTAGGTTCTAATTCTCCCGTAAGTATATATTCTTCTTTTAATGGCTGCGGGGCCATTTTAGGATAAATACATGAAGACCCCAAAAACATTAATTTCTTTACGTTATTTATATATGATTGATGAATTACATTATTTTGAATCATCAAATTTTCATAAATAAAATCTCCTTTATAAGTATTATTGGCGATAATTCCGCCTACTTTTGCTGCCGCTAAAAAAACGTAGTCAGGTTTTTCCTCTTCAAAAAAATTAGTAACCGCTTGCTGATTTCTTAAATCTAATTCAGAAGATGTACGTAAAATGAAATTATTGAACCCTTTGCTTTTTAATTGACGTAAAATAGCTGAACCTACCATTCCGCGATGCCCAGCTATGTATATTTTATCATTTAAATTCATAATGATTGTTTTTTAATTCAAGAATAGACTTATTTCCTATTCATTCGGATTAATAATTAATACTAGATCTTACTTCTTTTAACATTTTTTCTTTTAAAACATATTGAAGATCTGAGGCCATCATTTCTTTAACTAATCCACCTAAATCATATTTAGGTACCCAGCCTAATTGTGTTTTTGATTTTGTAGGATCTCCAATAAGTAAATCTACTTCTGTCGGACGGAAATATTGTGGATCAACAGCGATAATCTGTTTACCCAGCTCAATCTGGTAGGCAGGATTACTGCAAGAAGCAACATATCCCTTTTCATTGACTCCTTCTCCATTAAATTCGATATCGATTCCTACTTCTGCAAATGACATTTTAACAAAATCACGTACATAGGTAGTTTCTCCCATCGCGATGACATAATCTTCAGCAACATCTTGTTGTAGAATGCGCCACATAGCTTCAACATAGTCTTTTGCATGTCCCCAATCACGTTGTGCATCTAAATTACCTAAATATAGGCAATCTTGCTCTCCTAAAGCAATAGCGGCAGTAGCCATAGTTATTTTTCTGGTCACAAAAGTTTCTCCTCGACGAGGCGATTCGTGATTAAATAAAATCCCATTACAAGCAAACATATCATAAGCTTCGCGATAATTCTTAGTAATCCAAAAACCATAAATTTTCGCTACTCCATAAGGCGAGCGAGGATAAAAAGGTGAATGCTCATCATAAAACCCTTTTTCATTTTTATTCTCGGCCAAACCACCATACAATTCAGATGTTGACGCCTGATAAATACGAGTTTTCTTTTCTAAACCTAAAATACGGACTGCTTCTAAAATTCGTAATGTACCAATACCATCAACATTCGCAACATATTCTGGCGAATCAAATGAAACTTTTACATGGCTCATCGCTCCCAAATTATATATTTCATCAGGTTTTACCTCTTGAATAATTCGAATAATATTAGTAGAATCTGTTAAATCTCCATAATGTAGCTTAAAATTTACATGGGTTTCATGTTGATCCTGATAGATATGGTCTATACGTTGTGTATTAAAAGAAGAAGCTCTTCTTTTAACACCATGAACCATATAACCTTTCTCTAATAATAATTCTGCCAAATACGAACCATCTTGTCCAGTGATCCCCGTTATAAGTGCAATTTTCATTTTTTTATTTTTTTATTTTATCTTTTCTTTAAATGAGTTAAAAGTTTTTATTAACCCCTCATTACCTTGTATAGGCAAAGCCATACTCATCGCTTTAACAATTTTATCATTACTAACTATATAGTTCTCGGTCAATTTATGTAAACGCTCTGAATTTAGAGGTAAAAATAAATAATCTCCTTGTTTTGCTACAAATTTGATCAAAGAAGAATTAATCTTCCATATTCTTGATTTTTTTCCTAAACATTCCGCTAGTAATTTTATCAATTCATTTGTAGATACTGGCTCATCATCTGCTAAATTATACACTCCAGATTGAATACTCTTATTAATAATTAATTCCTTAATAACAAAACAAAGATTTTCTATACTCAAAAATGATCGCTTATTCTCAAAAGCACCTAACGGCCAAGGAAAACCTTTGTCAACAAGTTTATATAATAGATTTAGATTCCCTTTATTCCCTTGACCATGAATCATACATGGTCTAAGAATATAGACTCTCTTATCTTTAGGAATTTTCTTATTTAAAATATACTGTTCAGCTTGATATTTTGCAATACCATAATGAGTTTTGGGATTCGTAATACTTTCTTCTGTCAAAACTCCATCTACTTTATCTGAAACTGCCTTCACTGTACTCATAAAAACAAATACGCTAGCTTTAGATATAAGAAAAGCATCAAATAGTTGTTTTGTCAATTCAAAATTAGCTTCATAATAATCTTTAGGATTTGATACATTTTTTAAATCGTGAGCCTTACCCGCTAAGTGTATAACTATATCCTCTTGAATATCAAAACATTGACCAATCTTATATCGAACACTCATTGGTATCACTTCATAATCCGTTTTTAAACAATCATACAAATTTAAACCTACAAATCCCGAAGTACCAGTTATAGCTATTTTCATTATTTAAACTGAGATAGTGCTTTATTATTTATTTTACTTCTTTCTAAATCAAAAAACCAGCCCCATTTATTAAAATATATTATTGCAGAATTTATAAAAATTTTAAATAACCTTCTATTTTTATTTGCTCCTGATTCGTATCCATGATAAACTGAAACTAATGGGAAATAAATAGTTTTATAATATTGGTGAACTCTACGAGATAAATCCCAATCTTCGAAATACATAAAAAATTTACCATCATATCCTCCAACTTTTTCTATAGCATTCAAGTTTAATAATGTAAAACAGCCCGAGAGAATTGGAGCATTATAAATTGTTTTTTTGGGAATTTCTCTTAATTCATATTGATTAATAAATTTCTGATAAGCTTTATTAGGTTTTTTTACTTTTCTCCATAAAATACTTAATGGAGTTGGTAATAATTTCGGCAAATTTTGAACACTCCCATCCAAATTTAAAATTTGAGGCATCATCATTCCAATTGTTTTATCACTCTTCATATAAGATATCATTACTGATATTATGTCTCCATCAAAATAAATATCAGGATTCACAATAAAATGATACTCCCCATTGGTTTCAATTGCACTTTTAATAGCAATATTATGTGCAGCTCCAAATCCTGGATTAGATGGATTGTGTATATATTTAATTCTATTATCAAAATCTTTAAATATTTTTAAATCATCTAATTCTGAATTATCAATCAAATAAAGCATCACTTTTTGTTCAGTATCTAAAATACTAGAAATAGTTTTTCCTAACTCAAATTTATCGTTATTATAAAGTACAATACTAGCGGTAATTAACATTCTCAAATCAAATTTTATAGCTTCTGTAATTGAAACTTTTATTATATAAAATTAAAGCCTCTCTATCCTGTTCATCAATAATGCCAATATTCAAAATATATCATTTGTAATTAACCAAACTACATATCTATAAATAATACTTTGCTTTTCTAATTCCAAACTCAAAATATTTAGATAAGAAATTATCTCTTATGAACAATTCTTTATTTAATCATACTTTCACAAATTTGCAGATATTTTTCTGTCCTCTGTTTTGAAGTTAAAAATGAAGATAAATTTTTTTCTCCATTCCTAATTAAATTTTCTCTAATATTTAAATCATTAACTATGGTTATTATTGCAGAAACAATTTCATTTTCATTATATGGATCAAAATATAACGCAGCATCTTTACACACAGTAGTTGCAAATGACAAATTAGAAGTCAAAATTGGTCTTTTCATTTTCATAGCCTCTGGATAATTAGCTGAGAAACACTCAAGCGTTGTGGGCAAAAAAAGAGCATCACATTCATAATATAATTTCGGACATTTGGCAACATCAATTCTTCCTATATTAATAATAGAATCTTTGGTATGTTTTTCAAAATGTTTTTCAAAAGATAATTCATCTATAGTTAAAACAAATTTTATATTTATTTTAAGTTTCATTTTATTTAATAAAGGAACTACTTTATTTAATATAGTAATATTTTTATGGGGTGCAAATGAACATAAACTCAGAAAACGATATTCATTTTGCTCCTTAATAGGCAATAATCTACCGTCAGAAAAATCAGGATTGTTAAAATAATTATTATAAGTGTTAGTTGCTGTAAATACATTATTTTTATTACAATTTAAAAGCTCAGTTAATCGTTGAGAAACATCTTCCGTCTCGCAAACATAATGATTACCATTTCTTTTTAAAAAATAAGTATGGATAACTTTAAATATTTTTCTTTTAATAATTTCGCCAAAAGAAATATTTTTAAACAAAGGAGATTCAGGATAAACATAATGAGGATATGCATATCCCATCAAATGTGGACATGATGGTGTCCAATATGAAGGCCCAAAAACGCTAAAAACACAATCTGGTTTTATCTTTTTTTCTAATATTTTTATTTTTTTTCTAATTTGAAACCCTTTTAGTCCATATAGGGGATGTGATTCAATAAGATAAAAGAAAAAATTATTAGGAAACTGTAATTTATCAATTTCATTTGAAACTGTCTTACTCAAAAAAACATGATATTCGTTTGATGGTATATTAATACATTCTGTTATAAAAGATACTGCCACTTGAGTAACACCAGTACCACTAAGTGTAGATGCGTTTATTAAAAGTTTCATTTAATTTTAATTGAATAAATAATTATAATAAGGATAAAATTTATGAAAGAAAGTCTTTCTTAATTTATTTAAATAACCTGAAGACTTTAATTCGAACGATACTAAACAGTATTCCTCAGAAAATTTATTTACATCATTCAAGGATGGGGAAGTAGTTTTTAAATAAACAGAACCATCTCTAAGCCACTTCTTAGTAATAAAGACACACTTTTCTGGATAATGATTTTTAATATAATGTCCATAAGTTTCATATTCGCTAAACAAACTTCCATCATTACCTTTTAAATTATTCATAATTGTCCAATTCCAAGTTGAAGTATTCTTAAATTGTTTTTCGATATGAGCAAAAAATTCTTTAACAATCATTTTATTAAAAACCATATATTGAGAAATAAAAGAAAATTCTCTATTAGGTTCTTCATTCAATAAAACCTTGTAATTTTCAAAATATGGTTCATGAAATTCTGTGGCTTTCAAAAAAACAAATTGATTTTTTTCATTTATAAAAGAGATGTGGTTCAAAAAAACTGTATCAGCGTCAATAACAATATAGTTTTCATTTAAGGAATCTATATTTGAAACTCCTAACTTTAATAATTGTTGAAAATACCATCCTGATCTTTTTGGAAAAAAAGGCAATTCTAAGCTTTCCAAATCTGATTTTATCATATTTGGTAAAACCTCGTTTTGATCGATAAGAATTATTTTAACTGAAACATTAAAATTGAAGAATTTAAAATACTTCCTATCTGTAACTATATATATCGAATTAACTTCATAAAGTTCTAAAATCTTAATGATACTTAACTTTAACGTATATAGATGATCTATTTTTGTTACATATACAATGTCTAACATTTTTTAAATTGAATTTAAAATTTTCCTCAATTGATATTTTAAAAAAGCTATATAAAAGTCGTAATAACACAAAGTAGTCATCCTTGCATTATTTTGAACTTTTGCCTTCATTTGCTCCTTAAATACTTTTATTACATTATTATTACTGATTCCACCATCTCTAACAATTACATTAAGTTTAGGTAAAAAATATGGAACAATTTCCCGTCTAGCTCTGAGTAAAAAATCATAATCTCCAGCAATTAAAAAATTTATATCAAACTTTCCAAAGCGTAAAAACAAAGATTTATGATGCAAACTTCCAACATGTGCTATAGTACAATATTTTTTAAAATTTTTATTAAAGGGCTTGCCATAAAATCGTATCGGCTTTATATCTTCTGTTACCAGTGCATTCATTGCTGAAATAAAATTTACCTCTTGATTATTATTTATAACATTATAGTAGTTCATACAAAAATCCTGCAACAGAAAATCATCCGCACCTAAAAAAGTAATCCAATCACCAGTTGAAAGTAGTATCCCTTTATTCCAAGCATCATAAATACCTTTATCTTTCTCCGAAATATATTTTAATCTCCCATCAAATATTTTTTCATATTTTTTTATAATTTCTAAAGTACCATCTGTTGAACT
Source organism: Flavobacterium frigoritolerans (assembly GCF_025847275.1). Classification (GTDB taxonomy): domain Bacteria; phylum Bacteroidota; class Bacteroidia; order Flavobacteriales; family Flavobacteriaceae; genus Flavobacterium; species Flavobacterium frigoritolerans. The sequence continues at coordinate 147,205 of NZ_JAOZEV010000002.1, forward strand.
ACCATCAATTATAACCAACTCAATATTAGAATAAGTTTGAATAAGTACAGAATGAATTGTTTGTTCTAAAGTATTTTCAATATTGTATGTAGCAATAATGATTGTTATTTTGGGAAATTTCACGTTATAGGAGAATAAGAGTGTTTAGATGTTTTTAAATTTTCTAAAAAGTATATTAGACAATAAAAAATAAGTAATGATAAAAGACTTGAAAATTCAGGTCTATGCATTAATGAAATTAATAGAACTACAAAAAATTTAAAATAATAAAAGGACTTTATTTTTATAATGGCCCAAAAAAGATATATAAATAGTAGGTAGTAAAAAATGGAGCCTATAATTCCAAATCTTGCAAAAATAGAGAAAAAATTAGATCCTGAAATTTTTGGATTAGAATAACCTACTCCTAAAATAGGGCTTTCACTAAAGAGTTTGAAATCATTTACAACTAACTCACCTCTATTAGAATTAGAAAAATCAGTAGAAGTCTCTTCTAATCTAGAAAATGACATTTCGTTAATCTTGTCTACTATTGGACTATCAAAATTAATCAGAATTACATAAAATAAAATTAGAATAGAGAAAAAAGCAAAAAAACCTCCTATATTTTTTTTATTGAAATAGAAGAAAAAAACATAAACAGTTATCGCAAAATAAAATGCCACTGAAAACGTAAAAATAGTTATTAAAATAAGTAAAAATTCAATTTTCACATTTTTAAAATAAACCTTGTTTAAAATAATAGCGTAAAGTGCATAAAGACCAAAGGTTCCTGGTTCATCAAAAAAACCAGCAAATCTCATCATTCTAATCGACCCTACGTCAATAAAAATATTAGTCGTAGTGAGACCTAAAAAAAAAGAATTATCGGTTCCATATGAAACTACAAAAAAAGGAGTTACTCCAATTAATAAATGTGTAAAAAAAACTAGAACACCTCCTATACCGGTAATCAAAACTATATAAATAAATGATTTAACAAATAATTCAAAACCTAAAAAATACTTAATATACAGTATGGTTATTAAGAAAGATATTAACTGAACTATTAAGTTAAAATTAGCAACATCGCTATGATAGATTAACATCAAAAAATAAAATGCTATTTGTACAAAAAGCAAAAAGATGATTTGCCGAGGCATGGCTAATTTATTTTTTTTTATAGATAGCAAAAGGATAAAAAACACCAAACATATAAAAGTCAAAATTTTATATGGATGACCAGGCCATCTATAAAAAATCCAAGGAGCAGTACTAGTAAGAAAAATCCAAAGCAAAATTAGCAAAGAATATTTTTTAATCAAACTAAAACAATCTTTATAGGTCATTTTACAAATATTATTTAAAAAGATCTAATTGTTTAGAATGGATATGTAAATTACTTATCTTATGCATTTTACCATTATATGTCAAAAAAGGGATCTTTCGTCCCAAATCATCTATTTCCCAAACGTAATTAAAGTCACTTACATTATATACTGCACTTTCATTAATAAATTTTGAATTACGCTTAAGCAACTTAGAGAAAATATTTGGCTTGACATTCCTTGAATCAACCCCTCCCAGATATTGTCCTATTGCAGCAGCGTCAAAAATTGATTTAAATTTATCAAAATTCTCAAAGTATTTTAATTTATTTCTGACTGTTATTCCTGAAACAGATTTTAATTCCCTTTTATAATCATTCGGTATTACTGGCAACATCTCTATTAGGCTATATTTTTCATTAAACATTGCAATTAATTCCATATCATTATAATCTGAAAACTGAAACATAAATCTATTTAGCTCAGAAAGTACTTCATTTCCCTTGAAATAAACAAAACTAGGAATGCATCTAGAATCATTATCAAACGGAGCAGCCATCTTAATTTTATTTTGACTCATAACTCTTGACATTTTTTCTAAATCACAATATATCATAACGTCATTTTCAAAATGAAAAACGTTCTCCAAATTATGCTCTATAATTACATCTTCAATATAATAAAATCTTTCTACAACTGATTTCCAAAAACCATCTCTAAAATTATCATCTCTTTTTGAAGTTCGAAGAAAATCTATATGATTAGTACTTTTTTTAACATTTTCTATTGATAGCAAAATCACTTTTGATTTTATCATTTCGAAATGTTTCTCAGACAAAATTAAATAAATATTACAATCATTAAACTTTTGAATTTGTTCTATACAATCATTTATATAACTCGCAAAAACATCACCTACATGAACAAGAACTACTGAAGGTTTCATATCTATTCTATTTTTTTAAATGCGTTTTAAATACACATGTTTTTATTATCCTTCTACTATAAGCTGCATATCTATTGAGAAAACTTATCAAAAACTTAAAATTGTTTTATTTATTTTTATATTTTCAAAATTAGAAATATTTTTGGTCATGTAAGCTCCAAAATCATCTTAAAGTTTTTCTTAATTGAGAATGCCAAATCAATTGTCATAAATTCTTACTCGATCCCAATTAACATTTTCTTTAATAACTTTAGCCGGAATTCCAGCTAGTAAAACATTCTCTTTTTCAAATTTACCAGCTACAACCGCTCTTGTTGCTACAACAGAATTGGATGAAACCACTGAACCTTTTAAGATAGAAACATGTGACGCTATCCAAACATGATCTCCTATTTCAACATTTTGTGCATGGTTTATTCGTTTTTTCGTTCTTTGATCTAAAATAGAATGTGAATCTCCTGTTCTTATATCAATATCTTTAGCAAACATACAATCTTTACCTATTATAATTTTTGAATTGGGCTCAGTAACCGCAATATGTACGTTTTCAAAAGTTGAATTTTCACCAATGATAGCTTCACCATTATCATCTTCAATCCAAATGGAACCACCATGGTTAAAAAGGACTTTTTTAGAAAGATAAATTTTATTATTATTTCCACGAATGTAGAATACAACATTTTTCAACACTACAGAATCGCTAATTATAATGTGATTGTTGTTTCCCACAATATCAATTTTATTACCAGTACATATAGCGGTGTAATCGATATCCAGACTATTCCCAACTCCCTTTATATTTTTTGTAAAGGCTAATCTACCATTTAAAAAGTTCCTAACTTTTCTAAAGCCATTCAAAAAAATTGGATTATTTATTATAAAATCTTTTATAGCCATTATATTAGTTTAAACTCAATTTTTAATTAGTTAATGATTACGTTTTATGTTTAAAAAAAGTAAAAACTCGGCATATCCTAAATTTCCAAGCAAATAAAAATCTTTCAAATCCAGAAAAGTATATCCTTTTTAACGTGTCATTTTCTTTGATGTATGTAGGGATATTTTCTTTAGAAAATCCCTCCTCATCCCAAATGCTAAAAATTACTGGAGTATAATTAAATTTCACTTTTAAAATGGTGGCTTTTAATAACCATATTCGATCCGCAATTATTTTATAGTTTAAATTAAATATTCCAACGATTTGAAATGCTTCCTTTTTAAAAAAAACACTTTGATGACAGATTGTCTCTGCAAAGAAAAACTCTTTCTGAATTTTTTTTGGAGGCTTAATAGTTGTTTTTGCATTTTTTGTTAACGTATCTCCATAGATTACCATTTCATTGTTATCAAAAGTTTGAGAAAAAACATTTTTTAAAACTAGATCATCATAAAAATTATCTCCACTATTCATAAAGATCAACCAATCTCCATTAGCTTTAAAAATACCTTTATTCATTGCATCATAAATCCCTTTGTCCTTTTCACTAACACAAACAAACTTAATCTCTTTTTCTTTAAACTTTTCCTGATAGCCATTTGCAATGGCGAATGTATTATCAGTAGATAACCCATCAATAATAATATATTCAATATTGTGGTATCTCTGGCTGACAACTGACATCATTGTTGCTTCAATGGAATCTTCACTGTTACGACAGACAGTAATAATGGAAATTAATGGCATATTCATTTTCGTTGGGAAGGATTTACTACAATTAAAAATAAAAGACTAATTGCTGAATAATTTTAACATTACTCTCGAAGATTTATGTTTTATAAGATCAATAACACTAAAATCCTTTCTGATCGTATTCCAAAACTCTTTATGAAAACTACTCGATTTTCTTTTATAAAATTGATTTAAGATAAAAAATGCCATTAATCTTTTATCAAATTCCTTAACAAAATAATATTTTGCCAAATCATAATACTTTTCGAGATTATTTTCTACACTAAAAGATTCTCGATGAAATCGAAATTTAGAAAGTAATTCCGGGACTATTTTTATGAATTTATAGTCTCGGGCTGTAAGCATAAACATCAATACATCATTCCCAGCACCGTATTTTTTAAAATCCAAACCAAATTCGTTGGGCACGTCAATTAACAGGTTTTTTCTCAAATCATCTCTCCTAAAAATACCACAACCTGGTGACAACTGAAATTCGGCTTGATTACTACTTAATATATTTTCAGAAAGATATACTTTTGTAGATAATACATGAGGGAAAGCATCTTGAAATTCAGAATACATAGTTTTATCACCAAAATATTCTACCCCAGTAATTACAAAAGCAGTATCATCATCAAATAATGGCAATGTCTTTTGAATAAAATCATTAGTCATCAAATCATCTGACCATAGAATTTTAATATATTCTCCTTGAATTTTGTCTATACAATTTTTCCAATTTAATACAGGTCCTAAATTAATTTCATTTTTATATATTTTAATTCGATCATCTTTTTTAGCATACTCTTCCAAAATAGACCAAGTTTTATCTGTACTGCAATTATCTGAAACAATAATTTCAATATTATTATATGTTTGATTTATTGCGCAGTCTAAAGTTTCTCCTATAATATTCTCCCTATTATATACCGGAATCATTATACTTACTAAAGGTCCAAAATTATTCATGCCAATGATTGTTTTTAAAAAATTTATATGTAACGATTGGGCCAAAAATAGAGAAAATAACCAAACTAAAGCACATTGAATACACCACTCCTACCAAACCTAAATTAGAATACTTTACAAGAAAAATAGCCAATGGAACATTCAGCAATGCACCAATTATTGATGTCTGAACTTGTATTCTTACTATTCCTAATCCGTTGAGAAAAAACGAATAAATATTATTCCATATTGAAATTATAACAAAAAAAGAAAGTGCAATAATTAAATTAAAAGGGGGGGTAATCCTACTCTTTGCAGGCAACCAAATGTCTAAAATTGGTTGGTAAACAAATAACATTACCATTAATCCTAAAACAACAACTAAAAATAATAAATTAAGTTTTTTTATTGCTGATTTCATCCAAACAAAATCTTTTCTTTCATTGGCCTCTGTAAAAGCGGACCATAATGGTGAAATTATGATACCAAACGCTATCGTAAAAATTGAAAATAATTTATATACAATATTGTATACTGATACTTGTTCTGTGCCTAACAATTGTAATATTATGTAATTATCTACTGTAAATATCAGTAGTACAGCAATCTGAATTACAAAAAAACTACCTCCCAAAGACAAGACATCTTTTATTTTTGACTTAGAGAAAAAAGAAAGACTTGGAACAACATTCTTATGTTTAGTAAAAAACCAAAAAGTAAGAACTAAATGACTAACTACCAACGAAACACAATATATAAATACAATTTTAACTATGTTAGACAAAAAAAATGTTTTAAAAACAATCAAAAATAAAATAAAAATAAAATTTGTTATAATTGAAATAATATTGGTCATTGCTGTTTGCTGATATGCATTCAAGATCGAATTTATTAATCCCAAGACAAAAGAAAAAACAATGCTAAATAAAAATAAAAACATCATTAATCTGTACTCTTCAATACTCAAAATTCTACTATTAAAAACAGCGGTCCAATTTACAAGATAAATGCTACTTCCGAATAAAATAAGCAAAACAAAAGCAATGCTAGCTAAAATGATATATGCTGTTGAAATGTAAACTCTTGAGCCTTGTAAGTCATTATTAGTTAAGGTTATTGTTAATTTATTTCTTAAACCATTTCCAACACCAATATCAAATAATGATAACCATGAAATTATCGACAATAACACTATCCATATACCATAAAGGTCTTTCCCTAAATATCCTAACGTTATTCTAACTACGAAAAAACTTAAAAAAATTGAGATTCCTCTTAAAAAAAAAGAAAAGTAAATCTGGAGCTTTATGTTTTTTGTTCGTTTATCTGCATCAAAATTTGCAAAATCTAGCATCTTAAATAGTTTTTACCCAATCAACCATTTTTCTCACTCCTTCATCACTATTAATTGAAGGTGACCAACCAAAATAATCTTTTGCCTTATCTATATCAGCAACATATACTTTTTGATCACTTATTCTCCAAGGCAGATTAGTATATTTCATTTCAATATCTAACTCTTTCTCTAATGTTACAAAAAGCTCTAATAAAGAAAGACTATTTGACATACCTCCACCAATATTAAATGCTTGACCTTTTGTTTTTTCAATAGAATTAATCGCTGAGAAATAACACTTTATAAGATCATCACCAAACAGAACATCCCTTACTTGTTTTCCTGATCCCGATATAGTAAAATTATCTTTTAAAGTTCCGTTTTTAATATCTATAGCTTGTTTTACAAACCAACCAATCCAACCTTGATCTGCAGTAGCATATTGCCTCCCTCCAAAAATTGATGAATGTCTAAAAACAACCGTCTTTAAATCAAACATTTTTGCATAGTCAAGCATATACTGATCAGTAGCGCCTTTTGAACAGCCATAAGGAGATTGAAAATCAAGAGATATTTTTTCATTAAAACCTTTTTCAAAGTCTTTTGCCTTATATCTTGTTTCCGATTCTATATATTCAATCCATTCTAAATCTCCATAAACTTTATTAGTTGAAGAATAAGTAACAATAGTATCTGGTAAAAATTTTCGAACAACTTCCAAAACATTATTTCCTCCAATTACATTTACTTCAAAATCAAATCTAGGGTTTTCTAATGATGTTGTCATCGCTACTTGTCCTGCCAGATGAAAAATAACGTCTGGTTTACAATCTCTAATAGCATATTCAACATCATTATAAGAGCGTATATCTGAATGATAAAATTTAAACTCACCTAACGATCTCAACCATTTTAAATTTTGTTCAGTACCTGTTCTATATAAATTATCAAAAACAAAAAGTTCATCACCTCTTTGTAAAACTTCAGCTGCCAAATTAGACCCTAGAAATCCGCAACCACCTGTTATTAAATATCTCATATTGTTAAGAATTTAAATAATCTCTAATTACTTTAGCAATGTAGTCATAATGCGTTTCATTTAATCCCGGCCAAACTCCTAACCAAAAAGATTGATTCATAATGATATCGGTATTTGTTAAATCCCCTACTACTCTATGTTCTATATTCGCATAAGCAGGTTGACGCAACAAGTTACCACCAAACAACAATCGAGTGCCAATTTTTTTCTCTTCCAAATGTTGTACTAACATATGACGGTCTGCGGCATCTCCTTCTCTCAAGGTTAATAAAAACCCAAACCAAGATGGTTCTGAATTTGGTGTAGGTTCTGGAAGTATAAATACCTCTTCAAACTCTTTCATACGTTCATACAAAGCCGCATAATTTTCTCTACGTTTTTGCACAAAACCATCTATTTTTTTTATTTGCGATACACCAAAAGCCGCTTGCATATCGGTTACTTTCAAGTTAAAACCTATATGAGAATAGGTATATTTATGGTCGTATCCATAAGGTAAAGTTCCTAATTGTTGCCCAAATCGGCACCCACAAGTATTATCTTTACCTGGTTCGCAATAGCAATCTCTTCCCCAATCTCTAAAACTTTCCGCTAATTTAGATAATATAGGATTATTAATCAATACAGCTCCTCCTTCACCCATAGTAATGTGGTGCGCAGGATAGAATGAAAATGTCGAAATATCCCCAAAAGTTCCAGTTTTTTGCCCTTTATAAGTAGCACCAAGCGAATCGCAATCATCCTCTACTACCCAAAGATTATATTTTTTTGCAACACGCATTACTTCATCCAAATCAAAAGGATTACCTAAAGAATGCGCAATCATAATGGCTTTTGTTTTAGGACTAACAGCAGCCTCAAGTATATCTGCTTTTACATTATGAGTTGCAATATCCACATCGATAAAAACAGGAATCGCTCCAAATTGAATAATTGGATTTATAGTAGTAGGGAATCCAGCTGCCACAGTAATCACTTCATCACCTGCTTTAATTGCACGCTCACCTAATTTTGGAGAAGTTAGAGCGTAAAAGGCAACCAAATTTGCGGATGATCCTGAATTAACTAATAAAGCCTTATGTGCTCCAAAATATTTTGCAAAATCTTCTTCAAATGTATTTGCAAAACGTCCTGCAGTTAACCAAGCATCTAACGCTGCATCAACCCCCATTAAAACATCTTCTTCATCTAATACTTTTCCTGTCACAGGAATATAATTTTCTCCCGCTATAATTACCTGAGTTGTTTTTACTTTTGCGATTGCTCTCAAACTATCCTGTAAAGAAACATCTTGTATATTTTTTAACATATTCTCTGTCGTATTTATTATTTACTTAAAAATAAAATTACTTGTTGTTTTTAAATTCTATATCAATTATTCTATTTAATCCCTCTTCGATATTTATAATTGGCTCCCAGCCTAGACCAAGTAAAAATGATATATCAACTTTTGATTCCATTACATCACCTTCTCGCATTGGGATTATTCCGAAGTTAAGTTTTGTTAACTTGTTATTAGATTTTTTTTTGATTAATTCAACCAAACTTCTCAAACTTATTGTTGTTGCTGATCCTAATGGAATGTTTGTAAATTGGCTAAATTTATCTAAATGCTTAATCACACACATATAAGCCGCAATAACATCATCTATATATACAAAATCTCTTTTTTGAATTCCTTCACTTAAATCAATAGATTCAACATTTCCTTTCAACTTACGCAATATTCCAGAAATGAACTTTGTATCATCGTCATTTGGACCATAAAAATATTCAGGAATTACATTAATTATTTTTAATTCATTCGACTTCATTTTAAGCCAAGCTCTAAACTGTGCCTTTGATAATGAATAATAATTCAAATTTTCAGGTAAAGAAGTATCAGTATTTATAAAGAATCTGACTTTATTTTGTATTGCCAATTCAAGCAATTTTATAGGTAAAGATAAATTTGAAGTTATTATGTCTGAAAGACTCTCACCTTTTCGTCCATAATTTGTAGCAACATGAATAATTCCCTCTATCTGTTCCTTTAAAAAAAAAAAGTCTAAATCTTCAATTTTTACTAGATTCAATTTTTTTTCAAATGAATTTAATCTTAACATAGATGAATTCGCTCTTACTAAAATCGAAATTGTATATCCTTTTTTCAAAAGCGCTTCTGTAAGATGACTCCCTAAGTATCCAGTACTTCCTGTAATTAAAATATGACTATTCATTTAAAAATTTATTAATCTGAAAAGCAATATATTCAGAGATACTTTCTTTATTCATAAAAAACTCTCTATACCAATCCATTGTCATGCTTACTGCTTGTTCAGCATTCATTCTAGGATGCCAGTTCAATTCAACAATAGCTTTACTAATATCCAATTTCAATAATCCAGCTTCATGTGGTTGTCTCTCAATATTTTCAACAACATACTCTCCTTTTCCCCAACTTTGTATAGCTAATTTTAACATTGCTGCTACTGGTAAAGAATCTGATAATTGTGGTCCAAAATTATAAGCTTGACTGTATTTCTGAGGTTCTTTCATTAAATGTGCTCCTAACAATAAATAACCAACTACCGGCTCCAATACATGTTGCCATGGACGCACAGATTGAGGATTACGTATACTAACAGGTTTTTCTGCTGCCAAAGCTTTTACAATATCAGGTATTAAACGATCCTTTGACCAATCTCCTCCGCCAATTACATTTCCGGCTCTTGCAACAGCAATGCCTTTTTTATGAATATTATAGTTCTTTATATTAAAAAAAGAATTCCTATAAGAATCAATAACTAATTCAGCACAAGCTTTACTAGCACTGTAAGGATCATAACCACCTAATCTATCATTTTCACGGTAAGGATAAATCCATTCATTATTATGATATACTTTATCAGTAGTAATTAATATTACTTCACATTTTTTATTTAGTAAGTGAACTGCATCTAAAACATTTGCTGTACCAATCACGTTTACTTCAAAAGTTTCTGCAGGAATATCATATGACAAACGAACTAACGGTTGTGCGGCAAGATGAAAAACAAAGTCAGGCTGAAAATCCATAATTTCATCCTCTAAACGTTTTTTATTTCTTAAATCATCTATAACTGAATCACATATTTCATTTCCATTAATAAGATAAAAAAGATCTTCTTTAGTTTTTGGCTCAAGTGCATAACCTTTAATATCTGCTCCTAGTAGTGATAAAGTTTTTAACATCCAAGCTCCTTTAAAACCAGTATGTCCCGTTAAGAATACTTTCTTCCCTTTATATGTATTTTCTAATTTATTTAACATCCTACCAGTTTTTCCAAGGTGCAGTATTTGAGTCCCAGCTTAATTCCAATTCAGTTTTGTCCCTTAATGTATCCATAGGTTTCCAAAAACCTTCATGCAAGTGAGCCATCATTTCACCGTCTGCAGCAAGACGTTCCATCGGTTCCTTTTCAAATACAGTTTCATCTCCAGCTATATAATTAAATACTTCTGGCTGGCAAACAAAAAAACCTCCATTTATCCAGGCACCATCTCCTTTAGGCTTCTCTAAAAATGAATTTACTCTGTTATCGTTAGTTAAATTTAAGGCTCCAAAACGCCCTGAAGGCTGGACTGATGTCACTGTACAAAGTTTATTACCTGTTTTATGAGCTGAAACTAAATCTGAAATATTAACATCTGACACACCATCTCCATAAGTCAATAAAAAAGGTTCATTTCCTATATGTTTCTGAATACGTTTAATACGCCCTCCAGTCATTGAATTTATACCTGTGTCTACTAACGTAATAGTCCAAGGTTCAGCTTCAGATTCATGAACTTTAATTGAGTTATTTTTTAAGTCGATTGTAACATCCGATTTATGTAAAAAATAATTTGCAAAATATTCTTTAACTATATATCCTTTATAACCTAAACAAATAATGAAATCATTATAGCCATATGATGAATAAATTTTCATTATATGCCAAAGAATAGGCATTCCTCCAATTTCAACCATAGGTTTAGGACGTAAAACAGTTTCTTCAGATAATCTAGTTCCAAGACCTCCTGCTAAAATTACAACTTTCATTTTATTATACATTTTTTATCGTTATTATATTTCAACACTTACGTTTTTTGTTAAAGGATAGCTACAACATAATAAATACTCATTCTCATTCAAATCTTTTCTAAGTTTATTTAATCCTATCATTTTCATTTCTCCCGATTTAAGAACCGCCTTACAAGTATTACAATTACCAATTTGACAAGAATACGGTAATTCTACATCAACATCTAATGCTGCTTCCAAAACACTCTTACCCTTTAAAACATCAAGATCAATAACTTTACTTTCAAACTTTAAGGTTATTTTCTGTGTTTCAACTCCAATAAAATCTTCCGGATTTTTCACCAATTCAAATTCTTCTGATAATATATTATCCTCTAAAAAACCTAAATTTAACAATGTTTCTTTGACTGTGTTTTTTAAATCTTTTGGGCCACATATGAAATGCTTACTTGGATTTTCTACATCCCTCATTAATTTTTCTATAAAATCAGAATGAATTCTTCCCCTATGGTTATGCGTGTTTTCTTCGAAAAATTCTTCTCTAGAGTAAAAATTCCAAACTTTAAAACGCTTACTATATGTTTTTTTTAATTCTTCTAATTGGCTTTTAAATATTACCGATGAATTTAATTTATTTCCATAAATCAAATAAACATTAATCAGAGACTGATTGGTCAGTAATTCTTTAATTATTGAAAACAGCGGAGTGATTCCACTACCAACACCCCAAAATACAACTGATTTCATCAATTGATTTTCATCAAAAATAAAATCTCCTAAAGGTTGTTGAACTTCAATGACATCATCTACCCTTATAGTATCATTAATATAGTTTGACACAATCCCACCTGAGACCCGTTTTACAGTTACATTAAGCGTTGAATCTACTGATGGCGTCGAAGAAAATGAATAAGGTCTTATATATCGTCGCCCATTAATTCTAAATTGTAATGTTAAATATTGGCCCGCTAAATATTTAATTTTTTTTAATCCAGGTTGTTTAAAACATAATGTGACTGTGTCAATTGTTTCTTTTCTAACTTCTAGAACTTTTAATGTATAATTTTTCATAGTTAGTTTAAAAAATCTATCTTATTATCTCTTTTAAGATTCTTTTAAAAATTAAAACGAAAACGGCAAAAAAAACAGCAAAAAAACCGCCTAAAATTAATCCCTTTGCTTTACCAAAACGTTCTTTAGGTAAAGGCAAAATTGGTCTATCAATAACCTGAATTAGAGGTGTTTCTTTGCGCAAGGTCACTTTAGCCAATTCACTCTGCTTTACCAACTCTGTCAAAATAGCCGTATTAGCCTGAACATCAATTTGTTTCCTAGCTGACGGCGCTCTTCTCACATTTAATGCTGGATTTAAGTTAAATGTATTATCATTTGCAACCGCTACCCCAGTAATCGCACCATTGAGCTCTCTCCGAATAGAATCTGTCTGCCTTTCTAAAACATCCATGTTGTCACGTGCTTTTTTACTTTTTGTAACCACATAAAAATTTGAAACTTCTTTCACTAATGCCTCACAAAAAGATTTAGCAAATAACTCACTAGTAGAAGACATATCAACAGAAATGATAGATATTTTTTTATCTTTTTGACCAACCAGTAATCCTCCTCTAGATAATCCTTGGTAAATTGTTCCTAAAATACTGTCATGAACCCTTGTATATTTAACACGACTTTCATTTGGCAAAAATTTAATAACTGCAAACTTCGGATTATTCTTCCAGCTATCTCTTATTTTATTAATTTCAATATACATTTCAGCCAAAGAAATTGTTTTACCATTATAATCAACAGGAGTCAATAGAGTTTGCTCAACCATTCTACGAGATTTAAACAACTCTGTCAAATTAGATCCAGTAAAAATGCTACCTCCACTTCCACCTAAATCCAAACCTAAAGATCCAGCTAAACCTAATGCGCTACCTAATCCACCACCTCCAGATTTTTCATCCTCTAAAGCAAATGACAAAGTAGCCGTATAAACTGGTTTTTTCATAAAAGAATATGTCAAACCTAAAGCTCCCCCTACTATTCCCGCCAGTACAATAATTTTCCATTCAGAAATTAAATAAGTGTAACATTTGTTTACTTTTACTAATAACTCTTTTAACGAAATCTCATCGTGCTCTATAGGTCTATTATTATCCATTTTTAGAAATTATTTTTTATTTAAAAGCAGTTATAACTAACAATGCCAAACTCGAAATTACGCTACCAATACCAACCCATTCTCCCGCAGTCATCTTTTTAGTCACTGGCTTTTCAGGAACTACGATTTGAGAATCTGGAGTTACTTTAGGATATGATCTAAAAAATAAAAAAGAACTTGCTACAGCAGCTTTTCCATTCGGGTAAATTATATATGCCTTTTTCTTCCAACCCATATTATCAACACCTCCAACAGCATTTAAATAATACTTAAAACTCTTACCGCTTCTATATGGAATTTCCGAAGTCAACAATACATTACCTGTTACTTTTACCCCTTCATTATACGTCGCAACTTCTATTTCATCCCCAGGGAATAAAGTAACATTTGAATAATGGTTTTTATCTTTTACAATTCTTTCCCAATCTACAGGAATAGTCGCATATTTAAGTTCGTCTTTTAATCTTTTAACTAATTGCTTTTCCTTTAAAGAATCATCTTTTCTTAAATTCAAGTCGATGCTCTGTAATTTTTCTATTTGCTCTTCTTTAATCGGTCTTTTTATCTTCATCCCATCTAAATTCGCAATAGATGTTAGTCCTCCAGCACGCATTACAACATTATAGACAGTTTCTTTTTTGTTAGCCAAAACATATTTACCAGGATAAGAAATTGCACCACTAATCTTAACCATTTCTGGTTTTTCATAAACAGCCATTCTTCGTACATTAATCACATCAAATGGCATTAACTCAAAGTTTTTAATTTGTTCATTATTACCTTCATTAATCTCCAATTCAAATACATCTACTCTTTTAGGATCTGCATCATCAATTGCATCTGACTTTTTCATTCTTGCAATCTCAACTCGTTTTGATGCTGAGCCTGTTAATCCTCCAACCTGAACTACCAAATCATTTAATGTTAGATTTTCATAAAACTCATACTCTCCTGGGTTTTTAATTTCACCATCAATTGTAACTTTATATTCTTCTCTAAAATCTAAAATAGAATATACTGTTACAATATCCTCTCTTTTTAAAAGCACATCAGAGTTTAAGTCCCCCGATAAAGCACTTGCTAAATCAACATTTACAATTTCTGTTGTTAAATCCGATTTTAAACGAATAATTCTAGCTCTTTTAGTATAAGCATCTTCTTTTAAACCTTCTGCACGTGTTATTAATTCAGATATACGCATCCCTTCTGTAAAAGAATAGAAATCTGGTCTAAAAACCGCACCTTCAATTTGAATACGATTTTCAAATCGATTTAAAATTTTTGCTACTTTAACAACATCCCCAGATTGCGGTTGATATATTTTAAATTCACTTTCATTTACATCGTGAACTTTAAACTCTTTTCCCGTTTTTTGTAAAATATTAACAGAAGCTGTATAAGCAAATTCATTAAATCCTGAAGCAAAAGATAATAGATCTGCAAAAGTTTCTCCTTTTTTCATCTCAAAAACTCCTGGGCGTTTTACTTCTCCTTCTACTGTTACTCTCTGACTATAGGCTGGAATTCGAATTACATCATTTTCTTTTAAATTCACATTATCTGACTGATCTCCCTTCACTAAGAACTTATAGATATCAATATTTCTATAAACTCTGTTATTACGAATCAATTCAATATTTCTATAACTTCCGTTTTTTCCTGGTCCACCTGCTAAATGCAGAGCATTGTATACTGTTGCCAAAGAAGATACAGAATAATTACCTGGTTGTTTCCCACCAACAATAGTAATTTTAATAGTTCTGATTTGTGCTAAACTAACACTTACCTGTGATTGACCTGATCGGACTGTGCTATATACTTTTGCTATAGCTGCTTTGATTTTTTGCGTAGCTGCTTCTATCGTCATTCCCGAAACAGCGATTTGCCCAACATATTGTATCGTAATCTTTCCTTCAACACTTACCGGAATATTATCTTCAAATTCCTGAACACCATAAACGCTAATTTGTAATTCATCACCAGGTCCTAGAATATAATTCATTGGTGTTGCTAATTTCAAATCAGGTTCAAAATTTAATGTTGGATTATCAAATAATTCAGAGCCAAAGATTAAAGCATTTATAGAATCTTTTATTTTATTATTAACAATTTCTTGTTGTTTCCTTCCAAACTCAGTCTTTTTATTTTTATCCTTTGAATCTTCATCATTTGAATTCTTATCCTTTGAATCTTTATCTTTCGAATCCTTCTTTTTAGAGTCTTTTCTAGAAGCTTCTTCCAATCTTGTTTTCAATTTAGAAAACTCAGATTTACTCATTCCTTTTGATAAAATTGCTTCCTCTACATCATCTATAGTAAGGTCTTTCGCATCTAATTGATTTTTGATTTTATTAATATCGCTATCAGATAAATAATCGACCTTAACAGTACTTAAGTCTTTAGACTTTAAAATATCCTGAGCTGACATATTTAATGACACCAAAAGAGTAAAAAATAATATGAGTACTGCTGTTATCTTTTTCATATAGTTTATTTTAATAAAATTCATTTAGACAATTCCTAATTCAATATCTTGAATTAAAAATTACAAATATTAAGAATATTGTTTTTTATAATAGTCTTTGTAAGTTCCAGAAGTCACATTTTGCAACCACTGTTCGTTACCTAAATACCAATTTATAGTTTTTTCTAATCCTTCTTCAAAAGTAACTAAAGGCTTCCATCCTAACTCAATATTAATTTTTGAAGCATCGATTGCATAACGCAAATCATGTCCTGGTCTGTCTTTTACGTAAGTTATCAATTCTTGAGAAGTTCCTTTATCTCTTCCTAATTTCTCATCCATGATTTGGCACAATAATTTTACCAAATCAATATTCTTCCATTCATTAAAACCTCCAATATTATAAGTTTCATGATTTTTCCCTTCATGAAATACTAAATCAATAGCAATAGCATGATCCTCAACAAATAACCAATCACGTGTGTAATTACCATCTCCATACACAGGCAATGGTTTATTATTGATAATATTATTAATAAAAAGAGGAATTAATTTTTCTGGAAAATGATAGGATCCATAATTATTGGAACAATTTGTTAAAACATAAGGCAAACCATAAGTTTCTCCATAAGCTCTTACAAAATGATCAGAACTAGCTTTTGAGGCTGAATAAGGGGAATTAGGATCATACGCCGTTTTTTCTGTGAATAATCCTTCAGCTCCAAGCGATCCATATACTTCATCCGTACTAATATGATAAAATCTCTTCCCTTCTTGACTATTCTTCCATTGATTTTTTGCGGCATTCAACAAATTCATTGTACCAATAACATTCGTTTTTACAAACGAAAGCGGGTCTTCTATCGAGCGATCTACATGAGACTCAGCTGCTAAATGCAGAACTCCTTCAAAATTATTTTCTAAAAAAAGATTATTTATAAAAGTTTCATCAACAATATCTCCCTTAACAAAAGTGTAATTTGGTTCCGCCTCAATATCTTTTATATTCTCTAAATTACCAGCATATGTCAAAGCATCTAAATTAAAAATATGATATTGTGGATATTTTGTCACAAAACGTCTCACTACGTGCGAACCAATAAATCCAGCCCCCCCAGTTATAAGTAATTTTTTCATTTTAATCTTAATTCAATAATTCTGAGTTCTTACTCTCTAATTCGCCATATAAATCCTTGACATCTTGTGAATTTTCTTTTTGCAGAATCAAATTAGCAGTATCAGTATATACAAAAATAGTATTTTTTAATCCCAAAAATGTTGTATGCTTATCAGAACCAATAACCATATTCCCAAACTTATCGACAAAATGTCCTTTAGTGATTAAATAATCATATACCGATTCAAAAGATCCTAAATCAGACCAAGCAAAAGCTGCAGGTACTACTTTTATTTTTTTACTACGCTCCATAACAGCATAATCAATACTTATAGAAGGAATGTCTAGTGATAAATCTAAATTTAGATTACCATTTTTGTTATTCTCCCAAGCCTTTTTAGATTTCTCATATACTTCAGGCTGGTATGCTTTTAATTCATCTAATAAGACACCGGCTTTAAAACAAAACATTCCGCTATTCCATAAAAAATTACCTTGCGCAATAAAACTTTTTGCAGTAACACTATTAGGTTTTTCACGAAAAGAAACTACATCATCACCTTTTGATTCGATATAACCATACCCTGTTTCTGGTTTAGTAGGAACTATTCCAAAAGTCACAATATAACCTTCACTTGCTTTGGTAATTGCATTTTTTATAGCTTCGTTATATTTGTCCATTTCATCAATAATATGATCTGAAGGCGTAATGATTAATATATCGTCAGATTGTGAAGCAAAGGCAGCAAAGGCAATAGCAGCTGCTGTATTTCGAGGAGTTGATTCTACAATATTGATATAATCCTTTCCTAATTTCTTCATTACCTTTTCACTCAAATGACAGTTATCAATGTTTCCAACAACCATAACTTTATCTGCCAAATTAGCATTTCGTTCCACTGTCATTTCAAATAATGATTTTTCTTCAAATATTTCTAAATATTGTTTAGGCATACTTTTACGAGAAAGCGGCCATAATCTACTTCCAACTCCTCCTGTTAAAATAACATGTATAATTGAATTCTCTATCTTCATAATTTTATTTAAAACAAATATTATATTCTATAGTCTACTATCTGCAATGTTTCCTAAAATCCCTTTTACATCATACAACAAACTATTCTCTTTTTGTAATTCTGAAAAGTTTAAACTCAAAAATTCAGCATGAGCTACCCCTAGAACAACAGTATCAAATTTTTGATTTGGGATAATATTGGTTATATCTAATTTATATTCTTTATATACTTCTTCTAAACTAGCTAATGGATCAAATATTGTAATTGTAATACCGTATTCTTTCAAAGCCAGAATTAAATCAACAATTTTGGTATTACGAACATCTGGACAATTTTCTTTAAATGTAATTCCAAGCATTAAAAGATTAGCTCCATTTACGTAAATTCCTTTTTTTAACATTAACTTCACTACTTGTGATGCAATGTATTCTCCCATGCTATCATTTAAACGACGTCCTGCTAAAATAATTTCAGGATGATAACCAAATTCCTGAGCTCGTTGTGCCAAATAATAAGGATCAACACCTATGCAATGACCACCAACCAATCCTGGTTTGAATGGTAAAAAGTTCCATTTTGTTCCTGCAGCTTCTAAAACAGCCTGAGTATCAATATTCATTAAATTGAATATTTTAGCTAACTCATTTACAAATGCAATATTAATATCTCTTTGTGAATTCTCAATAACCTTAGCCGCCTCCGCCACTTTTATTGTTGGCGCTAAATGTGTTCCGGCTGTAATAACCGTTCTATATAATTCATCGACTTTTTTTCCTATTTCTGGAGTTGAACCCGACGTTACTTTTAAAATTTTTTCAACCGTATGCTCTTTATCTCCTGGATTAATACGTTCTGGTGAATACCCTGCGTAAAAATCAACATTATATTTCAATCCTGATATTTTCTCCAAGACAGGCACACACTCTTCTTCAGTTACCCCTGGATAAACAGTAGATTCATAAATAACTATGTCTCCTTTTTTTAAAACTGAACCAACTGTTTCACTTGATTTGTATAAAGGCGTTAAATCTGGCCTATTATTTTTATCAACCGGAGTAGGAACTGTAACTATATAATAATTACAATCTTTTATGTCTTCAATTTTTGAACTACAATACAAACCAATAGCACCCCCTGTTTTATCGAGTAAAACTTTTTGTAAAGTTTCATCATCAACTTCTAATGTTGTATCCGTTCCTGATTGTAACGAGTTAATTCTTGATTGATTAATATCAAAACCAACAACAGAATATTTTGTAGCAAATAATCTAGCCAATGGCAAGCCAACATAACCTAAGCCTATAACTGCTATTTTTACGTTTTTATCCATTATTACTAGTTTTATTAATTATTTTAATCATTTATCAACACAGCTTCGCTTATCCAAGTCACATTTTGACGCAGATAAACGAACATACTATTTCGGCAAATATACCATAATAAGGCTATTAATTCAATAGCAAAAATCATAGAAATATAAAAATTCTATATTATCCAACCTAAAAAAACACAATGAGCTAAAAATCAATTTAAAAAAAACTTCCAAATCGAAATATTAAACAAAAAAATCACTAAAATTAGTGACTTTTTTTTTCGAACAACCTTACTTATTTTCCGAAATTCTCTTGTTAATTTATTTAAACTTAATCTTTAGCACGCATCCCAATGACTCTAAAACCAATATATAATGAGTATTAGATATCTCTTGTACGATGGCATCCTGACTGCTAAAAACTCCAGAATCTAACTTAATTTTATCTCCTATTTTAAATGGAGCAACTGAAATCTCACCAATAGTTGGAGACTCTAAACTGTTTTTAATAACCTTAATTTCTTCATCACGCACAATGGCCGGTTTACCTAACCAAAACAAATAACGAATTACTCCTGGAATTTGAAATACTAAATTCCTATCCAAATCTTCTAATTGAACAAAAACATAAGAATTAAACAACGGCACTTCAACCTTTTTTTTCCTATCCGACCACTGTCGTATTTGAATAATTAATGGACAATAACAACTTATTCCTATTTTATTTAATTGATCCGCAACTTTTTTTTCCCATTTGGGTTTCGTATAAACTACATACCAATTCATTACTACTTAATTTGTTATGAAATTTATCTATAAACGTTAACAACTCTTAATTACAATACTAATATCATGACCCAATTCCTAAATACACAAATCCAATATCCTTTAATTCTTCCTTATTTAATATATTTCTTCCATCAAAAATGAAAGCTGGCTTTTGCATTGAATCATAAATCTTTGCCCAATCATATGTCATAAACTCATCCCACTCAGTCAAAACTGCAATTGCATGAGCTCCATTACAAGCATCATAAGCATTTTCAAAAGTTGCAACTGCTTTAGTATTTTTCTCTAAACTTCTAGTTTCTAAATAATTTAAATCATTTAGCATTTTTTCTCTAGAAACTTTAGGATCATAAACAGCTATCTTGGCTTGTTCATTAATTAAATCATCTGCCACATAAATTGCAGCCGACTCTCTCGTGTCATTTGTATCCTTTTTAAAT
This sequence comes from Flavobacterium frigoritolerans, assembly GCF_025847275.1. GTDB lineage: Bacteria > Bacteroidota > Bacteroidia > Flavobacteriales > Flavobacteriaceae > Flavobacterium > Flavobacterium frigoritolerans. The sequence continues at coordinate 167,800 of NZ_JAOZEV010000002.1, forward strand.
GCCCAGCCTAAGAATGTTATTTTTTTACCAGAAACAGTATTATATAACGTCTGAACTATTTTACTTGAAAACCTTCTCTTCTGATGGTCATTCATAATAATTACCTGTTCCCAATAATCAGCTACTTCATGCAATCCATATGTTTTAGCGATATACACTAAATTTAGAATATCTTTTTGAAAACATGATCCTCCAAACCCAACTGATGCTTTGAGAAATTTAGACCCAATTCTCGTATCCATTCCAATTGCTCTAGCGACTTCGTTCACATCTGCTCCTGTTTTCTCACATAATTCAGACATGGCATTGATTGAGGATATTCTTTGAGCCAAAAATGCATTTGCAGTCAGCTTCGACAACTCCGATGACCAAACATTTGTAGTTAGTATTTTATCTGATGATACCCAATTTGAATACACTTCCACTAAAGCATCTATTGCTTCTTTACCTTCTGATGTAGAATCTCCACCAATCAATATTCTATCCGGATTTAATAAATCAGTAACTGCAGTCCCTTCTGCTAAAAATTCTGGATTTGATAAGATTTGAAATTGTACTCCATTTCCTGTATTATCCAAAATACTTTTAATAGCCTCAGCTGTTCGTACTGGTAATGTCGACTTTTCAACTACAATTTTATTATCTTTTGCAATTTTTGCAATTTGTCTTGCGCACAATTCAATATACTTTAAATCCGCAGCCATTCCCTTCCCTTTTCCATAGGTTTTAGTAGGTGTATTTACAGATATGAAGATAATTTGAGCCTCATCTATAGCTTTTTCAACATCTGTAGAAAAGAATAAATTTCGTCCTCTGGCTTCAGCTACAATTTTATCAAGACCTGGCTCATAAATTGGTATATTATCAGTATTCTCATCATTCCATGCTTTGATTCTATCTTCATTTAAATCAACTACTGTAACTTGTATATGCGGGCATTTTTGTGCTATAACTGCCATAGTTGGCCCTCCTACATAACCCGCACCAATACAACAAATCTTTGTGATTTTCATCTAATTAAATTTACTAATGTTTTTTATTTTATTTTTTTCATTCTACATCAAAAGAATGTTCTTATTTTAAATTATTCCAATACCAGCCTACAGCTTCCTTTAAACCTTCTTGTAATGAATATTTTGGATTGTATTCTAGCATTTTTTTTGCTTTATCTATACTTGCCAAAGAATGTGGAATATCTCCTACCCTATTTGGACCGTACGTTACTTCTACCGAAGCTATTTTTGGATTATACTCAGATAAATATTTTTTCAAATAACCAACTAAATCATTTAAGGTATTTCTATCCCCATACGCAGTATTATATACTGTATTAACTGCTTCTGGATTCTTAGTCACCATAGCCAAAGCATTCATTTGAATCACATTATCAATATAAGTAAAATCACGAGAAAAATTCCCATCACCATTAATCAAAGGACTTTCCAATTCCATTAATTGCTTCACAAATTTTGGAATAACTGCCGCATAAGCCCCTTGCGGATCTTGTTTTCTACCAAAAACATTAAAATAACGCAATCCTATTGTTTCTAAACCATAAGTTTTACTAAAGATTTCAGCATATAATTCATTTACATATTTTGTAATAGCATAAGGAGACAATGGCTTACCAATTACTTCTTCAACCTTCGGAAGTCCTTCTGAATCACCATAAGTAGATGAACTTGCTGCATAAATAAATCGCTTTACTTTAGCATCTCTTGAAGCTACTAGCATATTTAAAAAACCCGAAACATTAACATCATTGGTCGTAATCGGATCATTTATTGACCTTGGAACTGAACCTAAAGCAGCTTCATGTAAAACATAATCAACTCCTTGAACCGCTAGGATACAATCTGTAATGTTACGAATATCTCCTTCAATCAATTTAAAATTAACATCAGAAATAAAATCTTTTAAATTATGTCGGTGACCTGTAGAAAAATTATCTAAGCAAATAACTTTATGTCCTTGTCTTAAAAAATATTCACAGAGATTAGAGCCTATAAAACCAGCTCCTCCTGTAATTAATATCGTGTTTTGTGATTCCATAATTAATTCTTTTAAATTACTCGATATTATTTTTTATTCCATTTATTAAAAATCGTTTTTAACAAACTCACTTTTTTTGTTTCTTCATGATATCCATTAGAATAATTCCCATAACCATATCCGTAAGTGGAACCGTATTTGGCCTTATTCTCAAATCCGTTCAAAACAATACTCGTATTTGTAAGCTCCCCTCTTTTTACTCTATTATTTAACAACGTTATCATATCCTTTTTGGTATAATTTTGTCTCACGATATATAAGATAACATCACTATATTGTGCCAATTCTAAAGAATCCGAAACAAGTCCAACTGGAGGGGTATCTAAAATTATATAATCGTATTTTTTTTTCAACTCATCAATAAATTCTTTCATGGTTTCCCCTAAAATCAGTTCAGAAGGATTTGGAGGAATTGGCCCTGAAAGAATAACATCTAAATATGGAATCTTGGTTGTATTCGTAATTTCGGCTAGGCTTTTTTTATTAATCAAATAATTAACTACTCCTACATCATTAGTCAACTCAAATTCTTCTGCTAATCTTGGTTTCCTTAAATCCAAACCAACAATAATTGTTCTTTTTTCGCTCAAGGCAAAAACGGTAGCTATATTAATAGAACAAAAAGTTTTTCCTTCACCACTAACCGATGAAGTTATCATTAATGTCTTTGCTCCATCAACTTGCTGTTTTTTATATAAGAACTGCAAGGAAGAACGAATTGCCCTAAATGATTCCGACAATGCGGATTTAGGTTTATCAAATACCGCTAAACTCGAAGCTTCATTATTTACACCCACTACTCCAATTAATGGAATCTGTGTTTGTCTACTAACATCTTCAATATTTTGAATTGAATTATTAATAAAGAAAATAGCAAAAATGGCTAACAACGGAATCAATAACCCTAAGAATAAAGCTAGAACATAATTAACTGAAGTTTTAGGCCCTATCAACCCTCCTCCAACATCTTTAGCTGGATCTATAAAATGAATATCGGATAAATTAGCTGCTTTTACAATATCGGCTTCACTTCTTTTTTGAAGAAATGTGCTATAAATATTATCACTTAAATCGTACTTCCTCTTAATTTTTAATAATTCCTGCTGCTCTTCTGGCAATCTTTTTATTGTACTTTCAGTCTGGCCAATTTTACTATTAACCATTGCCAAATCATATTGCAGTGAAGCTTTTGCCGAAGCAATATTTTCTAACAAAACATTTTTAACAGCCACCATTTGATTGTCAAAATCCTTAAAAATCTTATCACTTTTTACTGCATAAGCCATTTCTGATCTTTGTGTAGAAAGCGATATCAATTTAGAAACATTCACAACAATATTTGGATCTTCAATTCCTGCTACTGATGGGGCTGGCAATTTAGAATAATCAACACTATTTTTTAAATAAGCTTTTAACGAATTATAATAGGCAATTTTGCGAGTAACTTCATCTCTTTCGACATCAAAATCCATTATTTTGTCTGAGAATTTACTCCCTCCTTCTTCTATATTATAAACATTTTTGCCCTTTCTAAACGATTTTAGCTCATCTCCAGTTTGCTTTAACTGAGTTTCCATTGCCACAAGTGTGCTATCGATAAAATTAATCGTATTTGTCGCAAACTGATTTTTACTATCAAGTTGAATTTTTATTAGCATCTTCACAGTCGAATTTAAATACTCAACCATCCTTGCTTTATTAGTTCCTTGCATTCCTAATGTAAGTATCGAACCTCCCCTTTCATCCGATTGCACGCTAACTCCACGGTATCTTGCAACAGTTCCGTCAAAATTATTAAATCTTACAAAATATTCTTTGCCTTTATAAAAACCTGGATTATCATTTATTTGCAATTTCCAATTTAAAAAAGGCAACGAAACTTGTTCTCCAACTTTATATTTTTTCACAAACTCTCCTATTTCTACAGCTGTATTACTATATGAATTATTTGTGTAAGTAATTAATGAAACCGAATTATTCTCAAAAGGGATTCCGATTTCATATTCATTAGCATTTAAAAACTTAATACTAATTAACGAACTAGCTAGCTGTCCTTTCGATTTATCTATAGCTACATAAAAAGGGACAGCTCCATAAGAATCTACCAAATTATATTCACCTTGTTCTAGATAATCAATATAATATTGTAATTTATCTACAACTAGCTCATTATGAGATCTTGATTGCAATACTGTGGTTGTACTACTAATTTGATCAGAAGTTCCTCCCCAATTAAAGACTAAACTTGTATTTGAAGTAAAAAATGGATTGTTTTCTTCTTTTATAGAAATCAACGTTTCCATTCCGTATATTTTTTCTTTACGAATGTTTACTTGATAGGCAATTGCAAAAGCAATAATTAAACTCAATAAAAACCATTTCCAGTACCCTCCAATTTTTAATAAAAACCCTCTAAAATCAAAATTGGATTGATTGTCAAAAATTGAAAAATCTTTTATATCTAACATTTTCTGAGTAGGTTTTTAAAGTTTTAAAAGTAAAAATGTAGTTGTTGCCAAAGAAATTATCGTAATTATTGTTCCAATAGATTCTATTCCTGTTTTACCAGTTCCCCAAGTTTTTTGCTTAAGCGGTTTCACATATATATAATCATTTGGTTGTAAATAATAATAAGGAGATTTCATGACATTAAGATCCGTAAGATCTATATCATGCATTTCGACTCCTGTAGGTGATTGACGAATAATGGTAACTGATTTTCTATTTCCTGTAATCGCAATATCACCAGAATTAGCAATTGCTTCCATTACATTTACATGTTGTTGAAAAAGTGTCTTTGTACCTGGAGAGCCTACTTCCCCATTTATTGTATATCTAAAACCTGCTAACTTAACTGTTACAAATATATTTGCTTCAGATTTAAAATGTTCGTCTAATAATTGTTTTTCAATTTTAACACGCACCTCTTCAAGAGTATACCCAATAACATTTATTTCCCCCAAAACAGGCATCCTTATATTCCCATGATCATCAACAGTAAAACCATCAAAATATAAACTCGCTTCTGAATTAGAAGAACTTTGTCCTATTGCCTTTTCAGTAGTATTAAAAATCGCTACTAATTTTGGATCAATAGCTTTTATATTAATACTTAAAACATCATTTGTTTGTAATCGATACGGCTTTGATTCTACAGCTGCAATATTACTTTCCGTACCTGTTGCTCCTTTATCTTGTAAATAAACCAAATCATTTAATGGAATACAAGATGTAAAAAGGATGCCAATAAGTAGCAACAGATAAAAAGAGTTTTTGTTCATTTGTAGAATTTTAACAGCAAATATAGCTTTTCATTTATTATTTAGAAAATATCGATTCTTATTATAGACTCAGTTAATTATTCTTGAACGTTTTCTCAAACGGAACTCTGTGCAATATACTTCGTCCAAGGGTAACTTCATCTGCATATTCTAACTCGTCACCTACCGCAATTCCGCGTGCGATAGTTGAGATTATAATTTCGACATCCGCTATTTGCTTGTAGATATAAAAATTGGTAGTATCACCTTCCATAGTTGAACTCAAAGCAAATATAATTTCGTTTACTCCACCTAACTTAACCTTTTCGACTAAAGTAGTGATATTCAACTGACTTGGTCCGACACCTTCTATAGGAGAAATTTTCCCGCCTAAAACATGATAAATCCCTTTATATTGCCCTGTGTTTTCAATAGCCATTACATCGCGAATATCTTCTACTACGCAAATAGTTTGGTGATTTCTTGACGTATTGGCACAAATCTCGCAAACTGCTACATCAGAAATATTATGACAGCTTTCACAAAATTTAATATCAGCGCGCATAGTCATCAACGCTTCGGCTAAAAAACCAGTTTGTTCTTTGGGTTGTTTTAATAAATGTAAAACCAATCGCAAAGCTGTACGCTTACCAATACCCGGTAATTGTGACATTTCGTTGACTGCTTTTTCAATTAATTTTGAAGAAAATTCCATGAAGACAAAAATACTAAATTTGTGGGCTTACTCGACTTTTGTTTATGGAAATATAGAAGTCTAAAATACTCTAAGCAGTATATTTTAAAACTAATTATCATTATTGCTTGTTACTTGACCTACAGCAGATTACTTTATCATACTTTTACATTCTTTAGAACATAAGTAAACTTCATTTAAAGCAACATCTTTTTTCTGACTTTTACTGCCAGAAAAAGATATAACAAATTAAGTCCCGATTGCTATAGGTACAGTTCCTTAGAAACAAATTATTCTAAAGAATTAATATTGATTTGTAGTAAGTAAAACCAATGTACAAGCAACTTGAGCTTTGATATTATTAAGCTCTAATAATTGATATAATTCTGGATTTTCGGTTCCTGGATTAAAAATTACTCGCTTAGGTTTCGCTTCTACAATGTAATTATAATAATCACGCTGACGTGATGGATTCAAATATAAAGTAATTGTATCGATATTTTTAAGCGGAATAGCTTTTGTATAAATTTTTACTCCTGCAACTTCTCCAGCATTTTGACCAATTGCCAAAACTGTATGTCCTTTTTCTACTAATTTATTTATAGCTAAAAAAGCATATCTATCAGGCTTGGTAGTTGCTCCAAGCACTACTGTTTTTTTATTTTTCATTGTCTTTAATATATACCACAAAAGTAATCAAAAAGGTTTAGCTCTTCGATTATTTAAAAAGTTTAGTTATTTTTCAATAAAATCAACAACCTACTGATTAAACTGCAATCATATCTTTTAAAAAGACTATTTTTACAGTACTAAACCAGACTTTATGGATCTATTTATTTACTTATTTGCCGCTCTTTTCTCGGTATTAAACCCAATTGGGACAGTTCCAATCTTTGTAGGATTAACACAACACGACTCCAAGAAAGAGCGTTCCAGAATTTCTTTATGGACTGCAATAAATGTTTTTCTAATCTTAATTGTTTCGTTTTTTGTTGGGCAATACATGTTAACTTTCTTCGGAATTAGTATAGATGCTCTTCGAATTGCCGGAGGAATTATAATTGTAAATTCAGGATTCTCTCTACTTTCAGGCAAATTCAACAAGAAAAGAGGGATAAACAAAAAGATAGAAACAGATGCGCAACAAAGAAATGACATTGCTCTTACACCATTGGCAATCCCAATGCTTGCAGGTCCCGGGTCGATATCTTTATTAATTGCTTTTTATCAAGAACACCACCAAACTAGCGAAGTTGTAATAGGTTCATTTGCTATTTTAGCAATTGCTATTGTAATTTTTATTATTCTTAGAAGCGCACATTATCTTGCCAAGATACTTGGAGCATCTGGAATTGTTGCGATATCTAGGATAGTTGGTTTTATTGTAATTGCAATTGGGATACAGTATATAGTGAGTGCAATTATCAATATAATTAAAGTGAATTTAATGTAATTTAAATTCCACTAAAAACAAAAAATGGATAAATATTAAAATTTATCCATTTTTTTTATAACTCTATTTTAGTTTATGCTCTTGGCAAAAACACTTCTGCCATCATACATCTCGCGCTTCCACCACCACAAGCTTCGATAGTGTCTAAACTTGAGCTTAAAATTTCAGCATGATTTTCTAACTGCGAAATTTGTTTTGCAGTTAGGCTCTGATGTGCTGAAGCACTCATCACAATATATTTTTTATCATTTGTACCACGAACTTCGAGCATATTTCCTGCAAAATTATTCACTTGAGCTTCTGTAATTAAGATAACTTCTTTTTTATCAGCTTTTAGATTTTCAAGAACCATTTTACGCTCTTTTTTATCATCAATACAATCTGCACAAATCACCGCAAAAGTTTCTCCTAAGCACATCATAACATTAGTATGATAAATTAGTTTTCGCTCTCCATTAACAGTTTGAAATGCTTCAAAAATAACAGGTGCATAATCAAAATCTTCACAGAATTCTATAAATAATTCTTCATCAGCTCTTGGTGACAAGGCACAATATGCTTTCCCATTAGCTCTATCCAAAAGTAAACTTCCAGTTCCTTCTAAGAAAAAACCATCTTCTTCTGCTGAAGTATAATCTACAATATTATTGATTTCGAACCCTTTTTCTTCTAGAATATCCAAGATATCTTCACGACGTTCCTTACGGCGATTCTCAGCAAACATAGGATATAATGCTACATCTCCATTTCCATGAAAAGAAACCCAGTTGTTTGGAAATATACTATCAGGCGTATCTGGATTTATAGTATCTTCTACAACGGTTACATCTACTCCAACTGCTCTTAACTTCTCAACAAAAGTATCAAACTCTTGTTGTGCTTTTGCATTTACTGTAGCTGGTAAAAGTCCGTCCAACACTTTTTGATAATAATTATTTACAGCCGTTTGTTCATTCATACGAAATGCCACTGGGCGAATCATCACTATTGCGTTTGTAGTTTGTTTCATCATTATGATATAAAATTAATCTCGAATTAAAGGTAATGTTGAACATCTCAATAATCCTTCTTGTTTGGCTATTTCGGCATATGGAATTTCTTCTACAACAAACCCATTACTTCTTAACCAATTATTTAATCTAGTAAAATTTTTCTCAGACACAACAACATTTGTATCAATCGAAAAAACATTCGAATTCATATAATACATTTCTTCTCTCTCGATATGAAATAAATTTTCTTTGCCAAAAAGATTCACTAAGTACATATAATCGGCTTCTTCACGAAATCCTCTTCTATAAATAATTCCTTTATCTTTTCCTACTGGTTGAAAACAGCAATCTAGATGCAAGGCGTTATCACGAGCTTCGATTTTAGATTTAACTAAATCAAACTCTTTTACTATTTTATTGGGAAACAAATTTCGGATGAACTCAACTCCCTCCATATTTGTTCTTGCAGTAATATAATCTTTATAATCGCTTCCTTTGTAAGTCCCTATAAATATATGATCATTCCAGAGCATAACATCTCCTCCTTCAATATGTACTTCTTCGGGTGGGCGAACTACTTTGTTAGGATCCATTTGATCAATTACATACTGAATCGCGTCCAACTCACGTTCTCTATCTGGTAAAATATTTGATTTTACAAAAATATCATCTATTACGAAACCAATATCTCTAGCAAAAATTTGGTTATAGTTTTCAATCATTTCTGGGCGAAAAACTGTCACATCGTATTTTTGAAGCACTGTATTAAAAGCATCCATTTCGGCAACCATATCAGACTCTACTGGATAAGTCCCTGCCTTAATATGCTCCAATGATTTCGGATCATACGCTTCCTCAATAGTTGGCGTAGGCCCGTTATTAACTGCAGATCCCAAAACTACTGCCCGTAATCTTGATGTTTCGTTCTTTACATTTAATTGTAACATATTCTATTATTTGATTTCAACAAAGATAAAAAAAAGCTTCACAGTTAAGTGAAGCTTTAAATTGAATTTTATTTATTCGATTTGAATTCTCTTAAAGGATGACCTGTATATATTTGTCTAGGTCGACCGATTGGTTCTTTATTTTCACGCATTTCTTTCCATTGCGCAATCCAACCTGGTAATCTTCCAATAGCAAACATAACAGTAAACATATCAGTAGGAATTCCTAATGCTCTGTAAATGATTCCTGAATAAAAATCTACGTTAGGATATAAACTTCTTGATTTAAAGTATTCATCTTCAAGAGCTGCTGCTTCAAGTTTTTTAGCTATAGCCAAAATTGGATCATCAACACCTAATGTATTTAAAACTTCATCTGCAGCTTTCTTAATAATTCTAGCTCTTGGATCAAAGTTTTTATAAACTCTATGACCAAATCCCATTAAACGGAATGGATCATTTTTATCTTTGGCTTTCGCCATGAATTTATCTGTATCTCCACCGTCTTTATTAATCTCTTCTAGCATCTCAAGAACAGCTTGATTTGCACCTCCATGAAGTGGTCCCCAAAGTGCAGAAACTCCAGCAGAAATTGAAGCAAATAAACCAGCATGAGAAGAACCAACCATTCTTACTGTAGATGTAGAACAATTTTGCTCATGATCGCCATGTAAAATGAATAATTTATCTAATGCATTAACAACGATAGGGTTTGCTGCGTAAGGTCCTGTAGGCAATTTAAACATTAATTGCATAAAGTTCTCTACATATCCTATTGTATTGTCATAATAGTTTAATGGATAACCCATCGTTTTTCTATAAGTCCATGTAGCAATAACAAGAAACTTAGCTATTGTTTTACAAACAGCATCATACATTTCTTTTTCATTTTCTACGTTTACCGACTTAGGATTAAAAGCCGTCAAGGCACTTGTCAATGCAGACAATACGCCCATAGGATGAGCCGTTTTTGGAAAACCATCAATGATGTTTTTCATTTCTTCATTTACCAAAGTATGCTTTTTAATATCAGCATCAAATTGTGCTAATTGTTGAGCAGTTGGTAATTCTCCAAAAATTAATAAATAAGATACTTCAGGAAAACTTGCTTGTTCAGCTAAATCTTCAATTGAGTATCCTCTGTAACGTAAAATTCCTAATTCACCATCAAGAAAAGTAATTTCACTTGTACAAGAACCTGAATTTTTATATCCTGGATCAAGTGTAATGAAACCAGTTAAATCACGTAATTTGTTAATATCGACAGCAGATTCATTTTCGCTTCCAGTTATAACAGGAAGTTCAATCTTCTTACCATCTACTTCTAGGGTAGCTATTTTTGACATAATATAATCGGAAATAAATCTTTTAAATAATAATTTATCAAATCTAAGGAATTTAAGACTAACTAAAAAAGGAATATTGCTATGAATTTGTTAAAACTCAAAAAAAAAGCCATTCGTTTTCACGAATGGCTCAAAGCAATATATAATCTTACAATTATTTTATTTTAAATGCATTTAATCCAGGGAAGTAAGCTGTACTTCCTAATTCTTCTTCAATTCTTAGTAATTGATTGTATTTTGCCATACGATCCGAACGTGAAGCTGAACCTGTTTTAATTTGACCACAGTTTAATGCTACTGCTAAATCTGCAATTGTATTATCTTCAGTTTCTCCTGAACGATGAGACATTACTGAAGTATAACCTGCATTTTTAGCCATGTTTACTGCTGCAATAGTCTCTGTTAAAGTACCAATCTGGTTTACTTTTATAAGAATAGAATTTGCAATTCCTTTCTCAATTCCGGTAGACAAACGCTCAACATTAGTTACAAACAAATCATCACCTACTAATTGCACTTTATGTCCAATTTTTTCAGTCAGCAATTTCCATCCATCCCAGTCATTTTCATCCATTCCATCTTCAATAGATATAATTGGATATTTAGCTACTAATTCAGCCAAATAATCAACTTGCTCTGCAGAAGTTCTTACTTTACCAGTTTCTCCTTCAAATTTAGAGTAATCGTATTTACCGTTTACATAAAATTCAGCAGAAGCGCAATCAAGAGCAATCATAATTTCGTCACCGAAAGTATATCCTGCATTTTCAACTGCTTTTTTAATAGTATCCAAAGCATCTTCAGTACCACCTGGCAAATTTGGAGCAAAGCCTCCTTCATCACCAACAGCTGTACTTAATCCTCTGTCATGTAAAACTTTTTTCAAGCTATGGAAAATTTCAGTTCCCATTTGCATAGAGTGAGAAAAAGAAGTTGCTTTTACAGGGAAAATCATAAATTCCTGAAAAGCAATCGGAGCATCAGAGTGTGAACCTCCGTTAATGATATTCATCATAGGTACTGGCAAAGTATTTGCCGAAACACCACCTACATATCTATATAAAGGCAATCCTAATTCATTAGCAGCTGCTTTTGCAACCGCAAGAGAAACACCTAAAATAGCATTTGCTCCTAATTTAGATTTATTTGGAGTTCCATCTAAATCAATCATTGCCTGATCGATTACATTTTGTTCAAAAACAGAAACACCAACTAATTCTTCAGCAATAATAGTATTTACATTTTTCACTGCATTTAAAACTCCTTTACCTAGAAAAGCTTTACCACCATCACGTAATTCAACCGCTTCATGCTCTCCAGTAGAAGCTCCAGATGGAACCGCTGCTCTTCCTAAAACCCCGTTGTCTGTAATTACATCAACTTCAATAGTAGGATTACCTCTAGAATCAAAAATTTGTCTTGCGTGAATTTTTATTATAATACTCATTATTTTTGTTTTTTATTATTAAATTATAAATATTTTCCGAATTTATAAAAATATTTGACACTAATTAAGTTCCTTAGTAATAAAATACTTTTATTTATTAACTCAATCGTTTTAGTTTAATTCCCTTTTATATTCTCAATAAATTGATCAAACAAATAAGAAGAATCATGAGGCCCTGGACTTGCTTCTGGATGATATTGTACTGAAAAACAATTTTTATTTTTCATACGCATACCTGCTACAGTTTCATCATTAAGATGTAAATGTGTAATCTCCAAATCAGGGTGATTATCTAATTGCTCTTTATTAACCGCAAAACCATGATTTTGAGATGTAATCTCACCTTTTCCTGTAATAATATTTTTAACAGGATGGTTTATTCCACGATGTCCATTAAACATTTTATAAGTAGAAACTCCATTTGCCAAAGCAATAACTTGATGCCCTAAACAGATACCAAATAAAGGTTTATCGTTAGCTAAAATCTCTTTAGCCATTTCGATTGCGCCAAATAATGGATCTGGATCGCCAGGACCATTTGACAAGAAATATCCATCTGGATTAAATGCTGATAAGTCTTTAAAAGTTGAATTATATGGAAACACTTTTATATAACAATCTCTTTTAGCCAAATTACGCAAAATATTCTTCTTAATCCCTAAATCTAATGCTGAGATTTTATACGTTGCGTTTTCATCTCCATAAAAATATGGTTCGGTTGTCGAAACTTTTGAAGCAAGTTCCAATCCTTCCATATTTGGAACATTTGCCAAAGCAATCTTCAAATCTTCGATCGAAGTTCCATCTGTACATATCACAGCATTCATCGCTCCGTTATCACGTATATAACTAACCAAAGCTCTTGTATCAACATCAGAGATACAAATAAGATTTTCTTTTATAAAATAAGACTCTAAACTCTCTGAAGCATCCTCGCGAGAATAATTAAAGCTAAAATTTTTACAAACTAATCCTGATATTTTGATGCTATCAGATTCTACTTCTGAATCATTTACACCATAATTTCCAATATGTGCATTAGTAGCAACCATAATCTGACCAAAATAAGAAGGATCTGTAAAGATTTCTTGATATCCTGTCATTCCTGTATTAAAGCAAACTTCGCCAAAAGTTGTACCACTAATTCCGATTGATTTTCCGTGAAAAATTGTTCCATCGCTTAGCAAAAGAATGGCGCTTTGTCGTGTTGTGTATTTCATTTGTAATTAGATATTTTGCAAATTTAATTTTTTAAAAGAGTGGGTGCAAGGTTTTTTAAAAAATTCATCTTTAAAAATAAAACCCTAAGAAGGGAAAGTGTTAGATTATTGTATTTTTAGTTTCAAAAAAACAAAAAAAAAGGATAAACTAGTAACTAGTTTATCCTTAATTCTTATTGAATGATTATTTTCATAATTATTCAGAAGCTTCAGTTGTCGTTTCTGTATCAGCAGCAGGAGCTTCAGAAGTCTCTTCAGCTTTCTTTGCTTTTCCACCACGACGGCTTTTTGCTTTTTTAACTTCTTTTTTACCTCCATTGTAAAGTTCATTGAAATCAACAAGTTCGATCATCGCCATATCAGCGTTATCTCCCAAACGATTTCCAACTTTAATGATACGAGTGTATCCACCTGGACGGTCTCCTACTTTAGCAGCTACATCTCTGAACAAGTCAGTTACAGCATATTTGCTACGTAAGTATGCAAAAACAATACGACGATTGTGAGTCGTATCTTCTTTTGATTTTGTGATTAAAGGCTCAACGAATTGTTTAAGCGCTTTAGCTTTAGCAACAGTAGTGTTAATACGTTTGTGCTCAATAAGAGAACAAGCCATATTAGCCAACATAGCTTTTCTATGTCCAGTCTGTCTGCTTAAGTGATTGAATTTTTTTCCGTGTCTCATTGCTATGTTAAATTTAACTCGCCTAAGCGAATTAGATTATTCTTTATCTAGTTTGTATTTAGCTAAATCCATTCCGAAAGTTAAATTCTTAACTGCAACAAGTTCATCAAGTTCAGTTAAAGATTTTTTACCAAAATTACGGAATTTCATTAGGTCATTTTTATTGAACGATACTAAATCACCAAGTGTATCAACTTCAGCCGCTTTCAAGCAATTTAATGCTCTCACAGATAAATCCATATCAACAAGCTTAGTTTTAAGCAATTGTCTCATATGTAATGACTCTTCATCATACGATTCTGTTTGTGCAATTTCGTCAGCCTCGAGTGTAATTCTTTCGTCAGAGAATAACATGAAGTGGTGAATTAAAACTTTAGCAGCTTCAGTAAGAGCATCTTTAGGATTAATAGATCCATCAGTTTTAATTTCAAAAACTAATTTTTCATAATCTGTCTTTTGCTCAACACGGAAGTTTTCAATTGCATATTTTACATTTTTTACCGGAGTAAAAATTGAATCTGTAAAAATAGTTCCAATTGCAGCATTCTGTTTTTTGTTCTCCTCAGCAGGAACGTATCCTCTACCTTTTTCGATTGTTAAATCGAAATTCAGTTTAATTTTACTATCTAAATTACAGATAACAAGGTCTGGATTCAGCACTTGGAAACCTGAAATAAATTTTTGAAAATCACCTGCTGTTAATTGATCTTTACCAGAAACAGAAATAGTAACTGCTTCATTATCGATATCTTCAATTTGACGTTTGAAACGAACTTGTTTAAGATTAAGGATAATTTCGGTAACATCTTCAACAACACCTGAGATAGTAGAAAACTCATGATCTACACCTTCAATGCGAACAGATGTAATTGCATAACCTTCTAATGCTGAAAGCAAAACTCTTCTAAGTGCATTACCAACAGTCAATCCATAACCAGGTTCTAAAGGTCTAAATTCGAATTTACCTTCAAAATCGGTTGAATCGATCATGATAACTTTATCGGGCTTTTGAAAATTAAATATTGCCATAAATTTCGACTAAGTCAATTATTATTTGTTGTACAACTCTACGATTAATTGTTCTTTAATGTTTTCTGGAATTTGAAGTCTTGCAGGTACAGAAACGAAAGTTCCTTCTTTAAGATCATTGTTCCAAGTAATCCATTCATAAACATGACTTGAATTTGATAAAGAACGTTCGATAGCTTCTAAAGATTTAGATTTTTCACGAACAGCAACTTTATCACCAGGCTTAAGGTGGTAAGAAGGAATATTAACAACTTCACCGTTTACAGTAACGTGTCTGTGAGATACGATTTGACGTGCACCTCTTCTAGAAGGAGCGATACCCATTCTAAAAACTACGTTATCTAATCTTGCTTCACATAATTGTAATAAAACTTCACCAGTAACTCCTTTAGTTGCTGATGCTTTTTCGAATAAATTTCTGAATTGTTTTTCTAAAATTCCGTAAGAATATTTAGCTTTTTGCTTTTCCATTAACTGAACAGCGTACTCAGATTTTTTTCCTCTTTTTTTAGCCATCCCGTGTTGTCCAGGTGGGTAATTTCTTTTTTCGAAAGATTTATCATCTCCGAAGATTGCTTCGCCAAATTTACGAGCGATTCTTGTGCTAGGACCAGTATATCTTGCCATTTTAAATTGTTTAAGATTGAGATTATGAATTCAGGTCTTATCCTTCGATAATCTATTTTCAATCTAGGTTATACTATATTTTTTGAGTATTAAACTCTACGTCTTTTAGGAGGACGACATCCGTTGTGAGGCATTGGAGTAACATCGATAATCTCTGTAACTTCAATTCCACCGTTATGAATAGAACGGATAGCAGACTCACGTCCGTTTCCTGGTCCTTTTACATAAACCTTAACTTTTTTAAGTCCTGCCTCAAGAGCTACTTTACTACAATCTTCTGCTGCCATTTGAGCTGCGTACGGAGTGTTCTTTTTAGAACCTCTGAAACCCATCTTACCAGCTGAAGACCAAGAAATAACTTCACCTTTCTTATTTGTCAAAGAAATGATAATGTTGTTGAAAGTGGCAGAAATATGAGCTTCACCCGTTGATTCAACTATAACTTTACGTTTTTTTGCAGTTGCTTTAGCCATATTACTTATTATTTAGTTGCTTTTTTCTTGTTAGCAACAGTTTTTCTTTTACCTTTTCTTGTTCTAGAGTTATTTTTAGTTCTTTGTCCTCTTAACGGAAGACCAGATCTATGACGGATACCTCTGTAACAACCAATATCCATTAAACGTTTGATGTTTAAAGAAACCTCAGAACGTAATTCTCCTTCAATTTTGAAAGTTGATACTGCTTCACGAATTGCTCCGATCTCATCATCATTCCACTCTTGAACTTTTTTATCTTGGCTAACTTGAGCTTTTTCTAAAATCTCAATAGCTCTACTTCTTCCTAATCCAAAGATATAGGTAAGTGCTATAACACCTCTCTTATTTTTTGGGATATCTACCCCTGCTATTCTTGCCATAATTATCCTTGTCTTTGTTTAAATCTAGGATTCTTTTTGTTTATTACGTACAATCTCCCTTTTCTACGCACAATGATGCACTCGGGACTTCTCTTTTTTACTGATGCTCTAACTTTCATAGTGAATATCCTTTAATATCTATAAGTAATTCTTGCTTTTGACAAGTCGTAAGGACTCATTTCTAGTTTCACTTTATCACCAGGTAATAATTTGATGTAATGCATACGCATTTTACCAGAAATATGAGCGATTACAATATGTCCATTTTCTAATTCTACACGGAACATCGCATTTGATAATGCTTCAATGATTGATCCGTCTTGTTCTATTGCTGATTGTTTTGCCATATAAAAATTAAGCTACTGCTTTTCTATTTTTACCAGTCTTCATTAAACCATCATAATGTTTGTTTAACAAGTACGAGTTGATTTGTTGAATAGTATCTATTGCAACTCCAACCATAATTATTAACGAGGTACCTCCAAAAAACATTGCCCAAGATTGTTGTACATCCATAAAACTTACAACAATGGCTGGGAACACAGCAATCAAAGCAAGGAATAAAGATCCTGGGAAAGTTATTAAAGACATCACTTTGTCAAGAAAATCCGAAGTCTCAACTCCTGGTCTAACACCTGGAATAAAACCACCGCTTCTCTTTAAATCATCAGACATCTTATTAGTAGGAACTGTAATTGCAGTATAAAAGAAAGTAAATACAACAATTAAAGTTGCAAATACAAAGTTATACCAGAATCCAAACATATTACTAAAAGCACCTACAATTGATTGTGATGTATCTGATTTTGACAATCCAGCTACAGCTGCAGGAATAAACATAATTGCTTGTGCAAAAATAATTGGCATAACCCCAGAAGCATTAAGCTTAAGTGGAATCCATTGTCTATTACCTCCCATCAAATCTTGCTCATAATCACCTGAAGTCGTACGACGAGCGTATTGAACAGGGATCTTACGAACTGCCATAATTAACAGTACACAAGAAATAATAACTAATAACCAAATAATAATTTCGATAACTAATAACATTGGTCCTCCATTGTTATTGGTAACTCTGGTTGTAAATTCTTGAATAAAAGCTTGTGGAAAACGAGCTAATATACCAACCATAATCAACAATGAAATTCCATTTCCAATACCTTTATCTGTGATTTTCTCTCCTAACCACATGGCAAAAATAGTACCTGTAACCAAAATTATCACAGAAGAAAATAAAAACTCAAAAGAATTAAAACCTAGTAAAAATGCACTACTAGGTAATGTTCTATATAAATTATAGATGTAAGTCGGTCCTTGAACTAGTGTAATAACAATAGTCAACCAACGTGTTATCTGATTAATTTTTTTTCTACCGCTCTCTCCATCATTTTGAAGTTTTTGTAAATACGGAATCGCAATTCCCATTAACTGTACAACAATAGACGCAGAAATATAAGGCATAATACCTAAAGCAAAAACTGAAGCTTTAGAGAATGCACCTCCGGTGAACATGTCTAGAATAGATCCTAAACCATTTTTTGTTTGTCCCGCTAAACCAGTCAATTGCGTTGCATCAATTCCAGGAAGCGTAACGTGTGCTCCAAAACGATATACTAAAAGAAGTCCTAAAGTAATTAAGATTCTATTTTTCAGTTCTTCGATTTTCCAAACATTACTTATTGATTCAATAAATTTCTTCATACAATAGAAAAATTATATTGTTACAGCCTCTCCACCAGCAGCTTCAATAGCAGCTTTTGCAGTAGCAGTAAATTTGTGAGCAGTTACTTTTAATTTTGCTTTCAATTCTCCTCTACCTAAAATCTTAACGATTTCATTTTTGGTAGCTAGACGATTTGCTACATAAACTGTCATGTCAACAGAATCTGTAATAACACCATTGTCTACTAATAATTGAAGCGTATCTAAATTTACACCTTCGTATTCTTTACGGTTGATGTTTGTGAAACCGAACTTAGGTACACGTCTTTGAAGTGGCATTTGCCCTCCTTCAAATCCAATCTTTTTAGAATAACCAGAACGAGATTTTGCTCCTTTGTGACCTCTTGCAGAAGTACCACCTTTTCCAGAACCTTCTCCTCTACCTAATCTTTTATTTTGATTGTGCGTTGACCCTTCAGCTGGTTGTAAGTTACTTAAATTCATAACAGTATTTGTTATTTAGCTTCTTCAACAGAAACTAAGTGTTTAACTTTGTTTATCATCCCAAGGATAGCAGGATTTGAATCATGCTCTACAACTTGTCCCATTTTACGTAGACCTAAAGCTTCCAAACCTCTTTTTTGAGAAAGAGGACAGTTGATTTTGCTTCTTACTTGTTTTACTAATAATTTAGCCATAATTTCCTTGAATTAACCTTTAAAAACTTTTTCTAAAGAAACACCTCTTTGTTTTGCAACAGTATAAGCGCTTCTCATTTGTAATAAAGCATCAAAAGTTGCTTTAACTACGTTATGAGGATTTGATGATCCTTGAGATTTAGATAATACATCGTGAATACCTACTGATTCAAGAACTGAACGAACAGCTCCACCAGCAATAACTCCTGTACCATGAGAGGCAGGAATTAAGAATACACGTGCACCACCAAATTTACCTTTTTGTTCGTGAGGAACTGATTGTCCATTCAAAGGAATTTTTACTAAATTTTTCTTAGCATCCTCTACTGCTTTCGCAATTGCTTCAGAAACATCTTTAGATTTTCCTAATCCATGTCCAACAACTCCATTTTCATCACCTACAACTACAATAGCAGAAAAACCGAAAGCTCTACCACCTTTTGTAACTTTAGTAACACGATTAACACTTACCAGACGATCTTTAAGTTCAAGACCACTTGGTTTTACCAATTCTACATTTTTGTATTTAGACATAATATATTAGAATTTAAGTCCAGCCGCTCTTGCGCCTTCTGCTAATGATTTAATACGACCGTGATATAAGTATCCTCCTCTATCGAAAGTTACTGCATCAATTCCAGCTTTTAACGCTTTTTCTGCAACTAGTTTTCCAACTGCGTTAGCAATTTCTACGTTCGTACCTTTACCTATTTCTTTTTCTCTTGAAGAGGCAGCTAATAAAGTAACTCCATTTACATCATCAATAAGTTGTGCGTAAATTTCTTTGTTACTTCTAAATACAGATAGTCTTGGTTTAGTAGCGTAACCACTAATCGTTTTTCTAATTCTGAATTTAATTCTCTGTCTTCTATCAGATTTTGTTAATGACATAATCTTATTTTTTAAGCTGATTTACCTGCTTTTCTTCTTAATACTTCACCTACAAATTTAACACCTTTTCCTTTATATGGTTCTGGCTTACGGAAACCTCTAATTTTTGCCGCAACCTGACCTAAAAGTTGTTTATCAATTGATGTTAATTTTACGATAGGGTTTTTACCTTTTTCAGATATTGTCTCTAAAACTACTTCTGGAGCAATTTCTAAAACAATATTGTGAGAATATCCAAGAGCTAAATCTAACTTTTGTCCTTGATTTGAAGCTCTATAACCAACTCCTACCAATTCTAAAGATTTAGTAAACCCTTCGTTTACACCAACAATCATGTTACTGATTAATGATCTGTAAAGTCCGTGTTTTGCTCTGTGATCTTTGTGATCAGACGATCTATCTACTTGAACTTGATCGCCTTCAACCGTTACAGTTACGTCCGAAAACTCCTGTGTAAGTTGACCATTCTTTCCTTTTACTGTAATAATACCGTCTTTAACTTCTACAGTTGTACCAGCAGGGATTACAATTGGATTTTTACCTATTCTTGACATCTTATATAGTCTTTATAATTAGTATACGTAACAAATTACTTCACCACCTACATTTAATTGCTTAGCTTGTTTTCCTGTCATTAAACCTTTTGACGTAGAAACAATAGCAATCCCTAATCCGTTAAGGATTCTAGGTAGGTTAGCAGCACCTGCATATTTACGCAAACCTGGTTTACTAATTCTTTGGATATCTTTAATTACCGGCTCTTTAGTATCTTTATCATACTTCAAAGCGATTTTGATTGAACCCTGAACAGCGTTGTCCTCAAATTTGTAACTCAAGATATAACCTTGATCAAATAAGATCTTGGTTATTTCTTTTTTTAGATTAGATGCTGGAATTTCAACAACTTTGTGGTTTGCAGCCACAGCGTTACGAACTCTAGTCAAATAATCTGCAATAGGATCTGTATACATATGTATTTGATTGCGATTATGGTTTTCGGGAGACACTCGTCTCCCGAACCTTTAATCAATTAAAATTATTTTTTGGTTTGCAAAAGTAATAACTTATTGCGAGATTACCAAGACGCCTTTTTAACTCCAGGAATTAATCCATTATTAGCCATCTCACGGAAAGTTACACGTGAAATACCAAATTGACGAATATAACCTCTTGGTCTACCTGTTAATTTACAACGGTTGTGCAAACGAACTGGTGAAGCATTTTTAGGTAATTTTTGTAAACCTTCAAAATCTCCAGCTTCTTTCAAAGCTTTTCTTTTCTCAGCATACTTAGCTACCGTTTTCTCTCTTTTCACCTCACGGGCTTTCATTGATTCTTTAGCCATGTCTTAATTCTTTTTAAAAGGTAAACCTAATTCAGCCAATAATGACTTTGCTTCTTTGTCTGTTTGAGCAGTTGTAACAAAAGTAATATCCATTCCTGAAATTTTGTTTACTTTATCAATATCAATTTCTGGGAAAATGATTTGCTCTAAAACTCCAAGGTTGTAATTACCTCTTCCGTCAAAACCAGTAGCCTTGATACCACTAAAATCTCTAACACGCGGTAAAGCAGAAGTAATAAGTCTATCTAAAAACTCATACATTCTTTCACCACGCAAAGTAACTTTTGCACCAATCGGCATTCCTTTTCTCAATTTGAATGACGCAACGTCTTTCTTTGAAATAGTAGATACTGCTTTCTGTCCAGTGATCTTTGTTAACTCATCAACTGCATAGTCAATAAGTTTTTTATCAGATACAGCTGCACCAACTCCACGGCTCAAAACGATTTTTTCCAATTTAGGAACTTGCATTACGTTTGTATATCCGAATTCCTCTTTAAGAGCAGAGATTACTCTACTCTTATATTCTTCTTTTAGTCTAGGTGTATATGCCATTACTATAGTACTTGATTAGATTTTTTTGAAAATCTTACTTTCTTATCTCCTTCTACTCTAATACCAACTCTAGTTGTTTCCTTAGTTTTAGGATCAATTAGTGAAATGTTAGATATTTGTATAGAAGCTTCTTTCTTAACGATACCACCTTGAGGGTTTTTAGCACTTGGTTTTGTATGTTTCGAAACCATGTTTACACCTTCAACTATCGCTTTATTTTTCTCACGGTAAACACGTAGAACTTTACCTTCTGAACCTTTATGGTCTCCAGCAATTACTCTTACGATATCTCCTGATTTTATTTTTAGCTTTATCATCTTAAAACGAATTAAAGCACTTCTGGTGCTAATGATACAATTTTCATGAATTGTTTTTCACGAAGTTCTCTTGCTACCGGACCAAAAACACGAGTTCCTCTCATTTCTCCTGCAGCATTCAAAAGAACACATGCATTGTCATCGAAACGGATATAAGAACCATCAGCTCTTCTCACTTCTTTTTTGGTACGTACAACAACTGCAGTTGAAACAGCTCCTTTTTTAACGTTTCCGTTTGGAGTTGCATCTTTGATAGAAACTACAATCTTGTCACCAACAGAGGCATACCTTCTTTTGGTACCTCCTAAAACACGGATAGTTAAAACTTCTTTTGCTCCCGTGTTATCTGCTACTTTTAGTCTTGATTCTTGTTGTACCATAATTATTTAGCTCTTTCTAAGATTTCAACTAATCTCCAACATTTTGATTTACTTAAAGGACGCGTTTCGCTAATTCTTACAGTATCTCCAATGTTACAGTCGTTTGTTTCGTCGTGTGCAACGTATTTCTTTGTTTTCAACACGAACTTACCGTATAATGGGTGTTTTACTTTTCTTACTTCGGCAATAACAATAGACTTATCCATTTTATTTGAAGTAACAACACCAATTCTTTCTTTTCTTAAATTTCTTTTTTCTTCCATCTTTCAGCAGAATACAATTATTGTAACTCTCTTTTAGTTAACTCTGTAGCCAATCTTGCAACTGTTCTTCTTACACTTCTAATTTGAAGTGGATTCTCAATTGGAGAAATAGCGTGGGCCATTTTTAGGTCAGCATATATCTTCTTAGTTTGACTAAGTTTTTCTTGCAACTCCGCTGCAGAAAGATCTTTTATTTCTGATTGTTTCATAATATATTATAAATTATGCTTCGAAATCTCTAGCAACAACGAACTTAGTTTTTACTGGAAGCTTTTGTGCTGCAAGACGTAAAGCCTCTTTTGCAACTGACAATGGAACTCCTCCAACTTCAAACATTATTCTTCCGGGTTTAACAACTGCAGCCCAATATTCTACTGCACCTTTACCTTTACCCATACGTACTTCAAGAGGTTTCTTAGTAATTGGTTTGTCTGGAAATATTTTGATCCATAATTGTCCTTCTCTTTTCATAAAACGAGTTGCAGCGATACGCGCAGCTTCGATTTGACGAGAGGTTAAGAACATTCCATCTTCATGTACAGATTTAATACCAAACATTCCATTAGAAAGCTCAAATCCTCTTTGAGAATTTCCTTTCATTTTACCTTTTTGTACCTTACGGTATTTTGTTCTTTTAGGCTGTAACATTTTTCTTTAGTTTAAAAATTTACTTTCTTTTACGAGCGTCTGGTTTTGAACCTTTATTAAAGTTAGATTTGCCACGAGGAGCATCTCCACCTTTTCCACCACCAGCTTGTTTTTTATCCATTCCAGCAAGTGGAGAAAGATCTCTCTTTCCATAAACTTCACCTTTCATGATCCACACTTTGATTCCCATTCTACCATAAGTAGTATGAGCCTCTGCAAGTGCATAATCAATATCAGCTCTGAAAGTTGATAGAGGAATTCTACCTTCTTTGAAACCTTCTGAACGTGCCATTTCAGCACCATTCAAACGACCAGAAATCAAAACTTTGATACCTTCAGCGTTCATACGCATAGAAGCAGCAATAGCCATTTTGATTGCACGTCTGTAAGAAATACGACTTTCTATTTGACGTGCGATGCTTGTCGCCACAAGATAAGCATCTAATTCAGGTCTTTTAATTTCAAAGATGTTAATTTGAACCTCTTTGTCTGTAATTTTCTTAAGTTCTTCTTTTAACTTGTCTACCTCTTGACCACCTTTTCCGATAATAATACCAGGTCTAGCAGTAGTGATAGTAACGGTTACAAGTTTCAAAGTTCTCTCGATGATTACTTTTGATACACTAGCTTTTGATAAACGAGCGTGGATATACTTTCTGATTTTGTGATCTTCGGCAAGTTTGTCACCGTAATCATTTCCACCATACCAGTTTGAGTCCCACCCTCTGATGATACCAAGTCTATTTCCAATTGGATTTGTCTTTTGTCCCATGCTGCTTAAGAATTGCTTTGTGTGTTATTGATAGCTCCAAGCACGATTGTTACGTGATTAGAACGTTTTCTTATTCTGTGTGCACGACCTTGTGGAGCTGGACGAAGTCTTTTCAACATCATTCCACCATCTACTCTGATCTCCTTAACAAATAATCCAGCTTCTTCTAAATTACCTTCACTATTTTTTTGCTCCCAGTTGTTGATTGCAGATAATAATAGTTTCTCTAATTTTCTTGAAGCTTCTTTAGAACTAAATCTTAAAATGTTAAGTGCTCTTTCTACCTTCTGACCTCTTACCAAGTCCGCTACTAAGCGCATTTTTCTAGGTGAAGTAGGGCAGTTATTCAATTTTGCGAAAGCAATAGACTTATTAGCCTCTTTTCTCGCATCTGCTGTTTCTCTTTTACGAACTCCCATTGCTTCTTATTTTTTACCTTTATTTTTTGCTCCAGCATGACCTCTAAAAGATCTAGTTGGTGAAAATTCTCCTAATTTGTGACCTACCATGTTTTCTGTTACGTAAACTGGTACAAATTGACGACCGTTATGAACTGCGATAGTTTGTCCAACGAAATCCGGAGTAATCATTGAAGCTCTAGACCAAGTCTTTACAACTGCATTTTTACCACTTTCTACGTTTTCTTGAACTTTCTTGTCTAACTTATAATGAACGAAAGGTCCTTTTTTTAATGAACGTGCCATATCTTAATTATTTCTTTCTACGTTCTACGATATACTTGTTACTCGGGTTTTTCTTAGAACGAGTTCTATAACCTTTAGCTGGTATTCCATTTCTTGAACGTGGATGTCCACCAGAAGAACGTCCTTCTCCACCACCCATTGGGTGATCAACAGGGTTCATTGCAACAGGTCTTGTTCTAGGTCTTCTTCCTAACCATCTTGTTCTACCTGCTTTACCAGATACAACTAATTGGTGGTCTGAATTAGATACTGCTCCAATTGTAGCTGCACAAGTCAACAAAATTAATCTTGTTTCACCTGATGGCATTTTAATTGTAGCATATTTTCCATCTCTTGCCATCAATTGAGCAAATGTTCCAGCTGAACGAGCGATTACAGCTCCTTGACCTGGTCTCAATTCGATACAAGAAATAACAGTTCCTAAAGGAATTCTGCTTAAAGGCAATGTATTACCGATTTCTGGTTGAGATTCTGGTCCAGAAACTAATTTCTGTCCTACTTTCAATCCGTTTTGAGCGATAATATAAGTTTTCTCTCCATCAGCATAAGCTAATAAAGCGATAAATGCAGTACGATTTGGATCATATTCGATTGATTTCACTGTAGCTGGAATTCCTTCTTTTGTACGTTTGAAATCAATAATACGATATCTCTGCTTGTGACCACCACCCGTATAACGCATGGTCATCTTTCCTTGACTATTTCTACCTCCAGAGTTTTTTATCGGCGCTATCAAAGAGCGTTCCGGCTTATCAGTTGTAATGGCGTCATAACCATTCACAACTCTAAATCGCTGACCTGGGGTAATAGGTTTTAATTTTCTTACTGACATTTTTCTATCTTAGATATTGTTGTAAAAATCAATTGTTTCTCCTTCTTGTACTTGAACAATTGCTTTTTTGATTGCATTTGTCTTTCCGCTGATCAAACCACTTTTTGTGTATTTTGTAGTTCTATCCGGTCTTACATTCATTGTGTTAACACTCAAAATAGTTACTCCATAAGCAGCTTCAACAGCTTTCTTAATCTGAACTTTATTTGCTTTTTTGTCAACAACAAAACCGAAGCGATTCAAAACTTCACTTTCCTTGGTTACTTTTTCAGTTACTATAGGTCTAATTATGATACTCATATTCCTATTATTTGCTTAAATTTTCTTCAATTACCTCTAAAGAACTCTCTAAAAGCACTAAATTATTAGCGTTCAGAATAGCATAAGTGCTTAATTCATAGCTACTTACAACATTAGAAGCCTTTAAATTGCGTGACGACAAATATACATTTTTATTTGACTCTCCCAACACAAATAGAGATTTTTTATTTTCTAACCCTAAAGCTTTCAAAACGTTAATGAAATTTTTAGTGTTTGGCGTTTCAAAATTAAAGTCTTCCAAAACAACAATACTTGCTTCTTTTGCTTTAATCGAGAACGCTGATTTTCTTGCCAATCTCTTTAAGTTTTTATTCAATTTAAATGAATAACTTCTTGGTCTTGGTCCGAAAACTGTTCCACCACCTTTAAACAAAGGGTTTTTAATACTACCCGCACGAGCAGTACCAGTTCCTTTTTGTTTTTTAATCTTACGTGTACTTCCCGCTACTTCAGCTCTTTCTTTAGCCTTATGAGTACCTTGTCTTTGATTTGCTAAATATTGTTTAACATCAAGATATACAGCGTGATTATTTGGTTCAATTGCGAATACTGAATCAGAAAGTTGAACTTTTCTTCCAGTATCTTTTCCGTTGAAATCTAATACTTTTACTTCCATTACTTCTGAATGATTACATAAGAGTTGTTATGACCAGGAACACATCCTTTGATAACTAGTAGGTTCTTTTCAGCAACCACTTTTAAAACTCTAAGGTTTTGAACTTTTACATTGTCTCCTCCCATTCTTCCAGCCATACGCATTCCTTTGAATACTCTAGATGGATAAGAAGAAGCTCCCACAGAACCTGGCGCTCTTAAACGGTTGTGTTGACCGTGAGTTGCTTGACCAACACCACCAAAACCGTGACGTTTTACAACCCCTTGAAAACCTTTACCTTTAGACACACCTTGTACATCTACAAATTCTCCTTCAGAAAAAATAGAAACATCAATAAGATCTCCTAATTTTTGCTCTGTTGCGAAATCTTGGAATTCAACGACTTTTTTCTTAGCTACAGTTCCAGCTTTCTTAAAGTGACCTAAAGCCGCTTTTGTGGAATGTTTCTCGTTTTTGTCATCGAAACCAAGTTGCAACGCTTCGTACCCGTCAACACCTTTGGTTCTGACTTGGGTAACAACGCATGGACCAGCCTCGATTACTGTACAAGGAATATTTTTCCCGTTTTCATCAAAAATACTAGTCATGCCGATTTTTCTACCAATTAACCCAGACATAAATATTAATTATTAATTATTAAATATAAATATAGAACGCAGCTTTTAACCGAATCCTATTTTTTAAGAGGTGCAAAAGTATAACTTATTTACACACAAACCAAAAAAAATATTTTTCGCCTAAAAACAGCGTCCTTTTTTACTCTTGAACTACTTAAACTTTGATTTCAACTTCTACTCCACTTGGCAATTCAAGTTTCATTAAAGCATCAATAGTTTTAGATGAAGATGAATAAATATCAATTAATCTCTTATATGACATTACTTCAAATTGCTCTCTCGCTTTTTTATTAACGTGCGGAGAACGTAGTACAGTGAAAAGTTTTTTATGTGTTGGCAACGGAATTGGACCTGTTACAACAGCACCGGTACTCTTAACTGTTTTTACAATCTTTTCAGCAGATTTATCTACCAACATGTGATCGTAAGATTTTAGTTTTATTCTGATTTTTTGACTCATTTTCTTAAAGATTAAGCGTTTCCTTTTGCTTTTTTGATAACTGCTTCTGAAATATTAGAAGGTGTTTCAGCGTAGTGTGAAAATTCCATTGTAGATGTTGCTCTACCAGATGAAAGTGTTCTTAATGTTGTTACATAACCAAACATCTCTGACAAAGGCACATCAGCCTTGATAGTTTTAGCACCATTTCTATCACCCATGTCATTAACCTGACCTCTACGACGGTTAATATCACCTACGATATCTCCCATGTTTTCTTCTGGTGTAATAACCTCCATTTTCATGATTGGCTCAAGAATGATTGCTCCAGCAGCTTTAGCCACTTCTCTATACCCCATTCTAGCTGCTAACTCAAAAGAAAGCGCATCTGAATCGACAGGGTGGAAAGATCCGTCAGTTAAAGTTACTTTCAAACTATCTACCTGGTATCCTGCTAAAGGACCAGTTTTCATAGCTTCACGGAAACCTTTTTCTACAGATGGAATATATTCCTTAGGAACATTACCACCTTTTACAGCATTAATAAACTGCAATCCTACAGGAACCTTACCATCAACCTCGTCAGCTGGCCCAAGTGTAAATACGATATCTCCGAATTTACCACGACCTCCTGATTGTTTTTTGTATGTTTCTCTATGTGTAGCTGTTTTTGTAAACGCTTCTTTATATTCAACTTGAGGCTCACCTTGGTTCACTTCAACTTTAAATTCACGTTTCATACGATCTACCAAGATATCCAAATGAAGCTCACCCATACCAGAAATAATAGTCTGCCCTGAAGCCTCATCTGTTCTAACTGTAAACGTTGGATCTTCTTCAGCTAATTTAGCCAAAGCCATACCCATTTTATCTACGTCAGCCTTAGTTTTAGGCTCAATTGCAATACCAATTACCGGTGCAGGAAATTTCATTGACTCAAGAATAATTGGGTGTTTTTCATCACACATTGTATCCCCAGTCTTGATATCTTTAAATCCAACTGCCGCTCCAATATCCCCAGCTTCGATATATTCGATAGGGTTTTGTTTATTAGCATGCATTTGATAGATACGAGAAATTCTTTCTTTGTTTCCTGAACGAGTGTTCAAAATATATGATCCCGCATCCAAACGACCTGAATAAGCACGGAAAAAAGCTAAACGCCCCACGAATGGATCTGTAGCAATCTTAAACGCTAAAGCAGCGAATGGCTCTTTCACATCTGGACGACGAAGGATTTTTGTTTGATCTTCTTCTAATAAATCAACATCATCAGGATGAATCCCTTCAATACCTTCTTTATCCATTGGAGATGGCAAGTACTTACATACAGCATCTAACATAAACTGAACTCCTTTATTTTTAAAAGAAGAACCAGCAAGCATAGGAATGATTGCCATATCTATAGTAGCCGCTCTTAAAGCCTTGTTTATTTCGTCTTCTGTAATAGAATCCTCATCTTCCATGAATTTCTCCAACAAGTTCTCATCATAATCAGCAACTGCTTCGATAAGTATAGATCTAAATTCTTTTACTTCCGCAAGCATATCCTCAGGGATAGGCACAATATCAAAAGTAGCCCCTAATGTTTCATCATGCCATACAATAGCTTGATTCTTCACTAAATCAACTACACCTTTGAAATCATTCTCTTCACCAATTGGCAAAGTGATTGCAACTGCATTAGATTTCAACATATCTCTAACTTGCTGACATACATTCAAAAAGTTAGAACCTTGTCTATCCATTTTATTAACAAATCCCATACGAGGAACTCTATACTGATCAGCAAGTCTCCAGTTAGTTTCTGACTGAGGCTCTACACCATCAACAGCACTAAACAAGAAAACCAACCCATCAAGCACACGTAATGAACGATTTACCTCTACAGTAAAATCAACGTGTCCCGGAGTATCAATAATATTAAAATGATATGGTTTTGATTCTGGTAAAGCTTTACCTTGCTCCGTTGGAAAACTCCACTCACAAGTTGTAGCCGCTGAAGTAATTGTAATACCTCTTTCTGCTTCCTGCTCCATCCAGTCCATTGTAGAAGCACCATTATGCACTTCTCCAATTTTATGTGTTTTCCCTGTATAAAAAAGAATACGCTCAGTTGTAGTTGTTTTACCAGCATCAATATGAGCAGCAATCCCAATATTTCTTGTATATTTTAAATCTCTAGCCATTTCTTATGAATTAAAATCTAAAGTGAGAGAATGCTTTATTAGCTTCAGCCATCTTATGAGTATCCATTCTCTTTTTAACAGCCGCTCCTTCTTCTTTAGCCGCAGCTAAACACTCTGAAGCTAACCTTTGAGCCATAGATTTTTCATTTCTTCTTCTAGAATAAAGTATTAACCACTTCATTGCCATAGAAATCTTACGATCTGGTCTGATTTGCATTGGAATTTGGAATGTAGCTCCACCAACTCTACGACTACGTACTTCTACGTGAGGCATAACATTAGTTAAAGCATCTTTCCAGATTTCTAATGATGATTTTTCTGAATCTTGCTTTTTAGATTCAATGATGTCAATTGCATCATAAAATACTTTAAAAGCTGTAGATTTCTTACCGTCCCACATTAAGTTGTTCACAAAACGCGTTACCAATTGGTCATTAAACCTCGGATCTGGTAAAAGTGGTCTTTTCTTTGCCGCTCTTTTTCTCATGTCTTTTTTTTAAAAGTTTAAATTACTTTTTTGCTTCTTTTGGGCGTTTAGCACCGTACTTAGATCTTCTTTGCGTTCTTCCTGCAACTCCTGACGTGTCAAGCGCTCCACGAACGATATGATATCTAACACCTGGTAAATCTTTTACCCTTCCGCCTCTAACTAATACTATCGAGTGCTCTTGTAAATTGTGTCCTTCTCCAGGGATGTAAGCATTTACTTCGTTACCATTTGTCAAACGTACACGCGCTACTTTACGCATTGCAGAGTTTGGTTTTTTTGGTGTAGTAGTGTAAACACGCGTACAAACCCCTCTTCTTTGAGGACAAGAATCTAAAGCAACCGATTTACTCTTCTTAGTCATCTGAGTTCTTCCTGTTCTTACTAATTGTTGAATTGTTGGCATAATTAATACTAAAAATTTATTATGTATATTAAATTCCCGCTTTTTACGGGGTTGCAAATGTATAAAATATTTTTCACTATACAAACGTTAATGCATTAATTTTCAATAAGATTATTTAACCTTATGTTTTCTACCTCAGCCCTCTGAAAGTTTAAAATAAAAAATAACCAAAAATCCTATGCTTCAGATTTCACGAAACAAACAACACTTAACAAAACTCTTCAAGCAAAACAAAAACATCAAAAAAGACAGAATTATTTTCAATTATAACAAAACTCTACAAATCTCAAATTTCACAAAAACAACATTTACAAGAAAGGAATTCAAATAATTTTATTTCAGATTAAGCAAAAGTTTCAAATAGCTTCATTATTTTTATCTTAAAGATTGGATATTTGCATTACATTTAACAAACACTTTTTAAGACTTGAAAACACTCCTGTATCTTTTTTTAACAATCATCATAAGCTCGCAATGTCATGCACAACATTTTGAATTAAAGATAACTGGAGAAAACAATCCGGAAGACAAAACCATAGACTCCATACCCTATTTAAAAAAACACAAAACAACAAAATCCATCAATGATGAGATACAGTCATTCTCAGACAAACTATCTGCAAGAGGCTACATTGACAACAGAATAACTTCTAATACCCGCACAAACGACAGCCTATTTACAATTAAATTCAACTTAAAAGAAAAAACAAACTCCATACATATATATATAAGTAATAAAAATCTAATTCTCAAAACCATATTTCCAAACCTAAAAAATGATACACTAATAACTCCGTTCGAAGAAATAGAATCCCTCTTGAACAAAAAACTAAATCAGCTTGAAAATCTAGGGTACGCTTTTACAAAATTAAAACTCACAAACATTCATCGAAAAAAAAACACCCTTTATGCAGATTTAGACTTTAAAAGCGAAAAGAAGAGAGAAATAAATTCAATTATACTGAACTACACACAAAGTAATCAATCAAGCATTTTCCCTAAAGGACACTTAAAACAAATTGAAAAAAAATATACTGGAAAAACATTCAACCAAGAAACAGCAACAGAAATCTACAATGATTTTGAAAAATTCTCATTCATAAAACAAAGTAAATTTCCTGAAATACTTTTCACAAAAGACTCAACAAAAATATACATCTACCTCGAAAAAAGAAAAGCCAACACTTTCGATGGCTACATCGGATTCTCAAATGACGATAGTAAAAAAATAACTCTAAATGGATATCTTGATATCAACCTAGAAAACACTCTTCATAGCGGAGAGGAGTTCTCTTTATATTGGAAAAGCGACGGAAACAAACAAACCACATTCAGAACAAAACTAGAAATCCCTTATCTATTTAAAACCTCTACAAGCCTAAGAGCTGAGTTAGAAATTTTCAAACAAGACAGTATTTTTCAAAACACAAAAACCGCAATAGCTTTAGGCTATTACATAAAATACAATTCTCATTTATACCTAGGATACCAATCTACCGAATCAAGCGACATACAAAACACGAATAGCAAATCAATTCAAGATTACAAAAACCACTTTACAACAGCTACCTTTGAATATAAAAAAATAACACCTGAAAACTTCACATCTCCAAACAAAACGAATATAATCATCACTGCCGGCCTCGGAAAAAGAACAAATACAAACAGTATAACTGACGAATCTAACGAAAACAAGCAATACTATACCAACATCGACTTGTCCAATATTTTTTACCTGAACACCAAAAATAGCCTATACATAAGAAGTAAAAACTACTATTTATTAAGTGATTCTTACTTAACAAATGAATTATATCGATTTGGTGGTATAAACTCCATACGTGGATTTGCAGAAAACATCCTTCAAGGGAATAGTGCGAATTTACTTATAACCGAATACAGGTATCTCGCCTCTTCAAACCTTTACCTACACACCATACTTGATTACGGCATATATCAAGACAAAACCTCTATAGGAAACAATAAAAAAACAAACAACTTAATAAGTGTTGGCCTAGGACTAGGAGCACTAACAAGAAACGGACTGTTAAAAATAATTCTCGCAAATGGAAGTACAACAGAAGATAAAATAAAATTCTACAATAGCATCCTTAACATATCCTATAATGTTAAATTTTAATATTAAAGTTAAAAAATTACAAAAATAACTTAATATAAAATAAAAAAAATAGCCAATAAAGCATAATTATAAACAGTAATACAACACTTTAGTTGAAATATGTTAAAACGTTAAATTTTTAACTAAGTAAAAAAATCGTTAACATAATATTAGGATAAATAATAAATTATTATGAATATTGTATCACTAATTCAAAATAATTAAAAATGAAACTAAAGTTCAATGGATTCTTAGTAGTACTATTACTACTTTTAGCGCAACTAACCTTCGCGCAAGAAAGAGTTGTTTCGGGAATTGTTTCTGACAATGAAGGAATGCCCTTACCAGGTGTGAGTGTATTAGTCAAAGGCACGAAAAGCGGAACACAAACTGATTTCGATGGTAAATATACCATCAAAGCATCCCCAACCCAAGTCTTGGTATTTAGCTATATCGGTATGAAAACCCAAGAAATAACAGCGAGTTCAGCTGTGATAAATGCTAAACTAGCTGGAGACGCACTAGAACTTGAAGGTGTTGTGGTAACAACAGCCCTAGGAATAAAGAGAGAGAAAAAATCTCTAGGTTATGCTACACAAGAAGTTAGCGGAGAGGACTTAACAAAAGTTAACACTGGAAACGTTTCAAACTCAATTGCTGGTAAAGTAGCTGGTATCGAAATTAAAAGAAGTGGTAACATTGGAGGATCAACAAATGTTGTTATTCGTGGTTCTAAATCAATCACTGGGAACAACCAAGCCCTTTGGGTAGTTGACGGAATTCCATTAAACAATGACAATTCAAACACAAAAGATCAAAAAGCAGGTCGTTCAGGTTATGATTATGGAAATGCTGCATCAGACATTAACCCCGATGACATCGAAACAATCAACGTGCTAAAAGGAGCCGCGGCATCAGCTTTATATGGTTCAAGAGCTGGTAACGGTGTAATCATTGTAACTACTAAAAAAGGAAGAAAAGGAAAAGGTCTAGGAATTTCTTTTAGCTCAGGAATCACAACTGGTACTGCTGACAAGAAAACACTTCCTGAATATCAAAAACAATATGGAGGAGGAGATAGCTCTATATTCAGTTCAAATGTAGATTTAGGTCAAGGATCATTCCCAACTATAGTATCAGAAGATGCCTCTTGGGGACCTGCGTTCAATTCAAACCAAAGAGTATACAATTGGAATTCATATTATCCAGAATTAACAGACACCTACGGAAAGACATCAACTTGGCAAGCGGCAAAAAATGATCCAAACTCATTTTATAATCACTCTACTACTTATACAAACAACATAGCAATAAGTAACGGAAATGAAAACGGAACTTTTAGATTTGGTTACACTAAATTTGACCAAACAGGAATCCTACCTAATAGCAACCTAAAGAAAGATAATTTCAATTTTTCTGGCAGCTACAAATTAACTAGCAAAACGGAAATTGCTGCAACTGCAAATTACATCACTTCTCAGGGTACCGGATTGAATGATACTGGATATACAGATAATATTATTGGTGGCTTCAGACAATGGTGGCATACTGATGTAGACATTAAAGAACAACAACGCGCTTATCAATCAACAGGCAAAAACATCACCTGGAATCCAAGATCTCCTACAGATACAAATCCTTTATATTGGGATAATCCATATTTCGGACGCTATGAAAATTACAATAATTTCGACAGAGACCGTTTCTTTGGTAACTTTACAGTTAATACAGAAATTACAAACTGGCTTTCAGTAACAGGAAGAGGTGCAATGGATACTTATGCCGAAACTCAAGAAGAAAGAATTGCTGTAGGATCATCATCTAATAACCATACTTCTAGATACAGTAGATTCGACAAAAGATTCCGAGAAATCAATCTTGACTTAATACTTAATTTCAAAACTAAAATTGGAGAAGATATCAACTTTAGAGGACTACTTGGGGGATCTAGCAGAAGATCTAGACTTAGCACTGTTCTTGCATCAACAAACGGCGGATTATTAATCCCAAAAATGTATGCACTTTCAAATTCTGTTAGCGCTATTGAAACCCCAACAGAAATACTAGAGGAAGTAGGTGTAAACAGTGTTTATGCTAGTGCCTCTTTTGACTACAAAGACACATTTTTTATTGAAGGAACATTTAGAATTGATGAATCATCAACTTTACCATCGGCATCAGCTAAATATAACTACCCTTCAATTACTGGTACTTATATCTTTAGTAAACATTTGAATGTACCTTGGCTTGACTTTGGTAAGCTTAGACTTAACTATGCTCAAACTGGAAATGATGCTGCACCACACGTAATCATCCCAGTTTACACTAAAGACACTAACTTTGGTCGCAATCCATTATTTTCAAATGAAAACATTCGTAAAAATCCAAACTTAAAATCCGAAAGAATTTACGGACAAGAAGCTGGTATCGAATTACAATTATTTAAACGAAGAATTGGTCTTGAGGCTTCTGTATACAAAAGCACAACTAAGGATTTGATTATGGATATTACTACTGGCGCTGAGACTGGTTACACAGGAACAACAACTAATGCCGGAGAGTTAACTAACAAAGGTGTCGAATTAACACTTACTTTAGTTCCTATAAAAACACAAAATTTCTCTTGGACATCAAAAATAAACTGGAACCAAAACAAGAGCGAAGTCGTATCTTTAGCTGATGGTCTTCCTCAAGTCGTTATCGGCACATTCAACCAAGGAACAAGCTTAAATGCAGTCCCTGGTCAACCACTAGGAGTAATCAAAGGTTCAGGATATAAATACCTAAACGGAGAAAGAGTAGTATTACCAAATGGTAACTACGAAAAAGTTAGTAATTCTGTTATCGGAAACATAGCTCCAGATTGGACAGGTGGTCTCAACAACATTTTTAATTACAAAAACTTAACTTTAAGCTTTTTAATTGACTTTAAAAAAGGTGGAGATGTATTTTCTTTAGATCAAGCTTACGGACAAGCTAGTGGACTTTACCAAAATACAGTTGGAACAAATGAATTAGGCAACCCTATTCGTAACCAACTTACTGACCCAAAGCCAGGAGGAGTAATCTTACCAGGTGTCCAAGCAGATGGAAGCCCTAACACGGTGAGAGCGGCAGTTACAACTGATACTGGAGAATCCAACTTAGGTTATAAATCTTTCCCAAATCAATCATTTGTTTATGATGCTTCTTATGTAAAACTAAGAGAAGTTACAATAGCATACCAATTACCAGCAAGATTATTAGAAGGTACATTTATGAATAATGTTACTTTTGCAGCAAATGGTAGTAACTTATGGATTATCCACAAAAACTTACCATACGCAGATCCTGAAGCTGGTTTCAGCTCTGGAAACTTCCAAGGATTCCAAACAGGGGTTATGCCTTCAGTTAGAGAAATTAGCTTTAATGTAAAAGTTCAATTCTAAAAATTAAAAAAAATGAAAAAATTAAAACACCCTATACTTTTCGCATTTTTAGCATTATGTTTCAATTCTTGCGACAATGTTGAAAGTTTAAATGAGGACACCAAAGCATACGTAACACCTATACCGGAAGCACTAATGTCTTCAGCACAGGAACAGTATGCAATCTTTCTAAACAATGCTTCTTCAAACAGAAATAATTTTAGATTATACGCACAACAATGGACCGCAATTGCTTATCCCGATGAATCTAGATACGAAATGGCTGCACGATCATTAGGAAACGCAAACTGGGTTTTACTGTACAGAGACGTATTAAAAGACTTAGTCGATTCTAAGAATCGAATTTCAGCTACATCTGCAGCAGGTACTGAAGCTATTGCCATAAAGCAAAATAAGATTGCAATTATCGAAATTCAAATCGTACAAGTATATCAAACCCTGGTAGATCTTTACGGTAACGTACCATACTTTGAAGCATTAGACCCTAGCAATTTTATGCCAAAATATGATGATGGACTCACAATTTATAAAGATTTAGGGACTCGCATAACTAAAGCCATAAGCCAATTAGACACATCTAATAAAAGTTTTGGCACTGCTGATTTAATTTTCAATGGAGACGTAGAAAGCTGGAAAAAATACGGAAATTCTATACAAATTAGATTAGGTATGCAATTATCTGACGTGGATCCAGCTACTGCTAAAACATTAGTTGAAACAGCTTATAGTTCTGGAGCG
The DNA here is from genome assembly GCF_025847275.1 of Flavobacterium frigoritolerans. Classification (GTDB taxonomy): domain Bacteria; phylum Bacteroidota; class Bacteroidia; order Flavobacteriales; family Flavobacteriaceae; genus Flavobacterium; species Flavobacterium frigoritolerans. Next base: position 204,835 of record NZ_JAOZEV010000002.1, read on the forward strand.
ATGACTAGTAATGCAGATAATGCAATTTTCAGATATACATCAGCTAAACCTCACTTCAATCCTAACTTTGAGGATTTCAATAGTAGAGCAGATTTTGCTATATCAAGTTTATTCGTAGATGCATTAACAACTCTTAACGACCCAAGAAGAGACTTCTATTTTAATCCAGCAACTAAAAAAGGAGGAGTATATGTCGGTGCTCCTTATGGCTTTAAAGCTGATATTGCAACAGTATCTTTATTCAATCCTCTTTTAAAAGAAGTCGACTACATCGGAGATCTTTTTGACTATGCTGAAACATCTTTCTTATTAGCAGATGCAGCAAATAGAGGTTGGGCAGTTGGAAGCTCTGCAAGCACACACTATACAAATGGTATTACTGCAAGTATGGATTTTTGGGGTGTAGCAAGTTCAGATATTAGCACTTATCTTGCACAACCTAACGTTGCTTTTCCAACTGCAATAGGAAGCAATCCTAAAGAAAGAATTGCATATCAGATGTGGATTGCATACTACAACAGAGGTTTTGAAAGTTGGACTGCATACAGAAGACTTGACTTTCCAAAACTTGTAGCACCGTCTACAGCTGTACCAGAAGCAGAAGGTAAAGTACCTGTAAGAATGATATATTCTCACTTAGCTCCTTCTACAAATGGCGCAAATTACGCTGCAGCTTCAGCTGCTATTGGTGGTGATAAAATGACAACTAAACTTTTCTGGGATAAATTCTAATTTTTGTCTTATTTAATTATATCTAAAACCACTCTGTTCATTCAGAGTGGTTTTTTTTATATAAACATTATATATATATTTGCAACATGGAAAAAGAACATCAAATATTCGGAATAAGAGCAATCATAGAGGCAATTCAATCTGGCAAAGAAGTAGATAAAGTCTTTATACAAAAGGAGATTTCAGGTGAATTAATGAAAGATTTGATGAAAGTGATGAAAAGAGCCAACATCAACTTTTCTTATGTTCCAGTTGAAAAACTTAACAGACTTACCCCTAATAATCATCAAGGTGCAGTTGCAACAATATCGCCTATTGGATTTATTGAACTAGAACATCTAGTAGACTCAACTGTTGCATCTGGAACAACTCCCCTATTTTTAATATTGGATCAAATATCTGATGCAAGAAACTTTGGTGCAATTATTAGAACAGCTGAATGTACAGGTGTAAATGGAATTATTGTTCAGAAATCTGGCTCTGCCCCAGTAAACGGAGATACTGTTAAAACATCTGCTGGAGCAGTATTTAATGTTCCAATCTGCAAAGTAGAACACATAAAAGATGCTATCTTTTACTTACAAGGTTCAGGTATAAAAACTGTCGCTGCAACAGAAAAAACAGATCAAAATATTTATGACATTTCTCTAAACGAACCAGTTGCAATCATCATGGGTTCAGAAGATAGAGGTATTAATCCGTCAGTGTTAAAAATTGTAGACGAAAAAGCAAAGCTTCCAATGTTTGGTACAATTGGCTCATTAAATGTATCTGTAGCTTGTGGTGCTTTTTTATACGAAGCAGTTCGCCAACGAAATTAGAATAACAATACTTAATACATAAAAAATGAATTAAAGCTCCGGTTTTGATTCATTTTTTGTTTTTATAGAACTTTCATTTGCTACAAAATCATAAACGACGTTTGTATTAGAAGTAAAAAAAGACTCGCTTTCTAGAATAATTTCTTCTGGTTCTGGTAAATTAACAAAATTCCCATTTTTATCAAAACGTTTCATAAAAGCGTCTTCTTCAGGATTAAAATCAGGATGTTGCCAATCGTATAAAATTGGCTTCTGATATTCGGGTGTCTTGTATTTGAGTGACATCAAAAAACCCGTTATTAATCCCGCCAAATGACCTTCCCAAGAGATTGAAGTATCTACTTCTGGAAAGATATACCAAATCATTCCGCCATAAAGCAAAACAACCGATAAAGACAAAGCTACCAATCGGTAATATTGAGTTTGAATTCCTTTAAAAAAAATAAAGCTTACCAGAACATAAATCAACCCACTCGCCCCTATATGATAATTAGGCCTTGCAATAATCCAAGTTATTAATCCTGAAAACAATATTCCATAAATAATTACAGGAACAGTCTGCTTTGGATAGAAGAACTGAAGAGCAGCAAGCAAAACCAATAATGGTATTGAGTTATTATACAAATGACTTATATCCCCGTGAATAAAAGGGCTAAAGATTATACCTTGTAAACCCGAAAATGTTCTCGGGTAAATACCATTTTCATAAAAATCGAAATCATAACGAATCTGTAGCCAATAAACAATCCATAAAAACAATACAGAGAATAATGGCAATACGATAACCGAATTGGTGAATTTAAAATGATTTTCCACTATTGTTTATAATTATGATTGATGACTAAATCAATGTCAAAAATTTGTCCAAAATAAATATAATGCTATTTTGTCAGATATAAACACAACAACAAGGCCCTATTTTTAACCTATCCCAATAGATCTCAAACTGGCAAACCAAATTGCTCCTAAAAAAAGTTAAATGAGGTAACAAATCAAAATGGAAAATAGTAATTTTACAAAATGGAAGCACCATTAGCAGAACGCATAAGACCTCAGAAACTAGAAGACTACATTAGCCAGAGTCACTTGGTTGGACCAAATGGTTCATTAACACAACAAATCACAAAAGGAATCATTCCATCATTATTACTCTGGGGTCCACCTGGAACAGGAAAGACAACTTTAGCGCAGATCATTGCACAAGAGTCTAAGCGTCCTTTTTACATTTTGAGTGCTATTAATTCTGGTGTAAAAGACATTCGTGATGTTATAGAAAAAGCGAAGCAAAGTGGCGGTTTATTTACAGCCAAAAACCCGATCCTATTTATTGATGAAATTCATCGTTTTAGCAAATCACAACAGGATTCACTTTTGGCTGCTGTCGAAAAAGGATGGATTACTCTCATTGGAGCAACAACCGAAAACCCGAGTTTTGAGGTAATCCCAGCATTATTATCTAGGTGTCAAGTTTATATCTTAAATGCTTTTACAAAAAACGATTTAGAATTATTATTACATCGTGCCATGAAAACCGATGTTATCCTAGCTTCTAAAAAAATTAATTTAAAAGAGACTGAAGCCCTGTTAAGACTTTCGGGAGGGGATGGAAGAAAACTATTAAACATTTTTGAATTAGTCATAAATGCATCTCCTAACGACGAAATAACCATAACCAATGACCGTGTATTTGAATTAGTACAGCAGAATACTGTCTTGTATGACAAAAGTGGTGAACAACATTATGACATCGTTTCTGCGTTTATAAAATCCATCCGCGGAAGCGACCCTAACGGAGCCGTTTACTGGTTGGCCAGAATGATTGAAGGAGGTGAAGATGTAAAATTCATTGCTAGAAGAATGCTTATCCTATCAAGTGAAGACATAGGAAATGCAAATCCTACAGCATTTATTATGGCTAACAATACTTTCCAAGCAGTTACAACAATTGGTTACCCTGAAAGCAGAATAATATTAAGTCAATGCGCCATTTATCTAGCAACTTCCCCTAAAAGTAATGCTTCTTATATGGCTATAGGCAGTGCACAACAATTAGTAAAACAAACAGGAGATTTGCCTGTTCCGATACATTTACGCAATGCTCCAACAAAATTAATGAAAGAATTGGGCTATGGTGATGACTACAAATATTCGCACGACTATGCAAATAACTTTGCCGAACAGGAGTTTTTGCCCGATGCACTATCTGAAACTGTATTATATAATCCCGGCAACAACTCTAGAGAGAATAGCAACCGGGAATTTTTGAGAAATCGTTGGAAAGATAAATACGGATATTAAATTCGTATAAATGAACTTAAAACTTAACGACTACTTTTTCTGAAACTAATTTATCATTTTGATAATATTCAAAGTACCACTCGTTATCTTTTGCATTTAGAGACCCCTGAATATCACCTTTTATTGCTATAAATGAATCAGGACGTGAAGTTTTCATCAATTTCATAACTACTTTTGGAGTTTTATCAATTAACTGATAGCCTGTTTCAGTAGGTTGTGCATACAACAAATTAGGGTCGTTATTATTTACAACTGTATTCACAACTGCATTAGAAGTTACAGCAACAGGAGCTACTGAAACTGAAGATTGATTATTTTTAGTTACTGATGCTTTTGTTCCATTATATTTATAATTCAAAGCGTTAACTGATACAAAGGCCTGATTTAAAGCTTCGGAATATGCTAAATCATATTCTTTTGTTTTACTTTTTCCTATTGCAGATGTAAAAACTATTTTCCCATAACAATCTTTGAATGTTATATACAGCTTTGTCACCAAAAATGCATTGTCTTTTACTACATCTACATACAATAAATCGCATCTATTATAATCATCCGTAACTGTTTCATTGACATAAAAAGCTTCAAAACCAGCTTTATTTAAATTAAACTTCGTAAGTGTAGCTAATCTGTATTGATTTTCTGTTTTCATGAAATCATATTTCAATGGAACAACAACTGCTTTGTAGTCGTTAACAGATTGAGAAAAACCATAGCTTGAGATAAATATAAGCAATAATAAGATTCTTGTTTTCATAGTTTATAAGTATTTTTTTAGTTCTAGTAAATGATTAATTTGTTTTATATTTTGTTGCGCTTCAATTTTTTTCTCATTAAAGAAAATTGCATCAAGTCCAGCACTCAGAGCTCCCTGAACATCGGCATCAAGACAATCTCCAATCATTATGCTATTCTCTTTTTTAGAATTAGCAGAATTTAAGGCATATTCAAAAATAATAGGATTAGGTTTCTTTACCCCTGCCATTTCTGAATTTGTAACTGTTTGAAAATAGTCTCCAATATTTGAGTTGATTATTTTTCTATGTTGAACATCTGCAAATCCATTAGTAATGATATGCAATCTGTATTTATTTTTTAGATATTCTAAAATCTCAATTGCCCCATCAAAAAGATAATTATTATCTGGTAGTACCCTAATATACTCATCCGCCATTTCATTAACTGACTCATCTGAAACTGCATAATTCAAAGCATCAAAAGTATGTTTCAATCTATTATAACGCAACTCAACGTGCGAAATTTTATCGTTTTGATACAATTTCCAGCAAGCCTGATTTATAGGGATATACTTTTCTATGAAAGTGTTAATCTCAATTGTTGGGTGACGCTGATTTAAGATAGCTTCAAATGCTAATTCTGAATTTTTATCAAAATCCCAAAGCGTATGATCTAAATCAAAAAAAATGTCGGTAATAGTAGTATTCATAAGTTAAAAATTCCTTCATCTACAAAACTATAATATTTTGAATCAGTTATAATCAAATGATCTAAAACTTTAACATCTAAACTTTCTCCTGCCATCTTTATTTTCTTTGTAATTTCTTTATCTGCACCACTTGGCTGCAAATTGCCCGAAGGATGATTATGGCATAATATCAAGCTCGTAGCTCTAGTTTCAAGTGCTAATTTAAAAACAAGGCGCACATCAACAACTGTTCCTGTAATACCTCCTTTACTCAATTGCGATTTAGAAATTATTTTATTAGAATTATTTAGAAAAAGTACCCAAAACTCTTCATGTGATAACTCTCCAATAATAGGCTGCATCATCTCAAAAACTATTTTACTGGAGGTAATTTCGTCTAATTTAGAAGCAGCCTCTAATCTTCGGCGACGGCCTAATTCTAAAGCAGCTATAATTGTAATAGCCTTCACCTCTCCTATTCCTTTAAATTTAGTTAATTGCAAAATTGACATTTTACCTAATGCATTCAGATTATTATCTACACTTAATAAAATTCTTTTACCCAAATCAACTGCCGATTCGCTCTTACTACCAGAACCAATCAAAATAGCAATTAATTCAGCATCACTCAAAGTATCTTTACCTTTAAGTCTCAATTTTTCACGAGGCTGATCATCCTCAGACCAATCTGTAATAGGAAAATGTGTTGATTCCATAAATACCTTTCCGTTTTTTTATTTAAAACATAAAATCAATATTCTCACTAGTTATTTTCATAGCTTGAATTATAACTTTTACTTAAAATATCTCAACTGGCTAAACTACATAAAAAAGAAGAAAATTCAGTCAAATAATTTTAAATCCTATTGTAAAGATGCCTAAATTTATAAAAAAAACATGAAATATATTTCAATACTACTAATCACAATCTTGCTTTATTCTTGTAAACAGGAAGATAAAACCAAGATTACGTCTTATAATTCTCAAACATCTAAAACATTTGAAGAGAAACTGTCAGATGCAGCGATATCTATTATTGATCCAACAATAGATTATGATCCCGCTTACTTATCAATTAGATACCCAAATGGAGACGTCCCTAAAAATAAGGGAGTCTGCACAGATGTTATTATTAGATCTTATAGAATATTAGATATTGATTTACAAAAAGAGGTACATGAAGATATGGTTGCTAATTTTTCTAAATATCCAAATTTAGAAAAATGGGGAATGACAAAAACTGACACTAATATAGATCATAGAAGAGTTCCTAATTTGGAAATTTTCTTTGAAAGAAAAGGACAAAAATTAGCCGTAAATCAAAATCCATCAACATATAAAACTGGTGAAATAGTAACTTGGATAATTAACGAAAAACTTCCTCATATTGGAATTATTACCAATAAAAAATCACGAGATGGGAAACGGAATCTAATCGTTCATAATGTTGGTGGAGGACAAGTTATGGAAGACTGTCTATTTGACTATAAAATTGTAGGACATTATAAATTCGGGAAATAAACTTTAAAAAAAGTGCCAATCACAAAAATGTAATTGGCACATAATCTAATTTCTTAATTAAGAAATTAATTCCTTCACTTCATCAAAGTTCAAGCCACCATAATTCCCTGAACTCATTAATAGCAATGCCGAATTTTCTAAATTCAAATTGAATAGATACTCTTTAAAATCTTTCGGATTCGTATAAATAATCAAATCTTTACGATTAAAAGCTATCGCAATTTGCTCATAGGTAACCTCTTCTAGTTGCTTAATTTTTACAGCATCTGGAGAATAAAAAACAACAGCGACATCTGCATATTCTAATGCTCCTTCATATTCTTTAAGAAACGCCGCATTCAAGCTACTATAAGTATGTAATTCCAAACAAGCAACTAAAGTGCGATTTGGATATTGTTCTTTTACAGCTTTAGTCGTTGCTGCTACCTTACTTGGCGAATGTGCGAAATCCTTATATGCTACTTTTCCTTTACCTTCTCCAATTTTCTCAAGTCGTTTAGAAGCTCCTTTAAAGCTAGCTATAGCTTCATAAAAATCGGCTTCATCTACACCCATATTCTGGCAAATCCATTTTGCTCCAGCAAGATTGTTCAAGTTATGCGCTCCAAAAACCTCAATTGGCATATTCCCTTCTGGAGTTTCAAGAAGCGTTACCCCATCACTTACTGTATAATTTGGTGTATGATACGCCAATTTCCTAATTGGGTTCGTAGCTGCTTCTGCCACACGTTTTACCTCAGGGTCATTTTCATTGTAAACCAATATCCCCCCATTTGTAATCTTTTCAATAAAAATCTCAAACTGTTCTACATAATTCTCATAAGTAGGAAAAACATTAATGTGATCCCAAGCAATTCCCGAAATTAAAGCAATATTAGGCTGATACAAATGAAACTTAGGTCTTCTATCTATCGGTGAAGATAAATACTCATCTCCTTCCAAAACCATAAAATCATTCTCTTCGGTTAGATGTACCATAGTTTCAAACCCTTCTAATTGTGCTCCAACCATATAATCTACTTCGATATTATGATAATGCATTACATGCAAAATCATCGAAGTAATTGTTGTTTTACCATGAGAACCACCAATAACAACTCTAGTTTTATTTTTTGATTGTTCATATAAAAACTCTGGATAAGAATATATTTTCAATCCTAATTCCTGCGCCTTTAATAATTCAGGATTATCTGCCTTAGCATGCATTCCTAAAATTACTGCCTCGATATCTGAAGTTATTTTTTCAGGAAACCATCCCATTTCCAGAGGTAAAATCCCTTTTTTTTCTAATCTTGATTTCGAAGGTTCAAAAATGGCATCATCGCTTCCTGTAACTTGATATCCTTTATTATGTAATGCTAGTGCCAAATTGTGCATGGCGCTTCCGCCAATTGCTATAAAATGTGTTTTCATTTTAGTTTGCTCGGTTATTCGTTTATTAATCTTGATTAAATCAATTTTGTTTATTTTTATACTCATCCAAAACTGCTTTTGCCTTCACAGGTTGATTCATTTTCTTCTGGTATAAGTTAGCAAGCATTTGATAACTTACTTTAGATTTGCTTACTATAATTGCATGTTTATATTGTCGCTCTGCATCTGAATACCTTTTAAAATACTCATCAATATGCCCTCTAGACAAATATCCGTCTATTGGTGATAAATCCAATAATTCATCCGAATATTTAATTGCTTTAGCTTGACTACCACCTACAATTCCTGGTAATTTTAAATTTAATTCTATAAGAGCCCATCGCGCTTCTATATGTTTTGGATTAAGTACAATTGCCTGCTCAAATGCCCCTCTCACTTCATCAATCATTCCAAGAGCCTTAAACTTATTTACTTCAAGAGCTTTCATACCCAAAGCTCCTCCATATTTATAAAAATAATTAGCCCCTGATGGTTTTACCATTTTTAATTTTTTATAATAACCTACAGCATCATCCCATCTTTTATTACGACTAGCAATATCACCCAAATATTCTAAAGATTTAAAATCAGAAGGATTTTCTTTTAAAGCAGATTTAAAAAGAACTTCTGCCTTATCAAAATTTTCAGCTTCAAATAATTTTTGAGCTTCAAATAATTTTTGAGCTTTCTCAAAAATTGTCTGCGACCAAAATAAGGTCGGAAATAAAAGAAAGATTATTATTATTTGTTTCATACTCCAAAAATAGTGGAAATATAAAACGTATCATTTCTTTTTAAGTATAAATTAGTAATTTGCAAAGAAAATATCTCTGGCTACTTTAACTATTCTATCTTTTAAAATTTAATAATAAATAAAACAAGAAACCCGACAAGTTTTAAAAACTTGTCGGGTTTAATTTTATTATAAAATCGAATTACTTCACAATTGTCATTTCATCAACAATGTGTTTAGCTCCAGCATATTTATCGATAATCCAAAGCACATAACGAATATCAACATTGATAGTTCTTTGTAATTTAGGATCAAAGATAACATCTCCAGCCATTGCTTCGATATTTCCATCAAAAGCAACTCCAATTAATTCTCCTTTTCCGTTAAGAACCGGCGAACCTGAATTTCCTCCTGTGATATCATTATCTGTTAAGAAATTCACTGGCATGTATCCAGCTTTATCTGCATATTGTCCAAAATCTTTTGCTTTGTTTAATTCTAATAATCTTGCTGGTAAATCAAATTCCTGATCTCCTGCTTTATACTTTTTAACCATTCCGGCCATTGTAGTATAATTATTAACTTTAGCATCATTTCTCTTATCTTCTGGCAAAGCACGAACTTTTCCATAAGTCAATCTCAAAGTAGAGTTTGCATCTGGATATTTAATAGTATTTAATTTAGACTCTCTTAAACCTTCTACCAATTCGCGGTAAGCAATCGCAAAGCCATCATCAGCTTTTAATTGTCCTTCAGTTTTTGTACGGTATTTTGTTAGCAAATCATTAGAAATAATATACAATGGATCATGTACAATAGCTAATGGTTTAGGATCTGCCATAAACGCTAACACTTTATCTTTAGATGTGAAATAGCTTATCTCAGTTGCCTTTGCAACATCTGCAGTAAAATCACCATTATTCTCTGATTTCATTTTAGCTATTTGTGGAGCTAAACCATACTCAACAGCTTTAGAAGCATATAAATTTAATTGAGCAGTTAGCACATCTTTTTCAAGCGGCGCATAAAATTCACCATAAATATTATCAATCAGGGCGTTAATCTTAGGCAACATCTCTGCTTTTTTAGCGTCATTTTCTCTATAATAAGCTATCAATGCATTCCCCAAATTTGCTGGTCCAGTTGCATAACTTGAAGTACGCAAAAGCTGTGTTAAGTAATTATCATGAGTCGCTTTTAAATTAGTTTCTCTATAATAACCGTTAATAGTTGGAATTACATTTTCGTATTTTTCTTTATTAGCTGGCAAAGAAGCCCATTCGTAAAACTTATCTTCTTGTTCTGTTTTAGTAGCTACTGTTCCCGCTTTTGTTAAAGCATCGATCATACCTTGACGGTTTTTCCAGTAGTTTGCTGTTGAAGCATATTTAGACGCATATTGCAAACGAACTGTTGCATCTTTATCCATATACTTTTTCATTTGGTCCATTCCTGTTTTTGCACCTTCAACCCAAGCAGGATAAGCAAACTTTATGTTTTGCTCAATTCCACCAGCTGGCATCCAACGGTTTGTTCTTCCGGGATAACCTAATATCATAGCAAAATCATTCTCTTTAACTCCTTTTAAGCTTACTGGCAAATGGTGTTTTGGCTGTAAAGGCACATTGTCTTTAGAATATTCTGCAGGATTTCCATTTTTATCGGCATATACTCTAAACATAGAGAAATCTCCAGTATGACGCGGCCATTCCCAGTTATCCGTATCCCCTCCAAATTTTCCAACACTCTCTGGTGGTGTCCCTACTAAACGTACATCTGTATAATCCTGATACACGAAATAGTAATACTCATTCCCTTGAAAGAAAGGACGAACAGAAACTGTATATTTTCCACCCTCATTATTTTCTTTCTCAATCAGAGCCATTTCTTGTTGAATAGCTTTGTTTCTTTCTGATTCTGTCATTTTATCATTTACTTTTGATAAAATTCTTTTAGAAACATCATCCATACGTACGAAGAAACGAACGTATAATGATTTTGGTTTCATTTCGGCACTTTTGTCTTTTGCCCAAAAACCGTTTTTTAAGTAATTCTGCTCTTCACTAGAAAGCTCTGCGATAGCATCGTAACCACAGTGATGATTCGTTAAAACCAAACCGTTTTTAGAAACCATTTCGGCAGTACATCCACCATTAAACTGGACTATTGCATCTTTCAAACTATGATTATTGATACTATAGATTTCTTCAGATGTAAGCTGTAAGCCCATTTTCTGCATATCTCTATGATTCAATCTCTCGATAAACATCAAAAACCACATTCCTTCATCTGCTTTCACAGGAAAAGCCATAAGGCACATTGTCAAAAATAAAATTATTTTTTTCATACGTATTAAATATTTTTAGTTGTGCGAATATAGTTCATTTTCGCAATTAAACATCTAAGCGCAATCCCCAAATTAAACATATCTATAAATTTTCACCTAATACCTGTTAATTCCTCACATTCAAAATAAAATATATTCCATAGAATGCATTTTATTTCATAAATAAATATGTAATAAATAATTTATTAAAAAATAACAATACATAATTAATTTCTTATGAAAATTATCATACTTTTGTAAAAAATAAAATTAAAATCACATGAAAAAATTATTACTATGTATTGCTTTAGTTGTTTCTACAATGGCTACAGCACAAAAAGGTTCAATCCTTGTAGGAGGAAATGTTGAATATTCTTCTGATAAAATTGGAGATATTAAAAACGAATCATTTGATTTTTCACCAACATTCGGTTATCAATTTTCAGAAAACTGGACTGCAGGGGTAAATGCTACTGTTGGTAACATCAAAAAAGACAACGGTCAAAACTCAAACAATCAAAAAATTGGTGGATTTGTTCGTTACTCAAGACCTCTTAACGAAACTTTTGCAGTTTTTGCAGATATAGGATCAGGTTACCAACAGAATTCTATAAATGATGCAAAAGGAATGTATGCTTATATTACACCTGCTTTATTCATAAACATGAACAAAGGCTTTGGTTTAAACTTTTCAATAGGTGGACTTAACTATGATAACATAGATGGTAAAAACGACTTAAGACAAGAGCACATTAAATTCAATTTTGGAAAAACATTAAACATTGGTATTTCTAAAAACTTTAGTTTGTAAAAATACGTTCTTTATTGAAACAAAAAAAACCACCAATTGGTGGTTTTTTTGTTTATATATAATATCTATTCAGACATTAATCATTCAACATTTTCCACAATTTATCTTTCAACTCAGACAAGCCTTGTTGGGCTACAGATGAAATGAACATATAAGGAGTATCTTTAAAAGCCACATCAAGCTCAACTTTTAACTCTGCTTTAAGCTCATCGTCTAACATATCACATTTGGATATTACTAATAGACGTTCTTTATCCAACATCTCTGGATTGTACTTTGTTAATTCATTTACCAAAATATCATACTCGGCCTTAATATCTGGTGTATCGACTGGAACAAGAAATAACAAAGTCGAATTACGTTCTATATGACGTAAGAAATAATGACCTAAACCTTTTCCTTCGGCTGCCCCTTCAATAATTCCTGGAATATCAGCAATTACAAAAGATTGAAAATCTCTATAAGCTACAATCCCTAAATTAGGTTTTAATGTCGTAAATGGATAATCTGCAATTTTAGGCTTCGCAGAAGTCAAAACTGACAACAATGTAGATTTACCTGCATTTGGAAAACCAACCAATCCAACATCAGCAAGAACTTTAAGCTCCAAGATCACATCCATTTCTACTCCAGGCAAACCTGGCTGCGCATATCTTGGTGTTTGATTTGTTGAACTTCTAAAATGCCAGTTTCCCAAACCACCTTTTCCTCCTCTTGAAAGAATTTGTTTTTCTCCGTGCTCAGTAATTTCAAACAAGGTTTCACCTGTTTCTTTATCTTTTACAACTGTTCCTAATGGCACTTCAATAAACTTATCATCACCATCAGCTCCAGTACTTCTATCTCCTCCACCGTCTCCTCCATGTCCAGCTTTAATGTGACGAGCAAATTTTAAATGAAACAAAGTCCAAAGTCCTTTATTACCAACTAAAAAAACATGCCCACCACGTCCACCATCTCCACCATCAGGACCGCCTTTTTCAATAAATTTCTCTCTATGTAAATGCGTAGAACCTTTTCCTCCTTTTCCGGAAGAAACAAATATTTTAACGTAGTCTACAAAATTTCCCTCTGTCATATTTCTCAGTATTCAGTTGCAGCTGCAGTTTACAGCGCAAGTTGCGACTGAAAACTGTAACCAAAACTATTTTAATGTTAACCTTTTAATGCTTTTATTAATACTTTATCAATCTTTACGCCATCCATATCGATGACCTCTAATTCAAATTTTTGCCAAATTAATTTCTCCCCTTCTTTTGGAATGCGAGATAATTCGGTCATTATTAAACCACTTACAGTGGTAACTTCATAATCATTAATTAATTCATCTAACTCAAAATAAGTTAAGAAATCATGCAATGAATAATGTCCATCAACCAACCAGGTTCCATCTTCTCTTTCTACTAACTGAAACTCGTCTTTATAAAAATCCGCTGCATCTCCTACAAGAGCTTCGAGAATATCATTTAATGTTATAATTCCTTGAAAAATTCCATATTCATCAGAAACGAAAGCATAATGTATTCCCGTTTTCTTAAAATTCTCTAATGCTTTATAAGCCGTTGTTTGCTCCATTATAAAAGGAGCTTCGGTCATTATAGAGGCCAAACTGAAATCTTCTTTTTCTATATTGGCAAAAATTGTTTTCAAATTAACAACTCCCGAAATATCATCATAGTTCTCTGTATAAACAGGATAAATGGAGTGTAAATCTTCTAAAATCAATTCTTTTACACGCTGTTTATCTGAATTTAACGGTAAGAAAACTACCGATTTTCTGTGTGTCATTAACGAGTTAACTTTTCTATCACCGATATGAAAAACACGTTCCACAATATCTTGTTCTATCTCTTGTACCTCACCACCTTCAGTACCTTCTTTAATAATAGCTTTTATTTCTTCTTCGGTAACTTTACCATCGGCAGTTGGTTTTATTTGCAAAACGTTCAACAAAAAATCTGTTGAATTAGTTAATAACCAAATAAACGGAGCTGTAATAATCGAGACAATCTTCATTGGCAAAGCCACAGCTTTAGCAATAGCTTCAGGGTGATTTAAACCAATTCTCTTAGGTAACAACTCACCCAAAACAAGAGAAAAGAAAGTTAAAACCACAACTACAATCCCTACAGCAACAGAATGCGCATAAGGTTGAAAAACTTCAAATTTACCTACAAAAGCTTCAACATCCATCGTGATTTTATCACCACTATAAATACCCGTCAAAATCCCTATTAAGGTAATTCCGATTTGTACAGTCGATAAAAACTTATTTGGTGAGTTGGCTAAATCTAAAGCAATTTTAGCACTTTTATTACCTTTCTTGGCAGCTGTCTCTAATCTATTCTTCCTTGCCGAAATCAATGCGATTTCCGACATAGAGAAAACCCCATTTAAAATTATTAGAAAAAATATTATTAGTATTTCCATTTTTATGTTTAAATATTTAAAGTTTAAAGCCTAAAATTTACCCCGAATAAACACTATTTAGGTAAATCTTAAACCTTAAACTTTAAACTATTTTTTTTATTACAAATTATCAATTACACTAGTCAAACGCTCAGTTATTTCTTCAATAGACCCGATGCCATTTACTGCGTAAAATTTATTTTGCTCTTTATAGTATCCAATTAATGGAGCTGTTTTTTCATTATATTCCTGATATCTCACACGAATTTTTTCTTCGTCCTGATCATCTGCTCTTCCACTTGTTTTTCCTCTTTCTAATAAACGAGCTACTAGAATTTCATCATCAGCCTCTAAAGCAATTGTTGCCGTAACACTTGTGCCAATAGTCGGTAAAAACTTATCTAATGCTGCTGCCTGATCTAGTGTTCTTGGATAACCATCAAACAAAAACCCTGCTGTATCTGGATGTTTTTTTACTTCATCAATTAACATTGCAGTAGTTACTTCGCATGGGACTAATTCCCCATTATCCATAAAAACTCTAGCTTTCTTACCTAAATCTGTATCATTTTTTAAATTAAAACGAAAGATATCTCCAGTTGAAAGATGTGTTAACTTATATTTTTCTTTTAAAAATTCTGCCTGAGTCCCTTTTCCTGCACCCGGTTTTCCAAATAAAACAATATTAATCATAGTTTGTGTGTTGTGTCGTACTTCCTTATTCTTTTAAAGAAGTTTAAAGTGAATAGCTAATTTATAATTCTTTGATTTTGGTTCTAAATTTATTCTGCCAATTGGTATATTTCAGACAAATTTCTTCCCAAACCATCGTAGTCTAAACCGTAACCAACAATAAATTTGTTTGGAATTCGAATTCCGATATAATCAATTTTAACATCTTTTTTATAAGCCTCAGGTTTAAAGAACAAAGTAGCTATTTTTAAATGCTTAACATTTTGTTTTTTAAACATTTCTTTAAGTTCAACTACAGTATTTCCTGTGTCAACAATATCTTCAATAATAACCACTGATCTTCCGGTTAAATCTTGATTCAATCCTATCAGTTGTTTAACATCGTGAGATGTTTCTGTCCCTTCGTAAGATGCCATTTTAATAAATGAAACCTCGCAGTGTTTTTTATATTTTTTTAAAAAATCGGCAACAACCATAAAAGAACCATTAAGAACACCGATAAAAATTGGAATTTCATCTCCAAAATCATCTTGTACCTGGGCTACCATTTTAGTAATTGCAAAATCGATTTCTTTAGCCGAAATAAACGGAACAAATTGTTTATCGTGAAGTTGTATCATTATTTTTTACATTTAAAATAATGGGCAAAGATACAGAATTCGAGTTTTAGAATTGAATATTGACCCTAAATTTGTATTTTTAAATCAAAAAAAAAATTGATGGCCTCTGAATTACAAAAAACCCTTGATTATGTAAGTGCTTACAGAGAAAATAGAGTTAAAGGTGCGCAAACTGTTTTGGAAAATCCTGATTGTTTTCCGGAATTAATTGCAATTTGCTTCGACATTTCTGACAAAAACACGCATAAAGCCTGTTGGATTCTAGAATTTGTATCTTATGAAAAGCTAGAATGGTTACAACCTCATCTTGATTTTTTTTGCGCCAATCTTAAACATTTAAAAGACGAAAGTTCTATTAGACCCATTGCAAAAATCTGCCAACTTCTCGTCAAAGCTCATTACAAAAAATCAGAAATAAATAGCACACTTTCAGAAACTCAGCTTCAAGACATCATCGAAACCAGTTTTGATTGGTTAATAACCGATACTAAAGTCGCAGCAAAAGCCTACTCTATTAGAACCTTACATATATTAGGCAAACATTACGATTGGATTCATCCCGAATTACAAATCATACTAACCAAGGATTACGGAAATCATACTGCTGCTTATAAAGCTGTTGCAAGAGAAGTTCTTAAGAAAATAAAATAGGATTTTCCTATTCAATCATTATAAAGTATCTTTGCGCATCACAAACACACAACAATGAATTATTTTTCTTCTGATTTTAAATTAGGAATATTAGGCGGTGGACAATTAGGCAAAATGCTTCTTTTTGACACACGTAAATTTGACATACAAACTTATGTTTTAGACCCAAGCGATGAAGCTCCAAGCAAAATCGCCTGTAATAAATTCTTTCAAGGTGATTTAATGGACTTTGAAACTGTTTACAATTTCGGGAAACAAGTAGATGTTTTAACTTTCGAAATCGAACTTGTAAACCTTGAAGCCCTTGAAAAACTAGAAAACGAAGGCATAAAAGTATATCCTTCGCCAAAAACCTTAAGAGGAATTCAGAATAAAGGAATCCAAAAAGATTTTTACATCAAAAACAATATTCCAACTGCTCCTTTTGAAAGATTTGAAAATCTGGAAAGCCTAAAAGCTGCTGTCACATCGAGCAGAGTCGAGATGCCTTTTGTATGGAAATGTACGGAGTTTGGTTATGACGGAAATGGCGTAAAAGTTATTCGCCAAGCTTCAGATTTAGATAATCTCCCAAATGTAGAGTGTATTGCTGAAACAATGGTTCCGTTCAAGAATGAACTTGCTGTAATTGTTTGTCGCACACCATCGGGAGAAATAAAAACATATCCTGTTGTTGAAATGGAATTTCATCCAGAGGCAAATCAGGTAGAATATGTAATTTGTCCTGCAAGAATTGATGAAAAAGTAGCTCAAAAAGCAAGAGCGATTGCGCTTAATGTTTCAGAGAAATTTAATCATGTTGGTCTTTTGGCAGTTGAAATGTTCCAAACTCAAGATGATGAAATTTTGGTAAACGAAGTTGCTCCTCGCCCACACAATTCTGGTCATTATTCTATCGAAGCCAGTTATACTTCACAATTCGAAAACCACTTACGTGCTATTTTGGATCTTCCGCTAGGAAATACCGATAGTAAAGTAGCTGGCGTTATGGTAAACTTAGTTGGAGCCGAAGGATTCTCTGGCGATGTAATTTACCAAAACATCGAAACTATTTTAGGATGGAATGGCGTTACGCCACATATTTATGGTAAAAAGCAAACCCGTCCTTTCAGAAAAATGGGTCACGTTACAATCGTAAATGAAGATATGAATGAGGCAAGAAGAATTGCTGAAGATGTTAAGAACACTATTAAAGTGATTAGTGCTCAGTAACAGTTTTCAACCTTAAAGTTTAAACAGATTTAAAATCAATATAAGTGACAGTTTTCAGTTGTAGTTTGCAACTTTAAACCTTTAACTTTAAACAAAAAAATAAAATGAGCAAAGTAGCCGTAATCATGGGGAGCATCTCCGACATGCCAGTAATGCAAGATGCCATCGATATATTAAAAGGATTTGATATCGAAGTTGAAGTAGATATCGTTTCGGCACATAGAACGCCAGAAAAACTATTCGATTTCAGTAAAAACGCTCATACCCGCGGAATTTCGGTAATTATTGCTGGAGCTGGTGGAGCAGCACATTTACCTGGAATGGTTGCTTCCATGTCGCCACTTCCTGTAATTGGAGTTCCTGTAAAATCAAGCAATTCTATCGATGGTTGGGATTCGGTTTTATCGATTCTACAAATGCCAGGCGGAGTTCCTGTTGCAACTGTAGCGTTAAACGGAGCTAAAAATGCTGGAATCCTTGCTGCACAAATCATAGGAAGTCATGATAAAGTCGTTTTAGACAAAATCATAGCGTATAAAGAAAGCTTAAAAGAAGCCGTTTACAAATCTTCTGAAGGCTTGAAATAATTTTCAGTTTTCAGTCGCAGTTTATACTCAAAACTGCGACTGAAAACTGAAATCATGCTTCATCTTCAATTTCCTCCAGAACAGATTCAAATTCATATTCAGTTATGTCTTCTTTATTTATCCAATTCTCTGAAGTAACCAAGCTGTAATTTATATCATCATTTGTTATCAATTCCCAAACAATACCTTGAGCTTCTGGAAACGGAATATTTTGAGACATTTGATCTTCAAACAATCTTTTTATAAGATTTCTGTCCGACAAGCCATTATTTAATAATTTTAGTACGTTTTCGGCTGTCAATTTTTGTACTGCACCATCAGTTGGTGTCATCGAAAAATGAACAACCGAAGCTTTTGCATTTGGAAATTTTCCGTTATATGCTTTAAAAAGTAATTGATTGACATGAAATAAAGTTCCTTGCATATCTATTTCGGGATATTCCTCACAAACCTTATCAATTAACATATTGTGCGCTATTTGCTCAATTTGCCCTTCATTTAATTTATCTCCCAATTTGTATTTTAATACTATCTCAGCAGCTTCATTAGGCTCATAATCTGAAATAGCCATTTCTAATAATTCTGGCAAATTCTTTTTCTCGGCTGTTGCTCCATCAGGATAGTTAAATCTTTCTAATAACTGAATAAGGTCTTCATCTGACCAATATCCTTCTACTTCGTTTACAGTATCAATACGTTTTATTATAATTTGGTAGTTCATCATTTTTATTTACAATTGTTTATAATAAGAATTTTATAATCCTTCTATTTTTACAATTTAAGATTTTTAAACCGGCTGCAGCAATAAATAACATATCTATAACACAATTTAAGAGGATTTTATGCTGAGAATCAAGCTTGTTTAGGTCGCTAGATTTTCATAAATTGCTATCTTTGGAATTCAAAAATATCGACTTCAATTAATAAAATAATTACATCATAATGAACGTTTTACTTTCAAAATTTACAACCAAACATAATACAGCACCTTTTTCGCAAATTAAAATCGAAGACTACGTTCCTGCATTTCAGGAAGGAATTGCTTTGGCAAAAGCCGAAATTGATGCAATTGTAAACAATCCCGAAACACCAAATTTTGAAAATACTGTTGTAGCAATGGATTTTTCAGGGGATATTTTAGATCGCCTTTCGAGTGTTTTTTTCAACTTAAATTCTGCTGAAACGAATGACGAAATGCAAAAAATCGCTCAGGAAGTTTCTCCATTACTATCTGAATTTGGAAATGACATTACATTAAACGCTGCTTTATTTGCAAAAATAAAAGCCGTTTACGACCAAAAAGAGCGTTTAAATCTTAATCCGGAACAAACAACTCTTCTTGACAAAAAATATAAAAGTTTTTCAAGAAACGGGGCTAATCTTCCAGAAGATAAAAAAGATAAACTTCGTGAAATCGACAAAGAATTATCAAAATTAAGTTTGCAATTTGGCGAGAATGTTTTAGCCGAAACTAATGCTTTCGAATTACATCTTATTGATGAAAAAGATTTAGCCGGATTACCCGAAGGAACTATCGAAGCAGCTCGTTCATTGGCTAAAAGCCAAGAAAAAGAAGGATGGATTTTTACTTTAGACCATCCAAGCTATGTTCCGTTTATGACCTATGCTGACAATCGTGAATTGCGTAAAAAATTAGCAATCGCTTTTGGAGCAAAAGCATTTCAGAACAATGAATTTGACAATCAGGAAATTGTACTTAAAATCGTGAAATTACGTTTTGAAAGAGCCAATTTATTAGGATATAAAACTCACGCTCATTTTGTTCTAGAGGAGCGCATGGCCGAAAACCCTGAGAAAGTATTTTCTTTCTCGAATGATTTATTGGCAAAAGCAAAACCTGCTGCCAAAAAAGAATTTGCTCAACTTACTGCTTTCGCAAAAGAATTAGACGGAATAGAACAATTAGAAAAATGGGATGGTGCTTATTATTCAGAAAAATTAAAGCAACAACTTTTTAATCTGGATGATGAAAAATTAAAGCCTTATTTTCAATTAGAGAAAGTACTTAACGGTGCTTTTACAATTGCAGGAAAACTATACGGACTTACTTTTACTGAAGTATTTGACATTGATAAATACCATGAAGAAGTGATGACTTACGAAGTTACGAATGATAAAAATGAATTAGTTTCTATTTTCTATGCTGATTTTTTCCCAAGAAAAGGAAAGAGAAATGGTGCTTGGATGACATCATTTAAATCGCAATATAGAAAAGATGGAACAAACGAAAGACCACACATTTCGAACGTATGCAACTTTACAAAACCAACTGAAACAAAACCGTCATTACTAACTTTTAATGAAGTAACAACGTTGTTTCACGAATTTGGTCATGGCTTACACGGAATGTTAGCCGATACAACTTACCCAAGTTTATCTGGAACATCCGTTTATTGGGATTTTGTAGAATTACCAAGTCAGATTATGGAAAACTGGTGTTATGAGCCTGAAGCTCTAGCATTGTTTGCAAACCATTACGAAACTGGCGAAATCATTCCGATGGAATATGTAAATAAAATCAAAGAAAGTGCTAGTTTCCAAGAAGGCTTAGCAACATTACGTCAATTAAGCTTTGGATTATTAGATATGGCTTGGCACGGGCAAGACCCAACCGCAATCACTGATTTAAAAACATTCGAAACCGAACAATTTAAAGACACCCAATTATATCCAGACGTGAAAGAAAATGCTATGAGTACTGCTTTCTCACACATTTTTCAAGGAGGATATTCTTCTGGATATTACAGCTACAAATGGGCTGAAGTCCTAGATGCTGACGCATTTGAATACTTTCAGGAAAAAGGAATTTTCAATAAAGAGGTTGCAACTAAGTTTAAAGACAATGTACTTTCAAAAGGAGGAACAGAGCATCCTATGATTTTATACAAACGTTTTAGAGGTCAAGAACCAAAACCTGAAGCTTTATTAAAAAGAGCAGGATTGATTTAAACTGAATACCCTATAAAAGCAAAAAGCCAGTACTTATACTGGCTTTTTATTTTAGTAAGCTTTTATTTAGGCAATATTTTTTTACTGTATGGAGGTAATGAAATTATTGAACCAAACACATGACTCAATCCATTTGGATTTAGTGTATAGCCATGGCAATAAAAACAAGATCTGGAATCACCTGCATTACTTGCTGAACTTGGAGATTGAAAATAGGTCTCCATAGTAGTATTTGCTAATTGCCCTGTCCCAATTGCATCTCCTTTATGAATAGAATCTGTTGCTGATCCATATGGATAAGATTTACCATTTGGCACCGAACCACCAAATGTCCATGTAGCACCTATTAATAAATAATTTCTCCTAATATCTTTTACATCAAGCATTTTTCGTACTACATTATTAATAGAAATAATTTCACTATTAGAATCTGCCGGAGTTTTATCCTCTCCATTTGGAACTGTATTTGATGCCACTCCCCAAGCCATAATTCTTCTAGCTGTGGGGCTATTAACCGCAGGATTCTTAATATTAATTATATTAGAATTAGTTGTATCAACAGTCATATTCTGGATATTTTGCGCTCCTACAGTATCATTTGCATTAGCATTAAAAAGCCATCCTGTACCAGTATCTGCTTTTACCTGTTTTATTTTATCATTTACATCTCTGTAGGCATAAGCAGCATTAGGTGAATTTTTTTCATGTTCAAAAGTAGCCCAAATCATTTCAGGATGCCCAGCTACACTTCCTACAACGTGCATTCCTACCAGAGCTAATGTTGTAGTTGTTTGCCCATTTATAACCCATTTATTCGGATTAGATTTATCATAAGTTGGAATCTTTGCTTGGATAGTAATATAACTAGCTGCATTAGGCAAATCTTTAACTTCAATCCATGACGTTTTTAATTCCATTGCCAAAGCATCTGGATCTGGAGGAGTAGCCCAGCCTTTGGTTTTTGCATAAGCCAGAATACTATCTCTCGCACTAGCAGTTGTTGGAAATTGATTGCCTTTTAATTTTCCTTCATTAACTCCTGTTAAAAAATAAGCATACACATCATTAACCATTGTGATATAATATACTAATGACTTATTTTCTCCCATTAAGGCACCATGAGATCCTGCCTGTCCTTGTTCTGTTTGGACTTCTTCTCCTTTAGAATTTAAGAAGACTGATTTTTTCCCCACTTTAAATTCTTGTAAAACATTCGCTGGATCTACTTTACTTTCAATAACTGGTTTTGCATTTTTAATAACTTTTCCTTTAATATCTATAAACGAAAGCAATCCTTTAGTATCTGTTGTAATACGACTTACTTGTACTAATTTATTACTTTCATCCTTAACCTTTTCATTACTTTTCGGAGGTTCTACCTCGAATATCCTTCCTGATTTATCTCTTACAAGTGGCAAACGGTTTGGCCCATTTTGGTTAATATTTCCTACTGCACTAAGTATTTCATTTGGATTATGCTGCGTCATAGTTCGTTTTCCTTTAGCATCTGGAGGTGACACATTATAAAATACCGCAGATTCTAAAACTGTACCTTTTCCGCTATATGTCCCTGAAGCTGGAGACGTAATCCATAAGAACATCTGCTCCGACCATTTATAGAAATCGCAATTATTATTATGAGGAAACGTAACACTATTTGCTGGCATTACTAATCCATTTTCTGACACTTTTCCTGTCTTAAACCAAGAATTAAATTCTGACTCAGAAACTGTACAGGATTGTTTTACATCTTGTGGTAAATATTCACCATCACTAGAAACTGATGCCGCTAATTCCTTCTTTTTATTACATCCTACAAATAGGACTATTGCTACAGTAAACAATACTGCCGCAATTTTAATGGCTGTTTTTTTCATTTTCTTTATTTTTTAAATTGGTTGATTTTTTTTGCAAACGCATTCTGTCTTTATACGATAGATTTTCTAACATTTAATTTTGCAGTGGGCATAGGTATAATTTAGTTCCTCTATTGCGCAACAGTAACTTCTAGTTTCAAGGATAGAATCTTTCATAGCCTATCGTTTTAAATAATTCTCGATTAATTAGACAAAAGACTAACTGTTACTGAGTTTTTAAGCCGCAATGTAGCTTGTTTGCTATGTAAAAAAGTTTCATTAAAATTAGGCAACCTCCTATTATTATATCCTAAGGTTTCTATTTGTAAATTCTCTTTTTTACGTTTAAGAAGATTCGAATCAATACATAAATTTGAATGATTGCCAAGACTCTGATAAGTCCATATACCAGGATCTAAATTTGGGGGAATGTGTAACATATTTAATTATTTAACAGGTTAAGTAGTAAAGAATTTTGGGGGATTATTATCTCTTAATTAAAACCATTCAGTTATTCAATAATAAAGGAACAATAATCCAACAAACTAAGACAACGTATAAATACCTGATTTTCAAATTAAAATAATTTCATTTAACATTTCTCAAAATAACTTTCATTTATTTTTGAAAGTTTAAAAACTTTTACTTACATTTGAACTATGGAATTCAAAGAAGCAAAAAATAAATTCGTTCAAACATGGGGAGCTTTAGGTTCACAATGGGGAATTAATAAAACCATGGCACAAATCCATGCTTTATTGATGATTTCTAACGAACCTGTTTCTATGGAAGATGTAATGGAAGAGTTGCAAATTTCCCGAGGTAATGCCAGTATGAATTTGAGAGCTTTGATGGATTGGGGAATTGTTTACAAAGAATACAAATCGGGAGAAAGAAGAGAATTCTTTACAGCTGAAAAAGACTTAGACGAACTTGCTGTAAAAATTGCAAGAGAAAGAAGCAAACGCGAAATTAAACCTGCTCTTAAAATATTAAAAGAAGTTTCCTCGATTGACTCGAAAGATTCTGCAGAAGAAAAACACTTTGTTGAGCAAACCACCAAGTTGTATGATTTTGTATTAAAAGCAGATAATATGCTAGATAAAATGACTGAATTTAATGAAAACTGGTTGGGACGTTTGGTTCTGAAAATCATGAAATAATACATCAGACTAAAAAAATTTAATTAAAACTTTCATTTTTTTCTGAAAGTTTAAAACAATAAATAACTATGACACTATTTGATAAACTACACAAAATCAATAAAGTTTTTTATTTCACAACTCTTGGGCTTTATCTTTTCATATATTTTGGAATGCTATTCCAAATCATCTTAGGGATTGTACAAATAACAATCGGAGTTATTCTTCTGGTGAAAATGAAAGAACTCAGTAAAGAAAAAAAGAAACAAATTTATATCTATTGGATATTAGTTGCGATAGCTGGATTCTTAATCTTAACCTATTCAATGCTTGGAAATGACAAAGCTAATTTCATTACCCTTTTTTTAATTCCAATGTTAATAGCAACCTATTTCTACTTTCTAACCGCAAATATTAATTCTGATTCATTTCTAACCGCCGAATGGAAAAATTTAGCATTATTTAATTACGAAGTCGATCCTAAAATACTAGAAAAATATGTTCCTCTAGGAACTGAAATAGATTTATGGAACAACAGATGTTATGTGAGTCTTGTCGGTTTTATGTTCGAGAATACAAAAGTATTAGGCATCAAAGTCCCTTTTCATATTGACTTTGAAGAAGTAAATCTTCGTTTTTATGTTAAACGATTTGAAAATGGAGAATGGAAACGTGGAGTTGTTTTTATTAAAGAAACTGTACCTAAAACTGCTATTACATTTATAGCAAACACTTTATACAATGAGCATTACCAAACCAATGAAATGATGCATTATGTCTCTGATAATAAAGAAACTAATTCTTTTGTTTATCAATGGAAAAATCACAACAAGTGGAATACAATTAAAGTAAAAACAGGAAAAGAGGAATTAGAAATAGACTTAAACTCTGAAGCCGAATTCATTACCGAACATTATTTTGGATATACCAAATACAACAAAGACACCACTTTCGAATATGAAGTAACCCATCCCAGATGGGAACAACTAGCAATAATTGATTATAAAATAGATGTCGATTTTGAAGATAACTATGGGAAAGATTTTGCATTCCTGAATGAATCAAAACCAGTTTCGACTTTTTTAGCAATCGGCTCTAAGATTACTGTTGAGAACAAGAAAAAAATAAAATTATGAATGTAAATCTTAATATTATTGGGTATTTCATTTACTTAATGATTACCATTTTCATTATTGTACGAGTTGGGAAAACTTGCTATAGAAATGGTAACATCTTCGTTTCAGAGCTTATCCCTAACCACGAAGATTTATGCCAACGAATAAATCAAATGCTGCTTCTGGGGTATTACTTATTGAATATTGGGTATTGCGCAATGACTTTAATTTCGTGGGAAAAAATAATAGCTATCAATCAGCTCATCGAGGTAATAGCAACCAAAACTGCAATTATCATCTTTATCATTTCAGGATTACATTATATAAACATCATCATAATAACTAAATACATTCAGAAATTAATCAATAACTAATAAATCAAACATCATGGAAACTACAAAAATTTTAGTCGGTTATGCAATCTATTTACCAATAGCACTTTTCCTAACGTATTATGTTTCTAAAACTTTATTCGCAAACGGAAAAATATACATGCTGGACATCTTTAGAGGAAGAGAAGAAATTGCCGATGCAACCAACAAACTTTTCGAAACAGGATTTTACCTTCTTAATCTTGGCTTTGCATTAATGATATTAAGAATAAGCGAAGACATTAATAATTATCAAATTTTAATTGAAGCTTTGAGTTATAAAATAGGAAGTTTTTCTATTTACTTAGGATTAATGTTATTCCTTAATTTGTATTTCTTCTTTAGAGGAAAAAGAAAAGTAAGTGAAAGAAATAATGCAATTGCATAAACTCCGATTCTAAACTAATTTTAAGATTTAAAAAAATATCATGCAAAACAAACTCGTAATCGCAGCCGGAACAGGATTTTTAGGTCAGGTATTAGTCAATCATTTCAAAGATAAATTTGAAAAAATCATTATTCTCACTCGAGGACAGTCTAAAACAATTGACTCCATTAAATACGTTAATTGGGATGCAAAAACTTTTTCTGGCTGGGAAAACGAATTGGAAAATGCAACAGTTTTAATAAATCTGGCAGGGAAATCTGTAGATTGCCGCTATAGCAAAGAAAACAAAAGAGAAATTTTATTATCTCGAATTGAAAGCACCAAGATTTTAAACAAAGCTGTATTAAATTGTGTAAATCCGCCTAAACATTGGCTGAATTCATCAACAGCTACAATTTATCGCTTTTCGTTGGATAAAGAAATGGATGAAGTTAAAGGAGAAATTGGAAATGACTTTTCTATTAACGTCGCTTTATCTTGGGAAAAAGCATTCTTTAAAACCGAAACTCCTAATACACTAAAAACCGCTTTAAGAACTTCGATAGTTTTAGGAAAGAAAGGAGGCGCTTTTATTCCTCTAAAAACCTTAGCCAAAATTGGTTTCGGAGGAAAACAAGGAAAAGGAAATCAATTTATTAGTTGGATTCACGAAGATGATTTTGCGAATGCAATAGAATTCATACTTCAAAAAGAAATGATTGGAGTTGTTAATGTTGTTTCTCCTAAACCCATCCGTAATGCCGACTTTATGAAGAAACTTCAAAAAGCAGTTGGTTTCCCTTTAGGAATTCCGATAAATGCTTTTCTGCTTAAAATTGGAGCTTTCTTTATTCGAACAGAACCCGAATTGGTTTTAAAAAGTCGAAATGTAATTCCGAAAAAGCTTTTAGAAAATGGATTTAAATTTAAGTTTGATGATGTAGAGAATGCTTTCAAAAATTTATTGAAGTAAAATCTTTAACAAAGATAACGCCTATTAATTATGACAACAATTCATCTTACAACAAAAATAAATGCACCAAATAAAATCGTCTTTGATAATTCTAGAGATATTGATGTTCATAAACAATCTGCAAGCAAATCAAAAGAAGTTGTAATTGCTGGTACAACAACTGGATTAATAAATTATAACGAAACGGTAACTTGGCGTGGTAAACACTTCGGAATTTATTTAACTCATAAAAGTCGAATTACAGCTATGGATTTTTGCAATTATTTTGTAGATGAAATGGAACAAGGGAAATTTAAATCATTTAAACACGAGCATTTTTTTGAAGAAATAAACGGACAAACAATCATGACTGATAAATTACAATATGAAACTCCATTTGGAATATTTGGAAGTTTGTTTGATTATTTATTTTTAAAGAAGCATTTAACTCTATTCCTTTTAGAAAGAAACAAAATTCTAAAACAAGTATCAGAGAAGACAAGTAAAGTAAATTCCTTATCTTTATAATTACTATACCTAATAAATCATTTTAAAAAAAAACATATGTCATTAAAAACAAAAATTTTATCAATCGCCTTTTTTACAATTTCTTTGATGGGTTTTGCACAAAGTAATTGTAAAGAATTAAAAGGATGCGAAAGAAAATTATGCGAATTAAACACAAAATTAGTAGCTGCTAAAAAAGCTGGCAATCAAAGTCAGGTAAAAGGAGTTGAAGAAGCTATATCCCAAACCAAAAAGAACTGTACCACAAAAACAGTTAACAATGACCTTGACAAGAAAGTAAAAGAAAAACAAAAAGAAGTTAAGGAAAGAACTGATGATCTAAACAAAGCGATTAAAGATCAAGAGGGGAAAGAAAAAATAAACAAGAAAAGAAAGAAGTTAGAAGAAGCCAAAGCAGAATTAGCTAAAGCTGTTGCTTCTCAAAAAGCAAAATAAAGTTTACTTTCTCATATACAAAAACCGGTGTTAATGCATCGGTTTTTTGTATTTACACCTATTTTATCCATAAAACACAACCATCAGCCACCAAAAAATCGGAATACTTTCTACCCAAAAAGAAGTATAATATTTAGATCGTTTTTCATTTGCGAAAGCGATAAAAAGCGATAATACAAGAACCATAATTAAATTTATCACCAATTGATTTTTATCAAAATTAGATTTTAAAAACTCCAAAAAATAAAATGGAATCAAAAGTAATAATCCTAAAATTTTAGTTCGCTTTACTCCTATTTGCTGTGGAACAGTTTGCAAGTGAGGATCGTCATTTGCTAAATCGATAATCTCAAAAATTAATATGAGTACAAAAACCAAAATAAAACGCTGCACACATTTTAAATAAAAATCAGAAGTAAAAGCAATTTCAGCATTTATTAATGGTAAAACCAATGTAGCTCCAACCCAACAAAGTGCTACTATATAAATTTTAACTCCCGCCCAATTTCGGGCATTTTTTCTATTCGGAAAGAAAGGAAGTGTATAAAGTGCCGTAATCGCAAAGATCCCTACAGAAACTACTTGAGTTATTCGTTTCAACTGAAAAAAATAATAACCAACCAATAAAAGAGAACAAAAACTAAAAACAGCAATAATTTTTAATTGCCTCCCGATTGTTAGTTTGTTCACACGAACCAATGCATCATATTTTACAAAATTATATCCTACAATTGTTCCAAAAAAAACAAATAAAGACATTGATTCATCATACTCAATACCAAACATATGGAATGTTAAACGCACCAAAGCATAACATGATAAAGCTACATGAATGCTACTAATGATATAAAAATTAAATACCTGCGTAATTACCTTCATACAACAAAAATAATCAATTATTAAGAAATCAACCCTTTAGTTGTAAATTTCACAAAAAATGATACAAAAAATAGCAATTAGATTATTATTAATACTTAATTTTGCACCACAAAAAAACAACACTTTTACTACTATATGAAAACAGATGCTTTTGCTTTAAGACACATTGGTCCAAGAGAAACCGACCATCAACAAATGTTGAAAACAATTGGAGTTGAATCTATTGAACAACTCGTTTATGAAACGCTTCCAGATGACATTCGTTTAAAAGCACCATTAAACTTAGATCCTGCAATGACAGAATATGAGTTTTCAAATCACATACACCAACTAGGAAATAAAAATAAGGTTTTTAAATCATATATTGGTTTAGGATATAACCAAGCTATCGTTCCCGCAGTTATTCAAAGAAATGTCTTTGAAAATCCAGGATGGTACACAGCATATACACCTTATCAAGCAGAAATTGCTCAAGGTCGTTTAGAGGCAATCCTTAATTTCCAAACTACAGTTATAGAATTAACTGGAATGGAGATTGCCAATGCTTCTTTATTAGATGAAGCAACTGCCGCTGCTGAAGCAATGGCACTTTTATTTGATGTAAGATCAAGAGATCAAAAGAAAAACGAAATCAATAAGTTTTTTGTTTCTGAAGAAATCTTACCACAAACATTATCAGTATTACAAACTCGTGCAACACCTATCGGAGTTGAATTAGTTATAGGAAATCACGAAACATTTGATTTCTCAACAGCTTATTTTGGAGCAATCCTTCAATATCCTGGGAAATACGGACAAGTTCATGATTATGCAGCTTTTATTGCTAAAGCAAAAGACAACGAAATAAAAGTTGCTGTTGCTGCTGATATTTTAAGTTTAGCAAAATTAACTCCTCCAGGAGAAATGGGTGCTGCTGTTGTTGTAGGAACTACACAACGTTTTGGTATTCCGTTAGGATACGGTGGACCACACGCTGCTTATTTTGCAACAAAAGACGAATACAAACGAAGTATGCCAGGACGTATCATTGGAGTAACAATTGATACTAATGGAAACCGTGCTTTACGTATGGCATTACAAACACGTGAGCAGCATATAAAACGTGATAAAGCAACTTCAAACATTTGTACAGCACAGGTATTATTATCAGTAATGGCAGGAATGTATGCAGTATATCACGGACCAAGAGGATTGCAATATATCGCAGATAAAGTTCACGCTGCAACTGCAACACTTGCAAACGAATTAAAAAAATTAGGCGTAGAACAAACCAACACTGCATTCTTTGATACAATCGTTGTAAAAGCCGATGCTAAAAAAGTACGCGCAATTGCAGAACAAAACGAAATTAACTTTTACTATATCGACGAAAACACAATTTCTATTTCATTAAACGAAACAGTAAGTGTTGCCGAAGTAAACGAAATCATTTCAGTTTTTGCTACAGCTACAAATCAACAAGCTACAACAATCGATAGCTTAACAAATACAAACCATTTCCCTGAACATTTAAAAAGAACATCATCATTTTTAGAGCACGATGTTTTCAATAAATACCATTCAGAAACAGCTTTAATGCGTTATATCAAAATGTTAGAACGCAAAGATTTAGCTTTAAATCACTCGATGATTTCACTAGGTTCTTGTACAATGAAACTAAATGCTGCTTCAGAAATGTTACCATTAAGCAGCCCGCAATGGAATAACATTCACCCTTTTGCTCCGCTTGATCAAGCACAAGGATATCAGGAAATGTTGAAAAAACTAGAACAGCAATTAAATGTTATCACAGGTTTTGCAGGAACAACTTTGCAACCAAACTCTGGTGCACAAGGAGAATATGCAGGACTTATGGTTATACGTGCGTATCACCAATCAAAAGGAGATCACCACAGAAACATTGCTTTAATTCCATCATCAGCACACGGAACAAATCCTGCTTCGGCTGCAATGGCTGGAATGAAAGTTATTGTTACAAAAACTTTAGAAAACGGAAACATCGACGTAGAAGATTTACGTGAGAAAGCAATTCTACATAAAGACAACCTTTCTTGTTTAATGGTGACTTATCCATCTACTCATGGAGTTTATGAAAGTGCTATTAAAGAAATAACACAATTGATCCACGACAACGGAGGTCAGGTTTATATGGATGGTGCAAACATGAATGCTCAGGTAGGTTTAACAAATCCTGCTACAATTGGAGCCGACGTTTGTCACCTAAACTTACACAAAACATTTGCAATCCCTCACGGTGGTGGTGGACCAGGAGTTGGACCAATTTGCGTTGCTCCACAATTAGTTCCATTTTTACCAGGAAACCCAGTTATTGCAACTGGAGGAGATAACGCAATTACTGCTATTTCTGCAGCTCCATGGGGTTCAGCTTTAGTTTGTTTGATTTCTTACGGATACATTTCTATGTTAGGAGCCGAAGGTTTAAAAAGCGCTACACAACATGCAATTTTAAATGCTAACTATATCAAAGAAAAATTAAGCGGTCATTATGACACTTTATATTCTGGAGAAATGGGTCGTGCAGCTCACGAAATGATTTTAGAATGTCGTCCTTTTAAACAAAAAGGGATTGAAGTTACTGATATCGCAAAACGTTTAATGGATTACGGTTTCCACGCGCCAACAGTTTCTTTCCCAGTTGCAGGAACTTTAATGATTGAACCTACTGAAAGTGAAAACTTAAAAGAATTAGATCGTTTTTGTGAAGCTATGATTTCTATTCGTAAAGAAATTGAGGCTTCAACAATCGAAGATAAAAATAATGTCTTAAAAAATTCTCCACATACATTAGCAATGCTTACTACCGATGTTTGGGATTTCCCATACACAAGAGAGCAAGCAGCTTTCCCATTAGATTACATTGCTGAAAACAAATTCTGGCCAACTGTACGCAGAGCTGATGATGCTTTTGGAGATAGAAATTTAGTTTGCAGCTGTGCTCCTATTGAAGCTTATATGGAAGAATAAAAAATAAGTTTTACAATTATATAATTTACCCCGATCCGGAATTCCGGAATCGGGGTATTTTTTTTTTAACACATTCTTTTTTAATAAAATAAAAATATTTCAACTAATTGAAAAGCATTTTTTTTCTTACTTTAGCTACAAAAATACCTTAACTTAAAACCCCCTCATATGAAAAAAACTTTACAAGCATTATGTGCTCTTTTAGTAGTATTATTCATTGGTTGCTCAAGTGATAAAGAAGATGGAAACGTCAACCAATCTCAGAAAACAATCTTAAATATTTCAGACGCTAAAAGTCTTGTTATACTTGAAGAATCTTCAACCGGCAAAAACCTTGCGACTGAGACAAATTTATTTAAAATCACTGCTGATGGTAAATACCAGCCAGTAAATTTCACAAAAGAAGATAACTCATCAACTAACTCTAAACCAATAGTACGAAGCATAAAAAACTTAAATTCAACTTATGTTTTACTTTCAGGAAGTTTTAATTATACTGACGAAAAAGGAGTTTCACAAAGCTACTCTAGTATACTGGTAAGAAAAACTGATGGCGCAATTTTTAATTCTTCATCTGTAGATTTTTCATTTGAAAGTAGAAAATTAGGGGAAATTTTACCTAAACCTGATTCTGAAGGAAATATATATTATTACAAAGGATATAATTCAATTGGAAAATTATCATTAAATAACCCCGATAATATAAATGTAATAGATTATTTACCTACTGGACAAACTCCCATGTTTTTTGAAGTTGATCCTAAAGGAAATTGCATGTATCAATATAGTATAAGTAGTGGCCTTAATAAATATGGTTTACGCATAAAAAAAGCAAACGGTGGAATTCATGAAGTTAAAATAGAGGGAAGAGAGAACAAAGAATTTTGGTTAGGCAATAATGGTAAATTTTATTTTATTACTTATATATGGAACGAAGGCTACATCCCACAAATTCATAAAATAAACATCGATGGTGATACTATTACTACTAGTGTAGTATGGCCACTTAATGGAGTCCCAGTTCCTGATGGTGTTGGACAGATGTTTCGAACATCTAGTCAAGGGTCATTTATGATAAAAAAAGAAAATTCTGTTGTATTTATAGATACTTATTATACTTGGGGAGATATGAATTGGGAATTTTTTGAAAATAGTAATTCCGTTGAAAGTATAGAATTGCCCCATGTAGATCAATATGCCAAAATCGTATATTCAAAAGAAAACTATTACATCGCAACAAAAACAGATTTATACAAAGTTAATTTAGATACTCATGAATATATTAAATTACTTAATTCTGGTGAATATGAAGTTTATACCATTAGTGTTGATGCCAATGATAAATTACAATTTAGTGCTTTAAGATTAAAAGATGGGAAAAAGATTTTTGCAGAAATTAACAAAGAAGGAGCCTTAAAAACTACCAATGAAGAAATCAACAGAAAAGCGACTGTTCTTGAAAGAATCAACTAACAAAATAACACACAACAATAGCCTATAAAACAAAAGCTATTCTTACAAATGCCTCGATTAATCGAGGCATTTTTTTTGACATGATAAAATATTTTCAAAATAAATTTTCGAAAAGATTCAATTTACTTAATAAAAAACTCAAAAATCGTTAATATTAATTAACAAATAACCAGTTATTCCCGCAAAACAGAAATTATTTCATAATTATATGCACGCATAGTAAATATTATGGTTGTAATTATAATATTATTTCTAAATTAGCCTAAATTATTAGGAAAAACTGTGTAATGAAAATAAAAATAACTGGAATAGGAAGCTATATTCCACAAAAAGAAATAAGGAATACAGATTTTAACGAACATGTATTTTTAAATGAAGACGGAACTCCTTTTGGCTATCCAAATGAAGTTGTCATCAATAAGTTCAAAGGAATAACAGGTATTGAAAACAGACGTTATGCAGAAGATCAATATACATCTTCTGATTTAGCATACTTTGCTGCACAAAGAGCAATAGAAAACGCTAAGATTGATCCAGAAACTCTTGATTATATTATTTTCGCTCACAATTTTGGCGATGTAAAATACGGAACAACACAATCTGATATATTACCGAGTTTAGCAACACGTGTAAAAAACAAATTAGGTATTAAAAACCCTAAATGTGTTGCATATGATATTCTTTTTGGATGTCCTGGATGGATCGAAGGAGTGCTACAGGCAAATGCTTTCATCAAATCAGGCATGGCAAAACGTTGCTTAGTAATTGGAGCCGAAACACTTTCGAGAGTTGTAGATGACCATGATAGAGATTCTATGATTTATTCAGACGGAGCAGGAGCATCAGTTATTGAAGCTTCTGATGATGAAACAGGTTTATTATCATACGAAAGTGCCACTTTTGCAAGTGATGAAGCTGGATATTTATACTTCGGAAAATCATACAATCCCGATTTAGATCCTGACACGAAATACATAAAAATGTATGGACGAAAAATATATGAATTTGCTTTAAGTCAAGTTCCAGCAGCTATGAAAAGCTGTTTAGACAAAAGCGGTATTGCAATTGATGATGTCAAAAAAATTCTGATTCATCAAGCAAACGAAAAAATGGACGAAGCTATAATCCATCGTTTTTACAAACTGCATGGTAAAACTCCTCCAGAAAACATCATGCCTATGTCTATTCACGATTTAGGAAATAGCAGTGTAGCAACAGTTCCAACGCTTTATGATTTACTATTACAAGGAAAAATAGAAAATCACGAAATCAACAAAGGTGATGTTATTATATTTGCATCAGTTGGAGCAGGAATGAACGTTAACGCATTTGTCTACAGACATTAATTCGTTTTCAGCAATTATTCATTCGCAGTTTACAGTATGCTAAACTAATCACTGCGACTGAAAACTAAAAAAGTCCGCATTTTAAAATGCGGACTTTTTAGTATATTTGCACCCTAATTAAAACTAAGAACGAGAGATTCTTTCGTTCCTCGCAATAACTATGTACGAAAAAACATTTCCGAATAAACGATTCAAACATACTTTAGAATTTCTAAAAAAGCACATCACAACATCCGAAACCGTTTTGGATTTAGGAGTTGAAAATCCGTTTTCAAAAATAATGAAAGCAGAAGGTTTTAAAGTAAAAAATACTACAGGAGAAGATTTAGATACCGACCAAACAGTATTTGCTACCGAAAAACAAGATGTGGTTACCGCTTTCGAAATCTTCGAACATTTGCTAAACCCATTCACTATTTTAAACGAAATAAAATCAGATAAACTATTCATCTCGATTCCTATGCGTTTATGGTTCTCACCAGCATATCGTAGTAAAACAGATATGTGGGACAGGCACTATCACGAATTTGAAGATTGGCAATTAGACTGGCTTCTTGAAAAAACAGGTTGGAAAATCATCGACAGACAAAAATGGACCAATCCTGTAAAAAAATTCGGAATACGTCCTTTATTGCGAAGCTTTACAAATAGATACTATATTGTTTACGCAGAGAGAAAATAGTTTTAAGCATCAGTTTTCAGTTTATTAAATATGAAATATTATATTGTCATACCGGCACATAACGAACAAGAATTAATTGGCTTAACATTGCAATCTTTGATTTCGCAAACCGTTTTACCAAAAAAAATTGTTGTAGTCAATGACAATTCGACCGATAAAACGGGAGAAATTGTACTGGATTATGCCAAAGAAAATCCATATATATCATTGGTTAACAAAACCTCGAGTGCTATACATTTGCCAGGAAGCAAAGTAATCCAAGCATTTCATAAAGGATTTGAAACACTCGATGATGATTATGATATCATTGTAAAAATAGATGGAGATTTAATCTTTCCCCCAAACTATTTCGAAACTATTATTGCACACTTTCAATCTGATCCAAAAATCGGAATGGCAGGAGGATTTTGCTACATAGAAAAAAATGGGGATTGGATATTAGAAAATCTAACCGACAAAGATCATATTCGTGGCGCGCTAAAAGCCTACCGAAAAGAAACGTTTCAACAAATTGGTGGATTAAAACCCTCAATGGGCTGGGATACTGTAGATGAATTACTTTGTAAATATTATGATTGGAAAATAGTTACCGATTCTTCTTTACACGTAAAACATCTTAAACCCACTGGTGCTAATTATAGCAAAACAGCACGTTATAAACAAGGTGAAGCTTTTTATACTTTAGGATATGGTTTTTGGATCACAGCAATTGCATCTGCAAAGTTGGCAATGATGAAGAAAAAACCATTTCTATTCTTTGATTACATTAAAGGATTCTTAAAAGCAAAAAGAGCAAAAACACCATTATTGGTAACCGATGCACAAGCAAAATTCATTCGAAATTATCGTTTGAAAAAAATGAAAGAAAAGCTTTTTTAGTTCAAGCAATCAAAAAAACTATAAAATCTAAACCGTAAACTGGCAACTATTTTCGTAATTTAGCCCATATTCGTAAAAACTATGATGCTCATTCGTTATTTATCCCAAATAGGAAGATACTTCTTGATGCTTAAAGAAATTTTCAATAAACAAACCAAGTGGTCTGTTATGAAAAAACTAATCTTTAAAGAAATTGATGACTTAATTATTGATTCCCTTGGTATTGTTTGTTTCATTTCATTCTTCGTAGGAGGAGTTGTTGCAATTCAAACCGCATTAAACTTAACAAATCCATTAATTCCTAAATACTTAATTGGTTTCGCGACCAGACAATCAGTAATTTTAGAATTTGCTCCAACATTTATCTCTGTTATTATGGCAGGAAAAATGGGATCCTTCATTACATCAAGTATAGGAACCATGAGAGTTACTGAGCAAATCGATGCACTAGAAGTTATGGGTGTTAACTCATTAAACTATCTGGTTTTTCCAAAAATAATCGCTTTACTATTGTATCCTTTTGTAATCGGAATTAGTATGTTCTTGGGTATTTTTGGAGGTTGGCTAGCTGGTGTTTACGGTGGGTTTACAACTAGTGATGATTTTATAATGGGAGCACAAATGGAATTTATTCCGTTTCACATTACTTATGCTTTTATTAAAACAATAATATTTGCCATGCTATTGGCAACTATTCCATCATTTCATGGCTATTATATGAAAGGTGGGGCTCTAGAAGTAGGAAAAGCAAGTACAGTAGCATTCGTTTGGACATCTGTATCTATTATCCTTTTTAATTATATATTAACACAATTGTTATTAGGCTCATGATAGAAGTAAAAAATATAGAAAAATCATTTGGCGACAGCAAAGTACTTAAAGGCGTTTCGACCGTATTTGAAACTGGAAAAACAAACCTAATTATTGGGCAAAGTGGATCTGGAAAAACGGTGTTATTAAAAAGCCTATTGGGTATTCATGCTCCAGATTCTGGAACAATTGAGTTTGACGGTAGAGTTTATTCAGAACTAGATCCTGATGAAAAAAGAGAATTACGTACCGAAATCGGAATGGTATTTCAAGGAAGTGCATTATTTGATTCCATGACTGTTGCCGAAAACGTTGCTTTCCCTCTTAAAATGTTCACCACAGATACAGGCTCTAAAATTCAGGATCGTGTAGATTTCGTTTTAAAAAGAGTAAATCTAATTGATGCCCATAAAAAATTACCATCGGAAATCTCTGGGGGGATGCAAAAACGTGTGGCAATTGCCCGCGCTATTGTTAATAATCCAAAATACTTATTTTGTGATGAACCAAATTCAGGTTTAGATCCAAATACATCGACTTTAATTGATAATTTAATTAAAGAAATCACTGAAGAATATAATATTACCACCGTAATTAACACGCACGATATGAACTCGGTGATGGAAATTGGTGAAAATATTTTATTCTTAAAAAACGGAGTAAAAGAGTGGCAAGGTACCAAAGAAGAAATCTTTGTAACCGATAATAAAGCTATTGTTGAGTTTGTTTATTCTTCAAATTTATTCAAGAAAGTAAGAGAAGCTTATTTAAAAGGATAGCCTCATATATACACCATATTAAAAACCCCAAATTTCAATTTTATTTAAATTGAAATTTGGGGTTTTTATATTTGCTTTTAAGTCTAAATTTAGTCTCTGGTAAGCAACAACTCGACTTCTGCATTTGGATTAAAAAGATAAGTCCTTCCTGAGCTTATTTCGAGACATTCAAAACGTTTCGTTCTTACTGCTATTTTCTTAAAGACTTTTCCGTTTTGGATTCTGAAAACACTTCCATAAGGGATTTCAAAAATATAATTCTTATCGTTTTCTTTGTCATATTGCTTTAAAGCCAATGATAAAGTAGTATCAGTATCGCTACTTGCCGTAGGGTTCTTAAAATGCCTCGCTAGCAGTGGCAATAAGTGGCTAGGAAATATTTCTGGTCGAATAAAAGGAACCATTAACCGCTGAAAAGAATATTTCCATTCGTTTCCGTGAGGCTTAATATTTCTTCCAAATTTCTCGAATGCTACTAAATGCGAAATTTCATGAATTAACGTAATCAAAAACTTGTATTTATTCAAGCTAGAATTTACTGTAATCTCATGTTTGCCGCTCGGCCCTTTTCTATAATCCCCATGACGTGTTTGTCTTTCGTTTACAATCTTAAGATGCACACGATTATCAACAATAAGATCAAAAACTGGTCTTACCGCGTGTTCAGGGATATATTTTGCTAAAGTTTGGCTCAAAACTGAAAAAAATTATGAGTTATGAATTAAAAAATTTTCTTCGAGGTAATTATTATACTTCTTATAATTTTCAGAACCTCGTTACACTGTTGATGTATTGATTCAACGCATTCTTTTTGAGCAATTGATAATTTATGAATAAAATCTGTTTTACTTTGAGCATTAACAGCTTCACGAACATTTGCCCCAACTGAAGTAATAGAACGTAAAAACTGTTTACTCATTATAAATTCTTTCTTTTCAGAAACCATCCATTTATAAAAATTAACTCCTCTTATAGCTAACTCAAAACTTTTAGTTGTTACGATACTTTCACTCATAATTCAGAACTTAAAATTCATAATTATTTTTTTACGGATTAGTAGAAGAAACTTCTAATACTTTTCCGTTAAAATATTTATTTCCATTAAGGGTGAAATCATAAATATAAGTAGCCATTCCACTTGCCGAAATTGGTGCTTGATATCCTGGAAAAGCTTCCTGTAACATTTCTGTCTGAACAGACCCTAGTGCTAAAACATTAAATGAGATTCCTTTTTCTTTATATTCTTCGGCCAATAATTCAGACAATGTAATTACAGCGCCTTTACTAGAACTATACGCTGCAAGCCCCGCAAACTTAAGACTTCCGCGAACTCCACCTATAGAACTAATAGTTACCACATGACTCCCTTTTTCAAGGTAGGGCAAGCAAACTCTAGTAAGATTTGCTACTGCAAAAACATTTACTTTATAAATACTTTCAAAATCTGCCTGAGTAGTTTCTGCAAAAGGCTTTAAAAGCAAAGCTCCTGCATTATGTACCAATGCATCTACTTTTTTCCAAGTTGAAGAAAGAAATTCATCTACTTTATGTAGTTCAGCTTCATTAGATAAATCAACAGAAAGACAAGTAACATTAGAATGTTCTAAAAGCAATTGAGGGATTTTTCTTGAAATAGCTAATACCTGATGTCCTGCATTTGCAAATTGCAAAGCCAGCTCATAACCTATCCCTCTACTCGTCCCTGTAATAATAATATTTTTCATATCGCAAAAATAAGGAAAACCTATAAAAAAGCATAGCTTATTTAGTCATCAAAATCTCTTTTGTTGGAGAGCTAGCCATATGTGTTACTGCAGGCAATAATTCTTGAATAAATGAAGTCATATGTGGCACATCCATCACTTTAAATTCATCTGAAACATGATGGTAAAACTCAAAGTTTTCAAAATCGAACGTACTTATTGATTGACAAGGTACTCCGAATGCTTCGAAAAAAGGATAATTATCTGACCTGAAAAACAATTGATATTCTGCTTCTTTTGGTAAGAATCCTATAGTTTTATCTCCAGTATATTCATTAATTTTTGTTGCCATATTCGTTTTATCAAAACCTGTAATATAGGCCAAAAAATCTCGTTTCATTGGAACTCCAATCATTTCAATATTCAATTGAGCATATAGATTAAAGTTTTTGCTTTTTAGCTTTTTAGCCAAATGTTTCGACCCCAAGAGCCCTTTTTCTTCTCCTGCAAAAAACACAAACAGCACACTTCTTTTATTCAGTTTTGTTTGACTAAAATATTTTGCTATTTCTGCAACTGCAACAACACCAGATGCATCATCGTTTGCTCCATTATTTATAAAATCGCCATTAAGTCCTTTTTTATCAATACCAATATGATCGTAATGCGCACTTAAAATTATAAACTCATTTTTCAGCGTAGGATCTGTTCCTTCTAAATACCCAACTATGTTATATGCTGGAGTTTTAAATGTAGATAAAGTATCTCGATAAGAAGAAAAATAAGGTTTTACTTTATTGGTTTTGAAAAAATCTTCCAAATAAACAGCTGCTTTTTCAATCCCTTTTGTTCCAGTTTCTCTACCTTCTAATTCATCCGAAGAAAGATATTTTAAAGTCGAAGACACTTCATCCTCCTTTACTTTATAATCAATTGCTAACTTTAAACTTGACTGCGTTGCATCGGTTGTAATTTGTGTATTGGTTTTACACCCAAAAAAAATAAAAGGGAATAAAATTAAAAGGAATAGTTTTTTCATCATAAAAATCTTTTGGGTTTGGTTTGTTCTGTTTATCATTTCTATCATAAACGTATAAAATTGATTAACTACTAAATAATCGTTAATCGCAAGCTGTAAATATAATTAATTTTTATTGCAAAAATAAAACCCTTTCAATACCAAAGGCCGAAAGGGTTTTATTAAAATTAATTTAAAATGATTATCCTGCAATAACCGCTCTTGAAATTACTATTTTTTGAATTTCTGAAGTTCCTTCATAAATCTGAGTAATTTTTGCGTCACGCATAAAACGCTCTACATGATATTCTTTTACGTACCCGTTTCCACCATGAATTTGAACAGCCTCTACAGCAGTATCCATTGCTACTTGCGAAGCAAACAATTTAGCCATAGCACCACTTACATCATAATTATTATGTTGGTCTTTATCCCAAGCGGCTTTCATACAAAGATGACGTGCTGCTTCGATATTTACCGCCATATCTGCCAATTTAAAAGCAATAGCTTGGTGATTGCAAATTTCAGTTCCAAAAGCCTTACGTTCTTTCGAATATTTAAGCGCTAATTCATAAGCACCAGAAGCAATTCCCAAAGCTTGAGAAGCGATACCAATTCTTCCACCTGCTAATGTTTTCATGGCAAATTTGAATCCAAATCCATCCTCACCAATTCGGTTTTCTTTTGGTACTTTTACATCACTAAACATTAATGAATGTGTATCAGAACCACGAATTCCCATTTTCTGTTCCTTAGGTCCGACAGAAAAACCAGGCATATCTTTAGTCATGATTAAAGCATTAATTCCTTTATGCTTTTTCTCAGCATGAGTTTGTACAATTACAATATATACAGAAGCAGTATTACCATTAGTAATCCAGTTTTTAGTTCCGTTTACCAAATAATGATCTCCCATATCGATACCAGAAGTTTTTTGTGATGTAGCATCGCTACCTGCTTCTGGCTCACTCAAACAAAATGCTCCATGGATTTCTCCAGATGCCAATCCTGGTAAGTATTTTTGCTTTTGTTCTTCGGTACCAAAAGCCTGAAGTCCCCAACAAACTAATGAATTGTTTACCGACATCACTACAGAAGCCGAAGCATCAACTTTCGAAATCTCTTCCATAGCTATTACGTATGAAGTCGTATCTAAACCACTTCCTCCATATTTAGGATCAACCATCATTCCCATGAATCCTAGTTGTCCCATTTTTTTTATTTGTTCCGTAGGGAAAATTTGCTTTTCGTCTCTTTCTATCACACCTGGTAACAATTCATTTTGAGCAAAATCTCTAGCAGCTTGTTGAATCATTAAGTGCTCTTCGGTAAGATTAAAATCCATAGTATTATAAAATAAAAGTTGCTTTTTGTTAAATATATATATCCAAAGGTACTTTTTTATACTGAAATTTTCAATTTTGACTTGCTTTTTTGACTAAAGAAAAATGACCACTATATCGTTATCGTAATAATATCAAGAACTTCGCTTAATGTTGTCAGCTTGGCAACCATCGAAAATTCATTAAAGAATGAAGAAATAGCAATCAAAAATTCTAAAAACTGAGATAATTGAATATAAAATTTTATCAAAAAAAACACAAAAAGACTTCTCAAAACTATAAAACCAGTTAACCTAAACACATCCTATTATAGATTAAAATAATTTTAGTTTTCATCCTAAAAGATAAAATCGAAATCATGATTAAGGTTAATAAATTGTAACCGGAAAAATTAAAAAATATGTTTTTTGAAGAAAAAAACGAATGGATGACTGTAAATTCCTTCCCGAAAATATAATTTTTAATCAAATTACAACCATCAAAAAATAAGATAATTCAGCAAATATTTACATTTCATAAACACTTAAATACCAAAACAATAACTTTCAAATAGACGTTTTCTTATATAAGCAGTTTTCGTAAAAAACACAACACTTTTATGATAAAAATATAGAAATTAAAAGTATTTTTGTAAAAATCATATAAATAACGAGAATATGAAAAACTTATTACTATTACTTACTGTAATTTTAACTTTGCAATTCACAGAGGCAACTGCTCAAAAATCTTTCGATATTGATGGTGTTACTGTCCCAAGAACAATTCAATTTCAGAACAAAACTTTATCCTTAAATGGAGCTGGTGGAAGATCAAAAATGTGGTTAGAAGTATATGTTCAGGCATTATATTTATCACAATTAAGCCAGGATCCAAAATTTATTATTGATAGTGATACCGAAATGGCTATTCGTATTGAAATAACCTCTTCGATGGTATCTTCAAACAAATTAACAAAAGCCATGAATAATGGTTTCGAAAAATCTGCTGGAGATAATCTGCAAGCATTACGCCCAAGAATCGAAGAATTTAAAAGTTTTTTAAGTGATGAAATCACCCAAAAAGATGTTTTTAAACTTATATATTCTCCTATTGATTCATCAGTCTGGGTATATAAAAATGATGTTTTAAAAGGAAAAGTTCAAGGCTTTGATTTCAAAAAAGCACTTTTCGGAATTTGGCTATCTGATAAACCTGCCGATGAAAAATTAAAAAATCAATTATTAGGTAAGTAATTATTTTGCTGTTTCTAGTTTAAAAACATTAAACAAAGCGCAACACTAAATACATAGTTAAGAATACTTTTACTACAAAAAAGAAACCACGCAATAGCATTAAACGAGCTGAATTCTTATATTTTTCATCCAAATAAACTTCTAAAAAGTATCGATTTATATTTTTGAAAGATAATTCGTCTTATTAATAACCAAATATTGAACTATTTATACTACAAATTAATTGTTAATTTTTTACAATTTCTGTACCTTAAAATTACCACTGCCTATTGCCTGCGAAAACGAGTGCTTTATAGAGCTAGTGAAATCGTAACTACTACTTTTTTTATTGCAAGAAATCAAAATTAACTCATTTTAAAAACTAATAATACCCACTGATAATAAACCACTTATAAGAAACAAGCTATTATTTTTATATTATTTAAGAACTAAAAACTACAAAGCAATATAGACTTTTTATGCACTATAACTGAGATAGAAAAGCACTATATCATCAACAAATCAGAATCACACAACAGGTTGATTACATGTAAAATAACTTAAACTAAAAACATTCTTAAATAAAGCCTTTCTATTAAAAAGTGAGCATAATCACTCAAAAAAGACAGAAAATAGGCCTATTTTTGTAAAAATTACAAAATTTACAAAAAGATGAAAAAAATTTTATTATTACTTACAGTAATTTCAACTTTGCAATTCACTAATGTTTCCGCACAAAAAACGTTCACAGTAGATGGTGTTGTTCTACCAAGAACAATCCAATTTCAGAACAAAACTTTATCATTAAATGGCGCAGGCGGAAGATCAAAATTATGGTTAGGGTCATGTGTACAATCCTTATACTTATCTCAATTAACACAAGATTCTGAATATATCCTGGATAGTGCCACTGAAATGGCAATTCGTATCAATATAACCACTTCAATAATACCAGCTAGTAAATTAACCCAACTTATACATGAACGCTTCGAAAAATCGGCAGCAAACAATATGGAACCCTTAAGGTA
Organism: Flavobacterium frigoritolerans; assembly: GCF_025847275.1. Taxonomy (GTDB): domain Bacteria; phylum Bacteroidota; class Bacteroidia; order Flavobacteriales; family Flavobacteriaceae; genus Flavobacterium; species Flavobacterium frigoritolerans. The sequence goes on from NZ_JAOZEV010000002.1 coordinate 248,960, forward strand.
CCGATTAGAAGATTTTAAAAATATGTTAGGTAACCAGATCAATGAAAAAGATATCTTTAAAATTGTCTATTCTCCTATTGATTCATCTGTCTGGGTATATAAAAACAATGTTTTAAAAGGAAAAATTAAAGGAAATGATTTCAAAAAAGCTCTTTTTGGAATCTGGTTATCTAACAAACCTGCCGATCAAAAATTGAAAGATCAATTATTAGGTAAATAAATTTTAATATACTACTTCAGCTAAAGATATCAAAACAAGTTAAATATACTAAAATCTTTACCTAAATGAATCCGAGAAAATCATTTAAACTCGGACTAATAAAAAATCAAACTACCTATACAAATAAACACTTACTAGTTAATTGTAACCAATTAACTAGTAAGTAAAAACTCATTCCTAATGTATTTTTTAGAAAAGTCGGCGTAACTGTCTCTAAAATACAAAAATTAGAAGTATTTTTGCGAAAAACTTAAAAATACAATAAGAATGAATAATTTTTTATTTTCACTTACAGTACTTATGACTTTGCAATTTTCGACCACTACAGCTCAGAAAGTTTTTAATATTGAAGGTGTAATGGTTCCAAGAACTATAGAATTCCAAAACAAAACTTTATCATTAAATGGAGCTGGTGGACGATCTATGATGTGGTCAGATATATATGTGCAAGCTTTGTACTTATCTCAATTAAGTCAAGATGCAAAATTCATTATTGATAGTGACACAGAAATGGCAATTCGGATAGAAATTACCTCCTCGATGGTATCTTCTAAAAAATTGACAAAAGCAATGGATGACAATTTCAAGAAAACTGCTGGAGATAATTTAAATGTATTACAGCCTCGAATCGAAGAATTAAAATACTACTTAAGTGATGATATCACCAAAAAAGATGTCTTTAAACTTATTTACTCTCCTAATGACTCTTCTGTTTGGGTATACAAAAACAACCAATTAAAAGGAAAAATTCAAGGGTTTGATTTCAAAAAAGCTCTTTTTAGCATTTGGTTAGCTGAGAAACCTACGGACGAGAAATTAAAAAATCAGTTATTAGGTAAATAAGCATTCTTAGGTAATTTGGTTAAAAAATCATCATTATACGAACTATTTGAAATATTTAGTATAATACACATTTCGCATTATCCTATTTTTTATATTTGTCTAAATTAAACTAATCGCAGTAAAATGAAAGATTTATTAAAGAAATTTGAAAATAAGGAACCTGAGATCGTATTCAATTGGAAAGATTCTGAAACTGAAGCCGAAGGATGGACAGTAATTAATTCCCTTCGAGGTGGAGCTGCTGGTGGTGGTACCCGAATGCGAAAGGGTTTAGATGTAAACGAAGTTTTATCATTGGCAAAAACAATGGAAGTAAAATTTTCAGTTTCTGGACCTGCGATTGGTGGTGCTAAATCTGGTATTAATTTTGATCCAAACGATCCAAGAAAAAAAGGAGTTTTACAACGTTGGTACAAAGCAGTATCGCCATTACTAAAAAGTTATTATGGAACTGGTGGTGATTTAAATGTTGATGAAATTCACGAAGTAATTCCAATGACTGAAGAATGTGGTGTTTGGCATCCACAAGAAGGAGTTTTTAACGGTCACTTTAAACCTACGGAAGCTGATAAAATTAACCGAATTGGGCAATTACGCCAAGGAGTTATCAAAGTAATTGAAAATCCAAAGTTCTCACCTGATGTAACAAGAAAATATACTGTTGCTGATATGATTACTGGTTTTGGTGTTGCCCAAGCAGTACGCCATTTTTATTCTACTTATGGTGGCGATGTAAAAGGGAAGAAAGCAATCGTGCAAGGTTTTGGTAACGTAGGATCTGCTGCCGCTTTCTATTTGGCAGACATGGGAGTTAAAATTATCGGAATTATTGACAGAGATGGTGGATTAATCAAAGAAGAAGGTTTTTCTTTTGAAGAAATCAAAGCATTATTTTTAGCAAAAGATGGCAATAAACTTGTTGCTGATAATATGATTCCATTTGAAGAAATAAATGAAAAAATATGGACAATTGGAGCTGAAATTTTCACGCCTTGTGCAGCTTCTAGATTGGTAACTCAAAATCAAATTGATGCTTTAATTACTAATGGTCTTGAAGTAATTTCTTGTGGAGCAAATGTACCTTTTGCTGATAAAGAAATTTTCTTTGGTTCTATTATGGAACAAGTAGATAGCAAAGTGAGTTTAATTCCTGACTTTATCTCTAACTGCGGAATGGCTCGTGTTTTTGCCTATTTCATGGAAAAGAAAGTTCAAATGACTGATGAAGCTATTTTTAATGATACTTCGGATACTATAAAAAATGCAATACAAAAAGCACATGCTTTAAGTGCATCAAAAACAAATATCAGCGCAACAGCTTTTGAAATTGCACTGAAACAATTAGTATAATTTTTTTATACAATATTCTAAACGAATCAAACTAGTATTTCACCTGTTTGATTCGTTTTTTTATTTTTTATTCCCACATAAATTTAGCAGATCGAGCGAATAATATTTAACTCTTTAAATATTTGCAATGACACAATATAAATCTGCGTGTTAGAAACAGATACTAAAAACTAGCATTTCATAAAATCCGTCCCTGCCTTTGATTGTAAACAATTTTTAGTACTTTTAAACGTTTAAATTTAAAACTAATTTGATAAAAATATGGCAATCCCTATTGGCTTAATATCGAGACTACTAGGCAAAGCTAGTGATTCGTTTGCAAATGCTCCAGGCTCTGATAGAAAGAAATCAATCATTGTTTCTGTGCTTTTGTATGGGCTAATTGTACTTCTTTTATTCTTCATCCGTTTTTGGCCTCCTGCAAATGGTCTGAACGAATTAGCTGGCGGTGGTGGTGGAGGTGGCGTTACTGTAAACTTTGGCGATAGCGATTTGGGCTCAGGTGCAAATTACAAAAGTGAAGTTTTGGAGGTGAAAAACCATGCTAAACAAACTCCTGTAAAATCGACTCCTGAAGAAGCTATACTGTCACAAGAGAATTCGACCGAAGAGAGTGTTGTAATTCCTCAAAAAGAGAAAACAAAAAAACCTATAACAGTTACAAAACCGGACCCAAAACCTGTAGTCGAGAAACCTAAAGTTTCAAACACCACAAATGATGCATTATCAAGTATTTTAAAAGGCTCTAACAAAGGAGGCGATGGTGATGATAAAGTTGCTGGTAACAAAGGAAAATCAAACGGAAGCTTGAATTCTAATGGCTATTATGGAACTGGTGGTTCTGGCGGTGGAACTGGTGGAGGAAACGGAACTGGTAACGGAATAGGAACAGGAAGCGGATACGGCTCTGGAAGTGGAGGCGGATCAGGAAGCGGTTCTGGTGGCGGATCAGGTTATTCTCTTGGAAACAGAAAAGCATTATCTAAACCAGCTCCAAACTATACTTGTAATGAAGTTGGAAGAGTAGTTGTAGAAGTTTCTGTAGACAGAAACGGAAGAACCATAAGTGCAGTTGCAGGAATTAAAGGAACCACAAACACAGCAAAATGTTTATTGGATCAAGCCAAAATAGCTGCTATGAATACAAAATGGGCAGCTAGTAACGATGCTCCCGAAAAACAAGTTGGTAAAATTATCTACAATTTCGATTTGAATTAAAATAATAAGAAAATAAAAAAGGCTTTCAGATTTTACACTGAAAGCCTTTTTTATTTGTAGCCTTTACTTTTTTATTACTTAGGACTTGTTGCAATAACAAACTTAAGATTATTCCTCACTCCTATTTGAAGCACATCTACCAAATCTTGCACTTGTAGATTAAACGGAATCCTTACGACTACTGTTTGTTCTTTATCTGTACCTAATTTCGACATTAACGTTGTTTCTAACTCTTCAAAATCTACTGGCTGTTTATCGATATAGAATTTTTTATCTTCTGTAACTGATAAGCTTATAAATTGTTTGTTTGTTTTTTCGTTTGCTTTGGCTTTTGGTAATGTCATTTTTATAACATTAGGATTTGCCAATGTCGATATAATCAAGAAAAACAAAAGCAAGAAAAACATAATGTCACTTAGTGATGAAGTTGCCACCTCGGCATGAAATCTTCTTTTTCTTTTAATTGACATAGCTTATGATCTTTGAATAATATTTACAAACTCAAGAATTTGCTTCTGAATTTTTAATGCAAAATCATCGATTTTACCATTCAAAAGGTGGTATGCACTGTAAGCAATAATACCTACAATTAACCCTGAACCACTACTAATCATTTTTTCATATAATCCACCAGAAATATTACCAATACTAATATTTTCAGTAACCGAAATACTATAAAATATTTTGATAACTCCTGAAATAGTTCCAATAAAACCTAAAGTTGGTGCAATACCAGCAATAAGACCTAAATGTCCTAAACGTCTTTCCATCTCCCCTATTTCAATATCGGCAGCACGATCCATATTCGATTCAATTTCAGCAATTGGTCTTCCTATGACAAGTACACCTTCTTTAAGAATATTTCCTGCAGCTGTATCACTTCTCTCTACAATACTTCTGGCCATATCTAAATTACCTGAATTTAGATTTACACTAACATCCATCATTAATCTATTATCGATTTTAGAAGCTTTACTTATGTATAAATAACGTTCGATAATTACGTAAAAAGTGTAAAATAACAATATGGCAATTGGAATCAGGAAAACCCCTCCTTTTAAGATAAATCCTAAAACAGAAATCTCTGCATTTGGTGCAATTTTTTCGATAACTACGTTAGATGCGGCGTTTGCAATAGTATCCGCTTGTAATTGAATGAAGCTAAACATATATTAATTCTTGTTTTTAATAATTAATTCTAAAAAATATTCCAATTTTGCAATAAAGATACTTTTCGTTGTAATATTAAACTAAAAAAAACGGAAATTATTTCAATCAGCAACTATTTTACTCAAAATAAATGAACTATCAAGAAACTACAAACTGGATGTTTAATCAACTCCCGATGTACCAATTACAAGGAGCTTCGGCTTATAAAGAAGACTTAACTAACATTAAGCTGCTGGCTTCTCATCTTGATAATCCCGAAAATCAATTAAAATGCATTCATGTTGCCGGAACAAACGGAAAAGGTTCCACCTCGCATATGCTTGCTTCAGTATTACAAGAAGCAGGATATAAAGTTGGATTATATACTTCACCACATTTAAAAGACTTTCGAGAACGCATTAAAATTAATGGTAAAGAAATTTCAGAAGATTTTGTCTGCGAGTTTATAAGTAAACACAAATCTTTTTTTGAATCTAACGATATGAGTTTTTTCGAAATGTCAGTTGGTCTGGCTTTTGATTATTTTGCTACAGAAAAAGTAGACATTGCTATTATAGAAGTTGGTTTAGGCGGAAGATTAGATGCTACTAATATTATTACACCTTTAATTTCGGTAATTACCAATATCGATCTAGATCATACACAATTTTTAGGAACTACTCCAGCAGCAATTGCAGGTGAAAAAGCGGGAATAATAAAACCAAACGTTCCTGTTGTAATTGGAGAATACACTCCTGAAACACAGCCAGTTTTTTTAGCTAAAGCTATAGAAAACAATGCTCCAATTTATTTTGCTTCTGATTTGATTACCGAAGTTTACCCTTCGGACTTATTGGGAGATTACCAACAGCATAATAAAAAAACGGTACAGCAAACAATTCATATTTTAAATACTCTAAAGGAATTTAAAGTAACCAATGAAAATCTCAAAACTGGCTTACTAAATGTTTCAACCAATACTGGTCTACAAGGAAGATGGCAACAACTTGGTGCGGATCCAAAAATAATTTGCGATACCGCCCATAATAAACATGGCTTAGCAATTGTCATGAATCAGATTAAAAAAGAAACTTTCGACAACTTACATATTGTTCTTGGTGTTGTAAATGATAAAGATCTAGATTCGATCTTGCCATTATTTCCTAAACAAGCGCACTACTATTTCTGCAGTCCTAACTCCAGTCGTGGCTTAGCCACTTCTATTTTACAAGAAAATGCAAAAAAATACGATTTAATAGGTAAAACTTACGATTCAGTTTCTGAAGCTTTCTCAGCTGCAAAGGAAAAAGCTACTAAAAATGATTTCATTTATGCAGGCGGAAGTACATTTGTAGTAGCCGAGTTGCCTTTATCTGATGAAAAGAAATAAAAAAGTGAAACAAATTTGCAGCAAAAGAGAATAAACATTGAAATAATTGATTCTTTCATTAAAAATCAGTAATTCCAAACAACTAAATATCAAGAAGCTAAAAATTAAATACAAATTACCATTACATTTTCTTTAAAAATATTTTGGAGATACGAAAAACAGTTCTATATTTGCACTCGCAATCAGAAAATGATAGCAACCTAGTAAAATAGGGCGATTAGCTCAGCTGGTTCAGAGCACCTCGTTTACACCGAGGGGGTCGGGGGTTCGAACCCCTCATCGCCCACCAAGAAACTCCTTAAGAAATTAAGGAGTTTTTTTATGCCTTTTTTTGAAATATTTTGGATCAACACGAAACGGATCAATACGAAAACGGGATCAACACGAAAACCTGTGGAGCAGCAAAAATTAAGCATAAATATTGGTTAGTCTAAAAAGGAAGAATCTATATTTCTTACCTCTCTGAATACTAACATGAATACTTTTATTTCCGCATTGAAGAATTGTTTCTATATTAGTATAAAATAAAATCTGAATTAATAGCAAGATACAATGAATAAGTACTTACAGATTTACACAATGTTATTAATGCTTTTTCTCTACACCTCCTGTCAACAAAAACAAAAAGAGGGAAAAAAAATTATTATCAACTCCGAAACCAAAGGCGAAATTACCTCCCACGGACCTCAATGGATAAGTCGAACTATAATACAAGATAGAAAAAACAACATTTGGATTGCCTCATTTACTGGTGTTTTTCGGTACAATGGAAGGTCTTTTACCAATATTACAAGTAAAGTAATTCCCGCTCGCTTTTTTTCAGTTTTAGAAGATAAAAAAGGTAACTTTTGGCTAGGCACTATCGGCTCAGGCACTTATTATTACGATGGAAAATCCTTTCAAAATTTCACAACTAAAGAAGGCCTTCTTAATAATGAAGTAACCAGTATTTATGAAGACAGAAAAGGCAATATCTGGTTCGGTGTTTCTGGAGGAGTAAGTAGTTACGACGGAAAGTCCTTTCGGAATTTTATCATAGATGGGAATGAGATGAATGAGGACCAAACAGGAAAAACCTTTCCAAATAGACGTCCTTATGAAACCAATTCTATTATTGAAGACAAAAAGGGCAATTTTTGGTTTGCTACAAGAGGCAACACCTTTATCTATGATGGAAAAACATTTTCTATTTTTACCCATAACGACAAACCCTATAAAAATGTTCGTTCTATAATCGAAGATAAAAAAGGTAACATCTGGCTTGGCGGACCTGATGGTCTTTGGCGCTATGATGGCAGTGCGCATACTAATTTCACAAAGAATTTTGTCGGCCATATAATCGAAGATAAAAAAGGTAATATTTGGACTAATTCACAAAGAGATAATAGTCAAGTTTGGGCACTTTTTCGCTATGACGGAAACTCGTTGTCTGATAAAAAGCCTACTGTAACCGAAATTAAGTCAGGAGGAAAAGGGCTTTTTGGCATTTTAGAAACTCGTGATGGGAATATTTGGTTTGGATCGATGAATGGAGTACATCGTTATAACGGAAAGACCATCACAGACTTTAAAAGCAAAGATGGTCAGAAATAGCATTTTTAGTTTACTATTTTAAGATCGAAATGTGATACAACCAAAAACACACGTTTTCTAATTTTCTCAACTACAAATTCTAAGGCAGATCAAATAAAAAACATCCTACTTAATAAAAACACCTCTAAATTCCGCAAAAAAAAACAGTTCATGAATAGGCTCGTTTGAATCACCAAATACTTCATCAATATTTAAAAACCTTTTTACCTCTCAACTTTATTAGCCTTTAAAATATTTAATAATTCATCCATCTTCTTCGAATTCTCCCCAAAATCCGTTAAATTATTAAAATCTATAGTTAAAGATTTATTGTTATTAAAGTATATCTTTAATCTATCCGCAACACGCCCATCATACACTTTCCAACTTTTAACTTCAGATAAATTAATTGTTTGATTTTCTATTTTAGTGTATATAGGTTTTTTATCCCACTCAATTACAATTGCATCTTTTTCATTTTGAAAATCAATAACCAATGTACCTGTAGCCATATATCCTAATAAAATAACAAAAGTGAAATGAAAAATTAATACCCATAAATACGGAAGACCGAATCTTACAATTACCTCGACAAGTATCTGTATTAATATAAAAAGCACATACGACAATACTAAAAACGAAGTGCTTAAGGTTTTAATTTTCATTTATTAATTTAATTTTTATTGTTTTTTTTCGAACAGAAATAACCTACCGCACATTTACAAAACGCCTTTTATTCCAACTCGCACTAAAATAACCAAAAATTTCGGATTGTAATACTAATCATCAACTTTTGAAAATTAAAACAAGAACATACTCTTATTGCTCTCCTATAAAGATTTTACTCAACCCGCATACAGGAATAGGACTACAAATAGCTCACCTGAAATTATTTTTTCATCTCCTATTTCATTAAAACAATACTATGCGTCAAATGGTTGCAAGTACAAATTAAAAATTCATCTTATCAAAATTAAAAAAAATTTAGGATATCCAGAAAACAATCTTATATTTGCACTCGCAATCACAAAATGATAGCAACCTAGTAAAATAGGGCGATTAGCTCAGCTGGTTCAGAGCACCTCGTTTACACCGAGGGGGTCGGGGGTTCGAACCCCTCATCGCCCACAAAAAACTCCTTAAAATTAAGGAGTTTTTTTATGGCTTACCGAGTAACGACAGATTTCAAATCTGCTCTATCGGATATGGGGAGATACTCAAGCGGCCAACGAGGGCAGACTGTAAATCTGCTGTGTGAACTTCGCAGGTTCGAATCCTGCTCTCCCCACAAAAGGGAAAAAGAAGTGAAAAGGCAACTTTGTCAATCTTTTCAAAACCCGAAACATTAAAAAAACCTGCAAATCCAAGGATTCGCAGGTTTTTTGTTTTTAAAGCACTTTTCAATCTTTATAAAAACACTCAAAAATTTAACGACTTGTTTATTTGATGCTACAATTCTACATTTATTAATCTAAAAAGTTGAATTATTTTAGAAAGCAGCTTTGGGTTGGTTTTCTTTTTGAAAATCCCCCGCAATGACAGTAAAATTAGAGCAACCTATCTTAGTATAACTATAGATAGAGTTCCGAAAGAAACATTCTACCAAACGCAAATGGAATAGCGCCCGCTGGGACCAGAAAATCTAAAGAGCTATCGGTACAAAAGAAGCTGTGAGATCCCTTAATTTTTTTTAGATGCACTGATTTTAAAAGTCAATGAATACAAAACAGAGATTATGTTTAGCGGGAAACCAATAACTTCTGAAAAAGTTATGGATTACGTTCTTGGAAAAATTACACCAAGAGTGAAGCTACTATAATAGATAACTATTGCTCTTCAATCACGATAAAAGTTCCTTCTTTTTGAGTAGTTACTTCTCCAGCTATAAACGTTTTTCTACCATCCTCCGGACTTCTAGCCATAAGTGATAATTTTAGACCACTATTTCCCGTATATACATAACAAATAGGATAAGTCCCTACTCCTTTAGGTTCATTGAGAGAGTTTGACTCTACAGCTCCTAATGTCGACATATAAATCTTTGCTCCATCAATAAGAGGCTCAGAGGGAGTAATTTTAGTCCTTAAATAGGTGGCAACTGAACTTGTTCCTATTCCAACAACGGCTGTGATTCTAAAAGATTTCCCTGGGGCTAATTCGATAATAGCTTTATCAATATCATTAAGTTTCACTACATCATTATTAATACCTGAAATACTACTCCAAACCACTGGAGTATCAGTGGTTCCTATTAACTGTTCGGTAACTGATCGTTTTATTTGCACTATAGTTTTACCAGCAGCGACATTTAAATAACGGTCAATTTTATACCATTTTGCTTTTGTAGCATCGTAATAATAATATCCTTTTTCGACTACAAATTCAGTTTTTCTAGTTGTATCTTCAGCATTCAAAGGAAAATCTACAAAAACCATAATACCGTCATGACTACTTTGATATATTGGATCTTTAGACTTTAACTCGGTACCTGATATTTTGGGTATAATTAAACCGTCTGGAATTTCAATATTTAAATTATTTCCTATCTCTAATGCAACTCTTGGACTACGGGTATTCATACCTGTTTTTTGAGCATTAATACTCCAAGTAATTAACATTATTAATACATGAATAAATGTATTTTTTATCATCATTTTTTTTATTTATAATTCTTCTACTACCAAATAACTTGTGTAAAAAGGATCATCAGCCTCAGAACCTCCAAGTACAAATCCTCTATTCCCAGCCGAATGCCCGTATACTGGTGCATTTAATTTAATTGTCATTTCCTGATTTACAGTATTGATTACTGTTGTAGCATAAATAACTCCACCTTCTTGATATGCTTCACTAGTTGTTTCTATATAGCCCCAAGTACTTAACAGCAAGGGTACTGCTGTATGAGACTCAAATTTTGTTACCACATATCCAGGTTTTGTAGCCGATACAATACTTATCATTGCCGTAACACGAAACAAATGTCCCTTAGGAAAAATTAAAAGCGAAGGATCATTGGAATCAATTTTTATTTGACTTGACCCAGGTGTTCCTTCGATGGAATTCCAAGGCAAATAATTATTTGCAAAATTCGTATTGTTGTTATTGCTAGGATAATTAAGTTTAAATGTACCAGTTCTTGATACCTGCGCATAAATCAAATTAGAACTTTCAATTATATTATTATATTTTTTACCTATTGCCATCCAGGAATTTTGTACCTTATCGTAATAATAATATCCTTTACTATCTACCTGTAAAGTAGTTCCTATAGGATCAGAAGCAGGTTCGGTTACATATACAATTACTCCATCGTATTGAGAACTTACATCTGCAGCTAATTCATTACCTGTTATTTTCGGGAAAAGTACTCCAACCACTATATCTGGATTCGATTGCCTGTTGACCTGTAAAGAAGTCTTCGGAGATTGCACATTAATTCCTGTTTGCGATCTAACACTACTGATTAAAAAAAATAATAAGCCTACTATGATAATTCTTTTTTTCATATTATATCTCTTCTATTATTAAATAACAACCCGCCGTATTATGGGCTGCAGCACCAGCTATATTAGTTCTTACACCATTTTGCCTAGTAGCATCTACTTTTATAGTAGATCCCGATATCCCAGTATTTATAAGCATCATTGGTGAAATTGCCCCTCCACCATTAGAAGCTTGATAATTCGATGAACGAGCAAATCCAGGACTATTGGAATATACAATCCCTGTGCCACCAGCAACTAATTTAATACTACTGCTCAAGGTAGATGCAGTTTTCTTTTGTGAATCTGTTCCTGTACCATATCCAACAGGAATCATTCCTTGAACTTTTATAGTTCTATTAGCTGGTAAAGTGATCTCAGTTTGATTTCCACTTATAATTATAAGATTATTATTTGGACCTTCTTTTATCCCATCCCATATAATACTTTCGACATTACTACCCATTAATCTGGTGCTTTTTCTATTAACAACTACAAATATTTTATCGTCGCTAATAGCTGCCTTACCACTAAAAGTAGGAATCCATTGTTGTTTAGGAGTATTATGATAAACATACATCCCACGTTTAGTAACATCTTTTGTCTTTGAAGTAACTTTACTTTCAGAAACTGCCTCGGTAACAAAAATCATCGTACCATCCTGGTCTTTTCCATATTTTGAGTCTTTATTGGCTAAATCATTCCCTGTAATACTTGGTAACATAACACCATTCTCTGGAGATACATTGTTCCCTGCAACGATTTGTAATGTTACATTTGATGTTTGTAAATTAACACCTGTTTGAGCAAACATCGTAGTTGTTATTTGAAACAGGAAAACACAAAATAAAATACATGTTTTTTTCATATCTAAGTAAAATTATTAGTAACTAATGCATTTGCTTTCATAATGACTATTCCATTGCTTATTCTGTCAATGGTCGTAACCTAACTTTATTATAGTTCTAGGTTCTCTTGTCGTAATTATGGTATCGTCCATATTGAGAATGTCATTACCAGCATTAAAACATTAGCTTTTATTATTAATATTATGTTTAAGTAAATAATTTCTAGTTCATTTAAGATTTCTAGCCTATTACTAGAATAGTACTTTATTTTTTATGACTATTATTTTAATAATCCCTACTAGCTCGTGTTTTCTAGTTAAAATTACATTTATAAGCATATCATTTTCTAGCTATCATTTATGTTTAAAAATCAGCTCTGTTCTCCTTATAACTTGTAATGTTACCGATAGCTATCTCAGATTTTTTAGGGAAAAATTCTTAAAAAAGATATTGTAAAAATATAAAGCAATGGCATTTTTGAACTACCACATACAGCCATAAAAGGAGCATTAAAAGTCACACCCGACTACAGGATTTACTGATTATAATAATTTTTGCAAAAAAAATCCCGATTTACATACTGTAATCGGGAAAATATTTAAATCCTAAATAATCAATTTAGCTAAGCTATACAATTACGGTTTTAGGCAAAACACCATAATAATCTTTGTAAATAGAAGAAAAATAAGCTGTCTTTTTATAGCCTAACTCAAAAGCAACATCACTAATTAATTTAAACTTACCGCTTTCTAACAATTCTTTTGCAAGTAATAATTTTTCATTTTTAAAAAATAATGCCGGACTTATTCCGAATATGTCATTATATAGATTTTTATATTTTGCAGAAGACATATTGGCAATACTTGCAAGAAAATCTATTCCCGGAAAAGGAATAGAAAGATTGGATAATAAATGCTGCTGGCTAAGCATAATGGCATCTATATCTTTCTCTAGGTGCGTTCCCATATTGGGTATGTTGATGCTTAACCTTTCTATTAAATAACTTAACAAATTGAAAGCAGCTCCTTTTAATAAAAATTCATAATTGTGATTTCTAATACTTTGTTGCTTTAAACTATGTAACACCACTTTACTTCGACTATCGATATGACCATAAAAGAACATTTTCTTTTTTTTAACATCAAAAACATCTTTAAAATCTTTCTCAAATTCCGCATCACTAAAAAATGTTTTCATATACGATTTACGAATAAACAATCTTAAGGCAAAAAAGCGTTCCCCAACAATCGACAGATAAGTACTTCTGATTTTATTATCTACAATAGCAAAATTTAATTTAGACTTATATCCTGTTTTATGATTTACATCGGCTACAGTATGTTTACTAAAGCTTTCGCTCAAGTCATAATATACAATCCAGAAATCATCTTCAGATGGCATTCGCGTAATCCGAATGGGTATGTTTAAAACAGAATCGATAATAACCACCGATACATCGGGAAGGATTTCTAAAAAACAACTAGAACCACTAACTGTTTCTCTAGTAAAATACATATTTTTATCTTCTATTTTACCTCCTAAATCATCGACAAATTTTTGTCGCCATTCGGGCGTTAAAGAATAAATATGTTTAAATTCTGGAGTTGATTCGATCATAAGTAGGTTATAATAAATTTTGATATTCTTTAGGGGAAATTCCGTACATATCATTAAAGCGTTTTGCTAAATGAGAAATACTGACATAATTTAATTTATCTGACACTTCGCTTACTGTATATTGTCCGGTTTCTAATAATTCTTTGGCTCGTTTCAATTTATTGCTGTAAAAAAAAGAACCTGGGCTTAATCCGGAAATTTTAGTAAATATTTTTTTGTATTTAGAAGTTGACATAAATACTTGTTCTGCCAAAAAATCTACCCCTGGAAAAGCGCCATCGATAGATTCTAACAACATCGCTTTGGAAGCAATAATACTTTTTACATCCTCTCCCATTACTTTACTAATGATGATTTTTTTTGTTACTAATTGATTCAGATAATTACCAATTAGATTATACACAAGTCCTCTAAAATAGAATTCGAATAAAGGACTATCATAAGCTCTTTTTCTAAAATCATTTATCAAAATTGAACTCTCTATATTCATCCGATCCATACAGATAATCGTATTCTTTTCGGCATTAAAAACATCTTTTGGTAAAGATTTTAATTTTGGGATTTTGTGCATATATTCTTTTAATGCCGTTTTATCAATAAATATACATACAACATAGGTACCTGTTCCTTTATCTACAATATAATCCAAATCTAACTCACTATCAACAATTGATAAATTATAATCTTGTTTTCCTATTAATGTAGATTCATCATTGATAATAAAATTAACTTCATGATTCAGAATATAAAAATACACTCCTATAAAATGGCCAACATCATTTCGATATTCTAATAAAGCTTTCTCTTTATAAGTAACATCTATTAACATCGCTGATATTCTGCTATCCAAAAACGAAATAAAATGAGTGCCAGAATATAATGCATTATTACCTTTAATGAAATTTCCATCAATTGTACCGCCCATGGCTTCTGCTAATACGTCAATCCAGTTTAATTTTGTACCGTAACGATGCGTTATTGTTTTCATAGTGAGAGTTTAATATAAAAGTAATCGTAATCAATTATTTTAAAAAAAAGCTACAACGCATTTGTTATTATACTCTGTTTTAGAAAAGTAAATACTATATCAATACTTAAAATTTCATTAAACAAAAACGAAATGTAGTCTTTGGAATCATTACAAAATCACAAACCAAAACATAAATAACAATAATTCAAAACTTTTTACTAATAAAATTTTATTTTTTTACTGTTTTTTCTTTCAAAAGACACTGTCCCATTTTTATAGTTTCGTAACATACAATTACAAAACACATAACTAATACAAGATAAATCATTGTCTCTATTTATTATTGTTTTTGTCTACTGTAAACTATAATTAAAACATAATGAAGCTCTTAAGGCTTGCAATGAATTTAGAATTTCAAAGCTAAACAACTCCTATAAATCAATACATTAAAAGAAACACAATAAGATTCAATTTTGAAATAATGCAAAAATTATTATTATGCTGGGATTTCAAGTTATTGATAAAAATAATTTAATAATTGCAAAGAATAATTCCAAATAAAAACAATTATGCATCAAATAAAATTACATGTTTTTGCAAATAGTAATTATAACACTTATCAAAACAACACAAACAATTAAAAATGAATAAATTAAAGCTTAAAAATTGATTACTTAAATTTTTGTGGCAACATCCTGTCACAGTACCTTTTCAAAATTGACAAATGTAGCATAAGCAGGCTCTGGCGAGCTTAGGTTCGAATCCGGCTCCCCAAAAAAGAAAAAAAAGAGGCAACTTTCTCTATCTTTTCAATATCCGGAACATTAAAAAACCTGTAAATCGAAAGATTCACAGGTTTTTTGTTTTATAGCACTTTACCATCTTGCGAGCACAAATTTCAAATTCTATGCTATTGGGATATTTCTAGAAAATATACAATTTACAACAACATAAAAAAATTGCACAAAGTCTGATACATTAACACGACTTTTCATCAGGAACTCTTCGGTGAGCTAGGGTTATTTTTTATACAAATTAATAAATCATTTTAGTTAATCATTTCTTAATCCATTAAGAAAGTCATTAGTATTAACATAATTTCGTCCTATCAATTAGTATGAAATAGCCTATGTTTTAAAAATAACTAATTACCATGATATCCTAAAGCAAATCATAAAAACAACTTTTATATTAAAAAATTGATTTACACAACACTTTTAAATATTGCGATTTTTCAAGGAATAGTCTTAGGCTTAGTTATTTTAAAGTCTTCCCTATTCAATAGTAATTCAAATAAATATTTAGCATACTTACTATTTACACTTTCAATTATTTTACTAAATCATGTTTTTGAGATTGAAGACGCATTTACCCCTTATCCTTTTCTACGCTTTATTGACCACATCGAATGGATATTTCTAATACCTGTTTTCATTTTTCTATTTATTATAAACAGGATTGATGATACTGTAAAAAGCAAACAAAAAATTTATTTGTGTTTTATTCCATTTGCCTATTCCGCTGTCCTTAATATCGCACAAGATCTTGATAATGTTGCAGGAATCTATACTATTCCTGAGTCAGGTATTGTTCTAATAAAAATACTTGGTCTGATTCACCTTGCTTTAGCCCTTACATTCATCCCATTCCTGCTGCTTTACTCTTATTTTATGATAAGACATTTAAAAGATTCACAGGAAAAAAAATGGATAATTACCTTATTAACAATTGTATCTTCATTGGTATTCGCTTTTCTTATTATCTATATAACCAGCTTATTTCTACAATTTGACCTTTCTTCTACTATGAGCGTCTTGGCTTTATCTGCAACATTCATCATTCATTGGACATCTTATATAGGCATTTACAAATACAAACTGGCCAAAAACAAAGATGCTGTTTATAATTTTCTAAATACAGATTTAGCTATTTCGTATAACAATCTGCAAATTGTAGAAAATAGCACACCAGAAGAATATAGAGAATCTATCACGGCAGATAATCTTTATTTTCAAAAACTAGAACTTCTTTGCAAAGATCAGCACATTTATACCGACAGTACATTAAACAGAGAAAAAGTCGCTGAAAAACTAGGCATTAGTGCGGGATATGTTTCACAAATTATAAACACAGTAACAGGAGATAACTTTGCCAATTACATTAATCAATACCGTATAGAAGCTGTCAAGGAAATGATCTCTAATTCTGAATACGAAAACTATAATTTGTTAACGATGGGATTAGAATCTGGATTTACTTCTAAAACGACTTTTTATAAAACCTTTAAAAAAGTTACTGGTCAGACACCGAATGAATATAAAAATACCAACAAATAAGTAGCACTTTATACATTTTTAAGTTTTTTTGAAATCTATTCCGATCTTTTTTTATGCAATAGCAACTTAAATATCTATTAGCATTAATAAAAGAGAGCCTCTTTTATTAATGCTAAATTTTCCATTTTATACAATTTTGTTATTACTGTTTAATTATCTTGAAACTTTCACTAGCTCCATTTTCAAAACTAATTTTTACAAAATAAATTCCACTATCAATATTTATTGGAGTTACCGATATTTTAGAATTTGTGCTAACATAATCTTGTTCTAGAACTTGTTTTCCGTTTGCATCAAAAATGGACACTTTTACATAATCGGAAAAAGCAGTTTGAAACTCAATCTCAAAATAATCGTTAAATGGGTTTGGATAAACCACGTATGATTTATTTATCATTAAATCAAAATCTGGATTACCTAAAGTAGAACTAAAATTTCCTCCTTCATTATTATTTTTATCCAATGAAGTAACTACAAAATACTTCGTGTCTTTTAAGGCTTGCGAAACAACCAATTCATTACCCACAACAATATCGATTATCTTAGAACCATCATCTTTATTGGTTATGGCCTCAGCAGAGTTATTAAAAGCATAGACAACATATTTTACAGGCAAATCACCATCTGAAGCGGCTGCGGGAGTATCCCATGTTAGTGTTGAATTAACAAATCGGATGTTTTCTGGAACATTAGGACAAATAGCATCTTTACCTGCAATTGGTGGTGCAAATGACTTGTATTTGTATTGATTGTTATTTAAGACATCATTAATAGTTTTTGAATTGCTTTTTATACTAGTGTAATTGTATCCAATTTGTCCAAAAGTAGCGTCCATAGAAATGGCTCTATTTTGAATAAATTGATTTTGTATTTCACTTGCTGCCCAATTATTTGAATCGGTCATTTTGTAGTAAGCCTGACTAATATACAATTGTTTTCCACTAGCTTTGGCTTGATCATTCCACCATTTTGATAGAGCCACATAATCTTGAGATCCAGTAATTTTCCAATACAATTGAGGAGCTAAATAATCTACCTTACCCGAATTCAACCACGCTATTGCATCACAATAAAGAGCTGAATATGCTGAATTTCCAGAAATTCCTGCGGGTATTCCACTTTTCCAAATTCCTGCAGGACTAACACCAAAAACGATATTTTTATTTAAATTGGCATTTATAATCTGTATCGCATCGTAGGTTCCCGCGATCATCTGGTTTACATTATCTCTTCTCCAATCAGCAATTGTAGCAATGTTGTTTGGATTATTATCAATATAGGTTTGAGCATCTTGGTTTGTAGCCATTCCTCCATTGGGATAGAAATAATCATCAAAATGAATTCCATCTACATCATATCGTGTAGCAATATCTTGTACAATACTAATGACATAATTTTTTACTGCAGGCAAGCCAGGATTTAATATTTTTTGTGAATCAGCAGATGATGTAAACCACCAAGTGGGTTGGGTAACTGTAATATGATTGGCAGAATTAGTGTATGCAGAGGCTGTTTTTGCTCGATATGGATTTAACCAAGCATGTAAATCGAGCCCTCTCTTATGAGCTTCGCTTATAGCAAATGACAAAGGATCCCATAAAGGATTTGGCGCTAAACCTTGTGTTCCTGTCAAATAATATCCCCAAGGCTCAATACTTGAGTTATATAAGGCATCACACTCTGAACGAACTTGAAGAAAAACGGTATTGTAGCCATTAGCTTTTAGATTATCTAAAATTGCAATTAATTCTGCTTGCTGTACTGCTGGTGTAGCTAATCGGTTTGTAGGCCAATTTAAGCTGTAAACTGAAGCTAAAAAAATACCTCTCAAATCGCGCTTTGGATTACTTTTGTTAAACTCGGCATCCATTGAACATTGTGCAGTACCACTGGTTAGCACTCCAATAAAAAAAAGTAAAATCATTAAATAGTTTTTTTTCATAATTAGTTGGTTTTAATTTGGTTATTTAACACAAAAAAACAACAATACTTTTAATAAATACGTTTTTTTGCGTTTTACCAAATATACAAAACTAAATAATGCAAAATAATGCAGATTCATAAATAAGCATCAATCCCTTTTTTTCGTCATTAAACACTGAAAACACGCTATTTTAATAGCATTTTAGGTCTTTCCTACTTCTGCAAAGATCAGCACACTTATACTAAAAACACATTAAACAAGGAAAAAGACGCTAAAAAACCAGGCACAAGTGCAGGAGATTAGAGTCTGGATTTACTTCTAAAACCACTTTTTATAAAATCTTTAAAAAAAATCACTGCTCAGACACCGAATGAATATAAAAATACAAGCAAATAAGTACCACTTTATACATTTTTAAGCTTTTGAAACCTTTTCTAATCTTTCTTATGCGAATTTTGGATTCAAATAATTCAAATCACTTTTTATGAAAAAGATTTTATTGCTAGCTGTTGTTACAGTTTTAGGTTTTACAAATGTTAATGCCCAAAAAATTAAATTTGGTGCTAAAGGAGGTTTAAACTTTGCAAATATTAGCGGAGATAATACCAAAGGTATGGATGTCGTAACATCATTTAATTTTGGTGTTTTGTCAGAAATTCCTGTTTCTGATAAATTTTCTTTCCAACCCGAATTAATGTATTCTGGTCAGGGATATAGTTTCGATGATAATACAGTTGCCTTAAGTTATCTGAACATTCCTTTAATGGGTAAATATTATTTAACAAAAGGATTGAGTGTTGAAGCCGGACCGCAAATAGGTTTTTTACTTTCTGCCAAAAATGAGAAGATAGATGTAAAAGATTCGTTTAAAACTTTTGATTTTGGTGTTAATTTTGGCTTAGGCTATAAACTTGACAACGGACTTAATTTTGGCGCAAGATATAATCTGGGATTAACCAATATTAATAATGAAGAGGGTTCTTCTAGCAAAAACAAAAACGGAGTATTTCAATTATCTGTTGGCTATTTCTTTTTCTAAAACTTAATAATTTCAACACTTTTATACCCTAACATTGTATAGAAAAATAGTCGCTTTCTTTGCCAGTTTGATTTCTACCCGTTTTACTATTACAGGTTTTAACATGGTTGGGGTAAATAATTAAATTAAAAGCTTTTTAAAACGTAGCTTATAATTATTTTTAAACGAAAATGTTTTCATTTCATGATTTCAAAGAACTCAAAATTGGTATTAAATATTCTATTACGAATCCTAAAACTCCTTAAGAAATTAAGGAGTTTTTTAGCTTACCGAGTGCCACGGATTGTAAATCCACTTTATCGGAATAAATAATTTAATCCCTTTAAAACATGAAATAATTATTCTTTCGTATTATTCTGTTTTTTTGATACTTTTTATATGCCAGAGATAATCAATTGGCTATTCGAAAAACTCTTTATTGTTTTTATCTTTCCTGAATAATTTATATTCTTCTTTCGCAATAGAATCCAATTCTCTACTAGCAAAATAACATAGGCATGTTGCTGAAATGTATTTTTTCTTTTTATATAATTCGTCATCATAGTGACTCTCAACCACTGGCATATTATCTGCTATTTTTTTACTGTCAGCTCTAATCTTATCCCATTTATCAATAGGAATAATAGTTTCAAAGAATAAATCTTCTTTTTTTGCTAATTTATAAATAGAGTCATTTTTATATCCTTGGAAGAGGCAGTCATAAAACGCTCCCATTTTATAAGAGTTAACCCATCCATTAATGGATTTTTTTTTGCTATCTAAAGATCCGGGATAATAGAAATTATCTCCATAATAGGCATTAAGATTATCAGTTCCTTTAATACTTGTGCAAGAGAACACTGTTACTAGTAGTAACAGTGTTGCAATTCTGATTATTAATTTAATATCCATATGTCTATTCTTTCTATTGGTCTCTCAAAAAAGCATCCATATACACAATTTCCCAAATTATTACTACCAGTAAACATAAGATCAGAGTGCCCAGACATTCCAGTTTTTTCACTATAATCCTTGGTAGTTACCATCGAATAAATTCCCTTAATATCTTTAAGTAATTCTGGAAAATTTTCCCCATTTGTACCACCTTCACTCCCTAAATAAGATATGTGATTAGTATTTGAAGGATTTGTTCCAAAAGTTTTTCTCATCCAAATGTTTAACTCCCTAGCATTTAAAAAAAAGTATTTCCCTGTAAATTCTGTGCCTCCACCTTCAATTGTTTTACCTGGTAAATTAGGAATTACAATACCTGATCTGTTTAATGCTATCGAAACTTTTGCAGCACAGGTGTTTTCGGTTATTCTCGGATATGCAGTTCGTATTTCTTGTACTTTGCCACCTATTAAACCATATACATTATCTGCTCCTACCATAAGTTTTCCATCTGTAGAGCGAGCCATTCCATTATAATAATCATTATAACTAGGTAAATCTTGTTTAGGAAAAGTTAAATTTGGATTTTCCCAATAAGCAACATCATAATTCCAATCTTGCCCTTCGGAAACACTCATAAACCAATTATTAAATTGGTCAAATGTTGTATCAGGATTATTCTTGAAATAATCCAATGCCCAAGGTACAAAAGTTAAAGTTTCTGGAACATAACCTCCTTCTAATGTTTTATTTCTTTCTATATAAAAATCAATACTTTTTCGAGCTTCCTTATATTCAACTCTTAACAATAGGTCAATTTCTTCGCGGTTCAATACAGTAGTATAGTAATTATAAGGATCATACATAGGTATTGTTAGAATAGGCGTATAGGGCACCATTTTAGTGCACTTTCCTCCAGAACCTTGCTCAATACAAATAAATTCCGGTGTCCAATCTGGACTTGGACTCGTTGGAGGAAAATAGGCACCTGATCCTTGACTCGGAGTTGAAGGTGCTGTTACACAACCCGTACATCCACCAGGATATGGGCTAGGGCCAGGATTAGTAGGACGAGGAATAGGAGTACAACTTTCAGAGACAATCCAACCAGGTTGTTGCCCAGATGTACCAGTGCATGGCTGCCCTGGAGAATGATTCCCTCCTGCAGTACATTGTTTAGGGCTGTAGGTTGTTACGCAAATAGTTAGAGGTTCATCTATTACTCCATCTGAACCTATTTCAATTGTACCTTTACTTGTATTAGCAGTTGCTGTTGCTTTGTCAATATTTACTTTTCGTTTATAGTATAAATATTCAATAGTTTTACTTCCTGTGAAATCAATATTATCATCTGGTTTTACAAGATGTTTTCGTATCGATTCTTTATAATTTTCATCGGGATAGTATGTCACAAGATAGGCTGCATCTCTTAGCGCATCTTTTTCAATTACAAGATTTTGAAAAATATAAGAATTTCCAGAATCATTAATTATTGGTATTGTATAAGAAGTATAATCGTTTAGTATATATTTTTTTACTCGGTTTGATAAATCTAAATTAAATAAATTTTGATTTGTGTTTTTTAAATTGTTCGCATTTTGTTTAAGTTTTTTTGAAGTCTTCTGTAAAATTGGGCTTAAATAATTATCTTTTTCAATTTCATCGAGACTTATATTTTCTTCTTTTATCCCAGACAGCAATTTTGTTGTCGCGCTTACCTCTTGCGGATTTTCAAATGTTTCATCATTACAGTTCGAAAACAAAAATAAAACTGAAACAAAGGCAATCCCTAATTTAATTTTTCTCATTTATTTATGGTTATTGGTTACTAGAATTAGATGCTTTAAGCTTTTTAAATTAAAAGTTATCAGCATTTTAACTCAAGTAAATATATAACAAGAAATCTTACAAATATGTATTACTTATCTTTTATTAAAAAAATGTACCGATTTGTATCACAACCATCTGAATACAAAAAAGCTAAAAAACCATATAAAAGTAGAACTAAAGAAACAGGAAGTTTTTATACCTTATTTCACTCGTTCCTTATTATTGAGCACAGATTACAAATCTTTGGATTTCATATCGGTAATAAGCATTTTATTAATCTCATCTAGAAATTCGATTTCGTCTAGAGGAAGCAACTGCATAACTACTTTTAATATTAATGCAATATCGATAGATGAATCTCTAGCTGTATTTGAAACTTCAAGAGTTTCGTGATCTAATGCCAGAGTACATAATTTCAACATATTAGTAATAACGTATGAAAGTTCACAGTAATTTGACACCCTGATTTCTGCAGTATAACTACCCGTTTTATCGTTTACGGGTTTTATTGTCGTGAAATATCTAGCAATTAATTGCCTAAAGTCCTCAGTGTTTACAATTCCTTGTGCTTCCATAATTTTGATTTTTGCACGTTAAACATTATTTATATTTTCTATTTTTGCTTCTTTCCTACAAAAGAAAGACGACTTAGTACTGTACCCAACCATTAAGGATTGTATCTTACCAAGCGGTACTTGTTTTTTACTAAAACCTATTTTTTAAGAGAATTTTAAATATCTTTGAGCTATGAGCACAGCAACTAAACCAAAACATATAGGCAGAAATATTAGCCGAATAAGAGAGCTACGCGGAATGAAACAAGACGCTTTAGCCTCTGCAATTGGAGTAAGCCAACAATCTATATCTAATATTGAAGCAAGTGAAACTGTTGACGAAGAAAAGCTACAAGCTATTGCCACAATTTTAGGTGTTTCTGTAGAAGCAATTAAAAATTATAGCGACGAAACAGTTTTAAATAATATTCAAAATAACTATGAAGGAGCGGTAATTAACAGCGGTCCAACGATGAATAACAATTGTTCTTTCAATCCATTAGATAAGGTAATTGAACTTTACGAACGTTTGGTTCAAGTCGAAAAAGAAAAGATTGAATATTTAGAGAAATTATTAAAAGAAAAATAAGCTTTTTAAAATTGCAAAAACTCCATTAGAAATAATGGAGTTTTTTTATGCCAACAACGAATCAACCCTCAATCAAGCAAATCACAAAAGTGGTTTTTCCGTCTAGATTCTTAAAATCCAGATAACCGCCATGAGCCTCGACAATGCTTTTGGAGAGTGTTAATCCAATTCCTGCTCCTTCTTTTCGTGTGGTAAAAAAGGGTAAGAATACTTTGTTTTCTATTTCTTCATCAATTCCGCTTCCATTATCTGTAATCTTTATGAAAATTCGGTTTTCTTTAATTTCAGCAACAATTAAAATCTGTTTGTTTTCAATATTTTCTAGAGCATGCATACTATTGGTTAAAAGATTAATTAACACTTGCTCTATTTGTTGCTGATCGACAAATAACCAATATTTAAAAGTAATTGCATTTATGACTTCAATTCCTTTTTCTTTGAATAATGGATTCATAACCTGAAGACAATATTCTATAAGTTGCAACAAATCAATTTTTTCTTTTTGTGGAGAAGGCAGCATGGATAATTTTCGATATCCTTCTACAAATTTCTGCAAAAGATCGCTCCTTCTTAACATCGTTCCAACTCCATTTTTGATATCTTCTAAATCATCCGAAGAAATAGAATCCTGCTCTACCAATTCTTGAAGATTTTGAGAAATCGAACGTATTGGCGTTATCGAATTTAAAAGCTCATGAGAGATCACTTTCATTAAATTCACCCAAGCTTCTTTCTCTTTTTTCTCGACTACATTCTGAATCGAATCAAGCAAAACAATAAAATAATCTAAATCGCAAATCTCTGTCCTAGATGTTTGCATGACAAATGTTTGTACATTTTCCTGATTTACACGTATTTCTATCGAAGTTTTGATTTCCTGAAAACCCTGTTCTTCAATAACATCACATAAAGCTGGCAGATGATTTTTTAAATACTTCCATTTGGTGATTTTTGGTACATCAAAATATTTAGAAAAATAATCATTCATCAAAAAAATATTCCAGTCATCTCCTTCCTTTTGTAAAATAAAAATTCCTGTTTCAATATTATTTAATATCGAACGATAAACAATATCTCGCGAAACTTCTTCTTTTTGTTTCGTCTTTAACGTATCATACAAATTGAATAAATCATCATAATTCTTATTGAATCTATGTTTAGAAAAATCCGAAGAAAAATCATCTTGCAATATTGAAGCTATGGTTTTATTATAAAGCAAAACGAAATTTTTGACATAAAAATACATTTCACGAATAAGTAAAAAAACAACAAACAAGCTAAATATGGTTGTAAAAAACAAATCCTTTTTAAAAAATAAAATAGTGATTTCAATACCCGCTAATATAAAAATCAACCTTAAAAAAAGGAGATTGTATATTTTTAATGATTTAAACATATTAGTTAATGCTAATGTTATATTTTTCTAAACGTCGATATAAAGATCCTCTTGATAATCCTAATTCTTCGGCTGTTTTACTAATGTTATTATTGTTTTTAAGCAATGCTTTTTCTACAGTCGCCTTCTCTACTGTTGAAAGCTGAATGTCATCTGAATTTTCATCATATGCTGTTATCTGATCTAGATCCAAATCTGAAACTGTAATCAGATTGTTTTCACAAAGAATAATTGCGCGTTCAATTTTATTCTCCATTTCACGGATATTGCCTTTCCAAGCATGTCTCTCAATTTGCTCAAATACTTTTTTATCAAAAGCAACAGCATCTCTTCCATATTTTCGACTCATTTTTTCCAACAGATATTCAGCAAGCGGAATTTTGTCTTCGTTTCGTTCTCGCAAAGGCGGTAAAACAATTTCCATTGTATTGATACGATAATATAAATCTTCTCTAAAGTTCTTATCCTCAACCTCTAATTTAAGATTTAAATTAGTCGCAGTGATGATACGTACATTAAGCGGTCTGGCTTTTGTTTCTCCCAATCTTGTTACTGTTTTTGTTTGAATAACCTGTAACAGCTTAGATTGCAAATGCAAAGGAACATTTCCTATTTCATCTAAAAAGATGGTTCCGTTTTGAGCCATTTCAAAACGTCCCGGAGTATCCATTTTCGCATCCGTAAAAGCACCTTTTGCGTAACCAAATAATTCACTCTCAAAAATATTAGAATTTAAAGATCCTAAATCAACTGCTACAAAGGGAGCCCTTTTTCTTTCTGATTGACTATAAATATGATGTGCTAAGACAAATTTACCTGTTCCGTTTTCACCAAGTATCAAAACATTAGCATCCGTTTTGGCTACTTTATCCGCCAGCGAATATGCCTTTTTTATAATCTCTGAATTCCCTACAAAAAAGTCATCATTAATAGTAATATCTTTAGCTTTTCTTTGGTTTTTACGACTTTTATCAACGGCTTGTTTTACCGATTCTAGTAATTTCTTATTCTCCCAAGGCTTTAAAATATAATCAAAAGCACCCGACTTTAATCCCTCAACTGCTGTTTCTACTTTACCAAAAGCGGTCATTAAAATAACTACCGTTTTTGGCGAGAGCGCATTTATTTCTTTGAGCAAATACAAACCTTCTCTTCCGTCCTCAAAACCTATCCGATAATTCATATCGAGCAAAACGACATCAATTGTATTTTTTGCTAATAATTCGACAATGTTTTTTGGATTATTGAGTGTGTAAATATTCTCAAAATACTTTTTTAGGTACAATTTTGAGGCAAAAAGGATGTCTTCTTGATCGTCTATGATTAATATTGAAGCAATTGTCTTTTTCATTTTTGTTCAGTTTTGGACGAAAGGTGTCCAATTATGGACAGTATGGATTTTATTTAAAAAATAAAAACTTAAAAACAAGGTAGTTACAGTGTTTAAAATTTTGGCATAAAAATCACATTAGAGTTTGTAAATCACTAATTACTAACACCTTTCGAAAGTAAAAATAACAAAATAAACATCTATAAATTGCATTGTGAAATATCTTAATTTTCAGACGTGTTTCTTTTGCTTCGATGATAAAAAAATAAAGAACTTAAACACTAAAAAAACAACCATGATTACTATTAAAAAGCTATCAAAAATATTTAGAACTGAGGAATTAGAAACCAACGCGTTAAGTGAAATTTCATTAACGATTAACCAAGGCGATTTTGTTTCGATCATGGGACCATCGGGAAGCGGAAAGTCAACTTTATTAAATATTGTTGGTTTACTAGACAGTGCTTCTGGCGGAAGTTATTTGCTTCTTGACCAAGAAATGGTAGGATTAAAAGAAAAATTGAGATCTAAAGTCAGAAAAGAAAATATTGGTTTCATTTTTCAGAATTTTAATTTAATTGATGAAATATCCGTTTATGACAATATCGAATTACCATTAATTTACAACAATATCCCAGCAGCCGAAAGAAAAACAAAAGTTCAAGAAATCGCCAATAAATTAAACATCGCACATCGATTAAAGCATTATCCACAACAACTTTCCGGAGGTCAACAGCAACGTGTTGCAGTGGCAAGAGCCTTAATAAATAATCCGAAAATAATTCTTGCCGATGAACCTACAGGAAATTTAGACAGTAAAAACGGGAATGAAGTAATGGAACTGCTTACCGATTTACATGCCAACGGCGCAACAATCTTAATGGTAACTCATTCTGATTACGACGCGTCTTTTTCTCAAAAAACAATTTTAATGAAAGATGGAATTATACTTTCGGAAAAAATAAATAATAGAAATGTTGATGTATTTGTAGCTAACCCTAAAAAACTAGAATCATGCTAAAAAATTGGATCAACATATTTATCTACCATATCAAAACCAACAAACTCTTTACTGCTTTGAATGTTTTGGGATTAAGCATTGGAATTTCTGGGTTAATTTTTGCCATACTATATTGGAACAACG
Organism: Flavobacterium frigoritolerans; assembly: GCF_025847275.1. Classification (GTDB taxonomy): domain Bacteria; phylum Bacteroidota; class Bacteroidia; order Flavobacteriales; family Flavobacteriaceae; genus Flavobacterium; species Flavobacterium frigoritolerans. Next base: position 276,634 of record NZ_JAOZEV010000002.1, read on the forward strand.
AACATTCATACGACCAATGGAATCCCGATAAGAATAAAATATTTTCGGTCATGAACGATATTGGAGAAGGAAACATCTGGTCAGTAAACCCTGCAACGAGCGCACCAATATTAAAAATGATTTCGCCAGCTTTAGACAGTTATTGCTACACCCAAGTTGAATACTACAAAGAGACAATTACTTATAAAGAGAAACGGGAATTACTAGACAAAATTTATACTGCACAAAGTACTTTTTTTACTTTTTTCCCTTATGAATTTATTCATGGTAACGGAAAAACTGCTCTTAAAGACCGTAATAGCATGGCTCTATCTGAAGAAACTGCTTCTCGATTATTTGGGAATGAAAATCCTATGGGCAAACAAGTAAAGTATTTAGATAAACTATTTGTCGTTAGAGGAGTATATCGATTAAACCATAAATCATCTGTAATGCCTTCAGCAGTAACTACCATAATCGAGGAAGATCTAGCGAAGAATAAAGATAAATGGAGCTACAATTTTGGATTGATGCTCAAATTAAAAAAAGAAAGCGATACTACTTCGATCATTAAAGATTTAAATACCATATTTATAGATAAATGCCTAAAGATACAAGCAAATCAAGAAGGCTTATCTGTTGAAAATTTTATAAAAAAATATGGAGAACCAGTTAAATCAAGTTTGCTTTCACTACCCAATACCAGACTATACAAAGGGAATGATCCTTTTCCAGGAGACAGTGGGAATTTACAATTCTTAAGAATATTGATGGGATTATCTATTCTAATTTTATTACTGTCGATTGTAAATTACATCAATTTAGCTACAGCCAATGCTGTAAAGAGAGCCAAAGAAGTAGGAATAAGAAAGATTGTTGGTGCAGGTAAACCACAAATCATTGTTCAATTTGTATTTGAGACAGCATTAATTACTCTTTTTTCTCTTTTATTGGCATTAGTAATAGTAGAGCTCACCTTACCTTTTTATAATTCTTTTTTAAACAAAGACCTTATACTTGAAGGTTCCCAATTTTACATTCAATTAATACTAATTTTTATAATTGTAATTATTGTTGCTGGAGTTTTACCTGCCATATATGTATCTAATTTTGAGCCATTAAAAGTTTTAAAAGGGAATTTTTCTCGCAGTAAAAACGGAATATGGCTGCGAAACGGAATGCTGGTCTTACAATTTACTATCGCTACATTTTTTATTATTGGCTCATTTATAGTTTACCAACAAGTAAAATATATGACCGAGAAAGATTTGGGCTTTAAAGGCTCACAAGTCATAGATGTAATTTTTAAGAGTAAAGAAGGCAAAGACCAATATGACAGATATAAAATAATTAAACAGCAAGCACTAAATATTAAAGGTATTGAAGCTGTTTCAACAGGATTATTTTCTATTGGTAGTGATGAAAATTCTTGGGATAGTTTTTCATATAAAAACAATAAAGGAGTTTTAATTCAGCGTATGGGAATTGATTTTGGAATACTGAATATATTGGGTATCAAAATAACAAAAGGAAGAGACTTAACCGATAAATTTTCTTCGGATACAATATCGAACGTTTTATTGAATGAGACAGCTGTTAAAGCAATGCAAGAAGCCAACCCAATAGACAAAGTAATTAATTGGAGAGGAAAAAACTATAAAATAGTAGGCGTTGTAAAAGACTTCAATTATTTTGGACTTGAGAACAAAATAAGCCCAATGATTTTTATGCATTTAACAACCAACGCTATAAAAAAAGAAATCCTACATAATATTTCTTTTAAAATAGCTCCACAGGATATGTCTAAAACGATTGCTGATCTTGATAAATTTTGGAGAGCAAACGTAGATGCAGAATATCCATTTGAATACAATTTTGTAGATAAAAATTTTGCTAGAAAGTACAAACAATATGAGAATCAAAGTCTTTTATTCTCTTTACTAAACATCATTGTTATTGGTATTGCAGTATTCGGATTATTTGCTTTAGCCTCTTTCTCAATGGAACGAAGATTACGAGAAATTGCGATTAGAAAAACACTCGGTGCTGAAACCAATGTTTTACTTCAGGAATTATCAAAACAATATATTCTTTTTTGCGTGATTGGTTTTGTAATCGGAATCATTCCTGCCTATTTCTTATTGGAAAAATGGCTTGAAAATTTCGCCTATCGCATCAACATTCCTATCCTGCCATTTATAATCGCTTTTGTATCATTATTGTTTCTGACACTAACAATTGTTTTAGCCAAAGCATATCAAGTAACAAAAGTCGATGTTTTAAAATATTTAAAATACGAATAAAACCAACCCATTATTAACTACAAAAACTCCTTAATTTCTTAAGGAGTTTTTAATTTTTATATAATTCTTCTTATCGTTAATACTACCGGAAAACCTTATTGAATTTTAATTTTATTGTAATCAATCCATCGTTTTAAATTCCCTGTAAATCGTTTTAAATGATCCTCATTCAAAAAGATATTTGTCCAAGTATCAAATCTGTCGCATTGCATACTAATATAATACAACATAACTCCCAGACAAACCAATGGCAATATTCGCTTTTCCTCTACACTTATTTCAATTACAGATTCATATCCTTTAAGAAAACTTTCTGCTTTTACTTCATAATCCTTCTCATCAGGATTTGTAACGTATAGCTGAAATAAAAAGTATGAAATATCCAAACATAGCCATCCATTACCACAGAAATCAAAATCAAAAAACGTTATTTTATTTTCTTCATTAAAATGCATATTATCAAACCACACATCTAGATGAACTGCTCCAAATCTAACTTCATTGTTTTTGATTTTGGCAAATTCACCTTGAAGAAAATTAGCTAGATTTTTCAAAAAAAGGATTTCGTTAGTTTCTTTTTTAAAAAACATCTGTGTTCGCTTAATCGAATCTATCAGCAAAACACTATCGTTATATGTCACTCTTTTTAATTCAAAATTTTGAGTTGACTTATGAACTTTGGCTAAAGCTTGACCAATAAAAAAACTTGTTTCTGCGTTAAATCTTGCTGATTTTACACCATCAGCAAACGAAAACAATACCCCGAATCTTTTTCCTTCGGGAGCATTTAATTCTTGTATATATTCATTTGAGTTGTCTGCAATAGGATATGAAACAGAAGTTTTATTTTCCCACAGATAAATCAAAAGTCTCAACTCTTCAGTAATTTCTGCTTTAGTTCTCCAATCAAAATTATAGACACGAAAAACATACTTTTTATCAACATCAGTAACCATATAAACATGGTTCATTGCTGCTCTAAAAAGAGTACACTCAGTATATTTACTTAAGCCATACTCCCGTTGCAATAATTCCCCCAGTTTGCTAGCCGAAAGTATTGAGCTTATTACTGGAAATTGTTGCATCCTTTTATAATTTATCTGTCATTTTGGTACTTTGCCATTAACTAATTTATAAAGAGCGAATGAAAATAATTCACTGAATCATAGATTAGTTAAAGCGTAATGTTTGTTGGACGAATATAAGAAATATCTTTTTTTGCCTTAATTAACAATGCGCATTAAAACAAGGCAGATAACTATTTTATTTACCATCAAGGATATATCATAAGGAATACAAAAGCAAATAAATTAACTAGAAGCACTACTCCATAAACAATATTAGACTTTCCTTTACTTAATGACAGCATTACAGTAAACACCGATAATGCTAACAGAACAATCGACTTAATATCAAGCCCTAAAATAATAGGCATATCCATCATAATACAAACTGCTGCAACGCTAGGAATAGTTAATCCAATACTTGCCAAAGCAGAACCCAAGGCTAAATTTATACTAGTTTGGAGTCTGTTTTTTCTTGCTGCTATAATAGCTGCAATTGCTTCAGGCAATAAAATAATAGCCGCAATTACAACCCCAACCAAAGTTTTAGGCAAACTATAACTAACGATAATACTCTCGATTGTAGGTGAAAGAGTTTTTGCCAATAACACAACAATACCTAAACTTACAATAAGAAAAGTAAGACTAGTAAAAAAAACCTTATTGTTAATGATTATAGGCTGAGCTGCATCTTCATTTTCATCATCTCCAACTGTGAGGAAATATTGTCGGTATCTACTAGTTTGTGCAAATAGAAAAGAGGAATAGATAATAAGACAGGCCGCAGAAGCAAAAACCAATTGCGGTACTGAATAATAAGACCCCAAAACACTTTCGGTAAAAGTAGGAAACACTAATGTAAATACGATAATCGAAACCAACGATACTAATCCAATGGTTACAGAAGAAACAGAAAAATTCTGTTCATAATGTTTCAAACCACCGATTAAAAGGCACAATCCGATGATACCATTAAGAATAAGCATTGTCGCAGCAAATACAGTATCTCTAGCGAGCGAAGCTGCTGCTGCACCCTCTGACATCATTAGCGATATAATAATTGAAACCTCTATAACTGTTATTGATATAGCCAGAATAATGGTTCCATAGGGCTCTCCTACTCTTTCTGCAATTATCTCGGAATGATGTACTGCCGACATAACACTAAGGATAAGTAGTATACTTGCTACTATTTGAAAAACGCTACTATTCTCAACAAGTCCGCTAAAAAAGAGAACCCAGGATAGTATTGGAATAATAATTGTCCACTGAAGTAATTGTTTCATTTTTTTTATAAATACTAGTAAATTAATTTTTAACCAATAGATTCTATCATAAATTGGCTTTTTATTTTTTCCAATATAAAACTTTTTTACTGGAATTAGCGAGAAACCATATTATATTTAACGTTCTATTATTATAATAATCGCCACTTTAAATTAATATTTTAGAACAAATACCTATAAATCACTAACAAAATAGCTCATAAACAAGTTCTTAAGAATCATAATAGCATTAAAAAATTCAAGAAGCTTTTTTTATCTTTATATTCAAATCTCCCTCTTAAACAAAATTTCATTTTAACATTAACACGCTTCAAAGTGCATTAGTAAATAGCTAATAATTCTACAAAATCACTTTTCTTTTATCTCAAACAATAAAATTATTATATAAAAATTAAATAACTTAAAATGATTAAATCAATCCATCTATTTATCATTACTGGAGGACCGGGAGCTGGCAAAACAACTATTATCGAAGAATTAAAAAGAAGAGATTATAACTGTATAAATGAAGTTGCTCGTGAGATAATTAAAGAACAGGTAGAATCAAATGGAGAGGCCTTACCTTGGGCTGATAAAGAAAAATTCACATTATTAATGCTAAAACGCTCCATTGAAACTTATATCGAAAACAAAGAGAATTCAATCATTACTTTTTTTGACCGAGGAATTCCAGACGCTCTAGCATATACCGAACTAATCGAGTTACAACCTCCTTCACAACTCACAAAAGCAGTTAAAATGTATCGTTATAATCCAATTGTGTTTATCCTTCCACCTTGGAAAGAAATATACCAAACAGATTCTGAACGTAAACAAACTTATAAAGAAGCAATAGATACCTACACAGCAATAACAAATACTTACAATAATTGTGATTATCAATTAATCGAAGTACCAAAATTAGACACCAAAAAAAGGGTTGATTTTATCCTGTCTATAATCGAAAGCAGATAATCAACTCTCAAAAAAAATCAATTTATATAAACCTAAATTACATATAAATATTGATGCAGAATATACAAAATACCTTTAGCCAATCCCCATAACAATACTGCCATTCCTAAAAATCCCCAAGCCCACTTGCGATTTCGTCTGTTCCAACTAAAATAAAACATTACAATTTCCCAGTACTTAATAATCACAAACACACATACTCCAATCAATGAGACCCATATCATTTCTAAAGATTGATTGTAAAAACTGTATAGCAAAACTAAAAGGAAGAAAAAAACTGCTACAAATTGTAAGTAAATATAATTTTTATAATTATGCTTATAATTCACCTTTAGAGACAGAATCAGAAATGATACTATTAATAGCGATGTCAATGCCGTTACAAAATAAGACAAGATAATACCCGATTGATACAAGAATATTGCATCAATAAACAAAGCTAAAACTGTACAAGTTGCCAATGAATATATACTTCTTTCAACACGAACATCTTTATAAGGAATCAGAACTGGATATATATATCTTTCGATTGAACGCCAAATCGGCAAAGCATAAATAGCCACAAGACTCACTACAACAACCTCATAATAGTATATTTTATCTTCTGGAACTTTATATAACACGTACAAAATAGCAACGGTTACAATAATTGCAGGAAAACAAATTGTCTTTACCACTTTCCATTTATTTTTTTCCCAAAAGTTGCTTTGTATTTCATAAATATACTTCCTAACAAGATACTCTTTAGTAAACAATGCTGTTGATTGGCTCCATATCAAACAAAACCCAATATGTATAAGTACAGTACGCAGAACTATATCTTCGACATTGCCTCCTATAAAAACACAAACAATACCAATCAGCAATAGTTCATAAGTTAACAAGACTTCCGAAAACAACACTTTAAACAAAGGTTCAAATTGTTTCATAAGAATCTTAATAATCAAACTCCAATAATTACGAAGCAACCCCATTACCCCACATACAGCAATGAATGCAGCTAAATACAGCATCCAGTTTGTAATTGATTGTGCTTTTACCCACAATTCAATAGCCGTTTTTTTTATTGGAGTATATAATACCCGAGAATTTACAAAAACCTCATTGGCCATCTCGTCTCGCAAACTATCATTAAGCGCGGGAAACAAATTCTTATGTTTTTCCCAATAGATATTGGCATCGGAACCATTTTTCTGCAATACAGCAAATTCATATAGCACACTTTTTTGCGAATCATCAAGCAATACAACTTGGCTAACAACACTAACAGGCGGAGTTTTCGCATATATACTTACACAAAAAAATAACAGAAGTAATACTATTCTTTTCAAAACTTAAACAGATTTATTCAATCAAAAATACTAATAATAAATTCATGCAAACCAGAGCCTGATTATATTTAATGCAAAAGACTACAAAAACAACATCAAGGCAAAATTAATACCCTAAAACAAAAAACCCGTTCGCTAAGCGAACGGGTTTTTTAATAATATATAATCTTAGTTATTATGCTTCGAATGGAAGTATAGAAACGTATGATTTATTATCTCTTTTCTTTTGGAACTTTACAACTCCATCTACTCTTGCGTGTAGAGTGTGATCTTTACTAATGTAAACGTTTTCACCTGGATTATGTTTTGAACCTCTTTGTCTAACGATGATGTTCCCAGCAATAGCAGCTTGTCCTCCAAAAATCTTAACGCCTAAACGTTTTGATTCTGATTCTCTACCATTCTTCGAACTACCGACACCTTTCTTGTGAGCCATGACGTATGAGTTTAAATATTGTTATTATTCTTTAGTAGCTTCTTTTTTTGCTTTTGGAGCCGCTTTTTTCGCTTTAGGAGCTTCTACTTCTCCAGTAGTTACTTCTTCTGCTACAACTGCTTTTTTAGCTGCTGCTTTTTTAGTTCCTCCAGCTGCAGTAATACCTTCAATTACAATTTGAGTAAGATATTGTCTGTGACCATTTCTCTTTTTGTAACCTTTTCTTCTTTTCTTTTTGAAAACGATTACTTTGTCTCCTTTTAAGTGTTGTAACACTTTAGCTTCTACTGAAGCACCTTCTATAGCTGGGGCGCCTAAAGTAATATTCCCATTATCATCTAATAAAAGAACTTTGTCAAAAGAAATTTTTGAACCTTCTTCATTAGCTAATCTGTGAACATAAACCTTTAAGTCTTTGCTTACTTTGAATTGTTGCCCTGCTATCTCTACGATTGCATACATACCAAATTGATTTATTGATTTTTAAGGTTGCAAATATACAATTAATAATTTACTATGCAATTTCTTAAAGTAAAAATATTTAATACTTATTAAATCTTGTCATTCAGGAGTTTTCAATTAATTAAAAAACATCTTATAAAGTAAAAAGACTGTTAAAAAACAATCAAAAAGACCACTGCTTTGTTATTCTTAATCAAAAAAAGTTATTTTTGGTGTAACTATTTCTAATTAATCATTACTTATTAAGCGTAATAAAAAAATTATTAACCTTTATGAAAAATCCAATAATTATGCTAACTGCAGCACTTATGTTAGGTGGAGTAGCTTCAGCTCAAAAAGTAGCTTTTGAAGAATACGATTTAGATAACGGCATGCATGTTATTCTACACAATGATTCTTCCGCACCAGTTGTTGTAACCTCTGTAATGTACCATGTGGGATCAAAAGATGAAAATCCAGAAAGAACTGGTTTTGCTCATTTTTTCGAACATTTATTATTTGAAGGAACTGAAAATATTAAACGTGGCGAATGGATGAAAATTGTAACTGCCAATGGTGGTACTAATAACGCCAACACATCTGATGACAGAACTTATTATTATGAAGTTTTTCCTTCTAACAACTTAGAGTTAGCACTATGGATGGAATCAGAAAGATTAATGCATCCCGTAATAAACAAAATTGGAGTTGACACTCAAAATGAAGTTGTTAAAGAAGAAAAAAGAACTCGTTACGACAACCAACCTTACGGGAATATACTTCCAGAGGTAAAGAAAAACATGTTCAAGAACCATCCGTATCGCTGGACAACAATAGGATCTATGAAAGATCTAGATGCTGCAACTCTTGACGAATTTAAAGCCTTTAATAAAAAATTCTACACTCCAAACAATGCTGTTTTGGTAATTGCTGGAGATTTTGATAAAGCAAAAACTAAAGAATGGGTTCAAAAATACTTTGGACCAATCAAAAAAGGAGAAAAAATTCAAAAACAAACTTTTACAGAAGAACCTATTACCCAGCCTATAAAAGCTAAATATGAAGATCCAAACATCCAAATCCCGATGCTTGTTGCTTCTTACCGCACACCATCTATGAAAACAAGAGATGCTAGAGTTCTAGATTTGATCTCTTCTTATTTAAGTGATGGAAAAAGCTCTAAACTTTACAAAAAAATAGTTGACGATAAAAAAATGGCTTTACAAATTGGAGCTGTTGGTTTTAGTCAAGAAGATTACGGTATGTACATTTTATACGGTTTACCAATGAAGCCTTACACTTCTGACGATTTATTAAAAGAAATCGATGAAGAGATCGTAAAACTTCAAACTAATTTAATTTCTGAGAAAGATTACGAAAAACTACAAAACAAGTTCGACAATAATTACGTTAATTCTAACTCAAGCGTAGAAGGTATTGCCGAAAATCTAGCTTCTTACTACCTGCTTTATGGCGATGTAAATCTGATCAATACCGAAATTGACCTCTATCATTCTATCACCAGAGAAGAAATTAGAGATGTTGCCAAAAAATATCTAAATCCTAATCAACGTTTAATTTTAGACTACGTTCCTACTACAAAGGCACAAAATTAAGACTCTTAGAATCATGAAAAAAAGAAAAATTATTTTAATCCTATTATTCGTAACAGGAATTATGCAAGCACAAGATCGTCCGCAACCTAAACCAGGTAGCTCGCCAGTAGTAAACATCAAAAAACCACAAACTTTTGTTCTAGCAAACGGCATGAAAGTTTTGGTTGTCGAAAATCATAAACTACCAAGAGTAAGTTTTAATCTAACCCTTGACAATGCTCCATTTGCAGAAGGAAACAAAAAAGGTGTAGATGAGTTAACAAGCAGCATGATTGGTGACGGAACTAAAAAAACGACTAAAGAAGTTTTTAACGAAGAAATTGATTTTTACGGAGCAAATATCAACTTTAGTTCACACGGTGCTTTTGCAAGTTCACTTTCTAAATATTCAGGACGAATCCTAGAGCTTTTAGCTGAAGGTGCATTACAACCTAATTTTACCCAAGCTGAGTTTGACAAAGAAAAAGCTAAACTTACAGAAGGTCTTAAAGCTGAAGAAAAAAGTGTACCTGCAATCGAAAGAAGAGTTGTTGATGCATTAGCATTTGGAAAAAACCATCCTGCAGGAGAATTTATTACCGAAGAAACACTTAAAAACATAACACTAACTGATGTAGAAAATAATTACAAAAGTCATTTTGTTCCAGAAAATGCTTATTTAGTAGTTATTGGTGATATAAAATTTAAAGAAACCAAAGCAGCTGTAGAAAAACTTTTTGGAAAGTGGGAGAAAAAAACACAACAAAAAGACACATATCCTGCTCCTGTAAACGTAGCTAATCTTCAAATTAACTTTGTTGATGTTCCAAATGCTGTACAATCAGAAATAGCATTAGTCAACACAGTAAATTTAAAAATGAACGATCCTGATTTCTTTCCTGCAGTAATAGCAAATCAAATCTTAGGAGGTGATTTTAACAGTTACTTAAACATGAATCTACGTGAAGCTCACGGATGGACTTATGGCGCTAGCTCTGGTCTAGGAAGCGGTAAATACACAACCAAATTCAAAGCAGCTTCTGCAGTAAGAAACGCTGTAACTGATAGCGCTGTAACTGAATTTGTAAAAGAAATAAAAAGAATACGAACTGAAAAAGTTTCAGATGAAATTTTAAAAACAGTTAAAGCTGGATATATTGGTAGATTTGTTATGCAGGTCGAAAAACCTCAAACAGTAGCCAGATACGCATTGAATATAGAGACTGAAAATCTTCCAAAAGATTTTTACGAAAAATACATTCAAAACATCAACAACGTAACTCCTGACGAAATACTTAGAGTAGCCAACAAATATTTCCTAATTGACAATATGAGAATTGTAATTACCGGAAAAGGATCTGAAGTAATTCCAGGTTTAGAGAAACTAAATATTCCTATTAGTTATTTTGATAAGTATGCTAATCCTACTGAAAAACCATCATTAAAAAAAGAGGTTCCTAAAGGAGTAACTGCTAAAAACGTATTTGATAACTACATAAAAGCTATTGGTGGAGAAAAAGCTGTTGCTTCTGTAAAAACAATTGCAATGCTAGGATCAACAACCATTCCTCAAGCTCCATCACCATTAACATTCACTTCCAAAATGGATGCTAAAGGAAAAATGATGGTTTCATTAGCCATGGGACCTATGAACTTAATGAAACAGGTAGTCAATGAAAAAACAGCTTATATTGAACAACAAGGGCAACGAAAAAACCTTGAAGGCAATGATCTTGCAGAAATGAAATCTAGCGCTGTTCCTTTTGAAGAACTACAACTTTCTAAAAAAGATGGATTAGTAATTGACCATATCGAACCAATCAACAACAGCGATGCTTATGCTATAAAAGATGGCAAAACAACTTATTTTTTCGATACAAAATCTGGATTAAAAGTTGCAGAATCTAAAATATCTGAACAAGCTGGAAAGTCAATAACACAAATTACAAATTTTGGTGACTATAAAGAAGTAAAAGGAATCAAAGTTCCTTTTAACATTATTCAAAATGTAGGCTTTGAATTAAACATCAAAATGTCGGAAGTAAAAATTAACGAAGGAGTTTCTGACGCAGATTTTCTTTAGAAGATTCTAAGTTCCTGAGATACTAATATTTTTAAAAGCTTTGTCAAAGTAAAAACTTTGACAAAGCTTTTTTTATGTTTTACTTTTCGCAAAAACATCTTACTTTTCACGAATATCTGCTCACAATTAAAAACCTACTTCTTTGCCGACAGATAAACTCCTATTAAAACAATAAAAGCTCCCAGAAGCTGAATTGGTGTAAGCATTTCATTATCAAGAAACCCCCAGAAGAAAGCTATTATCGGAATCAAATAGGTCACTGAAGTTGCAAATACAGGAGATGACATTTGTATCAATTTAAAAAACAAGACATTTGCAATACCCGTTCCCACTACTCCAAGGATAATTATAAATAAAATAGAACATTGGACTTTTTCATCATACATCACTTCATGAAATCCTGTGAAACTCAGAATCACAATTGCTGGAACCAATAATACTGCAAAATTCCCTGTAGTAATGCTCAACGAATTCAAATCAGACAAATACCTCTTAATCAAATTTACATTTATTGCATAACAAAGCGAAGCTATCACAACTAAAATAGCATAATAATAGTTTTGTTCCGGATGACTCATTGCTCCATTAAAAACCAAAAGCAAACACCCTATTAAACCAATAAAAACACCCAAGATTTGCCGCCTCTGAAATTGAATTCCAAAAACAACTGCTCCTATTATTAATGTATTTAATGGTGTAAGCGAGTTTAAAATTGCCGTAATCGAGCTATCGATTTGAGTCTCGGCAATTGCAAAAAGGTAAGCAGGCGTGAATGTTCCAAAAATCGAGGTCAACACGATGAACTTCCATTGTTGTTTTGAAATTTTAGCCAGACTTTTAAACCCAACCAATAACAAAAATAAGGATGCAAAGATAATTCGCAAAGAACCCAATTGAATCGCAGTTAAACCTATTAATCCTTTTTTTATCAAAATAAAAGAACTTCCCCAAACCAAGGCCAATCCTATTAAATATACCCACTTTAATTGTTTCAAACCCATACCGCCTTTTTTGTAGCAAAATTGTAATAATTTTATGAATTCTCCATTCGTTTTTTATTAATTTTGCAAACAAATCCTGTTGTAAACTATTAAAACAAAACAATATGAAAATCGTAAAATCAATCGCAGCTTTAGCAATTGCCAGCCTTTTATTTATAAGCTGTAAAAAGAATGAAACAGAAGTTAAAGAAGTAGCCACAACTGAAACTGCTACTCCAAAAGAACATAAAGAAATTGCAGCTCAAAATGTACAAACCGCAAGTTTTAATATCGAAGGCATGACATGTGCAATGGGATGTGCAAAAACTATCGAAAGCGAATTAGCTGACCTAGATGGTGTACAAGATGCAAAAGTAGATTTTGAGAAAAAAACTGCTACTGTAACTTTTGACAAAACTATTCAAAATCCAGAAAACTTAACTAAAATTGTTCAGGCTACCGGAGACGGAAAAACATATAAGGTTTTAAATATGAAATCGTAATTCCAACGATTTTTACCATAAAAAAAAAGAGCATTCATAACGAATGCTCTTTTTTTTATAACTCTATTTTTTCTACTTCCACTTAATCGTTTCCATTAAATGCTGCATATCATTCTTAATATAACTTGCTGCTGGCATAATTGAATCAAAATTTGGCTTGGCATAAAAATAAACCGAACCTGTCACAAAATGTTTAATACTGTCTGTAATGTAAAATTGAGAGTTTGTAGCTGCATTTCCATCAACTTGATAAAACATACCGTATGCTTTTTTATCAGGATTTAAATACGGCTGTTCCAATATATCGTCAGCTTTTATAACATGCTCATAAGTTAATTTTTGAGCATCTTTCAACAATTTATTAATATCGTTATTTACTGGTTTGTAAGTAAGATAAATAGTTGCCTTCATTTTCGGGTATGAAATCATGAATCCACAATCTTTTTCACCTTTTATAACAGCATCCGCATTAATCTCAAAAGCAAATGGACATTGGTTTTCAAAATTTACATATTTAGCTTCTGCATAATCCAGCCTTAAATAACTCGCAGGTTTAGGCACAACATCATCTTTACAACTTACTACAGTCAACGTTATTATAAAAAGGACAGTTATGGCAATTGATTTTTTAAGCATTTTTGTTATTCTATTGTTACTTTTATTTGTTTTATTCTCTTACTATCAACCGATTCTATTGTAAAAATACAATTCTGGAAAGCTATTTTTTGATTCTTCTTTGGAAAGTTCCCTATGATTTCCAGAATAAAACCACCTAATGTTTCGGCTTCTCCTTTTTGTATTTCAAATAAGTCTTCATCAACATCTATAATTCTATAAAAGTCTTTAAGATTTATCTTTCCTTCAAACAGGTAATTCTTATCATCAATTTGAGAAAAATTAATATGTTCATCATCAAACTCATCACTAATATCTCCCACTATTTCTTCAATCACATCTTCTAAAGAAACTAATCCCGAAGTTCCACCATATTCATCAACAACAATTGCTAAATGGCTTTTCATACTCTGAAAATCTTTCAACAAGTTATCCAGCTTCTTATTCTCTGGTACAAAAAACGGCTCACGAATAAGTGTAGCCCAATCAAAATCTTTTTTATCTATATATGGAAGCAAATCTTTAACAAACAAAACTCCTTCAATCTGATCAATATTATCTCGATAAACCGGAATTCTAGAATATCCCTTCTCAATGATCTTAGGATATATAGCTTCAAAAGACTCTGAGATCTCTAATGCAAAAATATCAATTCTCGGACTCATTACCTGCTTTGTATCAGTATTTCCAAAAGAAACAATCCCTTCTAATATCTTTTGTTCTTCAGTTGAAGTATCTTCAGAATCAGTAAGCTCTAAAGCTTGAGATAATTGCCCTACTGAAAAACTAGTTTTTTGCTTCCCTAATTTATTATGCAAGTAAATAGTTGCTGAACGCATTGGCAAACTTATTGGGGAAAGCAATTTATCCAACAAAGCCAGCGGATACGCTACACGTTGTGCAAATTTAAGATTATTACGACTCGCATAAACTTTTGGCAAAATTTCACCAAACAACAATATTAAGGATGTAACCAAAATTACTTCCAGAATAAACTTTAACACTGGAGAAATCACTGCTCCAAAAATATCTCTACCCACAAAAGAGAATAGAATAACAACTCCAATATTAATAAAATTATTGGCTACAAGAAGTGTCGCTAAAAGTTTTTTGGGTTTGTCCAAAAGATTAGAGATAATTCTTCCTTTGGACGTGTTTTGCTGTAATGCCTCATCAATATCTTTTTGAGACAGCGAAAAAAATGCTACTTCGGCGCCAGAAACTATGGCCGAACAAAAAAGTAAAATAAAAATTCCAAGAGAACCAACAATCAGGTTGGTATCTAAGATGTTTGCAATGTGTAAACTGGGCTCTGGGTCCAAATTAAAAAGAATTAGTTAAACAATCAAAATGGCAAATCATTTATAGGTAAGCCATCATTCGAAGCGTCAAAGTTAGTGTTTTTTGAGGATTCTGAAGAAGGATTCTGCTTCTGCCCCTCAGTCTCTTTTTTGGTCGTCAAGAAAGTAAACTCGGTTACCTGAATTTCAGTTGTATGTTTCGTTGAACCATCTTCAGCTTGCCATTGGCGCGACTTTATCCGACCTTCGATATATATCTTATCTCCTTTTGACAAATATTTTTCACAAATCTCTGCGGCTTTATTACGCACTACCAGATTATGCCACTCTGTCGAAGTGATTTTCTCATTGGTAGTCTTATTTATATAAACCTCATTAGTTGCCAATTGAAATCGCCCTATGCAATTTCCACCATCAAAATAATGCATTTTTACATCGTCACCTAAATGACCTATCAACATCACTTTATTTAATGTTCCGTTCATGACTTACTATAGTATTTCTATCAAAGATACATTTTTTTGGAAACTTATTTTATTCTGTTTCGATAAAATTATGAATCACAATCGGAAATGGATATGTTTTTAAATCCTGAGCATTAATCCCATTTAAAATTGTCCCTTTTAGCTTTATCTTCCAAAATTTAATATACAAATGCTGATGCGACAATTTATGGATAATACTTTTCGGATTGCATTCTTCTATACCTATAACAGAGTACTCCTTAAAAAAATCATCCTTTATATGCATCGAAACAAAATCGAAGTTTTTTTCAGCATCAGTCTCTAATAATGGAAACTCATACAAATTATGCCAGATTCCTTTAGCAGTTCGTTTTTGTAAAACAGTATTACCAACTTCATCTTCAACAACCAGATAATTAAAGTAACGCATAGTCACTTTCAGTTTTTTAGATTTTACTGGCAATTCATTTACTTTCTTCTTCTGCAAAGCCGCACAACTATCATTAAACACACAAACCAAACAATTTGGGCTTTTAGGCACACATTGTAACGCTCCAAACTCCATTATTGCCTGATTAAAAATCGCAGGATTATCTTTTGGCATTAGTTCATAAGCCAAAGCAGTAAATTCTTTTTTAGCCGATGCTGCAGCAATATCAGTTTCTATATCAAAGTAACGCGACAAAACACGAAATACATTTCCGTCGACAACAGGTACTGCTTCGTTATAAGAAAAAGAAGCAATTGCCGCTGCCGTATACTCACCTACTCCTTTTAGTTTTAATAAATCAACATAACTCCCAGGAAAGACTCCATTTAATTCATTGGCTATAAATTGTGCTGTTTGATGTAGATTTCTAGCACGAGAATAATACCCTAATCCCTGCCAAAGTTTCAAAACTTGCTCTTCTTCGGCATTAGCAAGATCAAAAACAGTAGGAAATGTTTTTGTAAAAGACAAAAAATAAGGCATTCCTTGGGCTACTCTTGTCTGTTGAAGCATTATTTCTGATAGCCAAATAGGGTAAGAATCGGTAGTATTTCGCCATGGCAAATCGCGTTTATTTTGTAAATACCATTTTATCAATCGTTTAGAAAAACTCATCATTAAATATTAGACAACAAAAGTAAAAGTTTATGTAATTAAAATTTAACGAATTAGCTTGAATATTTGTTTTTTTAATTCCTATATTTGCAAACTCAAAAAATAGTATACCATTATAAATAGGAAAGAAAATGACGAAAGCAGATATCGTAGCGAAAATTTCAGAAAAATTAGGTCTTGAAAAAGGTGATGTTCAAGCAACTGTAGAGACTTTTATGAATGAAGTAAAAACTTCATTAGAAACTGGAGACAATGTTTATTTAAGAGGTTTTGGTAGTTTTATTGTAAAAACCAGAGCTGAAAAAACTGGAAGAAACATTTCTAAAAATACCACTATTAAAATTCCGGCACATAACATTCCTGCGTTCAAACCTGCAAAAGTTTTTGTAGAAGGAGTAAAAATAAATAACGAAGCAAAATAATACTATTAATTAATCATAAAATCGATCAGATATGCCAAGTGGTAAAAAAAGAAAGAGACATAAGGTAGCAACTCACAAACGTAAAAAAAGAGCGAGAGCTAACCGTCACAAGAAGAAAAAGTAGTTTTAAACTACTTTTTTCTTTTTAAACGTTCATTGAAATTGGAGTTTATTCTCAGCACCCAGATACAGTGTGCAGCTTAAAACTGCCCACTAATACTGGAAACTGTTTACTAAAATTCCCCCGGGTTCAATACCTGTTAAAAATATTGTTTAATCCATCTGTAAATAAGATTTTAGATTTTAGGTTTTAGACTCTAGATTTTTTTTAAAATCTATACTCTTCTCTCTCTTCTCTACTTTCTGAAAAAACAGATAAAAATTTACAAATGAATAAAGAATTAATCATTAGATCAAGTTCTGATTTCGTAGATTTTGCCTTATTAAAAGATGGAAAACTAATTGAATTACACAAGGAAGAAGAGAAAAGCAATTTTCAAGTTGGTGATATTTTTATAGCCAAAATACGAAAACCAGTTGCTGGACTTAATGCCGCTTTTGTAAATGTTGGCTTTGAAAAAGATGCCTTTTTACATTATCACGATTTAGGACCTAACTTAGCTTCCCAACTGAAATTCATAAAACTTGTAAGCGCAGGTAAATTAAAAGATTTCTCCCTAAAAACCTTTCAGTTTGAAAAAGAGATTGATAAAGACGGCACCATTACTGATATTTTAAGTGCTAATCAATCTGTTTTAGTACAAGTTGTAAAAGAACCAATATCTACTAAAGGTCCAAGAA
Organism: Flavobacterium frigoritolerans; assembly: GCF_025847275.1. Classification (GTDB taxonomy): domain Bacteria; phylum Bacteroidota; class Bacteroidia; order Flavobacteriales; family Flavobacteriaceae; genus Flavobacterium; species Flavobacterium frigoritolerans. The sequence continues at coordinate 294,297 of NZ_JAOZEV010000002.1, forward strand.
TTAGTGCAGAACTATCTTTGGCTGGACGTTTTATTGTTTTAGTTCCTTTTTCTGATCGTGTTTCTATTTCACAGAAAATAGAAGACAAAAAAGAAAAGGATCGCTTAAAAAAACTTGTATTATCGATCAAACCTAAAGGATTTGGTGTTATTGTTCGCACAGTAGCCGAAGGCAAAAACGTAGCCGAATTAGAAAAAGATTTGCAGAACCTGCTTAGCAGATGGACTGCAATGTGTAAAAAATTACCAACTGCTCATCATCCATCCAAGGTATTAGGAGAACTCAATAGAGCTTCTTCAATATTAAGAGATGTATTTAATGATACCTTTAGTGGTATTCAAATTGATGATGAAGAGTTGTACCATCAAACGAAGGATTATCTGCAAGAAATTGCACCTTCAAAACAATCGATTGTTAAGTTTTATCAATCAAATGATACTCCAATTTTCGAGAAATACAATATAGAGAGACAAATCAAAACTTCTTTTGGAAGAACTGTTTCCATGAGCAAAGGGGCTTATCTTATTATCGAACATACCGAAGCTTTACACGTTATAGACGTAAATAGCGGAAACCGTTCTAATAAAGCCACTAATCAAGAAGACACCGCCATGGAAGTTAATATGATTGCTGCTGCCGAAATCGCCAGACAATTGCGTTTGCGTGATATGGGTGGAATAATCGTAGTTGATTTTATTGATATGTCGAATCCTGAAAATAGGAAAGTCTTGTTCGACTTCTTGCGAGAAGAAATGAGCGACGATAAAGCAAAACATAAAATCTTACCGCCTAGCAAATTTGGATTAGTTCAAATTACAAGACAAAGAGTAAGACCCGAAGTAAACATTAAAACTAGAGAAGAAGATCCTAACAATGAAAATGGCGAAATTGAAGCGCCAATTTTAATCATTGATAAAATATCATCTGATTTAGACAGACTTTTAAAAACCCACAAAAAAGTTGTGCTTAATACACATCCATTTGTGGCAGCATACCTCTGTAAAGGTTTTCCATCAATACGTTCAAAATGGTTTTTTGAACATAAAAAATGGGTGAAAATCATACCTCGTGACGCTTACACGTACTTAGAATACCATTTCTATGATAAAGATGGAAATGTTATTAAAGAATAAAACAAGAAACCGCTTTTCGAAAGATTAGCGGTTTTTTTGTACCTATAAATCAAAGATTAAAATATTTATAATTACGTACTGACCCAACAAATTAAAGTGTTTTACTTACTTTTGAATCGTATCTAAAATGATAAAAACATTCAAATGCTTCCAACAAAACACCTACATACTTTTATAAAGAAGATTAACGCATATTCCTTTTTAATTGTTTTTATTTTATTTGCATCAAAAGTATCAGCACAAAATGACACCATTTATTTTGACCAAAACTGGAAAAAATCCAACAAAGAAACTGCTCTTTATTACAGAATCAAACCCATAAAAATAAAAACTAAAAGTGCTGTAGGATACAAAATAACAAACACAGACTCTCTTTATGTAATCAATGATTACTATTTAAAAAGCAATAAAATACAATTTCAAGGCTACTCCAAAGATTCCGAAGGCGAGTATTTGGTTGGTAATGCCAAATGGTATAATGAAAATGACGATAAATCAGAGACGAGAGTCTTCGATTACAAACCAAATAATTATACTCCTAAATTTAGAATTCCTGAATGGCCAATCCTTTACCTAGGCTATTCTATTGCTAGCAAAAGCCAATTTACTGGCGGATTGGAATTTTGTTTAGATTGCAAAGAAGAAAATAAACTCCTTCTAGGTTTAGGATACGGAATTACTAGTTATAATGGCAAATATTATGGCTTACCAGATATACATTTATCTTATAACATTCAGAAATCCATTTTTATAAAAGCTGGAGGATCTGATAAAAATGCGTATGCACTAGCTGGTCTTACTTTTTTAAATATGATAGATTTAGGTTTTGGTTATTCAGCACCTTTTGATAGCGAAAAAATACCTGTAATTAAAGGTTTTACTTTTGGGCTTACTTTTAGATTTACCAATAACAAAAATGTTTATGGTCGTTTAAGAATGTTTTAATCGTATTTATTCCGTTACAACCTCAACTCTTCGTTTTATTTCGTTTCCAAATTCGTCTACAACAGTAACATAATGAAAACCTGCTGTCATTACAATTGGTTTTTCATGAAAAACTTTAGTAACTCCTTTGTACACATTATCTACATACCAAAACAATTGACTTTCTCTTTGTGAATAAGCTACTTTAAAAATTACTGGTTGCACTTCACTATTGAAATTTTTAGTCAAATAAATTTTACTATTCGCTTTAGGATAAATGAAATCCATAGAAGCGGTTTGAGTGCCTGCACAATTATCTCTGAATGGAGGTAACGGCATATATTCGATATGCTTACTTTTATAATACCATGCCATTACAGGAGGCAGAACAAACCAATTTTTTACAATTATATTTTCAATACTTTCACAACTACTATTTACCTGAAATTTTTCGGTTTGGTCTAAATGTACTGTTTTATGATACGGACAAATTGAAGTTGTTTTCCCTTTTAGTGTAACCCATTGTTTTATTTTTGGACAGCCTTCTTTTGCTAAATATCCACTTAAACGACAAACTTCAACCTCATCCAAATCCCTGTATGGAGTAGCAAACCATTTTTGCCTTGGTAATAAATTAAACACATCAAATAAAATTGGCGCTGCACTTGTAACTCCTGTTAATGTTGGTCTTCCCTCTCCTGTTGCATTTCCTACCCAAATTCCAACTACATATCTTGAATTTGTTCCTATTGCCCAAGCATCACGATTACCGAAACTTGTGCCTGTTTTCCAAGCTATCTTAAGCGAGCTATCATAAAACTTCCAGGCTTCATCCCCTTCTGGTCTATTCACCTCTTCCATAGCGTTATACGTTAGCCAAATCGAACCTGCGCCTAATATATTCTTCTGAGTGCTTTCGTCTCCAAAATCAGGCTCAAAATCGTTTTCATAATTTAGCTCTGTAAATTCATTTGTTCGGTACTTACCATTACTTTTATTAAAATAATTTACTGTCGATGACATCCCCGCATAACTACGGCACAAATCCCATAGATTACTTTCGGCACCACCAAGAATAAGCGACAATCCGTAATGATCTGGCGGTTTAGAAATATTTCTTAGTTTGAATTTTTGCAGTTCTTCATAAAACTTATTCACTCCAAAATCCTGTAACATCAATACCGAAGGAATATTAAGCGACCTAGATAAAGCCCGATGTGCTGGCACTGCCCCATCAAATGTTAGGTTGAAATTTTGAGGCGTATAACCCGCAATTTGCGTCGGTACATCGGCAACTAAAGTATTAGGTAATAATTCGCCATCATCGAGCATTGCAGCATACAATAATGGCTTCAAAATACTTCCTGTACTTCTTGGAGCGTCTATAATATCAACATCTTTTTGATGATCGCTATTTGTTGGAGAATTACCAACATAACTTATCACGTTTCTATTAGAAACATCTATTACCAAAATAGCCAAATTACTAACCTCATTCTGCTTGTATTGATTGTAATAGTATTTTGCGATTTGATTTACTCTATTTTGCAAATCAAACCCTATTGTAGTTTTTACTCGAGCTCCTTCTTGATTTTTAGCGACACGTTGCAATAAATGTGGTGCTATTTGTGGCAAATCATATGGCTTTCTAGGCAAAGGCTCTTCTATCGAAAGTTCATAAGTTTGCCTATCAATAATTCCTTCCTGATTGAGCTTACGCAGAAGGCGATTCCGTTTCTCTAATAATTTTATCTGATTCTTTCCTGGGTAAATTAGACTCGGAGCATTTGGCAAAACTGCCAAAGTTGCATTTTCTGCCCATGATAACTGATTTGATTTCACTCCAAAATACCTCCACGAAGCCATTTCTAATCCTACAACATTCCCTCCAAAAGGAGCATGTGCCGCATATAATTCTAGTATTTCATCTTTAGAATATCCTAACTCTAATCTTGTTGCAAGAACAACTTCAACGAGTTTTTCAAAATAGGTTCTCCCTTTTCCCTTTCTTGATAATCGAATTACTTGTTGTGTAAGAGTACTTCCTCCCCTAACAACTTTACCTGCTTTCCTGTTTTGCTTAATCGCATTGACCATAGCAACGGGATTAAAACCAGGATGTTTATAGAAATATTCATCTTCAAAATAAACAATACATTTCTTGAATTTATCTGGAACACTATCCTGAGCCGGAAAACGCCATTGTCCGTCACGAGCAATCTTTGCTCCCAGTAATTCTCCTTCCTTACTCTCAATAACAGTAGAATACGGTTCCTGAAACAAAGTTCGTGGCAATGAAAAATAATAAATCACCACTAACAAAAATGCTAGTAGTGATTTTATTTCATTCTGTTTAATCCAATTTATAACGCGTTGAAGCAACGCTTTCAATTTATTTTTCAAGGTAATCTTGTCGTTTTTTTATATCCTAACAGGTTTCCAAAACCTGTTAGGTATGTTTTTTTTAGTTCTTAATATTAAAATACTTCCATGATTAAAGTTATAACCTAACAAGTTTCTAAAATATGTTAGAAGAGAGAAAATTATCTTGTTTACTCATCCATTTTATCAACATCATTAATTACTCCCTCGTAAATAATTTTTCTTTCATCATGAGAAAACTTAAAATTTTCTATCCCTCCAAATAATTCAAGAATAAAATCCCTATCAATATTTGACAACTTATTAGATAGATAAGAACGATATAAAGAATGCAAATAAGATTCAAAATCCTTTGCAAATTTATGCTTAACAGGATTCAGATGAACATATATGATTAATTGCTTTAAATAGGCTTCATTTTCTATTCTATTTCTTTGCAAATGCTCTTGAAACAAACTACCAGTCCTACCATAACCTTTATTTATACTTTTAGAATAAGAATTAAACAAATTCGAAAAAGGCAAATGTAATTTATCTTTAAATTTCTCAGGCAATTCCTTTTCATCTTTAATTCTCAATACTATGTGAAAATGATTTTTAAGCAAACAATAAGCATAAATATCCGCAATAGGCAAAAGATATTTTTTTACTTTTTCTAGAAAGTAATTATTATTCTTTTCTTCAATAAAAATATTCTCTTTATTATTCCCCCTATTGTATATATGATAATATTGACCTGATTCGAAAATATCTTTATCCATTACTAGTTTTACTTTTTCATAATCCCTTTTTATATCCTAACACGTTTCTAAAACCTGTTAGGCATCTTTAACTATCTTCAATTTTATATTTTTTTTATTCTAGACCCTTCATATAATACCTAACAGGTTTTAGAAACCTGTTAGGATACGAAATCCAGCATAAGCCTATTTCACCACTTCAACCCAAAACCCTTTAGTTCTTGCTAAGAATGTATTATCATACATTGCTTCACATTGTAATCCTGGCAAATAATAATTACCTAAATATGATGCATTCAACAAAATTTTAAACACTTTGGTTTCACCAGCTTTTAGCCCAAAATAGAAATTAGTTCTATCATCACGAATATCAATATAATCAGCGACATTATTGGTTGCATCTCCATAATCGGTAAAACGGGTATTTACAATTTCAAATCCTGAAGGCAAAATTTGTGTCAATGCCACATTTTCGACACGCTCGTTTCTTTGGCTTCTAACTGTTACCTCAGCAATAAACTCTGTTCCTTGCGTAATTCTTGAAACATTGATGACTCCACCTTTTCTGTTTTTGAAAACTATACCAGCCGAAACATCGCTCTGAACTACATTTTCCTGTCCTATTGGTAAAATTCCAGTATTTAATACGCGAACATAAATCGTATTCTTCTTATTGTTTTTTAAAGTGATACTGTTTGTACCTGTTTTGACTACTAAACTTCTGTCGGCAACTGTTTTTGAAGTTTTTATAACTTGACTTTTTCCATCTTTACTAAACTGTACATCTATTCCTTTTACTCCGTTGTTCAATGAGAATTGAGACATTGCATATAAAGAATAAGCCGTTGTTTGCGTGCTCATCCATTGGTCACTCGCCATACTCTTAGCTAATTTTGTAGCCATTGTGAATGCTTTTTGTTTCTGTCCTAGCAACAACATTGTTTCCAGAGCCATTGCACGATTTCTATCGCTTGAACCATAATAGTAATAATTATAATTTGACGATTCATCATCAATCTTACTAATTAATAACAAACTCGAAGCGGCGCTTTTTTGCCCTGCTAAAACATAAGCTGCAGCCAATCGTAACTTACTTTCGTTAGAAATCCCCTTGGTTTCACGCAATCTATTCATCGAAGATAGATCTGACGAACCTGCCAAAGCCAATGTGTACAAACGATACGCTTGTGCCATATCATTTCCGTAACGTGGCTCAAATCGCCATTGTTTGGCTTCTTTTTGTTGATATGACAACCATTTTGATTTAAAATTGATAGGTAATACAAATCCTTTCTTTTCTGCCTCAATCATGAAATGTCCTGCGTATGAAGTTCCCCAATCATCGGCAATTGAATTTCCTTGCCAATATGGAAGCCCTCCATTTGCCAATTGAAAACTTCCCAATCTCGTAATTCCTGCTGTAACATTCTTTTGAATAAGCTGTTGGCGTGTTGCATCAATATCAGCAACATCATTCAAAAATAATTGCGGAAATACCGATGAAGTTGTTTGCTCTACACATCCATGCGGATACTGAATAAGAAACTGTAATCTTCCGTTTAAATTAATCGTTGGCATCGACGACACTTCCAATTTTGCTTTATTACTTCCTGAAACTCCAAATGTTTTCCATACAATAGTCTTAGAGCTATTTGGTTCCAAAATTACATCTGTAAAAGTATTCGTTACAGGATTTGGATTCGTCATATCTATTTCGACATCATAAACTGATTTCTCTTTTCCTGATGTAGCGATAACTTGTACTTTGGCAATTCCTGTTGCACCTCCAACTTCTAGATTAAAATAAGCCATTTTTTCGTCTGGCTGTGTAAATGTCAATCTTTGCGCTGGGCTTCCTACAACTCTTAATCCATTGCTTGTTTTTATTTGTACAGTAACGTTTTTGATGTTTTTTTCCATTGCAAAAATCGTAACAGGAATTGTTACTTTTTCTGATGGAGAAATTTTTCTAGGCAATGAAGCTAATACCATTAACGGACTACGTACAGGAGTTGCTTTTTCGACACTTCCGTATGCACTTGTGTTCGCATCACCGGCAACTACCATTGTTCTTACTGAGCCAATATATTTTGGCAATTTTACTTGGTGTGTTTTCGTTTCTCCTTTTCCTAATTTAAATGGTCCGAGATAAACAACTACTGGCTTAAAACGATTGGCTTTCTTCGCTTTTCCTCCACCTAAATCCTGATCTCCACCAATACTAAAAATTTGATTTACTTTACCTCCATACGCTCCAATTACATCATCATAAACATCCCATGTTTTTACTCCTAAAGCTTCTCTAACATAAAAACTATCCCAAGCATTTGGTGTTTTAAAACGAGTTAAATCAAGCAACCCTTCATCGACAACTGCAATTGTGTAAGTCATTTCTTTCCCTGATTTCTCGCTTACTTTTATAGGAAACGTTTGTTCTGGTTTTAGCACATCTGGCATCGAAATGCTGGGAGCAAGAATCGTAGTTTTATCAATTACTTCGATTGGAACGATTCCGTACATACGAATTGGCGAATCATTTTTGGTCGATGCATGCGGTTGCAAAAGTGTAATATTAAAATATACATTGGGTGCCATCGCTCCCGTAATAGGAACTTCGACTTTAGTTTCTCCTTTTTGGGTTTTTACCCAAAGTGTCTGTACTACTTTCGAACCATTTTCTATAGAGACCAAAGCACGACCACCTTCACTCGAAGGGAAAGATATTTGTGCTTTTTCGCCTACAGCATAATTCTTTTTATCTGTAGAAAAAACAAGCATATTTGCTGTAGATGCATCTGTGTTTCTTGTTTTTCCAGACCATATTGGCCAATCAATATTTACAGTTAATGCCGATGCGTGTCCGCCAACTTCATCCGAAACACGTATTAAGTAACGTCCCCATTCTTCATCGGTCAATGCAAACTGAAAACTTCCTTTTCCGCTAGAATCCGTATTTACAACAAATGTTTTATATGATGTTGTAGCGTTCGACGAATTATAATTGGATAAATTATCACTCGAAGCATCCCACCACCAGCGCCATTCTGTTTTATATACTTTTACTTCTAAGTTTCGTACTGATTTTGGTCTTCCATTTTCATCAACAGTAACAATATCAAATCGGTTTTGCTTACGGGTTTCTAGCATTCCGTATTTAGTAGGTTCAGGCGATTTTACTCCTACATAAGTATTGTAAGGCGAATATGTTGTTGAGATAACATCGGTACTAAAATCTCCACCTTCTTCATAGACTTTTGTAATAAAAGCTGCTCTTAACATTCCTGGTGCCTGCCCTTGTAACTTAGGCTCAATATTTACAGTTGCTCTTCCGTTGGCATCTAGCTTCCCTGAAAAGATATTAATTTCCTCTGTACTAAATTGACGTACCAAATCATCAAAAACATATTTCTCATAGCCTTTAAAAGTTGTGCTTTGCTGAGAAAATTTTGCCTGCATTTCTACATTCAGATTTTTAGCAATAGCACCATGAAGCCATGTAACTTCAAGATTACTTGTATTTGGGTAAGATGAAGACAATATTGCTCTTCTGAAAGTATTCTTAATTTTTAAACGATTCGGTTTAATCGTTTCAATTTTTATACTCTTGTAATATTTAGCCCCACCTACGCTTACCATAGCTTCCCAATTTCCTGTAGGTGCTTCTGCATCTGTAGGAACTGTAAACGCATAATGGTTTAGGTCATTCGATTTCTGAACAGTTTGATACGTAACTTTTCCGTTAGGATCAGTTAATCTAAATTTTATCGGATGTGCTTTTGGTAATTTATTTGCTGCATCATTAAATATAAATGATAAATACAAATTATCCCCTGGGCGCCAAACTCCACGCTCCCCATAAATATATCCTTTTAGTCCTTTCTGCAAGGTTTCGCCCGCTACATCAAAATTACTTACCGACAATGAATTTCCATCATCCAATTTTACATAAGTCGATTGCGTTCCTAAAGTAACAATAGCAAAATAGGCAAATTTATCTAACTGAAAAGAAGCAATTCCTTCACTGCTTGTTGTTCCTGTTGTTAGTTTCTGTTGCTGAAAACTATACAAATCTACTCTTGCATTCGAAACTGGTTCTGTGGTGATTATGTTATTTACTACAAATAAATAGGATTTGTTCTCTCCTCGTTTGGCTATTACTCCAAGATCTGAAGCTAAAATATTAGTTCCAATTTTTGCATTATAATAATAGGAACCTGTACAAGGATCTTGACTTTCTCTCCATTCATAATCATCGTAATAATAGTCATCGTATGAATTACCACTGTAGTTTACATCATTCTCATCTACCTCTTCTTCTTCAGTTTGATCTGTATCTGGTTCGCTAGTTTCGCATTTATATAATGAGTATGCTTTTTTATACGAGAACTCGACTCTATAAATTGCCCCTGGTTCTGGCGTTATAATTTTGGATAAATCCAAAGCATATGTATTCCACTTAGTTGGATTAATTAAAGTATTTTCTTTAAGATTAATTGTTGTTTTAGCAACAGGTTGCGCCACTCTTTTTAAGTTTTGAGCTCCGTTTAATTCATTGTTCTGAAGAAACTGTAAGATATTATTTTTATATATCTTATATACTTTTACATCTACCGCACTAAGATTTACCGCTTCAAAATTTAATTTCAAATTATTAGAACTTGGTAAAATCGTTCCGTTTTTTATAAACTTAATATTTGGTTTTATCTGATCGAAAGAAATCTTCTCCGTGTAATTTTCGCTCATCTTTCGACCATACTGACTTTCGATTCCTTGGAAAACTTCCAACAATAGTTCGCCAGTAACCGTTTGATCAGATACTGGCTCCGATTCTGGTTCTTCTACTACTTCTTGTACAGCTACAGCAGCACTATCTACTGATACACTTGTAGAATCTACAGCAACACTTGCTGTATCAACAACTGCAACAGCAACCTCATGTACCACTTCCTGAACCGGTTTTTCATTACTAAAATAAACTTTTAACGTATTTCCTTGTGTTGAGAATTTCAGGTTATTGGTGTTTTGTATGGCAACCAATCCTTTAAAATCCTGCCCTTTCTCTAATGGTTCTGAGAAATTAATTAATACCGATTGATTGTTTTCATCTGGAATTTCGACTTTTATAATTTTAAACTCGTTTATTGATGTAATCGGAAAATCCATTTTTCCTTTTTGTTCAATGTCAAAATCATTTCCATCATAAGAAATCTCAAGATTACTTTCTTCTGGTAAACGCTGAATACTATCAATGATAAACTTAAATTCTTTTCCAGAACTTGCCGCTTTATCAAATTTGATAGTAAGATTTTTTCCGTTATGACTCGCTAAAACTAGTTTTTTTGCTGTTTCTAAATCTATAACGTCAGCCGTTTTTAATACACAATTTAGGTATTGATATTCTTTGCTATACGATTGAACATCTAGCGTATTAACAATAAAATCCTGTTTGACTGTTTTAACGGTAAAATTGAATTTAGACAAATCTTTATCATCATCTCCTTTTTTAGGAAGCGTAATTAGTTTATCTAAATTTAGGGTTACCTGATATTCGGTTCCAGCTTTTAACTTCTTTTCGGGAATAAAGGCAATTGTATTACTCGAAAGTGCGACAACTTTACCATCGACACTTGGAGAAATATCAAATAAATTATTGTCTAAAACCTCATTGATTTTCCATTCTTTTTTTTCAAAAGCCAAAACAACGCGTATATCCGATTGAGACGAAACTATCCCGCCTGTAAAACTCGTTATATACTCTTTGAATAATGAAAAATCAGAATTAAAATCAGAAGCAGATTTTCTGCCACAACTCTGAAAAATAAAAAACACAATCAACACGTAAACTAATCCTCTTGTTTTCAATTGAGTATCAAATTAATGGTTACAAAATAATATAACATATAAAGATTATACCATTTCACAATCAAATTTACGATTGATTAAATGCTCTTTATATGTAATAAAAGTACTGTAAATTTTAATTACTTTTTAGAAGAAAATTCAGTAATGCTAATTATTTTTGCCTTTTAGCAAAAAATGATTTATTAAATGTGAAGCTCAATCAATGATTACGTTATTATTAAGATTCTGGCAAAGACTCCTCAATCATTTTTAAAATTCTACTCCAAGCTTAGACAATACATCATCTAATTCCGTAAAATGTTCTTCTGTATTTGCAGCATAAAACAATTGGTTATTAGCCATAATTACAATTACATCATCCTCATAATTACCATAAAAGTTTATTCCTTCTAGCCATTGCCTGAATGAAACTCCTTTATTTCGGAAATTTTCGATAACAAAATCCAATTCATGTTGTTCTAATTCATAAAATGTGTTACATGGAAATCTCAATGCATAACAAGCCTGAAGCAACGCCATTGCAGTAAAAAATTCCGTTAAGGTTTCTGTTTCCAAATTCCATTCTTTTTCATCTGTACTCCCGAAAACTGGCGGATTAGGTTTTGACAAATCCTCTTTATGAATTCCCCAAACACATGATTTCTGATTTTCGGAATAAAATATCAAATAATCATTCTGTTTATAATATTGAAATCGCTCTGGTATAATTAATAAATCTTGGGTTTGATTTAAGCTTTGAATCTTACCTAATTCACTATAGTAATCAACAAATACTTCAGGAAGTTGCCCGAAGATATTTTTAACAATTTGAATTTCATCATTAGTAAAACCATTAGGTTCTGTAATATGAAATAGCTTTTTTATTATTGAAAAATCAGTCATAATAACTTTTTAATAAGAATGAAACTGCGATAAAATTATTTTCGCCTTTTAGCAAAAAAACGTTTCATTAAATCCGAAGCTTCATTTGCCATAACTCCACGAACAACAACAGTTTTAGGATGTAGTTGTGTTCCCATTTTTTCGTAACCACGATGTTCATCGCTTGCTCCGAAAACAATTTTAGAAATCTGACTCCAATATAAAGCACCAGCACACATCTGGCAAGGTTCCAGCGTTACGTAAAGCGTACAGTCTTTTAGATATTTTCCGCCTAAAAAATTAGCTGCAGCTGTTATTGCCTGCATTTCGGCATGAGCCGTAACATCATTTAGTAATTCAGTTAAATTATGGCTTCTTGCAATGACTTTATTATCAATTACAATTATGGCTCCAACAGGAATTTCATCTTTATCAAATGCCATTTCAGCTTCCTGCAAAGCCTTTTTCATAAAATACTCGTCGGTGAAAATATCTATCATAAAACAAAAATAAGAATTCAATTCGTACATTTGCTTTTATGTCAGTCAATTTACTTCCCAACATATATAATCCCGCCGATTTACGCTTACTTTCCGAAGCGCAACTCCCTCAAGTTGCTCAGGAATTACGTGATTTTATTATTGATATTGTTTCTGTAAAAGAAGGACATTTGGGTGCAAGCCTTGGTGTTACTGAACTTACTATTGCACTGCACTATGTATTTAATACTCCCGACGATTTATTGGTTTGGGATGTAGGTCATCAAGCTTACGGACATAAAATATTGACTGAAAGGAGAGAAATTTTCCATACCAATCGCCAGCTTAACGGAATTTCAGGTTTCCCTAAAAGAGCCGAAAGCAATTATGATACTTTTGGCGTAGGCCACTCTTCTACTTCTATCTCGGCAGCTTTAGGAATGGCAATTGCTTCTAACTTAAAGGATAATTTCAACAAACATCATATTGCTGTAATTGGCGATGCTTCAATTGCATCTGGAATGGCTTTTGAAGGCTTGAATCATGCTGGTGTGACTGATGCTAATTTATTGGTAATCTTAAACGATAATGCCATCGGGATTGACCCAAGTGTAGGTGCGCTGAAAAAATATCTTACTGCTGTAAAAGAAGGAAAAAATCCGAAGAAGAACAACATGATCAAATCATTGAATTTTGATTATTCGGGTCCTATTGATGGTCATGATATCTTTGCTTTGATTAAAGAATTAAAACGTTTAAAAAACATAAAAGGCCCTAAATTTCTGCATATTGTTACGACCAAAGGGAAAGGATTACAACAAGCCGAGGAAAATCAGGTTCAATATCACGCTCCTGGAAAATTTAATGCTTCAACTGGAGAAATCATTCCTAAAATTGAAGATAATCTTCCGCCAAAATACCAAGATGTATTTGGGTTAACTATTTTAGATTTGGCTCAAAAAAACGAAAATATCGTTGGTATCACGCCTGCAATGCCTTCAGGAAGTTCTCTTAAATTTATGATGGATGCTTTTCCTAAACGCGCCTTTGATGTAGGGATTGCCGAACAACATGCGGTAACACTTGCTGCTGGTATGGCTACTCAGGGAATGATTGTTTATTGCAATATCTATTCTACTTTTTTGCAACGTGCTTACGACCAAATTATACACGATGTAGCATTACAAGATTTACCTGTTATCTTTTGTCTCGACAGAGCTGGTTTAGTTGGAGAAGATGGCGCAACTCATCATGGCGTTTTTGATATTGCTTATTTGCGTTGCATTCCTAATATGATAATTTATGCTCCTTTAAATGAGATAGCCTTACAAAACATTTTATATACTGCACAACTGGGATTGAATCATCCTATTGCTATTCGGTATCCTAGAGGTCGCGGCGTAATTACCGATTGGCAAAAGAATTATTTTAAGAATTATGCTACAATCGAAATTGGAACTGCAACTTGCCTTAAAGAGGGTAGCAAAACCGCTGTTTTGTCTTCTGGAACTATTGGAAATAATGTAATAACTGCTTTAGAAAATAGTAGTAATTCAAACACTATTGCTCACTACGACTTCCCATTTATCAAACCATTAGACGACAAATTATTACATTCCATTTTTGAAAGATTTACAACTATAATTACTATTGAAGACGGTGCTATAAATGGTGGTTTTGGAACTGCAATTTTAGAGTTTTCGGCTCTTCATAATTACAATGCTAAAATAAGAACATTAGGAATTCCTGACACTTTTATTGAACATGGAACTGTTACCGAATTGCAACAATTATGCAATATTGACGTTAAAAGTTTAGAAAATCTTTTTTCTCTTGGTTAAAAAGAATTATTTTGCAGACCCAAAACAAAAAATGCCATAATGAAATTATCCCATTTACCTTTTTTAGTACTTTTTTTATTTTGTTCATCTAAAAATTTCGCTCAGAAATCTTTAATTCAAACTCAATTAACGCCAGTAATTCAAACTCAGTTACCAGATGTACATTCTAACTGGACTAAAAAGAACAAATTAGGATTTGATATTACACAAATTGCTTTTGTTAACTGGAGTGCTGGGGGAACCAGCTCTATTTCGGGGCTTTTTAAAGGTGAATTTTCAAGAGTATACGTAAAAGACAATCACAAATGGGCAAATGAACTTCTTTTAAAATATGGTTTAAATAAACAAGATGGAATCGAATTACGTAAAACCGATGATGCCTTTCAGTTTAACTCTACTTATGGTTTTAGAAGAGATACGTTGTCAAATTGGTATTACTCAGCAAAATTTAATTTAAACTCTCAATTTACCAATGGATATTCTTATCCAAACACTGACATTCCTATTTCCAAGCTTTTTGCTCCAGCTTACGTATTCTTAGGAGCAGGGGCTGAAAACGCTAATAAACAAAAAAATCGTACTTTTTATTTCTCACCGATTACTTTAAAGACTACATTAGTTTTAGACCAAACTTTAGCAAACCAAGGAGCCTTTGGTGTTAGAAAAGCCATTTATATTGATGATCCTCTAGATCCTAACAATAAGATTCTTGTTGATGAAGGTCAAAAAATAAAAGCTGAATTTGGTATTTTACTTACTGCTTATTCGAAAAACGAGATTTTCAAAAATATATTTTTCGAAAACCGTCTAAGCCTTTATACCGATTACCTCAACAGATTCGGAAACATCGACATCGATTATGACACTCGCTTAGATCTTGTTGTAAATCAATATGTAAAAGCGAATGTTGGCGTACACTTTGTTTATGATGACGACATCAAATCTAAAAAAGAAATTGCTGGAGTACAAGTTACACAAGGACCAAAAGCACAATTAAAACAGGTTTTAGGTGTTGGTGTTGTATACGCCTTTTAACAACTAAGTTGTCTTTCTTCCATTTATAGTTTCAAACAATTCTAAGGCATTTCCATCGGTTAATAATGAAACATAATGGCATATATGCAGTAATCTTTCATATAATCCTTCTTTTTCTAAATGGTGTTTCTCTGGCAACATCTTTAAAATTAAAGTATCATAGTTTGATGTTTTTCCGTCGTATTTATTATTAAAAGCTGTTATAAATTTATCCAGAAGTGTTTGGATGATTTGATAACCAACTATTTCTTTTTCAATCACTTCACGACTTTGATATATATTTTGAACACTAAGATTTATAATATCGTTCATTTGTGCTTTATATTGACTTTTATCCATTAATGCGTAAGGAAATTTACCCGCAAGGATGGCTTCTTCATTATCAATAAAAACTTTAACTGCATCATTTATCAAGCTTCCAATTGCTAGAGCACGTAAATAACTAATTCTATCTTCTTTAGTCGTTAACGTTTTATATTTGGCAACACCAATATTGTCTTTCACCAATTTTATCAGATATTCTAAAGCATAATCCTCTGAAACTAATCCTAGATTTATTCCATCTTCAAAATCAATAATAGTATAGCAAATATCATCGGCAGCTTCTACTAAATAAGCTAGAGGATGCCTTTCAAAACCAATATCGTTTCCTGATTTATTAGGTAACATACCCATATCAACAGCTACCTTATTAAAAAAGTCTTTATCTGTCTGGAAGAAACCGTATTTTTTATCAGCTATATTATTAGTCGGTTTTTTGGGTAAACTTTCTTTCGGGTATTTCATAAACGCTCCTAATGTAGCATATGAAATTCTGAGTCCTCCTTCTATTCCTGGTCGACTTGCTGTTAGTACAGAAAACCCATTGGCATTACCTTCAAAATCTATTAAATCCTGCCATTCTTTATCCGACAAATGCTCTTTGTATTGTTGTCCTTTTCCTATAGAGAAATATTCACCAATTGCTTTTTCTCCCGAATGTCCAAAAGGAGGATTCCCAATATCGTGTGCCAAAGATGCAGCTGCAACTATAGCACCAAAATCGTTCATATGGTATCCGTGAACTTCTTTTAGATATGGATATTTTTCGATTATTTTTTTTCCTACCAAACGCCCTATTGAACGCCCTACAACCGAAACCTCTAAGCTGTGCGTTAATCGGGTGTGCACAAAATCTGTTTTAGAAAGCGGAATCACCTGCGTTTTATCTTGTAAACTTCTAAACGCCGACGAAAATATTATTCGATCATAATCTACTTCAAATCCCAATCGCGTATCATCTTGTTCTACACGTAATCTTTTGCTAGTATCGCCTTGGCGTTTGAGTGATAAAAGTTGTTCCCAGTTCATTGTGATTTTAGATTGAAGATTAACGATTTTAGGTTATGAAAGGCAAAAATACATTTTTATTTTAGGACTTTGCACTGATTAAAACTCTAATGCGGTACTGTGTTTAATTTCTCCCATTACAAAAATACTGTTTGTATTGCCTATGTTTTCGATGGTAGATAATTTATTCATTACAAAATCCTGATAACTAGCCATATCCTGAACAAGGATTTTTAGCATAAAATCATAATCTCCAGCAATATTATAACACTCTATAATTTCGGGAAGCGCAACAATATCTTTCACAAAATTGCTCCCTACATTTCTTGCATGTTCTTTTAATCGAACGTTACAAAAGACGGTCATACCACAATTCATTTTTTTCTTATCTAACAGAGCAACATATTTGGTAATATATCCATCTCTTTCCAATCTTTTTATGCGCTCATAAACAGGTGTAACAGTCAGGAATAATTTGCTTGCTAGGTCTTTTGTATTGATATTTGAGTTTTCCTGAAGGTGTCTCAGGATCTCTAAATCGGTTTTATCTAAATTTTCCATAGTAATTTTTACGGCTAAAGTTCGTTTTAAAACAATTAATCAGTATTATAATCTTCAAAAATCAACTTAATAAAGTTTATTTACTTAAATAAAAACCAAATATAAGTTTTAAAAACCAATACAATAAATTTGTTCAGTAAAAAATACTGAAACAAAAATGAAAACAAATAATTTAGGTTATCCTCGAATTGGCAGCAACAGAGAATTAAAAAAAGCTAGTGAATTATACTGGGCAGGGCAACTTTCGGCTGAAGAACTTTTGGCTGTCGGAAAGAACATCCGTAAAGAAAACTGGCAATTACAGGCTGAATCTGGTATTGATTTAATTCCGTCAAATGATTTCTCATTTTACGATCAGGTTCTGGATTTAACATTGACATTAGGAGCAATTCCTGAACGTTACAATGATTTTGCAAAAACCAATTCTTCTATCGATTTGTATTTTGCAATGGCAAGAGGTTCTCAAAAAAAAGGACAAGATGTTGTTGCTATGGAAATGACAAAATGGTTTGACACCAATTACCATTATATTGTTCCTGAATTTACAAAAAACCAAAAGTTTACTCTATTTTCAGAAAAAATAATCAACGAGTTTAAAGAAGCTAATGATTTAGGTATTGCTACAAAACCTGTACTTATAGGCCCTATCTCTTACTTGCTTTTAGGGAAAGAGAAAGAAGAAGGCTTTCACCGAATTGATCTTATTGAATCATTACTTCCTGTATATTTTGAAATTTTCAAAAAACTAGAAGCCGAAAACGCAACTTATATTCAATTAGACGAGCCTTTCTTGGCTTTAAACTTAACTGATAAAGAAAGAAACGTTTTCACGAAAGTATATACCGAAATCAACAACCGTTTCCCGAATATCAAAATCATTCTTGCCAATTACTTCGATTGCTTTGGCGAAAACTTAGCTACAGCATTGGCTCTGCCTGTTGATACCTTGCACTTAGACTTAGTTCGTTGTCCTTTACAACTAGATGATATTTTAGAATCGAAACAATTATCTCCAAACGCAAATCTTTCACTTGGTTTAGTAGATGGGAGAAATATCTGGAAAAATGACTTTAAAAATTCATTAGCAATTATTGAAAAAGCGGTAACAGCTCTTGGCGAAAACAGAATATTAATCGCTCCATCTTGTTCATTAATTCATAGTCCTTGCGATTTAGAATTAGAAACAAACAATGAGACTCTTACTCCCGAAATTAAACAATGGCTGGCTTTTGCCAAACAAAAAATACAAGAAGTCGTTTTATTGAAACAGTTTGCTACCAAAGAAATAGATACTATAAACTCTATTCAATTTGCAGAAAATAATTTGGCAAACGAAAACAGAAAAACATCAAAATTAATCCATAACGAATCGGTTAAAAATCGTGTAGCAAACATTGCTGCTGGTGATGATAAACGTAAAAACACTTTTGCTATTCGTCGTGAGAAGCAAATCGATGCTTTAAATCTTCCTTTGTTTCCAACTACTACAATTGGATCATTTCCGCAAACTCCTGAAGTGAGAAGCTGGAGAGCAAAATTCAAAAAAGGCGAATTAACGCAACAACAATACGATGATTTAATAAAGAAAGAAACGGAAGAAACAATTCGTTTTCAAGAAGAAACCGGAATCGATGTTCTTGTTCATGGTGAATTTGAACGTAATGATATGGTGGAATATTTTGGCGAGCAATTGGCTGGTTTTACATTTACTAAAAATGGTTGGGTACAAAGTTATGGTAGCCGCTGTGTGAAACCTCCTGTAATTTATGGGGACGTTTCTAGACCAAAACCAATGACTGTAAAATGGTCGAAATATGCCCAATCGCTAACTTCTAAATGGCTAAAAGGGATGTTAACCGGACCTGTAACAATTCTGCAATGGTCATTTGTTCGTAATGACCAACCGCGTTCTCAAACCTGCACACAAATTGCATTGGCAATAAGAGATGAAGTTGTAGATCTTGAAGATGCTGGAATAAAAATCATCCAAATTGACGAACCTGCTATTCGTGAAGGATTGCCATTACGCAAAGAAGAATGGGCTACTTACTTGGATTGGGCCGTTAAAGCATTCCGAATTTCGGCTAGTGGCGTTAAAGACGATACTCAAATTCATACACATATGTGTTACAGCGAATTCAATGATATTATCCAAAATATTGCCGATATGGATGCCGATGTAATCACTATCGAATGTTCGCGTTCGCAAATGGAATTACTTGATGCTTTTGCTGATTTTAAATATCCTAACGAAATAGGTCCTGGAGTTTATGACATTCACTCCCCACGCGTTCCTTCTAGCCAAGAAATGGTGAAATTATTAGAAAAGGCTTCGGCAGTTATTCCTGTAAACCAACTTTGGGTTAATCCTGATTGTGGTTTAAAAACCCGTCATTGGGATGAAACAAAAAAAGCATTGATTGAGATGGTTGCTGCAGCTCAGGAAATGAGAGCAGCCGTGGAAACCGAAATAAGCTTATAATTTTTGTTTAGCTATATTTTTTTTTATGTCAATTATGTGAAGTCGATGCTCTTGTAGTTATGAGTTAGTTTTCGACTTCACTTATGTTGGCTTTATTTTTTGAAGTAGAAAATTTATATAATTATTATCTATTTTTTTATAACTTGACTTTTTATTATCTTTGAACTATGAGCACAGCAACAAAACCAAGACATATTGGCAGAAATATAAGCCGAATTAGAGAACTTCGAGGTATAAAACAAGAAGCGCTAGCAGATGCAATTGGCGTTAGCCAACAATCTGTATCTAATATTGAATCAAGCGAAACTGTAGATAAAGAAAAACTTGTCGAAATTGCAAAAGCTCTTGGTGTAACTGTAGAGGCAATCAAAAACTTTTCAGAAGAAGGTGTTATAAATTATTTTAATAACTTTAATGATAATATTGTTACCACTGGAAGTATTTTTGCAAATAATTGTACCTTCAATCCTTTAGATAAATTAATTGAAGCTTACCAAGAAAACAAAAATCTTTACGAACGTTTGTTACAAGCTGAAAAAGAAAAAATTGAATATTTAGAAAATTCACTAAAAGGAAAATAGCCTTTTACAAAAAATATATTAATTCCAAAAAAGAGACTCTAGAGTCTCTTTTTTGTTTTATAAGATTAATTGTAGTTGCAAGTCTCAAAAGACATTTTGTATTAATTAAGATGCTTTTGTATTTTATTAATTTACATGTTCTCTTTGGGTATATCCGAGTAAACAGGTTAACTGCTTCCTAAACAAATAAGGTGAATATTTATTGTAAGTAAGACAATTTATATGTATTATTACACCAAAAGATGTAATAACCTACAAATAAGTATTGTGTTTAGAAATTTTGACAACTTTAATAATTTAGCAAAAGAGGATGATCTTGGGCAGTATTTTTCATATTCGGCCTATAACAACGATTTATTACAATTAGCTGATTTTTATGGACGAACTCCATTTGATTGGTACAGAAATAAAAATACTGGTCAAATAATTTGGCTTGACGGACGTGCTCAAATTGACCACTATTCTAATTTAGGACATACCTGGGGAAAGACGTTTATTAATGGTAATCGAATATTATTAGATGGAGACACCAAACTAATAACTTATAACGGAAAAGTTATTCATGATTTCAGTAAAAAGTCATTTAGTTTTGGAGAAATTCCAAAATCATTCCGTTTTGGAGGAATTGCATTTTCTGACAGAGGAAACAATCAAGATCCAAGCTCCTTGCGCCGAGGCACGAGAGATGCTACATGGATTGATTTTAGAGGTGCTTTTGAAGCTCTTACTATTATAATGGGATTTGAAAGAAGAGGTAGCATTTCAAAAGGAAAAGGAACTAATGGAGGAAAACCAACAAAGGAAAACAAAACTGATGATTTTATTACTGCAACCGATCATAGTGCGAATGCTATAAAGGCAGGGAAATCTACATATGAAGAGGCAGGCAAGAAAAGAGATAATACAACTCCAGCCTCTGCTCAAAAAACAGAATATATTCAAATATTTAATAATCCCAATGACCCGAATAAAAATGAATATATGAGAAGAGATATTTATGAAAAACAACAAAAAAAGAAATAAATGAAAAATAAAATAATACTAGTCGTAATTTCTGTTACACTTTTTGGGGTACTACTATTTCATTTTTGTTTTAAAGATGATAGAGTACATACTTTAAAGCAATATTTCCCAGATACAAAAACAACAGATATATCAGAATATATTATTAGAAATGGAGATACTATTTTTGAAGGCAAGTACTCACGATACAATAAAAAAGGAATAAAAATAGCAGAAGGTCAATTCATAGATAATGAGCCAAATGGTATCTGTTCTTACTATTACGATGATGGTAAAATAGAATCCACTCACTATAAAGAAAATAGTAAAATCACTTTAGAAAGTACTTTTTATGACACAATAGGATTGATAAATAAATATGTTATGTATAATGATTTTGGAAAATCTTGCTTTATTATCAGCTATGATGAAAAAGGAGTGAGGGAATATAGAGGATATCCAATATTAGAAGTATATCAATATAAGTTTACTCATAAAAAACAATATAATATTAAAACTGAGCAGCTGTTAAGAGTTGGTGATACCTTAAAATATCAATATTTACTAGCTAATTTACCGAATACCAAACGTAGTTTTAAAGTGGAAAATATGAGTATCGATGATAGAGATATTAAAAGAACCACAAAACATAACGCGCCAACAAGGGTTAATGTGGAAGAAATTTTAATAAAAAAAGGAACAAATACAATTAGAGCAATTGTTAAATACGAATTTGTAGATAAAATTACTCCTGTTTTTAATGACACACTTACTTTTGATGTAAATGTGAACTAATTAATATCGCACAATCAGTACAGAATAGAAGAAATATTTAAGAATCTTAATAAAAGAAATAATGAAAAAGAAATATATGATAGTAGTGTTCAATGTGATACTTGGTTTGATCGTCCTATTTTTTTATTCTAATTATAAAAAAGCTTACACATTAAAAGAATATTCTCCTGATATAAAACATGAAAAAGAGATATCTGAATATGTTATTAAAAATGGAGAGTCTGTTTTGCATGACAAATTAGTGCGTTATAATGAAAAAGGAAATGAAGTCGTTGAAGAAAGGATTGATAACTTTCCATCAGGAAAAATTATGCGTTATACATCATACGATGATTCAGGCATACAAGCTTTTACTATTCTTTATGATGAAAAAGGAAATGTCGAAAACTTTAAAGGACATCCATTAATAGAAACCTATCAAAATAAAATAGCAAGCAAAAGACGACTTAAAGAAGATGTTAATCAATATTTGAAAGTTGGAGACACCTTAAAACATCATTATTTAATAGCAAATATACCTAATGCTAAACGTACTTTAAAGATTGAAAATATAGATAATACAAACGCTAAACGGACATTAAAGAAAACATCTCAGATAGGCATTGAAGTAAAAGAAGTATTAATTAAAAAGGGAATTAATACAATACAAACAGTTGTTAATTATAAATTTAATGATAAAGAAAAAACTTCCATTACTTATACAGAATCTTTTGAGGTTGAGGTTCATTAAGCAAAACTCATTCGTAGAGCTGTTCATTTGAACACATTTAAGTCTTGAAAAATAAAAAAAGCACCCTAATTTGGGTGCTTTTTAAAATTGAGAACCAATCTAAAATTAGAAGTTTTTAGAAATTCCGATATTAACAGTTTTACCAAAATTAAAGTAGAATTTACGAACATCAGTACCATTAATCTCATAATCAAATGTTTCATAGCCTAAACCACCAATACTGAAGTTTAAACCAAAACCTTTTTTCATATTGATAAAAAGAGCTGGAGTTATTCCAACATAAATTCCATCAGCTTTATATTTTTTAGTAATTGCGCCATCATAAGTTTTTGTTTGCTGGTTCTGAAAACCTGCTCCTAAATCAGCAAATACAGAAAAAGTTTGGCTTAATGGCACAGAATAACGTACAAATGCTCCATATTTAAATTCTTTGTATTTACCAACTGATTCACCGTTAGTTTCTTTTGAAGATGATACTGCAAATTCTCCTCCTATAGTCCAATTATCATTAAATTGATACCCAATTTTAGGAGAAAAACTAAATAGATCAGACTTCCTTTTAACCAAATCATTATCTGCAGTTTGAGAAGAATACCCAATGTTTCCACCAACTAAGATTGTTCCCTTTTGGGCATTTGCAAAGCTAAATGTAGCTAATGCAAGAATAAGTAGCATTTTTTTCATATTAATGTTTATTAAGTTATTACAGCTACTCAACAACAAAAATACCATCATTTAACCTCAACAGGTTTAATAACAATTTGTTAAAAAAACACATTAAATAAAGCTTTTGAAATCATGGTTTAATAACATAAGAAACGAAAACGTTACTTCTAAGCACAAAAAAAGCACCCTAATTTGGGTGCTTTTAAAATTGAAAACTAATCTAAGATTAGAAGTTTTTAGAAATTCCAATACCAACTTCTCTACCGAAATTAAAGAAGAAATTACTAACATCAGGACCGTTGTTATCGTAGCTTAATGTTTCGTAACCTAAACCACCGATATTGAAGTTTAAACCAAAACCGTTTTTCATGTTAATGAAAAGAGCTGGAGTAATACCTACGTACATACCATCAGCTTTAGATTTTGAATAAGCATTTCCAGGACCGTATTCTTTATTTTTAGCATTTTGAAAACCTGCACCCATATCAGCAAAAACAGAAAAAGTTGCACTTAATGGCACAGAATAACGTACAAATGCTCCTATTTTGAAAGCATTGTTTTTTTCTTCTGTAATTCCATTGTCTTCATTAGATGATGCTACAGTAAATTCACCCCCAACTGTCCAGTTATCGTTAAATTGGTAACCTACTTTAGGAGAAAAGCTAAAAGTATTTGTTTTTTCTTCACTAAATTTGAATTCTGATTTTTCAGAAGTGTACGAGATGTTTCCACCAACTAAGATTGATCCTTTTTGAGCATTTGCAAAGCTAAAAGTAGCTAATGCAAGAATAAGTAAAAATTTTTTCATTTTATTTGTTTGTTTAATTTGATATTCCTTTAACAATAACGGTGCCGCTGCTGTTGAGCTTTAAGTTTTTTTTATGATTTCTTTAAAAGACAAAAATTTAGTAATCAAGCAGATTTCTGTTTACTTTTGCAACAAATAAAAAAGTCATGTCGATAGAAGTAAACAGCATATCAAAAAGTTACGGCACTCAAAAAGCATTAGACGAAATCTCATTTTCGATTAAAAAGGGTGAAATCGTTGGGTTTCTTGGTCCTAACGGGGCTGGAAAATCAACTTTGATGAAAATCTTAACTACTTACTTACTAGCCGATTCGGGTACAGCACTTGTAAACGGTCATGATGTCATGACTGATACCAAGGCAGTGCAATTATCTATTGGTTATTTACCAGAGCATAATCCATTGTATTTGGATTTGTATGTTCGTGAGTATTTGGCTTTTAATGCCGATGTTTATAAAGTGGCGAAATTCCGTATCGAAGAAGTTATCCAACTGACAGGGCTGTCAGCCGAAAGTCATAAAAAAATAGGACAATTGTCTAAAGGATATCGTCAGCGTGTAGGGTTAGCAAATGCTCTATTACACAATCCTGATGTTTTAATTCTTGACGAACCAACAACTGGTCTGGATCCTAATCAGTTAATAGAAATCAGAAACGTAATTAAGAATGTAGGTGAAAATAAAACGGTTTTTTTATCGACACATATTATGCAAGAAGTAGAAGCAATTTGTGACAGAGTTATTATCATTAACAACGGAAAAATTGTTACTGACAAAAAACTAGACAAATTAATTTCTGAAGATAAAGAACAAATTATTGAAGTAGAGTTTGATTATCAGGTAGAAGAACAATTACTTGCCAAACTAGAAAACATTAGTTCATATAAAAATACGCATGACATGATTTGGGAACTGACATTTGTCACTGAAAAAGATATGCGCCCTGCTATTTTTGACTTTGCAACTGCCAATGGTTTAAAAACATTACAGCTTAATCAAAAAAATAAAAACCTAGAGGCTGTTTTTAGAGAAATCACTAAATAAGTCTACGGTATCAGTATTCGGTTTACATTTCAACAATAATAAATTTGTTCACTTATAAAAAATCCAATTCTTTCTATTGTATAGAGCGAATTGGATTTTTTTATTAAACAAAATCACCCTAAACCAAGCTCTTTTGGGTATTCTTACCTTAATATCATTCTCAAAAAGAATTAAAAACAGGAGTTTTACTGCGGTTTAATACTTGGTAGTAACTAATTACCAATAGATTATCATTTACAATAAAATTTAAATTATTTTTATTTAGACTTGTTATAAATAATACTATATTTGAAGTTTAAAAATTTAAATAATATACAATCATGTTTTTATTTTATTCATCAAAAATCTCCTCCTCTGCACATTCAAGTAACTTATTTTATCTTGAAAAAAAATACTCCGATGAAATTTGCTAAAATGGATTTCATTTCAATTAAAATCTCAGTTTGTTTATTTCAGATTTCATTTTTTAAACAAAGATTACTATAGTCCAACTGTACTTTAGGCTTAATTCAAAAGCCATTTTATTATTCCCATAAATTAAAACAAATAATATGAAAAATATTATAACATCCCTTATGCTTGCATTTTCTGTTTATGCCTATTCGCAAACAGAAAAAGAAAAAGATAGTATTATCGAAACATCAGTAAATGCATTAGATGAAATTATAATTGTAAAAAGGAAAGTTCTTTATACTCAAAAATCAGATCGCATGGTCTTTAATGTTGAGAACAGCATTGTTGCTGAAGGCGGAACTGCTTTAGATGTACTAATGCGTGCTCCAGGTGTTGTAGTGTCTCAGGATGGAGAATTATCTATTAGAGGACAACAAGGTGTCGGCGTTATGATTAATGGCAAACTAACGCAGCTTTCACAAAAAGAACTTGCTAATTATTTAAAATCAACAACCTCATCTAATATTAAACAAATAGAAGTAATTACTAATCCTTCGTCTAAATATGATGCAACTGGTAAAGCGGGAATGATTAATATTATATTAAAAAAACCAAGTACTTCTGGAATAAAAGGAACCGTATTCTCTAGTTACGGAAGAGGTCGAAAAAACAGAACAAACTCTGGTATGAGTTTAAGCTACAACAAAGACAAATTTGGTGTTTTTGGTAATTATAGTTATACTTTTAGAGGCGAAGAAGAACGTAAAAAATTTGAACAAATTCAACACAAAGACATTAGCATACAGGAAGTTGCAACAACAAATTACCAACATTCGACAACAAGCGAACCTCTTACTTCAAACAATTTTAAAATTGGAACTTCATATGAAGTTTCTTCAAAAACAAATTTGGAAGTTTCGCTTGACGCAAAAATTGGTCGCTACCAAAATATTGCCAATGGTGGAAATGCTTTATTTAATAACTTAAATCAATTAGAATTTGATGCTTTAACCTATAATGATAGCAAGGAAAAGTGGTTTGATTATACCTATGCTTTTTCGGGGGTTCATAAATTTAATACTGAGGGTAAAAATATGACCTTTGATTTTGAATATGAGACATCAAAATTTAGATCTAATCAATTTCAAAGTGCACAAAATTTAATCGCTGGCGCTCCAATTAATGACAGAAGAGGATATATCCCTTCACATTTAAAAGTTTTTACTGGTAAAGTAGATTTCACAAACCCTATAAAAGAAAAGCAAACTCTGGAATGGGGATTTAAAGCAAGTATAAAGAATAATGACAATCCCTCAGTTTATGAGTACTATAATAATCAATGGATAATTGATCTTAATTCGACAAATCATTTTGTATACGATGAACAGATTTATGCCGCTTACGCTAACTATAAATACAAACTAGAGAATCTTAGTATTCAAGGAGGGGTAAGAACAGAATATACTGCGATTGATATTAACCAAAAAACGCTGAATGAAAATCATAAAGATGATTACTTAAAATGGTTTCCTAGTCTTGCATTAAAATACGAAATGAACAGTAATCATTCAGTACACGCTTCTTATAGCAAGAGAATCAACAGACCAAGTCAGTTTGATTTAAATCCATTCCGTTTTTATGATGACTCGTTTAATTATTCACAAGGTAATCCTGATCTGGTTCCAGAAATTACTCACTCAACAGAAATAGGCTACTCTTGGAAAAGTGCATTTATGGCTTCTGTGTATTTTAACCAAACCAAAGACGTTTTTACAGAAATTTATGTTTATAATCCTGCAGATAATACAACGGTAACTTCTCAAATCAATGCCAAAAAATCTTTTAATTATGGTGTAAATATTACCAATACAACCGATATTTATAAATGGTGGTCTGTAAATACGCTGATGAATGTTTTTGAGAATAGATTTGAAGGAAACATGATTAATACAAATACAATTGACCCAATAGTAACATTAAATTTAAATGTTCAAAACTCATTTACAATTACTGACACTTGGAAAGCTGAGGCCAATGCGCAGTATCAATCAAAATCGAATGTTGGAATTTATGAGAGAGATAGTTTCTTTGATTTTAGCATCGGATTATCAAAACAGGTTCTTGCTAACAAAGGCAGTATAAAGTTTAATGTTACCGATATTTTTAATACTAATAAATACAATATCAATTCGGTTATCGGACAAACCAGTATTGACAAAAGATATAATCTTGATAGCCGTGTAGCAACAATTTCCTTTACTTACAGAATTTAATGCTTTAAATCTTTAGTTCCACCTCTTATTTTTGTTTACTTGATGTACTATAGCCTGCTTGTTTAAGCAGGCTATATCTGTTTTTATTCGATAGTAATGAATATTTAAATTGTTCCTTGCAATTAATTCCAACATACTAATGTCAGACTGAGCGGAGTCGAAGTCCCGCAAAGTGATTCAGCAAATGAGACTTCGACTCCGCTCAGTCTGACAATCGAACTTTACTCATCAAAACAATCATATTGGTTTTGGATTGATTCTTTATTTATTTGTTAAACATAAAAAAGTCTTTTGAAGAATGGGAACTCTTTCAAAAGACTTTAACTAACTAAAATATGTAAATGGGTAATATTAAATCTTAACTGTAGGTTTTTGCTTTTTTTTCCTTCCCCACCAAATATAAAAACCTGTAACTGGTAAACTGGCACATATTAAACTACCAGCGAAATATAAAATCTTAGTTGACATTCCTCCTATAGTTCCTATATGTAAACTATAATTAGATCGCATAAGCCATTTTGAGAAACGTTCGTCATCAATATACTTTTGTGAATTTGGCTTTAATTCCAATGTTTGTTGATCAAAGTATAAATCCCTCCAAACTCCTTTATTCATATCTGTGCAAGCATAAAAATCATCTTCTGGCTCATCTGGAAAATGAATGATTACTGCTTCTTTATTTTCTTTGGCAATTTCCTTGCGTACTTTGTTCCAGATAAAATCGGCTGTCGCGAGTTTGTCTAATTGCTTTTGGGACAAAGTATCTTTTTTAACAGCAACAACTTGTTCCTTTTTGTCTTTTTCATCAGCCCAACCTCCACTTATCCAGTAAGTGCTTGATCTGACCCATTGAAAACTCATAATTAATCCTGTAAAAGAAATAAGTAATGCCAATATAATAGTGTAAAACCCCATTACATTATGCAAATCATAATTTATCCGTTTAAACTTCGCACTCCATTTTATCTTAAAACTAGCATCTCTAGTTGTTTTGTTCCATTTTTTTGGAAACCAAAGAACAAGTCCACTTATAAGCAAAAAGAAGAAAATTAGCGTTCCCCAAGCCGTAACTTGCGAACCAACATCTCTATCTAACCATAAATAACGATGTCCTTCATCCATGATGTGAAAAAAGTCTTCGTGATCTACCATTCCTGTAATAGCTCCGTTATATGGATTTACATATATCAAAGAATCTGATTCGACATCAACTTTAATCGTTTTATCTAAACCATTGTACCATAAACCATGAATTTCTTTATTAGGCAATGCTTTACTAACTGCTTCATATATCTTAGAAGGTGGTAGTACTTTTTCTGATTCTTGCGCTTCGACATTTAACCAAGGAGATGTTGCATGTTTGATTTCTTGTTCAAAAACCAAAATACAACCTGTAATTCCCATTATAAACACCACAATTCCAGAAGCGAGTCCCAACCATAAATGCAACCAAGCATTAATTTTACTGAAACGTGATTTCCCTTTATTTGGTGGCTTATTTGTACGGCGTTTAATAGTAGTCATTTGGCATTATAATTTAATAGTAATGGTATGTTATGGGCAAAAAAGGTCTATATATAAATGGCTTGAGGAATTACTTTATTAAAAATAATTCTCAAGCCATTAAAAATTGTATTAGTATGTAAGTTTTCCAATTGCAGGCAAGTAAAGCCCCTCTTTAAGAAGCGCACCAGCTTTGGCATTACCAGTTGCGATATCTATTTGGTAAACACGAGCTTCTTTACCTGTAACAAAACTTTTGTATGCTTTTCCATCTTCTACAAACATACTCCCTAGTCCAAAAAACTCATCTCCACCATGATCAGGTAAACCTGTAACTGGTAAAACAGTTTTGGTAGCTAAATCAAGAATAGCCGATTTAAAAATTGGTTTGCTGTCAAGAAAACTATAAACTGGACTATTCGGATCAACATCGTTAGGAATATAAGATATAAAAACTTTCTCCCCTACTAATGGATATGCTGCAATGACTTTACCTTTAAGTGTACTTGTTTCAATGTTAAAGAAATAGTTTGCATCAAACTTGTCTTCTCCTTTTTTAATACGTAACACTCCCGAAGAAACTGCTGTAACAGGATAACCACCAGCACGAGCATTAGATGAAAATGTAAAAATATCCCCAGATTCTGTTTGTACAATTCCTGTATTAGTGTAATAAAGACCAATCGCAGCTGTTCTAGTATCTTTTATTGTAGTTACATATTCCAAAGATGGGTATTTATAAACTCTTACAATAGCATCAGATGATAATACTTTATTTGTTCCATCAGTAACATCTTTAATATATACAGGCACAAAAAGTTTATCACCAGAAACTGCTGCTCCTGTTGGCCAATACAAGATTTTTTTGTTTTCAGAGCTAACCGCAAAGTCGTTAAACTTACGACCATCGATTGAAACCGTTTTAGGATTATAAATCATAAGCTCATAATCTGAAGAACTACCATCCCAAGTAGCGCCAATATTAATCATTCTTTTATCATCTGTGTAACCAACAACATAAGATGATTCTAAAGCAAGTTTGTCTCCAGCCACTAATTTCCCTGTATTATTAAGATGGAATGAAACCGACCCTTCATCTTCTGTGCTTAAGGCAAAAAAAGTATTAGCTACAGGAAAACAACTTCCTCCAAATTCAATACCAACTCCTTTTGCACTAATTTCTCCAGTCATTAATCGATCTACAGAATTAAAATCTAATATATACTGTGTATAATCTGCCAACCAATAAGAAGCAACATATTTGGAATTAGTTGTGTTAGGCTCTTGAACTGGAGCAGCATCATCACTACTACAAGAAAAAGTAGCTAACGACAGCATTGCTAAAGCAAAGCCTTTTTGAAATTTGTTTATAAACATGATTTATAATTATTTAAGGGTTATTATTAAAGTTTAATTTTTGTTATTGAATGAAGTATCTCAACTTAACTGAAAAAGCACGACCTGGCTTTTGAACTTTAAAGTAGTCGTATACCTTAACATCTGTAATATTTCTACACTCAAAAGCAACGTTGTATTTTCCGTTTAAAAAGGAATAAGAAGCCATTATATTTTGAGTAAACTGCTCTGGAATGGCTTTTTTAGTTTCAAGTCCCCCTAAAACGGGCCAGGTCAAATAAAAAGCATCTAAATAATTTGCACTAACATTAAGAGTAAGTCTGTCGTGTTTATATTTAATATTTTTGAATGAAAAAGCTAAATCAGCATTACCAAAAAAGATAGGTACATTTGGTAATTGTGCATTATATAGTGCATCTGGAACCTCCAAATCTTCTCTTTTAATAAATTTATTTGTATTTACTTGCTTTTGATAGGTCGCATTTACTTCAAAAGTTAATAAATCATCATATCCATAGCGAAGCACTCCATCAATACCTGTAACACGAACACTTTGTAAATTTTTGTAACTAGATGTATTTCCAACACGAGTTATCTGTATAAAATCTTTAGCATTTCTGTATATTAAGCTACTTTCGGCTCCAAAATGATGTTTGTTTTTTTGAGTAATTAAAACAAGTCCAAAATTTACATTATCACTACTCTCAGGGGTTAATCCTGTATTACTAGTAATTGTTACCCCTCCATCTCCATACATTTCGGCTGACGAAGGCAAACGATAAGCATGCTCATAAGATGCTTTTGTTTGTAATTTATCCGTTAGATGGTAGGTAGCTGTAGCTCCATAACCATAATTTGTTGATGATGTCGATTCAGTTTCGCCCTTATTAGCTGTACTCGTACGAAAACCAAACATCTTACCAAAAGCCGAAGCTGAAAATCGATTTTCAAAACCACTTACATTATATACCAGACCTAAAATATTTTTATCAAAGGATGGCTCACCTAAATCAATAACTTCTTTATATTCTTCTGTTTCTTTACGCTTATAGCCCGTGTATGTATGATTAAATGCAACAGATTGATGATCATCAATTTCATATTTTATATTAGTTATTGCCAATAAATTCCTCTCATCATATAGATAAAATGTTTTTCTGTCACTTAATTCTCCTTTATCACTAGCTCCTCCAAAATTTCTATAAGTGTAATTTCCTGCCCAGTCATAAACTCTTGAAGAAGTATCAATTGTACGGTTATTTACTAAACTATATGTTGTATTAAAATTTAAAGACAGCCCTTTAGTAAAAAGATTATCTTTCTTGTATTTCAAAGAAGATATAAAAGCCTCCCCGTCCTTAAAAGCCTGACCTGCAACTTTGTCCATTGTTCTTCCTTGTTGGATTTCTTTCTTGTTTCCAGACATTACAAAACCAACAAGTAAATAATCGGCAAATGATTTATCCTTAAACCCTGTTTCTGCCATTATTGTCCCAGATTTATAGGCATCATGAAAATGACGGTACTTTTGTTCTGGTAAAAACTTTGAAGTTGTTTTATCTGCAATACTTACATCTACTTTATAATCGTTATCTGAATAGTTTCCAAAAGCATTTAAATTTAAAATAAGTCCGTCTTTATTTGTAAAACGCGTATTTACTGCCATTCTATGCGTATTAAACGAAGCATAAGTATATGAAGCATCAATGTAACGGTTTACACTTTTATTAGTTATAATATTTACTGCTCCTCCTAATGCATCTGCTCCCAATTCAATAGGAACAACTCCTTTATATACATCGATTCTTTCTGCCATATTTACCGGAATGTTATTCAATGTAAGCGAAGAACCAAAGCTCTCCATTGGGACTCCGTCTAAAAAGAACTTTACTTGGTCACCCGAAAATCCATTCAATGTAAAATTGAAATCAGACCCCATTCCTCCAGATTCACGAACACGTACTCCTGTTGTTTTGTTTAAAATCTGATTTAAATCTGCATTGCTATTGTAGGTCTTTTTAAGATCTACAGCTGTAATATTATAAGCCTGTTCTCTTACTCGCTGAACTTTAGATTTACCTTTTACTGCTACTTCGTTTAAAGCCGCAATATCCTCTTGCATAGTAATATCAGAAACTATTTTGCCTTCTTGCTTTACAGTAATTGAGGTATGTATTGTTTTATAACCAACATAAGTAATCGCTAGAATATAATCGCCAGGCTCAACATTCATCTTATATTCTCCCTTATTATTTGTGAGAGTAGCATATGTAGTCCCCTTTAAAGCTACTGAAACTGCTTCACCAGGCTTATAATTGCTTATCAAAACAATTCCCGATATAGTTGATTTATTTTTTTGTGAAAAGACCTGTATTGTGGTCATTAAAATCAGTAATAGAATTCCTGTTTTATGTAGTCGCATTAACTTTTAATTAAAAATGAACAATTGATATGAAAATTAATTTATGACAAAATTAACTCTTAGACACACAAGAATCAAAACTATTTTTAATTATTCTAAATAAGTATAATATTTAACTTTTATA
The DNA here is from genome assembly GCF_025847275.1 of Flavobacterium frigoritolerans. Taxonomy (GTDB): domain Bacteria; phylum Bacteroidota; class Bacteroidia; order Flavobacteriales; family Flavobacteriaceae; genus Flavobacterium; species Flavobacterium frigoritolerans. The sequence continues at coordinate 327,622 of NZ_JAOZEV010000002.1, forward strand.
GTGGCTTTTTTTCAAAGAAAGGAATCTTTTTTAGAATTATTCTAAATAGAATGAGGTGAAAAATTAACAAAAAAGATCAAATTCCTTTAAACCACTGAAAGGTTCTTATCCTATTTAACTTTTAATCCATAAAAAAAGTAGCCCATTTAAAAATTAAACGGGCTACTTTCAAAAAAATCTATTGTGTCTTTTACTTAAATTTTCAATTCCAGAATTGTATTCTTCATTTCTTCTATTATAATTTCAATATCTTTTTCACTTGTTCTCCAATTCACAAATGAAGCTCGAATTCCTTTACGATTTAGATATACAGTTGGTGTCATAAATACTTTCCCCTTATCATTTAAAAGGGTTAAAAACTGACTTACATTTTCCTGATTATGATCTCCTTTTAAAGTAAAACATACATTATTTAATCTTGTTGGCGCTAGTAACTCAAAGTTTTCATTCTCTGCAATAAAAGTATCAAATTGCAATGCAAGATTTACACTATTCTCAACTATATCCTGATATCCTGCTTTTCCATAAGCTAATAAAGAAAACCAAACTGGTAATGCTTTTAATCTTCTTGAATTTTCGGGTAAGAAATTTAGGAAACTAAAATTCTCTAATGGATCTCCTAAATATGGTGCATTAGAATTCTGAAACGTTTCTATCTGTAATAATTTATGTTCTTCCTTTATCAAATAAAAAGCACTTTCGTAAGGTACATTAAGCCATTTATGACAATCGATGGTAATACTATCGGCATTTTCCCAACCGTTAACCAAATGTTTGTATTTAGAAGAACAGGCTGCAAATCCTCCAAACGCAGCATCAATATGCCACCAGAATGTATATTTGTTTTTCAATTCATTTAGAGCTACAAAATCATCAAAATCGGCAGTGTTAACCGTTGCTGCACTTGTTATTACAATAAATGGTTTTCCGTTTAAAACTTCAATATTTTTTTCTAAATCAGCTACATCTATTGCTTCTCGATTACCTTCAATCGTTTTTATCTTAATAAAATTTTGACTTCCAATTCCTAACATAGCCAGACATTTTACAGAAGAAGAATGCGGAGTAGCAGAGAAAATTGTAATTGGTTCTGAAATTCCATTCTTAGCAAAGTCTTTTCCTAGTTGCTTACCAAACCATTGTCTGGCAACTGCCAATGAAGTAAAATTAGACATTGTTGCCCCAGTTACAAATCCGCCGAGAAATGATTTTGGCAAATCGAGCAATTGCAATAATAGATTAATCGTTTCGATTTCTATTAAGGCCGAAACTCCTCCTTGTGCTTTTACAGCCTGAGTATTCTGGTCATAAATAGTCGTTAACCAATCGCCAACTATAGAAGCAGGCGTACTTCCTCCTGTTACAAAGCCTAAGTATCTTGGTCCTGGCGATGCAATCATTAATGGTGCTAATCGCTGGTTGAATTCTTCCAAAGCCGATAATACGCCCAAACCTGTTTGATTTAGATCTCGGTCGGCTGTTATAGTTTTTCCATTTGAAGTTGGAATGGTATCCAAAGAATTTAAAAACTCAATTCCTTGTTGTTTTACTTTTTCAAGTATATTTTCAATATCGTTTAAATCTTGTTGAAGTATTGTATTCATTTTAGATATTATAGTTTAAAATTAAAAGTTTGCTGTTTTAATTTAAAATTGCAATAAGAAAGCAAACCATATAAGTGATATAAGTTCATTTAGGTTTTACGCAAATTACTCACGCTTATATATTTAAAATAATTTTATTGAATCAGATTGTTTGATGATGCAGAAACTTATAGGTTCTTAAACAACTTATAGGTTTAAAAAAATCAAGAATTATATTTCTACCATTTCGTTTTTTCTGAAAATCGGGAGACCATCATCGACGAAATCACATCACCATTGGCATTTAATAAAGTGGCAATTGGGTCAACAAGTGTACCCAAAATCATAGCAACAGGTAAGGCTTCTGCCATTGGTAAACCGTAAACTGTTATCGCCAAAACTTCGCCTATGTATCCTCCGTTTGGAATTCCGCCTTCTACAATAGAAACGATTACAGTAATTCCCAACGCCAAAAGTATTGTACTTGGCTCAGTAAAATCTTTCCCGAACATCGTAAATAATACTGTGATTTTTAAGATAGATGACATACTCGAACCGTCTTTATGTAGCGGTGCTCCTAGCGGAATAACCACGTTCCGGACATGAGCAGGAATATTCATTTTCTCAGCTGCCAAAAGATTGGCAGGTATTGTTGCAATACTACTACAAGTTCCTATAGCTGTAAGTGCTGGTGTAGCATTATTACTCCAGAATACAACAAAGGCTCTTTTTCCTCCTGCAATAAAAGCATACAGACTAAAAAACACAAAGAAATAAAACACACAAGCTCCATAATAAATCCCTAATGGTTTGGCATAGACACCAAATAATTGAGGTCCATAAAAACTAACCTGATAGGCAAAATAAGCTCCCAAACCAAGTGGAGCCATTTTCATAATCATGTTTAAAAGTTGTTTCATGACTTCATTTCCTGAATCCAGAAAGCTTCTGAAAGCACTTCCTTTTTCGCCTGATTGCAAAGTCGCAAATCCTATTAGAAATGAAAAGATAATAAGTGCCAACATACTTTTTCGAGACAATAATTCGTAAAAATCATTGGTTGTAAGCAGTTGCGCGATTTGATCACCAACATTGCCTGTTGCAATATTCTCTAACGGAACTTTAGAAACTATAATGTTCTGATGAATTGGAAAAAGATAAACCGCTATAATCATTACTATAGCCGAAATAAGAAGTGTTCCTAAAAAAACAACAACCATTACAACAAATAATCTTCCTAGTTTTTCTGTTTTTTCTAAATTGGCAATAGATGAAGTGATTGTAAAAAAGATCAATGGTATAATTGCAGTAAAAAGCAAATTCAAGAAAATATCTCCTACTGGTTTTATAATCTCTACATCTTTACCAAAGACTAATCCTAAAATACTTCCTGCAATAATACCCCCTAGAAGTAAAAGAATACTACTGTAATTTTTTATAAAATTGATTTTTTTAGTCTCCATAATTAAAAAGCATTAGTATTTTAAAAATCAATTAAATTACGCTAAAAAGAATTCAAAATTAATATCGTTTACATTTTTATTTCATCAGAACAATTGTAGTAAACTCTCTATCAACAAACTCACCTGTCTTACTTTTTACTTTTTCAGTCAGTGTTTCCGAGTTAATAATTTTAAAAGGCGTTTGACTAATCAATTTTTCGACTTTTTCGGTGTTATAAAGTTCGAATTCAAATTCGGTGAATGGAAGTTTTTCCATAAAACTTTCCTGTGCAAATGTTAGGCAAAAGATTCCTTTATTATCCAACACTCGGTATATTTCCATAAGTAACTTTACAGGTTCTTGCCAAAAATATAAGGTATTCACAGTAAATATTTTATTGAAATGAGCGTCTGAAAACGGAATTACATTTCCATCATAAAGCGAAAAGAAGGCTTGTTTTTGAGAAACATAATTTCTATTAATCTGGCGTGCCTCTTGAAACATGAGTTCTGACATTTCAAGTCCGTAGTACTTTAAATGGTTGCATTGCTGCATTAAATGCTCTAAATGAGCTGCATTTCCATGACCTAATTCTAGTATATTATCCCCTTGTGAAATATGTAGGTTTCGGATTGCGCTTAGCGTCATATTGATGTTTGTTTCATGCATCATATTTGCCATTTCAATTCCTTTTTCTCCTTCAGGTTTTTTTAATTGAGATGCGATCGATTGTAATTCTTCTTTTTTCATAAGTTTAAATTATTACAAATTGAAATTAAAATACCTAATGCCCTAGCCCAGATGGAAGCGGCATCCTTTTTATTTTTTCTTTAAAAATAAAAAGATATAGCGCACAGCTGGAAAAGCTCCTACCTCCGACTCTTCTTAAAATAAAACATTAAGAACAATTATTCTTTACCATTAAGAGATTAAGCTAAATTAAGTCTTACTTAATCTCTTAATGGTGAGAATTTACAAAGTAAATTTAGAAAACTTTACTTGCTATTTGACGAATGTTTTCGGATTTTCCCATAGAGTAATAATGCAAAACCGGAACTCCAGCAGCTTTAAGCTCTAATGATTGTTGGATTGCCCATTCGATTCCTACTTGTCGTATCTCTGCGTTGTTTTTACATTTATCTACTTCATGAATTAAATCTTCGGGTAAATCGATACGGAAAATCTGAGGTAAAACCTGTAAATGTCTTTGAACTGCTATTGGTTTAATTCCCGGAATGATAGGAATTGTAATTCCCATTTCTCTAGCTTTATCTACAAAATTAAAATACTTTGAATTATCAAAAAACATTTGCGTTACAACATAATCTGCACCAGCATCTACTTTTTCTTTCAGTCTTTTTAAGTCTGATTGCAACGATGGAGATTCTAAATGTTTCTCTGGATAACCCGCAACACCAATACAAAAATCAGCTTTGTTATCGACATCCATTACTTCATGAAGATATTTTCCTTGATTCAATAAACTGATTTGCTTTACTAAATCAACAGCATAATCATTTCCTCCCGCTTTTGGAATAAAATATTGTTCATCTTTCATGGCATCTCCACGTAAAGCCATAACATTATCAATTCCTAAATAATTACAATCTACCAAAAGGTACTCTGTTTCTTCTTTAGTAAATCCTCCACAAAGCACATGAGGAACTGTATCTACGTTGTATTTATGTTTTATAGAAGCACAAATCCCTAATGTTCCCGGACGCATTCTCGTTAATTTTTTATCTAAAAGTCCGTTACCTTTATCAATATAAATATACTCTTCGCGAGAAGTTGTAACATCAATAAATGGTGGTTTAAACTCCATTAACGGATCGATATTATCGTATAATTCCTGAATACTTTTTCCTTTTTGAGGTGGGATAATCTCAAATGAGAATAATGTATTCCCATTTGCCTTTTCTATATGTTGTGTTACTTTCATTATTAAGTCTTAAAGTTGTAAAGTCGAAAGTCGAAAGTCTTTCCTTTCGGACTTTAAGACTTTTGACTTTAGACTAATTTAATCTGCTATATTAGGATTCAGCCATTTCATGGCTTTGTCTGTTGAAATACTTCGGCGTTTGGCGTAATCTACAACTTGATCTTCTTTTATTTTTCCTAGTCCAAAATATTTACTTTTCGGGTTTCCAAAATAATATCCTGATACTGATGATGCTGGCCACATTGCCATACTCTCCGTTAGGGTAACTCCTATTTCTTCTTCTACATTTAAGAGTTTCCAGATTGTTGGTTTCTCTAAGTGATCTGGACAAGCAGGATATCCTGGCGCAGGACGAATCCCTTTATAATTTTCTTCGATTAAATCTTCTGTCGAAAGTGATTCTTCAGCATCGTAACCCCAGAAATCTTTACGAACTTCTTCGTGAAGATATTCGGCGAAAGCCTCAGCAAAACGATCAGCCAATGCTTTTACCATAATCGAATTATAATCGTCTAAATCTTTTTCAAATTCCGCTGCCCATTCGTCTACACCAAAACCAGTTGTTACACAAAATGCTCCCATGTAATCGGTAACTCCTGAGTCTTTCGGCAAGATAAAATCCGACAATGCTATATTTGGTGCTCCTTTTGTTTTTTGTGATTGCTGTCTTAAAGTCAAAAACTTCTCCAGCAATTTTCCGTTTTCATCACGTAATTCGATATCGTCATCATCTACCTGATTCGCAGGGAAGATTCCGTAAATACCTTTAGCGGTTAGTTTTTTCTCCGCCAAAATTACTTTCAACATTTCATGAGCATCTGCAAAAACCGAAGTGGCTTGTTCTCCAACTACCTCATCAGTTAAAATTGCTGGATATTTCCCGAACAATTCCCATGTTCTAAAAAAAGGTGTCCAGTCGATATACGGAACCAAAACATCTAGTTCTACTTCAATTACTTTTGCACCTACAAACTTTGGTTTGATTGGTGTGTATTCCGTCCAATCCAATTGTAATTTGTTTTTACGTGCTTGCTCAATTGTCAGGAAGTTTTTATCTCTTGAACGATTTAAAAACGTTTCTCTAAACGCATCATAATCTGCACGAATGTCGCTTGCATATATTTTACGGTTATGATCTAATAGGTTTCCAGCCACAGTCACAGCTCTTGAAGCATCGTTTACGTGAATTACAGTTTCTCTATATTGTGGTGCAATTTTCACGGCGGTATGCGCACGCGAAGTCGTTGCTCCACCAATCATAATCGGAATTTTAATTCCTTGTTTGTCTAATTCTTTTGCCAAATACACCATTTCGTCAAGCGAAGGAGTAATTAGTCCGCTTAAACCAATAATGTCAACATTATGTTCTATAGCAGCTGCAATAATTTTTTCTGGAGGCACCATTACACCTAAATCTACAATCTCATAATTATTACAAGCCAATACCACCGAAACAATATTTTTACCAATATCATGAACATCACCTTTTACAGTAGCCATCAATATTTTTCCATTCCCTTGTTTGTCTCCGGCTTGTTTACTTGCTTCAATATAAGGTAACAAATAAGCTACGGCTTTTTTCATTACACGTGCCGATTTTACCACCTGAGGCAAGAACATTTTTCCGCTTCCGAATAAATCACCTACGACATTCATTCCTGTCATTAAGTTAATTTCGATAACTTCAATAGGCTTTACCGCTGCTTGGCGAGCTTCTTCGACATCTATTTCTATAAAGGCATCAATACCTTTTACCAATGAATGTGTGATACGTTCCTGAACGGTTCCTAAACGCCATTCCTGAATCGCTTTTTCATCTGATTTTACTTCGCCTTTTACATTCTCTGCAAAATCCAAAAGTCTTTCGGTCGCATCGTCACGTCTGTTTAAGATAACATCTTCTACGTGTTCTAATAAATCTTTAGGGATATCATCGTAAATCGAAAGCATCTCTGGATTTACAATTCCCATTGTCATTCCGTTCTGAATAGCATGGTATAAAAACACCGAGTGCATCGCTTCACGAACGTGATCGTTTCCTCTAAATGAGAATGAAACGTTACTTACTCCACCACTGATATGTGCATGTGGCAAGTTATCACGAACCCATTTTGTCCCTCTAAAAAAGTCCAAAGCATTCAAGCGGTGCTCTTCCATTCCGGTTGCAACGGGGAAAATATTTAAATCGAAAATAATATCCTGAGGTGGAAAACCAACTTTATCTACTAATATATCATACGAACGTTGACAAATCTCAACTCTACGCTCAAAATTATCTGCCTGACCTACTTCGTCAAAAGCCATAATAATTGCTGCAGCTCCGTATCGTTTAATTAATTTGGCATGGTGAATAAAGGCTTCTTCGCCTTCTTTTAAAGAGATTGAGTTTACAACACTTTTACCTTGAACTACTTTTAGACCTGCTTCGATGATTTCCCATTTCGAACTGTCAATCATAATCGGCACTCTCGAAATATCAGGTTCAGATGCTATTAAATTCAGGAATTTTGTCATTGCCTGAACTCCATCAAGCATTCCTTCATCCATATTAATATCGATGATTTGTGCTCCTCCTTCTACTTGTTGTCTTGCAATATCAAGTGCCTCGTCATACTTCTCTTCCTTGATTAGACGAAGGAATTTTCTTGAACCCGTAACATTTGTACGTTCACCAATGTTTACAAAAACACTAGTTGGCGTAATAATTAATGGTTCTAATCCTGCTAATACAAGGTCTCTTCTATTTTCTGCCATTTCTTTTTTTAATTTTCAACGGAATAAATTCCGTAGCTACAAATATGTTGTTCCTATGGAACTTTTATTTTAACGTCTTGCTTGTCCTTGCGAGGAACGAAGCAATCACATTCTACTATTTCACAATCTTACTTTGGGCGTGTCCCTCTGGGTCAGGCTATCCGCTATTAGTCCTCGCTCTTCCTTTGTCAGGCTGTGGGCTAACCGCTTCTATCCCTCACGCAAATTTCGGTTTGATGAATTCTTTTATAAATTCATTTTCATCACTCAATAGATAGCGTAGATTTACCAAAATTTCCACCAAGGTTTTACGCTTTCTACATTATTTGTTTTTTTTCCTATATTCCAAAAACTATCATCAAACTTTTCTGGAATATATTCTTTTGTTAATTCATAACCATAAGGATAAACACCATCCTCAAGTCCATTTTGTATTCTTTTAATTATTCTTTGACCAGGCCAACAAACCATTCCATTAGGAAATTCAATAGAAAAATTAATTTCTCCATGCGGGTCTTTATCATCCGTAATCAATTTAGAACCTGAAACATTTTTAATTAAAGTTTCTGCAACATAAGAAGAAATCGAAAATATAATACCACCATAGTTTTTCGACAATCTTCCTCTACGTTTTGGTCTACCATCGACTAAATTTTTTTCAAAAAAAAGATCAATTTCCATTAAGCTTGCGATTGAAAAATCTAATTTGTATCCATCAACTTCAAATGCCTTAATGATCCAGTCCGATTGTTTTCTTATGTCCTCCTTTAATGTTCCCATTTATTTTTAAGTTACCGAGTTACTTTAAAACATCTATCTGTAATCTATACAGCATAAATTAAAATACCATGCTATCGTGTTAACATTTATACCTGCAAGGTTTTAAAAACCTTGCAGGAAATGAAACGTTTTACACCAAAACCGGCGCTACTCTCGGTTTATAATCTTTTGCTACTTCGGCAATTAATCTAATATGCTCTGGAGTTGTTCCGCAACATCCTCCGATGATGTTGATTAAATTATCTTCTAGATATTCTTTAATAAATGCTTGTGTTTGTTCTGGTGTTTCATCATACTGTCCGAATGCATTTGGTAATCCTGCATTGGGGTGTGCCGAAACATTAAAGCTCGTATGTTGTGCTAAGGTTTTAAGGTAAGGTTTCAATAAATCGGCTCCTAAAGCGCAATTGAATCCTACACTCAATAACGGAATATGTGATACCGAAATCAGGAAAGCTTCAACCGTTTGCCCTGAAAGTGTTCTTCCTGAAGCATCGGTAATCGTTCCCGATACCATGATTGGAATATCGATATTACGTTCTTCTTTTACCTCTTCGATTGCAAAAAGTGCTGCTTTAGCATTTAAGGTATCAAAGATGGTTTCTACCAATAATAAATCACAACCTCCATCCATTAAGGCTTCTACTTGTTGCTTGTATGCAATTCGCAAATCATCAAAAGTTACTGCTCTGTATCCGGGGTCGTTTACATCTGGGGACATACTTGCCGTACGGTTTGTTGGCCCAATTGAACCTGCAACAAAACGTGGTTTATCTGGATTTTTGGCTGTAAATTCATCAGCTACTGCTCTCGCAAGTTTAGCCGATTCGTAGTTTAATTCGTAAACGTACTCTTCCAGAAAATAATCAGCCATCCCGATTGTTGTTCCCGAGAATGTATTGGTTTCTACGATGTCGGCACCCGCTTCATAGTAAGCGGCGTGGACATCGCGAATTGCTTGTGGTTGTGTTATGGATAGTAAATCGTTGTTTCCTTTTAGGGGATGTGGAAAATCTTTGAAACGTTCTCCTCGAAAATCTTCTTCAGAAAAATTATAGCGTTGCAACATGGTTCCCATTGCTCCATCAAGGATTAGGATATTTTTTTTTATTGCTTCTTGAATTGTTATCGACATATGTTTTTATCTTTTAGCTACTAAGGCACTAAGGCTCTAAGTTGCTAAGTTTTTTATTAAATTATAATTTCGATTTTAAACCCTGTCGGGTTTATTACGATATTTTGATTCACATTAACTCCAAAAATTCACTATCACAGCTTTTTAGCCCCGAGTGCAGCGGTATCCTTTTTTTCTGGGGTTCAGAAAAAAAGATATAGCGGAAAGCGGGAATGTTATGGGCAAAAATGCGCCAATAATTCGCTTCTGATACTGAAATTCATTCAGTTAATATCGATAAGTTTGTCAAGAAAAGTTTTGAGAAATACATTGCTGTATTATGTGTTATCTATCTTTAATACTGTAAATGTATAAAGTAGAATGTAGCACCTTCTTTATGATAAAGGGTTGCTAAGGTTTCAATGGGTCTATCCCTCCGCCTTTCGTGATAACTTTCAATAAATATATGAACAGTGCAAAGTAAAGACATAGAGTCAACAATTGCAAGTATTTTTTAAAGATTCTGAGGGACTAAGTAACTAAGGCTCTAAGTTTAATGCTTTGCTTATATTAAAAGCTCCAGCATTGCTTAATATTTATAGAAACGAATATCCGTTAAACCAAAGCTCCATTGGCGCGATATCTTATTATGGTAATACAATATATCACCCCGCTGGGGTTTCTCTCCATAAATGTCTTAATTTCTATAAATATAATATCCCTCTGGGATTACACATTTTTAACTTCTCAATCTACTAACAAAAAAGCCCAAACTAAAAATAGTTTGAGCTTTATTTTTTTTTTGATCTAAGAACCTCAGTTACTTAGTCCCTTAGCAACTTTAAGATTAAACTATTGCTTTAACAACAGCTTTTGGAGCTTCTTTACGAGTTCCGTCAAATCCGTCTACACCTGAAACAGTAGTATATTTAAGTACATATTTTTTACCCGGATTGATAATTTGATATGCAGCCTGACACATTAAAGTTGCTTCGTGGAATCCACAAAGAATCAATTTTAATTTTCCTGGATACGTATTAACGTCTCCAATGGCAAAAATTCCCGGAATATTGGTTTGATAATCTAATGCATTATTTACTTTAATTGCATTTTTTTCGATATCTAATCCCCAGTCTCCGATTGGACCTAATTTTGGTGTTAATCCGAAAAGTGGAATAAAATAATCGGTTTCGATAGTTCGGTGTGCTCCGTTTTCTTCGATAACAAGTGACTCAATATGCTCTGCACCATTGATTCCGATAACTTCTGCTGGAGTAATTAATTTAATTTTCCCCGCTGTTTTTAATTCTTGTACTTTTTCTACTGAATCAAGAGCTCCTCTAAATTCATTTCTACGGTGAATTAAAGTCACTTCTGAAGCTACATTTGAAAGGAATATACTCCAGTCTAAAGCTGAATCTCCTCCTCCTGCAATTACAACTCTTTTATCTCTAAATTTCTCTGGGTTCTTGATGAAGTATTTTACTCCTTTATTTTCATAAAACTCAATATCTTCAATAAGTGGCTTACGTGGTTCAAAACTTCCTAAACCTCCTGCAATAGCAATAACTGGCGCATGAAATCTAGTTCCTTTATTTGAGGTTACGATAAAACTTCCATCTTCTTGTTTCTCGATTGTTTCTGCTCGTTCTCCTAATGTATAACCTGGTTCAAATTGCTTAATTTGCTCTTGTAGGTTATCAATTAAGTCTCCTGCTAAAACTTCTGGAAATCCAGGAATATCATAAATAGGTTTCTTTGGATATAATTCTGAAAGTTGCCCACCTGCTTGTGGTAAAGCATCTAATATATGGCATTTTAATTTTAACAATCCTGCTTCAAAAACGGCAAATAAGCCAGTCGGCCCTGCTCCTATTATAAGTATGTCTGTTTTAATCATTTTATTGTTGTTTATAATCATTCTTAATAAATACAAAGAAACAAATAATTTATACTATTTTCAATGATTTTTATCATTGATTTCTTTCTTTGCTCAAAAAAATCTATTGTGTGTTTTTTAGTGAGGCTGTAATCTCATTCATTCTTTTAACCTTTTCTTCAAAATCACCTTTTAGGGTTTTCCTATAGTCATTTAGGTTTTCAACCATTTTATTAATATCTTCAGGAATAACTTCTTCGAAAAATTCTCGAAGCCTTTTGGCTGTTGTTGGTGATTTTCCATTAGTAGAAATAGCAATCTTTACATTTCCTTTGGTTACGATTCCACCTAAATAGTAGTCACATAAATCTGGCGTATCGGCAATATTACAAATGAGATATCTTTTTTGTGACAAATCATATATCCTTTTATTTACTAACAAGTCGTCGGTACAAGCAATAACCATATGCCGTTTCTTTAGCATCTTTTTCTTAAACTTTGATTCTGTTAATTTAATCGAAGAATGCTGTTCTGCCAATACTTTAATATCAAGATGAAAGTGTGGAGCAACAACCTCAACATTAGCATTGGGGCTTGATTTTAATAAAAAAGAAAGTTTCTCTAATCCCACATTTCCACCACCTACAATAAGCACATTCAGCTTATGCAGTTTTAAAAAAATAGGATATAATTCGTTTCTTTCCATTACAATTGAATTTTATTTGATACAAATTCCTCGTAAAACCCTTTTAACTTACTGCTTTCTCTAACTACTTCTCCAATGATAATGATCGCTGGTGAACCTAGTTTGTTTTTGGTAGCTATTTGCTGAATTGTGTTTATAGTTCCAATTCCCACTTTTTCTTCTGGAGTTGTTCCGTTTTGAATAATCGCAATCGGAATTTCTCCTTTTGATTCTTTTTGAAACAAAGCTACTATTTGTGATAGTTTACTCATGCCCATCAAGATAACTACTGTGGCTGATGATTGTGCTGCAAGAGCAACATCTGATGATAGTTTTCTATCTGATGTTGTCCCTGTAATTGCCCAGAAACTCTCTGAAACTCCTCTTTTGGTTATCGAAATTCCCTGATATGCAGGAACTGCAATTACCGATGAGATGCCAGGCACAACAAATGTAGGGATTCCAAAACTCTCCACGTATTCTATTTCTTCGCTTCCACGACCAAACACAAACGGATCTCCTCCTTTTAGTCGTACTACATTTCCATAAGTTAATGCATTGTCGACTATTAATTGGTTAATCTGGTCTTGTGTGTAGGCATGATTTCCTATTCGCTTGCCAACAAAAATTCGGATTGCATTTTTAGGTGCATACTCCAAAATTTCTTCATTTGCCAAAGCATCATACAAAACCACATTTGCTTCAGCAAGTGCTTTTACACCTTTTAAAGTTATCAAATCCGGATCTCCCGGACCTGCTCCAACTAAAGTTACTTTGGGTTTTACTGTATTAAGCATTAGCTAAATCTTTGGCTCTATATTTTTCGATGGTATCAAAAAATGAAATTCCTTCTTGGATGTATTGTTTTGCAAATGCTTCTGAAGGCTCCACTTTATTGATTTGATAAACTAATTCTTTAAATGTTGTTGGCAATTCTATTTTAGAAGTTGCTACAAAAACAGTATCAAACAAATCAACAATTCCTGCGTGATTGTTAGTTTTTTCATCTTCTGAAAGTAACAATGCTTTAGCACCATTTACAAATCCTGCGTAAGCATGATAAATAGCATCTGACCATTTATTTTCGTCGAATGATTCTTGTGCAAACGTTAATTTGTCTTTTGCTTCTAATAATAAAGTGGCAACTAAATCGATAACAACTCCTGCACATTCTCCTACTCCAACTGCTTTTACGTAGTTATCGGCATTACCCCAATCTACAAAATCAGCTTCGGTTAGATTGGTTACATCTGCGAAAGGTTTTAAAATTTCATAGAAGTATTTTTCACCTTTTGCATCGTAATAATTCAAGAATTTTTCTCCGTTTGCATTGGCATCAAAATCATTTAAGATGGTACGCAATGCATCTGGTCCTCTACGGCTTGGAATTTTGATTACTTTATCAGCAAAACGTCCTGCTCCATTTCCTAATTTTCCTCCTCCCAATAAAACTTGTAACGCTGGCGCTACTAATTTTCCTGAATTGATTGACATTCCCTGAAACCCGATTGCTGACATATTGTGTTGTCCACAAGCATTCATACAACCACTAATTTTTATTTCGATTTCGTGATTATTGCTATATTGAGGATATTCGGCATTTAAAACTTTTTCCAATTCTTCGGCAATTCCGGTACTACTTGCAATCCCAAGATTACAAGTATCTGTACCCGGACAAGCTGTAATATCGGCAGTTGAATTATACCCTAGATTTACAAAACCTAGCTTTTCTAATTCCTGATAAAAGAAGGGCAGATTTTCTTCTTTTACGTGACGTATTACAATATTTTGACGCAATGAAAAACGCAATTCATTTGCCGCATAATTTTTAATTAAATCAGCTAACAGTCTCGCTTTATCAGTATAAAAATCTCCTAATAAAACTTTGATACCGATAGCATAATAACCATCTTGCTTTTGAGCAATTACGTTTGATTTCTTCCAAACTTCATAAGCTGCTGTATCTTCAATAGTAACGGATGGAACTGTTAATAACGGCTCTGGAATTGGTGCATCAAAAGCGGTTGTATCAATTTCATACGTTTCAAAAGCGATTGCTTTTTTCTCTTGTTCAACCAAATTCATAAAAGTATCTCTACCTATTTCTTTGATTAAAAATTTTAAACGTGCTTTCATTCTTTTGGCGCGTTCTCCGTATCTGTCAAAAATACGAATCACTCCTTCTGCTGTTGGAATAATTTGGTTAGCAGGTACAAATTCCGAAAGTAATTCAGCATGTGCTGGTTGCGAACCTAATCCTCCACCTAACATTATTTTGAAACCACGAACGCCATCTACAATTTTTGGAATAAATCCTAAATCGTGTAAATAACTCAAAGCGGTATCTTCATCTGATGATGAGAACGAAATTTTGAATTTACGTCCCATTTCCTGACAAATAGGATTTCTTAGTAAATACTGAAACAAAGCATGTGCATAAGGCGAAACATCAAATGGTTCGTTTACATCAACACCTGCCAATTCGCTTGCAGTAATATTACGAACGGTGTTACCACAAGCTTCACGCAAAGTAACATCGTCTTTGGCTAAATTTGCCCAAAGTTCTGGAGTTCTGTCTAAACTTACATAGTGAATCTGAATGTCCTGACGTGTTGTAATGTGCAAACGTCCTGTAGAATATTCATCAGAAACTTTAGTAATACGTACTAATTGCTCGCTGGTAACTTTACCAAAAGGCAATTTAATACGAATCATTTGAACGCCTTCCTGACGTTGCCCGTAAATTCCACGTGCTAAACGAAGACTACGAAAACGTTCATCATCAATTTTTCCTCCACGGAATAAGTGAATCTTTTTTTCTAAATCGATAATCTCTTTCTGAACTATCGGATTTTCTATTTCTGTTCTAAAACTTTCCATTTCTTTTTTTGCTTTAGGCTTTTTTTATTTTCTTGCTTTAGGCTGTAAGCTATATGCTATAAGCTTTTAAATAACTCGTTATACATTTTCGCTTAAAGCTTACAGCCTAAAGCATATTGCAGGAAATTATCGAATAAACCCTACTCCTGCAGTTGTATTGGTTGCGGTATCAATAAGGATAAAAGCTCCGTTTGATTTATTGTCATTGTATGCATCAAAATACAAAGGCTTGCTTAATTTAATACTTACTTCTCCTATTTCGTTTATTGCTAACTGAGTTGCTGGTGTTGTACCTGAATAATCGGTTGCGATTGTATTTTTGATACTTTCTACTTTTGCCAAAACTCTGTTTGTATTATGCTGAACGATATATTTTGTTCCCGGAACTAACTTTTTAGAATCCATCCAACAAACTGTTGTTGTTATATCCTTTTCTATTTTTGGAAGTTCAGATGATTTTACAATCATATCTCCTCTGGTAACATTGATATCATTTTCTAATTCAATTGTGATTGATGAACCTGCAATTGCTTCGTCAAATTGTTTATCAAAAAAGTGAATATTCTTTACTTTAGATTCTGTTAAAGAAGGTAAAACTGTTACTGCATCTCCTACTTTAATTGAATTTCCATATAGTTTACCAGCATATCCTCTAAAATCATGGTACTCTTCTGTCTTTGGGCGAATTACTGTTTGAACTGGAAAACGGGCTTGTCCTTTTTCAAAAACATCTGTTGGCTCTAAAGCTTCTAAATGTTCCAAGACAGTTTGACCTGTATACCAAGGCATATCTTTAGATTGATCAACTACGTTTCCTCCGTTGATTGCACTTAATGGAATGTAACTTACGTTTTGTTCCTTAAAAGTACTTTTAGCATTTAATGCCTGAAAATCGGCTTTGATTTTATTATAAACTTCTTCTGAATAATCGACTAAGTCCATTTTATTAATCGCCACAATTACCTCTTTTACTCTCAATAAATTATTGATAAAAAAGTGACGGTAAGTTTGCTCGATTACTCCTTTTCTAGCATCAATTAAGATGATTGAAACTTGCGAAGTCGAAGCTCCCGTAACCATGTTACGCGTATACTCTACGTGACCCGGAGTATCTGCAATAATGTAACTTTTCTTTGCTGTCGAAAAATAAATATGCGCTACATCAATCGTAATTCCTTGTTCTCTTTCTGCAACTAATCCGTCAGTTGCAAGTGAAAAGTCTAAGTAATCGTATCCTTTTAATTTGCTGCTTTTTTCTATTGCTTCTATTTTATCTGTAGTCAATGACTTTGTATCATACAATAATCTTCCGATTAAAGTACTCTTTCCGTCATCTACGCTTCCTGCTGTTGCTATTTTTAAAACTTCCATTCTATATTTTTTGTTTCAGGTTTTAAATTTTAGTTTAAAGTTGACTCCCTTTAAGCTAAAGTTTAAATCTGTATTTTTTTTGTTTTTCCGATTTCGTTTTTAATTACTATCTGAATTGCATTTATAATTCACAATTGATAATTATTAAAAGTATCCTTGTTGTTTTCTTTTCTCCATTGCTGCTTCAGAACGTTTGTCATCGATTCTGGCTCCTCTTTCAGAAATTGTTGATGTTCTGATTTCTCCAACTACTTCTTTAATTGTTGCTGCATACGAATCAACAGCTGCGGTACATGTCATATCTCCAACAGTTCTAAAACGAACGATTCTTTCTTCAATTTGTTCGTCTTCTTCTTGATATACATATGGAGAATGTGACCAGATTAATCCGTCTCTCAAGAAAACTTTACGTTTGTGTGAAAAGTAAATAGATGGGATTTCGATTTTTTCTTGTTCGATATAACTCCATACATCCAATTCTGTCCAGTTAGAAATTGGAAAAACGCGTACGTTTTGTCCATTTTCAATTTTTCCATTCAAAATATCAAATAACTCTGGACGTTGGTTTTTCTCATCCCATTGACCGAAATCATCACGAACTGAAAAAATACGTTCTTTTGCTCTTGCTTTTTCCTCATCTCTACGTGCACCACCAATACAAGCATCAAACTTAAATTCTTCGATTGCATCCAAAAGTGTGATTGTTTGCAAGCTGTTTCTACTAGAATACTTACCTGTTTCTTCTACCACTTTTCCTTCATCGATAGCATCCTGAACATTTCTTACGATTAATTCTAATCCTAATTCTGCAACCAATTTATCTCTAAATTCTATTGTTTCAGGAAAATTATGTCCTGTATCAACGTGCAATAGTGGAAAAGGTATTTTTGCAGGAAAGAATGCTTTTTGTGCTAAACGCACTAAAGTAATCGAATCTTTACCTCCCGAAAAAAGTAAAACCGGTTTATCAAATTGAGAAATTACTTCTCTAAAAATGTATATCGCTTCGCTTTCTAAAGCATTTGTTTTTAATACTGAACTCATTGTTTTTTGTTTCAAAGTTTAAAGTTTAAAGTTTCAGGTTTAACAACCTCATCTAAAAACTTTTAACCATTATTATTTTTTATTCTATTCTCTTACCTCTCTATTCTTTCTTAGCACTATGCAAACCACATTCTTTATGACTTGACTCCCACCACCATCTTCCGGCTCTAATATCTTCATCTGGCAAAATTGCTCTTGTACATGGTGCGCATCCTATACTTACAAAACCTTTTTTATGTAATGCATTTTGAGGCACACTATGTTCTTGTAAGTAAGCTTCAACTTCTTGTAATGACCATTTTAATAATGGATTGAATTTTATTATTTCGAAGTTGGCATCGTATTCAAACAATTCCAAATCATTTCTATTCTCTGATTGTTCGGCTCTTAATCCTGTTATCCAAACTGCATTTCCTGCCAAAGCTTTTCTAAGAGGAACGACTTTACGGATAAAGCAACATTCTTTTCTGTTCTCTACCGAGTCATAAAAACTATTTGGCCCTTTTTCTTTTAGTAAACTCTCTACAGCAGTTGCTTCTGGAAAATAAACCTCAATTTGTTTTTTATACTTTTTTAATGTTCTATGAAAAACATCGTATGTTTCCTGAAACAATCTTCCTGTATCTAATGTAAAAATGGTAATTGCGATATTATTTTTAGCTATAAAATCGGTAATAACCTGATCTTCCTGACCAAATGAAGTCGAGAAAACCACTTTGTCTTTGTATTCATTAGCCAAAAATTCTAATGTTTCTTCTAGAGAAAAATCTTTTGTTTTAGCTAATAAAGTTGTAATATTTGTTGCACTCATATTCTTAGTTTTTCTAAAAAATTATTACAATAATTTAGATAATGTTTTTAAACTCAAAAGGATAATTAATATTCCTACCGCCACCATCATTGGTTTTCTTTTTATTTTATTCACTAAAAAAGCAGCAAGAGGAGCCGCAATTACGCCACCTAAAATTAAACCTATAATAACTTGCCATCCGTGGATTCCTCCAAAAAGCATAAATGTTACACCACTTGCAAATGAAACTGCAAACTCGGCTGCATTTACCGATCCAATTGTATAACGAGGATTTCTTCCTCTACCTAACAATGTCGAAGTTACGATTGGTCCCCAACCACCACCTCCTACAGCATCCATGAATCCTCCGAAGGTTGCCAAGATTCCAAGACGTTTGGTTTTCTTTTTAATTATTGTTTTATTTAATGCTTTTCTAATAATTATTACCGCCAACACTATCATATAAACCGCTATGAATGGTTTTATAACATCTCCGTCGATTACATCTGATAGTAAATAAGCTCCTGTAATCGAACCTAAAACCCCTGGAATCAATAAATTCTTGACTAATTTTTTATTGATATTCCCAAACTTATGGTGTGATATCGCCGATGCTCCTGTTGTAAACATTTCTGCTACGTGAACTCCTCCACTACTAATTACTGGAGAAACTCCGTAAGCTAATAAAAAAGAGGTTGATGTTGCTCCGTAACCCATTCCTAATGTACCATCTACCAATTGTGCAAAAACTCCAATTAAGAAAAATATTAAAAATTCTTGGTTGAATCCATCTAGAAAACCTTGCCATGAAAATTCGGCATGATGATTATAAATAAGTACCAAAATCAAACCCAACAATAAGGCAGCAGGAATTATAACCCATAATTTTTTTGAAAACGACTCACCTGATTTTATTGCTACGGTATCTAACTTCAGCTCTTTCTCCATACACCTAATTTATTCTTTTTTAATTTTAAAATCCATTACCCTATCGGGTTAGTAGATTACAATGCAAAATTACTACTTATTTCTAAATATCAAAATAATATTTGATTTTTTTACATCTCTAATTATCTATAAGTTACACATAATACCTTTAAAAAAAATCTATAATCCCTCACAGTATATTATAAACCAAGTTTCACTGCCCATTTGTGATATTTCTCTTAAAGTCTACCATATCTATAGGATTATCGTGAAATTGTTATTATTTTTACCCAAATTTTATTTATGGATTTCCAAATAGGTCTTGTTATTGCAGGTTTAGTCGTTGGTTTTATAGTGGGATTAACAGGTGTAGGAGGTGGCTCATTAATGACTCCTATTTTATTATGGTTTGGTATTCCCCCTACAACAGCAGTTGGTACTGATTTACTATACGCAGCTTTTACCAAAATGGGAGGCGTATTTGTTCACCATAAAAAAGGAAATATCAACTGGAAAATTACAGGTTGGCTTACCTTGGGTAGTGTTCCTGCTTCTTTACTTACTTTGTGGATTTTAAATAGTATTAAAACGGATATCACAACAATAAATGCAGTAATAAAATATAGCTTAGGATGGGCATTACTTTTTACATCGATTGCTATTTTATTCAAAAAAAAATTATTGGTATTTTCTCAAAAACACGCTGGCGATAAATTCCACAACGAAAGCGATACACAAAACATGTTAACCATTGGGATTGGTGTATTATTAGGAGCAACCGTAACACTAACATCAATCGGAGCTGGAGCTTTAGGTACCGTTACTTTATTTTTCCTCTACCCTCTTTTACCTACACCACGCTTGGTAGGTACTGAAATTGCACATGCTGTACCTTTAACTCTTGTTGCTGGAATAGGTCATGCCTCAATGGGGAATTTAGATTTAACTTTATTAGCTCAGTTATTAATGGGATCACTTCCTGGGATTTTCATGGGAAGTATGTTGAGCGGGAAAGTGCCTGATTTATTTCTTAGAAATGCTATTGCAGTAATGCTTTTTTTAGCGGGATATAAATTAATTTTTTAATTTCTTCAAACATATAAGTGATATAAGTTCACTTAAAAAAAACTTATATTTTTAAGGTAACACTCATATTGCCTTACATGACTTATGTGGTTAAAATTTTCTTTAAAACGCAATATCTGCCAATGAGTTATTCTCTAAAACTTTTAGTGTATTATCTCTAACTTCTGTCATTAAACGTCTTGCTGCACAAGTAGTTTCATCATCGCAGTCGTCACATTTTTCATAAAAGTTATGACTCGCACACGGTAGCAATGCAATAGGTCCTTCGAGAATACGATATACTTTGGCCATACTGATATCTTTTGGGTCTTTTATCAGATAATAGCCTCCACCTTTTCCTTTTTTAGCACCAAGGAATCCCGAATTTCTAAGTAATAACAAAATACTTTCTAAAAATTTAATCGAAATATGTTCGCTTTTAGCGATTTCAGCAATTTGCACAGGCTCGTTATTTTCACGCCTGGCCAAATATGTTAAAGCCTTGATTCCGTATTTAGTTTTCTTTGAAAGCACTTATATAAATTTTAGATTGTAGACACTATATGTTTTTCTGCAACAAAAATAGGTTTTTTGAACGAGAAAAATAACTGAATGAATAATCAAGTCCTACTAAATTAGTGTAGTATAAATAAAAAACGATTTTTAACTGCATAAAAGCTACAGTTGAAAATCGTTTTTTTATGTTATAATCAATTGCAGACTTTAAAATCCACAATCTAAAACTTTTAAGAAAGTGCTTGCTCTAAATCGGCAATTACATCTTTTACGGTTTCTAAACCTACAGAAACACGCACTAATCCTTGTGTAATACCAACAGCTAATTGGTCTTCTACAGACAATTTACTGTGAGTAGTTGATGCAGGATGCGTAACAATTGTTCTTGTATCTCCAATATTAGCCGATAGTGAACATAATTTTATTTTATCCAAAAACTTTCTACCTGCTTCTATTCCGCCTTTTATTTCAAATGCAATAATATTACCTCCTAAAAGCATTTGCTTTTTAGCAATTTCATATTGTGGGTGCGATTTTAAGAACGGGTATTTTATACTGTTCACATTAGGATGCGCTTCTAGAAACTCAGCAACTTTAAGTGCATTCTCACAATGTTTCTCCACACGTACAACTAATGTTTCTAAGCTTTTTGATAAGATCCAAGCATTAAATGGTGATAAAGCCGGTCCTGTATTTCTTGAAAACAAATAAATTTGTCTGATTAAATCTTCTCTCCCTACTGTTACTCCTCCTAAAACACGTCCTTGACCATCGATTAATTTAGTAGCAGAATGTACTACCAAATGTGCTCCGTGTTTTATAGGCTGTTGAATATATGGCGTTGCAAAACAGTTATCGATAATTAAAATCAAATTGTGTTTTTTTGCAATTGTTCCAAGTAACTCCAAATCGATTACATCTACACCAGGATTTGTAGGCGACTCAGCATATAATATTTTTGTATTCGGTTTAATAAAACTCTCAATAGTTTCTGGTTTATTAATATCAAAATATGAAGTCTCAATATTCCATTTTGGAAAATATGTCACAAACAAGGCATGAGTTGAACCAAAAACACTGCTTGCAGACACAATATGATCTCCTGCATTTAATAAAGCTGCAAAAGTAGAATATACAGCTGCCATTCCTGTTGCAAAAGCATAACCAGCTTCTGCTCCTTCCATTTTACAAATCTTATCTACAAATTCTGTTGTATTAGGATTGCTAAAACGGCTATAAATATTTCTGTCTTTCTCTTCTGTAAAAGAAGCTCGCATATCTTCGGCATCTTCAAATACAAAACTTGATGATAGGTATAATGGCACCGAATGCTCTAAATACTGTGTTCTTTCTAATTGTGTTCTTATGGCTTGGGTTTCAAAACCAAATTCTTGTTCGTTCATTTTTTTTGTTTTTTGTAAAGAGCTATTACCCAAAGATTCTCAAAGGGAGCGCAAAGATTCGCTAAGCCTTTTGATACAAACTTAAACTCAACAGTTCTTTTACTATTTTATAATAGCTAGTCAAAGAATTATCTCATTCTCTAATTGACTAATTTTCTAATTCTTATAATTCCTCATTGTTTAAAACCACTTTGTATTTTATTGTGGCTGTTGGCTCGACTGTTTTACCAACTGAACAGTATTTCTCAAAAGAAAGTTGTGCTGCTCGTTGTGCTTTTTCTGGATTGATATCTCCTTCTAAATAAAAAACCACAAAAATTTCTTTAAAAGGTTTTGCCTCTCCTACTTGTACACGTTCTCCTTCAACCTCAGCTTTAAATGAAGTTATTTCCTGACGTTGCTTCTTCAAAATCGAAATCATATCAATAGCGCTACATCCTGCAACTCCCATCAATACTAATTCCATCGGGCTTGCACCTAAATCGCTTCCGCCAAATTCGGCTCTGCTATCTACATCAACTACATGACCACGTTCGTTTTTGAGCTTAAAATGAAACGCGTCGTTTACTCTGTTTAAGGTTACTTTCATGTTTTTTGTTTTTATTTTATTTTGCTTTCGAAAAAGCTATTTTTATTGCCATTGAAGTTAAAACTCCAGCCATAACCCATTTTTGAACTTTTAACCATGTTGGCTTTGTTGCAAAAAATACTGCCATTCTTGATGCTGTTAATACAATTACAAAGTTTACAGTAAAACTTATGGTCGCCTGAGTGATTCCTAATTGCAAACTTTGTGTCATTATTGAGCCATGCTCAGGTTTAATAAACTGAGGGAAAAAAGACAAATAAAACATTGCTATTTTAGGATTTAGAACACTTGTTAAAAACCCAATACCAAACAGTTTACTTGGTTTATCGATTGTCAATTTATCGTTTACTTCAAACATATTTTTTCCATTTGGCTTAATTGCCTGAAAAGCCAGATACAGAAGATAAGCAACTCCTAATATTTTTAAGATTAAATACGCAAAAGGAACGGCAAATAAAAGAGCCGTTATTCCAAATGATACCAATACGATATGAAATAAAAAACCAAAGACTATTCCGGTTAACGAAATTATTCCAGCCTTTTTACCTTGAGTAATTGACCTTGAAATTAAATAAAGCATATTTGGCCCTGGAGTCAATACCAGAAGAAATGCTGCTAGCATAAAACCTATAAGCTCATTAAATGGTACCATTTTTTGTTTATTAAATACTGATTGCACGAATCTTCAAATGCAAATTCAGCTGATTATAATTTATTCGAATGTTTGTCTTCTTTAGAAAGATAAAAGTGATTCCGCTTATTTATCTTTTTTATCTAATTTACCCCAATATTCCAGAATTTTGCTCTTATAGATTTCACTCAAAGAATCAAAATTAGAGGAAAATTTATCTGTTTTAAAATCATCCAAAACACTGGATTCTATAGTATAAAGTTGGTCTTTTTGCGAAAAAATTAAATGAACTGATTGCTGTTTGAAATCAGCATCATAAAGTCCATAAATAAAAAGACCTTCAATACTTTTATCTTTATCAAAATCCCAAAATGCTTTTCTACTTCCCCAAGCCGAAATGATTCCTTTATGGTTTACTTCAAGAATAGATTTTACTATCCATTTATCATTAACTTTTGTAAACCGTTGAAAATACATTTTGTCAGGATTTGCATTTTTTTCAATCTTCGAAAAAATAAATACATTTTCCTCGTTTTCTGGAGAGTTAACCTCATCTATTTGAATTGCTCTAACTCCTTTATAAGGAAAAACTTCTTGGGTATAACTGTCTTTGTTTCTAACAACATTCGAAACTTGAGCTGTAATTACATTAGTAAATAATAAAAGTAAAAAAAGTTTTTTCATCTTTTTAATATGTGAATTTAATGATTCTCGCAAACTATTCTTTATCCGATAATCTCAAGATATCCCCAAAAACTCCTCTTGCTGTTACTGCAGATCCTGCTCCAGCACCTTGTATTACAATTGGTCTGTCTCCATAAGATTCTGTATAGATTTCGAAGAAAGAATCAGAGCCTTTTAATCCTCCCAATGCTGTATCCGAAGGTACCGAAACTAATTTTACTTCCAAAACTCCTTTGTCATTTTGTAAATCACCAGACAACTCGCCTATGTATCTTAATACATGATTTGGTTTTTGATCCTTTTTTATCTTGTCATAAATTGGGTCAAACTCTTTTAATTTTGTCAAGAAATCAGTAACGTTTCCTTCACGTAAATGCTCCGGAATTAAATTCTGAATTGAGATTTCTTCAAATTCATTTTGCAAATCTAGTTCTCTAGCTAAAATTAGTAATTTTCTACCAACATCGTTACCACATAAATCCTCACGTGGATCAGGTTCTGTATAACCATTATCAATTGCTTCTTTCAGTATTTCGCTAAACGGAGCGTCTTTGGCAGAGAAATTATTGAATAAATAACTCAACGTTCCAGAGAAAACTCCTTTTATTTTGGTGATATTTTCACCTGAAAGATGTAATAATTTTATAGTATCAATTAATGGTAATCCTGCTCCAACATTAGTTTCATACAAATAATTCTTTTGATTGTCTGCCAATGCTTTTCTTAGCTCTTTATAAAAACCATAACTAAGTGTATTCGCTACTTTATTTGATGAAATCAAATCAAAACTACTTTCTATCAACGAAATATAATTTTCTACAAAAGTTGCGCTTGCCGTATTATCAATCGCAATTAAATTCTCTAAGTGATGCTCATTTGCGTAAGCAATAACATCATTAATTGTGTAAGCAACTCCGTTGTTTTCAATATCTTTTTTCCAATCTGTTGTAACTCCTTTTTTATTTAAAAGTACTTTTTTAGAATTGGCAATTGCAAAAACATTCAGCTTAATGTCTTTACGTTTTTCGATGCTTGCTGCCGAAGCTAAGATTTGGTTTATCAAAGTTCCACCAACCAATCCATGACCAAAAACAGCAATATTAATTTTCTTTGAAACTCCAAAAATCTCTCCGTGGATTACATTTAAAGCTTTATGAAGTTCTGATTTTTTAACTACCAAACTCACGTTTTTACCCGTAACAGTATTATTAAACAAAATCGGAACAATTTTATTTTTAATTAAAGCGGTGTATGGTTTATGGAACGTACTTAAATCTTGTCCTATTATAGAAATTACAGAAACATTATCTGTAACTGTAATTTGATTTACGTCTTTAGAATAAAAGTCATTTTCAAACTCTTTTTCCAATTCTATCATTGCTGTTGTCGCTTTGTCTGTAGCAACTACAAGTCCAATTCCTCTTTCTGAAGAACCTTGAGAAATAATACTTACACTAATATCATTATCTCCCATTACTTTAAAAATACGAGCATCAACACCTGCTTTACCAAGTAATCCACGACCTTCAAGATTAACTAATGATAAATTCTCTAATACTGATAGTGTTTTAATTCCCTCTTTGGCAGAATCTGATGTGATTAATGTTCCGCGGTTTTCATGATTAAATGTATTCAAAATACGAAGCGGAATACTTTTCTCGATTAAAGGAATTATTGTTTTTGCATGCAAAATAGTAGCTCCAAAATTAGCTAGCTCATTTGCCTCATTAAAGGATAAATATTCAATTTTTTTAGCATCACTTACCAAATCTGGATTTGCAGTATATATTCCATCAACGTGTGTGAAATTCTGAAGCTCTTCGGCATCTAAATAATTTGCCAATAACGAAGCGGTATAATTACTTCCGTTTCTACCTAAAGTCGTTGTATCGTTATTGTTGTTTGAACCAATAAACCCTGTAACAACATTTACAGTTGAACCGTTATGTTGTTTAAAATAGTTGATTACATTTTTCTTTGATAATTGTTCCAAAAGTTGTGCATCTCCAAATTTAGAATCTGTTTTAAGCAATTCTCTAGAATCAGCAAAATTTGCAGGAACTCCTTTTTCGATCAAAATAGCTGTTAATAATTTAGCCGAAAGCAATTCTCCTTTTGAAAGGATTTGATCTTTTATCTTCTTGCTATAATCTCCAATTAAACTAACACCTTCAAAAAGCTTGTCCAAAACGCCAAACTCTTCTGAGAAATCAACGTTTGAATACTCCGAAATCTGATATGTTTTAAAACTTTCTAATAACGGTTTGTAATTTCCATTTTTAGACGCAATCGTTAATATATCTTCTAGTTCATCTGTTGCGTTACCACGAGCAGAAACTACTACAGCAATTTTTTCTCCTTGATTTATTTTATCAATAATTATCGAAACTACTTTATTAAGTCCTTCTCCGTTTGATAATGATTTACCTCCAAATTTTAATATTTTCATTGTATGTGTGTTGTATTTTATGTCGCTCTAAAAAATAGACGCAAGCAAATTATCTAATTGTTTGTACTCGATTAAAAAAGCATCATGTCCGTGAACAGAATTTATTTCGTTATAAGAAACATTTTCTTTGAACTTTTTCAATTCCTGATAGGTCTCCTGATTTTCCTTTGCCGTAAAAAACAAATCCGAATTAATTCCTATGATATGAATATCGGCAGTTGTTCTTGATAGCAAAGTTTTAAAGTCAGCAGTATTTCTTGTAATATCAATTGTTTTAAGCAATTGATTCATTAATTTATATGATGAGATTTGATACCTTTTTTGCAATTTTTTTCCATGATGACCCAACCAGCTTTCTACATTAAAAATAGCTAATTCTTCATTTTTGGTTCTCTGAAATTTTTCTTTAAAAGAATCTGGCGAGCGATAGCATAACATGGCATGAATTCGCGCATCTTCTATTGGTCTTGAAGAATTGTTTAATATTTGCTCTTGCAAATAACAGTTTGCAATTAACCAATCAGTAGCTTTCCAATCGGTTGCAATCGGTATCAAATGTTTAGTGATTTGAGGTTCTAATGCTAATATTTCCCATGCGATGCCACCGCCTACAGAACCGCCTATAATTGCATATAACTGATTGATTTTTAAGAATTCAATTCCTTCTATAAAAATTCGAGCAATATCTCTTGCCGTAAAGTCAGCATGATTTTCAATAGAATTACCATTATATCCATTTCCTGGAACATTAAAGGCTAGAATTGTATATTTAGCAGTATCAATAGTTTTGGTATCGCCAATTAGATCATTCCACCAACCGTTTTCGCCCGTAACCTGAGCATTTCCTGTTAATGCATGATTTACCAAAACTATAGGTACAGTGTGTAACGGCAAACCAAAAAGTTCATAACTTAGGTTAATCGTTGCATACGATGCGCCACTTTCGGTGACAAAATTGTGTAATATAATCGGGTTGGTTTTATTTTCCAATTTCAAATCTTTTGTAATTTTTGATTTGTACATGGAAATATTAAAAAGAAAAAACTAGAGCTAGGCTAGAGAAATTCTTTGTGTTATCTTTCCACGTTGGGCGTGGTAGAATGCAGCACCTTCTTCGATTTACCGAAGGGTTGCTAAGGATTCATAGGGTCTAATCCCTCGTCCTTTCTTTATAACATTTCAATACGTTTTTGAACTTAATGGCACAAATAAACTACTATTTTCTTAAACGACCAAATTTTTCATTCATTTGATTTTGGCTCGTTTACAAAATAGTTCAAACAAAACAATCACGTACAAGCAATCGCTGGACATATATATCCAGAAAAATTTTATTGTTGGCTTGTATTTTATTTAAAGTTTTAATTTAAATAAATAATGTTTCATTCTCTGTAGAATACATCAAGAAAAGCAAAGAATTAGGCGCTTTTTTAGCTGCAGTCTCATCTGTAGTTTCCATCCCAAATCTTGGATGTGCCAATTCATTTGTTGTTTGAATGATTATACTTTTTTTAGCTCTAAAGAATTTGAAGAATCCGAACCTTTTTGCGAAGTAATTTTGTGTGCTCATAACGTAAGTTTTTATAATTGTTTATTTGTGTGTTTTTATTTGTGTTTGCTTTATTAAATGAATTTCGATGTAAAAAAAAACCCTTTTGGATAATTATACCAAAAGGGTTTAAGTCGTTTAAACTTATAATACTTTTGGAAATCAATGGACACGTACGCAAATAAGCGCGACATTCTGCATCATCTTAAACTTCGAGTTATTATTCATTTTAATAGTATTATTTATTTTTAAAAATTTCAATATTTGTATAATCCAAAAAAAAAGCCCTCCAAGGTTATTGGAAGGCTTTGCTATATAATTGTATAGATATAATTCTAAGCAACAGACTTCCCAACGGATTTCTCCGACATGACCTTATTCGTTTTACAAATATTAAAATTCATCTTTGGTATCTTTTTGGTTTAACAAATATGCGACATATTTTCGTATTAACCAAGCCAGAATCCTTATTTTAATGATAAAATCACGTTAAATTCGCATTAAAAAACAAAAAAACGACGAAATGTTACTTTTTAACGACTAAATACCTCGCAATAGGCTATAAATTTAACTCTCAGCTGTTTGAAAACTCCTTTCACTAAACATAAATTTCAAAGAACATCAGATTTTAAATCAAAAAAAAATTGAATATAAAATTCAATTTCAAAAATTTCTAAGCCCAAATAGCTTCTTTATTTTTTATTTTTTCGGCAACTTTTAGAATGTCTGTTATAACTCCTCTGGCTATAGCTTCTCTTCCTGCAGCTGCGCTTTGAATGACTATCGGAATGTTTCCGTAAGATTGTGTGTAAATTTCAAAAATGGTATCCGATCCTTTTAATTGTCCGATTGCTGTTTTAGTAGATTCTGAAACTAATTTTACCTGTAGTTTATTCTCCAAAACATTATACTCTCCAACATATCTCAAAACATGATTATCGGCCTGTGTGATTTTTGCAATTTTAAAAGACTTATCCAATATCTCCTTATTAAGTACTCTTTTTGACTTTGCGTTTAACTCATATTGATTATGATCTAAAAGCGGTGTGGTTTTTATATCCGATAATTCAAAATCTTTCCCAATCTCTCTGGTTAGAATAAGTAATTTCTCTGCCACATCATTGCCTGATAAATCTCTTTCATAATCTGATGTTACTAACTGAAGTTTTTCGGCTTCTTTTAGAACTTCAGAAAAACAAATGTCTTCCGACGAAAATCGATTAAAAACATAACTTAATGAATCTGAAAAAACACCTCGTATTTTTGTTATTTTTTCTCCTGAATTGTATAAATCTCTAATCGTCTGTAATACAGGAAATCCAGTATCTACAGAGGTCTCATATAAAAACTCTTTATCATGTTTTTTAAGATTTTCTCTTAACTCCTTATAAAAATTAATTGGTAACGTATTGGCTTTTTTATTTACTGCCACTATATTAAATCCGTTTTGAATTAATGGGATATAATGATCTACCAGTTCATCGCTTGCTGTAGCATCAACAGCAATTAGATTTTCGAATGCATTTTCTTTTGCAAAAGCAATGATATCATCCACTTTAAATGGAATTGCGAGATGCACAAAATTAGCCTCCCATGCATTTTCTGCACCTTCCTTTTCAAAGAATGCTAATGTTGAATTGGTTATGATAGGAAATCTTAAATCAATGCTTTTGTTTTCATTAAAAAACGCTTGACTTTCAATGATCTGATTGATTAAAGTACTACCTATATTTCCTATTCCAAAAAGTATGATATTTATTTTAAGCTTTGACATAATTTCTTTTTTTATGATATTCTGAGGCAGATTGATAATACATGTTTTTGGAAATTACCTTTAACCCTGCTCACGTGGTTAAAGGCAATTTTCCTAACAAAAAACAAAAAAACCTAACTTTCTAACTTATGCTAATTGAGCACTTTTTATATTTTTAAAAACTGCCTGTAAATCGGCAATTAAATCGTCTATATCTTCAATTCCTACTGAAAGTCGAATCAAGTCTTTTGAAACTCCTGTCGAGAATTGTTCTTCTTCTGATAGTTGTTGGTGTGTGGTACTTGCTGGATGAATAATCAATGACTTGGTATCACCGATATTAGCAAGAAGTGAAAATAACTTCGTTTCGTCGGCTACTTTTTTGGCAGCTTCAAAACCTCCTTTTAATCCAAAAGTTATGATTCCACTTTGCCCTTTTGGTAAATACTCTTGCCCTAAGTCATAATATTTATTTGATTTAAGACCTGGATAATTTACCCAAACCACCTCATCTTGCGCCTCTAACCATGATGCTAGAGCTAATGCATTTTCGCTATGTTTTTTGATACGAATTGGCAATGTTTCTAATCCTTGAATAATTTGAAAAGCATTGAAAGGACTCAATGCCGAACCAAAATCCCGTAATCCTTCTATACGTGCTTTGGCTATGAACGCCGCATTTCCTAACGCTTCGTTATATATTAATCCGTGGTACCCTGCAGATGGCTCTGTAAACTCAGGAAATTTTCCATTTGCCCAATCAAAAGTCCCTGCATCGATAATTGCTCCTCCTAAAGAAGTTCCGTTTCCTGAGATATATTTGGTCAGGGAATGAATTACAATATTTGCTCCATACGCTATTGGATTAAGTAAATATGGTGTTGGAACAGTATTATCAACTATAAATGGAACCTTGAATGCTTTGGCTTCTGTCGAAATTGCTTTTAAATCCAATACATCTAATTTTGGATTCCCTAATGACTCTACAAAAAACACTCTGGTATTTTCTTTAGCTGCTTTGGTAAAATTTTCTGCATTTGATGGATCTACAAATGTCGTTGTGATTCCTAATCTTGGCAAAGTGACTTTTAATAAATTATAAGTCCCGCCATATAAACTATTAGATGCTACGATATGATCTCCAGCTTTGAGCAACGTCAACAAAGTTGTTGCAATTGCCGATGCGCCAGATGCTGTAACAACTGCTCCGATACCGCCTTCTAGCGCTGCAAGTCGTTGTTCCAGGACATCATTTGTTGGGTTGTTTAATCGAGTGTAAATAAAACCCGCTTCGGCTAAACCAAATAAATTGGCTGCATGGTCGGAATTATTAAAAACATATGAAGATGTTTGGTAAATAGGCACTGCTCTTGTGTTACCGTTTTTAGTTACATCATGTCCTGCGTGTAGTGCGTTTGTTGCGAATTTTTGTGTGCTCATGGGTTCTGTTTTTTTAATTAGTTAAATGATTGTGTGTTTATATTTTTAATTATTTTTCTGTTTTATATAAAAAGATCTTCATCTTCGTGGGCATACATCTGAAACAATAATGAGTTTGATTCTGTCGAATATAATTTTCCTTTTATTTCATTTGTATTAATTCTTTTGGTTTGTATTATGCCCAAAATTCTTTTAACGTCTGTTTTCAATAAAGTTTGAATTGCTTTTGAAATTTTATAGAATGTTTTCATGATTTCTAAATTTTAATTATGGAATAAAAAAAAGCCCTTTCGGATGGCTACCAAAAGGGCTTATAGTTTTAACTATAACAAAGATTTTATCTTTCACTTTTGGCAATAGCAAATTGGGATGCACATACGCATCATACAACACATCATCATTTTATTTGCTATTGAATTCATTTTATAAAATTTGTTTTACTTGTATTTTTTAACTCTACTAATTTGATAGGGTAAATGTAATAACTATTTTTTAAACTACCAAACCAAAAATTACTTTTTTACCTATATAATATTTCCTAACTGAATAATCTCTTTATAATTAGGGTCATTATTTTCTTTGAAACCTATTAAATAGTCACTAATAGGTTTCAAAGAAGTTGTATAAATTATATTTTAAAGCTTAAACGAGCAAAACCAAATCTACCGTTTAATCCAAATTGCGATACTGCTCTAGAATAAGCAAATTGGTTTGCGTTACTTAAATCTGTACTTGGTGCAGGAGACAATGTTGGGGTTGTATTCGTAAAGGTTGGAGTTGCCGGATTATTTCTATCTGGATAAACATCTCCAATATTATTTACTCCAAGTGTTACTCTTAGATGTTCATTTATTTGATATCCTAAAGATAAATCGGTAACTAGTTTTGCACTATATTCTGGGTGCTCATAAACAGAAGAAAAACCATCTAAATTAACATCTGTCGCTCCTGGATCTGTAACTTTTCCGAAATAACTATTTCTTAAATAAATATCTAGTTTCTTAATACTAAAAGTAGTCATTAAGTTTGCTTTTAATTTAGGAATTGCTTCTTCAAGATAAATTCTACTTGACTCAGGAAAGAATGAATATACGTATGGGTCTCCACCAGCATTAACAATAGATTGAGGAACATTTAATGCGCCAACTCTTTTTGTTGTATTATAACTTAAAGCAAAATCATTTTTGATTGTAAAACCTTCAATAACATTATATTTCTGAGAAATCACTAAGTCAATCCCTTTCGTTTCTGAGTTGATTCCGTTTGTCCAGAATGAAGCTCTTTCTACTCCTTTTAAATCAAATGCTTGTTGAAACAATGTTAATGCATCTTTTTGCTCTGGAGATGTTGCTCCATTTATTTGCGCATCTGTAGGTCTTGCATATTGTCCTGTTAAAACAACTCTATCATCAATTCTTGTGAAATAAGCATCTGTAGCAATTGTTATATTAGCTTCAGGAATTTTAAATGTAAACCCTGTACTTATACTTTTAGAAGTTTCTGCTTTTAGATTCTCAACACCAATACTTTTGGCTGCTGGTGAATCATTTGTAAAATATCCTACTTGATATGGTGAACCATTAATAAATTGTGTAGAGCTGCTCTCAAAATATTTTTGCTGTAACGATGGCGCTCTAAAACCTGTTTGTCCAGAAATTCTCCAGTTAATGTTATCTGTAAGTTTTAAAAGAGATGCTAATTTAAAAGTAACGGTACTACCAAAATCTGAATAGTTTTCATAACGAGCTGCACCATTTAAAAGCCAATCTTTTGTTACATTTAATTCTAAATCTATATAAGCTGCACCACTTTTTCTGTCCTTTTCTTTAGCATCCGATGGTTGAAATCCTGAGAACCCTTGTGCTCCTGCTCCACGTTTGTTACCAAAAAAGTCAGTTACTATTAATGGTGAATTACTTGGTAAAATTCCCGAAACTAGATTTCCGTTTACATCGTATAAACCATAAGACTCAACATCTCCTTGTTTTATTTGATAATTTTCATATCTAAATTCTCCTCCAAAAGCAACATTCAATCCTCCTAATACATCATATTTTTTACTTAAATCTAAATTGGTTGTGCTTTGCAGAAATGAAACTTTACCTGCATAAAAACGGTCTGCAGAGTTTGTTCCTAAAGTAGCATTAATAGTATTGTTGACATCATATTTAAAAGAGTTTGTTCCAAGGTTTGTACTAATATCAGTATCAAATCCAAATAATTGAGTTGTAAGTCCAACTGCCGAAGATAAATCTAAAATATCAGATTCTATTTCTGGCAAAAATCCATTTGCATATACTTGCGTAAATGTGCCTGCACCATTAGGAAGACGGTTAAAAGCATATGATTTTCCATTTCTGTACGAAGCTCCTCCAAAAGAGTACAATGAAGTAATTTCAGTCAAAGGATATTTTGCATTATAATACAGTTGTCCTGAAGCTAGTTCAGATTGACCAACACTCATGTTGTAATCACTTCTTTCTTGTCCTCTGTAATTGATCTCATTATTGGTTGCATCAAAACTTAAAGCATTTTGCAATTGATTAATATTTGTTGCCGATGAAATTGCTGTTTGTTGTGCAGGTGTAAAATAACCAACTTGTGGAGCATATTGTTGTAATGTACTTATAATTTGAGCTGAGTTCGGAGTCGTATTAATATTACTAAACAAAGAGTTCACATTTACACCATTCTGAGCTGCTCTATATTCAACAGCATTATAAGCATTAAAAATAGCATTACTTCTAATACCAGCTCTACTAGTTGCCTGTCTTGTAACGGCACTACCTGTAACACTCAAGAAACTTCCTTCCTTACCCAAAGATGTTCCGTAGTTTAAGTCTACTTGTAAAGATTGCCCGTCTGTTCCTCCTTTAAAGTTATTTGATCCAGAAGAAATGTTTGCTCCATATTGCACCTCTCCTGAAAGGAAATTAGCATTCTTTTTCAATACGATATTAATTACACCCGCAATGGCATCTGATCCATATTGAGCTGCTGCTCCATCTCTTAAAACTTCAATTCGCTCAATAGCAAATGACGGAATCGCATTTAAATCTGTTCCAACAGAACCTCTCCCTGGAGCTCCATTGATATTAACTAATGCACTTGTATGCCTTCTTTTACCATTTACTAGTATTAAAACCTGATCCGGTCCTAATCCTCTTAATTGTGCTGGATCGATATGATCGGTTCCATCTGCTGTAGAAGTTGGATTACTGGTAAACGACGGCGCAACATAATTTAATATTTGTGTCACACTGGTTTGTGGGGCTCCTTTTGTTATTTCAGAAATATTAAAAATATCGATTGGAACTGGCACATCAGTCTTTACTCTATTTTTACTTCTAGAACCAATAATTGTTACTTCTGATAATTCATTATTTTGTAAAGTATCTTTCTCCTTTTTATTTTCCTGAGCATAAATACCTGAAAATGTCAAAAGACCTAAAACTAATGCTACATTTTTTTTCATTACTTTTTACTGATTTGTTACTATTTTGGTTTTAAATGATATGCTGTTTTATTTTCTTCTTTAAACAAAAAAACCCCTGCAATTTGCAGAGGTTCTATATATATTTTTGAAAAAAAACTACAATAGTATCTCTGCGGAATATTCCGGCATCTTACAAGACATCATATTGTTAACAGTGAATTTCATTTTTCTTTTTTGTTTTGTTGGGGCAAATTTGCGAACTATTTTTTAGTCTACCAAACAAATGTCGATTTATTTTCTAAAGTCTATAGAATAAGTCGAATATGTTAAATTTCTCTTTATTAAATTAAAAAACCAAAAGATTAATTTGCAATTCAAAATGGTTTTATACCTTTGCACCCAAATACAGAGGAAAAATTTGAACTGATTGCAACCTCTTCATAATGAAAACATTCATTATGGATGCTGAATGATTTTCATTTCAGTATTAAAAAATGCTAAAGCAGGAATCCTCCTTTAGCATTTCCAGCAATTATTTTTTTTCCTCGCTTAATTTTATAATTTTAATTTAATAAATATTATGGCTTATTTATTTACGTCAGAATCTGTTAGCGAAGGACATCCGGATAAAGTTGCGGATCAAATCTCGGATGCATTAATTGATAATTTTTTAGCATTTGATGCTGATTCTAAAGTAGCTTGTGAAACTTTGGTAACTACTGGGCAAGTAATTTTGGCTGGTGAAGTAAAATCAAACACCTATTTAGATGTACAACAAATCGCTCGCGATGTAATCAGAAAAATTGGTTATACGAAAAGCGAATATATGTTTGAGGCAAACTCTTGCGGAATTTTATCTGCAATTCACGAACAATCTGCTGATATTAACCAAGGTGTTGACAGAGCTAATCCTGAAGAACAAGGAGCTGGTGACCAAGGAATGATGTTTGGTTATGCAACTAATGAAACTGAAAATTATATGCCTTTGGCACTTGATTTATCTCATAAATTATTACAAGAATTAGCTATTTTAAGACGCGAAAATAAAGAAATCACTTATTTACGTCCTGATGCTAAATCTCAAGTAACATTAGAATATAGTGATGACAATAAGCCAACTCGTATTGATGCAATTGTAATATCTACTCAACACGATGATTTTGATGAAGAGGCTGTAATGCTTGCTAAAATCAAAAAGGATATTATCGAAATTCTTATCCCAAGAATTATTGCTAAAAACCCAACTCACGCACATTTATTCAATGATAAAATTCAATATCATATTAACCCAACAGGAAAATTCGTAATTGGAGGTCCTCACGGAGATACTGGATTAACAGGAAGAAAAATCATTGTTGATACTTACGGTGGTAAAGGTGCTCACGGTGGTGGTGCATTCTCTGGAAAAGATCCAAGTAAAGTAGATAGAAGTGCTGCTTATGCAACACGTCATATCGCTAAAAACTTAGTTGCTGCTGGTATTGCTGATGAAATCTTGGTACAAGTTTCTTATGCAATTGGTGTTGCTAAACCAATGGGTATTTTTATTGATACTTATGGAACATCTAAAGTAAACTTAACTAACGGTGAAATCGCTAAAAAAGTAGAAGCTATTTTTGATATGCGTCCTTACTTTATCGAACAACGTTTAAAATTAAGAAATCCAATTTATAGCGAAACTGCTGCTTACGGACACATGGGACGTAAACCAGAAACTGTAACTAAAACTTTTTCTGCTCCAGGTGGAAACGAGAAAACAGTTACTGTAGAATTGTTTACATGGGAAAAACTTGATTTTGTTGATCAGGTAAAAGCTGCTTTTGGATTATAATTTGAAGTTCTTTTTAGAATCTTATAAATAAATCTTAGTATATATTAAACCCCGAAATTTGCAAATGCAGACTTCGGGGTTTTTCTTTGGCTATGTGCTTCGATTTTCTTTCCTTCGCACAACAAAACCTACCAAAAAAAATGGCTAAATTCCCTTCATTCCAGAACGTTTTAAACACAACGCAAAGAACAATTCTTAGATTTCCATTAGAATTTTTAATCTCGATTACAGGAACTATTCTGGCTATTTTCCTCAACGAAGCAGAATATGACGACCCTAACAAAGAACTTTATGTAAAAGCTTTAATGAGTTCTTCTTTATGCCTGGTTTTATTCCTTTCTGCTAGTTTATTCTTTATAGCTGCAAAGAAAAACAACCTGCTACGCTACTTAACCAGCATCATACTAGGATCTTTGATCTTTCTATTTGTTTTTAACTTTCATGAAGATATTACAGACATCGAAATACAACAATTTATAGTTCTAAACATTGCGCTCCATTTATTAGTTTCATTTGCAGGTTTTTTACCAAGAGCATACAATCAGGATGAATTTTGGGAATTTAACAAACAACTTTTTCTCCGAATTTTAACAGCTGGCTTATACAGTATTGTGCTATACGCTGGTTTAGCTTTGGCAATATTAGCTATTGATAAATTATTTCATGTAGAATTTTATAACCATATTTATTTTCATATCTTTTTTATCATCAGCGGAATTTTTAATACTACTTTCTTTTTAAGCGGAGTTCCTGAAACCAATAATGAGCAAGTCCCTTTAATTCTTAATTACCCAAAAGGGCTTAAAAACTTTACTCAATATGTCTTATTACCTTTAATAAGTTTATACTTGGTGATTTTGATATGTTATGAAGCAAAAATTCTTGTAACACTGTCTTTGCCTGTTGGGTGGGTTTCTTATCTTGTTTTGGTATTTGCTATTTTCGGAATTCTTTCTTTTTTATTGGTTCATCCTATTGCAACCGAAAAAGCTAATCTCTGGATAAGAACTTTCAATCGTTTGTTTTATTTTCTATTAATTCCGCTATTGGGATTACTTTTTTGGGCAATTTTGTACCGAATAAATCTTTACGGATTTACACATGAACGTTATTATGTTTTGTTATTATCGATATGGCTTACAATAGTTGTAGCCTATTTTTTAATTCAGAAACAGCCTAAAATAAAATTCATTCCAATAAGTATGTGTTTGGCAGCTTTACTTTCGTTAGTTGGTCCTCAGAGCGCTAATTCTATTTCAAAATACAGTCAATTATCAAGATTTGAAATGTATATAGAAAAGGGTAAAAAAGAAAAACTAGCTTTTGAGCACGAAAAGGCTTTAAGTAGTATTGTTTCATTTTTACAAGACAATTATGGTATAGAAGTTATGGTTCCTTATGCTAAAACTAAATTAGAAGCTTTACTTAAAAAAGATAAATTTCCTAGTGATCAGGAAATAATGAATAGTCTGGGGTTTGAATATCGATATGAATATGACCGAAAAAATGATTTAGATACTAATTTCTACTATTATTTATATGAAAATGAAGATAATCAAGTAACAAACATTCACGGGCAAGACTTTTTGTTTACACTATCTTATAACAATACTTTTAAATGCGACAATTGCACTTCAATAGATGGAAAGAGTTATACCATAAAATCTAAAAAAACCGATTATGGTTTGGATTTACAAATCAATCAGGACATAGTTCCTTTAAAAATAAATGATTTTGTAAATGCAAATTCTAACTTTAGAAGAAATAATCATACAAATGAAAAAGTGATTCAAAAAGTAGATAATCCAAAATACACGATCACTTTAACTTATGTTAGTGCTAATGGTAACATTGTAAAGGGAAAGAAAATCTTAACCAATTGCCTGATTAAAGTAATGGTTGGTATTAAAAAATAAAAAGGCAAACCCGACAGGATTAAAATCTTGTCGGGTTTGCCTTTTTATTTCAGATGAATAACGAAATCTAATAGGTCCCGTTTTGCATTTTAACCAATGTTTCCTGAATTTCTATCTTAGTTTCTTCCTCAACATCCTTGAAAAACTGTACAGCTAATTGTTGTGTTTTAATTGCTTTATCTTTTTGTCCGTCTTTATAATATAATTGTGCTAATGTATCCAGATAATAAGGATCATTCTTTTTAACGACTAAACTATATTCTGACCATTTAATTGCTTTCTTGATAAAAGCAGCATCGGTAGAATGTAATACTGTAAACCAAGCAACATCATTACAAAGATTCGTATGGTATTCTTTAAACTCTCTCCAGCCGTAATAAGAGGTAGAGACATCTGCACTATACATTTCGTCTAGTCTTTGGATTACATTCTCCTGCGTTACCAACATCTTATTGAAATAAGCGTCAAACTCTTTTAAATATAAATTATCAGGATCTCCATTAGCTGCATTAGCTGCCAAATAAGAGAAGTAACTTCTATAAGATTCAAAATTGCCTTTTCCGCCAGAGATTAATTTCCGATATGTTTCCATTACTCTTTTCTCATCAGATTTTTCCACAACTCCACCATCAGCATACAAAATGGCATTATTTTGTAAAGTACTCGAGATTTCTGAGCTTATATCTCCTATTGCAACACGTGTATCATCTTTGGCATTGTATTCTTGACTTTGCGCTTCGATAGCATCATAATGTTTCAGCAAGTAATCTATCGATTTAAAATCGGTATCATTTAAAACTTTATCTGTTTTAAAAATTACTTTATTAAGCCCTGCACTCTTAATTTCTGCCAGAATAGATTCTACAAGCATCATATTAGGTTTTGTATCTTTCTGATGCGCTATAATAATTTTTTCCCAAACTGACTGTACTTGTTTTTTATCCAAAGTAGATTTAGCAAATTTAAAATCCCCTTCAACTGGCTCATCACTATAATAATCATCTGATATACCCACAAATACCGAAACAGCATTAAACGCTTTTATCAAATCAGCATCACTAGCCTTTTTATTGGTAATGACTTTACTAAAATCAGCCAAAGCGCTTGCTTTTTTAAGCTTAATATAAAGAACATCGTAATACGTAAACTGATATTGTTTATCGACTAAATTTGATTTTGCAGTCGCAAGAATAGTATCATTCCCATCCAATATAATTATACTTGGTGAGTCTGACATATTATTTTTCTTCAACCAGCTTTTATCATTCTTGTTAGTCAAATAGTAATTATAAACATCATATTTAGGATCATATGCTTCATAAAAATTATATCCTATAGCCTCTTGTTGACTTATAATAAAGGCATCAAAATAGGCTTGAGCCGATTTATTATCGATATCATTATAAACAATCAAAAATTTATTGTCTGCAGCCTTAGTTACTTTTATAGCATCTGCCAAAGAACTCTCTACTTTAAGTTTAAAATCTACTCTTGGGGCAACATCATAAACTTCTGGTGCAACACCATCAACAGTAATACCCTCATCTTTTCCTGGATAGGTCCAATCTTTAATATTTTTACTCTCCAGAGGAAGCAACTTTGTTTTTACTAATTCCTGATTGAGCAATTTTGCGTTTTGAAAAATCAACGGATTTTTACCCGATATTTCAAAAACTGTCAACTCATTTGTCTTTTTATCGAAGAACCCTTTTAGCTCTGGATTATCCGAATATGGCTGGTATTCTATAGTTACTTCTGTGGCTTTATCTGGCACTGCAAATTTTAATATTTTACTTGGCGTACCGCTACTATATCCTTCATAAACAAGATATAAAAATTGTTCATGGTCAATCTCAAAATTAAGACCTGAGTCTGCTGTTTCATCATCTACTAATTGAATATCAGAAATTCTCTGATACTTAACAGGATCAGTTCCGTTCTGAGTACCGATGTAGAAACCATAATACAAAGATTCCATGAATTTTACTTTAATTTTCCCCACACTCACAGGTGTATCGTAAGCATAATCAACATTAAAAATAACTCCATCTCTATTTTTACCTTTCAGCAATAAAGAATCATTTTTCACTTCATAATCACCTTCCAGAAATACAAGTTCATACTTATTGTTTTCAAGTAAATTCAATTTTAGATTCAGACCTTGGTCATTATCTTTAGATAAATAAGACCCTTTCTCGATAGTTTGAGCTTGAACAAATGAAAATGATGTTACAAAAAAAAGGACTAAAGTATTCAACAAAAAATTTCGCATATAAATTATATTTTGTTAATAATAAGCTACACAAATATATCCTCTTTTTTAAAACAAAAAATGATTCGTAATTAAAAAACTACAAATTATTTTTCACCAAAAAACAATATACATAAAGACCGAACAATGTACTACTATTACTTATAGCACACAGGAAAAACTATCATCATTAAAATATTATCATCTACCCAAATAGATAGACAAATAAGTATTTAAATAAGATTATCATGAAAAAGCCGTTCTATACATATTAACTACCCAAATAATTAGACTAAAACAAATAGCAATTAAGTATTTTTGTAATTTGGCCTATTCAAAATCTGAGTTATTAAAACCAAAACGACAATGTATAAAAATTTGATCTTTCTGATTCTTATTAGCTCATTTTCAGCAGCTTTTTCGCAGGATAAGAAAATACAGATTACTACAATAAATAGTATAAACTTTGATGCCGATCAATTTTCAGGGATTGATTCTTTTGGTTTCTCTTATTTAATAAAGGACAATCGATTTATTAAGACCAACGGCAAAGATGCTTACGAATATAAAAATATCTCTTTAGGAAAAATTACTAAAGTTGATATAGAAAACCCTCTTAAAGTGGCTCTATTTTATGAAGATTTTAATACTGTAATTTTACTTGACAATCAGTTTAACGAAACAAATAGAATTAATTTTTCAAAAAACACAACTCCTATCCTTGCTTCTGGAATTGGAATCGCCTCACAAAACCAACTTTGGATTTACAATACATTAAACCAACAAATAGGTCTTTATAATTATTTAAAGGATGAGTATAAAACCGTTTCAACACCTCTCTCGGGAAACATAAAATACTACCAATCGAATTTCAACGTTTTTTATTGGATAGACGAAAAGAACAATTGGTTTTCATGTGATATCTTTGGAAAAGTAGTCGCTTTAGGAAAAATACCCGATTTTGATGATTTAACTATTTTGAACAATCATCAATATATTTTTAAGAAGACTAATTTGTTGTTTTTTAAAGACATCAGTAAGCACGAAATAGGAAATCCATTGCAAATTGAAATTTCAGAAAAAACGTTTGGGAATTTCTACTACAAAGACCAAATTTTATCTATTTTTACATTTGGAGGAATTACAAATTATAAAATCATAATACCGTAATGCACATAGCAATAGCAGGAAACATAGGCGCAGGAAAAACAACTCTAACGAAATTACTAGCCAAACATTTCAAATGGGAGCCCCATTTTGAGGATGTGGTTGACAATCCATATTTGGATGATTTTTACCATCAAATGGAGCGTTGGTCGTTTAATTTGCAAATTTATTTCTTAAACAGCAGATTTCGCCAAGTGCAGCAAATTCGTGAAAGTGGTAAAAAAATCATTCAAGATAGAACCATTTATGAAGATGCTTATATTTTTGCTCCAAACTTGTATTCGATGGGCTTAATGACAAGTCGTGATTTTCAAAATTACACTTCTTTGTTTGAACTAATGGAAACATTGGTAAAACCACCCGATTTATTAATCTACCTAAGAAGTTCTATTCCAAATTTAGTAGGGCAGATACACAAACGTGGCCGTGAATATGAAAATTCTATTTCTATTGATTATTTGAGCCGTCTGAACGAGCGTTACGAAGCTTGGGTACAAACTTATACTAAAGGAAAACTTTTAATAATTGATGTTGATAATATAAATTTCGTAGATAATCCAGAGGACTTAGGAGATATCATTAATAGAATTGATGCTGAACTAAACGGATTATTTTAACATAAAAAAATGCCTCTAAATTATCTAGAGGCATTTTTTGTTTCTACACAGTATTGTCAAAGTGCAAGACCAAAAGTGTAAGAAACTTTAGTTTTACGCAAAACAATCCAAAACTTGTCATTTCAACGAAGAAGAAACCTGCACTGTAAAATCGACAAAGATTGATATTTGCTAACGGAGTTTCTTATGAAGATTTCTCCTTCGTCGAAATGACAAAAATGCGCAGGCCAACATTAAACTTGAGCTTTTATCAAAGTTCTTCACACTCTTTGTGCAAGACCTTGATAATGTTAATTGGGCTAAGTCAACTACTTATTTCAAGGCATCTATTTGTGCATTTACTTCTGCTTCGGTTCCTTTAAATGTTTTAGTATCAACTTTTCCATTCTTTGTGGTTATAACCGTTCCTACAACCTGACCATTTACGTTTACAATTTCTACACGAACTGCATCTGTTTTGGTATATTTAGTTGTATCAAAACAATCGGTTCTTTTGTGAAGGTATTTTCCTTTTGCATCATAATTTGCCAAGCATTTTGCTGTTTCTTCTGGACTGCATCCTTTTTCTTTACACATTTGTGCACATTCTTCTCTGGTCATTGTTGCCATTTTAGACATATCACATTTAGAATGTCCATCATGCATTTCTGTTTTTGCACAACAAGAGCCCCCTGTTGCCATTCCCGAAACCGAATGCCCTTCTCCTAATATTGGTGCAATTACCAACCCTATCAAACAAGTTAGCTTTATCAAAATATTCATTGATGGCCCTGAGGTATCTTTAAATGGATCTCCAACTGTATCTCCTGTTACTGCTGCTTTATGAGCATCTGAGCCTTTATAAGTCATTTCTCCATTAATAAGTACTCCTGCTTCAAAAGATTTTTTTGCGTTATCCCAAGCTCCTCCTGCATTATTTTGAAAAACTGCCCAAAGAACTCCCGAAACAGTAACTCCAGCCATATAACCTCCAAGCATTTCGGCGATCAGTTGGTTATTACTTCCGTAAACTAATTTTCCTAAAAGTACAATTGCAATAGGAAAACCAATTGTTAAGATTCCTGGAAGCATCATCTCGCGTAAAGCGGCTTTAGTCGAAATATCTACACATTTTGCATATTCTGGTTTTCCAGTTCCTTCCATGATTCCAGGGATTTCTCTAAACTGGCGACGTACTTCATATACCATGTCCATCGCTGCTTTTCCAACAGAGTTCATAGCCAAAGCTGAGAAAACTACTGGAATCATTCCACCCACAAAAAGCATTGCTAAAACTGGTGCTTTAAAAATATTGATTCCGTCAATTCCTGTAAAAGTTACATACGCTGCAAACAATGCTAATGAAGTTAATGCTGCCGAAGCAATTGCAAATCCTTTTCCTGTTGCTGCTGTAGTATTTCCTACTGAGTCTAGAATATCTGTTCTTGTACGTACCTCTTTTGGTAATTCGCTCATTTCAGCGATTCC
The DNA here is from genome assembly GCF_025847275.1 of Flavobacterium frigoritolerans. Lineage (GTDB taxonomy): Bacteria > Bacteroidota > Bacteroidia > Flavobacteriales > Flavobacteriaceae > Flavobacterium > Flavobacterium frigoritolerans. The sequence continues at coordinate 371,578 of NZ_JAOZEV010000002.1, forward strand.
TCCTGCATTATCCGATATTGGACCAAAAGCATCAATTGCTAATTGCATCGCAGTTGTAGCCATCATTGCTGATGCTGCTAATGCTACTCCGTAAAACCCAGCTAACGCATAAGAAATCCAAATTGCTGCAGCAAATAGTAATACTGTTGGAAAAGTAGAAATCATTCCTGTTGCTAAACCTGCAATTACGTTTGTCCCAGCACCTGTAGATGATTTTTGTACTATTGCCAATACTGGTTTTGTACCTAATCCTGTATAATATTCCGTAACAGAAGAAATAGCTCCTCCTACAATTAACCCAACAATAGTCGCATAGAAAACACGCATTGAAGAAATATCTTTCGAACCTTCACCAAAGAAACTCATCGTCATCGTTTCTGGCAACATATATTGCACTAAGAAGAAACAGGCAATTGCTGTTAAAACAATCGAAACCCAGTTTCCTATATTCAATGCTTTTTGCACTTGTGCTTCCTTTGCATTATCATCGGATATTTTTACCAATGTCGTTCCTATAATAGAGAATAAAATTCCGAAACCTGCAATCGCCATTGGCAACAAAATTGGTCCTATACCTCCAAAAGCATCCTGAATGTTTCCACCCATATCCTTTATCACATAATTACCAAGAACCATTGCGGCTAAAACTGTTGCAACATACGATCCAAATAAATCAGCTCCCATCCCTGCAACGTCACCAACATTATCACCCACATTATCGGCAATTGTTGCTGGATTACGAGGGTCATCTTCTGGAATTCCTGCTTCGACTTTACCAACTAAATCGGCACCTACATCAGCAGCTTTGGTATATATACCTCCACCAACTCTTGCAAATAATGCAATCGATTCAGCTCCTAATGAAAATCCTGCTAATGTTTCCAGAACTTTGGTCATATCTTCAGATGAAGTCCAAACTCCATTCATAAATACCTGAAAAAATACTATAAAAAAACCGGTCAACCCTAAAACAGCTAATCCGGCAACTCCTAATCCCATAACGGTTCCACCGCCAAAAGATACTTTTAATGCTTGTGGCAAACTGGTTCTTGCCGCTTGCGTTGTTCTAACATTGGTTTTTGTTGCTATCTTCATTCCCATATTTCCTGCTAATGCCGAAAAAAATGCTCCGAAAATAAAAGCTACAACTATTAATATATGTGTGGTAGGAACTATAAATGAAATTCCCGCTAAAACAATACTTGCTCCAATTACAAAAAAAGTAAGCAATCGATACTCGGCTTTCAGGAAAGCTAATGCTCCTTCATAAATGTGGTCTGAAATAGCTTTCATCTTGCCATCGCCAGCATCTTGTTTTAACACCCAAGTCCTTTTTATTGCCATGAAAAGTAATCCTATAATTGCCATAACAATTGGCAAATAAATCATAAATGCATTCATAATATTTTAATGGTTTTGGTTAATAGTCAATAAACTAACAAAACGAATTTAAACAAAAAAGCAATACTCTTAACAGAGTATTGCTTTTTTTATAAAATATGAAGGCAAAAATTATTTAATGCTAAATAATCCTTCTGGTTTGTTTTCGATATCATCAAAACGTTTAGTACATTCTGCAATAATAGCGTATGCTTCGTTTACATCTCCCCAACCACCTACATCTACTTTTTTGTTTTCCAAATCTTTATAAACTTGGAAGAAATGCTCGATTTCTTTTACTAAGTGAGGATTCATATCTGATAAATCATTTAATGAATTCCAGATTGGATCAGAAACTGGTACACAAATAATTTTCTCATCTGGTCCTTTATCATCTGCCATATGGAAAACACCAATTGGTTTTACTTCCATAACACATCCTGGGAAAGTTGGCTCGTTTACCAAAACCAATACATCTAATGGATCACCATCAAGAGCTAAAGTTTCAGGAATAAAACCATAATCAGCTGGGTACATCATTGAAGAGAACAACATTCTGTCGAAACGCATTCTTTTAATTTCAAAATCGTACTCATATTTATTTCTGCTTCCTCTTGGTATTTCGATTAAAACATCGAAAGTTGTTAGTTTGTCTGCGGTCATTTTTATTGTTTATTATTTTTCTTAATTTCGATTGCAAAAGTAGTCAAAGTATCCCTTTTTACAATAAAAAAACACTGTTATATCATCATTAAGTTTTAATAAACAAGCAATTAATAGGTAATTGTTCTTTTTCTTTTCTTTAAATAATAATGCCAAAGCAAATATGTAGCATAGGAACGATATGGACTCCATTGTGTAGTATAATTTTCCATCTCTTCTTTGTCATGAATATCAAGTAATTCTTTGATTGTATTTACAACTGCGATATCACCAAGTGGAATTAAATCGGGTTCTTGAAGGCAGAACATCAGATAAATATCGATAGTCCAATTCCCAATTCCTTTTAGTTTTATAAGCTCCTCACGAACTTCTTTAGCCGATTTGACAGCTAAGCTTTCGATATTGATTTCGTTATTTAATATTGCCGAAGCTAATATCTTAATGTAAGTTGTTTTTTGTCGGCTTACGCCTAATGCACGGAACTCTTCATCAGACAAAGACACCATTGTTTCTGGTGTACAAACTGTGTACGCTTTGATTTTTAAAAAAGTGGCCTTAGCTGAATCTATAGATACTTGCTGTTCCAAAATAAGCAAAACCAATGTTTCGAAACCTTGTGGACGTTTCGGAATTGGAGGTAATCCATATTCTTGGATGATTCTCTGAAAAATTGGGCTCTTCTCTGAAAGAAAATCGATTGCTTCTTGCATAATATGATTTTATAAACTTCAACAAAACAATTTACATCTTATTCTTTAAACTATTTATCCTGATATATATTTACCGTAAGGCAATCTATTTATAGAATAGATAATCAAAGTAGAAAGCAATAGACAAACTATAGTTGTAATGGGAATTGCAAATACAGGGTGTATAAAATCATAATCTATTCCCAGATCATATATAAACCGTAAGATTAAAACATGAACGAGATAAATCCCATAGCTGTATTTACTAATCAGATTACTGATTTTGATTACTATTGGATTAGAAATTTCGATGTTCTTAAAAAACAGAAAAATCCCGACCGAAAACATCAAAACATTTATAGTATTATAGTTATAAAAATACTCGTCAAAATTATTATTACGCAACGATAAATAATAGGTGCCAAATATCGTAATGATAGCGCCAAAGAACATTAAAAGAACAGCTATTATCTTAAGTATTCTTTTGCTACAAGCGAAAGATTTTGTCGATAAATAATACCCTAAAACTACATACCCAATAAATCCTGAAAAATAGGTTAGATCAATATTAATTCTGAATTCAGAAAAAATTGGCTTATTAATAACCAGAGTAAATATCCAGATGGATATAAAGTATAACATTTCTTTTTCGGTAGCATTCTGAGCCCATTTACTCAAGATTGGAATAAAAAGATATATTCCGATAATCATATAGATATACCATAAATGGAATGAACTACCATCTCTTAAAGATTCGAATACCCATCTAATGATTTCAAAAAAAGACATTACTTCGCCTGCAGAAATTTTCTTGTTTAGCGAGAAAATCACGTAAATAAAACTCCAAAATAAGAAGGGTAAAACTATCCGAGAAAATCTTTTTTTCAAGAAATCATTTAGTTCATACGTTCTGCTCAACATTAATACTCCTGTAAGCATCACAAATACCGGCACACAAAAACGTACTAAACTATCATAAACATTTCCTGTCCACCAAACAAAATCAGGGATACAGCCATACTGATATAAAACATCTGCCGCAACATGCAAAAAAATAACACTAATTGTTGCTACAACCCTCAAATAGGTTGTCCAAATCATTTTATTACCGTCTTGGCTTCCACTCATAGATTATTATTTATTAATTATAATTATGAAAGTAGAGAATCTAAATGATTAAAAATAAAATCCAAAAGATCCTTTTACTGCAAATTTATTAGCATCGGGTGTATTTAAATAACTTCCTCTCCAAGAGAAATCTATACGGAATACTTTGAAGATATTCCCAATTCCAGCGCTATACTCCCAATATACCTTTTCGGGTGCATTGTATTCTAATCCCGAAGCATTAATGGCTCTATTAGCATCTGTGATGGTTCCATAAACTGCTTTTGCTCCAATAATCTCCCTCCAGTTAAGTTTACGCATAAATGGGATTCTTGCAAAAAGTCGTCCTCCAAAATTATGATCCCATTGTAGAGTCGTGTATTGATCGGTAACAAACTCATAGAAGTTTAAGTTACTAAATGTATTCTCGATTGTAAAATAAGTCTGATTTCCTGGAATCACACTCATTAATCCTAGCGGTATTGTTCCGAATGTTTTTCCTGTTTCTAAGATAAGATTTGTACGTCCTAGAGGTCCTATAATTATAGGTTGTTTATAATACAATTGAACTTTCTCGTATTTAAAATCACTATCCAGTACTCCTTTAAATCCATGACTATAATTAATAAAGAATCTACTGAATGGACTATCCACATTATTTCTTTCGACACCAAAACCAATTGTTTTACGATTTGGTGTGTATTCTATCTGAATATTTGCCTCCGATTGTTTTACTCCATTTGCAACAACTCCTGCTGGATTTGTTACTGAAGGCAGAGTTGTGTAATAATCTAAACTAAATATATTCGAAGCAGATTCTAATGTACGATATGATACCCCTAACTGAAATGTCAAATTCTTGATTGGCTCTATTTCGGCAGCAACGTTGGTTAAATTAATATTGGTTAATTTCCCGTTGTTTCCAGTTGTAAACAAAGCCGATGAGGCAAAGCTTCGCCCTAAAACATCATTAGTAGTAGTTAAACTAGCTCCAATTTGTTCAACATCACGCCTATTTCCACCAGAGATAATAAGTCGATTCTTTTTATCGACCATCCATTTTCCTGACACTCCATATTTAAATTTATTATCATCAAAACCATATGCTGTATACGCTTGTATACGCCATGGATCATTTGGTCCAAAATATGTTCTCCCTCCTACTCGTACACGAACTCCTTCGACCTCATTGTATCCAAATGTTGAGAATATAGGTCCATAATCGAATTTCGGAAATTCTATATAACCACTTCCTAATATTGAAACTAAATTATACAGTTGTTTAAATCGCTTGACAGTTTGTAATGTATCAAGCATTTTATAAACCCCTTGTTCGTCTTTGGTCAATTTTTCGAAACGGTTTTCTTCCCAATATTCATCAGGCCTATTATATACTTCGTTATCTATATAATTAACTTCTTCTTTATAAAAAGCTGCTGGTTTTGGTATATTAAACTTATGATCTCTATAGGATGTTGTTCTTTTTCCATAAACTCCTTTAGAACTTTCTTTTTTGTTTAAAGCAAAATCCGACATCATATAATCTCTTGTAAGAAGAAAAATCGAATCACTTACAACGTCAAATTCTTGTTCAATATAAATATCTTTTACCCAGTTAATATTGGCGCTTTTTGTAACTGCCATATTAATTTTCTTGATAGCAAATGTGGTATCGTTTACCCAAAAATCTCCTTTAAAAGTCAATTCGTTTTTACGTCTTGGATAAAACACGATATTATAGCACCATTTATTATCTACAAATGTACTGTCTTTTAAAACATAGTTATACACATCTATTCCTGTTGTAGACAACGGGCTTGTAAAACTTTTATCAAAAAATGTAAGGTGATTATTGTATATATTATAATCTGAATACAGGTCTTTTACAAAAGATAATATTTGCTGATTATTATTAAATCCAGAAGTTTTACTCCCTTTTATTATCTCTTTTATTTTCTTTATATTATTATCTCCATATACATCATACAAAGATTCATTTATAAAAATTGGTAAATATGTTTTCCCTGTAATTTTAGAAGTATCTACTTGTTTAAAGATGAACTCCATTCCTTTAAAAATCTTGTTCTTCATGAAGGCACTATCGATGGTATTCATATCGAATTCCACTTTTTCGTACTTCTCCATTTGGTATTGCTTAAACTGATACAATCCATTTTTACGTTTTCTTTCCCAGATTTTTCTAAGAATGTCCAACGCTGGATTATTTTTTTTTGAAGTTTTACCAGTATAAATCACTACTTCATTTAAACTTTCGGCTTCGTTCAGAACAACTTTAAAATTGTAATTAACTGCCTTTTCTAATGTAATTTCTTTTTCAGAAAAACCTGCCGAAGCAATGATGATGGTAGTATAGGTATTTGGCGATTCTAAATAAAAACGCCCATCCTCGTTAGAAACGATTCCGATGTTGGTTCCTTTAAAAACTACATTTGCAAAAGGAATCGGCTGGTTGGATTTATCTAAGACGATTCCACTCACTTTTGTTTGTGCAAAAATGCTATTTACAAATGCAAATAAGAAAAACAGACTGAGTACAATAATTCTTTTCATAATCCTCCCCAAAAAAAAACTTCATCAATTAAGAAAATGATGAAGTTTTATTAGCATTGATAATTTTCTTACTTTTTATACATTACCTTCTTTACTGCTTTAACTACATCACCAGCATTTGGCAACCAGTCCTTAAGCAATACTGGAGAGTAAGGTGCAGGTGTATCTGCAGTTGTAATACGTTGTATTGGCGCATCAAGAAAATCGAAAGCTTGTTCTTGTACGATATATGTAATCTCTGAAGATATACTTGCAAATGGCCAAGCCTCTTCAAGAATTACCAAACGATTTGTTTTCTTAACAGAAGCTAAGATAGCATCTTTGTCCATTGGACGAACTGTTCTTAAATCGATAATTTCGCAAGAAATTCCTTCTTTAGCCAATTCATCTGCTGCTATAAATGCTTCTTTAATAATTTTTCCAAAAGATACAATTGTAACATCTGTTCCTTCACGCTTCACATCAGCAACTCCTAGAGGAATTGTATATTCTCCGTCTGGAACTTCACCTTTATCGCCATACATTTGCTCAGACTCCATAAAAATTACTGGGTCATTATCACGAATAGCTGATTTTAAAAGACCTTTTGCATCATAAGGTGTAGATGGTACTACTACTTTAAGTCCTGGTGTATTTGCAAACCAGTTTTCTAAAGCTTGAGAGTGTGTTGCTCCTAATTGTCCTGCCGAAGCAGTTGGTCCACGAAAAACGATAGGCACATTAAATTGTCCTCCTGTCATCTGACGCATTTTAGCAGCATTATTTATAATTTGATCAATACCAACTAAACAGAAGTTGAAAGTCATATACTCTACAATTGGACGACAACCATTCATTGCAGATCCAACTGCAATTCCTGTAAAACCAAGTTCTGCAATTGGAGTATCAATTACTCTTTTTTCACCAAACTCAGCAAGCATACCTTTTGATGCTTTGTATGCACCATTATATTCTGCAACTTCTTCGCCCATTAAATATATGGATTCATCGTGACGCATTTCTTCGCTCATAGCTTCACAAATGGCCTCTCTAAATTGTATTGTTCTCATATTTTTTATTGTTGTTGTAATTTTCTGAAAAGCAAAAATAATTATTTTAAATTACTTAAGAGCATAAATTTAGTTTAAAAAACAAGAAGTCTCGTATCTATTCCTATTTCGCTAGCCTATTAACTTTTATCCTTTGAAACTGGTAGCTCACGAAATCGATGTATTAGGCTTCAAAATAGTTATACAGCTCTTGTTTAAATTTTATTTTGTTAGAAATACCAGTTTACAGAAATAAAATACATCAAAAAAAAGCCTAATAATTCCACTTTTTATCAATTCTTAATTCTCCCTAAGACACAAAATATTGCCTAAAAACCACTTTCACAGCTATAAAAGGTAAGATTATTCAAAATTCAAGCGCCATTTTACGAAATCGTAATAGTTTTCAAAATTATTATGCGTGCATAGTAAATTATTCAGATTATATTTCTAAATTTGTGGAAACGTATTTAGAAATATTAAAATATATACTTATGAAAATATTAGTTTGCATCAGTCATGTACCTGATACTACTTCAAAAATTAACTTTACCAATGGTGATTCAGAATTTGATACTAATGGCGTACAATATGTAATTAATCCTAACGACGAATTTGGCTTAACACGTGCAATTTGGTTTCAGGAACAACAAGGTGCTACAGTTACTGTAGTAAATGTTGGAGGTCCTGATACTGAACCAACTTTACGTAAAGCTTTAGCAATAGGTGCAAACGAAGCAATACGTGTAAATGCTAATCCAACTGATGGCTTTTTCGTAGCAAAACAATTGGCAGAAATTATTAAAAATGGTGGCTATGATTTAGTTATCGCAGGAAAAGAATCATTAGATTATAATGGCGGAATGGTTCCTGGTATGATTTCTGGAATCTTAGGATACAACTTTTTAAACTCATGTACTAACATAACTGTTGATGGTACTAATGTAAAAGCTGTTCGCGAAATTGACGGTGGAAAAGAAACAGTAAATACTACTTTACCATTAATTATTGGTGGTCAAAAAGGATTGGTTGAAGAAAAAGATTTACGTATCCCAAACATGAGAGGAATCATGACTGCAAGAACAAAGGCTTTGGCAATTGTAGAACCAGTTGATGCTCCTGTAAACACTAAAGCTGTGAAATTTGAAAAACCAGCTCCGAAATCTGCAGTGAAATTAGTTTCACCAGACAATTTAGATGAGTTAATCAATTTATTACACAACGAAGCGAAAGTAATCTAGTAATCAGTTTTCAGTGACAGTTTTCAGTCTAAGAACTTGAAACCTCAAACTCTAAACTTCAAAACAAAAAACTATGTCAATATTAATATATGCAGAATCTGCAGAAGGAAAATTTAAAAAGGTAGCTTTTGAATTGGCTTCATACGCTAAAAAAATTGCCGAATCATTAGGAACAACTGTTACAGCATTAACAATAAATACAAGCGACGTAAGCGAATTATCGAAATACGGAGTTGATAAAGTTCTTAAAGTAACTAACGATAAATTAGCAGGTTTTACTGCTAAAGCTTATGCTGATGTTATCAAACAAGCAGCTCAAAAAGAAGGCACAAAAGTAGTTTTGTTATCTTCTAGTACAGACAGTATTTATCTTTCATCTTTGGTTGCAGTTGCTCTAGAAGCTGGATTTGCATCAAATGTTGTAGGATTACCTGTAAGCACTTCTCCTTTTCAGGTAAAAAGAAATGCTTTTTCTAACAAAGCTTTCAATATTACAGAAATTGCTACTGATGTAAAAGTACTAGCTCTTGCTAAAAACTCTTACGGAATTTACGAGAGTGCTGGTGCAGCAACCGCAGAAGATTTTAACCCAACAATTGGAGACAATGACTTTGGAGTAAAAGTAGAATCTGTAGAAAAAGTAACAGGAAAAGTATCTATTGCAGATGCTGATATCGTAGTTTCAGGAGGTCGTGGATTAAAAGGGCCAGAAAACTGGGGATTAGTAGAAGATTTAGCTGCGGTACTTGGCGCTGCAACTGCATGTTCTAAACCAGTTTCAGATTTAGGATGGAGACCTCATAGTGAACACGTAGGACAAACAGGAAAGCCAGTTGCAACAAATTTATACATTGCAATAGGAATTTCTGGTGCTATACAACACATTGCAGGTATCAACTCATCTAAAGTAAAATTAGTAATCAATAATGACCCTGAAGCTCCTTTCTTTAAAGTAGCAGATTATGGTGTTGTTGGTGATGCTTTTGAAATTGTTCCTAAATTAATTGAAAAATTAAAAGCTTTTAAAGCACAACATTCATAGATTTAAAAATTCTATACTAAAATAATGCTACCTAAAAATAAGATAATCGTATCTTTGCTTTAGGTAGCTTTTTTGTTCCATATTTTTTGATTAAAATTGCACTTTTATTTTTTACACAAATTCTAATTAAAACGAGGTAGTAATACCTTATACGTCTGCATCTTATGAGCTTAGTTAAATTATCAATAAAAGGAATTTCATACAGTCAAACTCAAAATGGCGCTTATGCTTTGATTTTGAATGAAGTTGATGGCGAACGAAAGTTACCAATTGTAATTGGGGCTTTTGAAGCACAATCAATTGCTATTGCTTTGGAAAAAGAGATAAAACCACCTCGCCCATTAACACATGATTTATTCAAAAACTTTGCAGAACGATTTGATATTGTTGTGAAGCAGGTTATTATTCACAAATTGGTCGATGGAGTATTCTACTCGAGCTTAATTTGCGAAAGAGATAAAATTGAAGAAATAATAGACGCAAGAACATCTGATGCAATAGCATTGGCATTGCGTTTTAATGCTCCAATATTTACTTATAAAAACATTTTGGATAAGGCTGGTATTTATTTAAAGTCAAATTCTATGGAAAGTGATAAAGATTCTCAAGAAATTGACGATGTCCTTTCTAACCCAGAAACATTTGGCCGCGAAGAAGAATCTAATCAATCTGGCGAAACCTATTCCAAACACACAACTCAAGAACTTAACGAATTACTAGAACAGGCTGTACTTCAAGAAGATTATGAAAAAGCAGCTAAAATTCGTGATGAAATTTCAAAAAGAGAATCATAAAGCTTTGAGCAACAAACTTTAGGCAATAAGCTTAAAGCCCACAGCATAAGACATAAAGCCAAATCAAAAATGAAACAATATTTAGACTTAGTACAACATGTTCTTGAGAATGGTTGTCAAAAAGGAGATAGAACCGGAACCGGAACAAAAAGTGTTTTTGGATACCAAATGCGTTTTGATTTAAGCGAAGGATTCCCAATGGTTACCACAAAAAAATTACACTTAAAATCCATCATATACGAATTACTTTGGTTTCTAAAAGGAGATACAAATATTAAGTACCTTCAAGAAAACGGAGTTAAAATTTGGGATGCCTGGGCAGATAGCAATGGCGATTTAGGTCCTGTTTATGGACATCAATGGCGTAATTGGAATAGTGAAGAAATAGATCAGATTTCAGAATTAATTACTGAGCTAAAAACCAATCCAAATAGTCGCCGAATGTTAGTTTCTGCTTGGAATCCATCGGTACTGCCTGATACAAAAAAATCATTCGAAGAAAATGTAGCCAATAATAAAGCTGCGCTACCTCCTTGTCATGCTTTTTTCCAATTTTATGTATCTAGCCCTGACCTTGAAAAAGGTGAAACAAAAGGAAAATTATCTTGTCAATTATACCAACGAAGTGCTGATATATTCTTAGGAGTTCCATTTAATATTGCATCATATGCCCTATTAACTATGATGATTGCACAAGTTTGTGACCTCGAAGCAGGAGAATTCATCCACACTTTTGGAGATGCACATATCTACAACAATCATTTTGAACAACTAGAATTACAATTAAAACGTGAACCAAAACCATTACCTAAAATGGTTTTAAATCCCGATATAAAAAACATTTTCGACTTTGATTACAACGACTTCACTCTTTTGGATTACGAACCTCATGCAGGAATCAAAGGAAGTGTTGCAGTATAAAACACATAAATCCGCTTTTACAAGCGGATTTTTTTTCTTTAAAAATAAACACAAATCTCAGATTTAAAGAATGAAGCTCTTTTCATAATAAATATTCAACTCTCAAAACTGTCCTATTTCAAAATAAATTTTATCTTTATAATCTAATATTTATCTCATGGAAAAGGAATTACACGAGCAGTATGAATACGCAAGAAGAAGGATAAGACAAAAAAAAACATTATATTTTCATTTTGTTTTATTCCTTTTAGGAAGTTTATTTTTATTTGTTGCTGATAGATTTTTAAACATCTCATACGGACAAAACTGGTACATCTGGATAATTACAGTCTGGTTTTTTATTTTTATTTTACATTTTATAAAAGTATACATCACCGATCGTTTTATGAATAAAAACTGGGAAAGAGAACAAATAGATCGACTTGTTGCATTACAGCAAAAAAGAATCACTCAATTGGACTCAAGCATAAATGACAATACCGAAAACAAACTTTAGTTCGAAACAAAATGATTATAATGATTGCGGCTGTCGCCGAAAACAATGCGCTTGGAAAAAACAATGAAATGATTTGGCATTTATCAAATGATTTTAAAAGATTTAAAGCGCTTACCACTGGACATCATATTATAATGGGCCGAAAAACTTTTGAAAGCTTCCCTAAACCTTTACCAAACAGGACTCACATTGTAATAACACGTCAAGAAAACTACCAACCAGAAGGATGCATTGTTGTAAAAAGTATAGAAGAAGCAATTGCTAAATGTCCTAAAGATGAGGATTCATTTATTATTGGAGGTGGAGAAATATATAACTTAGGAATGCCTTTTGCAGATATTTTAGAAATCACTAGAGTACATCATAGCTTTGAAGCGGATGCTTTTTTTCCAGAAATCAACAAAAAAGAATGGCAATTAGCAGAAGTAGAACCTAACAAAAGAGACGAGAAACATCTTTACGATTACACTTACGAAACATACATCAGATTATAATACAAAAAAAAGACCCTCAAATATTGAGGGTCTTTTTTTTGGCAAACCAATGATTAGAGAAATGACCTACTCTAGAAAGAGTATTTGATAACATAAAATAAAAATTACAAATATTAAAAATACACCAGAAAAGAATATTATAATATTTGAGATTTTTTGAGAGTACATCTCAAAAAAGCCTTTAATACCAAATACCACGAAGGTACTAAAGACAAAGAAAATTAAAATTTCCAAAAACAAATTTAATCCTAAGAACGTATTTTGCGCTTTAAAAAGAATACTGCTCTCAAAAACAGTACTTTCAAAACAACTTACTAGAACAAACGAGATGATAAGCGCAAGTAGCACCCATTTGATTTGGGTCATTAATTCTCTATTAATCATTGAAAAAATATAATCATTTTTACAAAGTAAATTTCTATAATAAATAACTTCCCCACAATACCCACTTTTAGTGATTTTTGCAAATCATTAAAAGTGGGTATAACAGCTAATAAAACCAAAAATAATTTCATCTCGTAATTAAAGAAACGGAATAACAGTTAATACATATTGTATTATATTTGTACAAATTAAAAAAATGTCAGAGAAAATAACCCCTTATAAAAATTCGTCCTTAGGAAAGAAAGAACAAGTTGAACAAATGTTCGATACAATATCTGGAAATTACGATAACTTAAATCGTGTAATTTCATTTGGTATTGATATTAAATGGCGTAAAAAAGTCCTAAAAATAGTTTCAGACAAGAAACCAAAGATAATTCTAGACATTGCAACAGGTACTGGTGACTTGGCTATTTTAATGGCTCAAACAAATGCCGAAAAAATTATTGGTTTAGACATTTCTTCTGGAATGCTTGAAGTCGGAAAAAAGAAAATTGCAGCAAAAAACCTGAGCCAAACTATCGAAATGGTTTTAGGAGATTCTGAAAACATGCCTTTTGAGGACAATCATTTTGATGCAATTACTGTAGCATTTGGTGTTAGAAACTTCGAAACTCTGGAAAAAGGTTTATCTGAAATTTTAAGAGTTTTAAAACCAAATGGAGTTTTTGTAATTCTTGAAACTTCGGTTCCAGACAAAACACCTTATAAACAAGGTTACGGATTCTACACTAAAAATATACTTCCACTAATAGGAAAAATGTTTTCAAAAGATGATGCCGCTTATGGATATCTATCTGAATCTGCAGCAAATTTCCCTTATGGTGAAAAACTAAACAATATTTTGCGAAAAATCGGGTTTATAGATGTGAAAGCCATGCCACAAACATTTGGTGTAGCAACTATTTATTCAGCTTCTAAAAAATAGTATGAAAAAAACTGTAATCTTAATTTTATTTATCTTTACGACAAAGGGATATACTCAATTTACTAAAAGTATGTTTAGTAAAGATCCTATTATCAATTTAGAAACTTGGCAAAAACAACGCCTTTATTTCGGATATTACTTAGGTTTCAATAGCTATGGTTTTAAGATAGACTATAAAACTGTTGGTCCTGACATTCAGATAAAAAAAACAACTGGGTTTAACGTTGGGGTTGTAGCCGATTTAAGATTACAGGAATACATTAACCTTCGTTTTGAACCAGGACTATATTACACCAAAAGAGACTTATATTATCCTAATCCCGAACTTACTTCGAAAACCGATTATTTAAGAGAGGTAAATAGTACTTACATCAATTTCCCTTTACTCTTAAAATTCTCCGCGTTAAGAACAGGAAACGTACGCCCTTATCTAGTTGGAGGAATGTCTACCACATTAAACTTATCTAGCAACGCAAAATCTATAGATGACAACTTAGAACAACGTTTTAGGGTAAAAGCCTGGACGATGAATTATGAATTAGGTTTTGGTATTGATTTTTTCTCAGAATATTTCATTTTCTCTCCTTCTATTAGAGGGTCATTTGGTATCAACGATGAATTAATTCGTGATAAAGATCCAAACAGCCCTTGGACAGGTAATATAGAATCTATGAAATCAAGAGCAATTTTAATTAACTTTACTTTTCATTAATATACAGAACTAACTATTGCGCTTAAATTCACTAAGTATAATTGCGGTTGCAGTAGCCACATTTAAGCTTTCGGTTTTTTGAAGATCTCCAAATCTAGGAATAGTAAGTCTGTTTTGGATGACTTTTTCGATTTCATCAGAAATACCATTGGCTTCATTGCCCATTATAATAATCCCTTCTTGTGGTAAAACAGTTTGGTAAATATTGGAACCATCCATAAAAGTACCAAAAACAGGAAGTGACGTTTGAGTAAGAAAGCTTTTTAAATCAATATAATTTACATTAACCCTAGCAATTGACCCCATAGTCGCCTGAACTACTTTTGGATTATAAATATCTACTGATTCTTTAGAACAAAGCAATTGCTTAATTCCGAACCAATCACAAAGTCGTAAAATAGTTCCTAAATTCCCAGGGTCACGAATATCGTCAAGAGCAAGGATTAAACCAGATTCTATTATTTTTTTATCAGCAGGTATTTTAAAAACTGCTAAACAGGAATTCGGAGTTGATAACGCACTTATTTTTTTTAATTCTTGTGCATTAATTAACGTTTTCTTAGAGACTAAAACGGTCTCAAAATCGTTTTGAGTAGTATATAGGTGCTCTAATTCAAAATTGGATTGTAACAATTCTTGAATTACTTTTACTCCTTCGGCAAAAAACAAACCATTAACAAAACGTTGTTTTTTTTGAAGTAAACCTGATATAAGCTTTATTTGGTTTTTACTAACCATAAAATAATGTACTTTTGAATTAAATATTTTAGAACACTTGAGAAAGATTTCCACAAAAATAGTAGCATTTATTCTAATAGCAATATTTATTTCAGCTTGTAATTCTGTAAAAAGAGTTCCTAACGGCAAAAAACTCCTTACTAAGAACGAAATCATAGTAAATGACAAGCCTATTAATGATGAAAATATATTCAACCAATTATACCAAAAACCCAATAGCACACTTATTGGCGGATATAAGCTACGCTTGAATTTATACAATTTAGCCAATCCAAATCCAGATTCTACTTTTCAGGCGAAATACAAAAGTAATCCAAAAAGATATGAAAGATTATCTAAACTATTATCTGCAAAACAGGTAGATCGCCTTGGACAATCTTTTTTATATAAAGGAATAAATGATTTTTTTAAAACAACTGGAGAGCCTCCAGTAATTATTGATACCAGTAAAGTAAAAAAATCATCTATGCGCTTAAAATACCATTATTTTCATAATGGCTATTTTAATACAAAAACTGCTTTTACAATTGATAGTGTAGGCACTAAGAAAGCCAAGATACGCTACACTGTAACAACAGGACAACCATTTATTTTAGATACTATTAGCACCAGCATATCATCACCCGATGTAGATTCCTTGTACAATAAAAGTATTGAAAACACAGTCCTAAAATCTGGAAACCAATACAAAACAAGTGACTTGGAGGATGAAAAAAACCGTATAACAACGTATTTTAGAAATCATGGTGTATATTATTTCCAATCCAACAATGTAACTTATAACATTGACACCATAAACAAAAAAAACAAAGCTAATATAGACTTGATTATAAAGGACTATAGTTATCAGGATAAAGATTCTAGTAGAACTATGCCCTTTAAAATTTACAAAATTAGCGACGTTAACATATACACCGATTATTCTGCTGCAAATGCTAAGTCAGAAATCAGCGACAGTACAACTTATAAAAATTTTAATTTATACAGTTACAAAAAATTAAAATACAAGCCTTACGCTATAACCGATGCTATTTTCATTACTAAAGGAACAGTATTTGCTGATTTTAAAACAACTCTTACAACTCGATATTTAAACAACCTAAAGGTATTTAACTATCCATCTATTCATTACGAAGTAGACAAAAGAGATTCGACAGCACAATCTTTGATTGCCAAGATATACTTAACTCCGAGAAAAAAATACAGTTTCGGAACTACATTAGATGTTACTCATTCGAATATTCAAGATTTTGGAATAGGATTTAGCCTTTCGCAAACAATTCGAAACGTCTTTAATGGAGCAGAGACTTTAGAAATAGCTGGTCGTGTTAACATTGGTTCTTCACAAGATTTAGCAAATCCAAACGGAACTTTCTTTAATGCTTCTGAATATGGAGTCGACATTAAATTAAATGTTCCTAGGATTTTGATGCCTTTTGGAACCGAAAAAATCATTCCTAAAAGTATGATTCCGTCAACAATAATGACTGCAGGTTTTGCTAAACAGCGAAATATTGGTCTGGACAAAGAAAACTTCACAGGTGCTTTTACCTACAATTGGACTCCTAAAAGAAATAATACTGCTCGTATTGACCTTTTGAATGTGCAATTTGTACGAAATTTAAATCCGCAAAATTATTTTAAAGTATACCGATCCTCCTATAATGCCTTGAATGATCTTGCACAAAAGTACAATACAAATACAGAATACGTTGATGAATCTGGTAATTTAAAAATCGAAGAAGGAACAAATGGATTTACCCAAGAAGTATTAAATAAAGCAATAACAATTCCAAACAATGATTACCAATCGGTAGAAAGTATTGAAGAAAGAAGAGTTAGGCTTACTGAAAATGATTTTATTTTAGCCTCAAATTACACCTTTACCAAAACAACTAAAAAAGATTTATTAGATAATACTTTCTATCTGTTTAAAGCAAAAATAGAAACAGCTGGATCATTACTGTCATTAATCTCCAAGGCTGCTAATTTGCAAAAAAACACAAATGGAAACTATCAAATTTTTAATTTAGAATATTCTGAATACTTGAAAACTGAGTTTGAATACATTAAACATTGGGATTTAACAAAAGAAAAAGTACTTGCTGTACGAACATTTTTTGGTATTGCAGTTCCATTTGGCAACTCTGATTACATCCCTTTTTCTAGAAGTTACTATTCTGGAGGATCGAATGACAACAGAGCTTGGCAACCCTATTCATTAGGACCTGGAAGCACTGGAGCTGTAAATGATTTTAACGAAGCTAATATGAAAATTGCAATTAGCGGTGAGTTTAGATATAAAATTTTAGGTAAACTAAAAGGAGCCATTTTTGCAGATGCTGGAAACATCTGGAATGTTCTAGATAACGTAACAGATGAAAAAGCAACATTTAAGAATTTTAGCGATCTTAAAGACATTGCACTAGGAACAGGAATAGGGTTTCGCTATGATTTGAGTTTTTTCGTAATCCGTTTTGACTTAGGATTTAAAACCTATAATCCTGCTTACGAAATGAACAAACGCTGGTTCAGAGATTACAACTTCGGACACTCGGTTTTAAATTTTGGAATAAATTATCCTTTCTAATGCTAATTAATTCTTATTTTTGCAAACTAAAAACTAAAAAACAACTAAAAAAGAATTACAATGGCACACAATATTAAACCAGGAGTAGCTACAGGGGATCAAGTACAAGAGATTTTTAATTATGCAAAAGAAAAAGGATTTGCACTTCCTGCAGTAAACGTTACTGGATCAAGTACAATCAATGGAGTTCTTGAAACTGCAGCAAAACTGAATGCGCCTGTTATTATTCAATTTTCTAACGGTGGAGCTCAATTTAACGCCGGAAAAGGTTTATCTAATGCTAACGAAAAATCAGCAATCGCTGGTGGAATTGCTGGAGCAAAACACATTCATACTTTAGCAGAAGCTTACGGTGCAACAGTAATTTTACATACTGATCACTGTGCAAAAAAATTATTACCTTGGATTGATGGTTTGTTAGATGCATCTGAAAAACATTTTGCTGAAACAGGAAAACCATTATACAGTTCTCATATGATCGATTTGTCTGAGGAGCCAATCGAAGAAAACATCGAAATCTGTAAAGGTTATTTAGCTAGAATGAGCAAAATGGGAATGACTCTTGAAATCGAACTTGGAATTACAGGTGGTGAAGAAGATGGTGTTGACAACTCTGATGTAGACAGCTCAAAATTATACACTCAACCAGAGGAAGTAGCTTATGCTTACGAAGAATTATCTAAAATAAGCCCTAAATTTACAATTGCTGCTGCATTTGGTAACGTTCACGGTGTTTACAAACCAGGAAACGTAAAATTGACTCCAAAAATCTTAAAAAACTCTCAAGATTTCGTTCAAGACAAATTTAAAACTGGTCATAACCCAGTAGATTTCGTTTTCCACGGAGGTTCAGGTTCTACACTTGAAGAAATTAGAGAAGCAATTGGATACGGAGTTATCAAAATGAACATCGATACTGATTTACAATTTGCATATACTGAAGGAATTCGTGATTATATGGTTAAAAACATTGACTATTTAAAAACTCAAATTGGTAACCCAGAAGGTGCTGATGTTCCTAATAAAAAATATTACGACCCAAGAAGATGGGTACGTGAAAGCGAAGTAACATTCAACGCAAGACTTGAACAAGCTTTTGCTGACTTGAATAACGTAAATACACTATAAAAGTATTCAGTTTTTAGTTCAAGTGTTCAGTTAAAACTAACGGAACACTTGAAACTAAACTATTAAAAAACTGAACACTGAAATTTGATTACTGAACACTGAACACTACACAAATGGCTTGGTTTAAAAGACACGAAAAAGGGATTACAACTGCTACCGAAGACAAAATGGATGTCCCAAAAGGACTTTGGTACAAATCTCCAACAGGAAAAATTATTGATGCTGATGAGTTGGCTCGTAACTTATTTGTAAGCCCAGAAGATGATTTCCATGTTAGAATTGGAAGCGCAATCTATTTTGAAATTTTATTTGACAATAATGAATTTGTTGAATTAGATAAAAACCTTACTTCTAAAGATCCGTTGCATTTTGTTGATACAAAAAGATATGCAGACAGATTAAAAGATGTTATGGAAAAAACCCAACTTAAAGACGCTGTGCGTACTGGAGTTGGAAAATCAAAAGGAAAAGACGTAGTTATCTGCTGTATGGACTTTGCCTTTATTGGTGGTTCTATGGGAGCTGTTGTAGGTGAAAAAATCGCAAGAGGAATTAACCATGCAATCAAAAACAGAATGCCTTTTGTTATGATTTCAAAATCAGGTGGAGCACGTATGATGGAAGCAGCTTACTCTTTAATGCAGTTAGCTAAAACATCTGTAAAACTAGCTCAACTTGCTGAAGCGGGATTACCTTACATCTCTTTATGTACTGACCCAACAACAGGAGGAACAACTGCATCTTATGCCATGCTAGGAGATATCAACATTTCTGAACCAGGCGCTTTAATTGGATTTGCAGGACCAAGAGTTGTAAGAGATACTACAGGAAAAGATTTACCTGAAGGTTTCCAAACTGCTGAATTCCTTTTAGAACATGGTTTTTTAGACTTTATAACGCCTAGAAAAGAATTAAAAGACAAGATTAACTTGTATATCGATTTGATTCAAAACAATACAATTAGATAGTTTTAAAACTTCTAATTACCAAAAATCCCATTCGCTTCGGCAAATGGGATTTTTTTATATCTTTATTTCAAATACTAGTTTATGAAAAGTGCTTTTATCGGTTTTTCATAAGCATTTGAATCTTTTTTAAATCTTTAATTTTTAGATTTTTGGTTAATTTATTTTTATTAATATGAATCTCTATTTTATCAGTTATTTTGATACGTCGTATAAAGACTATTTTTTCAATATTGGTGTAACTAAAATCAAAAAAATCTGAATAGATTGTATATACGTTGTCTATATCTCTAAAATTTTCAAACGGAACATCAGCATATTTACCTGGTGATACGGTAGCATTCGCTTTCGAATCATCAATATATTTTTTTATTTTTTTAAAATTTGTATAGAAATTATTTCCATTAAATTTTAAATCATAAAATGAAATTGTATCGATTTTACTGCTTTGACCATAACAAAAACTAGTATGAATATCAATAGTATAATTATCTTATTTTTCATTTTCTTTCGGTTTAATAATATCGACTTCTTTCCAAAACATAGTCAACCCATATTGAGCAACTGATTTCAATCTTATTTTATTCTTATTTTTCATCCCTCCGTAATTATTAACAGCATACTTTTTTTGAGGTACATTAAAAGGTATGTTTATTGGAATGCTTTTTATTGAATTACAATCGAATAGGAATAAATTGTAATCATCATCTTTATAAATGATTAGCTCATTTTTTTAATCAAACTTCACTTATAACCCATGTAACGATTGGATGTGGTTTGTTTTGTCTAATAACCAAAATTTAGTACTTGTTCCTCCACTTTGTTTGATTGCGAAAAAATTGCTAAAATCACTACCGTCAAAATAAGCTGTTTTTTTATAGAAATAACATCATACTTAATTATAGTATCAATGTTCTTACCTAAGAGAGCAAAATTAATTTGATTGTCATTTTCTTCATTTTTGGTTGAAAATACAATAAGCTTAAAATTGTTCTTTAATAAAAAAGTGTTCTTTTTTAGTGTATCGTTGCTTTCATCATAAAGAATAACTTCATTATTAAATTGTTCTTTTGATTTGTAATTATCATTAATAATAACTGTTTCAGTAGTCTTATCTTATTTTAATAATCTACTACAGCTACTTATTAAAAATATAATTATTAATATTTGAATTAGTTTTTTATAAAATATTTCCATGCATATCTCTTATTGTTTTTACGATTTTTTTATTATAAAAATACTTGTCAATAATTAATCTTTATCCAAAATATTCCTAATAGAATCTATATCGGTTCGCTTATATTTTGATAATTTAAAAGTTTTGTTTTTGAATTGTATTGTTTTTTTGTATTGTTTCCAACCCCAAGACTCAGCACTTATGCTATCTACATAAAAATCATTAGTCCTAAATGAAACATATGTTTTTGTATAAAAACCGTTATTTCCTATAAGATCTTTAGATATAACAAAGCCACTTTTATTAATTTTTATTTCTTCATAATAAACAGGAGTATTACATTTTAAAACGTTATTGTAAATTTTAAAAATTTTACTCTTTTTATTTATGGTTTTGCTTATCAAAAGCACAGGAAAATCAGAATCAGAATTTTCAGGATAACAATCACCGATTCCATTTTCGTAAGATGATTTTAAAACAGCAATCGTATCTATCGTTTTATTATTATCAAAATCAAAACTTAAAGGTTCGTCTTGGTAATAGTTAGAGAATATAATTCCATATCTATCTTTATATCCTTGAATTTGTTCTAAACAATTTTTCTTCTCTATAAAACTATTTTTTGGAGCCTTAATAGTATCTTTTTGATTGTCACCTATATTCTTATTTGTATTTTTGGAACAAGAAATAAAGAATAAAATTGTTATAAATATGTAAAAGATGAATTTCATAGTTTCTAAATTTTAAAAGTTGTCCAAAACATTGTTCCGGACTTAAATCCAGTTGATTTTAAGCTTTCATGCACAGCGCTATTATTTTGAGAATTTATTCTAGCTCCAGAAAAAACACCATTCTCATTTAAAATTGATCCATCTGTAACATTTTTAAGAGTATATTCTTCTTTTGAAAAAATAGAATTAATTTCGGCATTCTTATTGACTTTTGCTTTATTTGAGCTAATAGACCAAAAATCAATTGCTAAATCTAGATGATCTTTTGAAATTGTTACGCTTTTATATTGTTTAAATTTAGGATGTTCTAACTCTCCAATTCTTGTGAATAAATCTAATCCATCCCAAAAATATGAAACATTTGTAGGGTCTTCATCTCCTTTTAAAACACTTATCATTGCTGAGCGTGCAAAACAATGATTTATATTATTTGATGTTATAGGAATGGTTTTGAGTTTATCCGATTCTTTTACCGAAGAATAACCTGTTCGGAACAATTCATTGAATGTTTTTTTTCCTCTTTTATATTTGGAATTTAAAGCATTATTCACTGTATGAGCTATCCATAAAGCTGTTTCTTTATTTCCTGTTACTGAAGCTTCATGATGAATTAAATATGAGTTATTTATAAACTTTTCATGAGTAATATTTACATTATTCTCTTTCAATAATTTGGTATTATTATAGGTTAAGCTTTCATTTCCGTTTTTATCTTTTTGAGTAGATTTTCCATCACAAACATAAACATCATTTATACTTCCTTCAAAATCTGGCTCATTTACCTTACCTTCAAAAGTACCATCTTTATTATAAAAATGTCCATTTATATATACAATACGATCTTCTTCATCCTTTTTTGGTATGTAATAAACTGATTCACTTGGCGGAATCCAAGATTTATTCCAGTATTTCACCATTTCTGCCCCATAATCCTGAATTGCAGGAGATATGGTTAAAACAATGTGCATACTTTCTGTTTCATCAGTATTAAATACTTCTGAATACTCTATCAAATACACATCACTAAATTTATATTTTCTTATCGAAATATCCTCGTCACCTTTGTTATAAAAATGTACTTCTCCTTTTTCCATTCTGTCCGTTTCTTTTTCAACGGTCTTTGTCATGTTATGCCAAAATGCATCATCGTTTTCTTGTGATACAAAACTTAAAGTAAGAAAACCCCCTTCGACATCACTAGTTGGTGAGCAATCAGCTCTCGTACTTCTATAATAATTGGTGTTTATCCACAGTAATTCTCGTTCTTCTCCTAAAATAAATAATTTGGCAGAGGTCATAAATCTATTTCTTTTTATTATTCTAATATCTATAAATATAAGTAAAAAGCTATAATTATTATAATTAAATAATAATTTTAAAAGATAAACCTTTAATAATGTATTTGCTAATTATCAAAAAGCAAGATTTGTTCCATAAAAACGCAGTAAAACCTATTTTCTACTACGTTTTTTTTAAGTATAAATGAATAGTTAAGAATAAGATGCTGTTTGAAGTTTTTTGACTTCGTAACCACGGCTATTTATTTTCTTATATTTTATTGTTTATCACAGTGGGTACGAAATCAGGAAACCTCGCCCACAGCATAATAAAAAACATAAATTACATAATTAATACTTGTCTGAAAAATTGTATTTTTGTTTACTCGACAACAGTAGATAATAATTTTGCACAAAGCAAACTACCTGGAAATGTATCGAACATAAATTGACTTGTTTTTTACCGAAACTGGTTTTTTTTTAAAGGAATATAAATATCTTTGAACTATGAGCATAGCAATACAATCAAATCATATAGGGCGAAAAATTAGCCGTATTCGTGAACTTAAAGACATGAAACAAGAAGCCTTAGCACAAGCTTTAGGAACATCTCAACAAACTGTATCTGCAATAGAGAACAGCGAAACTATTGATGATGAAAAACTTTTTGAAGTCGCAAAAGCACTTGGAGTAAGTCCTGAAGCTATAAAAAACTTTACAGAAGAAAATATGATTAATTATTTCAATAACTTCTATGATAATAGTACTGCTAATGGAATAAATAATCCAATCAATTGCACATTCAACCCATTAGATAAAGTTGTTGAGCTTTACGAGCGTTTAGTTCAGGTAGAAAAAGAAAAGAATGAATTTTTAGAAAAATTATTAAAAGAAAAATAAGATTTCAAAAAACATATTGGTTTCAATAAAAAATCCTGAGAAATATTTCTTGGGATTTTTTTTATAATAGCTTCTTGTAAATTGACAAAGTATGAATTAAAATTATTTGGCTAAAGACGGAAACTATTCAACATAAAAAACATTTCAACGGAATTATATAAAAAATAAAACTACTTTTCGGAACTTCGAAATAAGGCAACGAATCTAAATAAAGAACTCAGAACCTCTAAGAAACCTTTGAACCTTTGTCCCTTTGTGTCTTTGAACCTCAAGAAACTACATTCCTGTCCTAATTGCTTCAACAGGATCTAATTTAGAAGCTGAGATTGCAGGAAGAATTCCAGCTATCAAACCTATTAATGCAGCAAGCCCTGTTCCGAGAAGAATATTCCCCATTCCAAGAACAAACTCAAAATCGAGTGCTTTGGTAAGAATTACAGAGATTATCCAAACTAGAATTAATCCGATTGCTCCACCAATTACCGAAAGAATTATTGCTTCGAACAAAAACTGAAACAAGATAAATTTATTTTTAGCTCCTAAAGATTTTTGAATTCCGATAAGGTTCGTTCGTTCTTTTACAGAAACAAACATAATATTCGCAATTCCAAAACCGCCCACAAGAAGAGAGAAACCACTTATTATCCACCCCATTATATTCATCTGACCTATAATACCATCTATAAAATCAGTAAATCCAGAAAATACATTAACAAAGAAATTATCAATTTCTCCTGCTTTTAATCCTCGAAAAGCTCTTAGTTTTTGGGATATTTCAGCTTTATACGCATCCATATCAATTCCTTTTTCGGGTTTTAAAACAATTACAGGAGTCATTCCGTCATTATTATCTCCATACATACGACGTAAAAAATTTGCTGGAAAATATACCGATGTATCATCACTATCTCCAAACAAGCCTGCTCCTTGTTTTTTTATGACACCAATAACTGTAAAACGCTGCCCATACAAACGAATGTTTTTTCCTAGAGGTTCTGAATCTCCAAAAAGTCCTTCGGCAATATCATGTCCTAAAACAATAACTGGCGCTCCAGAATTTGATTCTGATTCATTATAAAAACGACCTTTCTCAAAATCTAACCCTTGAATTTCCATAATTTCATACGAAACCGGAACAACATTTACATCACTTACTGTTTTGGAATCGTATTTTAAACTCTCGCTTTTGACAAAAAGTTGGTATCCGACTTGATTTGTATTTGTTAATGAATTTTTTAAGTAGGTATATTCATCATATTTTACATTGGGAAATTGCTCTCTTTTCCATTGTGGAATATCCGACGGTCCGAATGGAAATTTCATTAAATAAATAGTGTTTTTATCTAAACTACTTAAATCCTTAGTAATTTTTCTATTCAAAGAATCTACTGCTGCAAGTACGGCAATAATCGAAAAAATACCAATTGTAACACCCAGCAAAGACAATAATGTTCTCAGTTTGTTACTTCGCAAAGCATTCATCGCAAAACCAAAACTTTCTTTTAACAATCGAAAATAAAGCAGCATAGATTTTAAATTTACATTAAAGTAAAATTCAATAAATTTTAGTCAAAAACCTAATAAAAATTCACTTACTGATAGGTAGTTATTTTTAAGATAATGTTACATAAAATGTTGATTTTTATAATCAAAAAAAACTATTTTTGCATTTTTATAATCATAACTACACAATGAGCACAACAAAAACTATTCAATCTGCATTAATTTCAGTCTTTTCGAAAGAAGGCCTTGAACCTATTGTAAGAAAATTACATGAGCAAAAAGTAACACTTTACTCGACTGGAGGAACAGAAGATTTTATTAAAAACTTAGGAATTCCTGTAGTTCCTGTTGAAGACATAACTTCATTTCCTGAAATTCTTGGTGGAAGAGTAAAAACCTTACACCCGAAAATTTTTGGTGGAATTTTAAATCGCCAAGACAACGAGAGTGATGTGCAACAAATGAAGGAGTTTGACATTCCTCAAATTGATTTAGTAATTGTTGACTTATACCCGTTCGAAAAAACGGTTGCATCTGGCGCTAGTGAAACAGACATCATCGAGAAAATCGATATTGGTGGAATTTCATTAATTCGTGCTGCTGCTAAAAATTTCAAAGACACTGTTATCGTTGCTTCAGTAAACGAATACAGCCTATTATTAGACTTAATTACAGAGCAAAACGGAGCAACCACTCTTGAAAACAGAAGATTGCTTGCTACAAAGGCTTTTCACGTTTCATCTCATTACGATACTGCAATTTTTAACTATTTTAATACTGACGATACTATCTACAAAGAAAGCATTGCCGAAGGGCAAGTATTACGATATGGAGAAAACCCACATCAAAAAGGATTTTTCTTTGGAGATTTTGACGCAATGTTCAAGAAATTACACGGAAAAGAACTATCTTACAACAACTTACTTGACGTAGATGCTGCCGTGAACTTAATTGCAGAGTTTAAAACTGATGGTCCTACGTTTGCAATTTTAAAACACAATA
Source organism: Flavobacterium frigoritolerans (assembly GCF_025847275.1). Lineage (GTDB taxonomy): Bacteria > Bacteroidota > Bacteroidia > Flavobacteriales > Flavobacteriaceae > Flavobacterium > Flavobacterium frigoritolerans. The sequence continues at coordinate 398,039 of NZ_JAOZEV010000002.1, forward strand.
ATGCTTGTGGCCTAGCTACACGAAAAAATATCAACGAAGCTTATTTAGCAGCTTTAGCTTGCGATCCAACATCGGCATTTGGTGGAGTTTTAATTTCTAACACAAATATTGATTTAGCTACTGCTCAAGAAATAAATAAATTGTTTTGCGAAGTTGTAATTGCTCCAAGCTATGACAATGAAGCTATTGCAGTTCTGGAAGAAAAGAAAAACAGAATTATATTAGTTCAAAATGAGGTGGAATTACCTACAAGACAAGTTAGAACTTGCTTGAATGGACTTTTAGTTCAAGATAAAAACAATATCACCGACAATAAAGCGCATTTAAAAACCGTTACAATTACAGCTCCTACAGAACAAGAAGTTGAGGATTTACTATTCGCTTCAAAAATTTGTAAGAACACAAAATCGAACACAATCGTATTTGCAAAAAACGGAACTTTAATTTCATCTGGAACGGGACAAACCTCTCGAGTAGACGCTTTAGTTCAAGCAATTGACAAAGCAAAAGCATTTGGATTTGATTTAAATGGAGCTTCGATGGCAAGTGATGCATTTTTCCCTTTTCCGGATTGTGTTGAATTAGCCAAAAAAGCAGGAATTACCGCTGTAATTCAGCCAGGTGGATCAATAAAAGACGAATTAAGCATAAATTATTGCAATGAAAATAAAGTTGCAATGGTATTTACAGGAACACGTCATTTTAAACATTAATTTGTTTAACTTTGTGCGTTACTAATTTATAACTTTTAAACCCCTAAAAAACTTATGGGATTTTTTGATTTCATGACCGAGGATATTGCGATAGACCTTGGTACCGCAAACACTTTAATCATACATAATGATAAAGTAGTTATTGACAGTCCTTCAATCGTGGCACGTGATAGAATATCAGGCAAAATCATTGCTGTTGGTAAGGAAGCCAATATGATGCAAGGTAAGACCCATGAAAACATTAAGACCATAAGGCCACTTAAAGACGGTGTTATTGCTGACTTTGATGCTTCAGAAAAAATGATCAATATGTTCATCAAAAGTATTCCTGCATTAAAAAAGAGAATGTTTACTCCTGCATTGCGTATGGTAGTATGTATTCCTTCTGGAATTACTGAAGTTGAGATGCGTGCCGTAAAAGAATCGTGTGAAAGAGTAAATGGTAAAGAAGTTTATTTGATTCACGAACCTATGGCTGCCGCAATTGGTATTGGTATTGACATTATGCAACCAAAAGGAAACATGATTGTAGATATCGGTGGTGGAACAACTGAAATTGCTGTAATTGCATTAGGTGGAATTGTATGCGACAAATCGGTAAAAATTGCTGGTGACGTATTTACAAATGACATTGTTTATTATATGCGTACGCAACACAACTTATTTGTTGGAGAAAGTACTGCAGAAAAAATAAAAATTCAAATTGGAGCTGCTATCGAAGATTTAGATGGTCCTCCAGAAGATATGTCAGTTCAAGGTAGAGATTTACTTACTGGTAAACCAAAACAAGTAGATGTATCTTACCGTGAAATTGCAAAAGCATTAGACAAATCGATACAACGAATTGAAGATGCTGTAATGGAAACATTATCTCAAACGCCTCCTGAATTAGCAGCTGATATATACAATACAGGTATTTATCTTGCAGGTGGAGGATCTATGTTAAGAGGTCTTGACAAAAGAATTTCACTAAAAACAGATTTACCTGTTTACATAGCTGAAGATCCATTAAGAGCAGTAGTTCGTGGTACTGGAATGGCACTAAAAAACATTGCAAAATTTAAAAGTATCTTAATCAAATAAGATACTTAATTACTATACATTTCTTCAGAGCTAAAACATACAAAATTTAGTTCTGAAGAAATTTTGAAACTTTAAGCATATCCTGAAACAAAATAACCAAGCAAGAAATGCAGCAAATATTTAATTTTATTATAAAAAACAGTAATCGGTTGCTGTTTTTGCTGCTTTTAGGTATTTCGTTGGGTCTCTCTATTCAATCCCATTCTTTTCACAAAAGCAGAGTAATTAGTTCAGCTAATTTCTTAAGCGGTGGTGTTTATGAAAAAATAAACAACATAAATGAGTATTTGAATTTAAGAAAAGAAAACGACGAATTAGTACTTGAAAACGCAAGACTAAAAAGTCTTTTATTCAATGCCGAAGACACCTCAAAATTACCTCTTCCAGACAGTATCAAAGGTGTTAAACCTGCCGACATTATTGTTTCGAAAGTGATACATAACTCATATAATGTACATGAAAACTACATTACAATAAACTCCGGTTCTAATGATGGGGTTAAACCTGATATGGGAGTAATTAACAGCTTAGGAATTATTGGTATTGTAGATAAAACATCACCAAGATATGCTACTGTTGTTAGTATTCTTAACATCAAATCTCAGATTAATGCCAAAATAAAGAAATCAAATCACTTTGGTTCATTAATTTGGAATGGAAAAAGTACTGGCTTTGTTCAATTAATAGATGTTCCTAGATTGGCTTCTGTTCGTAAAGGAGACACAATTGTAACTGGTGGTCAGTCTGTAATTTTCCCTGAAAATATTGGAATTGGTACTGTTGATAAAATTTACACCTCAAAAGAAACAAATTATTACACTATCAATGTCAAATTATTTAATGACATGACGAATTTAGGACATGTATATATTATAAAGAGTAGAGATAGAGAAGAGCTTATTAAACTAGAAAAAAGAGAAAAAGATGAATAGCGCATTGTTAATCAATATTTCTCGATTTATCCTGCTATTAGCAATTCAAATTGTTATTTTTAATAATATGAATTTCTTAGGCTACATAAGTCCGTTTCCTTATATATTGTATATAATTTTATACCCTGTAAACGGAAACAAATCTGGACTTTTAGCATCTAGTTTTTTACTCGGTCTTGTTATGGACATGTTTTGTAATTCGGGAGGAATACATGCTACAGCCTGCCTAATCCTTGCCTATTACAGACCATATATCTTTAAATTTTCATTTGGTTTAAGCTATGAATACCAAACTATCAAACTAAATGATTCTTTAACTCCTGAGCGATTTTCATTCCTATTGGTATCAGTATTACTACATCATATAATACTGTTTACATTAGAAGCATTTCAGTTTAACTTCATTTTAGATGTTTTACTACGAACCTTGTTCAGTACAATATTTACTATTATAACTTGTATCATAATAATATATCTTATTAAGCCCAACAGAAGATGAGAAAAGTTCTGCTGCCCTCTTTAATTATCATTGCAGCATCTTTGCTAGTAATTCGCATATTCTATTTACAAATTATAGACGATTCTTTTAAACTAAAATCAGAGAATAACGCTATAAAGATAAAGTATGACTATCCCGAAAGAGGCTACATATATGACAGATACGGTAAATTATTGGTTGCCAACCAGGCTTCTTATGATATCATGGTTATCCCAAGAGAGATCAAAAACATCGATACTTTAGAGTTTTGCGAACTCTTAAATGTTACTAAAGAAGATTTTATTAAAAAAATTGAGAAAGCTAAAGTATACAGCCCTCGATTACCGTCTGTATTCTTAGCTCAGTTGAACAAAAGTGAATTTGCTGCTTTTCAAGAAAAGATGAGAAAATTTGAAGGGTTCTATTTTCAAAAAAGATCTTTACGTGATTACGAAGTAGATTATGGTGCTAATATTTTTGGAGGTATTACTCAGGTAAACGAAAAATTAGTAGCTAGCAACCCCTATTACAACAGTGGTGATTTGATTGGAAAACAAGGTGTTGAAGAAAGCTATGAGGTGACTTTACGCGGGATCAAGGGAGTAAAATACATTCAAAAAGACAAATACAACAGAGAGATAGGTTCCTATAAAGATGGAAAGTATGACACAATTGCCGTACAGGGAGAAGACATCACCTTAACAATTGATGCCGAACTTCAGAAGTATGGGGAACAATTAATGATTAATAAAAGGGGTGGAATTGTTGCTTTAGAACCAAAAACCGGTGAAATTTTAGCATTAGTTACTGCACCATCTTATGACCCTGGTATATTAGTAGGAAGACAACGTTCTAAAAATTACACCTTACTGTATCATGACTCAATTGCAAAACCATTATATGATCGTGGACTGCTTGCAGAATACCCACCTGGATCCCCATTTAAAATCCTAACAGGCCTTATTGGATTACAAGAAGGAGTGATTAACGAAAACACGACGTTTTTTTGCCATCATGGATTCAGCTATGGAAGAGGTCGTTTTATGAAGTGTCATAATCACCCACCAGCCCAACAGTTGCATAACGGTATTTACAATTCATGTAACACTTATTTCGCCCAGACTTATATGCTTACTATAAACAAATACAACAACCCTGCTTATGCAGTTGATGTGTGGAGTAATCACGTAAAAAGCTTTGGTTTAGGTCAGTATATGGGATATGATTTACCAACAGGTAAAAGAGGAAATATACCAACCTCTAAAACATATAAAAAGATCTATCCTAACGGAGGTTGGAGAAGTACAACAATTGTATCCAACTCAATAGGACAGGGTGAAGTTTTAATGACCCCAATTCAATTAGCAAATATGATGGCTACAATAGCCAATCAAGGGCATTATTTCACACCTCATATCATTAAAAAAATTGAAGGAGAAAAAATCGACCCTAAATTCACAGTTAAACACGAAACAACCATAGACAAAAAGTATTTTCCTCCTATAATTAGTGGATTATTTGACGTTTATAACAAAGGAACTGCTAGCAGATTACGTGTTGAAGGTATCGATATTTGTGGAAAAACGGGTACTGCTGAGAATTTTGCTAAAATTAATGGTAAAAGAACACAACTAAAAGATCACTCTATATTTGTAGCATTTGCGCCTAAAGACAATCCGAAAATTGCTATAGCAGTAATGATTGAAAATGGTGGATTTGGAGCAACAATTGCTGGACCTATTGCTAGTTTAATGATTGAGAAATACCTTCGTAAAAAAATCACACGAAATGATTTAGAAATTCGTATTTTAAACATAAGCTTAAAAGATCAATATGCAAAATTAGGCGGAATGGCAGCAGCTAGTTTAATAGAAACGACACCTAAAGATTCTGTTATGAAGGCTAAAATGAACAAGCCTATACCTAAGGAGGTTAAAATAACAAAAGCAGACACAACTCAAGAAAATTAATAAAGAGATTCATTTCAAATGAAAAATCAAAGTGTAAAAAGTAATATTGACTGGATAAGTGTAATCATCTATATCGCATTAGTGGTAATGGGATGGTTAAACATATACTCTTCTTCCCTATCCTCTACAGATGGTACTTATGAGAAACAGTTGATTTTTATTTTACTAACGATTCCTTTAATTTTCATCGTTCTATTTGTTGATGGTAAATTCTATGAAAAATATGCGAGTATCATATTTGGTGTTGCTCTCTTATCTTTAGTTGGATTATTTTTCTTTGGGAAAACTATTGCCGGTCAACGTTGTTGGTACGCAATTGGAAGTTTTACTCTGCAACCCTCAGAATTCACTAAAGCAGCAACTGCACTTGCATTAGCAAAATACCTAAGTGACACACAAGTAAACTTAAAAGACGTTAACAGGCAAGTACAAGCGCTTGCAATTGTGTTTTTACCTGTACTATTAATACTTCCTCAACCTGACCCTGGAAGTGCCTTAATATACTGTATCTTCTTACTGGTTTTATATCGTGAAGGACTTCCTTCTTGGTATATATGGACCGGTTTTATTGCAATAGCATTATTTGTATTAACATTAGTTCTGGAACCTGAATACGTAATACTTATAGCATTGTTAGTTCTTATAATAATGCATTTTAAAGGCAGAGCTGTTGATAGAAATCTAATTTTAAGTGCCATTCTATTAGCGCTTATATCTGGATTCGTACTATCTGTAGATTATGTTTTTGACAACGTATTTAAGCAACATCACCGAGATCGTTTTAATATTTTACTGGGAAAAACAGTGGATATGAAAGGGATTGGATACAATACCAATCAATCTGAAATTGCTATTGGATCTGGTGGATGGATAGGAAAAGGTTTTCTGGAAGGAACTCAAACCAAAGGAGGTTTTGTACCTGAGCAACATACCGATTATATCTTTACTACTGTAGGTGAAGAATGGGGTTTTGCAGGCTCAGTTGTTGTTATTGCATTATTTGTTGGACTCTTCTTAAGAGTCATCTATTTAGCCGAAAGACAAAAAACAAAATTTAGTAGAGTATATGGTTATTGTGTTGCCAGTATTTTGTTTATCCACTTTTTTGTAAATATCGCAATGGTAATTGGTATTTTCCCTACTATTGGAGTCCCTCTTCCTTTCTTCTCCTATGGAGGTTCTGGATTATGGGGATTCACTATTTTGCTCTTTATTTTCCTAAAAATGGATGCTAATAAAGTAAATGAGTGGTAATTTCAATCTCATTAAATTAAAAAATCCAAAACTTATAATCTGTATTTTTCTCTAAAGCATCCTCAATTTTATCATCTAAATGTGGAAAGAAATCTATGCCTGTTAGTTTCTCGATACTATCTACCGAAACCACAAAGTCATACAAAGGTCTTTCGCTTTTTTCATTTGGAACCAAAAAAGCAATCATTTTGTGTTTTCCATCACTCTCATCTAATAGTACTTTATAAAAATATTTAGGCACTAGTACTTTTTCTTTTCCTATAGTAACATTAGCATCTGTAAGCACTCCGCCAGTTACTACATAAATGCCATCATATTTTACAGCCCAATAGCGTACTTTCTGCTCTAGCCTGTTCCATACTCCATCATTAAATTCGTGCACTTGAGGTGAAATATTGGAAGTTAAAAAAGTATCTTCGTATGCTTTTTTATCAAACTCCATATCTCCAGCTGGGCAAAGATGTCCTTTATCATAACCTGATTGTTTGTAATTGCGCCAATCTGCAGAACCTGTGGTTACTTTTGGATCCTCATTAAAGTAAGGTCTTTTAAAATCATTATTCTTGATATAATCCTTCTTTAACTCGTAGGCAACCCATTCTGCCTGTTCAAACTTTTCATTATAAGAAAGCGTATAATAATCGTGTTTTACGATTTGATTGGTTGTAGAGGTAGGCAAGTAATCAAACTCAATATTATCGTCTCCATATAAAGCTGTTTGCCCCTTTAAACTATCTTTTGTATTAGAATCAGAGCTATTACTAACATCATCAAAATCCTTTTTACAAGAAAAGAAAAACATAACAATAAAAGCCGCCAATAATCCTCTCATTATAATCATCATAAAATCATCATTTTAATTCTTAAACACTTTTGTATTATAATTGATTTCCTTAAAACACAAATTCAAAGTTAACTAAAAAGATTCCAATAAAAAATGCTCCAAGAATCATCATGATTTTTGGAGCATTTAAATTATTGATTAAAAAGCTTTACCTTTTTTTTTGCTGACCTCTTATAATTTAGAAGCTAGTTTATCTTTTTTTGATCTAGCTGGTACTGAATTTTGTCTAGCTGTACTTTGTGACTGCAAATCATCTAATACATTTATAGCCTCTTCAACATATATATCTTTAGATAATGCCTGATGCCAACTTTCTCTTTTTTCTTTTAAAGTAGGATCCTTTGCCATCTCTGCTATTTCATATGGTAAAGAAGTAAATTCTAAACTATTTTTATAATCTGTAATTGGCTTATATTTTTTAGCCTCAGCCTCAACCTCTGTTTGAGCCTTTTTAAAATCAGCAATATTCAAACTATAGCTATTCTCTTTACTCTTAGTATCAATCCATTTTGCATTATCCTCTATCAATTTAAACTGAGGATTTTGAGCAATACGTGCTTTACTATTTGCAATGGCTTGATTAAAACTTGAATTATTATTCCAAGTAGTATACTCAGCTGGATCTATTTTATCCCATGGCATTGCGTTATCAATGTCACGTTCGCCCATCTTTAAATATGCATAACGATCTGGCGCAACAATATCACTACGTACACCTTCTAATTGTGTAGATCCTCCATTGATTCTATAAAACTTTTGAGTAGTTATTTTTAAAGCTCCCAGGTCTCCGAAATCACTACTGCGAACGAACTGATTTAGATCGATAACATTTTGAACAGTACCTTTCCCATAAGTTTGTTTACTTCCTATTATGACACCTCTTTTATAATCTTGAATCGCAGCTGCAAGAATTTCTGAAGCCGAAGCTGAAAAACCATTTACCATGATTACTAAAGGACCATCCCATTCTATTTTTTTATCACGATCATAAAGAACTTCTTTTTTTCTTCCCGCAGATTTAATCTGTACAATAGGTCCTTGCTCTATAAATAACCCTGCAATGTCAACTACTGTAGATAGAGAACCTCCTCCATCATCACGAACATCAAGGATGATACCGTTTACATTTTCTTTTTTAAGTCTTTCAACTTCAAGAGCTATATCTTTCCCAGCATCTCTACCATCTTTGTTTTCAAAATCAATATAAAATTTAGGCAAATAAATCACCCCGTATTTTAATCCATTTTTATCTACAATACTAGATTTTGCATACGTTTCTTCTATCTCTACAATATCTCTAATAATAGAAATTACTTTAATTGTTCCGTCAACTTTTTTAACTGTAAGACGAACTTCTGTTCCTTTATGTCCTTTGATTTTTTTAACAACATCATCAAGACGCATACCAACAACATCTACAGGTTCATCGGTTCCTTGTCCTACTTTTATAATTAGATCACCTGCTTCTAATTCTTTACCTCTCCAAGCTGGTCCTCCTGAAATAAGCTCAGAAATTTCGGTAAAGTCATTTTTCTTTTGCAGTTTAGCACCAATACCTTCAAGTTTACCACTGATATTAACATCAAAACGTTCTTTTTCTTCTGGTGCAAAATAACTTGTATGCGGATCAAAACGAGCCATAATTGAGTTTACATAAACCGAAAACCAATCGCTTCTTTGTAAATCTTTAATAAAACCAAAGTATTCATCTAATGATTTCAAAGAATTATCTCTTGTTTCTTTCTCTAAAACTTCAAAAGTTTTTTCTTTATAAGCTGGATCTTTTACTTTCTTTTCGGCTTCGATATTCTCTTTGGTAACTAGAGAAGACAATGTAGACAGCTTAATTTGCTTTCTCCATTTCTCAACCATTTCGGCAGAAGTTTTTGCATAAGGCGAATTTTCATAATCTGTACTGAAAGTCTCGTCTACTTTATAATTGAATGGATGAGCCAAAATAAGTTTATATCTCTTTTTGCCTTCTTCCATTCTTTTCATTAAACGAGCATAAGTAAGATTGAAAAATGTCAAATCTTTATTTACAAATTGATCATCTAATTGCAATTCATACTTTGCAAATTCATCAATATCTGATTGCAAGAAAAATCTTTTAGATGGATCTAATGCTTCTATATAATCTTTATAAACCCCTTTTGAAAATTCATCATTCATTACAGGAGGGCTATAATGTCCTTTCTCGATTACAAAAGCAAGTAATTCCAAAAGCATCTTATCTTTATTCGGGTCTGGGTCAATTCCTTTATCGCTATTAATTTTAAATGCAAACAGTGTAGCAGATAAACAAATAACGGCTAGGATAATTTTATAATTTCGTTTCATAAATTTAATAATAGCATTCATCAATTTTTTAATCTAATTTACGGTAAAAACTATGCCAACAAAATATGGACCGCATAATTTTTTGTTAAAGATATAAATATAGTTTTTCTTTCAATTGATTAAAAGGTCCAACTTCGCAAATTTAAGATATTTTGTTACTATTTTAAGAAATTCAGTTACTACATTTGCTAATAAAAACCCTACATCCCTATTTTTCCATTATATTTAAAAAAAATGAATTCAAAAAAACCTTTGATCTTAGTAACCAATGACGATGGTGTTTCGGCACCTGGAATTAGAGCTTTAATTAGTGTAATGTCGCAAATTGGTGAAGTTGTTGTTGTTGCACCAGACAAACCTCAGAGCGCAATGGGTCACGCCATTACCATAAACAGTACTTTATATCTTAACAAATTATCCAAAGAAGGCGATTCAATAACAGAATATAGCTGTTCTGGAACTCCTGTTGACTGTGTAAAACTGGCTGTAAATGAGATTTTAAAACGCAAACCTGACTTATGTGTTTCGGGAGTAAACCATGGGTCAAACTCCTCTATAAATGTAATTTACTCTGGAACTATGAGTGCTGCTGTCGAAGCTGGTATTGAAGGAATTCCTGCAATAGGTTTTTCTTTATTAGATTATGATTGGAATGCTGATTTTGACAGTATAAAATCTTTCATCAAAAAAATTACTCTAGAAACACTAGAAAATAAATTACCTGAAGGTGTTGTTTTAAACGTGAATTTTCCGAAATTAAAAGAGAACGAAATTAAAGGAATTAAAATCTGTCGTCAGGCGAAAGCACAGTGGATGGAGAAATTCGACAAAAGAAAAACTCCTTCTGGAAAAGATTACTATTGGCTTTCTGGCGAATTTGTAAATCAGGACAAAGGAGAAGACACTGACGAATGGGCTCTTGAAAACGGATATGTATCAGTAGTACCCGTACAATTTGACTTAACGGCACATCATACTATGCAACAACTTAATAACTGGAAGTGGAATGAATAATACAAAAAACAGAAAAGATTTACTTATTGGTTTTGTTATAGGACTGATGGCTTCAGTATTAGGTAGTTTTCTCTTTCTTACTTTACTTACTGATTTTGACGTTTCAAACGGAATGGAAAGCATTCGAATCATAAAAAACTATGGATACCTTAGTAAGGTTATTACTCTTGGTTCAATTTTATCCTTAGTAGCATTTGGTGTATTTTTAAAACAAAACAAAGAATTTAGAGCTAGAGGTGTTGTTTTGGCTGTTATTATATTAGCCCTTCTCACTTTATTAATTTAATTTATCTTTGCAATTATAACAAAGTTCTCGTTTCTGATTTAACGACAACTTAAATAACTTCCATTCTCAAAAACAAAAACATGAAATACTACATTATTGCTGGAGAAGCCTCAGGCGATTTACATGGTTCAAATTTGATGAAAGCCTTATATAAAGAAGATCCTAATGCCGAAATTCGTTTTTGGGGAGGTGATTTAATGCAAAAAACTGGCGGAACATTAGTAAAACATTACCGCGAGCTGGCTTTTATGGGATTTATTGAAGTTATCTTTAATTTAAAAACGATACTTAGTAATATTTCTTTTTGCAAGAAAGATATTTTACAATTTAAACCAGATGTTCTTATTTTTATAGATTATCCTGGTTTTAATATGCGCATTGCTAAATGGGCAAAAGCACTAAATTATAAAACCCATTATTATATTTCGCCACAAATCTGGGCTTGGAAAGAAAGCCGTATTACAAGTATTAAACACGATATCGATAAGATGTTTGTAATCTTACCTTTCGAAAAAAGTTTTTACGAAGACAAGCATCATTTTCCTGTAGAATTTGTCGGCCATCCGTTAATTGATGCCATTCATAACCAGCCTCCATTTGATGAAGTAACATTCAGAAAAGAAAACAACTTAAGCGAAAAACCTATTATTGCGATTTTGCCTGGAAGTCGAAAACAGGAAATCACTAAAATGCTTTCGGTAATGCTTAGTGTTGTAAATGATTTTAAAGAGTACCAATTTGTTATTGCTGGTGCTCCTAGTCAGGATTATTCTTTTTACCAACATTTCGTAACCAATGATAATATAAAGTTTGTATCTAACAAAACCTATGCTTTATTGCAATCTTCGACTGCTGCTTTAGTTACTTCTGGAACAGCAACATTAGAAACTGCTCTTTTTAAAGTCCCTGAAGTCGTTTGTTATAAAGGAAGTTGGGCTTCTTACCAAATAGCAAAACGTATTATTACCCTTAAATATATTTCGTTAGTAAATTTAATCATGGATAAAGAAGTAGTTACTGAACTTATCCAAGATGATTGCTCTCCAAAACGAATTAAAGAAGAATTGGCGAAATTATTAGAACCTAATTATCGTAAAACTCTTTTACACAGCTATGATTTATTAGAAGAAAAACTTGGTGGAATTGGTGCCAGCGAAAAAACGGCAAGATTAATCGTAGCAGATTTACAAAAATAATTCATCAGCTTAAAAAATATTGTCTTGAAAAACATATTATCCATACTAGTCTTATTACTGTTATTTGCATCATGTAAATCGACATCGCCTGTCACTACAACTAAAAAAGAAGACAATCCCAAAACAATCGTAAAAGATTTGATTTATACGGCTTCTGAAAATATTGGTGTACGTTATAAAGCTGGCGGAACTACAAATAAAGGATACGACTGTTCGGGATTGGTATTTACTACATTCAACTCTGAAAATATTAAATTACCAAGAACCTCATTGGAACAATCAAAAATTGGAGAAGTTATCAATCGAAACAAAGCCAAAAAAGGCGATTTGATATTTTTTAAAACCAACAGAAGTTCACAAATAAACCATGTTGGATTAATTGTAGAAATTAGTAGTGAAGAAATTAAATTCATACACTCCTCCACATCAAAAGGAGTAATAATCTCTTCTACTAAAGAACCTTATTATCGGGACTCCTATGCGCAGGTTAATCGCATAGTGGAATAATTTCTAATCGTTTTTTATTTTTTTTTAAATTTTAACCTATTTTAATCATAGCTCACGGTTTCAACCGTGTGAGACTGATTGTGATAATACATTGCTCTCCAACGGTTAAAACCGTTGGCAATATTTATATGTCTCCCATTAGTTTGGTTTACATTATTTGAGTTTCCTCAAATCAAAAGGCAAAGTAGAAATTAAAAATAACCAAGGTTATTTCTTACAAATTATTGTATTTTAGCTACATGAAAGTACTAGAATTCCCTTTGGCAAGAATAACAATTAGTTTTATGATAGGTATTTTACTTGCTTATTGTCTAAGTCTCTCTATTACTTTTACCTATATATCACTTTTTGCTTCAATACTCCTATTTTGTAGCTGTTATTATTATTCAATACATAAACCGAAAAGAGTAACTTACTTTGGGATTGCTACTTATTTATTAGCCTGTTGCATCGGTATCACAACCCAAACTCTCCATACCGAATCATTTCAAAAAAGTAATTATACTAATTACGACAACATCTATGATAAACAACATTTAATAGATTTTATAATTAGTGCAAAATTAAAAAGTAACAATTACAGCGACAGATATATTGCTACTATAAATCAGATTGATCAAAAACCTGCTTCTGGAAAAATAGCACTAAACATAAAAAAAGACAGTACTAAATTAAATCTGGAAATAGGGAATTGTATTCGCGTTAAAGGAGAATTATCAAAAAATAGCTCTCCAAAAAATCCTAATCAATTTGATTACAGTAAATATTTAAACAAAAAACATATTTATGCTCAATTATATATTCAAAAAAATGAAATAACAATTAGCCCTACGATTGAGAAAAGCATTTGGTACTATGCTGCGCGAATGCGAACAAAAATTGTTAAGAATCTAGAGAAAAATGGCTTCAATAAAACCGAAATGAATGTAGCCCTTGCTCTAATTCTAGGTCAGCAACAAGACATATTGCCTGAGATAATCAAAGACTATCAATATGCTGGTGTAACCCATATTTTATCTGTTTCAGGCCTTCATGTGGGCTATATATTAATTTTCATGACTTATATACTAAAACCTATTCCTAACACTAAAAAGGGATCTCTAATAAAGCTCATTATATTAATAATATCTTTATTTGCCTTTGCAGTTATTTCAGGGTTTTCTCCTTCGGTATTACGAGCTGTAGTTATGTTTTCTTTTATAGCAGTTGGGATTCATTTAAGAAGAAGTCTAAATATCTATCACACCTTATTAGTTTCAATATTATTTTTACTTCTCTTTGAACCTGCTTTTATATTCAATGTAGGATTTCAATTAAGCTATTTAGCCTTATTTTTTATTATTTGGTTCCAACCAATATTAAAAAAAATATGGGCTCCAAAAAATAAATTCGCAACTGCAATATGGAATGCATTAACGGTATCCTTTGCTGCACAAATTGGTACGTTACCAATATGCTTATATTACTTTCATCAATTTCCAGGATTATTTTTTGTTGCCAATATAGTAATTATACCATTCTTAAGTGTTATCATGATTTTAGGCATTGTAGTAATGATTTTAGCTGCATTTGATAGTGCACCTATGCTTCTTGTACAACTTCTAGAAAAAAGTATTTTCTATTTGAATAAAATAATAAACAGTATTGCTTCATTTGAAAGTTTCATCATACGAGATATTTCCTTTAATACATTCTTGCTAATCTCTTCGTATCTATTAATAATATCAGGAATTATCTGGTCTAAAAAGCCAACCTTTACTATGCTGTCAATAACTCTGAGTTCAATAATTCTGTTACAGATTACTTTTATTATGAATAGAAAAAATACTGAAACACAAAATGAATGGATTGTATATAATGTAACAAAGAATTCTCAAATTACAGAAAGAACTGGTAACTCTGTTACTTTATTTGCAACTGATACTACTTCGAATAATAATTACTCTTTAACTTCTTATTTGGTAGGCAATTTTGGAAATCTAAAAAATAAAGAAAAGCTAAAGAATGTTGCTTATTTTAATGGTTATAAAATCTTAATTATAGATAACACTGGGATATATCCTAAAAAAATAAAACCCGATATTTTGATAATTACGCAATCCCCTAAAATGAATTTCGAAAGGGTATTAAAAACAATACAACCCAAGATGGTCATTGCTGACGGCACAAACTACAAATCGATACAGCAGTATTGGAAAAAAACTTGTATAAACGAAAAAATCCCTTTTCATTTTACCAATGAGAAGGGATTTTATAAATTGAATTAATAGAGCAACATCCTATTTTTAAATTTCAAAAACGATGATTTCACAAACTTTATTTATTAAAGAATCTAAGTACATCTAGGTTTATATACACAGATATGAACTTACACAACTTAAATATCTAGCTTTCTTAATTAGTCTGCAATACAAAACAATGATTGCTTTAAAAACAAAACTTAAAAATCACTTGGATGCAAAATAGCATTTGACTCAACAATCCATGCCTTTACTCCACCTGATTTATAAGTCATTTTACCTAATGCCTGAAAAGTTGTTTTGCTTTTTCTAACTATAGCATTCGCATAACATATTTCTGGTAAATCTTGAACTCCAAAAGCATTTTTAAGCTTTATATTTTGTTCTTTATCACTATCCGAAGCTTGGCTGTCAGACAAATCTAATTTTACCAAAACAACATTATCTCTTGACCAAAGCGCAAATTCTAAAGTTCTGATTATTTCATTTTGCAGATTATCAGACAAATTATTTGCTGTAAACAAAATTAACATTGGTTTCTTTAATTTATTACTTGCTTCAATACCATCAGTAATATTAGTTTTCCAAACTAAATTTTGCGATTGCACAGTAAAAAATCCTAAAAAGAATAGGGAGAGAAGTAGTTTTTTCATCATAATAAATTGGGGGTTGGTTAATTAAAACAAACGAAATTAACATTTAATTCTAATTATCCAAATTATTTTACAACTAAAAGTATATTTTACGTTTCATTACAAACAATACCCTGTCAATATTATAAAAAAACCAGCATTTAAAGTCAAAATAAAAAACAGAATTACCTTAATAAACTACAAAAAGCTCTTTCCGTATAAAACGAAAAGAGCTTCTTTTATTTATTAATAGCTACTTAAGCTAGCTATTATATTTAATTACTTTTTAACCGGATTAACAATCCCGTCTGCAACTGCAAGCCAAGCCGATGGGCCTCCTGCAACATAGCCTGTAGTACCAAGTCCCTGAAAGTTAACTTTCCCATCCTTGTTCTCTGCTTTTGTAAAATAAACGGTTGGAAATCCTTGAATTCCAAAAACTTGCTGCAATTCATTATTTTGAGCTTTTACCTCTGGAGTTTGTGCTGTTCTTCTTGGAAAATCTAACTCCACCAAAATAACATTATCTTTTGCCCATTTGTTAAACTCAGCAGTTTTTAGGACTTCGCTTTGCAAACGAATACACCAACCACACCAATCACTTCCTGTAAAAAACAATAACATAGGTTTTTTCTCCTTATTACTAACAGCTATAGCCTCTTTTACATCTGTATACCATTTTAGCTCTTGCGCCTGAACCGCAAAAGAACCTAATACTAGCAACAATGCAATAAATATATTTTTCATTTTATTCTTATTTTATTTTCCAAATTTAATGAAAAAATAAACTAGAAAATATTTTCTATTTTACTTCTTGCATTAATTTTTTAATCAATGGCGTACTTACTATTAAAACAATACCAGCTATAAGCGAATAAATTGCCAAATGATAATATCCGTCTGTATAAGCTATCAACTTAGACATAAGTGTAGTTCCAGTATTCGCATTCGACATTTCAGAACCCAATTTCCCTGCTGCAAATTGTCCAAAAGCGCTCGATAAAAACCATAACCCCATCATCATTCCGAAAAGTCTTTTAGGTGATAATTTAGTAATAACAGACATTCCGATTGGTCCAATACATAATTCTCCAAGTGTATACACTAAATACCCTAGGGCAAAAACGTTAAGAGAACTTAATCCATTTGCATCAACAAAGAAACGAGCACTATAAAAGATAAAGAATCCTGCTGCAAGAAGAATAAATGAGAATCCAAATTTTACAACTGTATTAGGCTCAATTTTTCTTTTATAAAGGAATATCCATAACAATCCAATTAGAGGACTAAAAATAATTACGTATAAAGAGTTTATACTATTATTAACCACATTAGGATCTATATTAAAGAATAACAAATTACTTGTTAGATTATCTTTTGCAAACAATGATAACGATCCTCCTGATTGCTCTGAAATAGCCATAAACATGAAATATCCGAAGATAAATATAAATGCCGCCAATAATTTATATTGCTGTTTACGATCTTTAATTCTTAACAGTTCGTACAGAAAATACAATAGAGCAACTGCTCCAATTGTGTACATGAAATATTCTGTAAAATCAGAATTTATCACCATTATATAAATAAGCGGAATTGCTAATAAAGAACCAACGTAAACTCCAATCTCATACATATTACGTTTTTTTGGAGTATGCTTTTCTAATGGTGAATTACCAATAGGTGCTAAATGTTTCTTTGTTAAAAGAAATGTAATGACACCAATAATCATAACTATCGCAGCAGAAAGGAAACACAAGCTCCAAGAGTAATTCTTCCCTAAATAAATAGGAATCGCTCCTCCTAACATTCCACCGATGTTAATACCAGCATAAAACATACCGTAACCAGCATCTCTACGTCCATCATTTTCATGATAAAGTTCACCAACCATCGAAGAAACATTAGGCTTAAAAAATCCAGTTCCAATAATAGACAGCGTAATACCGTAATAGAAAAAATCATGAGGAGAGGCCGCAATGATAAGATTACCTATAATCATAACGATTCCACCAAAAAGCAAAGATTTTTTAAATCCCAAAATTTTATCAGCAAAAATACCTCCAATAAAAGTAAAAGCATATACAAATGCCTGTATGGCTCCATATTGCAAATTTGCTTTCCCTTCTAATAATCCTAATTGGTCGACCATGAAAAATGCCAAAACACCTCTCATACCGTAAAAGCAAAAACGCTCCCACATTTCGACTAAAAACAAATACCACAATTGCTTTGGGTACTTGCCTTTAAAATTTTGTATTTCGTCTAAAGTAATACTATGTTCCATTTATTTATAAATAATTAATTGATACCGTGATCTTTCATCACTTTGTTTAAGTTTTTTACCAAAGCAAACATCAATACTGTTGCAAACATCAATAAGCCAAAGTTCACCCAAAAAAAGTTTATTTTGTCATCATATTGATCCCACATACTAGCTAAAACGCCGCTTAATTTATTTCCGATTGATGTTGATAAAAACCAGCCTCCCATCATTAAGGCTGTAATATTTTTTGGAGACAGTTTAGATACGATTGACAATCCCATGGGACTCAAGAATAACTCTCCTATCGTTATAATTCCATAATTAGCAACCAACCACCAAACCGATACTTTCTCGGCTCCGTTACCACCTATATGAACTGCAGCAATCATTACTAAAACGGATAATGCCGAAATCAATAACCCGAATGCAATTTTAGTTGGTGTACTTGGTTCTTTTTTTCTACTACGTAAAAATGTAAAAAACGCCACTACCAAAGGTGTCAAAATAATTACCCAACCAGGGTTTATTGACTGACTTAAATTAGTCGCCCAAATAGAAACTGTTGCTCCTTCAGCAGGTTTTTTGTCCTCGGCTACGTTTCTAAAATAAACTGGATGATCTACTGTTTTAACCACTTTCCCGTTTTCTTTTTGAAGCCTAAAACTAGCATCATATAATTCTGTTGAATCTTTCGTGAACTTAACCTCTTTAGCCAATTTTAAATTATTGAAAACAGTTTGTGTCGTTCCAGTAATTTCTCTATCTGTATAACGATCTGCCCATGTAGTTAGCGCTGATCCGTTCAACTTAAAAACTGCCCAAAATAAAATAACTACGGCAAAAATAGAAAGCAATGCCCCTATTTGTCGCTTATCTTCTACTTTGGCTTTAAAATATAAACTTCCGTAAAAATAAATCACAGGAATACATGCGAAAATAAATGCATCTGTACTGTCTGAACCAAAAATTGAACTATCTAAATTCATATCAGATTGTACTCCTTTTAGCAACCAACCTATAACTCCAAATACAATAGATGGAACAAGAATATACAATACAATTTTTGAAAATGGCATATCTCCTTCTTGAATTCCTTTTTTATCAGTTTTATTACCATAATGTTTTGTACCTAAAACAAAAACAATTACACCAATAAACATTCCTAATCCTGCAGCCATAAAAGCAAAATGCCATCCTAGAAGTATTTGTAAAGCTGCACCAAAGAAATTACAAATGAAAGCTCCCACATTTATTCCCATATAGAAAATATTGTATCCTTCATCTTTCTTATCCTTGTATTTATCTTCATCATAGAAATTTCCTAGAAGTGTAGAAATATTAGGTTTAAAAAAACCGTTACCTATAATAACCAGCGTCATCGCCATATATAGCATTGTTAAACTATGAATTCCCATCATAAAATAACCTACTCCCATCATTAAGCCTCCAAGAATGATTGAGTTTTTATATCCTAAATATCTATCCGCAACCAAACCACCAATAAAAGGTGTCAAAAACACAAGTGCTATAAAAGTTCCATACAAATCAGAAGCTTCTTTCTCGGTCATAGCAAACCCAGCCTCTACATCTTTTAGATATAAAGTAAAAATTCCAATCATTAAATAATAACCAAAACGTTCCCACATTTCAGATAAAAACAAAAAAGGCAATGCTTTTGGATGATTTTTCCACATAATAAAATAGGTACAAAATTAAAAAATTACCTACCCAAATAAATCGGATAGGTAATACTATTTAAGGCTTCAACTTTTAACGAACACCGTGCATCATTTTTTTCAAAAATGGGGTCAAAGCAAACAATATAATTGCGGCAATACCAGTAAGCACAACAAATACCATAAAGAATTCATATAAGTTATGAATTTCAAACCCTGCAAAGAAATGATTTGCAGCACTAATTTGATGTTTGTCTAAAAGAGCAAGCTGCTCAGCTGTAGGTGTTATAGTTTTATCTAAAACCCCCTGAAGATCAATACCTAATTCTTTTGCTTTTGCAAATTTATCCCCAGTAGCTGGCAAGATAGAACCTAAAGTACCTCCTAAAGCATAACCTGATGCATTAGACAAGAAAAATACTCCATACAGCAATGAAGCAAAACGTTTTGGAGATAATTTACCTACCAATGACAAACCTATTGGAGATAAACATAACTCAGCACATGTATTTAAGAAATATAATAATATCAACCACTTAACTAATAACAATCCAGAAGTTCCAATATAAGAAACTTGAGTCGCGATCATAAAGAAACTCAAAGAAATAACTACCAATCCAACAGCTAGTTTTACAGTAGAAATAGGCTCTTTTCCTTTTGATCTTAAAGTATCCCATAATACACTAAAAGGAACAGCTAATATTACTACAAATAGTCCGTTAAAAATCTGCACCATTGATGCAGGCATTTGGAAACCAAAGAAGTTTCTATCCGTTTGGTTATCTGCGATAAAAGTTAATGATGAACCAGCTTGTTCAAAAGCTGCCCAGAAGAAAATAATAAAAAAAGAAACGATATAAATTACAAAAATACGATCTCTCTCTATTTTAGTTAATGAAGAATCTGAAATGATCAATCCAGCTAAAGCCAATCCACTTGAATAAATTAATGTATAAATTAGATTCTGTTCAATTACATAATGAAAGAATAAACCTAAAACAAAGAAACTAACTCCAGCAATTATTAAAGCTTTATTAGAAAAATTAGCTTTTTGAGCCTCTCCTTCTTCAAAATCAGAAGCATCATTTTTAGACGGTAAGCCTCCTAAAGGTTTTCCTTCTGGAGTAACCACATATTTATTTTTTAAAAAGTAAAAAAGTAAAGTTCCTAAAAGCATTGCAATCGAAGCTGCTAAAAATCCCCATTTAAAAGCGTGAATATCTCTAAGACCACCAATCTCTTTAACATCTCCTAAAATCGGACAAATAGACTGCCCTAAGAAAGCACCAATATTAATTCCCATATAGAAAATAGTGAAGGCAGAATCTAATTTGGTTTTTTCTTGTTTTGGATACAAACTCCCAACCATACTAGAAATATTCGGTTTAAAGAAACCGTTACCAAAAACGATAATTCCTAATCCGCTATACATTACAATTTTAGCCAAGCTTAAATTTGCTTCAAAAATACTACCACTGGCAAATAAAAATAGTTGCCCCACTGCCATCATGAAACCTCCAAGAAGAATACAGTTTCTGTTTCCGAAAAAACGATCGGCAATAAACCCACCAAGCATTGGTGTTAAGTAACAAAGTCCAAGAAAACCTCCATAAATCAATGAAGCTTCTTCTTCTTTCATCAATAATGAATTTACAAGAAATAAAGTCAATAAGGCACGCATGCCATAAAAATTAAATCGCTCCCACATCTCTGTTCCAAACAATACCCAAAGCCCTTTTGGATGCGCCGTACTCACTTGTTTTTCTTCCATATTATTCATTATTATATTTAGGTTAATTAGATTTTAATTAAAGATTTTCCTTGATAAAGTTAGTCATTTTAGTATAAAGCTGAACTCTTGTTTTTCCGCCATAAATACCGTGATCTTTATCTGGATAAATTTGCGAATCAAATTGTTTATTAGCTTGTATTAACGCCTCCATCATTTGCATTGTATTTTGCACATGCACATTATCATCTGCTGATCCATGAATTAAAAGAAACTTACCTTTTAATTTATCAACATGATTAATAGGAGAGTTATTATCATAACCACTTGCGTTCTCTTGAGGAGTCTGCATATATCTTTCTGTATAAACCGAATCATAAAATCTCCAATTAGTAACTGGAGCGACAGCTATAGCCATTTTAAAAACGTCGTTCCCTTGGAAGATACAGTTTGAAGCCATAAATCCACCATAACTCCATCCGAAAATTCCAATTCTCGAAGCATCAACATAAGGATAATTACCAATAACTTTAGCTGCATCAATTTGATCTTCAACTTCGTATTTTCCTAATTGTAATTGTGTTACTTTCTTGAATTCAGCTCCTTTAAACCCAGTTCCTCTACCGTCTACACAAGCAACGATATAGCCTTGTTGCGTTAGCATTTCGAACCAGTAATCATTAGAATTATTCCATTGATTCGCCACTTGCTGAGAACCTGGTCCTGAGTATTGAAACATAAAAACAGGATATTTTTTGGCAGGATCAAAATCTTTAGGCTTTAAGATCCATGCATTCAACTCATTTCCTTTAGCTGTTTTTAGGACTAAAAATTCTTTTGTAGCAAGATTGTATGCTTTTAAACTAGAAGCTAGTGCTTCATTATTCTCTATAACTTGTAATTCTTTTCCAGCTTTTGCATCGTTAAGAGTAAAAGTTGTAGGCTGAGATGCACTTGAGAATGTATTAATGTAGTATTGAAAATTCGGGCTGAAGGTTGCCTTACTAGTACCTACGTTTTTAGATAAACGTACTTTATTTTTTCCGTCAAGAGCAATTCGGTAAATATCACGATTGATTGACCCATTTTCTGTAGATTGATAAAAAACAGTTTTTGTTTTCTCATCAAATCCGTAATATGAAGTTACTTCCCAATTTCCTTTAGTAACTTGATTTTTGAGCTTTCCTGTTTTATCATATAAATAAATATGATTAAAACCATCTTTTTCACTAGTCCAGATAAAACTATTGTCTTTTAAGAAAGTTAAGTTATCTGTAACATCAATGTAGGCTTTATCTTTTTCATTAAGGACTACTTTTGAAGCTCCTGAAGTACCATCAACAAACAATAAATCTAAATTATTCTGGTGACGATTTAACACCTGAGCCGACAATGTATTAGTATCATTTGTCCACTTCATCCTTGCAATATAAAAGTCGTTATAATTTCCTAACTTAACTTCTTTAGTAGCATTTGCAGCAGCATCATATATATGTAACGAAACTAATGCATTTTTTTCTCCTGCCTTAGGATATTTAAAAGTCTCAATTGTAGGATACAAGTCTGTTTTAAAAATCGACATTGAGAATTCTGGAACTAAGCTTTCATCAAAACGAATGTAAGCTAGTTTCTTACTGTCTTTGCTCCAATCGAAAGCCCGCACAAAAGCAAACTCTTCTTCATAAACCCAATCAGTAATACCATTGATAATAGAATTTTTCTTTCCATCAGTTGTAATCTGAGTCGATTTTTTAGAAGCTAAATCATATACATATAGATTATTTTCTTTTGCGTAAGCTATTTTCTGTCCATCTGGCGAGAAAGTTGGCTCTTGAACCTTAAAGTCAAACAGCTTTGTTAACTCTTTTGTGTCTATATTATATAAATAATAATCTGCTGTAAACGAGTGACGGAAGATTTTGGTAGAATTACAAGCCAATAAAATCATTTTTTCTGATGCATCAAAAGTATAACTATTGATCATCGGTAACTCTCTGTGATTTTTTGTATCAATTAAAGTTGTTACTTTTTTTAACGTAGCATAATCGTACAAATCAATTTGCATGCTCCTACTTGCCCTATCAAAATTAAGTACAGTATACTGGTTGGCATTTTGTAGTGATTGTAGTTTAAACATTTCTTTGGTTCGAAATATCCCGCTAAAAACGTCATCTACAGTGATTTTTTGTTGACCAAAAACAGTGAAACAAATAAATAAAAGTAATGCGGTAAGTTTGCTTGTATTCATACAAATGAGTTAAATATAAAAAAGAGCCCAATTTTAGTGAAAAAAATACACATAATATACATTCCAAGTGTTAAATGTTAAGAAATTGGTTTTTTATATTATTTAATGTCCGTAATTACATTACAAACAAAACCGTTAAAATGGTATCTTTGCAGCAATACTACTATTTAATCAATTGAGAATGAACAACGCCGTTGCTGGATTTTCTAAATTATCCAAAGAAGAAAAAATAAACTGGATTGCAAAAAAGTACTTTTCTACACCAGAAAAAGCAGTTTTCTTACTTAAAAGTTACTGGAATACCGATGAAAAATTACAGAAATTACATGATGAATTCATCGAAAACACCATAACCAATTTTTATATTCCGCTTGGTGTAGCTCCAAATTTCCTGATAAACGACAAATATACCACAATACCAATGGCAATCGAAGAGAGTTCGGTTGTTGCGGCAGCTTCAAAAGCAGCCAAATTTTGGTCAACTCGTGGTGGGTTTAAAGCTACAGTTATCAACACCGAAAAGATAGGCCAAGTACATTTTACTTTTAATGGTGATGTTTCAAAACTGAACTTATTTTTCGCACAAACAAAAAGTAAATTCTTTAGCGATACCGAAAGCATAACCAAAAATATGCAACAACGTGGTGGTGGGATCCTAGACATTGTTTTAAGAGACAAAACCAATTTATTGCCAAATTACTTTCAGCTTCATGCCACCTTTGAAACCAAAGATAGCATGGGAGCTAATTTTATAAATTCATGTTTAGAGCAATTTGCCAAAACATTAAAAGAAGCTTCTCAGGAATACGAATTATTCACAGAAGCTAATGAAGAGGTAAAAGTCATCATGAGCATACTCTCTAATTATGTTCCAAACTGCATTGTAAGAGCCGAAGTTTCATGTCCTGTAGATGAATTGGCCGAAAAACACATACCAAATCCTCAAGAATTTGCCGAACGATTTGTTCAAGCTGTACAAATTGCAGAAGTTGAACCATTCCGAGCTGTAACCCACAACAAAGGAATCATGAATGGAGCCGATGCTGTAATACTTGCCACAGGAAATGATTTCCGTGCTGTAGAAGCAGGAGTTCATGCCTATGCATCCAGAAACGGACAATATTCAAGTTTGTCACATGCTAAAATCGAAGATGGAATTTTTACATTTTGGCTAGATATGCCTCTAGCTTTAGGCACTGTTGGTGGACTAACTTCTTTACATCCGTTAGTCAAATTTTCATTACAAATGTTAGAAAATCCATCAGCTCCGCAGTTAATGCAAATTGTAGCTGTTGCTGGTTTAGCACAAAACTTTGCAGCACTGCGTTCATTAACCACTACTGGAATTCAGGAGGGACATATGAAAATGCACATTAATAATATCATCAATCAATTTGCTGCCGATGACAACGAACGTCATTTAATCAAAAACCATTTTAAAAATCATACCATATCGCATAGTGCAGTAGTCGATTTTATTGAAAACCTAAGAAAATAATAAGGAGCCATTCCCGCTGTACGTTATATCTTTATGTTTTTAAAGACAAAACACAAAGGATACCACTGCCATCGGGGCTAAAAATAAATGCATGAAAACAACTTTTTATAGTAACGGAAAACTTTTAATAACCGGAGAATACTTAGTATTAGATGGAGCAAAAGCATTTGCATTACCAACAAAATTTGGACAAAGTTTAATTATTGCTAAAGGAGAAAATCAAGAAATACAATGGAAAAGTTACGATGCCGATAATAGTATTTGGTTTGAAGACACTATAACTTTTAAAGAAATAATAGATAATCCTGAGCCCAAAACAGAAACAATAAAAACTACATTAGTAAATATTCTACACGAAGCTTATTTATTAAACCCTGAGTTTTTAACTCAATCAGAAGGATACCAAATAAGCACACAACTTACTTTTCCTAAAAATTGGGGACTAGGCACATCATCGACATTATTAAACAATATTGCTCAATGGACAAAAATTGATGCTTTTACGCTTCTTAAAAACAGTTTTGGAGGGAGTGGATATGATATTGCCTGTGCACAAAACAATACTCCTATATTGTATCATCTGCAACAAGATTTACCAATTGTAGAAACCATAGACTTCAATCCTGAATTCAGTCAGAATCTACACTTTGTATACTTAAACAAAAAACAAAGCAGCAAAGCAGCCATAACAGCCTATTACAACAACAAAAACAGTCACCTATCAAAGATAATTGCCAATAACGACAAAATAACGCAAGCCGTTATACATGCCAAAACTGGAAAAGAATTTGCTAAAACATTAGCCATCCACGAAGCCGAAATGAGCAATATTCTAGAAATGCAAACCATCAAGGAAAGACTCTTTCCAGATTTTGATGGCGTTATAAAAAGCCTTGGTGCTTGGGGAGGCGATTTTGTAATGGTAATATCAAAAGATAACCCAACAGAATATTTTACCGCCAAAGGATATAAAACAATAATTCCTTATAATGAAATGATACTGTCTTAAACATCAAATTCTAAAAAACACAAACCTTGCTATACTTTAGCAAGGTTTTTTTTTGACTCTTTAGTCAACACAATATAATCAATACAAGATGACAAGATACCTAACAGGCTTTAAAGATCTGTTAGGATAACAACACACAATCTTATTAAGCCTCTTTATATTTCATAAGTAATCTTACTTTACCTATAACAAACTATACCTTCGGTTGGGTTGGGTTGGCCGAGCAGAATAAAAACCTAATCTTTAATTAGTGGCAAAAAAATTACTCCTCAAGACTTCAAACACCTTGCATGGTAAAATCTCAAACTATAAAACAAAAAAATCCCGAAATAAATATTTCGGGATTTTCAATTTAATCTTTTATCTAAGTCGTAATAAACTAGTAGCTAAAGTGAGCTCTGTTATCAACGATTTTAGCATTATCTTTCAATGCAGGAAGAATTCTGTTTACATCCTGTGCACTTTGAGCTTTAACTTGAGCAACATAAGCTGCGTGGTCTTTTAAAGCTGGTGCTTTTATAGTGCTTATATTTTTAACAACATATACACCTGTATTACCTTCAATTGGAGCAGACAATTTACCTGCTGCCAAAGCAAATGCATTACCTACAACTTTTGGCTCTTGACCAACTCCACCAGGTAAAACTGGATTATTCATAGTAACATCTGTTGCTTGTTGTACAGCTACTCCAGCACTCTTAGCAATTGCTTCGATAGTAGTACCATTCATTTTAGCTTTAAGTATTTCAGCTTTTTTCTTGTTTTTAAGAATTGGCTCTACATAAGGTCTTGCAACATCTACAGATACTAAACCAGTTTTGTTAATACTCTTAAGTTGTGCAATAACGTGACCGATATTAGCTACCTCAAAACGTTTAACATCTCCTTTACTTGTTCCTTTTTCAAAAGCCCATCTTACGATAGTTCTTTGATTTCCTAATGGTCCGAAATTTTCATCCATTGCTTTTACAGTAACTGCAGGAGAAACGGTTAATTTCATATCTTTTGCAACTTTATTAAAATCTTTATCAGCTGCATCCATTTCAAATTTAGTTGCCTGAGTAAATACTCTATCTGAAGTTGCTTCAGATGCTTCGATTTTTTGAGCTACAGTTGCTAAACGAACACCATCTTGTTTGTCTGTAATTTTGATAATATGGAAACCAAAAGGAGTTTCTACCAATCCTACTTTCCCAATTGGGTTATTGAAAACGAAATCATTAAATGGTTTTACCATTTGATTTTGACCAAAATATCCTAAATCACCACCTTGCTGTGCAGATGAATCATCTGAAGCTGTAAAAGCCAACATCAAGAAACTATCTGGATTTGCATTAACTTGAGCCAAAACTTCTTCTGCTTTAGCTTTAGCTTGTTCTTTAGTTCTTCTTTCTTTTTGGTTTGGAACCTGAGTTCCTTCATAACTAATTAAGATATGACTTGCTTTTGCATTAACTCCTGCTTTAAATCCTAAAGATTTAGAAATACAGTAGTAGTTACCAAAAATGTAAGGTCCGTAAACTTCACCTGGTGCAAGACTAAATAATTTATCAGCATCTACAGCTGGCAAATCTTTCTTAGCTACATAAGTTGAATCGTAAGGTACATCTGAATTTGAATTAACAAAGTCTGCAATATTCTTAGCTGATTTAAATCCTGGCAAAGTATCATTTTTACCTGTTTTTTGGTTGTAAACAACACTTCCAGATAATAACGCTGTTACTTTTGCTTTAATTTCTGCTTCATCTTCTTTAGATGCTTTATCTTCAATTAAAACATACTGAATCTCACGAGTTTCATCTGCTTTAAATTTCTTTTCGTCTTTTTTCATGAAATCAACGATTTCAGAATCTGAAACTTTTACATCGCTATCTTTGATAGAAGAATATAAACCAGCTGCAAATGCAAAGTTAACTTTGTTTGCTTCCATTTCATATTTCAACTTACCTTCTGCTACAGTTGTATAAAGACCTGCTTTAATCAACGTATTGTATATTTGGTATTTTGCATTCAAATCTGCATCTTTCTCTCTATCTTTTAGATATTGAGCTTGCTCTGGATTTGCTTTAAAATATTCTTTAAATTTTGCTACGTCAAAAATCCCTGCTGCATTTAAGAACATTGGGTTTTTCCCGATATTTTGGTCAGCTTTTAAAACCTCAAGTAAATGCTTCTCACCTACTCTTAATCCTAATTTATCAAACTCTGATGATAACAAAGCAATAGAAACCTCTTGATCCCAAACTCTGTTTGCAGCTTCAGTGGAAGTTATTCCTTGTCCACTTTTTTCAACACTACTAACTTTGATTCTAAAATCTTCAAATGAAATATCTTTCCCATTGATGCTTCCTACGTCTTTTGAACTCTCACCAAAATTTCCACTACTGAAAAGATCTTGAATGATAAATGCAAATAATGCAAGTGCAATAGCGCCTATCAATAAAGCGGAACGTTGTCTAATTTTTGCTAAAACTGCCATTTTTATTGTTGTTAATTTTATATTCAGTTTGCGAAAATACAATTATCTAGCTAATAATAATACTAGTAGCAATTTATTTTCCAAGATTTTTTATTTTTCTAAAAAAAATCACTCTTTTATAGTCATTTTGACTAATTCTATTTTCTTATTTGTCGCCTCTTCTATCACAAAATGATAGTTTCCTATGGTAATTTCTTCCCCAATTTGCGGAATTTCTTTTGTATGATCTACAATAAAGCCTCCCAAGGTACCATAAGAATCACTTTCTGGAATATTCAATTTATATGTCTCATTTAAATACTCAACATCAAATCGAGTTGAAAAAATATATTTCCCTTCTCCTAATTCTTTTTCTATTAATTCTTCATCTGAATCATGCTCATCTTCAATCTCTCCGAACAACTCCTCTACAATATCTTCAACAGTTATTATTCCAGAAGTTCCTCCATATTCATCCAATACAACAGCTACACTTTTTCGTTTTTTGGTAAGCAAGTTCAAAACATCTTTTATGTAAACTGTTTCTGGAACAAACTCTACAGGAATCAATACCGATTTTATTGTTTCTGGCTTTTTGAATAAATCAAAAGAATGTACATATCCTAAAATATCATCTAATGAATTCTGATAAACAAGTATTTTAGAATACCCTGTTTCTACAAATAAAGCCTTAAGCTCATCTATAGTATCAAATAATTCAACTGCATCTATTTCAGTACGAGGCGTCATTATATCTCTTGCTTTCACGCCCGAAAACTCTAAAGCATTCTGAAATATTTGTATCTCCGAATCAACTTCTTCATCATCTTCCACCGTACTCATTTGCTCTGAAATATAATTCCCAAGTTCAACTTTACTAAAGAAAAACTGAACCTGATCTCCCTCTGTCTTAAAAAATCTACGTAAGATAAAATCTGAAATCCAGATAAAGAAAGTAGAAATATAATAAAAAAGCCAGTAAAAAAAATATGCTGGAATTGCAAAAAATTTAATTAATGAATTCGCATAAATTTGAAAAAATACTTTTGGAAAAAACTCTGCTGTAATTAAAATAAAGAAAGTTGAAATCACAGTTTGAACAAGCAAACTAGTAACATTCGAAAAATGATACCCAAAGCCTATAAGCGTCCTTAAGAGCAAGTCACCCATAAAAAAACTATAAACAACTATTGCAATATTGTTCCCAATAAGCATAGCTGCTATAAATTTTGAAGGTTTTTCGGTAAGCTTAGTAAGAATTTTAGATAAGAAGTTCTCTTGCTTCTTCTCTATCTCTAGATAAATTTTATTCGAAGATATGAATGCAATTTCCATACCCGAAAAAAAGGCTGATAGTATTAAACATAGTATTATAATACTAATCTCCATTTTTATTATTTTTTATTACGATTGTCTAGTTTGTTGGCAAATTTTCTCCTAAAAAAGAACATAAAGATTCCCATTCCTGCAATCAAAAAACTTAACCAAGGAGTAGCTTCACCTGCACTTATTTTCATTATTGCCTCATAAAGAAAAAGAATTGCAACTATTAAATAAGCGTATTGTGTATATTTTAAGTAACCCATAATTATTATTTTTTATTCTTCGGTTTCTATCTCTCCGTTTATTCGTTGAGAGTTTATTATTTTAAAATCTTTGCTAAAATCAATTCCTTGACCGTATGAAACTCCTTTTGCATCTGTAAATTTAAACTTTCTTTCGGTATAAAACCATTCGTTTTTCTGATCAAAATACAACTGCTCTGTCTCTAACATCTGGCCATCATCTGTAGTGATTTTTACTTTTCCTTGTAAGTCGATAACAGAAGTTTGTTTATACGAAATAGCATAATTTGCTCTTACATAGGTACGTTTGCGTTTTTTATCATACAAAGTAACATCTATACCTTTGGGAAAATCAGTAAAAGGAAAACTAACATTAGAGTAATCCAACATCTTGGGACTTATTAAAATTCCTGAAATAAGCCCAGAATCGGTATATTTTATATTGACATTGTCAGCATCACTGGCAGGAACAAACTCTACAAAATTACTTCTTTGTACGTCTTTGAAATTGCCTTCACATCCTAGAAAAAACATCGTAATAAAAATTACGAGCCCAGGAATGACACTATATTTTTTAAGTAAATTCATTCACTAAATAAGGTATTAAACCCTAATTAAAGAGTTTATAATCTGGATTAATTAAACTTGCTTCTTTCGAACCATTTATCGTTTAATGAGAAACCAAGACTAAAATTAGCATAATTCTCTTGAATTAAACCTGCTGATGTAGTTCCTCTTTTCCCAAACTCCATTCCGAAATTGATATTCGAAAATGTTCCTGAAATTGGAAATCCAGCCCCAAGTGTAAGTCCAATATCATTTACACGCTGTGAATTAATTATCAAGGCAGTTCTTTCGTATTTAAGACCTGCTCTATAAGTAACTCTATTAAAGTATCCTGAAAAAGAGCTATAATTAGGAACAAAATAACCTCCCAAGCTTGCACTTGCTGATTTTCCATATCCTACATTTGGCGCAGCATTATATATACTTGATTGATCAACTGAGTTTTGATATGAAACTTTTCCTCCAATTAACCACTTTCTTGCCTCTCCTACACCTGCACTCAAAGCTAGTTTGAACGGCATATTTACATCAACTTTATCTTTTATATCTTCTCCTGGATCTAAAACAGTAAAATTAAGCCCTGAACCAAGCATTCCTGTCGAAATATTTCTTGTGTTTTCAGAAGTCAATTTACTTTGTATAGTATATGTTGCGCTACTAAAGAAAGACAACTTTTTATTTATTTTATACTGATACATTGCTCCCAAGTTAAAATTAACTCCTGACAAATAAGTCGTATTTAATTCTCTAGTTCCAACCGGAACATCAGTAACAAACTCTAAACTAGTCGTTTCAATTTTACCAAAATCATATTGAACATCTGCTCCAATACTTAAATTCGGTTTAACTTTATATGCAAGTCCAAAATAAACTTTATTCAAACCTCCTGAACCATCAAATCTTTTATTATTAAGCCCATTATTTGCTGCAAGTGATTCAATTTGATATCCTACAGATGAATATGGAATTAACCCAAAACCTACTCCAAACTTTTTACCTAAAGGCAAACCTACAGCTATATAATCTAAGGTTGTTCTTTGCGCTTTTGCCGATTCTTTAGAAGTTTTTAATGTACTTGAATTAAATGTTCCTCCTACTGTAAAACTTGTTAGTTTTAAATTTGCATAACTCGCAGGATTCTCCAAATTAATATGAATACTATCTTGCTCTACTGCAATACCCGACATAGAACGACTTTCGACAGTTCCTTTAAACCTTACATCACCAATTCCGTAAAAAGAATAAGGGGAAGATGTTCCTTGCTGAGCAAAAGACACGAATGACAAAAGTAAGCATGCGCTTATTATAATTTTTTTAATCATTGTTGATTTTATATTGAAATGTTTGGTTCAAACTTTCTAATAAGAAATTTGAATTGGCAAATATGGTATTTTTTAATCGTTTAGCCAAAAAAAGTGCATCACCACCCGTTAAAATTATTATAAAATTTAAGTAGTCTGTTTTGTATTGATCGATAAAACCGTCTATTTCATAGACGAATCCATTGACAACCCCTGAATGCATTGATTCGGGAGTTGAATTACCAATATATCTTTCAGGTTCTTCAAATGTTAATAACGGAAGTTTTGCTGTATAATTATGGAGCGCTTCATATCTTAATCGTAGTCCTGGAGATATGGCTCCCCCTAAATAATTATCGTTTTCGTCGACAAAATCGTATGTTATACAAGTTCCTGCATCAATAACCAATCTATTTTGATTAGGATATTGCAGCGTTGCTCCACTAGCAAGCACAATTCGATCTATTCCTAAAGTTTTTGGCGTAGCATATTTATTTTTAAACGGAAAGCAATCTTCATTTGTCAAAAAACAAACATTTACTACATTATTAAAAACTAAAAATGAATCTTTTCCAATATTTCCAACCGAAGCAACAACCAAATCTGTTACTTTTTCAAATTTATTTAAAATATTTTTGATTCTTTTTTCGAGCTCATTTTTATCAAAAACAAAAAACTCCAAAGCAGTATTATTCTCAAAAACAGCACCTTTAATACGTGTATTTCCAACATCGATTGTTAAAACCATAACTTCTTATTTACTGCTGCGAAGATACGAATTGATTTTTTTTTAAAATTGTTTTGGAGAAACTAAAAAACATTCTATATTTGCACCCGCAATATGCACGGTACCTTAGCTCAGATGGTAGAGCAATGGACTGAAAATCCATGTGTCCCTGGTTCGATCCCTGGAGGTACCACAAAACCCACTCAAACGAGTGGGTTTTTTGTTTTTTCTTGACAAATACAATTCTTTCTTCGAATTTACCTTGGATAAACTAAAAAACATTCTATATTTGCACCCGCAATATGCACGGTACCTTAGCTCAGATGGTAGAGCAATGGACTGAAAATCCATGTGTCCCTGGTTCGATCCCTGGAGGTACCACAAAACCCACTCAAACGAGTGGGTTTTCTGTTTTTAATACTTTCCTGATTTTACTACCAAAAAAAATTACCGTAAAGTGCGTAAAGTAATAAACACAAATGTTCGCAAAGTTTTATGATAAAGCTTTGCGAACATTTGCGTTTTTAAACATATTCTTAAGTAAAAATATTAGCGACTTTGCGGTAATATTTTACGGTTAAAAAACAAAAAAATTATTGATGAAACACAGAAACTGCAGGGAAATAATATCCTGAATAATTTACAGATGCTGTTTTTGCTCCTGAATCGGCGTTGAATAAATAAAGATTATTTATGGAGAAATTCACACCAAAACCTGAATTTAAGGTATTTACCACCAAAGTATTTTTCTTTCGGTCATAACCAATTCCTGCACCATATAAAATATTTGAATTTGTTAATGTAATGAATGGCGTAGCCAATGACTCTGAAGTACCTGTGTATTTGTAAATTTCTTTACCACCACTCCAACTGCCATTTTTAGCAATGAAAACATTATTTTTAGCAGCCGTAATAGAACCCGGATGCCAAGCTCCCCAGCTTCCATAAGCCTGAAAACCTAACGCTATTTCTTTTACTTCAAGAGTATTTGAATCTATACTTATAAGATTTTTACCTCCTGCTACCCATACTTTTTTATCATCAGTAACAGCAAATCCTAGAACCATACCTGGAATAGTTTTTTCGACTGCCAATGTTGAAGCATTTATAACAATAACACCTTTTGAAGCTGACAATGCAAAAATATAACCGTTGGTCTTAACAACATCTCCAACCTGACCTGTAACGCCTTCGATTTGTCCATTAACCTCCATCGTATTAAGATTAAGCTTAAATATCCCTTTACTAGAAGTCAAAAGAGCTTGATTTTCATCAACACCTACTACTGCACGCCAGTCGTTTCCGCCTTTAGCTGGAATTCTTTTCTCTTCTTTTAATGAATATGCATCGGCTACCACAACAGGTCCGCTAACTTTAGAAACTAAAAATAGTTTTTTACTAATGATGGTTCCAAATTCTAATGTAGATGATGCCGGTTTTAAATCTTTATCTGGATTTACTTTTACAAAAACACTATCTTCTATAGCTCTTGTATCGTATCTATAAAACCCTACCGTTCCTGTTCCGTGACCAAACCATCCTTCGTTAATCATAAAAAAACCGTTTTCATATGCTCCCCACGCATGAATATCATAAGTAAGAGAAACTTTTCCGCCATCATTTTTGGCCGTCATCGTAATTTTAAAATCTCCTCTTGTTTCTGGTTTAAAGATATAGGTCGAATCTGACCCTACTACTTTTCCGTCTACAGCCCATTCAAAAGAAACATTCTTTCTTTCTGCTAATTTTGAGTTTAATTGAAGCGTTTTTCCAATGGTTAAAGTATCTTTTAATTGCTGTTCGCCTTTTATTACTGGAGGCGCTGTAAAATCGTCATCATTATTACACGAAACTGTCAGCATCATCAAAGAAGCAATTACAATTAATTGCCTAGAAAAAAATTGGTTTTTCATTATTAAATATTTAAAAATTATATTACTTAAATTTTTAAATCGAAATACAATTTACCCTTGCAAAAGTTGTACAAATAAACTTTTGTAAAAGCACAGCATATTGTAAAACGATACGTTTTAATGATTTTTTTAGTGGAGAAAAAGAAAACATCGAAAAGGGAAACTTCCAGAAAAAGATTGCTTTTACAATATCATATTTGCAGAAAAAAAATCTCATAAATTCCATTTTTGGCTTACGAGAATAGAATAGATAAACAATACCATTATCACACAAGGTGAAAAGTATTACTCTTAATTCAAGCTTCAATCCCCGAAAGCTATTTATTACTATAAAAACGGCAGGTCTTCTGACTTACTCCCTACACCCAGCCTTCCCTTTCTAAATGAAAAGTGACGTATTAAAGGGTTTCGGTTAATGAGCTTACAGCTGCGGGACAGTTTTGGATTTACACCAAATTCCCTTTTAATGTCAATATTATAACAATATGACAACCATTTTTTGTTTTAAAATTTGAGCTGCAAAACTAGTGTTTTCTTTCGTAACAAAACAATAGTTCTTTATTTTAAAGGCCTTGAGCATCTCTGCAAACTATAATTTATTTTAAACTATCAAGCTTTTATTTACTGAATAAATACTAAATCAACAAATAAGCACTATTTGTTAAAAAAGCATCAAATAAATAAAAAATTATCTTTTATATTCGTTAAAAAATATTCAATGCTATTAATTACTACCAAGTACACAAATTAACTCATGAGTAAAACTTCTACAAAAGGCATCTGGAAAGTAATTTCGGCCTCTTCTATGGGGACAATGATAGAATGGTATGATTTTTATATTTTTGGAAGTTTAGCTGTGGTTATTTCTACCAAATTCTTTCCTTCCGACAATCCAACAACATCTTTCTTGGCTACTTTAGCCACTTTTGCAGCAGGGTTTGTTGTTAGGCCTTTTGGCGCTTTATTTTTTGGACGTCTTGGAGACTTAATCGGACGGAAATATACTTTTATGGCAACTCTATTATTAATGGGATGCTCCACTTTTTTAATCGGTTGTATTCCTAGTTATGAAACCATTGGCTTCTTGGCACCATTATTAGTTTTGATTTTACGCTTACTGCAAGGTCTTGCACTTGGCGGAGAATATGGCGGTGCTGCTACCTATGTTGCTGAACATGCTCCTGTCGGGCAACGCGGTTATTGGACTTCATGGATTCAAACTACAGCAACCGTCGGGCTTTTTATTTCTTTAATGGTCATTTTAGTTACTAAAAACACTCTTTCAGCAGAAGCTTTTGATTCTTGGGGATGGCGTGTTCCTTTCTGGGTATCTATTGCAATGGTCGGGGTTTCGTATTTGATACGAAAAAACATGGATGAATCTCCTGTTTTTGCTAAAGCTAAAAAGGAAGGAAGCATAAGCGTAAACCCTTTGAAAGAAAGTTTCGGAAATAGATATAACCTGAAATTTGTTTTGCTTGCTTTGTTTGGCGCAACAATGGGACAAGGTGTTGTTTGGTACACCGGACAATTTTACGCCATGAGCTTCATGAAAACAGTAATGAGTATTGAATCTTCTCAAGTAGATGGCTTACTAGGAATTGCTCTACTACTTGGCACTCCTTTTTTTATAGTTTTCGGATGGCTGAGCGATAAGATAGGACGAAAATATATTATGATGGGTGGAATGCTACTCGCAATCCTACTCTACAGGCCTATATATAAACAAATGTATGAAACCGTAAACCTAGACAACAAAATTATCTCAAACACATATACAACTGAATCCGATAACAATGACAAAAAAGAACATTACGTTATTATAAACAATGAATACTCAGATGGGACGATTGCTGCAACTAAACAAATAAGTCATGCTGAAAAAATTAACCCCGAAACACAAACTACAATCACTATCAATTCTCAAGATAAATGGATATTGATTTTTCTAGTTTTTGTTCAGGTTTTATTTGTAACAATGGTTTATGGCCCTATTGCGGCTTTCTTGGTAGAGATGTTTCCTGCAAAAATACGATACACATCAATGTCACTACCCTACCATGTTGGAAACGGAATCTTTGGTGGTTTGCTTCCTGCAATTTCAACCTATTTTGTAACCCACTCAAAAGAAGCTGGCAAATCTGACTTTTATCTTGATGGACTTTGGTATCCTATTATTATAGCTTCGGTATGTTTCGTCATAGGAATGATTTATATTGACAATAAAGACAAAAACACTCACATCTAATTCTTTTACAATGAATCTACTAAAACGAATACTGGGAATACTATGGATAATATTATCTATTGCGGCTGCTTACTTTTGTATTTTTGAATTTGGATTACCAAAACTTGTTTCCGACAAACAGGATGATTTAGTCTTCGGAATTATAATCCTATTTATCCTCACTCCCCTTATCGTTTTAGGACTTGGCACTTTTGGTTATTTTTCATTGATCGGAGAGTATGATAAAAGAAAATAAATTACTGTTGTCTATTACTTAAAAACAAAAAACTGCCTGTTGCAATAACAGACAGCTTTTCACACTAACTAACCAATAATTTATTTTTTCAAGAACTTCAATACTTGTGTATCGTTATTTTCGTTTGTAACTTTCACGATATATAAACCTGCATTTAAGTCACTTACTAAGAATTCTGAAGTCATCTTACCATTTCCTGTAAAACTTTTTACTAATTGTCCTGACAAAGAATAGATAGCCACTTTTGAAACTGATTTATTTAAAGTAAAATAATCAGAAACAGGATTGGGATGCAAAGTAATTGCACTAGGTTTTTCAAAATTTTCAATAGCCAACAAAGCTTCTTTATTTCCATAAATTCGAAATTCTCCAGGCGGAATTACCATTGTAGCAGTTACATTAGTTACATTAATTGATGTATTATCCATTAAGTTATACCAAACGCCTATATACGGAAAACCTGTAGCAACACTCTGATTTGTTACATCAAAATTTGCCAGAATCAAGACGTCTTTTAGCTTTGTCGATTCCAATGCACTATTCGTAATTTTTATATTTGGAGATAATGAGTTTGTATTAGATATCGTTACTGTTCCTGAAAAAACAGGCTCAACAGTTTTCATGGTAATCATTTTTGCCCAATCGTTATATATTTTGCTTCGGTTTGAATTTCCTAACCAATTACTTGCCCACTGTGGCTGTTGTTTTGTATCAAGTTTGCAATCGCCAGGAATTGTCCCTGACTCGTCATTAACAGTTCCGTTATTACATGCAAATATAGAAGCATCCCAACCTAAATCTCCAAAATGCCAAATCATTTTTGGTCCAGGAATTAGTAATGATACTGCTCCAATTGCCGACATTCTAGACAAAGCAACATTTAAGTTCTTAACATCATGACTTACATTATTGCTATTACCATATTGTATGTTCTTGTACATTAATCGTTCTTCATCGTGACTTTCAGCATATCCCATTAATCGATTTGCAGTAAAACCATGACTATCGCTTGTCATTCTAGAAATATTACTTTCTGTTGCATACCCCATTGATAATTGATTGTATTCTTTAGTCATTTTCCCCCACATCATGACTCCTTTACTTACAGGATCATTGATTCTATAATTTGCCCATTCTTTTTCTTCAACATCACTTCCTAAATGCTCAAAAATTGTATAATGTGTCGGGTCAAGACTCCAAGAATAATCGGCATACGTTTTCAATACGTCTACCCTATCTTGCTGAAAATTATTTGTACACGATTCATCACCTGCAGTACAATTTTGCGTAAAACCTTTGGTTAGATCCCAACGAAATCCATCAATTTTATATTCTTCAACCCATTGCTTGATTACTCTTTTAACATAATTCTGAGTCATGGCTTGTTGATGATTAAAATCTTCTCCTACATTGTAGCTATGTTTAGCTACTGTATTAAAATATGGATTATCTGCCGATGGGGAACCCCAACCATCGTTGTCTGGATCATTCATCCACATTCTTACCATTGGATTTCGGCCAAAAGCGTGATTTAAAGCTACGTCTAATATAACTGCAATCCCGTTTTGATGACATAAATCAATAAATTCTTTAAGCTTATCTGAAGTACCATAGAACTTATCTAAAGCCATATGAAATGAAGTGTTATACCCCCAGCTTTCATTGCCTTCAAATTCCATAACTGGCATTAATTCGATAGCATTTACTTTTAGATTTTTAAAATAATCTATCTTATCTATTAAACTTTGATAGTTTCTGTTTGCATCAAAATCGCGTACCAAAACTTCATAAACTACTAATTTCTCTTTTTCGGGTTTAACAAAATTTGTTACTTGCCAAGGATATGGTGTTTGTCCTGTTTTCAAAACAGTAACTTCACGTTCTTGTCCTGCAGGATAAACTGGCATGTTTGGATAACTTGTTGCTGGAATTCCAGAATCGTCAAAAGGCGATAACACCAATGTAGAATAAGGGTCGGCAGTTTTTACCAATGAAGGTGAATTAGCAATAGGCGAATTAGCAACTACCCAATATTGATACATATTATTTTCTCCCGAAACTAATCCTGTTAGTTCCAGCCAAAACTTACCCGAAACAGGGTCTTTCTTCATTGCATAAGAACTTGTAGGCAGCCAATTATTAAAACTTCCTGCAACATAAACAAAATCTTTTAGCGGAGCATCTAAAACCAATGTTGCTTTAGTTGCATCTGAAGTATTATAATTTATTCCATCTACTAATCCTGCCGGCATTGCTTCAAGAACAATTGTAGGATTTACGATTGCTGTAAATTTTTTAATAATTGTTGTTCCACTCTGAGTTATACTTAATTCATAATTTTGATTACCCAAAATATTAGCATGATTAA
This sequence comes from Flavobacterium frigoritolerans, assembly GCF_025847275.1. Taxonomy (GTDB): domain Bacteria; phylum Bacteroidota; class Bacteroidia; order Flavobacteriales; family Flavobacteriaceae; genus Flavobacterium; species Flavobacterium frigoritolerans. The sequence continues at coordinate 437,336 of NZ_JAOZEV010000002.1, forward strand.
ATGAATAACTTGTTGCACTTGCATTTGTATTAATTACTATGCCATTTGATTTCAAGCTATAACTTGCAACTCCATTTGTATTTGTAGCGGTAATATTTAGATTTCCTCCACTTGCTACGATAGTATTACTATTTTCTAATGGTGAAGTTAAAGCGGCTTGAAAAACACCAACCTTCAAAAAAAAGTCAGAACATGATGGGGCTGATTTTAATGTTTGAGAACCTGCAGCGTTTCTAAACACAATTCCCATTTTTGCAGCTTCGGTTTGTTGTATTGCTGTTAATCCGAAATAAATACTTGGTGTAATAACAATGCTCCATGTGCCATTTCCATTATTAGTCATTAAACCAATGTTATCATCTGCACCCCAATTTCCTTTTGCAGTTGCCCATGGATTTGCTTCTGAACCAATTCCTGAATGCATATAAACTTTGGTAGGGTTTACTCCCATTTCATTACAAGTTGGCGATGTAAATGAAGCAGTAATAGTTATAGGTTCGTTAACCTGAAATACCGCAGGCGAAACTGTTATTTGCTGTGCATTACTACTAATAGACAGCAGAAATAAAAATAATAGTATAGTTTTTTTCATAATCTGGTTGGTTTGGTTGGTTAATTTTATAAAAAAGGGCTATCCGTAGATAGCCCTCATTAATTTCAATAAAAAATTACTATTGATTTGGAATCATTAAGTAGCTTCCATCTAAATCATTGAAGTAAACAACATATTTAGATTTTTCAACTGGTATATTATCACCAGTACCACCTCCTGAGAAAGCAGTATTACCTCCCCAACCAACGTCCCAATTATTGTTTGCTCTAAATTTAAGTCCTCCATCATTTAAGGCAGTTACACCTAAACTCCATGCATGAGAATCAAAAGAAGATTTATCCATAGCTGTAGATGCATCCCAACCTCCTGGCGTACTGTCTCCAATAATACCAACTGTTCCAAAAGCTTTTGCTGCAGAAGCATCGTAGCTTACTAATGTATATTTTAAATCCTTAGTATTAAACTCAAAAGAATAATATCCATTTGTTGGAATTACAAATTCACCTGCATTATTTTTAATTTCAATAGCTCCACCTCCAGCATTCCCTAATTGAGAATCCCAGCTGCCTTTTACTGAAATCAACTTAAAATTACCTGCTTTAAAATAACCAACAAATTTATATTGATTAGCATCTTTACCATCTCTGAACATTGGCTGATGCTTAGTGTCTGCATTATTTTCCCAATCACCAGCTACAGCACCTCCTATTAAATACCAATCTGTAAAATCATAAGCAACTCTACCTGCATAAGGAGTTACACTTATTGTTATCAGCGTTTTTGATAATTGAGGAACTCCTCCAGAAACATTCGAAGTTATCTTTATATCAAACTCTGAAGCAACACCCGTAGGTCCTCCAAGATCAATCGCCGCCTGATTTAAATTTTTAACAAGAATTGAAGCTTCAGTAACCTGAGTAGTCGTTGCAAGAGTTAATGCTTTTGCAAAATCGCCTCCTTTTTTATCAATTAACAACGTATAATTTACAACTACAGTATTAGAATATTCCGCAGCTGACCAAGTAAATTTAGCAGCTACATCTGAGGCTTGCTCTTCTTCAAAAACAAACACTTTACCTGTTGCAGGAGCTGTTATTTCTGGTGCAGAAACAGCATCAATAATTGGTCTATTATCGACCGCATCAGCATTACATGACACCGCCAATACACCAATAAATGCGATTAAAATTTTATATATATTTTTCATTTTACTGTTTTATAAAGGTGTTAGTATCCTGGATTTTGCTTTAATGTTGGATTTGCCTGAATATTTCTTGCTGGAATAGGCATTAAATCTCTAAAAGACTCTGTTGTACCGCCATTTTGCGTTCCACCTTTCCATTGCCAAGTTTTAGATCCTCCTGTAAATTTCCCGAAACGGATTAAATCAGTTCTTCTATGACACTCCCAATATAACTCTCTTCCTCTTTCGTCTAAAAGAAAGTCAAGGGTTAATCCTGCTGTTCCAATAGGTGCAACATTTGCTCTAGTTCTAATTTGGTTTACATAACCTAAAGCTGTTGCCATATTTCCTGTTGATGCACCTCTAACAGTTGCTTCTGCATACATTAAATACGCATCAGATAATCTAAACATAGGAAAATCAGTATCTGGTATGTCATTTCTTTGTGCAGCGCTTCCATCAGAATTTACGTTTGTAAATTTAGTTATAGCATAACCTTCTTTAAACACTCCTACATTTAAAATATCTAATGTTTGTCCAGGTGTATAAGAGTATAATCTTTTATCAGTCCATACTTTTTGTTTTCCCAAAACAACTGGCTTATTAGATCCAGATGGAGCATCAACTTCAATACCGTTTAAAGTAATTTTACCATTAACCAAATTAAACAAATAGGTCTTACTAGAATCAAAACCAGCTTCTCCCTCAACTTTGTCGTTTGAATCAATAGCTTTAGCATTCTTGTCAACTAGAATTCCTGTGTTAGCAGCTAAATTCTTACTTTTTGTTTGATAAAAATCAAATTCACCAGCTGGCGCTCCAAAACTAGAAACAAATTCTTTTCTTGTTCTAATTCCTTCCCATCCACCAATCATTCCTTGTGCAGCTGCATCCATGCTTCCACCAATAGATGCGTGAATAATAAAACTCATTCCTCCACCATTCGCTCTAATAGCATTACCATCACCTATAATCGGGAAAATAAATTCACTTTGAGCACCATTTCTATCATTATCCGCAGAGAATAAATGACGATAAGGCACATTCGCAAATGTATATCCTGAACCAGTAATAATTTCATTACACAATGTTGCAGCTTCATTGTTTCTTTCTACTCCTGTATATACTTTAGAGTTCAAATAAATTTGTGCTAATAAAAACTTAGCTGCCGTTTTATCAACTCTACCATATTCATTTCCTTTTGAAACAGCCAAACTATTATCTAAATCTTTTAACTCTGATTCAATAAAAGCAAAAACTTCAGCTCTTGATTTCTGCACTGGATAGAAGAATCCAACTGGATCTGCTTCAGTTGTAATTGGCACATTTCCAAATAAATCCATTAGATTATAGTATGAAAATGCTCTTAAAAAACGAGCTTCCGCTCTAAAAGTAGCGATTTGAGCTTTCAAATTAGCATCAACCCCTCTAGCAGCTAACTTATCATCTGTAGTTTGTCTTAAAAACTCATTAGCAACACTAATTTCATAAAATGCTCTTGAAAATGTTCCTGCCAAAAAATCATTTGCAGGAGACCATGTTTGCGAATTTAATGTTGGTAAAGTACCATCAGCCCAACCAATAATTGCCTCATCTGTAGGAAACTCTTGTGTTACAAAAAGTAATCTTAAGTAACTGCTAAAGTCTCCACCAAGTCCAGAGATATCAGGTTTGCCATCTCCGTCGTTACCTCCTACATATAAACCTGCGTATAATTTTGCTAATACTTGCTTATATGAAGTTGGATCTTTAAAAAAATCCTCAGATAAAAACTCATTTTCATCACGTGGCGTCACATCAAGATCACTCGTACACGAAATAAGTGTCATATTCAATCCTAAAATGAATAGGAAGAAATAAGATATATGTTTAAATGATATTTTCATTTTGTTTATTTTAAAATTTTATTTTTCAGTATACTTTTAGAAATTCGCATTAACCCCAAACAAGAATGTTCTAGCACGCGGATAAACATTATTATCTATCCCGTTGAATTTCTCAGGATCTAGACCGTCATATTTGGTAAGAACAAAAACATTTTGAACTCCCAATGTAAATCTTAATGAAGCCGCTTTTAATATTGATTTATCAAAAGTATATCCAATAGTAACATTATCCAGTTTTATATAAGAAGCATCTTTTATAAAATAATCAGATAAATAACGTCTTGTTCCATTATCCTCAGAAGTAAAACCTGTATTAAAATAATCTGAACTTACATTAGACAAATCTGAGTCTCTTCTTAAACCTGCATTTGAATATCCTAAATTAGAACTTACGTTATCAAAAATATAATTTCCTAAACTTGCTCTCCAGTTCATTGTAAAATCAAACTTTTTATAGTTTAAAGTAGAGAAGAAACCAAAAGTATAGTCTGGTGCTGGTTTATGAGCTCTATAACGATCTCCATCATCAATTTTCCCATCTCCATTTCTATCTACATAAGCTCCTTGAATAGGTCTTTTGTTAGCATCATATAATTGCTCAAATACGAAAAATGAATTTGGCGCATATCCTACAGAATTAATTTGAACTTGATTTCCATTTCCTCCTGCAATATTATCTCCAGAAAGATAACCTCCAAAGCCTGGCACAGTAATACCTAAATTTGTGATTTTTTGATCAATATAGGTAGCATTAAGAGCAACATTCCAAGTCAGGTTATCATTTTTAATAATGTCTGATTGAACATTAAATTCAAATCCTTTAGTTCTTACACTACCAATATTATATGTTCCTGAGTTTCTAATATTTGCTCCGTCTGGCACTACAACATCAGCTAATAAATCGCTTGATTTTTTATCAAAATAGTTAATTGACCCAGTAATTTTATCATTTAAGAAACCGTAATCAATACCTACATTCTTTTCTGCTAACTCTTCCCATTTAATATTATCATTATACCCTTCTGGTCTTGCTGTTTTATAAACAGTATTTCCAAAAATATATTGAGAATTAATAGTACCAAGTGTTACTCTTCGTAAATAATCATATTGAGCTGAAATATCTTGTTGTCCAGTTGTACCGTATCCAAATCTTAATTTCAAACTTGATAGTGTTTCATTTCCTTTCAAGAAATCTTCTTCAGCAACATTCCAAGCTAAAGCAGCTCCACCAAAATTCCCCCATCTGTTTTCTTTAGAAAAACGTGAAGTACCATCTCTTCTATAATTTAATGTTATTAAATAACGGCTATCATAATTTAAAATCAAACGTCCAAAATATGATTGCAAGTTAACATCTGGTTCAATTGTAGTCAATCTATTAGGGTTAGGCTGTCTAGTTTCTCCTGATTGAAATTTCTCTCTTTGAAACATCTGATAGTTATATCCTGCAGTAGCATCAATTTTAAATTTCCCTAAATTCTTAGTATAATTAAAATAAGCATTTAAGTTTTTATTTTGAAGAGACTCAGTATAGCTACTGTAATTTCCGTAATTTACCCATTCTCCAGAGTTAAAAGGCTTTGGCTGAAAACCTAAAGCACTTTCAGTACTTTGTTCAGTATATCCATTACTATCAAATCTATCAATACCTGCTTCAACAACAGCTCTCAAATCTTCAAGGAAATGAAATTTATAGTCTACTCTAATATTACCCCATTTTCTGGTAGAAGTAGATCTTCTTTCTTCTTGATTTAATCTAGCTACAGGATTTCTTGCTGGCAATAATGGTAAATTCTCTGTTGGCTCTAACCATTCAAAATAACCACCATAACGAGAACCTGCTTCATAAACAGATTGTGTAGGATCAAAACTTATTGCACCACCTATAACTGCACCTTCGTCTTGAAATCTATTTTTACCAAAAGATAAATTTCCGTTAATATCAATTTTTAAATGATTATCCAATAAAACTGGATTTAACGATATCGATGTCGTAGTTCTCTCAAAAGAAGTGTTTCTTAAGATTCCTGGATTATTAACATTACCAACAGATAATCTTACTGGTAATTTATTAAATAATGAACCACTTGCAGATATATTATTATTAGCCGTTAAAGCTGTATGAAAAATTTCATCTTGCCAATTTGTATTCGCAGTTCCCAACAATGCTTTTTGCGCTGGAGTACCTTTTGCATTTACCAAAGTTCTAAATTGATCTGCATTCATTACATCAACTGTATTTGCTACAGTATTAACACCAACTTGAGAACTAAAGTTAACTTTTACCCCACCTTTAGTACCCTTTTTAGTTGTAATAACAATTACACCATTTGCTGCTCTAGAACCGTAAATCGCAGCTGCAGAAGCATCTTTCAATACTGTAAAAGACTCAATGTCATTAGGATCTATTGTAGATAAAATACTAGTTGCTCCACTAGGAACAGCATTACTTAAAGGAAGACCATCCAAAACAATTAATGGCTCATTAGAAGCTGTTAACGAAGATCCTCCACGAATTCTAATATCCGCTTTGGCCCCTGGCGCACCTCCTCCAGTTACATTAACACCCGAAATACGACCGCTAATTAAACTCTCTGGAGTTACATTGATTCCTTTATTAAATTCTTTCGCAGAAATTTGCGATACAGATCCTGTTGCATCTTTTTTCTTAACAGTACCGTAACCTACTTGTACTACAACTTCCTTAAGCTGATTTGCATCTTCGTCTAGAGAAATACTTATTGTTTTTTGACCACTAAAGCTTACAGTAGTACTAACATAACCAATGAAGGAAGCGATAATTTTATCACCACTCTTCAAATTAGATAGCTTAAATTTTCCATCAAAATCTGTCGAAGTACCATTGGTACCACCTTGTACATTTACGTTTACTCCGGGAATTGGTTGCCCTGTCGCTTTGTCTAAAACGACACCGTCTAATGTGCTCTGAGCAAACACACTAAACGGAAGGAGTAAGAATAAAAATAACAACTTTTTATAAATTGCTTTCATACTTTTTGTTTAAATTAAAATTGAGTTTTGGTTTATTTATTAACTTTTATTTTTACTTCGAATCTCAAAATTAAGGATTTATTAACGTGCCCGACACATACCAATTTTTAATGGTTTACGAAAACGTGATAGTGTTGAAAACTTTCTAGATAATATAAGTTTTTAGGCATAATACTGTCATTTTTAAAAATAAACCATATCTTTATTAACAAAACAATTATTTCCATATCAACAGCTATGAAACGCAAAATAACCCTTAAACAAATTGCTAAGGAGCTTGATGTATCAATTTCTACCGTCTCAAAATCATTACGTAACAGTCTGGAAATCGGAGAAGATACCCGATTAAAAGTTCAGGCTTTTGCCAAATTTTACAACTACAAACCCAACAATATTGCACTTAGCCTTAAGAATCGTAAAACCAAAACAATTGGTATTATTATTCCCGAAATTGTGCATCATTTTTTCTCAACAGTCATTAATGGAGTCGAGGAAGTTGCCAACGAAAATGGCTATAGTGTTATCATCTGTTTATCTGATGATTCATTTGATAAAGAAGTACTTAACATGGAAATGTTAGCCAACGGAAGTATCGATGGTTTTATCATATCACTATCTAAAGAGACACAATTTAAAGGCGATTTTCATCATATAACCGAAGTCATAAATCAAGGAATGCCTGTTGTTATGTTTGACAGGGTTACCAATGATATTTTATGCGACAAAGTAATTATTGATGATAAATCCGCAGCTTACGAAGCTGTTCAAAGTTTAATCGATAAAGGACGTAAAAAAATAGCCTTAGTTACTACTGTTGATTATGTTAGTGTTGGAAAACTCAGAACAGATGGATATACAAAAGCACTATTAGATAACGACATCGCTTTTAATGAAAACCTTATTATTAAGATTGAAGATGTAGATACTTGCGAAATAATCATTAGTCAATTATTAGAAGACCGAGCAATAGATGCTGTCTTTGCAGTTAATGAACTTTTTGCAGTTACTATAATAAAAACAGCCAACAAAATGGGACTTCGAGTTCCCGAAGATTTAGCCGTTATAGCCTTTACAGATGGGATTATATCCAAATATTCGACTCCAACTATTACAACAGTAAGCCAAAGTGGTAACAAAATGGGGAATAAAGCTGCCAAAATGCTAATCGATCGTTTAGAATTAGAAACCGAAGAAGGAGAAGATGAAGAAGAGAACTATAAAACAGAAGTCATTGAAACTCACCTAATAGAAAGAGAATCTACAGATTAATATTCTTACAATCCTAAATAAAAAACCCCTTTATTAATTTTAATGGGTTTTTTATTTGCTTCTTTAGAAAAATAATTTATAAATTTACGCCAGCTCAAAACTTTTACTTTTACTTCGAAAAATAAGTTAAGTTTTGATAAGCAAAGCGCTTATCGTACATTCATTAAATTACGATAATGGAAAAGCGTAAATTAAGTTTCTGGGAAATTTGGAACATGAGTTTCGGTTTCTTAGGAATACAAATGGGGTTTGCTCTACAAAATGCAAATGCCAGCAGAATTCTTCAAATTTTTGGTGCTGACGTACACGAACTTTCATGGTTTTGGATAATTGCTCCTTTAATGGGATTAATTGTTCAACCTATCATTGGACATTATAGTGATAAAACCTGGGGTAAATTTGGACGAAGAAAACCTTTTTTTCTTGTAGGTGCCATTCTAGCTTCGGTTGGATTAATATTAATGCCACAAGCAAACATATTTATTTCTATCTTACCCGCATTATGGGTCGGAGCGGGAATGCTTATGGTTATGGATGCTTCGTTTAATATTGCCATGGAGCCATTTCGCGCTTTAGTCGGTGACAATCTAAGAACAGATCAACGCACAGCAGGGTTCAGTATTCAAACAGCACTTATTGGTTTTGGAGCCGTAATTGGTTCTGCATTACCATATGTATTAACCAAATGGTTTGGAGTTTCTAACAGTACCGTCCCAGGAAGCGTTCCTTTAAATCTTACACTTTCCTTTATTCTAGGAGCTGTTGTTTTAATTGGATCTATCCTAGTAACTTTATTTACAACCAAAGAATATTCTCCCGAAGAATTAGCCAATTTTGAAGATCCACAAAGTGAAATTGATGTACCTTCTGAAGAAAAATCAAGACTTACAGACATTTTTACGGATTTTGCAAAAATGCCAACCACTATGCGCCAGCTTAGTTGGGTACAGTTTTTCTCTTGGTTTGGTCTTTTCGGTATGTGGGTGTTTAGCACTCCTGCAATTGCACATCATATTTACGGATTACCTCTAGACGACAATTCAAGTCAAACCTATCAAGATGCTGGAGATTGGGTTGGAATCCTTTTTGGAGTTTACAATCTTGTTTCGGCAATTATAGCCTTGTTTTTTCTTCCGATGATTGCAAAAAAAATTGGACGAAAATCAACTCATGCGCTTTCTTTAGTTATAGGTGGAATAGGTTTAATCTCTATTTATTTTATGCCTGACGAAAATTGGATTATCCTCTCGATGGTCTTAATTGGGGTGGCTTGGGCTAGTATTTTGGCAATGCCGTATGCTATTTTGGCCGGATCTATTGCTCCAAAAAAGATGGGAGTTTATATGGGAATTTTCAACTTCTTCATAGTGATTCCTCAAATAATAAACGCAATAATCGGAGGGCCAATCGTAAAATATCTTTATAACGGTGATGCTATGTATGCCTTAATTACGAGTGGAGTCAGCTTTTTGATAGCCGCAGTTTTAGTATACAAAGTGAAAGATGTAGATGATATTAAAATCTAAAAAACCCATCTACAAAATTTCTCATTCTGATGAAATGAGAAATGGTTTTCTGATAATCAAAATTTAAATACTTTTTAGAAAGAAATACAAAATAAGCATATTATTAAATGAATACAAAAGCGTTTATATTCGACCTAGACGGCGTAATTGTTGACACTGCTAAATATCATTATCTAGCATGGCAAAAAATTGCAAATGCATTAAACATTGACTTTACACACGAACACAACGAACTCTTAAAAGGAGTAAGTCGTGTGCGTTCTCTAGATATTATCCTAGAATTAGGAAACATTCAAGCTTCACAAGAAGACAAAGACAAATGGCTCATCCAAAAAAATGAAGACTATCTAACCTATTTAGTAGATATGAATGAAAGTGAAATTCTTCCTGGAGTTTTACCTATTCTACAATTTTTAAAAGAAAAAAAACAAGCCATTGCATTAGGTTCAGCGAGTAAAAATGCCCGTCCTATTCTCGAAAAAACAGGAATCATATCCTATTTTGATGTTATTGTTGATGGAAATGATGTTACAAATGCCAAACCAGATCCAGAAGTTTTCTTAAAAGCGGCTCGATTATTAAATATAAACCCAGAAGATTCTATCGTTTTTGAAGATTCAGTTGCTGGAGTTCAAGCTGCTAATATAGGAAAAATGACTAGTATCGGTATTGGTTCTAAAACAGTCTTGCATGAAGCAAAATACATCTTTGAGGATTTCACCTTAATAGATACACATTTTATCGAAGAGTTGATTGGCTAATATTCAAATTAGGAAATGTGCCAATTAGAAAATGAGATAATGACTAATGACACAACTAAGATGAACTCAATTATACAATTTGATAATGAGAAAATTTAAAATTTAAAACAGCAGAACAAACGCAATTCTATAATAAGCACACTAGAAATCATCAAAATGAGTAATTATCTCATTATTAAATTGACGAATTATCTAATTACCTAATTATCCAATTGCCTAATTATCTAATTAAAGAAGAAATGAATCAAGATTATATAAAACCAGACAATTGGTCAATAATAGAAGAAGGCTTTGATGTCGAGAGAGTTAAATCATCGGAAAGTCTTTTCAGTATCGGAAACGGTGCTATGGGACAACGTGCCAATTTTGAAGAAAAATACTCTGGAGAAACTTTTCAGGGAAGTTATATTGCGGGAATCTATTATCCAGATAAAACCAAAGTGGGCTGGTGGAAAAACGGATATCCAAAATACTTTGCCAAAGTACTTAATGCTCCAAACTGGATTGGTATCAATATTGAAATTAATGAAGAAACCTTTGATTTAAATTCTTGTACCGAAGTAAAAAACTTTCGAAGAGAATTAAACATGAAAGAAGGTTGGTACAATCGTTCCTTTGAAGCGACATTAAAAAACGGAACCGAAATCGCTGTAAACGTACGTCGTTTTCTTTCTTTGAATCTGGATGAAGTTGGCTTTATTAAGTACGAGATTACTCCTTTGAACAAAGATGCAAAAATACTTTACAAACCATATATAGATGCAGGTGTTACCAATGAAGATGCCAACTGGGAAGAAAAATTCTGGGAACCCCTTGAAGTAAAAAAAGCGACAAACGAAGCCTTCGTTACAGCTCAAACCTACAAAACACATTTTAAGGTTACAACATTCATGCACAATAGTATTTTTGCTAATAACGAAAATATTAATATTTCGCCTTCAACAATCGATTCATCATCAGATAAAGTAGAATATACGTATGGAGTAATTATTGCAAAAGGACAAACTTCATCTATACAAAAAATTGGAGGATATACGGTTTCATTAAACCATACCAACACACTTGCTGCTGCCGAAAAAGCAATTAAAGAAGCATTAAGCAAAGGATATGACCAACTATTGCAAGAACAAATTGATGCTTGGGCAAAAGTTTGGGAAATGTCAGATATCACTATTGATGGCGATGTAAAAGCACAACAAGGAATTCGTTTTAATATTTTTCAGTTAAACCAAACCTATTCAGGAAAAGACAACCGATTAAATATTGGACCAAAAGGTTTTACTGGAGAAAAATACGGAGGGTCTACTTATTGGGATACTGAAGCCTACTGTATTCCGTTTTATATGGCTACCAAAGACCAGCAAGTCGCTCGAAATTTATTGACTTATCGCTACAATCAATTAGATAAGGCAATTGAAAACGCTAAAGACAATTTAGGTTTTAAAGATGGCGCTGCTTTATACCCAATGGTAACTATGAATGGTGAAGAGTGCCATAACGAATGGGAAATCACACACGAAGAAATTCACCGAAATGGTGCAATAGCTTTTGCTATTTTCAATTACAACCGTTACACAGGAGATTACTCTTATATCCCAGAAAAAGGATTAGAAGTATTAATCGGAATTGCTCGTTTCTGGCATCAAAGAGCGTCATTCTCTACTGACAAAAATCAATATGTCATTTTAGGAGTTACAGGTCCAAACGAATATGAAAACAACATCAACAATAATTTCTACACCAACTATATTGCCAAATGGTGTATTGATTATGCCGTAGAACAAATTACAAAGGTTGCTACCGAATATCAAACTGACCATAAACGAATAATCGAAAAAGTCCAACTTACTGAAAACGAAGTTCAAGAATGGAAAAAAGTAGCTGGTAATATGTACTTCCCTTTCTCTAAAGAACTTAATGTTTATTTACAACAAGATGGATTCTTAGATAAAGATTTAGTTCCTGTAAAAGATTTAGACCGTTCACAGCGCCCTATAAACCAAAAATGGTCTTGGGATCGTGTATTGCGTTCACCATATATCAAACAAGCCGATGTTTTACAGTGTTTTTACTTTTTTGAAGAGCATTTTACAAAAGAAGAACTATTGCGTAATTTTGAGTTTTACGAGTCATTTACTGTACATGAAAGTTCACTTTCGCCTTGTGTACACTCTATTCAAGCAGCTGCTTTAGACAAAATGGATATGGCATATACATTCTATCTGAGAACTTCACGTTTAGACTTAGACGATTACAACAAAGAGGTCGAAGAGGGTTGCCATATTACATCAATGGCAGGAACTTGGATGAGTATTGTAGAAGGTTTTGGAGGAATGCGTGTAAAAAATGACACCTTGCATTTCTCTCCTAAAATTCCAAAAGAATGGACAGGATATTCATTTAAAATAAACTTTAGAAATCAAATTCTAACTGTATCAATAAACCATAACGAAACAACGTTTTCAGTAGATGGAGATCAAGAATTAGCCATTGTCGTTAATGGCCAAACCGTAGTAGCTAATAAATATGCAACCGCATAAAGTAAGAGTTTCTATATATTTTTTATAACATTTTTTAATTTAACAACATGAAGAATTTCATTTTCACAGCCTTCATTCTAGTTGCTTTTTGTAACGTTACAAAAGCACAACAACTAAAATCGCCTGAAGGAAAATTTGTCATGGAGTTTTCGCTACAAAGCGATGGAACTCCAACTTACAATCTTAAATACAAAAACAAAGAGGTTGTAAAATCCAGTAAGTTGGGTCTTGAGCTTAAAGATGATAAAAAATCATTATTGAATGACTTTACAATTATTGATACAAAAACAGCAACTTTCGACGAAAACTGGAAACCAGTTTGGGGAGAAGTAGCTACGATTCGTAATCATTATAATGAATTAGCTGTTACATTAAACCAAAAAGGAACAGATAGACAAGTGTTAATCCGTTTTCGTCTATTCGATGATGGACTAGGATTCCGTTATGAATTTCCAACACAAAAAAACCTAACGTATTTTGTAATCAAAGAAGAAAAAACACAATTTGCAATGACAGGAGATCATACTGCATTTTGGATTCCTGGTGATTATGATACACAGGAATATGATTACACAAAATCAAAATTATCTGAAATTCGTGGATTAGCTGAAAAAGCATATACTGCAAACGTTTCTCAAAAATCTTTTTCTCCAACAGGAGTACAAACTTCACTTATGCTAAAAACTGCTGAAGGATTATATATCAACCTTCACGAAGCTGCTTTAATTGATTATTCATGTATGCACCTGAACCTGGATGATAAAAACATGATATTCGAATCATGGTTAACTCCAGATGCAAAAGGTGATAAAGGACATATGCAAGCGCCGAATCATTCTCCATGGAGAACAATTATTGTTAGCGATAATGCAACAGAAATTCTTGATTCAAAAATGACATTAAACTTAAACGACCCATGTAAAATCGAAGATACGTCTTGGATAAAACCAGTTAAATACATAGGTGTTTGGTGGGAAATGATTACAGGAAAAAGCTCTTGGTCATACACAAATGATTTTCCTACAGTACAACTTGGTGTTACAGATTTCTCAAAAGCAAAACCAAATGGTACACACGGAGCAACTAATGCTAACGTAAAAAAATACATTGACTTTGCAGCCTTAAATGGTTTTGATGCTGTTTTAGTTGAAGGTTGGAATGAAGGCTGGGAAGACTGGTTTGGACATTCAAAAGACTATGTTTTTGATTTTGTAACTCCTTACCCAGATTTTGATGTAAAAGGATTACATGCTTACGCAAAATCAAAAGGTGTAAAAATAATTATGCACCATGAAACTTCAGGTTCAGTTCGTAATTATGAGCGTCATATGGACAAAGCATACAAATTCATGAACGACAATGGATACGATGCAGTAAAAAGTGGTTACGTAGGAGATATTTTACCTAGAGGTGAAAATCATTACAGCCAATGGATTGTAAACCATTACCAATATGCGTTAGAAAAAGCAGCTGAATACAAAATTATGGTTAATGCTCACGAAGCAGTACGTCCTACAGGTATTAGTAGAACATACCCTAACTTAATCGGTAACGAATCAGCAAGAGGAACAGAATACCAAGCATTTGGAGGTTCAAAAGCAAATCACGTAACCGTTTTACCATTTACAAGATTAATTGGAGGACCAATGGATTATACTCCTGGTATTTTCGAAATGGATATCAGCAAACTTAATCCAGATAACAAATCGCATGTAAATAGTACAATTGCAAATCAATTAGCATTATATGTTACAATGTACAGCCCATTACAAATGGCAGCCGATCTTCCTGAACACTACAACAAATTTGCAGATGCTTTCCAATTCATCAAAGATGTTGCTATCGATTGGGATGAAAGTAAATACCTTGAAGCAGAGCCAGGAGATTATATCACGGTAGCTCGTAAAGCAAAAGGTACTAATAATTGGTTTGTAGGTAATGTAAACGGAGACGTAAGCCGTACATCAAACATTAATTTTAACTTCCTTGAAAAAGGAAAAAAATACACAGCAACAATTTATGCTGATGCAAAAGATGCACATTACAAAACAAATCCGCAAGCATACACTATTAAGAAAATAGCGGTAACAAATAAATCAAAACTATCACAGTTATCAGTTCCAGGTGGCGGTTATGCAATTAGTATAATCGAAACCAAATAAATTCTCTAAAAAGACAAGTAATCCTTTAGATTGCTTGTCTTTTTTTACAAGAGTCAAGATATTTTATCCTACAAGGTTTTAGAAACCGTGCAGAAAAATAAAGAATCAACATAACCCCTCTTAATCTGTAAAATTTGCATGCTGAAAAATTACTCTCAAAGTAAATTTTAAAAGACTTACAGAAAAAAATCGATATTGTTTTAATCGAATTTAAAAAACAAATTATGAAAATACCACTTCAAACAAACCAAACATTATATAGAATCCTTCTAGTTGTTCTATTATTTTCTGCTTCTGCAAAAGCACAAATTCAAAAAACAGAACCACCATTTTGGTATGCTGGCATGAACAATCCAGAACTTCAAATAATGTTCTACGGTAAAAACATTGCGCAATACGAACCTACTGTTTCTAACAATGTAGTCATTAAAGACATTAAAAAAACTGAAAATCCTAACTACATTTTCGTAACAATCGACACTAAAAATATACCTGCTTCAGAGTTAGTTTTTTCATTTAAAAACAAAAACAAAGTTGCATACACACAAAAATATTCTTTAAAGAAAAGAAGAGAAAATTCTGCTCAACGCAAAAGTTTTGATGCATCAGATATGATGTATTTAATCATGCCTGACCGATTTGCAAACGGAAACCCAAAAAACGACAGCGATCCATCATTAGTAGAGAAAGCAAATCGTTCAATCCCTGGTGGACGTCATGGTGGTGATATAGAAGGAATCATCCAAAACTTAGATTATATTTCATCATTGGGCGCAACAACAATCTGGAACACGCCATTAAACGAAGACAACGACAAAGAACATTCGTATCATACGTATGCACAATCTGATGTTTACAAAATCGATTCTCGTTATGGAACGAATGAAGATTATGTACGTTTATCAAATGAAATGCATAAAAGAAATATGAAATTGGTTATGGATTACGTGACCAATCACTGGGGAATCACACATTGGATGATGAAAGATTTACCAACAAAATCATGGATTAATCAATTCGAAAACTACACACAAACGCATCACAGACGTGAAGTAATTACAGATATCCACGCTTCAAAACTAGACAAAGAAGTTTGTATCGATGGATGGTTTGTACCTTCAATGCCAGATTTAAATTTAAAAAACCCATTAGTTGCAAAATACCTAACCCAAAATGCAATCTGGTGGATTGAATATGCAGATCTTGATGGATTTAGAGTAGACACTTACAACTATTCAGATCCAGCAGCAATGGCAAATTGGGCAAAATCAGTTACAGATGAATATCCAAACTTTAATATTGTTGGAGAAATCTGGATGCACAATCAAGCTAATTTAGCCTATTGGCAAAAAGACAGTAAAATTGGTGCAATCCAAAATTACAATTCAAATTTACCAAGTGTAATGGATTTCACATTACACAATCAAATCGGGTCAGCTTTTAATGAAGACGAAGCAACTTGGGATAACGGAATGATTAAATTTTACAACAATTTTGCCTTAGATTATCTGTATCCAAATACAAATAACATTCTCGTTTTTGCAGAAAATCACGACACAAGCAGAATTAATGATCTATACAAATATGATATTGCTAAATACAAATTGGTAATGACATTAATGGCAACTGTTCGTGGAATTCCTCAATTGTATTATGGCTCAGAAATTGGAATGGGCGGAGACAAAAGCCAAGGTGATGGAGGAATACGTCTAGATTTTCCTGGTGGATGGAAAGGTGATACAAACAATGCTTTTACTGCAGCAGGTAGAACAGCCAAACAAGCTGAATATTTCGATTTTACATCAAAATTATTCAATTGGAGAAAATCAAATGAAGCTGTACATTTCGGAAAAATGACACATTATATTCCAGAAAACAACACTTACGTTTATTTCAGATATACAGATGCTAAAACAGTAATGGTAGTTTTTAATAACAATGCAAAAGAGCAAACCATTAAAACAAATCGCTTTAAAGAAAATATTAAAAACTTTAAATCAGGGAAAGACGTCCTTACAGGAAAAACGTTCGATTTAACATCTGAAATTACTCTAGAACCAAAATCTGCAATAGTATTGGAACTCGAATAAAAAGGTAAGTTTTACATTCTTTGTAGCTAAACCACAATATATTTAGCCACAGATTATAATGATTAAACGGATTTTTTAAATCTGTACGAGTTATTATAATCTGTGGCTATTCTTTTTTAAGTTATGAGTAAAATAAGTCCCAGCGGGACGTTATATTAATAGAAATTTATTAATCCCACTAATAGATTAACGCGTCTTTATGGTTCACTTTTAAAATCGACATCATTTTGTTTACTTTTGTAAAACTATGAGTAAAATGCTAAAAATAGCCCATCGTGGTGCAAGAGGATATGAACCCGAAAACAGCTTACGAGCTTTTCAGAAAGCTATCGAAATGAAAGCTGATGGTATTGAACTAGACGTACATCTTAGCTCAGACGGTCACCTAATAGTAATACATGACGAAACGATTGACAGAACTACCAACGGAAAAGGTTTTGTAAATACATTATCTTTGCAGCAATTGAAAGAGTTCCGAATAGAAAACAAACTACAGATTCCAACATTACCAGAAGTCTTTGATTTAGTAAATCAGCAATGTTTTATTAATATAGAATTAAAAGGTCAAGGAACTGCCGATGCTGTAGCTGCATTAATCGAATTATATGTTACGGAGAACAACTGGAATTATGATTCTTTTATTGTATCAAGTTTCGAATGGGATTTTTTACAACGAATTAATAATCTGAATTCAGAAATTCCCATTGGAGTTTTAACCGAAACTGATATTGCTTCAGCTATTACCTTTGCAAAACAAATAAAAGCCAAGGCAATACATCCCGATTTTAATTTGCTAAACAAAGAAAACACAATACAAATACAAGAAAAAGGATTTCAGGTTTTTCCTTGGACAGTTAATGAAACTGCAGATATTGCAAGAGTAAAAACATACAACGTAAACGGAATCATTAGTGATTTTACAGATAGAATATAACAACCAATTCTTATATGATCTTTTCAAAAATCTAGAACTTTGACAAAGATACTTAGAGGTTAAAATAAAAATATGACTCAAAATTTTGATATAATAATAGTAGGTGGCGGAGCAGCAGGATTTTTTACAGCAATTAATATTGTAGAGAGAAACTCAAAATTAAAAGTTGCTATTTTAGAACGAGGATCCGAAGTACTTACAAAAGTTCGTGTTTCTGGTGGAGGTCGTTGTAATGTAACCCATGCATGTTTTGAACCTAATGAATTAGTTAAATTTTATCCGCGTGGCGAGAAAGAACTACGAGGACCTTTTCATCAGTTTTGTTCAGGAGATACAATCGAATGGTTCGAAAAACATGGTGTGGAACTAAAAATCGAAGATGATGGGAGAATGTTCCCTGTATCTAATTCGTCTCAAACTATCATTGATTGTTTTCTAAAAGCCACTGCAAAATTAGGCATTACAGTTCTTACTGGACAAAGTGTACAATCAATCTATAAGAAAGAAAATTTCTGGAAAGTCGAAACACAAAACCAAAATTACATAGCCGAGAAATTAGTACTAGCAACCGGAAGTAATCCTAAAATATGGGAAATGCTACAAACATTTGGTCATGCCATAATTAGCCCTGTCCCTTCCCTATTTACATTTAACATAAAAGACCCGAGAATAAAAGAATTACCTGGTGTTGCTGCGCAAGTAACGGTAAAAGTAAAAGATACCAAACTCGAATCTACAGGCCCATTATTAATTACACATTGGGGAATGAGTGGACCAGCAATCTTGAAACTTTCAGCTTGGGGAGCACGCATTTTGCATGATAAAAATTACCAATTCACCATTTTTGTAAATTGGTTAAATGATGTTGATACCGAAGATGCCGAAAAAATACTAAAAGAATTAAAACAGGAACATGCCAAAAAAGCTGTTTCCAAAAAATCCCCTTTTGACTTCCCAAATCGTTTATGGGAAAGTTTAGTTTTAGCATCTACTATCGAAGCTGAAACTAAATGGGCAGATTTATCTAAAGTTCAACTTCAAAATTTAGCCAATCAACTAACAAATGGTACTTTCCAAGTAAACGGAAAAAGCACTTTTAAAGAAGAATTTGTAACCGCTGGTGGAATCGATTTAAAAGAAATCAACTTTAAAACCATGGAAAGTAAATTACATGAGAATTTATATTTTGCTGGAGAAATTGTAAATATTGATGCTATTACTGGAGGATTCAACTTCCAAAATGCATGGACAAGCGGTTTTATTGTAGCCAATGCTATTTAAAATTTAGTATTCAGTACCCGTCACAGTTTTCAGCACTTGTACTGGCTACTGCAAACTGCAACTAAAACCGAATTAACAAGAGTTTACGAATTCTATAAGTTTTACTTAAGATAATTATAATAATTTTACTTTCAACTAATTAACCACATATGAAAGTAAAATTACTTACAACAATTTCATTATTAACCTATCAGATTGGTTTTTCTCAAACTGAAAAATTATTAAACGGTAAAGTTATTTCACAAAACCACACACTCAAAGATGTAGAAGTAATTAACAAAACCGCCAAAACAAGTACCAAAACAAATGCTTCGGGAGAATTCTCAATTCTAGTCCGCGCAAAAGACAGCTTGATATTTTTTAAGCAAGACTATTTTTTCACAAGACTAAAAGTGTCTCAGGAAAATATCCGTAAAAACAACATTTCAGTAGATCTTGTTTCAAAACCAGAAGAACTAAACGAAGTAGTAATTACAACAATGAAACTCCCACATATAGGATCTACAGTAGAATCATCTAATGAAATAGCATTGGCAAAAAATACTAGTTCATTACAAAAATACACAGGCGTTTATAACGGAACAATTACAAATGGAATGGATTTTATTGCCATGGGAGAAGGACTAATAGGCTTATTTAAAGGAAAAGAAGATAAAAAATCTAAAAATAAAACTCCTGAATTAGATTTTAAAAAATTAGTAAACACAACTTGTCCCTCTTCTTTTTTCACAAAAGACTTAAAACTAAGTCCAGAAGAGAAAGAGCTTTTTCTTGAATTTTGTGATGCCGACCCAAGATCCAAAGCACTCATAGAAAATAAAAACATTCTTTCTACAATGGATTTTTTATATGCTAAAAATGAAGAATTTAAAAAAGTAAAAATCAACGAAAAATAAAAAATAAATTCCAGTATTCAGAACAATATTAGCCTGAATACTGAAACGGTAAACTTATTTGTTAAGCCACCAAATACTAGCATTTAAGATTGTTGCAAAACTTACCCAAAGCAAATAAGGAACAAGAAGATAGCCAGCAACTTTATTTATTTTAATAAACTTCAAAAGTGTTTCATAGATCATTAACCAAAGCACAAAAATTTCTATAAGGGCCAATAACGGATTCATTAATCCAAAAAACAAATACGACCACAAAGCGTTTAAGGCTAATTGTATAGCAAAGAAAACCAATGCATTCTTAACAGCTTCTTTTTCATATTCTATTCTATCCCAAACTAATCCGGCAGCAACTCCCATCAAAAGATAAAGTAGGCTCCAAGCAGGAGCAAAAACCCAATTAGGAGGATTAAAACTTGGTTTAATCAAAGTTGGATACCAAGTATCAATACTAGTTCTTGTAACTATTCCAGAAAAATACCCAATAGCAAGACACGTAACAACAACCGCTAAAATTCGAGTGATTTTATTCATTTTATACTATATTTTTGAGTTAATAAAGGTAAACATTTTTATAGGCTATCAAAAAGTGTAAAAGGTATAATTCAAAAAAAGTATCTTTGCGTAAATTTTTTATTTTATGTTTACAGCAAACGATTTTATTCCAAAAAAATATACTTCAGATATAACAAAAGGCAACTTCGAGTGGAGCGCACCAAGTAACATTGCTTTAGTAAAATATTGGGGAAAAAAAGACAATCAAATTCCGGCTAATCCATCAGTTAGTTTCACATTAAATAACTGTAAAACGATTACCAAACTAGCTTTCGACAAAAAAGACTTTTCTGATAATTTTACATTCGATTTACTTTTTGAGGGAAAACCAAAAGAAGACTTCAAACCTAAGATTCAGAAATTCCTAGAGCGTGTTTTTATATATCTGCCTTTCTTAAAAGACTATCATTTTACAATTGACACTCAAAATACATTTCCGCATAGTTCAGGAATAGCCTCTTCGGCATCTGGAATGGCAGCTTTGGCAATGAATTTCATGAGCCTAGAAAAAGTATTAAATCCAGAAATGACAGAGGAATACTTTTATCAAAAGGCTTCTTTCCTTGCACGTTTAGGATCAGGAAGTGCCTGCCGAAGTGTAAAAGGAAATGTTGTAGTTTGGGGAAATCAAGCAAATATAAAAGGAAGCTCTGATTTATTTGGAGTAGAATTTCCAAATGCAATTCATAAAAACTTCAACAATTACCAAGATACTATTTTACTAGTTGACAAAGGTGAAAAACAAGTTTCGAGCACCGTTGGACATGATTTAATGCACAATCATCCTTATGCCGAAAGACGTTTTGCACAAGCCCATGAAAATCTAGATAAACTAATTACTGTTTTTGAAAATGGAAATCTAGACGAATTCATCAAAGTAGTCGAAAGTGAAGCATTGACACTACATGCTATGATGATGACCTCTATGCCCTATTTTATACTAATGAAACCAAACACATTACAGATTATTAATGCAATTTGGAAATTTAGAAATGAAACTCAAATCCCGGTTTGTTTTACTCTGGATGCAGGAGCAAATGTTCATGTTTTATATCCCGAAAACGTTACAGAAAAAGTACTGCAATTTATTCAAGACGAATTAGTTGTATTTTGCCAGAATGGTCAGTACCTTTGCGACAAAATTGGAGATGGTGCAATTGCATTATAATTTTACGTATCTTTAATTAAAATTTAGATTATGGACATTCAATTAGAAAAACTTGAGTTAATAAAAATGTTAACCGAGATTGACAATCCTAAAATCATTGAGTCGATCAAGAAAATTCTAATGAAAGAAAAAAAAGATTGGTGGGATGATTTAACTGATGCACAAAAAGAAGAAATCGAACTTGGTGTTGAGCAATTCAAAAACGGACAAGTAATAAGCTACGAATCAGTTATGAAAAAACATTTTGATTTTGAGAGAAGTTAAATTCACTTTAAATGCTGAAAAATCTTTTGATTCAATTGTAAACTATATAGAAAAAAAATGGTCGTTAAAAGAGAAAATATCTTTTTTGAAAAAATTCAACAAATCAGTTTCAGTAATTATTTTAAATCCTGAAAGTTTTCCTCTGACCGAAAAAAATAAAATAGTTAGAAAATGTGTAGTAACAAAACAAACAACCATTTTCTATGTTTTTACTAGTAAAGAAATAACAATTGTCTCAGTATTTGACACTCGGCAAAACCCAAATAAAATTAAGAAAGACATTAAATAAATATATGAAAGGACCATTATTTTACTCAAAAATATTACTTTTTGGAGAGTACGGAATAATCCGTGATTCAAAAGGACTTTCTATTCCTTATAATTTTTACAATGGCGCATTGAAGAGAACTGAAAATCCTTCGGCAGAAGCCATTGCCTCTAATGCAAGTTTACGCAAGTTTACATCGTACCTTGAAACATTACAAGCAGAACAACCAGAATTGGTAACTTTTGACTTGGCTACTTTAAAGAATGATGTTGAAACAGGAATGTATTTTGACTCAAGTATTCCCCAAGGATACGGAGTTGGTAGTAGCGGAGCACTTGTTGCTGCAATCTATGATAAATACGCTCAAAACAAAATCACCGTTTTAGAGAACTTAACTCGCGAAAAACTATTACAGCTAAAAACTATTTTCTCTCAAATGGAAAGTTTTTTCCACGGAAAAAGTTCTGGTTTAGACCCATTAAATAGTTACTTAAGCATTCCGATTTTAATAAATTCTAAAGATAACATTGAAGCAACTGGAATTCCCAATCAAAGTTTTGACGGAAAAGGTGCTGTATTTTTATTAGACTCAGGAATTGTTGGAGAAACTGCTCCAATGGTAAACATTTTTATGGAAAACCTTAAAGACAAAGGTTTTCGTACGATGCTAAAAAACCAATTTGTAAAATATACTGATGCTTGTGTAGAGAATTTTTTACATGGCGACATGAAGTCATTATTCAGTAATACCAAAAAATTATCAAAAGTAGTTTTGAATAATTTCAAACCTATGATACCAGAACAATTTCATAGCATCTGGCAAAATGGTATTGATACTAATGATTATTATTTAAAACTATGTGGTTCAGGCGGTGGCGGTTATATTCTTGGTTTTACACAAGATTTAGAACGCGCTAAGCAATCATTAAAAGACTACAAACTAGAAGTAGTCTACCAATTTTAAAACAAAAACCAAAATTCTAAAATTTTAGAATCTTAAATAGTTACAATTTTTAGAGTCGAAAAATTCGGCTCTAAAAATTAAACAAACCAAATTCTTAATTTTAAATAGAAATTGGCATCTTAAATCTTATTTTATTTCCGAATAACTGTCTTATGAAAATAAACATTGGAATAAAAATCAAAAGATTAAAAACAATCCTAAACATATTGACAACAAGAGGTATTTTTTAATGTTACTAAAGCTACCATGCTAAATTATATGAGATAGTCTATTTATTTCATAAAAAAGAAAACCCAATAAAAATTGTAATATCGCAAAAAAGAGTGTGCTACATATAATAAAAATTGAAACATAGCTCTTAAAGACTATTAAAAGATGTACTTTAGTCATTTTAAAACCAATGTATAATCTCAATAATCTATAATAAAAAAGAAATGTTAAGCCGTCAGAATAAAATTTTAGCGATGAAAGTTATAAGTTTGTTCTCAGTAGTGAGAGGCTACAACATCCCTATTATAATATTAGCCCAGTACTTATCGGCAATATTTATACTCGCTCCCGAAAAAAGAGCACTCGATATTTTATTGAACTTTCATTTATTTTTAATTGTATTTGCATCGGCAATTACAATTGCATCTGGTTATATCATAAATAATTTTTACGATAGTCAGAAAGACTTAATTAATCGTCCAAACAAATCAATGTTAGATCGATTGGTTAGCCAAAAAACTAAACTTAGCGTTTATTTCTCTCTCAACTTTATTGCTGCATTGATGGCTTTAATTGTTTCCTGGAGAGCTTTTTTGTTTTTTTCAGTATATATTTTTCTAATTTGGTTTTACTCACATAAAATTAAAAAATACCCATTAATAGGTAATCTTATGGCAGCACTATTAGCCGTTTTACCATTCTTTGCAATTTTATTATATTTTTACAACCAAATATCATTTAATGATTTAGAAAACCAAAGAGGTCATTTTGCAGTTATATTTGCTCATGCCATCTTTTTGTTCCTACTACTGCTGATACGTGAAATGATAAAAGATTTAGAGAATTTAAAAGGAGATCTGGTTAACAACTACAAAACTATTCCAATTCTTTATGGCGAAAGAACTTCGAAGAAAATCATCACCTTTTTAACTTTTTCAACGATTGTACCAGTATATATCTTAATCGAAATATATGACATTGGTTATATGGATATTTATTTCTATTCTTGTTTTATAATTCTAATATTTTTCTTGCTTTACCTTTGGAAGTCAAATTCTAAAACACAATTTTTGTTACTACACAATGTCTTGAAATTTCTTATTGTTTCAGGTGTATTTTGCATTGTACTAATTAATCCAAGTGTTTTGTGGCATGGAAAAACTTTACTTTTAAAAATTTAATTACATTAAAAATTTCAGCTTTTTTTGATAATTTTCACTTTTAAAGCTGGTAATAGTATTAAAAGCTAGTAATCTAACAACAATCAAGTTACTGCTATTAACCAATAATAAACTATCTTTGCACAAATTACAGGATTTATGAATAATAAGGAAGGCAATAATAAAGGAAAAGGACCGAGAGCGAATAGCTCAAGACCTAACTCAAATAAGCCAAAACCTGCCATGCAAAAGCGTGCACAAGGGCCAAAAAAAGCGAAACCGATTACTAAGGTAGAGGAAGAAGCTGCTGCAAAAGCTGCCAAAAAACCGAATCAAGCACCAAAAAGACAAAAGGCTGCCGATGAGATTCGTTTAAACAAATATATTGCTAATTCAGGCGCATGTTCTCGTCGTGATGCAGATATTTACATCCAATCTGGGAATGTAAAAGTAAACGGCGTTCCTGTTGTAGAAATGGGATACTTGGTAAAACCAGGTGATGTCGTTAATTTTGACGGAGCAGTTTTAACTCCAGAAAAGAAAGAATACATCTTATTAAATAAGCCTAAAAACTTTACAACAGCTTTTGATGAAGGTCAGGAATACCGTAATGTTTTAGAATTAGTTCGTGGTTCGACTAATGCAAAAATTGCAGCAGTTGGTAGAATGGATAAAAACACTACAGGTTTATTGTTATTTACAAATGACACTGATATGCTTCGTAAGTTTACATTACCAAGTCAAAAATCATCTAAAATATACCAGGTTTCATTAGATAAAAACTTGAAATTTGAAGATTTAGAAAAAATAAACAAAGGACTTGTTCTTGATGGGCATCGTGTTTTTGTTGAAGACATAAGTTATATCGACAATGAACCAAAAAGTGAAATTGGGTTAAAATTACGTTCATCAAATGTAAAAGTAGTTCGTGCTATCTTCGAACACTTTGAATACGATGTTCTACGTATTGACCGTGTGTCGTTTGCTGGTTTAACCAAAAAGAATTTACCAAGAGGTAACTGGCGTTTCTTAACAGAACAAGAAATCATCAATTTGAAGAACGTATAATCTCCAAATTAATACAAAAGAGAAAATCCTATTTTACACATTGTAAAATGGGATTTTTTTTTTGATTAAAAACAAAAGCGAATCTTAACTAAGAACCGCTATTTGAAAAAATATGATTGAAAATTGAATTAGAAAATCTGGATTTGCTTTTTTCTTCAACAACTTCATGTGATGAAAATCCTAAGATAATTTTGATTCCAAGAGGAATACTATTTAAAATACCCCTTTTTTGCTCTTCAAGCGTCGATTGGAGATCTTCTTGTACTTGTTTTTTGTAATTGAAATAAGAAAAAACTAATAGAGCCGAAAAATTTAATACTTCGCGTGCAGTTTCACTTTTTATACCTACCTCGTTTGAAACCATTTCGGTAATTCTTGACTTTTTATTATCAAAAATTCGCTTTAACAACTTATTCCCTTCGTCTTTATAGCAATCATCAACAGATAATAATCTTCCCGATTCAAAATCTATTTCTTTATAAAATTCTGTAACTTCTACAATCTCTACTAACTCATTGTACAAACTGGCCTCATGTATTTTATTATATGCTCCAATTAAAATAGTTCCAATAGATGCATCAATTGCT
Source organism: Flavobacterium frigoritolerans (assembly GCF_025847275.1). Lineage (GTDB taxonomy): Bacteria > Bacteroidota > Bacteroidia > Flavobacteriales > Flavobacteriaceae > Flavobacterium > Flavobacterium frigoritolerans. Next base: position 463,670 of record NZ_JAOZEV010000002.1, read on the forward strand.
TTAATTAGTAAAGCATCATTTTCGAAGTAAAATTTATTTAGTTTTGAAACAACATTTGAAGAAATAAAACGCCTAAGTTCAATTTGTAAATTTGGATTCATGAATACTGGATTTCTTTAATTAAAAAATAATTTATATCAATTATAAATAATCGATAAAGTGTGGTATTTTATCGTTTATGTGATAAATATATATAAAATAATAACATATCCAAAAAAAACGTTAAAAAAAAATTTAACACAATGTTCAAAAAAATCTTATTTTTAATGAGAAACCCAACAAAACCATTAGCTTCATAAATATTAACAAAAATAAACAAAAAACCAAAAATAAGAAAAACCTTATACTGAAATTAACTTATTTAGTCTTTTATTTACATTTAACAAGGCGTCTCAATATTAATAAATTGACTATTGAAACTGCAACAAAAATGAATAAACTAGATATTAAAAAGACTCAATCCCAAGTCATAAGTCATACATAAACCCATAACCCTACAAAACAATTTTAATACATGAATAATATAAATAAAACCTGTTTTTTGCATATTTAAAATAGTTTTATGCAAAATTATATTTTAATTTTAACCCTTTAAATTAGGTTTCACTTTATACCACACTATGGCAATTAACTTACAGAAAGGGCAAAAAATAAATATTGGCTTATTAAATATAACAATTGGCCTAGGTTGGGATCCAAATGAAGGCACAGGAAGTAATTTCGATCTAGATGCTTCTGCAATTATGATTAATTCTGAAAGAAAACTTTTAGATGAAGATTATTTCGTTTTCTACAACAATCTAAAATCTCCCGACGGATCTCTAGAACATACAGGTGATGATCCCGACGGAAAAAACAGTGATGGTGATGATGATGAAGCTATAAAAATTGACTTGACAAAAGTCGACCCAAGAGTAAAAGAAATTTTATTTGTGGTTACAATTGAGGATTACGAAAGAAGAAAACAAAACTTCGGACAAGTTAGAAATTCATACATAAGAATAGTTGATAATTCAACCCGTGAAGAAATTGCAAAATATGAATTAGACGAAGACTTCTCGATAGAGACAGGAATAGAATTTGGAAGGCTTTATAAAAGAAATGAACAATGGAGATTTGAAGCATCCGGAATAGGATACAGAGCCGACTTAGGTTACTTTTTAGAAAAATATTATTCTGGCGAAATCATTAAATAATTTCTAATACTTAACAAAACCCATTCGTTTCATTAATAATTACAAAAACAAACTGTTTTACCATTCGAAAAAGACTCCTTTGAGATATTTTGAAACATTAAAACAAATTTGTTTTTAATTAAAATCACAAGCTTGAAAATAAATTTCGCAAACCACAGTCACCTTTCTTTTGATTTATGGCTAACATTAATAAAATCAAATCCCGAATTTAAAAGTAAAAGGAATTTATTATTCAAAGATTTTTTTGATGTAGATGCTACAATCGAAAAAGTTAATGATGTTGTACGTTATTATGATGTTTTATGCAATAATATAAACGAGAGAACAGGATTGAATATCGATACTTACGAAATTTATTACCTAATTCTTAGCGCACTAAATGTTAACATTAATGACATCGACACCACGAAATTAGAATTATTTTATAAAGAGACAGAGTTGTTATTTTTAAAATACAAACCTGAGCTTCTTTATGCCAATATTCCACAACTTTTTAAAGAAATCACTGAACAAGAAAAGACGATTAATTTATTAAGCAATACTGCCTTTATAAAAGGAAATACGCTGAGAAAAATCCTTTCTTATTACGAATTGGATTCTTACTTTCAATTTCAGATTTATTCTGATGAAGTAGGACTCTCAAAACCAAATAATGAAATATTTCAATTAGTATTTAACCAAGCAAATAAAATTAAACCAATAACCAAAAAAGAAATACTGCATATAGGAGATAATATTGTAGCTGATTACAACGGAGCTATTAATTTTGGATTTGATGCACATCTATTAAAATAACAAAAGTGAATAAAAACTATAGTTTACATAAAATTCTTGAAAAAGATAACTGTCCATTTCAAGAAAAAGAATACAGCCGATTTAAGTTTGGAGATAAGTTTTATGCAGAGAAATTTGCAAAAGAATTATTTGATGGCTTTGTAAATGAATATCATGATTTACTATTATCAAATCAGGAAATTGTCATACTACCAAGTCCGTATTTATCTATCCCTACTGCTTCTAACTTCTTGTGTTATTACTTCAAGAAACAATTAAACAGTTTTTTATTTAAAAACAACAAGAAAGCATCTATTGAATCAAAAATTTACAGAAATCAAACCTATGTTACCGATTATGGAAATTTAGATTTCGAGGAAAGAGTAAAATTGATATCTAATGATACCTATTATATCGATAGGAATTTTATTGACGGAAAACTTTGTATTTTCGTAGATGACATTAAGATAACAGGAAGTCATGAACATACGGTAAATAAAATACTAAATCAATATAATGTAAATGGAGATTTTATATTTCTGTATTTTGCTGAATTAACAAACAAAGAGATTCATCCAAACATAGAAAACCATTACAATTATTATTCGGTTAAAACTGTTGAGGATATTGTAAACATTATAAATAGCGACCATTTTCAGTACAACACTAGAATAGTGAAGTTTATACTAAGTCTTAATGAAGATGAATTTTCTTTTTTAGCAAACAATATTTCTTTAGAGAAAAGCAACGATTTATTTCATCTTGCGATAAGTAATAATTACCATCAGATTTTAGAATACAAGAACAATATTAACGTAATAAAAATAGATTAAACTATGGCTATCAATTTACAAAAAGGGCAAAGAGAAAACATAAATGCTCCAAAATTCACAATTGGTTTAGGATGGGATACAAACAACAGTTCAACAGGATCTGGATTTGATCTTGATGCATCTGTGTTTATATTGGGGGAGAACAAAAAAATAATTTCTGACTCACATTTTATCTTTTATAACAATTTAAAATCACCAGATGAATCTGTAATACATACTGGAGACAACTTAACCGGAGATGGAGATGGAGATGATGAACAAATAAAAATAGACTTAACCAAAATTGATGCTTCTGTAAAAGAAATTTGCATTGTAGTAACGATTCATGATGCTGTAGCTAGAAAACAAAACTTCGGACAAGTTCGCAATTCATTCATCAGAATTGTAGATGACAGCAATAATACTGAAATGCTGAAATATGAATTAGAAGAAGATTTTTCTATAGAAACAGCAGTAGAATTTGGAAGAATATACAATAAAGACGGACAATGGAAATTTGAAGCTATTGGCGCAGGAATGAAAGGTGGATTAGAAGATTACTTAAATAAATATAACTAAGATTATGGCAATTAATTTAGAAAAAGGACAACGTATCAATCTTGAGAAAAGTAATGGTACAAAATTACAAAACATTTGTGTAGGAGTAAATTGGGGTGCAATCGAAAAAAAGGGACTTTTTGGAACAAAAAAAGAACCTGTTGATCTTGATGCAAGTTGTGCCGTTTATGATGACAAAAAAAATCATATTGACTCTGTTAATTTCAGAAAACTACAATCAAACGACCAAGCTATCAAACATAGTGGTGATGATTTAACTGGAGATATTAATGGTGATGACGGTTTAGACAATGAGGTTATTACACTAGATTTTTCTAGATTATCACCTTCTGCAAATCACGTTGCTTTTTTTATCAATAGTTTTAGAGGTCAGGATTTTAAAGATATTCCTTTTGCATCTATTCGTATCTACGAAGGAACTCCAACAAAAGTGAGCCAGGAATTTGCTCGTTATGATATCGCAAACGATACTTCTTTCTCTGGTAATGTATCTATGGTTCTTGGAGTTTTTTACAAAAGAAACGAAGAGTGGAAATTTAGTGCAATAGGCGCTCCAACAAAAGATAAAAAACTAGAAGAAACAATTCTTACAATTCAACAAAACCACTTATAAAATAACATGATAGATAATCAATTAGTTACACAGGAAAATCTTGCGTTAATTGACAAAGATGGAAATGTAAACTTGGCTACAATTACTGAAGCTGAAGTAAATAGTTACAAATCGATTTCAAATCAGTTAAATGAAAACGACACCAATTCTATCTTGAATTATGGTGCCGAAATTCAAAACTCTATCGCCAAACAAAGTGATACCTTCTTAACCAATGTTAGAACATATAACTCTGGAGAAGTAGGAACTTTGATTAACGATTTATTGACAGAATTAAATTATGTAGATATTGACCAACTAGATCAAGGTCCGTTTAAACGATTTCTTTCTAAAATTCCAGTCCTTAATAAGTTAGTTACTGATGTAAAGAAATTATTTCAGCAATACGATAAAATTACTGTAAACATCGATAAGATCAGTAATAAAGTAAAAGCAGGAATGATTAACTCTGTTAAAGACAATAGTGCACTTCAAACCATGTTTGATGGTAATGTTGGACTTATCAAAGAAATGGAAAAACACGTTATTGCAGGACAAATTCGTTTTAAAGAACTAAACGAAGAACTTGCGGTAATGGAAGCTAATACGGCACAATACCAAGATTATCAAATTTCGGACAAAAGAAATTTCATAAATCGTTTGGATAAGCGTTTGGCCGATATGAAAATTGTTCGTTTCATTATGTTGCAATCGCTAGCGCAAATACGTGTGGTTCAAAACAACAACACCTCTATTGCCGAAAAAGCGCAATCTATCTTAACGACAACAATGCCAGTTTGGAAAAACCAACTTACATTAGCGGTCGCTTTACAAAGACAAAAACAGAATATCGAAATTCAGCGTAAAGTATCTGAGACAACAAATACCATTTTGCAGAAAAATGCCGAAATGCTAAAACAAAACAGCATCGAAGTAGCCAGAGAAAATGAAAATACAATTGTCTCGTTAGAAACATTGAAAATGACAACAAAATCGTTAATCGATACGTTGACAGAAGTAAAACAAATTCATGAACAAGGTACAGAAACCAGAAGACAACTTGACGCTGGTTTACAAAGTCTTGAAACTGAATTAAAAAAAGGTGTTATAAGCTAATTGAACATAAGAAATCAATTAAATGCAAGAGGAAGAGGAACGGTTCGTTCAAATAATAAAAGATAGTAACAGAAGACTTGTGATTTTAGAATTGTTAGCCAATTTCTTTAATCACAAGGACCTTGTTAATACCTTAATAAAAACAAAAATAATCCACTCTCTTTTTCAAAACAACCGAACATTAGACATTAATAAATTAGAATTATTTCACATTCAGTTTACAAATAGTCTTATTGATTTGTTTCAAAAAATCAAGAAATCAAAAGAGCAACAGTATCTTTTAATTACGGATGAAATATATATTAATGATGACATTGTTTCTAAATTAAAAGTCGAAATCGGAGAAGCCAAATTTGCTAAGCAAACACAAGTGCATTCTCAAAATATGTCTAAAAAAATTGAACAGCTCTATCAACTATTTGCAACAGAAAAAGAAGATTTTTTTAACTGGAATGAGATTACGATATTTTCAGATACTGTTCAATCCGAATATTATCGAGAAATAAATACAGAACAATACGAGCAACTCACTCAAATTAATACTAGTTTGTATGAAAACTCGTTTGTTAAGTTTGAAAGAAAACTTTTAGGAAGATTAAACATTCTTAAATTTAAAATTAAATTCATGTGTGGCTTAGTTTACAATAATGATATTGTCGAAGCGTATGAATTTAGAGATTCAAACGACAAATTTATTTTTATTGCTAAAGACAAATCTTTCTATTTTCTGGATCATGAAAGAGCAAAAGGAATTGATTTTTCCAAAAACCATTCTTCCAAAGAAGAAATTGTAATGGAATTAACAGCTAAAAATGCCGATTTAAAATTAGAGCTTAGTACAATAAAAACAATACTACCAGATACAGTTCAAGAAGTATTAAAAGAGTATCTGGACAAAATTTCATCTGTAGATTTTCTTGATGAGTTGCAAAATGTAGATGAACAGACCAATATTTTAAAAACAATGTTAAATATTAATATTAATTAAGAACATAGAATGGCAATTAATTTAGAAAAAGGACAAAGACAAAGCATCGACGCTCCTAAGTTTACTGTAGGATTAGGATGGGATAGTAATTCTAGCAGTACTGGAGAAGGTTTTGACTTAGATGCATCAATATTTTTAATTGGAGCAAATGGTAAAATTCCTAGCGACAATCATTTTGTTTATTACAATAACTTAAAATCACCTGATCAGGCAGTAATTCATACTGGAGACAATTTAACTGGCGCTGGTGATGGAGACGATGAAAAAATACAAATCGACTTATCAAAAATAGCTCCTGAGGTTAACGAAATATCGTTTGTTGTTACAATACATCATGCCGATACAAGAAGACAAAACTTTGGTCAAATACGTAATTCATTTATCAGAATAGTAGATCAATCGAATGTAGAATTAGTAAAATACGAACTAGACGAAGATTTCTCTATAGAAACTGCTGTAGAATTTGGAAGAATTTACAAAAGAAACGAAGAGTGGAAATTTGAAGCTGTAGGTATTGGAATGAAAGGTGGTCTTCAGGATTATTTAAACAAATACAATTAAAAAACAGATGGCAATTAATTTAACCAAAGGGCAAAAAATTGATTTAAGAAAATCAAGCGGAGAATCATTAACCAGCTTTTGTGTTGGTGTAAACTGGGGAGCAATAGAAACCAAAGGGTTCTTAGGTTTATCAAAAAACGTAAAAGACGTTGACCTTGATTTGAGCTGCATATTAATAGACAATCAAAATAAACTTTGCGATCATTTATATTCTCCATTATACCGACTTGAAGCTTTACAACAATTTGGGTTAACCAAAGGTAAATTATTAAGCAACGATGGCGCATTAAAACATACAGGAGATGATCTTGCAGGTGATAAAGGTGGCGATGATGGTTTGGATAATGAAATCATAACCGTAGATTTGTCAAAAATTGATGCAAAAGTTACCCAGATATTTTTCTTTTTGAATAATGCTGGAAAAGAAGACTTTTCGCAAATACCGTATGCCAAAATAAGAATGTACGAAGGAACACCAACAAAAGTAATTTCCGAGTTCGCATCATATAACGTTTCTGCAGATAGACAATACACAAACAAACGTTCTATCATCATGGGGAAATTATATAAACGTGATAACGAATGGAAATTTAGTGCTATTGGTGACCCAACCGAAGATAGTTTCTTGGGACAAACAGCTCAAAGAATACTTCAATCGTATCTATAATTCATTTTGCGTGTAATTTTAAAAAAAAAGAAAACAAAAAGAAATTCATTTCTTTAACGTAGCTAGCTATGTGCATGTAAAATAAGTGGAGCGCCTATTTTGAGAGTACAAAACTTATGTTTCTATGCGTTAAAATAAATTACAGCCAATGAGTTATCTATAATAAAGAAACAAATAAATCTAAATAAATAATAAATTTCAACTTAATAAACAATAATGAACGAACATCCCATTTTCTCAGAACATCCTGGATTAATAGCAATATTTGCAATCGCAGTAGTTATAATGCTATTACTAGATTTAGGTATCTTCAACAAAAAAAGTCATGTCGTAACCAATAAAGAAGCTATATCCTGGTCATTAGTATGGATCAGTTTAGCAATGGGTTTCAGTGGTTTAGTTTACTATTACGCAGGTTCTGCTAAATTTTACGAATTTCAATCAGCATATTGGATCGAGAAAGCACTTTCTGTAGATAACCTTTTTGTGTTTATCCTAGTATTCAAATTTTTTGATGTACCAAATACCAACAAACATAAAGTCTTATTTTGGGGTATTATAGGAGCATTAGTCCTAAGAGCAATATTTATATTCTCTGGCGCTTTTTTAATCGAATTAACCTATTTAAACAAGCTTTTAAGCCTAGTTGGTGTAGAAGGATTTAAATACGATATTAACCTAATCATGACAGCCTTTGGATTATTCTTAGTTTATGCAGGAATAAAATCATGGTCTGCAGGAAATGAGGACGAAGACGAAGATTACAACAATACAAGAGGAGCCAAATTAATTAGAAAATTCTTTAGCGTAAGCGATAAGTATGACGGAGATAAATTCTTTACATACGAAAACGGGAAAAAACTAGCAACACCTCTTTTGGTTGTTGTAGCAGTTATAGAATTTACCGATTTACTTTTTGCAGTAGATTCAATCCCTGCGATTTTTGCAATCTCTAATGATCCGTTTATTCTTTATACATCAAACATTTTTGCAATATTAGGTTTAAGAGCATTGTTCTTTTTACTTGATAATTTCATCCACTTGTTTAGCAAATTACAATATGGTTTGGCAATAATTCTTGCTTTTATCGGGGTTAAGATGATTATTTCTCCATTCTATCATATAGAATCTCTTTATTCATTAATTGTTATTGCAGGTGTTTTAATAATATCTGTATTATTATCGGTTATGTTTCCAGAAGCAAAGGAAGAATAAAACCAATATTTTAAATACTAAAAAAGACCTCAATTGAGGTCTTTTTTTATGTCTTATAGTTTCGATTTAAAGATGCTTATTAAACAAATAACATTAACCTTTTATAATTGATAAGCCATTTTGTATAAGGAAATATAAAATAGAATTGAACTCATATATGCCTCCAATTACAAAATAACTTTTATGAGTTTTGCTACTATAATATTTTCATAGTCCTTCATAAACTTTTAAATCATGAGCGAAAACAAACTTTCAAAAGAAACAGAAATTAGGTTAACAGATTTTTTCAATAAATCAATTGACCCTAAAAGCATGGCAAAAGCAATACGCCAAGTAAACCACACACTTTCTTTATCCTTAATGAGAGGATCTGAAATAAAAGACATTGAAGATGATTTTTATTGGCTCAATAAATTAGCCGAAGCTCTAGATCCTTATTTGGATGTGGAGTGAAACTATCCGTTTACACACAAACCAACCGTAAACTTGTCAAGCTGAGCGGAGTCGAAGCCTCGCTAGTAACTCGACAATCAGGAAACCTTTGTGTTAGTTTCTTATGGAGACCCTTCGACTCCGCTCAGGGTGACAATATTGGGCAGAAAATCGTAATAGATACATTTTGGCTAAAGCCTTTTTTACTACTCCATTATAAACCTCCAGCTAAAGCAGGAGCCAATTCAAAAAAACTGTTGAAGTCAGGTTCAAAACATTTGCAAACTTGCCATTTTGAGGAACGAAGAATCACATACAGCAGCTTAACAATCTGAAAATATTATATTAGTTTACCATTCTTTGCTTCTCCATCTTTTTTACAATTAGCAAGGCAACCAATAAATTGGGCACCCAACAGAGCCAAGCAACTATTTTATATGCAGTCATAAATTCATTAAAAAGAATAACTAAAATCGGAAGCCAAATTCTAAGAGTAACCGCAGCAAAACATAAAGCATAACTGTAAATCATCATTTTTTTGTGGCTATTAATCATTCCTTTTTTAATGTCAAGATAAGCTCTTAGAGTTGTATAAAACCATAAAACACCTAAACAAGTAAATCCCAAAGCTGTAGTGAGTCCCCCAGTTGCATAAAAAGCAACGTATAAACTTGCCAAGGCACTTAATATTGATGAAATTACATAAACCTTACCTATTTGTCTATGCAATATTATTCTTCTTGTTCTCATTTTTGGGCTAAATTGTACCCATCCGATAAGTAACGCAAGTCCTCCTAAAACTATGTGAATATAAAATGCATAGTTCCAAAAAATACTATTCAATAATTCATCACTTTTTGAACTTAGCAACCCGAAATTTTTCTCTAATAAAAAATAAAGAATCGGATACAGCCCAATAATTATTGCAAAAGTTGCAAATAATACCCAAAGTGTTTTTTTAGCCATTGTTTATTCCAATTTTCTTTATTACCACTAACTTGTATAAACAACACAAACACTCATTACTGGAAATATTGATAAATATTTGTCTCACTTGATGTTACTACCAAATATATAACTCTTTTTATACAAAATAAAAAAATTACTTACTGAATGTTTCTTCAATGTGAAATCAGTAAATGAGTTAAATTTTAAAATTTGGATAATAAACATGTCTTTCCTGAAAAAGAAACCAGAAAGCCAAAAATG
>NZ_JAOZEV010000020.1 GCF_025847275.1 Flavobacterium frigoritolerans
CTGTAGTAGTTAATTTTGAGCCATCTAATGTGTTATTCACGCTCGTTGCTGCCCCAACTAAATCCTTTAAATTAAACACTTTATCAGGTCCACTTTCAGCTTTATACGTCAAGGTATTTCTATCCTTATCGTAATCTAAACTTGTCAAGGTTTCATTTGCCCCAACTATATCCTGAATATTGATTGTTTGCGGATTGCCACTTTGATCTATATAAGTAAATACATTTGTATTTGGATTAAAAATAACCGTTCCCTCAGATGATGTAATTTCATCTGAAACAACTATTCTGTTCCATTTATTATCAAACCAATAGTAATAACCAGGTTCAACATTAAATGGAGCTGTACCTGCAACTGCCTCGTTAAAAACCAAAAGACTTGAAGGTAATGAACCGCTATTTACAATAGGGTTCATAAGATTTGTGGCTTTAAGTTCTACTCTAGGAATTAAGATCCCTTTATCTGAGGCCACCACATCTAACTGTGACGAGCTATTGGGCAAAGGGGTTCCCACACCTACCTGCCCATAAGCGGTAAATCCTCCCAAAATAAGAAATAAGGAGAGTAATTGATTTTTCATAAATGTTCATTAAAAATTAATAAAAACTAAATGTAATTTGTTAGATTATTTGTGAACAATATCACATGGAAGCGCTCAAAAATTGAGCAACTATTATTTAATAATACGCTATCAAAATTTAGATAGAGTATTACAACTAACTATAATAATATTCCATATTGCTATAAAATGTAGCTACATTATTAGTTGCCATTTTACAATCCAATTTTGTTATTTAAAAAAACATATCCATAAATGTGCTTAAAACTGAAATTATCTTATTTCAGTTTTAAGCAAAAAATAACTAATGAAACTTAGTATAAAACCATGGAGCTTGTGTAAATGGTTACCTACGATACTAATAGGATACAACTCATCTACAACAAGAATAAATAAAACTTTAAGACTGGGGCGTCAGTTTTAAAAATGATTATATTGATTCAATATTTATAGTTTACTATTATAAATGCAATTTTAACACAAACTAGATTCTGCAAAGAAGGCACTAAAAAAGCTTAAAATAAAGAAAACAGCTACGCACATCTACTCAGTCATTAAAAAAAACTAACCACCTGTAATTAAAGGCAATAGCACGGTATAAATATTACTAATGAGTGAAATTGCGTAGCCTTAAAAAGGCTATATATAGAAATATAAAAAACTAAACAATAGTTAAATTCAAAGTATAGTCCCAAAACAAGAAAAAAAACACAACTTTAAAAATAATCATCAAAATAAAATCAATACTAAATAGAATAGCTATTTATAAAAAGCACTTTTCTTCATTCCATATACCCTCCATCTACAAATCTTACAATTACAGTCTTTGATAAAAAAAGGCAAATACTTTGAACTTGAATACCAATTAAAATCTTAATAAAAACTAATTACAATAATGGTACTTATCTTTACTATTAAGCTGTTTCGGAAAAGGAATAAGATTAAAAGATTCTTAGCAAGATCATGCTGAATTAACACTAAAAGAAAGCGTTATTAAAAAAGAGTAATACTTGAGTAATTTTTGATAGTTTAAATCGTCCAAAAAAAAACATAACAATAATTAAAACAGGAAATAAGCTAATATAAAAGCCCCTCATTACTTCTTTATTTTGTTCTGAGCTCCATTTATTATTTTAAAAAACTCAAATAAAACTCTTTTTATACAATTTATTTTAGAGGTTAATCATCCATAAGTTCATATCTTCCTCTGGCAATAGATTGATTTTTTTTCTTAACCTATATTTTATTGACTCTACAAAGCATAATGACATATCTAAAACTTCTGCAATCTCCTTATTGGTAAAATTCATGCGAACTAATACCGATAATATAAGTTCTTCTGCAGTAGCATTCGGCAAATACACTGCAAGCTTTTTGGCAAAATCAGGATATAACAACTTCATTTTGCTTGCTAAATCACCTAAATCATTATTTTTCACAAGCTGAAAAAGACTATCGGCATCATGTTTTCTTTCTACTAACCACTCTACCAATAATCCTTCTTTTTCATTAAACTTACCTTGATCTAGTTTCTGTTGTTCTTTATAATATTGAAACAACACAAATCCTGTAATTACACTCAGCACTACTATAGCTAACAATACTCCCAAAATAAACATCATTTGATTCATCATATATTGTTGAAATTTTAATCTTTATTCACTTCCATTTCTATCATAATAACTTTCTGCAACCATAATTAACTGTATTGCTCTTTTCTTTTAATGAAGTACTATTCTTAAGTAAATCGAGACTAATCTTTAGCCTTTCAGAAGGCAAAAGGATTGTTTGCGATGTAAGTATTCCTAATTGCCATACTACTAAAAGCAGAAAAGTGAATCTAAATTTCATCCATCCAATACAATCAACATCAATACTAGCTAAAATTTGCAATTTCCCCTTATTGCAACTTCTATAGTAACATTGAGACAATTAATAATACTTAGATCTATTTTTTTTAGATATTACCGCTATGTTTACTTTCTATTCTACCTATGACTTTTACATCCATAAAAATGGTGATATTTCTACTTTACTTAAAGAAATTAAGTATCTAGACATTTTTTTCATTGTCAGAAATACTAAGTATCTACAAATATTTTAATTTTTCAATGTGTTCAAAATCTAAAAAACAACTTTAAACAAGTACTAGTCTTCAGTCGTAATAGGGTAAATCGTCAAGATCATTGCTAGAAATTGCCTTTATTTTTAATTTACTTTTTAATAATTCGTTTAATGACGGCCCATTATTAATAGCACATGCAGGAAGTTGTTCTCTAAGTTCTTTTAATTCCTTTGGATTTGCAGTAATACTTAAATGCTTTAATTTTTTCAACTTAGATAAATTATCTATAGTATTTTTTAACTTAATTGCATTTGTTTCAACTAAATGCAATATACTTATATTACTCTTTTCAGTAAAAAAATCGAGCTCTGGTAAGTTTTCATTACCTGAAATTTCAAGTATGCGCAAATTATTTAGTTTTTCTACAAACTTAAAATCCAGGAAACCTTTGCATTTATCAAATGATAAAGATTTCATACCCGCAATACGTCCAATATTTTCAATATGAGTTAATTTAGGCGTATAACTTATATCCAATGCCTCAAATGCTATATTTTTAGGTAAAACAATTTTATGTGCCTTTTTTGCGGCGCATACTTTTACTTTTAGTAGCTTTTTGTCAAGTCGTGAAAAATCTAAGATGCTGTTAGTTGTATCTCCAAAAATAGAGAGACCATTATATATGTCAAATATTTTATCATATTTAATACTCGGATTATAATAACTATCAGATAGACCTACTTCATCGGCACTGTCAATATATTTTCTTTGTAATAGTAATACAAGTGCTCTGGCTTCTTTAGAAGACAAATCTCTACTTAAGAAAACACTCTCAATTTCCGCAAAGCTTTTTATTTCAGGAATATCTTTAAGCCATGCTCTAGTTTTATCAACTCCAAAACCTAAAGGTGCACTACCTAGCATAGCAAGTAAATGTTCATTATTCATATTTTCACTTAATTAAAATACAGTCTATTGCAATCAAACCATTATCTGGCATGATTTAGCTACAACTTAAAATTTTTATAATTTTATACTGCTTAGAAAAAGGGTATTTAAAGTATATCATAACTACTATCAAAAACAATAATGGAAACTCCCAAAAGGCTGCTTTTATATTGCTATCCAATAAATACAGAAAGACTACTAAAAAGGATTTTGATGCGATTAAGCAATTAGCCCAAACGAATGTGTAAGGAATCAACAGTAATACACCACCCATAATTGTAATTATGCCTAATGATATTACCCCTTTTGTAGAAAACCCCCATTCCAAAAAGATATTTACCAAGCCGCCATCTAAGTTTATGATATCGATTCCATTAAAAATTTCTTTCATGGAAACAAATAGCATTACGGATATGGCAATATGTTTTACATCTATATTTATCATGATACCTTAATTAGTAAGTGAAGAATGATTTTAAGCAGAGACTGCTCCCATAACAGTCTCTTTAATCTATCAGTTTGTCCCCCAACAATTCTGATAAACGCTTAAAAATCGTTTTAATTCAGTATAAATTTCTTCTTAAATCGATGTTGTTTCAAAAGGGGGAATGACAGCTAACCAAAGCTCTCCCCCCTTTTTTGTCACTAACTATAAATAATAACAATAATCTCAGGATAATCTATAAATAGTAATCTAAACACAACATATTATCTTGCCAGTTACGTACATTAATTAATGCACTTAAAACAAACAGCATTGTGATTTATAAAAATCATAGAATAGCTTGATCAAACATCTTAACTTTAGCAAATTGAAGCATTTTTTTTAGAAAAAGACACTCACTACGCTACACTTATCTACTCAACAATTAAAAAAATCATAAACAATTAAAAATCAATACATTAATCTCTTTTTTATACCTAAAAAAGACATAAAAGAAAGTACATTTTATAATAGTAAGTAGTAAACGCGTAGGTTCTGTTTTTCAAAGAGTAGAAATATAGATTAACAACAACTAATATTGAAAATAAAGGCAAAAAAAAAGGTATCCTTATTGCTTATAATAAGGATACCTCTACAGTAAATTATTCTTTTATCAACCTTTGCTGATATAGGAGAAAAGATATTTAACGCATTTAGTATTATGCTTTAATGGGAATATTAAATCTTATAAACCCGCAATCCAGATACTAATATCATTTTTCGCTTCAAGATTTGCTTTTTTTCTTATTCTATAAATTCTTGCTTCAACAGATCGGACAGTAACATTTGTATATAAAGCAATATCTTTAACAGGGAAACCCAATTTTAAGAAAGCGCATACAATTAATTCCGTTTTGGATAGAGATGAAACCTCTTGGAGTATTTTATTATAAAAATCAGGATGGCTGGCTTCAAACTTAGATAAAAACATCGGGTCGTTATCTTTTGCTAATTTCAAAACTTCATCCAAGCTGGTTCCATTTAAGAGTATTACTTTTTCAAGTATCTCTTTTTTATTTTCCAGTCTTTGCTTTTTTTCAGCAACTTTTCTTTTCTCTTTTTTCTTCCTTTTATACAATCGTATTGCAAAAAACAGAAAAGTAACTGTAAACAAAGCACTTACAATAATAGCAACAGCTCCAGTATTTCTAATTTTTTCAACTGTAGAATATTCTTCTTTAATAAGTTTTTTAACTGTTTTAACTACAGCCTTCTGCTGTTTTTTTTGTAAACTATCGTTAAGAGAAAAATATTTATCGGAATACATCTCTTCCTTTACTTTATCACCTAGTTCATCATATGCCTTTGAAAGGTTGAGATAAACATCTCGTTGTATTTCTCTTTTTTTAAGCTTTTTGGCTAAATAAAGTGCTTTTTGGTAATAACTTATTGTTTTATCAAACTGTTTTCTTTCAAATTCCAGGTTACCTAAATCAAGATAAGCATATAATTTAACAGAGTTATAATTTTCTTTTTCTGCAAGTTTGACAGCCTTAATCAAATAGGCTCTTGCAGTATTGTATTGTTTTTGTGCTAAAAAACAAGCTCCTACATTAGCACTTGCCAGAGATAAATTAACATTTTTAACTTTTTGATCTTCTATTTTATTGAATTGATCGTAACTCAATATAAAATATTTTTTTATAGAGTCTAGTACTTCACCGCTTCTATCATACCCTACCGCAATATCGTTGTAAATCAATCCTTTTTGCTTAAAAGTGGCATCTATCGTTGCTATTTTAGAGGTTGCTTTCAGTCCTTTTTTTAACTCAATAAATCCTTGTCCATAAAGCCCAAGACCTATATAACTAATTCCTTTTATACGATATGCTTCTGAGAGCAACTCATAATCTTTTATTTCAGAAGCAAACTGTTCTGATTTTTTAATCTGTTCCAGTGATTTATCATACTGATTAGTATCGTAAAGATTTTTTCCAGCAAGCATTGCGCTTATTGCCATTCCTTTTTTATAATCTATAATTTCGGAATATTTATAACTTTTCAGACTGCTTTCTATAGCTTTGTTAGGGATGCTATCTGCCATTTTTACTATGTTACTCAATATACTGTCAATTTGTTTTTCTGTATACTGTTGGCCGTAACCTTTTACTATTACAAATAGAATTAGTATTTGTAAAAAAAGTCTTTTACTCATATTTAGTTTTTGTAAAATTATATATTTATTAACCAATCATATAAATCCACATCTGGAGGTACATTTAGTTTTTTTCGGAGTCTGTATCTTTTAGACTGAACAGCTCTGATAGTGCTTTTTGTGTAAATAGCAATTTCATTTGTTGAGAAACCTAATTTTAATAATGCACAAAATCGTAATTCACTTGAAACTATTGTTGGTGTAATTTTAATTATCTTGTCTATATACTCTGGATACATTTCTTTAAATTTCGCAAAAAAGAGTGGACTCCCTTCCATCACCAGAAGTTTTAAATCTGCTCCTTCTACTTCTTTATTTGTTTTTTTACTTGTTAATTTTTCTATTAGCTCAATTTTCCTTTCTAACTGATTATCAACATAATTACTTTCTTTTTTTACCTTTACAAATCTTTTTCTATATTCTTTGATGTAAACAAAAGTGATTATAATAATTATAAAAAGTAAAGACAATAATGTAATTATTACCTCTACATTAGTTGTCATTTTTTCATCTTTCTCCTCTAAAAATATTTTGAGCGAAGTATATATTGCTTCTTTATGGAGTTTAGCAAGACTATCATTTAGTGTAATATACTTATACCTATAGTACTTAGTACTGTCCTGAATTTTTAAAACATTGTAAGTTCTAGAAAGATTATAATAGAGATCATTTATATAAAATATTCTTCCATTTTCTTTTGCTAGTAGCAATGCTTCTTGAAAGTACTTTTTTGCATCATTATAGTTACCTCCATAAAAACTCAAAGACCCCAAACCAGAAACAGCTTCAATGGTTATAAAATCTAATTTAAGTTCTTTAGAAAGTCGTGCTGCGCTTTTTAAATAGAGTTCTGCTTTTCCGAATTCATGTTTTTTAAGATAAAAAGACCCTAGAATAACATTCGCAAAAGCCATGCATCTACTTTTATGAGGATTATCTTCATCTATGTTTTCAAAAAAGAGGTAGCTTTTTCTGTAGTAGTACCCAACAGAAGCTTCATCTATTTCATTTTCTTCATGATTCAGAGCAATATTACCATAAATAAAACCTAGGCTTCTATTCCGGTCATTTTCATCTTTAATTTTTTTGGCATATACAATAGATTCCTTTAATAACTTGGAAGCATCATTGTAAAAACCAAGTCTGGCAAGGCTTACACCTCTCAAACGTAATGCCTTTGATTTTAAATATGGTTCTGAGTTTGTTATTATTTTATCAGCCTGCGTGGCATAATACAAAGCCAGTTTATTGTCTTTACTCCTTGTATAACTCTCACTCAAAAAAATCTCTGCCAATATAACTCCATTTTTATAATCGAGTTCTTTAGCTAAAGAAATAACCTTTATTGCTTCTAATTGAGATTCAAGGGGGAAATCATTCTCTATATTGATTGCATGATGGAGTAAACTATCAATTTTACTGACATTATTTTGAGAAATGACAATATTATATGTACACAATAAAATGAAAAGTAATACTCTTTTCATAAATTTAATTAGTTAAATTAGTTCTTAGAAAAAGACACAAACATGGCTTTAAAAGCTAACTTATGTCATCCTTTAACCGTACTTTTCTTTATTTTAAGAGAAATGTTAATATTATTTTATTTCAGTCTATAAACTGAAAATAAAAAATTGTAATAGCTTATTTTTCTGTTTTATTACAAATCATAATCTAATAAAAATAATCTCAAAATTGGAGGTTGAGATTCTTAAAAATATTTGTGGCAAATATAATTAATAACATTTCATATAGGTATTATGTTTGTTTTTTTTTAAGAAAAAATAACCTTTAAAAACCAAAAAAAAGCCATAATAGGGTATAAAACAGCTTTTTTGATTCTTAATTTCCGTAATAAATTTACAAATATCATTTCATCTAACACACTTATAAATAATTAATTTACAACAATATATAATAATTTATTTCATATAGATATACTTATTTTAGATGACTGTATTAATAAAGAACTTCAATTCAGTTCTCATTTCAGATTTTATTTTCGATGAATCAAATAATAATATATCCTCTATTTTTTCCAAATTTAATTTAATATCCTTGTTTAATGTCGAAACTATCAATGGAACTCCTCTTCTGTATATTCGTAATAAATCGACTAACTCTTGATCTGAATAAACCACAAATAGCATAAAAGCATATTTATCCAATTCATCATCGAAGTTTTTAAAATTTTTATAGACATCGAATGAAAAATGTTCTTTAAACTCATATTTCAAAAACCTTGAAAAACATTTTTGGCTATCGTATATCAATCCCTTTTTTTTCTTATCCATTTGCTCCATTTTTTATATAAACCATTGTTTATTAATTAACTTAACTTCCTTTACTCTTAACATTATCAAAGCAAACAGGCAAAGTAATTCTACCAGATTAACTTAATTTCATTAACCTAGTAATGCTAATTATTTTGTTTACTCGATTCTTTTATTTGTTCAATCCAACCTTTTATTTCTTTTAATTCAAGTTGAAATTGTTCTATTTTATCTTTTTGCTGTTTGTTTTCCTTTTCTAATTTATTGTTATGCTCAGACAGTTCCTGCATGGCTTTAATCATTGGAGCAATTAAATAGATATAACGTACAGAGAGCATTTTATCTATACTATGATCTTCTTGTACAATTCCAGCATCGCTGTGTACTTAATTCCAATACTTGAAGTCACTCCTGACCTATTTATATTAACTCCATAGATACTATTTCCAAAATCCTCAATTCCTGTTCTTACATTTTGTAAAGCCAGCTCTCCAAATGAAATATTCGTTTGAGCCAGCCTACCTATCTGTACTTTGTTGCGTTTGAATACAATGTCCTTATCATCTATAGTTCCTGTAAGCGACACTCGGGAGAGCAAAACCCCTTTATTAGGAAATCTAACATCTAAAGCCGATGACTTCTCTGCAGTTTTTGTTCCTATTGCTATTTGAGCATAGGAGCTGTAACCTATAAAAACAAAGGCAAGAGCAAAGAGCAAAATATATTTTTTCATGAATTTAAAATTAAAATCAACAACTTAGTCTTTAAAAGAGTAAATCATTTGGGGGATAAAACAATTGTAGCACTATTTAAAAAAACAGATAAATTTATGCTATCTCCTAACTACAGGCTGCAAAATTACCGTAATCCCTACATTAATTAACAATTATACACTACACACATCTACTCAAAAGAAATAAAACCCTTTTATTTTATGACCTCGTTAACACTTAAAGGAGAATAGTCTTCATTTTTTCAACTTTTCTACTTCCTTTTTAAAAACAAAAAATTATTTACTCATTTTTATGATCCAAAGGCTCTATTAAGATTTAAGAAACTCTTCGTTTATTTATCATTTTTGATTTCCAATATTCTAGATTGATAAAGATGTAAATCGACAAAGAGAATGCAAAGAAGTTAAACACCAAACTTAACGACTTAGCTCCTCTGTAAAAAATCCAACTTCAGCTTCACAAAGTTTTATACATCTTAACCTAATAAAACTAAATAGTACGCTAATTAAGCTGATTTAAATAAATAGTACGCAAAAGCGTAAAGAAATAATATTTAGCCTCAGAACCTTTGAACCTTTTCTATAAACTCACAATGAACTCAAAAATCAATTCATCTCGTTTCTAATAAAATTCTAATTTTTTTCTAAAACATCTCTAATGGCTTATTCTAGAGAGCCAGACTAATTTTGCGCCATGGTTAAGAATTAATTGTTTACCAATCAATTCAAATTACGGGGAGTGATATTTTCTATTTCAAAGCGAATAGCCCAGAGCTGCAATCGTCCTTTCAAACAGGCTGGTTTATAGAAGGCTTACTTTCTCAAACATTAATTATACATATGATACGTACTAAAAAAATTCCATTCGTACAAAGTTGGGCAATAGCTCCTGTATTGGCATTAACAACAATAATAATGCTCGTAAACATCGCTATTCCGTTCTCGCCATTGGCACCGATGTTAAAATTGCAACCGCTTCCTTTGAGTTATTTTCCTTGGTTATTTGGAATACTCACTTGCTATTGCTTATTAACACAATACGTTAAAACGTGGTTTATTAAAAGATTTAATCAATGGTTATAATACTAAAACAACATGATACTAAATACTAAAAACAGTTACAGATTCCTGACACCAAGAATCTCTAATCAAAAAACTCAATACAAAAACCTTTTATTAACGCTAATTACTGCAATAGCCTTAACAGCTTGCCGTGGTAAAGAAGAAACTGCAGATAAACAAAATTATACTTTACAGAATGATACAATTACAGTTCCTGCAACATCTACAATTTCTCCGAAATTAAAAATACAAGCGGTTACAAATGAACCGTTTCAATTAGAACTAATAACAGCAGGTACAGTAAAAGCTATTCCTAACTTTTATGCCGAAATTGCTCCACCATTTTCTGGAAGAGTTACCAAAGTACATTTAAAACTAGGAATGAAAACTCAGGTAGGAACACCCCTTTTTGAAATGGTTTCACCTGATTTTATTGATGCGCAAAAAAACTTCTTTCAGGCAAAATCAACTTTTCAAATAGCTAAACTTTCGCTTAAACGCCAGCAGGATTTAAAAACTAATGGCGTAGGATCTCAAAAAGATCTGGAAGAAGCAGAAACCAACTTTGAAATCAACGAAAAAGAATACCAAAATGCAATTGCAAGCTTAAAAATATTTGGAGTAAATGTAAACAAACTTGTTTTTGGTCAACCACTTATTATCTCCTCTCCTATTGCCGGAGAAGTAATAACAAATGAAATTGTCTTGGGACAATATATCAAAGATGATGATTCTCCTAAAGCCATAGTTGCCAATTTAAAAAAGGTTTGGATTGCAGGACAAGTAAAGGAAAAAGACATTCGTTTTATTAAAAAATTAGATGGTGCCGAAATTCAGGTAGCCTCATATCCCGATAAAAAAATTATTGGAAAAATTTTCCATGTTGATGAAATAGTTGATGAAGCTACTCGAAGCGTACAAGTATTAATAGAATGTGCTAATGAAGATCATGCTCTTAAATCTGGTATGTATGTTACTGTAAAGTTTATAGACACTCCCGAAAATACACTGTTTGTTCCTGCCAAAGCTGTCTTACAATATAACGACAGAAGTTTTGTACTTGTTCAACTAGAAAAAGGAAAATATATAAGACGTTATGTAGAAACTGGAATTACAAGCAACGGAAAAATAGCAATACTCTCTGGATTAAAACCAAATGAAATAATCATAAGCGAAGGAGCTTTTTATCTGCTTGAAGCGAAGTAAGTTCTCAGTACAAGTTTACAGTCACAGTTGAAACCTGAAACAAAATAGTTCTCAGTACAAGTAAGCTGTCGCAATTAAAACCTTTGAACCTTTGTCTCTTTGAGCCTTTAAAACTCAGCATCTTTGAACCTTAACAAGAAAAAAAATGAAAAAAAATATATTTCAAACAACAATAGCAAAACGCTGGTTAATACTGACGTTATTCTTACTTCTTTCAGTATTTGGTTATTATTCATGGACAAAACTTTCGGTAGAAGCCTATCCAGACATTGGCGATGTAACCTCGCAAGTAGTAACGCAAGTCTCAGGTTTAGCTGCCGAAGAGATAGAACAACAAATTACTATTCCGATAGAGCGTGCTATAAATGGTTTACCAGGTATGCACGTAATGCGAAGTAAAAGCACCTTTGGACTATCTATGGTAACTATTGTTTTTGATGATGGTGTCGATGATTATTTTGCCCGAGCAAGAATTCAGGAACGCTTAAATGATGTTGAATTACCATATGGAGCAATCCCGGGTTTAGATCCGCTTACCTCTCCTACTGGCGAAATTTATCGCTATATCATCGAAAGTAAAAACCATGACTTAAGAGCCTTAAGTGAATTACAAGAATATACCATTATCCCAAGGATAAAACAAATTGCAGGAGTTGCCGATGTAACCAACTTTGGAGGTATTACAACACAATATCAGGTAGAACTTGACCCTCGAAAAATAGAACAATATGGTTTGTCATTAAGCGAAGTAACCGAAACTATCGAGAAAAACAATGCTAATGTTGGAGGAAGTGTCATCGATCGTGGAGATCAGGCGTATGTAGTACGTGGAATTGGTTTAGTAAAAAATCTGGATGATATCGGACGTATTGTAGTTAAATCGGTAAACGGAGTTCCAATTTATCTAAACGATCTTGGGAAATTAAAATATGGAAACCTTGAGCGCAAAGGGGCTTTGGGATATTCGGACAAACGAGGAGCAGATTATTCAGATAATATTCAAGGTATTGTGCTTTTGCTAAAAAACGAAAATCCATCAGTAGTATTAAATGGAGTAAATGAAGCTGTAGCTGATTTAAATAAAAATTACCTGCCAGAAGGAGTTCAGATTCATACTTTTTTAGACAGAACCGATTTAGTCGATACCACTCTTACTACCGTATCACATACTTTACTAGAAGGAATGGCACTGGTAATTATTGTATTAATTGTTTTTCTAGGAAGTTGGAGAGGCGCATTATTAGTAGCAATTACAATTCCTATTTCGCTTTTAATTGCCTTTATTTTAATGAAGCTTACTAATATCCCCGCCAATTTACTTTCATTGGGAGCAATTGATTTTGGAATAATTGTAGATGGAGCAATCGTAATGATGGAAACCATCTTGAAAAAACGTGAAGATAATGAAGATGTCGAGCTTACAGAACAAAGTGTAGCAGAGAAAGCAAAAAGCGTAGCACGACCTATATTCTTTGCAACACTAATTATCATAATTGCTTACTTGCCATTATTTGCTTTTGAGCGTGTAGAGAAAAAACTTTTTACACCAATGGCTTTTACAGTTGGTTATGCGTTATTGGGAGCATTATCGGTTGCCTTATTACTTATTCCGGGATTGGCCTATTTTATTTATCGCAAGCCACAAAAAATGTATCATAATAAATGGTTGGATAAACTAACCAATTCGTATCATAACAGCATCCTAAAGATAATGAAGGCTCCTAAAAAAGTAATAGCACCATTAGTTGCTGTACTAAGCTTTGCATTTATACTAACTGCCATGGTAGGAAAAGATTTTTTACCTCCACTCGATGAAGGTTCAATCTGGCTACAAGTATCATTACCGCCGGGTATAACTTTAGAAAAATCAAAAGAAATGAGCGATACACTTCGTCATCGAACATTAAAACACGACGAGGTAACTTATATGATGGTACAAGCAGGACGCAATGATGACGGAACTGATGCTTGGACACCATCACATTACGAATGTAGCATTGGTTTAAAGCCTTATAGCCAATGGAAATGGGGAAAAACTAAAGCCGATCTAATTAAAGAACTCGGAGAAGAATACGCTAGTATGCCAGGCTACAACGTAGGATTTACTCAACCAATGATTGATGGTGTAATGGATAAAATATCAGGAGCACATAGCGAATTGGTTGTAAAAATTTATGGAAGCGATTTTAAAGAAACCCGAAGAATAGCCAAAGATATCATTAAAACATTAGAAAACGTAAAAGGTGCAGTTGACTTAGCCATTGATCAAGAACCGCCATTACCACAAATACAAGTTATTGCCGATCGTCAAAAAATTGCTCAGTATGGACTGAACGTAGATGATGTATCTGAATTAATAGAAGTAGCAATGGGTGGAAAAGCAGTATCTCAAATATTTGTAGAAAATAAAGTCTATGATATCATAACGAGATACAATGAAGAAAGCCGCAATAGTCTGGAAAAAATAGGAAATCTAATGCTGACAAATTCCGAGGGAATTAAAATTCCATTGTCACAAGTATGCGATATTAAGCCTAATACAGGAGAAAGTACCATTGCAAGAGAAATGAACAAACGCCATCTTACGGTTCGATTAAACCTAAGAGGTGCCGATTTAGGTTCTTTCCTAGCAGAAGCACAATCAAAAATTGAAGAAAAAGTAAAATACGACCACGAAAAGTATAAAATAAAATGGGGCGGACAATTTGAAAATCAAGAACGAGCATACAGCCATTTAGCTATTATTGTGCCACTAGCATTATCATTAATGTTTGTACTATTATATGGTGCATTCGGAAAATTCCGTCAGGCTGGATTGCTAATGAGTATCGTTCCACTGGCCTTATTTGGAGGAATGCTGGCGCTTAATGTTCGAGGAATGACACTTAACGTATCCTCTGCAGTAGGTTTTATTGCCTTGTTTGGAGTTGCTATACAAAATGGAGTTATTATGATTTCGCACATTAATCAGCTTCGCAAAAGAGGAATGGGTTTACTTGACGCTGTAACAAATGGCGCAAAACAACGCTTTAGACCCGTATTAATGACAGCAACTGTTGCTGTCCTAGGATTATTACCCGCCTCGTTAGCAACAGGCATAGGAAGCGATGTACAGCGGCCTTTGGCAACAGTAATTGTATATGGGTTGCTGTTCTCTACCATTCTAACACTATTTGCTTTGCCTTCTCTTTATTACCTGATGGAGAAAAAATTTGGAAACGAAAACGAAGCACTACAAGAAGAAATCGATAATCAATAAAACGATGCATTATGATTAAAAACATAAAATATAAATGGATACTACTTTTGATACTGCTGCATATTTCAGTAGTATCAAATGCTCAGATAGACACCACATTTACGCAAGTAAAAATGAACTATACTCATTTTTTATCATTAGTAAATAAAAACAATTTAGGATATGCAGCCGAAAAATTTAATGTAAACATAGCCGAAGCAGATATAGAAGCTGCAAAAGTTTTTCCAGATCCAGAACTTGCTATAGGAGCTAGCGATAATGGACAGCGAAGAATGCAAATGGGATATGGTTTTTCGTCAGAAGTAAGTTGGACATTAGAACTTGGCGGAAAGCGTAAAGCCCGAATAAATGTAGCTAAAAGCACAAACGAACTCACAAAAGCATTATTAGAAGATTATTTTCGCAACCTGCGTGCAGAGGCAACTTTAAACTATTTAACCAGCTTAAAGCAAAAGGACATCTTCAAAGTACAATTAAACTCCTACACTATTCTTAAAAACATAGCTGCTGCAGATAGCATTCAGTATAAATTGGGCAATATAGCCGAAATTGATGCCCGCCAGAGTAAGTTAGAAGCCAACTCAATGCTCAATGAAGTGTACCAAAGTGAAGCCGATTGGAAAACTGCCCTATTAGAACTAGGAACTATGGTAGGCAATCAAAAAGCAGATACATTGTATTCGCCATCTGGAGACTTAGGGAATTTTGACCGTTTATTTGATTTAAATGAGCTAATTACTGCTGCCGAAAACAATCGAGCCGATTTACTGGCTGCACTTAAAAACAAAAATGTATCTCAGGATCTTTTAAAATTAGCCAAAGCAAATAGAGTAATCGATCTGGGATTAAGTTTAGGTGTAGAAAGCGCATCGATAGTGAGTAATGCAGTAGCACCTACTCCATCATCAAACGCTGTTTCGGCAGGCATTACAATACCTTTAAAATTTTCAAATCGATATAAAGGAGAGTTAAAAGCCGCTGAATTTAGTCTGCAACAAGCTGATGTTTTGTACAAACAAACAGAATTACAAATTCAGATAGAAGTAAGAAAAGCATACTTTAATTATCTCACAACACAAAAACAAGTGCGCCAGTTTAATACAGGCTTGCTAGCCGATGCACAAAAACTTCTTGATGGAAAAGTATATAGCTATAAACGCGGAGAAACTAGTTTATTCGAAGTTTTAAATGCACAACGAACCTATAATGAAACACAACTTAATTATTATGAAACCCTATACAATTATGCTACCGCACTAGTTGAACTAGAAAAATCAGCAGGTATTTGGGATATTAACTTTTAAAATAATAATGATAAAATGAAAAATACATATACAATCTGCATCATGCTCTTTTTTATATTAAAAATTAGTGCGCAACAAGAAAGCTTCACATTTGGCATAAGTGCTGGTGCAAACTGGTCATCATTAAAAGGAGAAGATATTGATAATCTATCTCGTGATGGATCTGCCAAAAGAGCAACCGGATATGCGATCGGGGTTACACTCGATAATAAAACATCAAATTACTTTGGTTTAAAACACGAGCTTTTTTATAGCCAACGAGTTACAACAATCAGAATTGATGATGAAATAAATTCAGTATTCGACAGTAAATTTAAACGCCAGTATATTGATCTATTTCCTGTCAGCCCTGCTCTTTATTACAAAGGGTTTGAGGTATATACAGGACCTTATTTAGGTTTTTTATTAAACGCTTCGGTACAACGCAAAGACGGAGAAGGAAATGCATACACCGACAAAACAATTTACGGAACAGGACAAGCTTCAGGCGATTATAGTCAAAAAATGGATGCCGGATTTGTAGCGGGTTTAAATTATGCTCTACCAAATGGTATAAACATAGGCGCAAGATACATTAGAGGCTTGGTCCCAATATTAGAAAATTCCGAAAGTAAACACCAATGGAAAATATACAATGAAAGCTTTTTTGTAACAATAGGTTATAAATTCAATAAAAAGTAATTTGATTGTCCTTACTATTTATTAGATAAAAAATGCCCTAATCTAAACGCTGTAATTATGCGCTACGGGTTAAATAATAGTATATACTCTATTTTTTCAATACTAATATCATTACTACCTCAACTCTACATTACATCAGTTGAGGTAGTAAAAACCGAGCGTAAAGAACAAATATTAAAATTAGATAATTCGTTCTTACTTATTTCTTTAAGATTCCTTTTTGAACACTATCATCAATTAACTTTTCGGCATAATTCCAAATGCTGCTTGAACCTTCTTTAATAGCTATTTTTTTCTCATAAACTTTGTCATAAGTCACTCCAAATTCACTCCAGGTTCCACCATTATTTGACGTATTTTGTAGCAACGGTTCCAGTCTATCCATTGCTTTGGCAAATTTTGCTTCATTCGTTTCACCTGCTTCAAATTCTTCCCAAATTTTAATAAACTCCTCCGCCTGCTCCTGAGGCAGCAAACCAAAAATCCTATTAGCTGCCAAACGTTCCTCATCTGTATTAGAGTGATTTTTTTGAGTATCGTAAATAAAAGTATCCCCTGCATCAATTTCGACAACATCGTGAATCAATACCATTTTAACCACTTTCAAAACATCGATATCAGAATCAGAATGTTCTGCCAAAACTATTGCCATAACAGCCAGATGCCAACTGTGTTCTGCATCGTTTTCATTTCTATCGCTATTAAAAAGTTTCGTTTTCCTTTGAATGTATTTGATTTTATCAATCTCTTTTATAAAATCAATTTGCTTTAATAATTTCTCAGATAACATATTTTGTATTTTTATATTATTTCATGCACTAATAATAACTTCCATATAATGTCACATTTAATCCCAATAGCTATCGGGATTAGATAAAAATATAGCAATGTAATTATTTAAATTAACCCGTTGGGTGTAATTAATTTAAACATTTTGCACGCTCAAAAAAGGCGTTACACTTGTTTTAAATGCACATAGCTAGCTTTGTAAAGGAAATGTATTTCTTTTTGTTTTCTTTTTATACAAACGAAATCTATGTTTCTATGTGTTTAAATGAAATTTTGCGACTCAAGCTAAGCGAATAGACGAAGTAATTGCACCCAACGGGTTTAAATTAATATTATTAAACTTTCGACTTACTTGGCTTCTAAACAAAAGTTTAATACTCACAATGCTTTTTTAAAAAACTGACCTAATCTTCTTAAGTCATTTTCAAGATTATCATCCCACTGTAATGCAAAATTTAATCGCATACAATTATTGAATTGATCGTGCTGTGTAAACATTCGTCCAGGTGCAAAACTTAATTTTTGTTCTATTGCAAGATCATATAACTCTGCTGTATCAATCCTTTCGTCCAACTCCAACCACAAAAAAAAGCCTCCTTGCGGTTGTGATATTTTGGTATTTGCAGGAAAATGATCCTCAATAGTACACTGATATTTTAGGCAATTGGTGTGTAAAGTCTGCCGTAGTTTCCTCAGATGCTGGTCATATCCCCCAAATTCCATAAAATCGGCTATAACTTCCTGATATAAAGAAGGCATCGATACTGTTTGCAGTAATTTTTGCGATATGATTTTATTTTTAAATTTTCCAGGAGCTACCCATCCTATTCGATAACCAGGAGCTAAGGTTTTAGAAATTCCGCCGCACCACATCACAATTCCAGCTTCGTCATATACCTTACATGGCTTAGGTCTTGAAGCACCAAAATAAAGATTCCCAAATAAATCATCCTCTATTAACGGAACATTATAAAAAGTAAGCATTTCTACCAATCTCCTTTTAGTAGTATCGGGCATTAAACTGCCCATCGGATTATTGAAATTACTAACCAAACAAACTGCATTTACCTTGTGTATGATTTTTTTTAATGCATCTATATCTACGCCAAATACAGGATCAGTAGGCAGTTCAATTACATTTAGTCCCATTGATTTTGCTAATTGCAAAATTCCAAAATACACAGGACTTTCTACTGCTATTGTATCTCCGCTTTTAGTAACAGCCGTTAAGCAATTAAATATCGCATTCATTGTTCCGGGAGTCGTCACAAAATCGTCACCAGTTAATTTCCCTTCTAATACTAATGCCCATTTTGCAATACTTCTTCTAAAGTTTTCATTTCCCTGAGCGGGTTCAATTTCCACACCCTTATTACCAAGATCTCGGGTAATTTTAATAACACTTTTGTTTAATTTAGCAATAGGCAGCAAACTATCATCAGGAATTCCTAAAGAAAACTGTCTGATATCTTTCCTGTTTAAGGATTCATATATTTTATTGATTAATTCATCCGGATTTTTTTCTTTTGCGGTCAAGTCTGGTTTACTAATCGATGGCAGCGCCAGCTTTCTTTGGCTAGATATACTTACATAATAACCTGATCTCGCTCTCGATTCAATAAGAGATTTACTTTCTAACTCTAAGAAAGTCTGCTTGGCTGTATTAAGACTAATACCGTGAATCTTTTGTACAGATCGCAATGATGGTAGTTTATCGCCAATTCTTAATGTTCCTGAAAGAATTTGTGCCTCGATTATTTTCGCAATTTTATGATATAAAACTTCCCTACTCATTTATAAAAATTTCTGTGCCATGTAAAATTACGGAATACAAATCTGTATCCTAAATTATTATTCTAAATTTTAGAATTTATTAAACGGAATGATTTATCCAATTTGTCAACCTAGAGATTGAGTTTTTTAAGTTTTCATTGGTAGGATGCTTCATTTTATCCTTTTGAGTAAAAAGTAATAAATCGGCAACCATATCTTCAGAGACACTTGCTTTGTCTGAGAGTACTCTATAAGTAACTTCATCCGATTCATTAAACAAAATAAAAGAACAGGCTAGTATTTTATCATTGTCCGCCATCATAATATCCAAAGGGAGACCAAAATCTGGTGTCAATGCATTTATTCTGAAACTGTCTTGCTGTGTATATAAGTCTACAATCTTCTTAAGATCTGATAAGTAAACTGATCTGTATTTAATATTCATAACTTGCTTTGTTTTTGTTATCATTCACAATTTGCTACATGGCAAATGTAAATTACAACGCAAAAAAGACACAGATACAGAAATACGTTTTATTAAGGACACAGAAATTTTAATTTATTTTGGAGGTAATTAGTAAGACAAAAAATAATACCTGTAATTATTAGTACAAGAATATAATCTCGTATTTTAAAATTTTGACTTACTTATTCCCGCTCAAAATATTTATTAATTTTGTAAAAAACTTTAATATGATTGAAGATCAGGAAATAGCTAGTAAAGCATCTCTTATTGCTTATTTTGAAAATATCATACCACTTAGCCAAAAAGAAAAAGCGCTTGTTTCAGAAAAATTCCAATCAAGATTCTACCAAAAAAAACAATATGTATTACAAGAAGGAGATATAAGTACACATATGTATTTTGTAGTACATGGATGCCTTCGTATGTATAAAGTAGATAACAAAGGTAGTATTCATATTATTCATTTTGCAGCAGAAAACTGGTGGATGAGCAACATCGGAAGTTTCTATTCTGCTACGCCCTCAGAAATGAACATCGATGCTTTAGAAAATACATTGGTTTTACATATCAGCTATAATGACTTAACAACACTTTATGTTCAGGCTCCAAAATTCAATCTTATCTTCCGTGTATTAATAGAAAATAACTATGTATCATTACAAAAACGCTTGCTCCAAAATATCAGTTCTACAGCAGAAGACCGCTATAATTCATTTCTAGAAACATACTCTCATTTAGCAAACCGCCTGCCTCAAAACCAGATTGCTGCCTTTTTAGGTATTACTCCAGAGTTTGTTAGTCGCTTACGTAGCCGTTTAAACAAATCAAATACTTAAACCAGATCAATACTATTTCTTGATCTAGTTCATTGGTAAACGCTCCTTCATACCTGAACTTTGCCTTTTCAAAATTTAACTAATAAATCTAAAAGACATGAAAAAGTTTGGTGTAACAATTTTACTTTCCACTTTATCTATTATATATAGCGATGCACAAACCATAAACTACGATGGTAAAGAGTTTGAACTTTCAAACGTAATTGCTTCGACTACCTTTTTAAATGGCGAAAAAGTTCTAAAAATTGAACGTGATCTAACAAAAGTTCCATTCGATATAAACCATTTAGAAAAAACTGTTGATGAACCTACATTTCTTAAACTAAAGAATGTAGAATTTGAAAATGGTATAATTGAAATTAAAGTTTTGAGCCAATTACAAGATCCTTTGCCTTTTAAATTTTCAAAAGGTTTTATAGGGCTTGCTTTTAGAGTTAATAAAGATAATAGTGCCTACCAGTCAATTTATTTAAGACCTAAAGCAGGAAGATCAGAAAACCAATTAGAAAGAAATCATACTGTACAATACTATGCTTACCCAAACTATAAATTTGCTAAACTCAGAAAAGAGGAATACAAAGGTCAATACGAAACGTATGCCAATATTGATTTAAACGAATGGATAACTATAAAAATAGAAGTCAAAGATAAAAAAGCAATACTGTATCTAAACGGACAAAAACACCCTTCGTTTATTGTAAATGAAATGTTAGGAGATTTTAATGGCAGCGGCATTGGTCTTTGGGTAGATGTTGGTACAATAGGTTATTTTAAAGAGCTAAAAATAATTAAGACAAAATAATATGTATCGTACAACGCTAAAAAAGATACAGAATTTTTAATTTATTTTAGAGCTATTACTAAGTGGTTAGTCTAATTATTTATAACAGCTCATTTTAGCTAATAGTAAGCGTTTCACTTATTCGAAATGCACATAGCCAGATATATGTGAAAGAAATCTATTTCCTTTTGTATTCTTTAATTATATAGAGAATTTATATTACTAGATGGTAGATAAGATTTTAACAAGCTACCTATACTTACCTTTAAGTAAGAAAATTATTTATCTAAAAATATATTTATTTATTTTTTTGTAAGAAAAAAAATAATATATTTGAAAAAACCAAAAACAGATAAAAGCAAAACAAACCTTCGTTGATCTACTTAAAAATGAGTAAACACGAAGGTTTATTTGGTATATAATATCCTTTTAACTAAACCAAACCGATTAAAAATGTCAAAACAAAAAATTACTTTCGGAATAGATAAAAAAGAAATACCACATTTTATCTCAATAGAACTGAACCAAACGATAAACAATCATCATCGATTTAAGATTTGCGTACCACATTCGGTAATTGAAAAACCAAGAGCCTACACCATAGAAAATGCTCAAGAATGGCTAGGAAAAGTTGTGCATATTGTTTTAGAAAATAATAATAATTTTTTGGGAATTATAACCAATATTCAATTTGCACAAGAACAAGATCATGTAGGAAATCAAATCATACTATCAGGATTTTCGAAAACTATTTTGTTAGAATCAGGTAAAAAAATGCACTCTTGGGAAGACACCACTTTGCAAGATATGGTGCAAGAAGTTATCAAAACTGCCGCTGGCGAACAGCTACAAAACAATATCCAACCCGAAAACACAACCAGAATTGAATATCAAACCCAGCATTTAGAAACCGATTTTCAATACATCCAGCGATTAGCCAAACAATACAACGAATGGCTTTTGTATGATGGCGAAAAACTGTTTTTTGGAAAACCTAAAAAACAAGAAGAAGCCATTAATCTTACGTACAGCAAAGACATTCATAACCTCAATATATCAATACAAGCCATTCCTAATCAGTTTAGTGCATTTACCTATAACGAAAACACAAACAATCTTTATCAGGCTAAAACCCAAGATAAAATAGAAGGCTTACCAAAATTAGGCAACGAAGCTTTTGAAGCCTCAGAAAAACTATATTCAACACCCTCATTTGAATATGGCAGAATAGCCACAGGCTATGATATGGCATTAGAAACTAGTTTAAAAAAGCGACAAGAGAGCATCATGGCAGATGCCAATTATATCACAGCAAGCAGTCATAATAATCAGCTAAAAATAGGCTCAATTATTCATATTGATGCTTTGCAAGTAAAAAACCAAATTGCACATTTAAGCACGCTCAAAGACGAACTCGAAACCCAAGAAGTAGGACAATATATTATTACCGAAATAACCCATAAAGCCACCGATATTGGTGAATATTCAAACCATTTTAAAGCTTTACCAGCTTTTATAAAAAAATTACCAGAACCACAAATAGATTTCCCACAGGCTCAAATTCAGCAAGCCATAGTTGTAGATAATGCCGACCCAAAAGGCAACGGACGCATTCGAGTACAATTGCTTTGGCAACAAACAAAAAATCTATGCACGCCTTGGTTGCGTGTAATGACACCAGATGCCGGTACAAGCACAGAAGTTCCAACC
The DNA here is from genome assembly GCF_025847275.1 of Flavobacterium frigoritolerans. Taxonomy (GTDB): domain Bacteria; phylum Bacteroidota; class Bacteroidia; order Flavobacteriales; family Flavobacteriaceae; genus Flavobacterium; species Flavobacterium frigoritolerans. Next base: position 23,085 of record NZ_JAOZEV010000020.1, read on the forward strand.
AACCGAGGCATGGTATTTATTCCCGAAGTAGGCGACCATGTGCTACTTGGTTTTCGTTATAACGATCCTAACAGACCCTTTGTAATGGGAAGCTTATTTAACGGAACAACGGCAAAAGGAGGCGGAGCTAGTAATGATTTAAGGAGTATTTATGACGGTTCAGGGCATCGATTAGAGCTAGAAAAAGAACGTAATATTACTTTGGGCGACATCAAAGAAAATAAATTTCATATAGACAGCACAGGCAACAATATTAATGTTAATGCCTTAGAGACTGTAACAATACATGCTAAAAATGTTGTAATAAATGCCAGTAATAATATTGTGCTCAACGCTGGCAATAATTTAGAAATGAACATCTCTAAAGAATTGATAATGGATGTAAAACGTAAAATATTTACTTTTACCCCAGCATTAGAGCAGGTAGTAAGCGGATTTATGAGCCTTTTTAGTGCCAAAGCATTAATTAATTCGAGTCATGCTATAAGCATCGAAGCCAAAGAAGTAACCACACATGGCACCGAAAAAATGCTCGTTCATTCTGATAAATTAACCAGCATAAACAGCAAAGAAGTAGCCGAAATGCATGGCAAAACCAAAAACAGTTTTACCAATGCACCACTTGCAGTAGCACTTGCTCCACCCAAAAATCTTACTAATGTAATTGTTGAATTTAGAACCAAACAAGACGGAACTTATACTGGACAATTTGGGTTCGATTGGTTGCGAATAGATGATAACGGCTTAACCAACGAAAAAAAGTATGAAGATTGTCTCGTAAACGGCTACGAAAAACCAAATGGCAAAATAGTAAACCCTACTACAAAAAAGATTACTTATACCGATTCTAATACCGAATACGAAGCAGGCGAAGCCTTCCCTGCTTTAGAGAAAATGTATAACCAACTACCCATAAGCCGAACCAGCACACCAAAACTAACCCAATATTATGTACCATGGCTTAATTTGTACCCAAAAGCAGTAAGCGATGCCATAATAACGACACCCAAACCCGCTTATGAAGCCGAATTGCGTGTTCTGATAGATGTAGAAATAGAAGAACCTGACCAAGTACGCCTTGTTTTTGACAAGCGCTATTTTACAATAGATAACAAAGACGGTACCGATGCTAACCCAGTATTGCTAACCAACAAAACCCTAGGTGCAAAAAGAGAAGTAGGCACCATAAACATAAAATGCATCCGTGAGTTTGGCACAGACCAAGAAATAAAAGTATATGCCTACCCCAAAGATTCCCTACTAGAAACCACAGCCAAACAACTTACTTTGCGTAGATTAGCAGGGAAAATAATAGTGTGTGCCAACCTTAACAGACCTAAAAACGGAAAGATTAAAGCGATTACAAATAGAAAAACACAGAAATTTGTATTGGTACAAGTAAGAACGAATGTTATGGGAAAAGAAGAGACAGGTGTTTTTGACCCAGCTGAAAAAATAAATTTACATAATGCTTTACACCAAGCCTTGATACATGGAGAGGTGGAGGAGTTTGTTGCAAAAGACATACACGGTAATCCTTTATTAGATTCAGCAGGTGCTATTATTGATTATTTAGATTTGAGTACAAATGCTAATTTTCAAATAGGAGGGATATATATATCCGGAGGATTAATAGTAAGAACTGAACCCACACTAAATAGTTATATGAGGCAATTACTAAGCCGATCTACCACAAGTGTTTATACAGACTATTTTTATGTTTTTGTTTTTGGGATACCAGAATCTACACAAAATGTTGCTGGACGAGTAGAAGATATAGGTAAAAAAAGTGTTGTATTATATCCAGGAAGAGATAATGTCACTTTAAATCATGAAGTTTTACACGGCTTAGGTTTATATCACACGCATGCTAATGGAACTATAACAGATTCTAAACAAAAATTTGTATTTGCTCATGCAAGTACAGATCCGTCTAGTGCAACAGATAATATTATGAGTTATCAGCCTGATGGTAAAACAACTTGGAAATGGCAATGGGAAATAATTAAAAAACACATAAAATAAATGAAAACATTAATTATAACAATAGCTTTAGTACTAGTTTCGATAAGTTGCAAAAGTCAAATAAAAGACACTTTAATAAATAACAATATAAAAAAAGATACCATGGAATATTTTGACACAGAAAAATATAAAAGACTACAACCACATCCTAGACGTTCGGGACAGGGAAACTATTTAGATGTTAATGGAGATCAAATTCAAGTAATGAGCAGTAATGATCATGTTACAGTAAAAAGAGAAAAATTTAATTCTCCAATTACAGAAAGAAAAGTATTTAAAGGAAAAACTAAGTATTTAGCATTTATAGGATATGAATTTTATACTTTTTGCGTAGGGGTTAGCAAAGAATTTAATGCCAATGGCGAATTAATAAAAGAAACCAATCATGATTTACCATATAAATTTAGTGTAGAAAGTGTTTGCGAATTAATTAAAGAAGAGTACGATATTGATTTAATGAAAGTACCAGATGACCCTGATAAAAACAGACTTGTATATATCTGTTCACGAATAGAAAAAGAAGAGGTTTATGAAAATGATTTTCGTCCTATTTATGAAGTTTTATTTTTTCACCGAAGAAGAGGGGACGATATTCCTTCAAAAAGGGTCATAATAGATGGTACAACAGGCAAAATACTGTATGAAAGACTATATAATTCTGAATTTAAAGAAGCAATAAATCGCTTACCCAAAGCCAAAACAGCTCATAAAACAATTAATGCGAAGCAAAACCAAAACACTATCCCACTAGTTAACAATAACAACGATAACAACGATGGTGGCAACAACAATTTATTATTAGTAATCGTTCTAGCAGCATTTCTTCTTATTATGGGAGCACTTATTTATTTTGAGAATAAAAGAAATGTAACGTTTAACCAAGTGGGTTATGATATTAATTGATGAAAACACTACAAAATATAAAAAAAACAAGTCGTAACATGAAAATTTAATTTTAGTAGGAGTGTTATTTTTAGCTATTAGTGCTAACACACAATCCAAAATTATTGGTAAAACATATATTGCAAATTTGGGAGAAACATGTAAAGATGGAATAGACACACTTCATCAATAAATAGTTTTACAGTTCAGTAAAGACTCCGTAAAAATCTCTCGTAAAGTTACTGCACACGTTAATTCTTCTGAATTAAAAAATTTGTACGAACACATGTTTGATAATTTAACTGAAAAACATAAATGGAAAATTTCCAAAGGCAAAATAATAATTCAAGGATTTAATGAGTTCAATAATTTAGAAATTAAAAATAAAGTATTAATAAGTAAAGAAATAGAATTTACCGAGCAACAATAAACACTAACTAACCATGTCGCAAAAAGTCACCCAATCTGCTCAACTCCAATGTGATAAAGGCACAAAACTAAGCGAACTAAAAGTAAGTAGCCAAGACTTTAGCACCTTTGAAGATAAATTTATTGCTACCGAAAATGATGCAAAGCCTAACGAAAATATTTTTCCTTTTGGCAATTGTAAAGCAAAATACAACCAATCCTGCACTCCACAAACTCAAAAATGGGAAAAAACAACCCAAAATGATGAAATAAATAACCAAAAAATAGTACTGGAAACATCAGAATGTTTATGCAAAACAGGAGGGAAAATAACTATAATAAACAAAGGCCATAACGGAAAAACAGAAGCTGGATAAAACAAGAAATACATTCTTTACAATTAAGCAATAACCTAAATATAGTATCGCGTTTTATCCCGATCTATCAGGATTAGATGAAAAAAAAAACCAATACATTAGTTTTCAATCATTTATAGAATTTGACGAACCATGGAATGGAAAAGTTATCGGTGTAGGATTTAGGATTGATTTACCAATGCTTATGCTTTGGTTAGACAAGCACAAACCAACCTCCGCACCATTTAAAGACAAAACAGATAGCAAAGGATTTTTGAAAGAAGAATTTAAAAAAATAGTGAGAAATTATGAGAAAAAATAATACAAATTCTGTTTTTTTATTATTCCTTTTACATATTTATATATACTCGCTTGTATATGTACTTTTATATGATATTGTTAGATTTTATATAGAAGATAGATTTGAAATTAAAGAACTTTTAATTTCATGTTTGGCTAGTCCATTATATGTTTTATATTTTGGTGATATTCCCTTTTTCATTCTATTAATTCCCGTTTTTTATATTGCTATAAGTCATTATTCTAAATCAACTCATAATATTTTTAATATCTATATTATATCAACAACTCTTGTAAATAGTTTTATGTATTTAATAATGTTTTTTAATTCAAAAAATTATATAAAATTATTGGGACGAATAAACAATCAAGACTACATCATTGATAAACTTTTTTTTATGATACCCAGTTTACTAGTTGCTGTTTTTTTGAATAAAATGATATTTAAAAAAACATTTAAACGTTTAGACACAGAATATAATTTAAAATGAGCTTAGCCCATAGCAGGTTGATGTTAAGGATGCAGGATTTAGGATTGATTTACCAATACTTATGCTGTGGCTAGATAGACACAAGCAAACTTCTGCACCATTTAAAGGAAAAGTTGATAATAAAGGATTTTTAAAAGAAGAGTATAAAAAAATTATTCGTGATTATGAAGCAAAATAAAGCAGGTTTTTTTATACAAATATGGGGAGTGCATCTATTTATTTATTATTTAGTTTTTTCTCTTTCAATTAGGGTGTTTAATAATGATTATGATGAACTATATACAGTTTTATTGGGGTTTATTTTAGGGGTTCTTGGTTTGATTGAGCAAATACCATTGTTTTTTATGATGCCAATTCTACTAATGTTAATATTGATAAAAACTAAACTAAAACAAAAATGGTTTATAGCTTATATAATATCAATTTGTTTTGCCTATTTATCAAATTATCTCTGGATGTATTCAAATAATAAGCATGACAAAATATTATTTTCTCCTGATTCATGCAATTTAATGTATTTTATTATTCCAAGTTTAATTGTTTCTATTGCTTGTAATTGGTTGCTATTCAAAAACAAATACAAAAGAATCTAAAGAAAATAATCCAACAATTTGATGATCCTTGGTATGGCGATGTCAAGGATGTAGGGTTTAGAATAGATTTACCTATACTCATGATTTCTTAGAGAGACACAAGCCAACATCCACATCATTTAAAAGTAAAAGAATTTAAAGCAATAATTAAGAAAAGATGAAGCCTAATAAAACATCAAACATTATTTTTTTGTTTATATCTCATATTTACATATACGCCTTTGTGTATTTGATATTATATAATCTGATTAAATATCTAAAAACTGGTTTTTTTATTTTAGAAGATTTTTTAATTATGACCTTATTAAGCCCAATAAGCTTGTTATTTATGGAGGGTTTATGTATCCTTTTTTATCCAGTTATTTTTTTAATAATAAATTATTTTAAGCCTAATAATTCTATATCTAAAACTTATATAGTATCAGCTTTTTTGACAACTTTTTTAACTTTTACTCTTCTATATATATTCAATGAATATTATTTAAATATTGTGGTTATGTCTTATGACGGAAAGTTGAGGTATAACAAACTTTTTTTTATGATACCCTGTTTGCTTGTTGCTGTTTTTTTGAATAAAATGATATTTAGAAAAACATTTAAACGTTTAGATACAGAATATAATTTAAGATGAGTTTTTTCCATGCAAAGCAATGTTTTAAAGAAAAGACAACTTCGTATATAGAAAAAGAATGAAATAATTTATAAAATAACCTATGCCCAACCCAATAATCGACACTACTCAGCTTCAATGCGATAAAGGCACAAAGCCAACCGCATTAATAGTAACAAGCCAAACATTTATGAAAATAGATGGCAAATTACAAGCTACTGAAGATGATATAAAACCAAACGAAAACATTATGCCATTCGGACAGTGTAAACTCAAAATGTATTTAGGAGGTCTTTTTCCGTGCATACCAGCACCAACAAAATGGCAAGATATTTCGGTTTTTGATATAGACAACAAAAAGGAATTGCTAGACAAATCAATCTGTCCTTGCTCTGTTGGTGGTAAAATATCAGTTATTAAAACGGCTCAAACATTTGTAGCAGAAGAATAAAATAACCCGTTGGGTGTAATTATTATTAACACATAGAAACATGGTTTTTTAGCTAAAAATAAGGCGTTTCACTTATTTAAAGCACACATAGCTAGTTGTATTCTTTTTTACACATAAAATCTATGTTCCTATGTGTTTAATTAAGCTTTTATGACCCGAGCAAAGCGAATAGACGAAGTAATTACACCCAACGGGTTAAAATAATTTTTATCTACAATTATATAAACCCGCTTCACCACAAAATCAAAGATTTGACGAAGTCAATCCTTTCGTTTGACCTGCTAGTCATCAAAAAAAAAATCTATTAGAAATGCTATTGGTTTTATCTGTTTTTTGAATCTCTACTTAAATTGTCTCTTAAAACAACCGAAGTAACATACCTTATTGAAAAACAATATTTTACAACTAAAACCTAAGGAAAAACAGAAAATATAATTCCACAAATAACAAGTAAACACACTGAGAATAAAGCTTTTTAAAAGCTATAGATTAATTAAATGAATCATAATTTTTCTATAATTTGTCTTTTATCAGACCCATTAGAAAAGTTAAAATCCCTATATTTACTTTTTAGCGCACAAAATTACGTTGAACAAATAGTCAATATCTATAACGTAAAGCCAATTAATTTTAAGCAGTCAAGATGGGAAAACATACCATAACAGAAGAAATAGTATCATTAGAAGATAATCCAATACCCAATAGCCTAATAAAGAAAGCTGATTTATTACCTGATCCGCAATCTCAGTTAGATTCTATGAAAAAGAAAGAAAGACCTATGCTGGATTCTAGTATTCCGTATAGAAATTTAACCGATGCGGCTAGTAAAAAAGAAAGTATTGGCCTACTCATTGATAAACTAGATGTTGAAACTAATATTAGGTATCAAAGAACTACAGAAGATACTTATTGTAATGTGTATTCATACGATTATTGTTATTACGGTAAAGTATATCTCCCAACGGTTTGGTGGACAAAAAAAGCGCTGGAAAGAATATTGCAGGGACAAGAAGAAAAAGCCGTTTTTAAACAAACTGTTGATCGCATTTATTCTAGTGCTTTACACGATTGGTTTTTAGAATGGGGAGCTAGTTTTGGCTGGGAAAGAATGCATACTGTTGATGAAATTCAAAACAAGGTCAATACCAATGGAGGAATTGGGCTAATTTGCGCCAAAAGAAAACAAAAAGGGCTCTCTGGGCATATCGTTCCTGTTGTTCCTGAAACAGAAACAAATAAAGCCTACCGTGAAAATGGTGTAGTAGTATATCCGCTCCAATCGCAGGCAGGAAAGCTAAATTATAACTACTTTTCTGAGGTTAGAAAAGATTGGTGGAATGATGAATTATACTCCTCTTATGTGCTTTATTACCATGAATAAATAAAAACAATCCCTTTGATTGTTTAATAATTAAAATACTTACTGATTATCAACGCATTACATAGTTGCAAATCACGTAAAAAAGAACTACATTCGCAACTTGGAAAAAACATGAATAGCCAAAATCATAATTGAGCTATTCATCCGCTTAAATTATTGATATAAAAGCAATTAATGACAATCGTAATTTTATAACTTCATTATAAAATTTTACCTTTTTATCAATCTTTCAGTCGATACAAATGCAAGTTTCTGAGGACAAAATATAAATTTCTACAGTTTTAAAAGTAAAATTAAACTTTTTTAATGGATGCATCTATTGTGTTGATCCATTACAAATTGTTTTGTCCCTGTTTTAAGCAGATTAAGCTCGTATATCCAAATAAGAATAAAGGCTTTAAAAATTTTAATTAATCACAAAAAAGACAATTAGTATAAATGAAAAACACACAGACAAAAAAATATTATTGGGGCATAGGATTAGAAAATGAAACCTACTTGCAATTTGAAGACCCCTTAATAGTCACTGGTGCGTTTATACAAGAAAAGATTGGCTTTGAGAGATATAGTATTGACTACAGAAAATGCTATAAACCAGATAGCTTGGCTCCTGTATTGGAAAAAGCTTTTGATTTAAATGAAAACTATCAAGTAAGCAGAATGATGAATAGTCATTCGCTGGAAAAACTAGATATCAACTTTCAGCACAAAACATTAGCAGAAGCAATTCCATTAGTTGATGCCCCTACTGCTGAACCTGTACAGCCAATTGAAAATCCAGAATACCTTGGTAAATCAATCATGGAGCTTTTCCTTGAGGATCAACCCTACAACATTCAGAGCATGATTACCCAAAGGAATAAAACAATGGGTTCTGTACATTTTGATGGAGATTCTATCGAATTTGTAACCAAATATTTTGAAAACAGAACAGTAGTTGATTCCTGCAAAGAATTAAAAGCAACCAAAAAACTATTCATTGATAAAATTAATGAATCGGCTGTACTAAAAGAAAAATTAGATTTCCCAGATTACAACAATGGACTTAATATGTTTATGACCAATCAGGAAAATCTAGTTTTATTTAATACTGGAACCTATCATTTTCATATTACTTTACCAACATTAACCGAAGATAGTAGAATTATTGATTACAAAAATTTTGAAAAAACACACGCTAATGCTATTTATCTCTTGCAATGGTTTGAGCCCTTCTTTATAGCAACTCTAGGAAGTCCCGACATTATGGGAGTGATTAGTGATAAATACAATTTAGACAAAAATTTTACTCTAGGTTCTATGCGAAATGCCATGTCACGTTACATAGGCGTAGGAACGTATAACAAAGCCATGCCAAAAGGTAAAATTCTAACCTATAATGTAGATGATTTTAGAAAACTGCTGAAATTTGAAAAAGAAGAAAACATTTGGTGGCGCGATCAGATTGAAGCAGATATGCAATATGAAATGCTTTCGGAACTGGGACTTGATTTTAATCAGGAGAAAATGTACCAAAGTGGTTTCGAATTCAGAAGCTTTGATGAGTTTCCAACGGAATACTTAAATGATGTGCTTCAATCAATTCTTCTAATTTGTGAACATTCTTTAAACCTACCTGATGTACAATGGGGACACGATAGCATTGCTTGGAATAATCTTGTTGTAAAAACGCTGAAAACAGGTTATTTAGCCGAAATTAATGAAGCTGAAAAGAACGAAATTTTAGATTTACTACAGTTATTAAATCCAGCTGACAGCAATTACAATACGCTAAAATCTGAATTTGATGCAATCGTAATGCTAGATGAATTTTTCTTTAAAATTTTAGAAGTTTTACATCACTTATACAAAGACAACAATGTTTGCCTGGATGCTATGTACGGACAAAAAACAAACACTGCACCAAAATGGGATAACTTTAATAAATACCAAATAGAAAAGCATTTGCAAAAAATAACTTCAATAAAAATGGACTGCGAATTGGTTTAAAAACCAAAATTCCTTGAAGTCTTTATTGATAAACTAAAGAATTCTTGGAATAAGTTCTATTTAAATAAGATTACAAACTTGGGTTAGATTTTTTAATTAAAGTCTGATCCAAGTTTTTTTTTTGAGTTTATATACATTAAGAAAACGGAGCGTCAAATCCTGTAAACATAAAACTCTTGCGAATATAAAAGCGCTATTTTTATTTCGCTATTCTAAATAATTTGATCAAAAATCCTAAACTTATTCTTATTTAATTATGTTTGCAAAGCTAATTTGTAAAACTTCTATTGCGTTTTTTTAATGCATCGAAGCATGAAACGTTTCGTGAAAAAAAAGTTAAACACAATATTATGAAGAAACTACAATTAATCCTATTTCTCGTATTTGCAAGCACCATTTGTTCTGGGCAAACCGCCGATAAAAAGCAAAAAGAGGAAGAAGAAAAAGTTAGATTTACTACAGACACACTAAATAGTATTTATATTCCAATAGATTTAGAAGATAGTTTCAAACAAATAAACACATTTTGGGCTGACAGTACTAAAATTAAATTGAAGCAATTATCCGAAGAAGAGTTTTCTGGAAGATTGCATCTGGGGTTTGGAATGTGGATGAGAAACAATTGGCAACTTTGGGGAGGCTCAAGACTTTCAAAGTTTTTTAATGATAAAGGAATATTCCACCCTGATGATATGTCTGGGATTATTTTGGACAGTTATTATCGATATTTGAACAACAAGGAAATAAATTTTGATGAACAAATCCAATACTATAAAGACTATTGGCAAGAATCAAAAAAAGCTGAAATAGAGATAAAAAAAACAGAGTTTACTAAATACAAGATTTCGGATACAATCCTATTCAATTACCGAAAAGGATTTGTTAGTGAAGCACAGGAAAAGAAATATGATGATGATATTTGTATTGCTAAAGGAATTATCACAGAATTAAATCCTAAAGATTTTTTCATAAAAGTCAAAATTATTGAAAGTTGTGACAAAAAAGGAATCCTATATGGTGATAATGATGGTTATATAAGTTATAATCCGAAAGCTAAAAAATGGATCGATCCAAAAAAGTACATTAAAAAAGGAAAACAAACCTGGTTTAGTTATGAAGATTGGGAACCAAAAGAATAAAATTATCATTTAAAACTTTACAATGAAACAAATCCTTTACATATCCTTTTTACTTCTTTGTTTTAAAGGAACAGCACAAACATTAAAAGACTGCTCCACTTGCTCCACGCAAATTATCAAATCTGCACAAATAAAAAATTTAAGTATTGATGAAATACGATTATTAACCAATGAAATTTTTGCACGAAATGGGTATCAATTTGAAAACTCAAGATTCCAAAATTATTTTAGTGAAAAATCTTGGTACAAATCAAAAAACAATAACAAGGCTGTTGTGTTTAACGAAACCGAAAAACAAAACATTAGTTTTTTACAAGAAGCAACAAAATCACTAAAAACAAAAGATAGTGAACTGATTAATCAGCTAAAATCATTTAAAGAGTTTGTTTTAACCAACAAAACAAATGAGCTAAAATCACAATTTGGTTTTTTCTATGAAAATCAAACAGGAGCTGATGAACCGAAATCACTTAAAGAGGTGCTAAATAAAATCAACTTAGACAATATTAATTATTACAAAAGCAAAGGCCTGAATAGTGTAATGGAAGATAATGGCTTTGTTAAAATTGTTTACGAGCTTTCAATAGAAGGCGAAAGCATAAACATTTACTACAATTATACGGGACATTCAAAAATAATTGAGGGCTTTAATGAATTTACAGACTATCACTCTGAAAATGAATATATGTATAATTGGCAATTCGAATTTAAAAACCGTAAATTAAATTTTATAAGATTGGCTGTTGCAGGATAAAAAAACCACCATAAACAAAGGAATCCTAGGCATAAAGCAAGAAGCACTTGCATTTGAACTTGGCGAAGACTGGAACCAAAAAAAAATATCACTACTAGAACAAAATGCTTAAAGAAAAAGACGAAATGATGTTGAGACTAGAAAAGTTGATTCAAAACAAATAGGCATTATCCGTTGGGTGTAATTAATTTTACGCATAGAAACATAGATTTTATGTGTAAAAAAGAACACAAAAAAGAAATATTTTTCTTTCACATCGCTGTCTATATGTCTTTAAAATAAGTAAAACGTCTTTTTTGAGTATACGAAACCTATGTTTCTATGCGTTAAATGAAATTTTTACGACCGAATCGAATAGACTCAGTAATTACTCCCAACAAGTTAGGTAGTATATAAAAGCTTAACCATTGGTTAGGCTTTTTTTATGGGCTAAAAATTGATTGTTATTAGAGAGAAATCAAAGCTTATTCGTGATTAGTTGTTTTATGTTACTTTTTAAAAATAAGTGCTTCTTTTTTTTCTTAAATTAGCTATACTTAAATTATTAGGAAAAATATACTAACTATCTATCCCCCTATTTTATGAAAAAACACACAAACCTAAAAAATAGTATTGCCCTTACTCTACTATTTTTAACTATTCTGTCACCAGAAGTTTATCCTTGTACTAGAGTTGTCTACAAAGGCCCTCTAAACACTGTAATTACAGCTCGATCTATGGACTGGAAAGACGAAATTGATGCTAATATTTGGGTTTTCCCCAGAGGATTACAAAGAGACGGTAATGTTGGTAAAAACTCCATTAAATGGACTTCTAAATACGGCAGTGTAATAACCAGTGCGTGGGATATTGCTACCACAGATGGTATCAACGAAAAAGGATTAGTTGCAAATGTTTTGTGGCTGGCTGAGAGCCAATACCCCAAATATAGCCCTCAGGGTGCCGCAAAAGGAATAACTATCTCTGCATGGGCTCAATATGTACTGGATAACTTTATGTCTGTTAAAGAAACTGTAGATGAGTTGAGAAAAGAAGACTTTGTGGTTGTTTCTGATTACATTCCTGGTACAACAAAATTTACCACCTTACATCTTTCTGTTTCTGATGCTTCGGGTGACAATGCTATTTTTGAATATATTGGCGGAAAACTAATAATCCACCACGATGCATTCTATACCGTCATGACTAATTCACCTATATTTGAAGAGCAACTAGCCATTAATAAATACTGGCAAGGCATTCCCGGAACTGTTATGCTACCAGGAACTAATCGGGCAGCCGACAGATATGCAAGAGCCTCTTTTTATATCAATGCTATACCACAAACTTCAGATATCCGTACCTCTATAGCTAGTGTTTTTAGCGTTATACGAAATTGTTCTGTTCCCTTCGGAATTTCTTCGGAGACTGAACCAAATATTTCTTCTACCAGATGGAGATCTGTTTCTGACCAAAAAAACCTAGTTTATTACTTTGAAACTGTACAGACTCCTAATACTTTTTGGATCGATTTAAAGAAAATTAATTTTAATAAAAATGCTCCAGTTAAAAGACTAAGCGTAAGTAAAAATGAAACCTACGCAGGAGAAAGCTCTCAGAAACTTAGTACTGCGAAACCATTTACTTTCATCGGAATATAATTTAGTAAACAACAAAGCCCATTTTCAATTCTCTGAATTAAAAATGGGCTTTTATAAATATAGAGTTCTTCTGAATCTATATTGTTCGCTTAAAAGCACCTATAACGAGTAATTTTTCGTTTTTTAGAAAACTCATAACGAAAGAATATCTCATGTGATCCTGAATTATAATTTGCTAACTTGGTTGTTTCGGCATCGTAAGCATAACCAATCAACATACCGTCTGATACCTGAAAGGCTACCATTCCGCTTACGGCTGCACTCCATCTGTATGCTATTCCTGCCGTAAATATTTCATCGAATATAAAATTGGCAGATAAATCCATTTGTAAAGGGGCTCCTCTAACCACTTTTGTCAACATCGAAGGTTTAAACTTTATGTCGCGATCTATATCAAAAACGTAACCTGCCATCAAATAATAGCTCATACGTTCTTTGACCACAAAACTCGATGCGGTATTATTTGCACTTTTATCGTAATAACTCGTTTCCAGCATTTTAGGAAGCGATAATCCTATATAAGATACATCTGAGTACCAATAAACCCCTGCTCCTATATTTGGAGAAAATTTATTATCGATGTTTTCCTGAAATCTTGGATCCGAAGGATCATAGATATTTAATTTTGTAAAATCTACATTAAGTAAATTGGCCGTCGCTTTTAATCCAAAGGATAGTTTATATGTATCCGAAGTGTTAATCGTATAAGAGAAATCCGCTGAAATAGAATTCTCTGTCATGGGACCAATTTTATCATTAATAATTGATGTTCCCCAACCGACATTACTAAATTCAATGGGTGCATTAATTGATACAACATTTGTAACCGGAGCTCCATCTAAGCCTACCCATTGATTTCTATGCATACCAAAAATGCTCATTACTTCACGTGAGCCTGCATAAGCCGGATTGATACTTGTGGTATTGTACATATATTGTGTAAATTGGGATTCCCGTTGTGCCCAACTAACATTATATATAGATAGAATTAGTAGTATCAATCCTAATCTTTTGTTTTTCATTCTATTAAATTTTCTATTTGGCTAAATAATAAATTTTATACCATACAATACGGTAAAAAAATATCACAATAAGTCTTTTTTTCAATCGTATTTATAAAGCAAATAGACATTAAAAAAACCAAAGAAATGTTTAATAAAACAGCAATACCAGTAAGGGATTAAAGCGTATTTTTTACAAAATCATCGGAAGGCCTTCTTCCAAATTGCTTATAATACTTTAAAGAAAAATAGCTTAGTGTACAAAAATTTAATTCTTTAGAGACCTCCATTAATGAATCGAAACTTCCACTTTTAAGCAGTTTATTGGCTAAAATCATCCTTTCTCTTATAAAAAAATGATTCGGGCTATTAACAAACATTTTCTTGAATGAAGAAGTATATTTTGAAACAGACATATTTGCCATATTTGCCAAAAATTTAATTCCCGGAAAATTTGCAAACAAATTATCTAATAAATATTCTTTAGTAATATTTAAGAACTCTATTTCTTTTTCAGGCATATAATGAAGTATTGGAGCTTGTTTAGAGTAGCGATCAATAAATGTCCCTAATAATCTAAATACAACTCCTTTTAAATAAATATCAAAGGCAGGGTCCTGAAAGGATTTGCTTTTAATATCATGTATTATAAGCATACTCTCACTATCAATATGATCGTAGAAGAAAACACTGCTTTTACTTTTTTTTGCCTTTCGTTTATCATGTTCATTTTTCGTTCCATTAATAACCGGAAAATTCAATAAATCCTTAGCAACTAGTAATCGCATTGCAAAAATACGTTCTCCTATAATTGGATGAAAAACTTTGTCAACAACATTATCAAATACTCCTAATCCTAAATTTGATTTATATCCAATTTTATCATTTGCCCCTTGAATATTAATTAAATTTATCCCGTCGCTAAGATTATAATGTATTATGTATAAATCATCATCTGATTTAAGACTATTTATTTTGATTGGTTTTTTAAATGTTAAATCCCAAATTACAACTGATAGCCCAGGTATAACGCCAGTAAAATAAAAACCTCCATCTGCAATACTTTTAGGCATGAGCAATAGCTTCTCTTCTATTAGCTCTGCTCCCATCTCCTCAACAAGTTGCTGAGTAAATTGTTTTTGCCAGTCGGCTGTTAAGGTATAAGTATGACTTATTTCCATCATTATTGCAATTGTTTAATGAAATTCTTTGGAGACATTCCGAATGATTCCTTAAATTTTATAATAAAATAGGAGCTGCCCGAAAAATTCAATTTTTCAGAAACTTGCCTGATTGTTAATTGCTTTTCTTCCAAAAGTCTCTTGGATTCCAATAGTTTACTATTCATGAAAAAATAATTCGGAGTCATTCCTGTAATTTTCCTGAAGAGTTTTTTATATTTTGATACTGACATATTTACTTCTTTTGCCAAAAAAGGAATACCTGGAAAAGCGCCCTTTATATTTTCTGTTAAATAGATTTTAGATCTCATAATATGAGCCAAATCATCTTCATTAACAGTATCAATTATAATTTCATCAAAGCTCATTTTTTCTATAAACTCTGCTATAAGATTTAATACTGTCCCTTTTAAATGAAATTCAAAAGAGGTGTCTTCTACTTTTTTAGATCTCAAATCCATCAGAAGATTGTAACTTTTATTACTCATTCTTGTAAGATTAATAATCGTATTTTTTTCAGGGTTGAGTATATTGTCTATATGTTTTTTTTGTGTGAGATTATTTTTAAAATATTCTTTGATTGCTTCTTTTTTTATAAAAATATTAAGCGCAAACGTTTCACTTCCACGTTTGACAATATAGTCTGAATGCAGTGCACTATCAATAATAGCCATATTGTAACTCCATTTTCCGATACGATTTATATTATCATCTGATAATAGAGCAACTCTTCCTTCTGTAAGATTATAATAAACTCCTATAAAATCGTCTGTTTTATTTACTTGTCTAAAATGAATTTCTGAATGATATACTACATCTAAATAAAGTGCTGAAATATTAGGGTCACAATTTAAAACATATCTGTCTCCTGTATGGATATAATCTGGCACTAAAATAAAATTACCATCAACCTTTCCTTCAAGTTCCTCTGCAAGCGGTTCAACCCAATCGAGCTCTACTCCATAATGATGTGTAATTTTTTTCATGGTATTTGTTTAACTTTTTTCACAAAACAAAGCTTGTTTTGCTTTAATATAATTTCAAAAAAACTTTCATAATCAATATGTAATCCTATAAAATTGTGTCTTATGGAATTAGCTATCAATTAAAAATCATAGGGGAATGATTTTTAAACTGAGTTGCTTCATTTTTATCCTTAAAACACTAGAAGCTTAAATGAAATAATATGCTTACAACACGTATGAGATATGCTAAAAGCCGTATTTATTTTTGAAAGTAAATATAGAAAAAAATATAGAAAACTAACTATTCCTTTTTTTGATATAGAAAAAAATTAAGCAGCTACATCTCATTTGTCTGTCTTTTAAATAAGATTATTCTACCTAATAAATTGCTATTGAATAAAGAAGGGCAGTCTAAAATAGACTGCCCTTCTTATTATAATGTTTTATATCGCTATTATTCTGCGCTATTCATAAAGGTCATTAAAAGTGTGTACGCATTCTTGGTAACTATTTTTGATGATGAATTTATTAGAACCGATTTAATTTGGCGATACCCATCATTAGTCGTTCCAGGGGTTACTGCAACCATCTTATAATTATTATTTCCTGTATCTGAAAAAACAAAAAACTCTCCCTGCCATCTCACGACTGCATCTTCTGGTACTGTAAGTGCTTTTTCATTTTCAAATTCTACTTCGGCATTAATAAACAGCCCCGGAAGTAACGAACTATCATATTGGTTTATTTTACAAACAACCTCAGCCGCCCTGTCGCCATTAAGACTTTGATTTATATATGCGATTTTTGCAGTATATTTCTTTGATGGATTACTATTAGCAAAAGCGGTTACTGTTTGTCCTATCGAAAGTAAATGCACATCTTTCTCAAAAGCATTCATAACAAGTACAATATCGCTTGTTTCCATCAACTCAAAGAGCATATCTGTTGGAGAAATATATTTACCCACATTTACATTTACCTTTGATACTAAACCATTTATTGGAGAAATTATAGCTACTGTTTTACTAATATTTGATGCCGTAAGTGTTTTTACATGAATCCCCAACAATGTTAATTTCTGTGCTAATGATGCCATATTTATACGTTGCGTCTGCATTTCTGTAGCGGTTTGTTCAAACAGCTTATCACTGCTTGCTTTCTTGGCATTTAGTTCTTTTTGTCTGTTGTATTCGCTTTGAGCTAATTGAAACTTTTCTTTAGCAGTTAGGTAATCCTGCTGAAGCTGTATATATTGCATATCTTCTACTACTGCTAGTAACTGACCTTTTTTAACTTTCATTCCAGCCATTAAATCGGTCTTTTTAATATACCCTCCCAACGGAATACTTATACTTATAACACTTTTAGGCGGTACGGTAACTGTTCCCTGAAGGCTTAATATTCCTTTTACATCTTTTTCCTGAGGATTACCGATTACCAACTCTGCATTCTTTACTTGTTCATTAGTTAATTGAATACTGCTTTCCTCCTTATTAGCTTCGGCATTATTTTGTTGCTCTTTTTTATCACTTTTACAGGATACTATAAATAACATCCCTAAAATTGCGGTTATATATGTTCTCATTATATTATAAATTATTAAGGGTTTGAAGGTTAACTATTGCTTTATTATAATCATTAATCCTATCGAGATATTCATTTTTTATTGTTATTGCCTGGTTTACTACCAATACCCACTGGAGATAATCAATATCTCCATTTTCTAATTGACTATTGGCTGCATCTATTATAATTGATGCATTTTTAAGCCCATCATTCTCATAATAATTAAGGCTTTCTTTATACTTCTCTACCTCGCTTAAAGCATTTGTAATCTCTGTTTTTATTTCAATTTTTGTTGCCTCTGCCATTGTTTGGTAATTGTCATATTCTATTTTGGCAGCTTTATTACGTGCTGATTGACTCGAATAAAACAACGGAATAGACAATCCTAGATTAACATAGCTAAATCTGTTATTGCTATCATAATAAACATCCTGTCCGGTGTTATTGGTTTGTGTACCTATAATACTTAAATTATTATATCCCAATGTAATATCGGGTAACATCTTAGCTTGTTCAGTTTTCCACTTCCATTTTGCTGCAGCTGCAATATGATTCGAAAGCCTTATCTGTGGTAATTCAGTTATATTAGATTTATCACTTAACGAGATATTAAAATCATTCTTAATATTTTCTGAAGCTGGTATATGGGTTATACTGTCCTGAAGAACGGCATTAAAGGATCGAATTGTGATATCGATATCTCTATTTACCATTGTAAGCTGGTTGGTATAAAATTGTCTAGCAGATTGTGAAGCACTTTTTTCGAGCACATTTGTTTCTCCTGTTTTATAACGCAAATCCGATTTTTGCTCCATTAATCTATAAATAGAGTCTGCATATGTCAGCAATTCTTTTTTACTATTTAACCAGATATAGGAGTAAAAAAGATTCCTCACATTTGATTTAATCTGCTGTGTCGTTAACTGCGATTCAACCTTAGCAACATTATAGTTTTCTGTTAAGTTTTTTTTCTGATTGCTATACACTGTTGGAAAAGCAAAGGTTTGACTTATTCCGAAACGGCTATCATTAAGTCGGCTATTAAACTGTCCATAATCTGCATCTAACGAGGTCTTCGGAATATCAAAAGCTGATTTTCGGAGTTGCTCTTTTGATTTTTCGTTTAACTGAGCCGATTTCACTCTTTTATTATTCTGAATAGCTATAGACAAAGATTGATCTAGTGATGTAGGCAGCTGTTGTGCCTGAACTGAGGCAGTTATAAATAAACCAACAAGCAATAATGCCAATTTATCAATTTTATTTTTTTTCATTTTTTTCGTAAATACTTTGGTGTGGTAGGTCATTAAATAAATAGATGGCAGTACAAACAGCGTAAGTAATGTTGCTGTTATAAGTCCGCCAATAACTACTGTTGCTAATGGACGTTGTACCTCTGCTCCTGCACCATTGCTTAAAGCCATTGGCAAGAAACCTAATGAAGCTACTGCAGCTGTCATCAACACAGGACGCAACCTATTTTTTGTTCCTGTAATGATAATTTGTATGGCATCGGTAATTTCACCAAGCTTCTGTATTCGATTAAACTCGGATATTAAAACAATTCCGTTTAGTACTGCTACTCCAAAGAGTGCAATAAATCCAACTCCTGCTGATATACTAAATGGCATATCACGCAAGGCAAGTCCAAATACTCCTCCAATAGCCGATAATGGAATTGCTGTAAAAATTATAATTCCTTCTTTTAAAGACCTGAATGCAAAGTATAATAGTGCTAAAATCATTAATAATGCAGCTGGAACAGCAACACCTAGGCGTGATTTTGCTTCTTGCAAGTTTTCGAATGTACCTCCGTAAGTAATATAGTAACCGGGATCAAATTTTATTTGATTATTTACCTTTTTCTGCAATTCTTCTACTATAGATTCTACATCACGGCCTCTGACATTAAATCCTACAATTATTCTTCTTTTTGCATCTTCTCGCTGTATCTGGTTTGGTCCTTCTATTTCTTTTACCGATGCTACCTGATACAATGGGATTTGCATTCCTGTAGGGGTTGCTATCAATAAATTACGTACATCTGAGATATCTTTTCGACCACTATCCTCTACTCTAACAACCATGTCAAAGCGTTTCTCTCCTTCATAAATACTACCTGCTACTGCTCCGGCAAAAGCAGCATTTACCGTTTTGTTTATATCTGAAACGTAGATTCCATATTTAGCCATTTCTGCCCAATCATAATCAATAACAATCTGAGGCATTCCTGTAACTTTCTCCACATAAAGATCTGTAGCTCCATCTACTGTTTTAGCTATTGCTCCTAATTTCTCCGCATATTCAGCAAGTTTATCAAGGTCTTCTCCATAAATCTTACATACAACATCTTGCTTTGCTCCAGTCATCAATTCATTAAAACGCATTTGAACTGGAAATTGAAAACCTGTAGTAACTCCCGGGGCAACTTCTTTTACTGTTTCGGTCATTTTATCTGCCAACTCTGGAAATGAGGAAGCACTTGTCCATTCTGATTTGTCTTTTAAAACAATAATCATATCCCCTCCCTCTATAGGCATTGGATCTGTGGGGATTTCAGCACTTCCAATTCTAGAAACTACCTTTTCTACTTCTGGATATTTGCTTTTAAGAGCTACTGATATTTTCTGAATTGTTGCTGTAGTTGTCGAAAGGTTAGTTCCGAGTAGCAAACGTGTTTCTACTGCAAAATCTCCTTCTTCTAGCTGTGGTATAAACTCTCCTCCCATCCTAGAAAACATAAACATTGCGATTCCAAATAAAACAAATGCCGAAATCACTATACCCTTTCTTATGCGTAAAGCTTTAGACAACCACTTTTCATAATAGAACTCTAGCCTAGCCATAATTCGATCTGAAAGATTTGGTTTATGGTTCATATTCTTACTTATAAATAATGAACTAACCATCGGTACATAAGTAAGTGACAGTATAAAGGCTCCTAAAATGGCAAAAGCGACTGTTTGTGCCATTGGTTTAAACATTTTACCCTCTATTCCTTCCAACGACAGTATAGGAAGATATACTATAAGGATAATTATTTGTCCAAATACAGCCGCATTCATCATACGTCCTGCCGATCCGGTAACTTCTTTATCCATATCTTCTTGCGAAATAATATCTGTACCCTTATATTTTTTGGTACTGTGCAAATGGTGCAATATGGCTTCGACTATAATTACTGCTCCATCTACTATTAAACCAAAATCAAGCGCACCAAGACTCATAAGATTACCACTTACCCCAAAGGT
This sequence comes from Flavobacterium frigoritolerans, assembly GCF_025847275.1. Taxonomy (GTDB): domain Bacteria; phylum Bacteroidota; class Bacteroidia; order Flavobacteriales; family Flavobacteriaceae; genus Flavobacterium; species Flavobacterium frigoritolerans. The sequence goes on from NZ_JAOZEV010000020.1 coordinate 44,068, forward strand.
GTTCATCATGATAATTGCAAACAGCATCGCCAAAGGAATAACTGATGCTACAATAAACCCTGCTCTTAAATTTCCTAAAAATAATACCAACACCAGAACAACAATCAATGCCCCCTCAATAAGGTTTTTTTGAACTGTACCAATAGCATTATCTACCATTTTTGTACGGTCTAAAAAAGGTTCTATTTTTAAACCTTCTGGTAAAATTTTCTCTATTTCGGCAACTCGTTTCTTTACATTTACGATAACATTATTAGCATTTTCTCCTTTAAGCATCATCACTATTCCGCCTACAGATTCACCAAGATCGTCTGTCGTTAATGCTCCGTATCGTATTGCCGAAGACATTTTTACATCTGCAATATCTTTTATAAGAATTGGAGTTCCTGCCTGTGTGTTCTTTACTATAATATTCTGAATATCACTTATATTCTTGGTAAGTCCTACGCTTCGGATATAAAGAACCGTTGGTCCTTTCTCAATATAAGCTCCCCCTGTATTTTCGTTGTTGCTGCTTAATGCTGTAAATACCTCCTTTATAGTAAGACTTTGAGCTTTTAGTCGTGCTGGATTTACTGCAATTTCATATTGTTTTAATTTCCCTCCAAAAGTAGCTACATCGGCAATTCCGGGAGTTCCTAAAAGTTGTCTTCTGATCGTCCAGTCTTGAATTGTTCTTAAATCCTCTAGAGAATACTTGGCTTCATAACCCGGTTGTGGCTTTACAACATATTGGTATATTTCGCCCAGCCCTGTTGTAGCAGGTGCCATTTCGGGTGTACTGGCATTTTCGTCTATCGCTACTTTTTGTAAGCGTTCTGCAACTTGTTGGCGCGCCCAATACACATCAGTATCATCGTCAAAAACGATAGTAACTAACGATAGTCCAAAACGAGAAATACTACGGCTTTCTTTTAACTGCGGAATATTGCTTATTGCCTGCTCTATCGGAAAAGTTATAAGACGCTCTACGTCTTCTGCTCCCAATGATGGAGCTGTTGTAATAATTTGTACTTGATTGTTTGTGATGTCCGGAACGGCATCAATAGGTAAACGACTCACTTCGTACACGCCATAAATAATCCATAGCAATGTAAAAACGCCAATTACCAGTTTATTCTTAACTGAAAATTGTATTATCTTATTAAGCATAATTTGATTTAATTTTAGAAATAATAATGCTATGGCTAAAACATATAATATGTCTTAACCACAATAAAAATTTGAAAATCAAATTATACTATAGGAGGTCTGAATACCGAAAATAAAGCGGGGTTAGAATGTAAATTGCATGTATATGGAATACTGTTAGTCTGCGTTAGACTACTAGTAAAAGGAATATAAATAGCATGTTTGTCTGTAGGAATAAATACAAGCTGTAATGAGTAACCACTTATATTTTTAAAAGGAAGCTGCATATCGCGATCAGCATCATCATCGTCTAAATCATCACCCCAATAATGCATGGCTAAAAAATCAATAAAACTTACTTTACTTATTTCTTTATGTTCTTTAAAATGCTGAAACAATACTGGCAGTTTATAAAATTGCTGGAAAAAGCCAATATTAGAAGCTATTAAAAAAATGAATATGTAAATAATAATTTTTTTCACCTCACAAATTTAGCCTTTATCCCTAAATCTTTCTTATCAATAACAACGCAAGAACAATTTTTATCATTCCATAAATACAAACAAACTAAAATTTTATTTTTAATATCATAATTACTAAAAAATAATACTATTACTAACCTATTAACATATTAATCATTATTAACACTAACACTTAACCATATGTTTTTGGTATTATTATAGAAAAAATTTCACTTATTTTAAATTAGTACAGCCACTATCTCAAAGAAATGAGTTTTGTTTTTTAGTTCTTTTTTACACATAAAATCTATGTTTCCCCCTCTCAAATGAAATACTCTTAATAAATAGCAATTTCTTTACTTAAGCCATACAAACCCACTTTTTAATTTTTCAATAAAAATACCAAAATAAAACAATAACAATATTTTTAATACAAAAAACATAAAATAACCATATAAATAATGTTAATTTAATATCAATATTGATTAATTTACAACCATTTTCTTTTCATGACAAAACTAATTTTGTAGTGCTTCGATAAAACATACTCATTGTCGATTAACCTACAATTTTATACAATGAAAAAATTATACATTCTATTCCTGTTTACTTTTTTTTCCATCTCCCTTACTGCTCAAATACAAGTACCCCAAACCAGTAATACGTTAATGGGATGTAAACCTGCAACCCTTCCTGCTCCCGTAGCTATTAAACCAAACCTAAATAGTAAAATAAAAGCAATAGCTGCTACAGGTGTCACAGGCAAAGTTGAAAGTATTCATAGCGCCTTTGTAAACTGGCAAAGCGGTGGATTTACAAGTTTCTCTATCGGTACAGGCTCTGTTCCTAATGGTCCAAATTCGCAAAATATCCGCTGGAGTCAAGGTTTAAACTCTCTTGATAAGACTACCTACGGCTATAGTTATGAAGAATTACGTTTAACAGCTCTAGCTTTAGGAACAACATTTACACAAGGACAAAATTTTTATTTTCACTTATTAAATGGTGGTACAGACACTGTAATTGGCCCATTAAATTTTACATGGGAAAATCTAGGTACTGCTGGCAACATAGTAAATGTTACCATAGAGACACAATTTGGAGTCAATGGACTAGGCGGTTTTGCCAATTGGCAAACAACCAACATGATGGACTTTTACAGTAAAGTGATTCCTATTATAACACAAGTATATGGTCCTTCATCTCATTCTTATACAGTAAATGTTATTAATGATGGTAATGCTTCTGGTAGCAACACTTTTTATAATGGCCCTAACTGGATTTCTACCCAATATACAGCCGATGCTTATGGAAAAATGACTCAGCCACGCTTAATGATACATGAACTTTTACATGCCTGGCGTGATAATGTGTGTTTGTCTTCAGACAATCTTTGGCATTACGAAAACACTTTAAGTGGCTTTGAAGAAGGTATGGCAGAATGTGTAGCGCAAATTGTTATGGATAAATTTGTAGCTGCTTATCCGAACTACTTTCCCGTTAGCAGCGCCTATTTAAACAAACATTGGGGACACGAAGACGGGTATGCCTTTGATTGGGATTATGATTTTCAGAATCATTCACAACTCACCACTACCGATTTTTGGTCAAGTGATCAGGGTATCGGTGCACATTGGGAACGTTATGGTACAAGTGCAGCCGCTTTTTATAAGATGTATGTTGAAGATGTTGATGTTTTCAAAAAATTCAATGCCGAGTATTACAAAAGAATGAATGCTAATCATACCTTGCTAACTTCTCGTGCCTTACTTGTAGATATTTTTAAAACTGCCCTCCCTAAGGTTGAAGAGAAAGAAACGAGTTTGTGGATAGACAGACAACGAATTTTAGATTGTAAAGTAATACCTGGAAAAAAAGTGCATATGCTCAGTTTTCAAGGTGCTGCCGGTGCGCGAGATATGTCACACGACAATAGAATTCACTTGATTGAAACTCAAAACTTACCAGGAGGGAATGAATGGTCATGGGACAAATTGGATGCTTCTGGAAATATAACTCAACGTTGGTTTCATCAGCTTAATAATTTACCTGGAAAAATTAATATCGTAAATTATACCACAGGAACCGTTAGTAATACTCTAAATTTCAGAAACAATGATTCAGGATTTTACGGACCGAATCAAGGCCCCTGTTTGCCTCCAACTTTAACAGGTACTCCATGTTTTCCAACAGGGATAGATGGTCATGGACTGTACACTTCTTCTGCGGATCCGGCCATCACAAACGGAGGTATAAATGATGGAAGCTGGTTCAACGGATTGGGTCTTAATGCAGACAGAGTTATTTATAAAATACAAACAACTGGTTTATACATTTATAATATTGAATTTCAATCTGCAGGAGCTAAAGGCAAATACTATAGACTGCATGGTAACGGATTTATCAATAAAGATGGCTTATATGCCGGCGTAAGAAACAATAGTGATTCTCCTGTTCTAGGTAAAATGTATGTAGAACAAAAAAACAAAGTAACACCATTAACAGGTGAAGAAGCCGCTATTACGATAAATAATGGTACTCTTATCGCTCCACGTTTATGGACTTCTATTCCCGAAACTCAAACTCAGTTTAAAGCAGGAAGAACAGATACACGCTATTCAAAACCTGGAAAAGTACACGCTATTTATGTCAATAATGATTGTTCAAAGCCTCAAAAAATTGACTTTAGAAATATCACATATGGCAGTACTGTATCTGGAGTACAAATGTTCTTGTTTAATGTTGATGATTTTGATGATATTCTATATACTGAGTCTATGCCTGACTTATTATGTGAAGGATATCCAGCCGATTTTACAATAAAAAATAATTTTCCAGATTATCTGGATACCGATTCCAGAATTACCTACAAATGGATAAATCCTTTAGGAATGGTAGTTTCTACGTCAAAAAAATATAACATCCCTGCTGTTACGCCTACAGATGCGGGTCTCTATACTTTAGAAATCAGTTCTTTTGACTGCTTAATTACAAGAACCAAAAATCTGGTAGTTACCCCAGCTGTTGTTCTTGAACCCGCTGTTATTACACCTATTTCTTCTTGTGCAAATAGTACTATCAATCTAAGCGTAAATGGTACTCTCCCATCTGGAACTACTTATTCATGGACAGGGCCAAATGGCTTTACTAGTGCAATTCAAAACCCAAATATTACAAACGCACAAGCCATAAACGCAGGTACTTATGAAGTAACCTGTACCAGTAAAGATTGTGACGGTATTACAGATATTATCAAAAAAAAGCAGATAGAAGTTGTTGTAAATTCAATAGTAAAACCTAAAATCACATGCGGAACTCAAACGCAAAATACAGTATCTTTTAATTGGGAAGCTGTTTCAGGAGCTACTGATTATTCTGTTTCTTATCAGGTGAATGCTAACCCAGTACAAAACATCGGAGCTATTGGTAACGTGTTCACATATGATGTAACCTCATTACAACCTTCTGATAATGTGTTGTTTTCTGTAATTCCCATAGGCGCTTCTGATACTTGCTTTGAAGCCGGGAACAAAACCTGTCAGACAAATACAGCTCCTATTTGTACTATTCCAGTAGCAAAAGTTATTACCACTGCAACAATCAACTGTAGCAGCCCTTCTGTTACATTAGACGGTACTGGCTCGACAACCGGTGCAGGTATTGACTATCAATGGACTACTACCGATGGTACAATCGTTAGTGGAGCGACAACACTAAACCCAATTGTTAGCTCAGCAGGAACTTATAATTTAATGGTAACCAATACTTCTAATGGAGGCTGTAATTCACTTCCTGCAATAGTTACGGTTACAGGAATCTATTCACTAGTAACCGTTCCAACTTTAACCAGTCTCAATTCTATTTGCGCAGGATCAGATGCTATTTTTACAATAACAGGATCAACAGGCGACCTCGTAAGCTATACTGGAGCTATTTCTGGAACTACTGTAATAGGAACTGCAGGCTCAGTAACGGTAACTATTCCATCGCCAACCTCAGATACAACTTTGAATTTAACAAATAGTACAGATGGTATTTGTGGTCAAATTATAACCGGAGTAACTAAAACTATTAATATACAAACAGTTCCTAACGCAGGGACAAACGGAGTTTTGACTTTATGTTCAGGATCAATCCCTACTCATG